>NZ_NSCM01000015.1 GCF_003287735.1 Photorhabdus bodei | reverse complement strand
AATATGCCTGGCGGCGATAGCGCGGCGGTCCCACCTGACCCCATGCCGAACTCAGCAGTGAAACGCCGTAGCGCCGATGGTAGTGTGGGGTCTCCCCATGTGAGAGTAGGGAACTGCCAGGCTTTAAATACAGTAGAAACCCTCAGCGAGAGCTGGGGGTTTTTGCGTATCAGGGTCTGTATCATTTTATTTTTCCATATGAAAGGTTAAATCTATGGTCACCCTCGTTGTTGCAACACGCATTTTGATGAATTTTGGGCTTGCTTAAATCTATCCGGCGTCACTATAGGCAAGGATGCCCGCGCCTGATGTTCCTAAAAAACCACTCGGCTTTAATAAGCCATCTTAACCTTTAGGTTTCTCATCAGGCCGATAGGCCGTTCATGTCATCAATTATCAGTTTTCGCAAAACCAGTGGGGTAACGTTTAAATTTATTCATAATGACGCAGGATCAGGCGTCAAATACCGTGTGCTGTGTTGTGATTAGGGGGCACGTCAAGCGGCTTTGCCCGGTATCCAACTGTCAGACAGGAGGAGATGCTGAGGTTAAGGCAAAACCATTTGTCATTGATAAAAGGGATGTGCACCTTATTTTTGGAGTTGCACTTTATACATCTGTTCTTTTCTTTAGAAAAAAGAAAAGAATACCTTTATTTTATATTATCCTTTTGGTTTTTACTTCATTATTTTTAATAACCGATTTAGCATTGGCTCATTATATATATGAAATAAAACTGGATTATAATTATCTTTTCTTGCTTTTTAGAACTGTGTTTTATACATGTATATGGATACTTTATTTTATTATATATATTCGAGTTAAAAGAACATTTATAAAGTAATGATTAAAATTAAACTATTTTGCAAACAATATTCAGCAAGAAACAAGAGTAGGTGAATCTACCAATCTTTATAAATTAGGGTTGAAAGAGTCAATTGATTTAACAATAAGCTTTTCTCCGCATTTTTGACAGATATAATGACTTTCTCCTCGCAGAATTTTATTATGGCGTCGTAGGGTTAGTTCATGTTGTTGGCAACTACAGTAATAAGTAAAAGTTTGACTACGTACTGAGTCGATTTTAAATTTGTGTGTACGGTTAGCTGGAACGTTCAGTACTTTTTCCATCATCCAACGCCACTGTTTTCCATGTGGAGGCACTTTCCCAAAGTAGCGATAAACCAATAGATGAGCTAATTCGTGAGGCACAACTTCATCAATAAAAGTTTGTTGATTTTCAATCAATAATACTGGATTAAGGCGGATTTCCCAATTTTTTATATAGGCACTGCCCGCAGTAGTTCCCCTCTGGCGGTAGTTTATTGTAGGTTCAGGAAAATCACGGTTGAGATATAAGTTTGCTTGTTGCAGTTTTTGCTGCAAAATATTCATAATGGCTTGTTGTAGAGAAATTGGAACGTTAACTAATTTCATGTATTGAAAGTAAATAGGCAAGGATCAGTGAATTTTATTAGAAATCCTGAAACAAGCTGATAATAATATTGTTAGGGATTCTTCAATTGTCAGCTAATGCTAAAAAAGCCGAGTTCAGTTATCTAAACCGGGCTTTTTGTTTTTATACCCGTCATCTTTCAAGTTGCCTCTTTGTTGGCTGCGCTCGCTCACCCCGGTCACATAGTTACCTATGCTCCCGGGGATTCACTCCCTTGCCGTCGCGAGCCATCTTGAAATCTATAGGGTATATATTTTTACATATTCATCGCTGATAGCTTTAGGCCCGCAGCATCACGCAGTGCTTCTGCTTTATCAGTGGCTTCCCACGGGAACTGTGGACGACCAAAATGACCATAAGCGGCAGTATCACGATAGATTGGGTGCAATAGATCCAGCATCTGAATCAAACCATGAGGACGTAAATCAAAGAATTCACGTACCAGTAGAGTTAAAGTTGCTGTTGAAACTTTTTCAGTGCCGAATGTTTCCACCATGATGGAAGTGGGTTCTGCAACGCCGATAGCGTAAGAAACTTGAATTTCGCAACGATCAGCCAGACCCGCCGCGACAATATTTTTTGCCACATAGCGTGCAGCATAAGCCGCTGAACGGTCGACTTTGGATGGATCTTTACCGGAGAATGCTCCGCCACCATGACGTGCCATGCCACCGTAAGTATCTACGATGATTTTACGACCAGTCAGACCACAGTCACCCATTGGGCCACCAATGACAAAACGACCGGTTGGATTAATGAAATATTTGGTTGTTGGATTTAACCATTCAGCAGGCAGTACCGGCTTGATGATCTCTTCCATGACCGCTTCTTGCAGATCTTTCTGACTAATATTTTCAGCATGCTGTGTGGAAAGTACAACCGCGTCAACGCCGACAATTTTGTCGTTATTGTATTGGAAAGTGACTTGGCTTTTAGCATCGGGGCGTAACCACGGCAGTACACCATTTTTCCGAACTTCAGCTTGACGCTGAACCAGACGGTGTGCGTAGGTGATAGGCGCAGGCATGAGTACATCAGTTTCGTTGGTTGCATAACCAAACATTAGCCCTTGGTCACCAGCACCTTGTTGCAGGGGATCTTCACGGTCAACACCTTGGTTAATATCCGGTGATTGTTTACCAATGGCACTTAATACTGCACATGAGTTTGCATCAAAACCCATTTCAGAATTAACATAACCAATCTCTCGAACTGTTTGTCGCGTAATTTCTTCAATATCAACCCAAGCGCTGGTAGTAATTTCACCACCAACCATGACCATGCCGGTTTTAACATAGGTTTCGCAGGCAACTCGTGCTTTTGGATCTTGTTCTAGAATAGCATCAAGAACGGCATCAGATATTTGGTCTGCAATTTTATCAGGATGCCCTTCGGAAACAGATTCGGAAGTGAAAAGGTATGTGGTCATTATATAACGTTACCTTAAAATATAATTTCAGTTTGGAAATGGATGGATTAACATCTAGATGGCTATTTTAGGGTAATTCTTATCCATGTGCTAGATTTTTTTAGTTCAGCGAGTAATTTTCATCGGGTGAATGAATAATTTCTTGGTTTATATGTCAGTTTTGTTCAATTTCATTTTGCAATTTTATGTGATTGCGAGTATAAACTGCGGCCGTAGTTGAACTATTTTTGCTACAGACTCGCAGAAAGCTAACTAGCTTCTGTTTCTCAATCGAGAAAATGGCTCCTTAGATATGAGTCATGTGTGGGAGTGAATGGGGTAATGAACCATTATCTGCTGATTGCCAATGGCCAACAGCCACACTTGTCGTCGGATGTATCCGCGTCTTTTTCCTTTCTTTTCAATATGTCTTTAATTCGATGTTATCTGTTGTCAGCAAACAGGCCGGATATGTCGGACAGTCGTATTGTCACTCGGTAATTTTGTCGTTGTTTAGTAGTAACTAAACGCTTTTTACAACCTGAGAGCATGCTATTCCCTGATATTTCTCAACACGCGAGATTATGGTGTTTTGGGTTATTTATTAATTACAGGCGAAGGCGAAAAACTCTAACTCCCTTAAGGAGACTGCCATGAATGATAATATCGCTCGTAAAATGCAACAGACTTACAATATTGCATATTGGGGAGGGAGTTACTACTACGTCAATGATCTTGGCAATGTTAGTGTGTGTCCAAATCCTGATTTGCCGGGGGCAAAAATTGATCTTGCGGAATTGGTGAAAAAAGTTCAGCAGGAGCAGAAACATTTGCGTTTGCCAGCGCTATTTTGTTTCCCTCAAATCCTGCAACATCGTTTGCGTTCAATCAATGCCGCATTTAAACGTGCCAGAGAGTTATATGGTTATAAAGGCGATTACTTTTTAGTTTATCCCATTAAAGTTAACCAACAACGCCGCGTTATTGAATCACTGGCCAGTTCCGGTGAACCTTTAGGGCTTGAGGCTGGCTCTAAAGCGGAATTAATGGCAGTGCTGGCCCATGCGGGTATGACTCGTACCGTCATCGTGTGTAATGGATATAAAGATCGTGAATATATTCGTCTGGCGCTAATAGGTGAGAAGTTAGGTCACAAGGTTTATTTGGTGATCGAAAAGATGTCTGAGATTGCCCAGGTATTGGAAGAAGCTGAACGATTGAATGTGATCCCGCGTTTGGGAGTCCGTGCACGTTTGGCATCTCAGGGTTCAGGTAAATGGCAAGCCAGTGGCGGTGAAAAATCGAAGTTTGGGCTGGCGGCAACTCAGGTATTGCAATTGGTTGAGATTTTGCGCGCAGTGGATCGACTTGATAGTCTGCAATTGTTGCATTTTCACCTTGGCTCACAGTTGGCGAATATCCGTGATATTGCAACAGGTGTCCGTGAGTCAGCGCGTTTTTATGTCGAGTTACATAAACTCGGGGTAAATATTCAATGTTTTGATGTTGGTGGTGGACTGGGAGTCGATTATGAAGGGACCCGCTCTCAATCTGATTGTTCTGTGAACTATGGGTTGAATGAATATGCCAACAATGTCATCTGGGGTATTGGTGATGCTTGTGATGAACATGGTTTACCCCATCCGACGGTTATCACGGAATCCGGTCGTGCCCTGACTGCTCACCATACTGTCTTGGTCTCTAATGTTATCGGGGTTGAGCGTAATGAATTTACGCAGACGACACCACCGGCAGAAGATGCTTCCCGCCCGCTCACCAGTTTGTGGGAAACATGGCAGGAGATGCATTCAGAAGGAAATAGACGCTCTTTACGTGAATCGCTGCATGATGGTCAGCTCGATCTGCATGATGTTCATACACAATATGCTCATGGCATGCTGGATTTGACAGAGCGGGCGTGGGCGGAAGAGTTATATCTGAATATCTGTCGCCGTATTCAACAGGATCTTGATCCAAGCAACCGTGCTCACCGGCCAATTATTGATGAGTTGCAAGAGCGTATGGCAGACAAATTCTATGTGAATTTCTCACTGTTCCAGTCTCTGCCTGATGCATGGGGTATCGATCAGTTATTTCCTGTGTTACCCATTGAGGGACTGGATAAGCCGTTGGATCGCCGTGCGGTATTGTTGGATATCACCTGTGACTCCGATGGTATTGTTGATCATTATGTGGATGGTGATGGTGTAGCCGCGACCATGCCGATGCCCGCTTATGATCCTGATTGCCCGCCAATGATTGGTTTCTTTATGGTGGGAGCATATCAGGAAATTCTTGGCAATATGCATAACCTGTTTGGCGATACAGCGGCTATTGATGTTTATGTATTCGATAATGGCGAAGTGACCTATAACCAAAGTGAAGAGGGGGATTCAGTCGCGGATATGCTGCAATATGTGAAACTGGACCCTAATGTACTGATGGCTCGCTTCCGTGATCAAGTAAAAGGCACGGATTTGGATACAGGCTTGCAAGAGCAATTTTTACTGGAATTTGAAAGTGGTCTTTATGGCTACACATATCTGGAAGATGAATAATCTTCTGGTGTTAATTAAGCCTCCTGTATACAGATAACGTTATTTAATATAAACCAGATGCGGAGATGCAGAGAAATAGGGTTATCTCAGAAATACCCCATTTCGTCATGGCATGGGTATCCTGGAATTAAATAGTTTTGTTCTGTCGGGAAACTTTTGAGGATATATCTCATGACAATAAGTACCTTGGGCAACCAACAAGATGACTCTCTGGTTTCTAATGCCTTCGGTTTCCTGCGCTTTCCGCTGAATTTCCAGCCATATTCCAGCGATGCAGAGTGGGTAATTACTGGCGTACCATTTGACATAGCAACATCAGGTCGTGCAGGTAGTCGCCACGGGCCTGCGGCCATTCGTCAGGCTTCTACTAACTTGGCATGGGAAAGCCGCCGTTGGCCGTGGGATTTTAAGCTACGCAATTGTCTTAAAGTTGTAGATTGCGGTGATGTGGTCTTCAACTTTGGTGATGCTCAGGATATGAGTGATAAATTACAAGCTCATGCTGAAAAAGTGCTGGCTTCCGGTAAGCGTATGCTCTCTTTTGGTGGTGACCACTTTATTACTTTGCCTTTGTTGCGCGCTCATGCCAAACATTTCGGTAAAATGGCTCTGGTTCATTTTGATGCTCATGCTGACACCTATCCAAACGGTAGCCAATTTGATCACGGTACCATGTTCTATCACGCACCAAATGAAGGGTTGATCGATCCGCATCATTCAGTACAAATTGGTATTCGTACTGAACATGGACGGGACGACGGTTTTACGGTGCTGGATGCTGATCAGGTTAATGACCGTAGTGTGGATGATTTGCTTGCTCAGATAAAAGAGACGGTTGGTGATATGCCGGTTTACCTGACTTTCGATATCGATTGTCTTGATCCAGCTTTTGCGCCGGGTACGGGTACGCCAGTCATTGGTGGCCTGACAACCGATCGTGCACTGAAATTGCTGCGTGGTTTGCAACCGCTAAATATTGTCGGTATGGATGTGGTAGAAGTTGCTCCAGCTTATGATCAGTCTGAAATTACGGCTCTGGCAGGTGCGACTATTGCACTGGAGATGCTTTATTTACAGGCATCTAAGAAGCGCTAAAGAGCACGTAGTCTTAATATAGTCTTAGGGGATAGTGAAATAAGCTCGTACTGAGTTGTGGCGCTATCCCTTGAAACTCGGCTGTTATTTGGATTGATGTAACCTTTATATGCTTTATCTGGAGGCTCTTTGTCATTTTTTACATGCGAGCATCAATTAACCGGATGCCATATTGAGAGAAAATACTATTGGATGAAATCAGTGTCAGTCCTTCCATCTGAGATTAAACAATTAGCCGCGCATTGCCATATATGCCCGTGGAGGGCTGCCTACCATATTTTTAAAAAAGGTGGCGAAAGCGCTATCGCTGGAAAAAGCCAGTTGGCTGGCGACGTCAGATTGGCCGTATCCCTCTGCTAGTAGCTCAATTGCTTTGATTAGCCGCCATTGTTGCCGCCACTGTTGATAGTTCAGCCCAGTTTCACGCCGGAAGATGCGGCTAATGGTTTTTTCCGATGCGCCGATATAACTAGCCAGCTCGTACAGCGGCGGTACTGTGACCATATCGGCTAAATTTCTCAGGCGGCGGTCACTGGGTAGGGGCAGCAGGGTTAATTCGCGTGGTGCCAGTTGTATCTCATCCAGGCATACCGCTAGAATATTAGCGGTAGCACCGTGCTGCCAGTTGGTGTCGAACTCAGCGATGGCAATGCGCTCCAGCACTTCGCGTAGCAAAGGTGAAGCCGTCAGGACTTCTAAGCATTCAGGCAGACTAGGGTAATGGGAGCGATCGAGATACACCGAGCGATAGCCTACCACACCGCTGACTTGCACCCGATGCTCTACCCGCGGTGGAATCCAAGCGATACGACCCGGTGGGAGCATGCAGATGCTCTCATTGAGCATAATGCGCATGCAGCCTTGCTGACTAAACAGTAGTTGCCCCATCCTATGCCAGTATGGGCCAGAGTCATGCTGAGCCAATTCGGCTGCGATGCCCAATACGCTATTGTTGAACGAATCTGGATCAAAGGCATCTTGAGCGTTAAGCCATGTCATCAGAAGGTGAAAACGAACGCGCTTGAGTATTTAAACGTTGGTTGGTGCTAAATAGCCGCGAATTTCCACGGCGAGCGGGAGGGTGTAGCTACAATCATCGGGGTTAAGCGCACTCAGGTACCACGGCAGGTTCTGTTGCGGACTCAGCGATGTGCGTCGTTCCTCTGCAATTGCAATGGCGTGTTCTGTCGCGACGGCCTTGTTCTCAATATATTCAGCCAGTTTACGAATTGTATTGTGCTGGAAAATATCGGCGATATTCAGGCGGCAACAGAGATCACGTGCGGTGAGGGCCACAATTTTACTTATCGTCAGCGAGTGAGCGCCAAGATTGTCAGTGGTAGCGAAGATAAGAAAACAAATGAGGTTAGCTAAGTATAAAAAATGCCGAAATAACCGGCAATTTTTTGCTGCATAGAATTGAGATGCCGCAGTACTGAACTGGGCATCTTTAGCATATTTTTTAAATCAAAGAAGGATATTTTTTAGCGTTATTGTAGCGCTACTTTTAATTTCTTTTCTTTTTCCCACGCATGAGATTCAGTGTTTCTACTGCCATTGAGAAGAACATAGCAAAATAGATGTAACCTTTAGGTATATGCACTTGTACGCTTTCCAGAATAAGGGTAAAGCCTACAAGGATTAAGAACGACAGCGCCAGCATTTTGACGGAAGGGTGACGGTCAACGAATTCGCCGATAGGACGAGCGGCGAGCATCATGACACAGACGGCTATGATAACGGCTGCCATCATAATGAATAGGTGATCGGACAGGCCAACAGCGGTGATGACTGAATCCAGGCTGAAAATAATGTCCAGCAACATAATCTGGATGATGGCCCCCAGGAAGGAGTGAACAGGACGTTTTAGCTCCCCTTCATTGTCACCTTCGATCGCTTCGTGGATTTCTTTGCTGGCTTTCCAGATCAGGAATAGACCGCCAAAGAATAGGATTAAGTCACGGGCAGAAATGTCATGTTCAAAAACTGTCAATATCGGGTAGGTTAGTTGAATAACCCAGGCAATAGATGCTAACAGCGCTAAGCGCATTAGCATTGCTCCCATTAGTCCGATCTTACGTGCTTTATTTTGTTGATGGTTAGGGAGTTTTGCCACAACAAGTGACAAAAAGATAATGTTATCAATCCCTAAAACGATTTCTAGAATTGTCAGGGTGGCAAGTGCCATCCAGGCGTGGGGATCAACAATCCATTCTAACATTGCTTATTAAAACCTTAAGGTAAAAATCTAATTATACGCCTGATTAGATGTAAGGTAAGTATGTCGATGTAAAAATCAGTCAGAGCTCAACGTTAAATCAAAAAATGACGGGCCAGTAGAGGAGCAGTGAAATTTTTCCTTAGATAGAACCCGCGAGGCAGAGTCATAATAGGCTGGCCGTGTACGCCGATTGCTTCGGTTAATGCTTTGCTGTTAGCCGCTTTTGGGCGCAACTGTAATACTTCGCCATGACGGGCGGTAATGCTCTCTACTTTGCCAAGCACGATGAAATCCATCAATTCTTCCCAGTCGCGACGTAATAATTCTTCTTCTTCTTGATTGGGACTCCATAATAAAGGAGAGCCAACCCTGCGTTTGGCTAGAGGGATTTCCCGTTCACCTTCAACAGGTATCCACAGCACTCGCGATAATTTGCGTCTAACATGACAGCTTCCCCAGGTAATACCACTGTTCCCTGTTAATGGTGCAACGCAGACAAATGTTGTTTCTAATGGATAACCTCTTCTGTCTACTGGGATGGTTTTAAGCTCAATACCGATATGTTCGAAATCTTGCTCTGGCTTGCTGCCGGCACTTGCACCCAGATAATATTCTAGCAACATGCCTACCCAGCCTTTATCTCGTTTCAGATTGGGTGGGATAGGTAAATTTGCTTTTGCCGCGAGTTCTCCCATTGATAAGCCAGCCAGAAGTTGGGCGCATTCAAGCAACTGTTGCTCGTTGTCTGGTGGAGGTGGGGGGGAAAACAGTATGTTCATTTGAGATATCCATTTCTTAGGTCAAAAAACAGCCTTGGTTTCTGTGAATAATAAATCTGAGGTTCATACAATAGCTAAAAAGTGATAATAGCATGATATACAAACATTTTTTATTGCTGTTTCAAATATTGTAAAATTGACTGCGGTTCTTGTTCACCTATTGCTGGTAATAATGAACAGGATCTTACACCATGTTATCCACAGTTTTATGGGATAAGTAGACAAAAATGAGATCACTGGTTTGATTTACAGGTTTGACTAACACTTTTTTCTACAAAAACCACTGTTTTTTGCTTAACTAAAAAGCATAACCTGTGGATAACATAATGTTTGATTGTTTTTTGTTCTCATCAACTAACGTTGTCCATTATAGTTGTGATTGACGCTAGAAATAGCGAGATAAATAGCTGCTATTTCAATGAAAAATAAATACTATTTCATTTTTTGTCTATAGATTGATAATTCATAATATAAAGCTATACCTGAATTACCCCTGCCTTTTTCACATAGATATCCACAGAAAAAGTGAATAAAAGCAAGTTTGCACACCTGTGTATGTTCATAACTCTGGCTTTTTCTGTGAATTACCCTTCATATGGGTTGAACCAGGCAGATTTGAAATCAAACCAACCAAAGGTGTTCATTTTGACTCCCCGCATACTTCTCTGTCCCTGTAACTCAAGCCAGTGGTGGAACAGTGGATGCAACCAATGTTCATCAACTATTTTTTCGCACCACTCTTCAAGCGATAACTCTTGTCGTCGCCATTGTGATACTTCTTTACTTAAGTCATTACCAAGGCACTTTTTCAATAATGGCATCTCGTACAGCGTAGCGAACAGCGAAAATTCCAGAGGATTATAAAAGTTGGCGGTAGCAAGCCAGAGGTCACTTTCGGTGTTACCATTGAACCATGTGTCATAATCCACGATGTTGATTTTCAATTCGACGCCGCACTTGGTCAGTATGGCTTGAAGGATCTGGCTGATTGTGTGGTATTCGTGATGTTGATGACAAAGCGTGACGGTCAGATGGGTAATATCCTCTGGTTTGTTCAATTCGGATATGAGCTTACTGTGATGCCAGCGTAGTAATAAACCATAAGCGGGTGACCAGTGGCGTTGATAAAAGGGGTCACAATGCGCTAGCAGATTGATCGGTGTTAGCAGACTGCATAGCCATTGGCGAACGTCTTCTCTCTTACATTTAGTTGAACGATGGTCGTGTAGTAGGAAATAACAGCCTTCTTCTATCCTGCTATCTAGCGAGTTATTATCCGTGCTGTCACTTTCCAGATGCAGAGTTGTACAAACCAGTTTCTCCGCTAATTCTGGTAGAAACCATATATTCACCTGATCAATCAGTGCCCGAAAGCCAAAGTAATTATCAAAGGCACGAATTTGTAGTTTCTGAGCGCTGTTTTTTATGACCTGGTAAGGGCCGGTTCCCACTGGCATACGAGAGAAGTTCGGTAACTTTTGCCACTCTTGAGGCAAGATCATGGCATGTGGGCTGCCGATTAATAAAGGGAGCCAGAGATCAGGTTCTGAAAGAAAAATATCAATCACATAGGGTGTGGGCGTTGTGATTTTTTCAATATGAGAAAAAAGGGGCAGGTTGCGTAATCTTTGTAGCGAAGCGATGACATCCGCCATCTGTAATTCTCTGCCGTGGTGAAAATGGATGGCCGGCCGTAGATAGAAGCGCCAATGATTTGAGGATAATTGTTGCCAATGATGAGCTAAGTCAGCTTCTGGTTCCCCATTTTCCTCATTTATGCGGGTTAGGCTATTAAATATCTGCCTGACCAGATGAATTTCAGAACGGCGTAAAGGTGAACCGGGTAGAAGATTAGGGAAGGGGCGATAATAGAGTATCCGCAGTAAGTTTTTTCCCTGACGGAAACGGCGCTCAATCTGGGATAGTACCATATGACGGACTGTATCTTTATCACCAACCAGTTGGACTAACTTCTCAACGTTGTGTTGCTCAAGCAACTCTTCAGCTCGTTGTTGTTGAAATTCCCATCCATCACGTAAAAAATTCAGTTGAGAACGTTTCCCTCTCCCGGACTCAGCCTGCCACTGTAACCAGCCAGCTTTCTGCATATTGTTGAGCAGTGAACGGATATGGCGTTTTGAACAATGCAGTACATTTGCCAGTTCTTGTAACGTTGTTTCAGCTTCTTTTCCTTGATGATGTTGCCATAATCGAATGAATTGTTGTTGTAAGCGTGAACTGGGCATAAAAGAGGAACTCCAGAGTATTATTCATCAATTTTTATTTCCTTATATTGCGACGATAATTATCCATATTGAAAGTAGCTCAATAGGCCAGACGAAATCTGGCTTCTCCCCCAATTTTCTTGAGTAATGGTGATTTGCCAGCCAGTAAGAAAGCTTACTGGCTTTTTTTCTTATTGTACATTGTGTACTCTCTACTCCTTTTACATATCAGTTTAAAGCGAGTAATAATCTGGTATTGGAGGCGTTTTGTCCAGCTACTATCGCTATTTCTATCTGTAAATTTATTTTAAATGTGATGGGGAATGGTAGAGTATTAGTTAAAGCCCTTTATATAGCTGAAAATGTGACCGTCTGCATGAGTATTGAGTATAGACGTGGTGGTACTGTTTTTGCCTTTGACACCGATAGAAAAATCCCGTAGTAGAAAACTACGGGATAAATCAATAACGGAAAAATTAACGTAGGAAAACCGGTTGTTCTTGCTCGTAGGTTATTATGGCATCCAGATGTTGTAATGTTAGGCCAATACTATCCAGACCATTCATCATACAGTGGCGCCGGAAACTATCGATTTCAAAATCATAGTCTTTATCGCCAGCATGGACTTTCTGTTGTTCTAGATCGACAGTAAAACGGCAAGCTTTGTTTTGCTGAACCAACTCAAATAGCTCATTGACATCGTCATCGTTCAGTTTTACTGGCAGTAATTGGTTGTTGAAAGCATTACCGTAGAAAATATCCGCAAAACTTGGGGCGATAACAACTTTAAAACCATAATCCGTTAGTGCCCAAGGTGCATGTTCACGGGAGGAACCGCAACCAAAGTTTTCACGAGCCAGAAGGATACTGGCACCCTGATAACAAGGCTGATTTAATACGAATTCAGGATTAGGTTTTTGTCCTGCGTCATCAAGAAAACGCCAGTCATGAAACAGATGCTGACCAAAGCCTGTGCGAGTGACTTTTTGCAAGAATTGTTTGGGAATAATGGCATCAGTATCGACGTTTGCCGCATCTAAAGGAGCAACTAAGCCGGTATGTTGAATAAATTTTTCCATCATTCTCTCCTTTATGACTTCTGTGCTGGATGGCGTATATCGATAAAATGACCATTAATCGCTGCTGCTGCTGCCATCGCTGGACTCACCAAATGGGTGCGTCCACCACGTCCCTGGCGCCCTTCAAAGTTGCGGTTACTGGTAGAAGCACAGCGTTCACCGGGTTGCAGGCGGTCATTATTCATTGCCAGGCACATGGAACATCCGGGTAAACGCCATTCAAAACCGGCTTCTATGAAAATTTTATCTAAACCTTCTGCTTCTGCTTGTGCTTGAACGGGGCCTGATCCGGGAACAACGATCGCCTGAACACCAGGTGCAACTTTATGGCCTTGTGCGATGGTTGCGGCAGCCCGTAAATCTTCAATCCGGGAGTTGGTGCAAGAGCCGATAAAGACTTTATCGATCTTCACATCTGTTAGCTTAATACCGGGTTTCAAATCCATATACGCCAGTGCTTTTTCAGCAGATGCTCGTTCAACAGGATCACTAAAAGATTCCGGCACTGGAATTGTTTGATCAATGGCGATCACTTGCCCAGGGTTTGTTCCCCATGTAACCTGCGGGGAGATCTCTTCTGCATTAATCGTAACAATGGTGTCATATTGTGCATTAGGATCGGATTTCAATGTCTCCCAGTAAGCAACAGCTTGCTTCCATAGCTCTCCCTTCGGTGAGAACTGGCGGCCTTTCATATAAGTAAAAGTGGTTTCATCCGGTGCAACCAAACCTGCTTTAGCACCCATTTCAATTGCCATGTTACATAAAGTCATACGGCCTTCCATGCTAAGTGCTTCAATCGCCTTACCACAGAATTCCACCACATACCCTGTACCACCTGCACTGCCTGTTTTGCCGATGATCGCCAGAACGATATCTTTGGCGGTAATAGCATCACCGACATCCCCCATCACTTCGATTTTCATAGTCTTGGCACGGGCTTGTTTCAGAGTTTGGGTAGCGAGTACATGTTCAACTTCAGAAGTGCCAATACCGAAGGCCAACGAGCCGAATGCTCCGTGCGTGGCAGTGTGGGAATCACCACAAACAATCGTCATGCCTGGTAGGGTTATCCCCTGTTCAGGGCCGATGACATGAACAATCCCCTGATAGGGATGATTGAGGTCATATAATGTGATACCAAATTCGACACAGTTTTTCATCAACTCCTGCATTTGAATACGTGCCATGTCACCACAAGCGTTAATATCTTTTGTTTGCGTGGATACATTATGATCCATTGTTGCGAACGTTTTACCTGGTTGGTGCACTGGGCGGCCTTTAGTACGCAAACCATCAAAAGCTTGCGGGGAGGTTACTTCATGAACCAGATGACGATCAATATAGAGTAACGGGGTTTCATTAGGTACTTCCCGGACAATATGAGCGTCATATAATTTTTGATATAAAGTCTTAGCCATGTTAAACACCCTCGGCTATATAACGGGCGATAATGCCGCCCATTTCATCAGTGCTAATTGCTTTACCGTTTCCGGCTAAATCTGTTGTGCGATAGCCCTGTTCCAGCGCGTAGTTAACCGCTTGTTCAATCGCATTAGCGGCGTCATTATGACCTAAGCTATAGCGCAACAGTAAAGCGGCAGACAGGATCTGGGCTATCGGGTTAGCAATACCTTTTCCGGCAATATCTGGTGCGGAACCACCAGCGGGTTCATACAGGCCAAAACCTTTTTCATTCAGGCTGGCAGAAGGTAACATGCCCATTGAACCGGTAATCATGGCGCACTCATCAGATAAGATATCGCCGAAAATATTAGAGCACAGCATCACATCAAACTGAGATGGATCTTTAATTAACTGCATGGTGGCGTTATCAATATACATGTGATTGATTTCTACATCTGGATACGCTTTTGCAATCTCAGTAACAACTTCTCGCCACAATACGGAACTCTGCAACACATTTGCTTTATCAATAGATGTGACTTTATTACCGCGTTTGCGAGCGGATTCGAAGGCGATGCGGGCAATACGCTCGATTTCAAAACGGTGATAAACCTCAGTATCAAATGCTCGTTCATATTTACCTTGGCCTTCACGTCCTTTGGGTTGACCAAAATAGATACCGCCGGTTAATTCACGGACACATAAAATATCAAAGCCTTTGGCGGCAATATCATGGCGTAAAGGACAAAATACCTCTAATCCAGCATATAAGCGGGCAGGGCGTAAGTTGCTGAATAGTTTGAAATGTTTGCGCAATGGCAACAGTGCGCCACGCTCAGGTTGTTCTGCTGGTGGTAAATGTTCCCATTTAGGCCCTCCCACGGAGCCGAACAATATGGCATCAGCCTGTTCGCAACCTGCTACGGTTTTTGCCGGGAGTGAACAGCCGTGGCGATCGATAGCAATCCCACCCACATCATATTCGCTGGTGGTGATACGGATATTGAAACGCTTACGGATTGCGTCCAATATCTTATAGGCTTGTGCCATAACTTCAGGGCCAATACCATCACCGGGTAAAACTGCAATATGATAATTGTTCGACATGTTTACACCATTTCCTTTGTATTTTGCTGTATACGTTGTTTCTCTTTCTTAACTTGCTCTGTACGCCAAACGCAGTTCAGAGCATGAATCATTGCTTTGGCAGAAGATTCAACAATATCTGTTTCCAATCCCATGCCGTGGAAGCGACGCCCAAAGCATTCGACAACGATATTTACCTGACCCAGTGCATTTTTTCCTTGGCCTTTACCTGATAACTGATAAGAAACCAGTTCAACTGGGTATTCAGTTATTCGACTGATTGCCTGATAGACAGCATCTACCGGTCCATTACCTGTGGCAGCTTCTGATTTCACCTCTTTACCACACACTAAACGTACAGCGGCTGTTGTCATCACATTGGAGCCAGATTGGATATTAAAGTTGTCCAGATGGAAAAATTCGGGTTCTTGTTGTTGCAAATTGATGAACGCTAAGGCTTCCAAATCATAGTCAAATACCTGGCCTTTTTTATCTGCCAGACGTAAAAAGGCTTCGTATAAGCTATCCAGATCGTAATCTTTATCCTGATATCCCATCTCTTCCATACGGTGTTTCACGGCGGCGCGGCCAGAACGGGAAGTCAGGTTCAATTGAATTTCTTTCAGGCCGATGGACTCTGGTGTCATAATTTCGTAAGTTTCACGATTTTTCAGTACCCCGTCTTGATGAATCCCGGATGAGTGGGAAAATGCATTGCTACCAACAATTGCTTTATTCGCGGGGATTGGCATATTGCATAATTGACTGACCAACTGACTGGTGCGGTAAATTTCCTGATGGTTGATATTAGTATAAACGCCTAACATTTGCTGACGGACTTTAATCGCCATAATGACTTCTTCCAGTGAACAGTTACCGGCACGTTCACCCAGACCGTTTATCGTCCCCTCTATCTGACGGGCTCCGGATTGTACTGCTGTGATAGAGTTGGCGACAGACATCCCCAAATCATCGTGGCAATGGACGGATATTATCGCTTTATTAATATTAGGAACGCGTTCGATCAGGTTAGTGATGATGCCGCCAAATTGATATGGCGTGGTGTAACCGACAGTATCTGGGATATTGATCGTTGTTGCGCCTGCTTTGATAGCGTTTTCAACGATCCGACACAGATTATCAATAGGTGTACGGCCCGCATCTTCACAGGAGAATTCGACATCATCAGTGTAACGACGTGCCCGTTTGATTGATTGAGTTGCCATTTCCATGACATTTTCGAATGTTTTTTTCAGCTTGGATTCAATATGTAAATCGGAAGTGGCTAAAAAAACGTGGATCCGAAAAGCGTCTGCGACTTTTAATGCTTCTGCGGCCACGTCAATGTCTTTTTCTACACAACGGGCTAAGGCGCAAACACGGCTATTTTTTATCTGCTTAGCGATCGTCTGTACAGATTCAAAATCACCAGGAGAGGAAACTGGAAAACCGACTTCCATGATATCAACACCCATTTTCTCCAAAGCCAAGGCAATCTGGAGTTTTTCGTTCACACATAAGCTGGCCTGTAATGCTTGTTCTCCATCACGTAACGTGGTGTCGAAGATAATAACTTGCTGGTTCATATGTACGTTCCTCTCATGGTTGTTTTTTGCGCCCAGCAGGTAAAAAAAAACCGCGCTTGGCGCGGGTTCTTGTTAATGTCTGGTTTGGACCAACTCTGTTTTGAATCAACTCTGTTTTCTGTCCACCAGCATACCGCGCATATCAGATACGATGAGTAGTAGGTTTAGTAGACAAATTGAGTGAATCATATCGATCCAACCTTTCAGTAGTATTAATGAGTATTTGTGATTCATATGCTTTTATTGATACGTTATCTTAAAAGTGATGTCAAGAATTCATTTAGGCATATGATTCTTGGTTTTACTTTTCTCATGGTGGTAAATTGAAGTGTTGATCTGTTTATATTTAAAAAGCTTTTATTTTATCCTTTTTTGTTCTGGTTTGACTTTAATGATAAGCTCTGATTTATATAAAAAATAGCGCATTATACTGATTAATTAAAATTAAGTATTTTTTGTGTGATGAGCTGGAAGTCGATTTGTATTTTTCCGAAAAACATCATTTGTCATTGGAAAAATAGATACAAATAGGAAGTTATGTTATATATCTTTGAAAAAATAATTCTATAATATAATAACTCTGATAAAATTGTTTAATAATAATAAGTCAGTAATTTTATTGTGAATTGTGTAATTCTTTGATTTATCATCATATACAAAATATCAGGGTGAATAAATTGTTAACGTAATTGTACTTTTTTGTGAATGAATAATGAGCACTATATTGTCTACTAATTGAAATTATATATTTTTAACATTAATAAGGGGATGCGCTGGTTAGCTATGCGTATTCAGATTTGTACAAGGACGAGTCTTAATTATTTGTTATCGAAATGATTAAGACAATTGATCTCGTTAATAGTTACAGTCATCGTAATATCTGAGTAATAAATGAAGGTATTTCCGATGTTTTGTTATTAGCCGGGATCATCTGCATCAGTTTAGTGGAGTTAAACAATGGCTGAATACACCTCAGTAACTGCAACCAAAAAAGATCCAAATGAAATTCATTTACGTAATGTGGATCTCAATCTGTTGACTGTTTTTGATGCAGTTATGCAAATGCAGAATGTAACACGTGCGGCACAGATATTAGGAATGTCACAACCAGCTGTCAGTAATGCGGTTTCTCGTTTGAAGCTAATGTTCAATGATGAATTATTTGTGCGTTATGGGCGTGGAATACAACCGACGGCAAGAGCTCATCAATTATTTGGTCCAGTCCGTCAGGCATTACAACTGGTATATAACGAGTTACCTGGGGTTGGTTTTGAACCTGATAATAGTGATAGGATTTTTAGTCTTTCAATTTGTAGCCCTCTAGATATTAGACTGGCTGCAAAAATAGTTGAACAGGTGAAACAAAATACACCCAATCTGGGGGTGACGATTAGATCATATCTACATGATAATATTGAACATCAGCTCAGGTATCAGGAAACTGAGTTTGTCATTAGCTATACGCAGCTAGAACGTATGGATTTTCATCATTACCCGTTATTCAATGATGAGTTGGTTTTGGCTGTTTCTAATCATCATCCAAGAATTGAAAATAGTATTAGTGAGCAGCAATTGTATGAGGAACATCATGCCGTTGTATCATTGGATAATATATGTTCATTCAGCGTTCCCTATTATGATGGAGGTGAACGTTTGCGTTCGGTGGTTTATCAGGGGACCGATTTGAATAGCGTGTTGCATATTGTCTCTCAAACCTATTTGGTTGCGATTGCGCCAAAATGGTTAGTTGAGCACTATAACGAACAATTAGCAATAAAAGCGGTTTCATTACCGTGGGATAAAGTAAGTCGTCCGTGTTATTTGATTTGGCATGAATCTACAACGAAAGATAAAGGGCATCAATGGATGAAATCGTTGTTGAGTCAACTTAGTAGCAGATAATTAACTTGAAAACTCACTACTGGATAAGGGTGGTGAGTTTTTTTATTTTATCACAAATTTCTCAACTTTTGATAAATAGACTTTTCCTGTTGTTCAGGAATCGGTAGACTGCAAGGAAATAGCTAACACCTGTAAGCTGAAAAGCGAATAAGTGATGCGAAAAGGTATTATCAGAGAATAAAATTACTGTTTTTTCTCCGATAAGAAAAAAGTTTTTCGAACAGGAAAAAAATTGTGATAACTAAAAATTTACATCCTTATCACTTGATAAACCGGTTGCAACAACAAATCAAACAACACCCAGAGAAAATTGCTTTTCGCCAATGGTCTCCGGCTGAGCAACTCGAACTAAACTGGAATGATATTGGTAAAAAGACCAATGCTATTAGCCGGGCATTGTTGGAGATTGGCATTGATGTGCAAGAAAAAATTGGCCTCTTTGCACATAACAGCATGGCCTGGTCATTGGCAGATATCGCTGTATTACAACTTCGGGCGGTCACTGTCCCTCTGTATGCAACCAGTAGTCAAGAACAGGCTGGTTTCATACTTAATGATGCTGGTGTGCGTATTTTGTTTGTTGGTGGACAGCCGCAGTATGATGTTGCTATTTCTTTGACAGAACGTTGTCCTCAGTTAAGTCACATTATTGTCTTAGATGAATCAGTCGATTTGCGGGATTGTTCATTAGCTCGGCATTTATCTGATTTCATGGCCGATAATAAATTACAACATCAATCTGCGTTGGAAACCCGTATTGCTAACCACAATCTGGATGATCTTTTTACACTTATTTATACGTCTGGTACCACGGGTGAGCCTAAAGGCGTCATGCTTGATTACCGCAATTTAGCCTATCAGTTGTATTCACATGATCATATCTTGACATTAACTGATCAGGACATTTCTTTGAGTTTTCTGCCGTTATCCCATGTCTTTGAACGCGCATGGAGTTTTTATGTCATGCATGTAGGAGCACAAAATGTTTATCTGACCGACACTAATTTTGTTCGTCAAGCGATGGCGGATGTCCGCCCGACAGTGATGTGTGCAGTGCCGAGATTTTACGAAAAAATTTATAGCGCGGTTTTTGAAAAGGTTTCCAAGGCTCCTTGGCATCGAAGAAAACTTTTTAATTGGGCGATTAAATGTGGTGAGCGTCAGTTTTTACGTAATTTGCAAAGTAAAAAAAGCGGCCCTTGGTCAACAGCAATGCATCGACTGGCTGATAAATTGGTGTTGAGTAAATTGCGAAATGTGTTGGGGGGCAGAGTTCGGTTTTTACCTGCTGCTGGCGCACGTCTGGACGAAACGATTATCCTGTTCTTTCTCGCTGTTGGGATAAATATCAAATATGGCTATGGTATGACAGAGACTTGTGCCACGGTTTCCTGTTGGGAAGAGCAAGGTTATATATTTGGTTCTATTGGTAAACCCTTGCCTGGCATTGACGTCCGTATCGGTGGAGAAGATGAGATACAAGTGCGTGGCCCAATTGTGATGAAAGGCTATTTCAATAATCAGCAAGAAACCACCAAGGCATTTACTCAAGACGGTTGGTTGCGTACAGGTGATGCTGGTAAGTTGGATGAAAATGGTAATTTGTTCATTACTGAACGTCTGAAAGATTTGATGAAAACATCGAATGGTAAATATATTGCTCCTCAAATGATTGAAAGCACGCTAGGGCAAGATCGTTTTATTGAGCATGTTGCTGTTATTGCTGATGCCCGTAAATTTGTATCCGCTCTTATCGTGCCTTGTTATGAAGCATTGGAAGAGTATGCAAGGTCAATTAATCTCAAATATCATGACCGGGTTGAATTACTACGCCATAGTCAGATTATCGATATGTTTGAGCAACGCTTGAAAGAGGTGCAGAAAAACTTTGCTCATTTCGATCAGGTAAAGCGTTTCATATTATTGCCAAAACCATTTTCAATGGAAACGGGTGAATTAACTCCAACACTGAAATTGAGGAGGAAAATTATTATGCAGCGTTACTATGAAGAGATTGAATCTATGTATCAAGATTGATTTTCGGGATTTTATACAAAGAGTTAGTGTTACCAGTTATTCAGGGAAAGTATGAGGGATATTGTAGTAATATCCCGCTTTGGGTTTTTTCTGAAGATACCCGGATTTCAAGACTTAAATACTGGAAAAATAAACTTTATTTCAGCCTTAAAATCGCAGATAAATTATATTTTCCAAGATCAATCTTTAGTTATTAAATATTAAATAAACATAGCTTCATGAGATTGGTGCTATTCTTTTAGTTAATTATACGGAATATATTTATTGACAATATCATGCTATTCCTATAATAAATATATCGCTATATTATATAGTAGGTCAGGACATAATTATCTTCTTTTGAAGGAATATACCCTATGGATTTCAAGATGCATCGCGACGGCAAGGGAGTGAATCCCCGGGAGCATAGGTAACTATGTGACTGGGGTGAGCGAATGCAGCCAACAAAGAGGCAACTTGAAAGATAACGGGTATATATGGATAAGATAATTATAAAGTTTGTATAGTAAATAAAATACACTTTGTATAATTAGGTGAATTGATGAATTTCAATAATGTAGTTATTGTTCATGGTCTTTCAGCAACCCCTGATCACCATTGGTTTCCTTGGCTTAAAGATCAGTATGAAAAGTTAAATGTCAATATTATTGTGCCGGAAATGCCTGAATCTCATGCTCCTTTTCCCCATTTATGGCAAGAAAAATTGCAGGAGAGTATTTTCAGTCCTAACGAAAGAACACTTTTTATCGGGCATAGTTTGGGTTGCATTGCTACACTCCGTTATATCTCATCTTTACCTGATAATGTAAATATTGGGGGAGTTGTACTAATTGCAGGATTTCATGAAAAACTATCAACCTTACCTGAATTAAGTACATTTACTGAAGAGGAACTGGATTTTTGCTCACTCAGACAGAAAATAAACCAACGAATAGCAATATTATCGCTTAATGATGAGATTGTATCGCCACAGTTTACATTAAATTTAAGTCAGCAGCTTCGGGCTGAATTATATGGTTTCTCCGATGGTGGGCACTTTTTAGATCGCGACGGCTTTACTGTTTTTCCTCAGCTAGAAAAGATATTAAAAGATAATTCAATGTTGTAAATAAATGTCTTGTTGTTTTGTAGATATGCCAAGTTTACTTATATTCATAACTTGGCTATTTTAATTAATGTGGCTTATGAATAATAAAAAATAAATTTATGATGGATTGAATTAAAATTAAATAATTTAAGTTAAATGGATATATATTTTGCACTATGGAAAATAAAATTCTATTAAGATTTTTCTTGGTGTGATTTTATATTCTGTAAGAGTTGATGATTTATTTCTTAAATTAATTTATTCTTAAGATGTTAATTTTTTAATAATGTATTGCATAGAATTTTATTTAATATTGGAATATGATTTTTATGAATTATTAATATTATTTCATGAGCCGTGTAAATAATTTATCTTATTTTAAATCATCATTTTACTGATTATTATATCGGGTTATTTAATGATGAAAATGAATATTTATATATCCAGGTAAGTATTGAATGTGTGTAGTTAGTCTTCCAAGAAAAATAATGGTTTCTATCGTTTGACGAAGGGTGAGGTCTGCTGACAAAATGGGCACTTCACGTCAACTTTGGCCATCAAAAATTCTTTAATAAATGACAGAATTTTACATGATGATCACTGCATTTAATGCATGACTGAAAGAATAATAACAATAAATTCAAATGATTACGTCAAATTAACTTATTGAAAAGCATACCAAGCTTGGTACAATTTTCATCACAAAAAGTAATAAAAAATGTACAATTTTTCAATAGGTTACATTTTTAGTTGTGATTATACCCACAAATAAGTAACTATTATATAGCTGAAATAATAAAAACTGTTAATATTACAAAACTGAATTAAATTTTAATCCAGTGTATTTGTCAAAACAAACATCTCGGAGGGGAATAAAGTGAATGAGATAACAGCACAAGCATTTAGACCACTAACTGATGATGAAACATTAAATTATGATAATGGTTTAATGAGTTCGTCACCTAATTAATAGAAAAAGGAATAAAGGTATATCATAACCTTTATTCCTTTATTTGTTCTTTCATTTATACCCTATGGATTTCAAGATGCATCGCGGCGGCAAGGGAGTGAATCCCCGGGAGCATAGCAAACTATGTGACCGGGGTGAGCGAGTGCAGCCAACAAAGAGGCAACTTGAAAGATGACGGGTATATAAGATAAAAGGTAAAGCATGGACATAATTAACGTAAAAAAGAAAATAACAGAAATAATAAATAAAAAATTTAATGATACTGATCTGTATACTTGCTACTTGTCAGGCTCAGTCATTGAAGGGTTTTCAACGCCAAAATCTGATTATGATGTCTATGTTATATTGGAAGAAGAACTAGAAAAAGAATGCGAAGAGATATTTATACCATCCGATATCGGAATGTTAGAAGTGACAATAATCTCTTTAAAAGAGATAAAAGAAATCATGAAGATAATCAACAATGGAAGCTTAAACTCCGATTGGTATAAATTGCATTTATCTCATAGGATATTAACAGGGGAATCGATTATAAAATCAAATAATTTTGACATATTAAAAGGAGGAATAAATAAAGCTAAATTATGTGAAATACTTAAGACCAAAGCAAAAAACTTTGGAGAAAAGTGTTTTTCCGATGGGATTGGAAATATTTTAAATAATGACCTAATATCAGCAGCCTTCAACTTTGAACGAACAGTTAATTCAGCAATGGATTATATTTTAGCTTCAAATGAAAACACATCCACATTAATAAAATGGCGCTATCAAAATGCAATGAAGGAGTTTGGAAAAGACCATCCAATAACATCTATATACTTGATGGTTTGTTCAAAATTTAATGTAATCAATGATATTGCAACAATTGATTACATAAATTCAGTTGCAAAAATGTGGCAATTAACTTTAGACTATTGTCAAGGAAAAGATATTTTTAGTTACAATGTATCTTTTACAAAAAAAAGAATAGCTAATACATCCGATATTTCATTATCAGATGAAAATAATAAACCAATAATAAAGAATTTATGGTATAGAGCCCTGTGTAAAGATGGGAAATTAATACTTTTCGCAAAAAAAGCATTATGTGAAATCAATTCAGATGCATATAAGGTTTGGTTAGTAATAGATAATGAAAAAACAGAGTTTGAAGTTGTTTCAGAGTTGGAAAAACTAATACAAATGCTAGTTTTTATATATCGGAATTCGAAAGACTAGGGGCATTAACAAGATAATACATATGAGGAATGCAATGGAAAGAATAAAGATTATACCTTATGGATTTCAAAATTCATCGCGATGGCAAGGGAGTGAATCCCCTTCGCGTTATTTTATCATGCAAAAACACTAGATAAAAATATATATTTCTGCGAAATACATCGTGAAAATGATATTGGTTTTGAAATGCACAAACAATTATTAATTTCTCTAAAACCTTTTTGTGAAAAAAACAACCTTAACAGTCATCTAATATCAATGCCCCCTAGAAATTTAAATAAAATAAAGGGAATCTCTGAATTTGTTGATAGCTGGGCTATTAGTTTAGAAATATTTAATCCTAAATTATTTGATCAGATATGTCCTGGTAAATCACAGGACTACGGGAGAAATAATCTATTAGAAGCATACCTGGCTGCTGTTTCAGAGTTAGGTGAAGGCAATGTTTATGTTGGGTTTGTAGCGGGATTAGAACCTTTAAATGATTTAGTGCAAGGAATGGAATTTTTTTCAAAAAATGGCATAGTTCCAGCGATAGCAGTTTTTCATCCCGATCATGGTTCTGAATATCAAAATCACCCTAGACCTGTTTTTGAAGATATTTATAAAACATATGCTGAGATGCATAAATTATATCAAAAATATGGATTCAAACCATTTATTATCGGTAGTGGTAGAAATTCACTTGATACTGAAGCGTACTACGGGGAAAAAAGAAATGATTAAACGCGGGTTATTTATAGCTTTTGAAGGAAATGATGGTGCAGGTAAATCAACAATTTCACGCGAGATTTATGATATTTTATCTCTAGATTATAATAATATTGTTTTTTTAGATAAAAATTATCCTTTACTACCATCTGGGTATAGTATGTATCACATGGGAAAAATACGAGATATCCTTTGGGATTATGACATTTCAGCTCCATTGGGTGAACTTGGTGACCGGCATTGGATTCTATTGATAGCATCATGGTTTTCTGTTTTAGATAGTTTAATTATTCAACCTTGTTTATTGCAAGGTAAAATTATTATATGTGATAGTTGGTATTATAAATATTTGGCAAGATTCTTACTTAAATCCACGGAATTAGCAGAATTAAGTAAATCGGTTCTATCTATAAACACAAAACCAGATATGGTTATATATCTTGATGTTCCTCCAGACATTGCTGAAAAAAGGAAAAGAATATTAAAACCTAGTGAGTCTGGAAAATTAGAGACAAATGAAAATTATGATTTCATAGAATATCAAAAACATGTTCTTAATCAATACCAGACGTTTTATGATGATACTTGGGAAATTATTGATACTGACACCTTAACTAAAGATGCAGTAATTAAATTAATAGTGGATATTATTCAAGTGGAAATACTGAAAAAAATGTAATTATTGCAGGGCCTATATTTATTTAGGTTATTTTATCTGGAGGAAAATAATGGATAAAGAATTTAGAAAATTAATATTAGCTTCCTCAGGAAATTCTTTTACCTTGTATTTGGAGATGATAATATCATTCACGCTAATCACATATCACTGGAACGGTGGAGCGATATATACCCTATGGATTTCAAGATGCATCGCGACGGCAAGGGAATGAATCCCCGGGAGCATAGATAACGATGTGACCGGGGTGAGTGAGTGCAGCCAACAAAGAGGTAACTTGAAAGATGACGGGTATACTCATCTTTATATACAATTTCATATGCTGCATCGTTACTATTTCTAACGCCCTATGTTTCGTCATTTGTGAATGAAAATATAAAACCCAAAAAGTACATTATTATCAAGCCGTGTAAATAATTTGAATTATTTTAAATCATTATTTTGTTGATTATTATGTTGGGTTGTTTAATGATGAAAATGAATATTTATATATCCAGGTAAGTATTGAATATGTGGAATTAGTCTTCCAGGAAAGATAATGGTTTCTATCGTATTTTCTAATTAAAATGAGGTAAATAGATTTTACCTGAATGAATTATTCACAATGGTTATTTAGAAACGATGAAATTATGATTAAATTATCTGAGGTATTCATCCGCACTTCTTTTATCAGATTCATGCAGTGGTGACTTAAACGATTTTGAAAACTGCTTTTTAGTTTTTTATCGTATATATACTGGATAACACCTATATGTTGTCGCTCTTTTTAGGTATAGCCGCCTCATATTCTACTTGATTTTAGCTTCTTGATAGTAAGATAACGTTTACCGGAGACATTTGGAATTGTCAGAAAATGGCTATTCTGCCTTTACTCACATTGCTAACACCTGTTTCTAGCGTTATGTTAACTAACTCAGCATCAATATATCGCTGAGAGGCTATTCGTCTTACTAAAATAAAAGTGGAAGGAACTTCCGATTTATTAACTTGCAAACAGAGCCTGGAGGAAAACCTATGGAAATGTTATCAGGAGCTGAAATGGTCGTCCGATCGTTAATTGATCAGGGCGTTAAGCATATATTCGGTTATCCGGGGGGGGCAGTACTGGATATTTATGATGCCCTGCATACGGTTGGGGGCATTGAGCATATCCTGGTACGTCATGAGCAGGGGGCAGTTCATATGGCTGATGGCTATGCTCGTTCTACCGGGAAGGTTGGTGTGGTATTAATCACCTCCGGTCCTGGAGCAACCAATGCCATTACCGGTATTGCCACCGCTTATATGGATTCAATTCCGATGGTTGTATTGTCCGGTCAAGTCGCCAGTTCGTTGATTGGTAATGATGCATTCCAGGAATGTGACATGGTAGGGATATCCCGCCCGATCGTAAAACACAGTTTTTTAGTGAAAAAAGCAGAGGATATTCCGAAGGTACTGAAAAAAGCCTTCTATCTAGCTTCCAGTGGTCGTCCGGGACCCGTCGTTATTGATTTACCGAAAGACACGGTAAATCCGGCAGTAAAATTACCCTATATTTATCCTGATCAGATAAGTATGCGTTCTTATAATCCAACGATTCAAGGACACAAAGGGCAGATTAAGCGGGCATTAAGAAAACTATTGAATGCGAAAAAACCAGTCATATATGTAGGCGGGGGGGTGATTAACGCAGATTGTTCAGCAGAATTACTGGTATTGGCAGAAAAATTCAATATCCCTGTTGTGAGCTCCCTGATGGGATTAGGCAGTTTCCCTGCAACTCATCCGCAAAGCCTGGGCATGCTCGGTATGCATGGTACATTCGAAGCTAACAAAGCAATCCATAATTCAGATGTCATTTTTGCTGTCGGTGTACGTTTTGATGATCGTACAACCAATAATCTGGAAAAATATTGCCCGGAAGCAACGGTATTACATATTGATATTGATCCAACATCAATTTCGAAGACGGTTTCCGCAGATGTTCCTATTGTCGGTGATGCTAAACAGGTGCTTAAGCAAATGCTGGCGTTGTTGGAGACAGTAGAAGATACACAAGATCCAGATGCGCTAAAAGATTGGTGGTTATCCATTCAGCAATGGCGTAGCCGTAAATGTCTCAGTTTTGATCGCAGCGGTGAAAAAATTAAACCACAAGCGGCTATCGAGGTTCTCTATCGTCTGACGAAAGGGGAAGCTTATGTCACTTCAGATGTTGGGCAGCATCAGATGTTTGTTGCATTGCATTACCCATTTGATAAACCAAGGCGTTGGATCAGTTCCGGTGGTTTGGGAACGATGGGATTTGGTTTACCGGCTGCTTTGGGCGTTAAACTGGTGAAACCGGAAGCGACGGTAGTCTGTGTTACGGGGGATGGTAGTATTCAGATGAATATTCAGGAGCTGTCCACCGCATTGCAATATGGGTTGCCGGTACTGGTTCTGAACTTGAATAATCGTTTCTTGGGGATGATAAGACAATGGCAAGATATGATTTATGCTGGTCGTCACTCTCAATCTTATATGGAATCCTTGCCTGATTTTGTCAAATTGGCTGAAGCTTACGGTCATGTTGGCATTTCTATTCAACGTTATGATGAATTGGAAAGTAAATTGGCCGAAGCCTTGAAAGAGGTGACTGAAAATCAGCGGCTGGTATTTGTTGATATCACTGTGGATGAAACTGAACATGTATATCCTATGCAGATCCGTGGAGGAGCAATGGATGAGATGTGGTTAAGCAAAACGGAGAGAACCTGATTATGCGCCGGATTTTATCTGTATTACTTGAAAACGAATCAGGGGCTTTGTCCCGGGTTGTTGGTCTGTTTTCCCAACGTGGCTACAACATTGAAAGTTTAACTGTCGCCCCAACTGATGATCCGACATTATCGCGGATGACAATTCAGACTAAGGGCGATGCAAGGGTACTTGAACAGATTGAAAAACAGTTGCACAAGTTGGTGGATGTGTTACGAGTCAGCGAGTTGGCACCGGGTTCTCATGTAGAGCGTGAGATTATGCTAGTCAAATTGCAGGCCAGTGGATATGGACGTGAAGAGATCAAACGCAGTACTGACATCTTCCGTGGGCAGATCGTTGATGTGACTTCGACCTTATATACCGTACAGTTGGTGGGAACCAGCGATAAATTGGATGCCTTTCTCGATGCTGTTCGGGATGTTGCTGAAATTGTTGAAGTTGCTCGTTCGGGTATTGTCGGTGTCTCTCGCGGGGATAAAATTATGCGATGAAAAATCGCAAACTGCGGGGCTATGTGCATACATTTATCAGGCTCTGCGATAAAGTAGGGCCTTTTTTGGGTCTATGAAGGAGTTAATGTGAAACTGGATGAAATCGCCCGCCTTGCAGGTGTTTCACGCACAACGGCCAGTTATGTAATTAATGGTAAAGCCAAGCAATACCGTGTCAGTGATAAAACGGTAGAAAAAGTGATGGCAGTGGTCAGAGAGCATAATTACCATCCTAATGCTGTGGCAGCCGGTCTCCGTGCAGGGCGTACCCGTTCTATTGGTTTGGTTATTCCAGATTTAGAAAATACCAGCTATACCCGTATTGCTAATTATTTGGAACGTCAGGCTCGTCAGCGTGGCTATCAGTTATTGATAGCCTGTTCGGAAGACCAACCTGAGAATGAAATGCGTTGTGTTGAACACCTGCTACAACGTCAGGTGGATGCAATTATTGTTTCTACCGCATTACCGCCGGAGCATCCTTTTTATCAACGCTGGGCTAGTCGTTCTTTGCCTATTATTGCTCTCGATCGGGCACTTGAAAATGAACACTTTATCAGCGTAGTGGGTGATGATTTTGAAGATGCAAAGATGTTGGCACAAGAATTTCGCCAATTCCCTGCTGAATCTGTGCTTTATCTCGGTGCATTACCTGAATTATCAGTCAGTTTTCTGCGTGAACAGGGGTTCCGTGAAGCATGGAAAGATGACCCTCGCAAAGTGATGTATCTTTACTCAAACAGCTATGAGCGTGATGCGGCTGCTGAAGTGTTCACCACATGGTTAGAAACTCATCCAATGCCACAAGCGTTGTTCACCACCTCTTTTGCCCTGTTACAGGGAGTCATGGATGTTACGCTAAAACACAGCGGCCGTTTACCAAATCAATTGGTTATTGCGACTTTTGGTGATCATGAATTATTGGATTTCCTTGAATGTCCAGTGCTTTCTGTAGCGCAGCGTCATCGTGAAATCGCTGAACAGGTATTGGAACTGGTGTTAGCAAGTCTGGATGAAAAGCAGAAGCCAGGGCCAGGTATCACACGGATACATCGTGACTTATGTCGTCGAGGAAGCCTGAGTCGGAAAATATGATAAAAACCCCTCATTAATTTTCTGATGGGGGGTTTTGGTTGTCAGATCTGTCTTAAGAGAAGTGTTTCAGCGCGAGCAAATGGCAATTTCGTTCATACATAAATTATTCAGTAGGAAGAAGCGCATGGAACAGCGCTTATTTGAGTTTGGGATTTGTCTATTTATCCCCGTTTTTTGCCGTCTTTTATATATTAAATTGATTTTAATAATATTTATTTTGTGGTTTTTTGCTGCTAGTTAGTTTGAGTGTGAATGCATCAAATAGAATGATAAACATTGCTGCACGGTGGTTAAATAGTAATGAAATGTAAATTATGTAAATAAATTAATCACACAACTATTTTTTCATTATTTTATCGTAAACATTTACTCTCCTTGTGCTTGTAAAATTATTCAGAATTATCATGGTGTTAATTATTATTGATATTGCTAAATTTAATAATTATGCCTCCCAACAGCCAAAATCCTGCCATCAAATATAGCTAAAGCGCATCGGCTCTGGCTTGACAAGGTTTTCGTCCCATCCGTAAACTCCTTATTGTGGGGATTAGTGGGATAAAGTGGTAATTTTTGATCACCAGGGGCGGCCTGAGGATGTTTCGTGGAGCAACGCAGATAAATCTCGATAGCAAGGGGCGGCTCACCGTACCTACCCGATACCGGGCTATGCTAAATGAGGAATCACAAGGGCAAATGGTTTGTACCATTGACCTTCATCAACCATGCTTGTTGCTTTATACATTATCTGAATGGGAAATTATTGAAGAAAAACTTTCTCGCTTATCCAGCATGAATCCGGCGGAGCGTCGGGTGCAACGTTTACTTTTAGGTCATGCCAGTGAATGCCAGATGGATAGTGCAGGACGTCTTTTATTAGCTAATACATTGCGTCAGCATGCAGGGCTAGTCAAAGAGGTCATGCTGGTTGGTCAGTTCAACAAATTTGAACTGTGGGATGAACAGGCTTGGTATCAACAGGTTAAAGATGATATTGCGGCTGAGCAATCCACACAGGAACCTTTATCAGTACGGCTACAGGAATTATCACTATAAATATGGCAAATAGTCATTTTAAACATACCAGCGTATTGTTGGATGAAGCAGTCAACGGACTGAATATTCGTGAAAATGGCATCTATATTGATGGCACATTTGGCCGTGGAGGGCATTCACGTCTGATTTTGTCGCAATTGGGGACGGCAGGTCGCTTAATTGCCATTGATCGAGATCCTCAGGCGATTGAAGTGGCGAAAGCAATTACAGATCCACGTTTTTCAATTGTACATGGGCCATTTTCTAAATTGGCTCACTATACAGAAAAAGCCGGGCTAATCGGCAAAATTGATGGTGTATTACTGGATTTAGGTGTTTCTTCGCCTCAGTTGGATGATCCGGAACGCGGTTTTTCTTTTATGCGTGATGGGCCGCTAGATATGCGGATGGACCCGACTCGCGGGCAGTCAGCAGCGGAATGGCTGATGAACGCAACAGCAGATGATATTGCCTGGGTATTGAAAACATTTGGTGAAGAGCGTTTCGCCAAACGCATTGCCAGAGCAATTGTGGCACGCAATCAGGAAGAGCCAATTACCCGAACAAAAGCGCTAGCCGATTTGATTGCTCAGGCCAGCCCGGTAAAAGAAAAACATAAGCATCCAGCAACCAGGAGCTTCCAGGCTATTAGGATCTATATCAACAGTGAGCTGGAAGAGATTGAGCAGGCGCTGGAGGGAGCATTACAAGTGCTTGCACTGCAGGGGAGACTTTCAGTGATTAGTTTCCATTCGCTGGAAGATCGGATTGTTAAACGATTTATTCGTCAGAATAGTCGAGGGCCACAAGTACCGGCAGGATTGCCACTCACAGAAGAGCAACTGAAAGCACAAGGTGGGCGTAGCTTGAAATCGATTGGCAAGATGAAACCTCCAGAGGAAGAAGTGGCTAATAACCCACGGGCTCGTAGTTCTGTTTTGCGTTTTGCTGAAAAAGTTAGTGAATAATGGCAGGTGAACGTCACGGATTAACCGGTATTATCGGCAGCGATTTGCTCAAGAATGCCAAGATACCGTTAATTCTTCTAGTCGTTGTACTGGTTTCGGCCATAGTTGTTGTAACTACTGCACATGAAACCCGTTTGTTGACGGCTGAAAGAGAGCATCTGGTGGTGGAACGTGATGCATTAGATATCGAGTGGCGTAATTTGATCCTCGAAGAAAATGCTTTGGGTGATCACAGCCGGGTTGAGCGGATAGCTGTTGAAAAAATGCATATGCAGCATGTTAGCCCTGCTCAAGAAAACATTGTTGTTTCACAGTGAGTTAATTTAATTATTAAAAAGGTAAGAGATGAAAGCAGCACGCCCCGTGAAGTTAAAAAGGCAAGAAGATAAAAAAGCCAGTTTTGTTAGCTGGCGTTTTGCTTTGTTATGTGGGGGGATTGCTGTAGCTTTAATTGCCTTATTGCTGAGAGTGACTTATTTGCAGGTCATCAATCCTGATCAACTGGTTAAAGAAGGTGATTTACGTTCCCTGCGCGTGCAATCAGTCCCTACCGCTCGCGGTATGATCAGTGACCGAATGGGCCGACCTCTGGCTGTTAGCGTTCCAGTAAATGCTGTTTGGGCAGATCCGAAAGAGGTATTTGAACAAGGGGGAATTACGGGTGATACCCGCTGGAAAGCTTTATCCGATGCCATTAATTTGCCTCTTGAGCAGCTTATTGACAAAGTTAGCGTTAATCCAAAAGGTCGTTTTGTTTATTTAGCGCGTCAGGTTAACCCATCAGTTGGCGATTATATTCATAAACTGAAATTACCGGGAATTTATTTGCGTCAGGAATCCCGGCGTTATTATCCGTCAGGTCAGGTAACGGCACATATTATTGGCGTGACCAACGTTGATGGTCAGGGTATTGAAGGCGTGGAAAAAAGTTTTGATCGTTGGTTGACGGGGCAACCGGGTGAGCGGACTGTACGCAAAGATCGCTTTGGCCGTGTCATCGAAGATATCTCATCTGTTGATAGTCTGGCGGCCCACAATCTGGTATTGAGTATTGATGAACGTTTACAGGCGCTGGTTTACCGCGAATTAACCAATGCGGTGGCCTTTAACAAAGCAGAATCCGGTACAGCGGTGTTGGTGGATGTTAATACCGGAGAAGTGCTGGCAATGGCAAACAGCCCATCTTATAACCCAAATAATCGCATCAATACGCCAAAAGAAGTAATGCGTAACCGGGCTATCACCGATATTTTCGAGCCAGGTTCCACTGTTAAGCCGATGGTGGTAATGGCTGCGCTGAATGATGGTATCATCAAAGAAAATACCGTTATTAATACAGTACCTTATAGGATAAGCGGTAAGGAAATCAGAGACGTATCCCGTTATCCTGAATTATCTATCACTGGTATTTTACAAAAATCGAGTAACGTCGGTGTTTCTAAGCTAGCGTTGGCGATGCCCGCGACAGAATTGGTGGATGTTTATTCACGTTTTGGGTTAGGAAAGGCGACCAATCTGGGGTTGGTTGGAGAAAGCAGTGGCTTATATCCAACAGGAAAACAACGGTGGTCAGATCTTGATAGAGCGACCTTTTCTTACGGTTATGGGCTGATGGTAACACCATTACAGTTAGCGCGGGTCTATGCAACGATTGGTAGCTTGGGTATTTATCGTCCTCTGTCAATTACCAAAGTTGATCCACCTGTGCCAGGCACAAGAGTATTTCCTGAGCCTATTATGCGAACAGTCGTTCATATGATGGAAAGTGTGGCTCTGCCCGGCGGCGGCGGAGTGCGAGCGGCGATAAAAGGTTATCGGATTGCAATCAAGACGGGTACAGCTAAGAAAGTTGGGCCGGATGGCAAATATGCTAGCCGATATATCTCTTACGCCGCAGGTGTTGCCCCTGCAAGTAATCCAAGATTTGCACTGGTTGTGATCATTAATGATCCACTGACAGGTAAGTATTACGGCGGTGTGGTTTCTGCGCCGGTATTTGGTGCCATTATGGGGGGCGTTCTACGCATCATGAATGTGGAGCCAGATGCTTTGGCGGCAGGTGATAAAAACGAATTTGTGATTAATAAGAAAGAGGATACAGGTGGCAGATCGTAATCTACGCGATTTACTCGCGCCGTTGGGTATTGACGTCCCAGTGTGTGAGTTACGCGAAATGACATTGGACAGCCGTAAATCGGCTGCCGGAGATCTGTTTGTTGCTATTAAAGGGCACCAGACAGATGGTCGACACTACATTCCTCAAGCCATCGCACAAGGGGTTGCGGCGGTTATTGCAGAAGCCCAGGGCAAGGTTGATAACGGAACCGTACAAATTATGCATGGTGTTCCGGTTGTTTATGTGAACGATTTGAATAATAAGTTGTCACAGTTAGCTGGTGAGTTTTATTGTCACCCCGGTGATAAATTGCACTTGATTGGTGTAACCGGAACCAATGGTAAAACAACCACTACCCAATTACTTGCTCAGTGGAGTCACGGATTGGGGGAAACCAGTGCCGTGATGGGAACTGTCGGTAATGGTTTACTGGGGCATGTGGCGCCAACTGAAAATACCACAGGCTCGGCTGTTGATATTCAACTGGATTTGCAACAACTTGTTCGGCAAGGGGCGACTTTTGCGGCAATGGAAGTCTCTTCTCATGGACTGGTTCAGGGGCGTGTAGCTGCGTTGCCGTTTGAAGCGGCGGTGTTTACCAACTTGAGCCGTGATCATCTTGATTATCATGGTGATATGGCGCACTACGAAGCAGCTAAATGGTTGCTGTTTTCCACGCATAATGTGAAACAACAAATCATCAATGCTGATGATGATATTGGATTGAAGTGGTTGTCCCGTTTACCGCAAGCGGTTGCCGTGACGATGGAAAACTGTCTGCCGGAAAATTGGCAAGGGCGTTGGTTAGCGGCGCGTGAAATAAAGTATCACGATAAAGGGGTATCCATTACCTTCGAGTCCAGTTGGGGAGGCGGTACAATTGATAGCGCCCTGATGGGAGCATTTAATGTCAGCAACCTGTTGTTGGCGCTTTCCACCTTATTAGCTCTGGATTATCCGCTGGAAAAACTGCTTGCAACAGCTTCCTGCCTGGAACCTGTCTGTGGACGAATGGAAGTATTCACGGCACCGGATAAACCCGTTGTCGTCGTTGATTATGCTCACACACCTGATGCGCTGGAGAAAGCTTTGATAGCCGCGCGTTTACATTGTAAGGGTAAACTTTGGTGCGTTTTTGGTTGTGGCGGAGATCGTGATAAAGGTAAACGCCCGTTAATGGGGGGCGTAGCAGAGCAGTGGGCCGATTATGTGATTGTTACAGATGATAATCCGCGCAATGAAGAGCCACAGGCAATTGTTGCTGACATCTTAACGGGTTTTCTTGATCCGGGAGGTGCGATAACGATTCATGGCCGTGTTGAAGCGGTAACCAACGCTATTATGCAGGCAAAAGCAGATGATGTTGTATTGATAGCGGGTAAAGGCCATGAAGATTATCAATTGGTGGGCCATCGTCGCTTGGATTACTCAGACCGGTTGACTGTTGCTCGGTTACTGGGGGTGATCGCATGATTTCCCTCACTCTGCAACAACTGGCACAAGTAACGGATGGCGTATTGAATCAGGTGACTGAGCAGCAGGCAGCAAATATTTGTATTAGTGATGTGACTACTGACAGCCGTCAGGTTGGCAATGGCAGTTTGTTTATTGCCTTGAAAGGTGAGCGTTTTGATGCTCATGATTTTTGTGCTGATGCAGTCAACGCTGGTGCCAGTGCTTTGCTCGTCAGCCGCGTATTGGATATTAACTTTCCACAGGTCGTGGTTAAAGATACTCGTTTAGCAATGGGTAAATTAGCGAGTTGGGTTCGCCAGCAGAGTAATGCCCGTGTTGTTGCGTTGACGGGTTCGTCCGGCAAAACATCGGTAAAAGAGATGACCGCAGCGATTTTGCGCCAATGTGGCAACACGCTCTATACCGCAGGTAACCTGAATAATGATATCGGTGTGCCGCTGACATTGTTCAGGCTGACGGAACAACATGAGTTTGCTGTGGTTGAATTAGGTGCAAGCCATGTTGGTGAAATTGCCTATACCGCAGAAATGGCTCGGCCGGAAACAGCATTAGTCAATAACCTGTTTGCTGCGCACTTAGCGGATTTTGGCTCTCTGGCGAGTATTGCAAAAGCTAAGGGCGAGATTTTTACCGGTCTTTCAGAGAAAGGTACGGCCATTATCAATATGGAAAGCAATGATTGGACTCACTGGCAGCAGGTTATTGGCGACAAAACAGTACAGCGTTTTTCCATGCAACAAGCATCAGGTGCTGATTTTTACGCTACAGATGTTCAGGTTAAACAACTGACGACGGATTTTTGTCTGCATACGCCTATTGGTAGCACAGAAATCAATTTGCCGTTGCCTGGAAAACACAATGTCGCCAATGCGTTAGCAGCCAGTGCGTTAGCAATTTCTGTTGGAGCAACCCTGCAAGATATTCGTCTGGGCTTATCTGAGCTGAAAGCGGTGTCAGGGCGGTTGTTTCCAATCAATCTGGCAGAAGGAAAATTGCTGCTTGATGATACTTATAACGCCAATGTCGGCTCAATGACTGTTGCAGTTCAGGTGTTATCACAGATGCCGGGTTACCGAGTGCTGGTTGTAGGCGATATAGGGGCATTGGGTGAACAGTCAGCAGATTACCATCGTCAGATTGGTGAAACCGTAGCTTCTTGCGGTATCGATAGTGTGTTCAGTGTGGGCAAATTAAGTATTCATGTTAGTGAAGCGAGCGGTTGTGGTCAGCATTTTGCGGATAAAGCTGCATTGATCGCAACATTGGTTCCACTATTACAACAACACAAAGTCTTTTCAGTGTTAGTTAAAGGTTCGCGTAATACCACAATGGAAGATGTTGTCCACGCATTACAGGAGAGCTTCACATGTTAGTTTGGCTGGCCGAATATTTGGTCAAATATCACTCCGGCTTTAACGTTTTTTCTTACTTGACGTTTAGGGCTATCGTCAGCCTGCTGACTGCTTTGGCTATCGCATTGTGGATGGGGCCGCGTATGATCGCCTTTCTGCAAAAATTACAAATCGGGCAGGTTGTTCGCAATGATGGGCCGGAATCTCACTTTAGCAAACGTGGTACGCCGACGATGGGTGGTTTGCTGATCTTACTTTCAATTACGATTTCTACACTGTTGTGGGTACGCTTGAATAATCCCTATGTTTGGTGCGTGCTGATTGTGCTGATTGGTTACGGCATTGTTGGTTTTGTGGATGATTACCGCAAAGTTGTGCGCAAAGATACTAAGGGGTTGATTGCCCGTTGGAAGTATTTTTGGCAGTCCGTCCTGGCATTGGGGGTGGCGTTTGCAATGTACAGTTTCGGCAAAGATACTCCGGCAACACAATTGGTCGTGCCATTCTTTAAAGATGTGATGCCGCAACTGGGTGTGCTTTATATTCTGTTGACCTACTTTGTGATTGTCGGAACCAGTAATGCAGTGAATTTGACCGACGGATTGGATGGTTTGGCAATTATGCCAACCGTTTTTGTTGCAGCGGGTTTTGCTTTGGTGGCATGGGCGACAGGTAATGTCAATTTTGCTAACTATCTGCATATCCCTTATCTGAGCCATGCTGGTGAACTGGTTATCGTCTGTACTGCGATTGTGGGTGCTGGATTAGGTTTCTTGTGGTTCAACACTTACCCGGCTCAGGTTTTCATGGGGGATGTGGGCTCTTTGGCATTAGGTGGCGCACTGGGGACGATTGCTGTGTTGCTACGCCAAGAGTTTCTACTGGTGATTATGGGCGGTGTATTTGTGGTGGAAACCCTGTCAGTTATTTTACAGGTGGGTTCTTTTAAACTGCGCGGTCAGCGTATTTTCCGTATGGCACCTATTCACCATCATTATGAATTGAAAGGCTGGCCAGAACCGCGTGTTATTGTGCGTTTTTGGATTATTTCTCTGATGCTAGTGCTGATTGGCTTGGCAACATTGAAGGTACGTTAATCATGGCAGATTATTTGGGTAAAAAAGTCGTCATTATCGGGTTGGGGCTAACGGGTCTCTCCTGTGTTGACTTTTTTATGGCGCGAGGTGTGATCCCTCGTGTGATAGATACTCGTGCGGTACCACCCGGCAAGGATAAACTGCCCGATGGTGTTGAGTGTCACAGTGGAAGCCTGAATGTTGGCTGGTTGATGGATGCTGACTTGATTGTTGTAAGCCCAGGCGTTGCCTTGGCAACGGCGGAATTGCAGGCTGCGGCTAATGCAGGTATTGAAATTGTTGGTGATATCGAGTTGTTTTGCCGTGAAGCAACAGCCCCGATAGTCGCCATTACTGGCTCTAATGGTAAAAGTACCGTTACCAGTCTTGTCGGTGAAATGGCGAAGGCGGCTAATTGGCCGGTGGGTGTTGGCGGTAATATTGGCCTACCTGCATTAGAATTGTTGAAGAAATCTTGTCAGCTTTATGTCTTAGAGCTCTCCAGTTTCCAGTTGGAAACTACATATAGTCTGAACGCAACAGCCGCCACTGTGCTTAATGTGACTGAGGACCATATGGATCGTTATCCTCAGGGGGTATCTCAGTACCGGGCAGCTAAACTGAGGATTTATCGTCAGGCGAAAAGATGCATTGTGAATGCTCAAGATCCCCTGACACTGCCTGAAACGGGTATGGATAGCCGTTGTGTCAGCTTTGGTGTCGATTGTGGTGACTACCAGCTTGATAGTGAAAATGCCTTTTTGAAAGCTCACAACCAATCACTGCTGGCGACAAATGAAATTAAGCTGACTGGACGACATAACTACGTCAATGGGTTGGTTGCATTGGCTTTAGCTGATGCGGTTGGTATTCCTCGTGAAGCCAGTTTGGCAACATTGACGGTTTATCCGGGACTTGACCACCGTTTCCAGCTTGTTCGCCTGAACAACGGGGTGCGTTGGATTAACGATTCTAAGGCGACCAATGTTGGCAGTACGGTGGCGGCGCTTGATGGTCTGAACCTGGAGGGCTCGCTTTATTTGCTGTTAGGTGGTGATGGCAAGTCGGCAGATTTTTCTCCGCTTAAACCTTTCCTGAGTGGGAATAAAGTTCAGCTTTACTGCTTTGGTCGGGATGGAAAACAGTTGGCTCAACTACGCCCGGAAATAGCGACATTGACTGAAACTATGGAACAGGCGATACGTGATATTGCTCCGCGTCTGGTGGCTGGTGACATGGTGCTGTTATCTCCTGCTTGCGCAAGCCTTGATCAGTTCCGTAATTTTGAACAGCGTGGTCATGAGTTTACCCGCTTGGCAGAGGAGTTGGGCTGATGTCTATTCCGGGATTCAGTAGATTAAAAGACTGGGTTATTGGTGGCCGTGAAACTGATGTCACCAATATGGTGTTGTATGATCGCACACTGGTTTGGCTGACACTCGGATTAGGAATTATCGGCTTTGTTATGGTGACATCAGCATCGATGCCGGTTGGGCAGCGTCTTGCAGAAGATCCGTTTCTGTTTGCTAAGCGTGATGCGATTTATCTCTTGCTGGCTTTCGGGTTGTCATTGATTACATTGCGTATCTCAATGGATTTCTGGCAACGCTATAGCAATCTGATGCTGCTTATTTCCGTTATTTTGTTGCTGGTTGTCCTGGTGGTGGGAAATTCAGTAAATGGTGCATCGCGTTGGATTGCCATTGGGCCTTTGAGAATTCAACCTGCTGAGTTATCGAAACTTTCTCTATTTTGCTATCTCGCCAGTTATTTGGTGCGCAAAGTAGAAGAAGTGCGGAATAACTTTTGGGGATTCTGTAAGCCAATGGGCGTGATGGTCGTGTTAGCCGTGTTACTTCTGGCTCAACCTGACTTGGGAACAGTGGTTGTACTGTTTGTAACAACGTTGGCAATGCTATTTCTGGCCGGGGCAAAATTATGGCAGTTTCTAGCAATTATTGGTTCAGGGGTATTCGCGGTGGTTTTGTTAATCATTGCTGAACCTTACCGTATACGCCGTGTAACTTCCTTTCTGGATCCTTGGGAAGATCCATACGGCAAAGGTTATCAATTAACGCAATCTTTGATGGCTTTTGGTCGAGGGGAATTTTTAGGGCAAGGACTAGGAAATTCAGTACAGAAACTGGAATACCTGCCGGAAGCACATACTGACTTTATTTTCTCTGTTTTGGCAGAAGAATTAGGTTACGTAGGTGTGGTTTTGGTGTTGTTAATGATATTCTTCGTCGCTTTTCGCGCAATGACGATAGGTCGCCGCGCATTACAGATGGATCAGCGTTTTTCGGGTTTTCTGGCTTGTTCGGTGGGTATTTGGTTTAGTTTCCAAGCTCTGGTTAACGTTGGGGCCGCCGCAGGTATGTTACCGACTAAAGGTTTGACTTTACCTTTGATTAGTTACGGTGGTTCAAGTTTGCTGATTATGTCGACAGCTATCGTATTGCTATTAAGAATTGATTTTGAAACACGCTTGGCAAAAGCTCAAGCGTTTGTAAGGAGCCCCCGATGAGTGGCAAAACCCGGCGTTTGATGGTGATGGCAGGTGGAACTGGAGGACATGTCTTCCCTGGTCTGGCTGTAGCTCATCATTTAAAAGACCAGGGCTGGGACGTTCTCTGGTTGGGAACAGCGGATCGTATGGAAGCCGATTTAGTGCCAAAACATGGCATTGATATTGAATTTATTCAGATTTCTGGTCTGCGAGGTAAAGGGATCAAAGCATTGTTGGCTGCCCCGGTCCGAATTTTCAAAGCAATCCGTCAGGCAAAGGCGATTATGCGTCGCTATCAGCCAGATGTCGTGCTTGGCATGGGGGGATATGTTTCTGGTCCCGGCGGCATTGCTGCGTGGATGTGCGGTATTCCGGTTGTATTGCATGAACAGAATGGTATTGCCGGGCTGACAAACCGGTGGCTGGCTAAAATCGCTACGACTGTTTTACAAGCATTTCCCGGCGCATTTCCAAAAGCGCCCGTTGTTGGCAATCCTGTTCGCGAAGATGTGTTGACACTGCCTATACCTGAACAACGTTTGACAGGGCGTGAAGGTCCGATTCGAGTTCTGGTTGTTGGTGGCAGTCAGGGGGCGAGAATTCTTAACCAGGCAATGCCTGAAATTGCTGCCCGTATGGGTGATAAAATTACTCTTTGGCATCAGACAGGCAAAGGGGCTAAAGAAAGTGTTCAGAATGCCTATGACAATTTAGTTAAATGCGAACATAAGATTACTGAATTTATTGACGATATGGCACAAGCTTATGCTTGGGCTGATGTGGTGATTTGTCGTTCTGGCGCGTTGACGGTTAGTGAAGTGTCAGCGGCGGGATTACCTGGGATTTTTGTGCCATTTCAGCATAAAGATCGTCAGCAATACTGGAATGCGTTACCTCTAGAAAAGGTTGGCGCAGCAAAAATATTGGAGCAACCCCAATTTACGGTTGATGCAGTAATCGAATTATTAACTCAGTGGCAACGGCCGCAATTGCTGGAAATGGCGGAAAAAGCCCGTTCAGCAGCAATTGTTGATGCAACTGAGCGAGTATCGGCGGCATTAATCGATGCGGCAAAAAAATGATTTAGACCGCCTTAAAAGGGGCGGTGAAGCAAACATATATAGTGAAGAAGAAAACGTGAATACACAACAACTGGCGAAATTAAGAGTTTTCGTGCCTGAGATGAGAAAAGTCAGGCACATCCACTTTGTTGGCATTGGTGGTGCTGGCATGGGGGGGATCGCCGAAGTGTTGGCTAATGAAGGTTATCAGATCAGTGGATCTGATTTGGCCCCAAACCCGGTAACTCGGCAACTGATTAAGTTGGGCGCTCAGATTTATTTTAATCATCGTCCTGAAAATATACTGGATGCCAGTGTTGTTGTGGCTTCAAGCGCAATCTTGGCGGATAACCCGGAAATTGTTGCTGCTCGTGAGGCCCGAATTCCGGTTATTCGCAGAGCAGAGATGTTGGCGGAACTGATGCGCTACCGTCATGGTATTGCTATTGCCGGGACTCACGGTAAAACGACAACAACAGCGATGATTTCTAGCATCTATGCACAGGCTGGTTTAGATCCCACTTTTGTTAATGGTGGTTTAGTTAAAGCAGCAGGAACGCATGCTCGTCTTGGCAGTAGCCGTTATTTAATTGCGGAAGCTGATGAAAGTGATGCTTCTTTCTTGCATTTGCAGCCGATGGTGGCGGTCATTACGAATATCGAAGCAGACCATATGGATACCTATCATGGTGACTTCGAAAACTTGAAACAGACGTTTATCAACTTCTTGCACAACCTACCTTTTTACGGGCGTGCAGTCATGTGCATTGATGATCCGGTTGCCAAAGAGTTAATTCCTCGTGTTGGGCGCTATATCACGACGTATGGTTTTAGTGAAGAAGCGGACGTACGTATCACCCATTATCAGCAAAAAGGTGCTCAGGGATATTTTACTGTTAGTCGTCAAGATATGGCGGATCTGAAAGTCGTATTGAATGCACCGGGTCGCCATAATGCGCTGAATGCGGCGGCGGCAGTGGCTGTTGCGACTGAGGAGGGGATTTCTGGCAGTGATATTTTGGCTGCGTTGGCAGGTTTTCAGGGAACCGGGCGCCGTTTTGATTTTTTGGGGAATTTTCCTCTGGAACATGTTAACGGCAAAGGTGGCAGTGCGATGTTGGTTGATGATTATGGTCATCATCCAACGGAAGTGGATGCAACCATTAAAGCCGCTCGTGCTGGCTGGCCGGATAAACGGATTGTGATGATATTTCAACCTCATCGTTATACCCGAACCCGTGATTTGTACGATGACTTTGCCAATGTATTGAATCAGGTAGATGTATTGCTGATGTTGGATGTTTACTCTGCGGGTGAAGTGGTTATTCCGGGGGCAGATAGTCGTTCGTTGTGCCGTACTATCCGTAGCCGCGGTAAGTTAGATCCGATTTTGGTCTCTGATCCGGCAAAGGTGACCGCTGCATTGGCACAGGTGCTGGATGGTAATGATTTAATTCTGGTTCAAGGGGCCGGCAATATAGGCAAAATAGCGCGTAATCTGGCTGAAACGAAATTACAGCCATCTTTGAATGAGGAAAAACACAATGGCTGAGAAAGTCGCGGTACTGTTGGGAGGAACTTCCGCTGAGCGTGAAGTTTCGCTGTTATCGGGACAAGCCGTGTTGGCTGGATTGAGAGAAGCGGGTATTGATGCACATCCAGTTGATACAAAAGATTTTCCTGTGACTCAACTTAAAGAAGCTGGATTCGAGAAAGTCTTTATCGCGCTTCATGGGCGTGGTGGGGAAGACGGTACTTTGCAAGGTGTATTGGAATTTTTGCAGTTACCCTATACCGGTAGTGGCGTGATGGCCTCTGCACTGTCAATGGATAAATTGCGGACAAAACAGTTATGGCAGGGAATTGGGTTGACTGTTTCGCCATATGTTTCAATTAATTCTCAGCAATTTGAACGATTGACTGATTCTCAACTCCAAGAATATGTAGCGGATTTAGGTTTGCCATTAATTGTTAAGCCAAGTCTGGAAGGTTCCAGTGTTGGTATGACTAAGGTTGATGAGATTTCAGAGTTGCGTGGCGCATTAGAGGCAGCGTTTCGTTATGACGTTGACTTGCTGGTGGAAAAATGGTTGAACGGCCCGGAATACACAGTAGCCATCCTTGGTGATACGGCTTTACCTTCTATTCGTATTCAACCCGCTGCTGTTTTTTATGACTATGATGCAAAATATTGGTCTGAAGAAACACAATATTTTTGTCCAAGTGGCTTAAGTGATGAAAAAGAGCAGCAATTGACAGAACTGGCGCTTAAAGCTTATCAGTCAGTTGGGTGCGGTGGTTGGGGGCGAGTTGATGTCATGATGGATACTGATGGTGATTTCTATCTGTTGGAAGTGAATACCTCTCCGGGGATGACCAGTCACAGCTTGGTGCCGATGGCTGCGCGTCAGGCGGGATTAAGTTTTTCACAGTTGGTGGTAAAGATTTTGGAGTTGGCTGATTGATATGTCTCAAGCGGCCCTGAAAGTGAGGGGACGGGATAATGAAAATAGCAGTTCCCGTCCTAGTAATGGCTCTTACCTGGCAGGGCTTATCTTCTTCCTGATGGTACTTGGGACCATTATTTGGGGAGGTTTGGCCGTCCTTAATTGGATGAAAGATGCTAACAGATTGCCTATTTCAAAACTGGTGGTAACGGGTGAGCGTCACTACACTACCAACGATGATATCCGGCAGGCAATTTTGTCACTAGGGCAACCGGGAACTTTCATGACGCAGGATGTGAATATCATTCAGCAACAAATTGAACGGATGCCGTGGATAAGGCAAGTCACTGTCCGTAAACAGTGGCCTGATGAACTGAGAATTCATCTGGTAGAATATATCCCTTATGTGCGCTGGAATGACACACAGATGCTGGATGCCGAAGGTCAGGTATTCAGCATTCCGGCTGAATGGGGAGCTAAAGGGTATTTCCCGATACTTTATGGCCCACAAGGCAGTGAAAAAGAAGTACTTGATGGTTACCGAGCCATGGCTAAACTTCTCGCTGCCAATAAACTGAAATTAAAAGCGGCGGCGATGACTGCGCGTCGTTCCTGGCAACTGACTCTGGATAATGGTATCCAGCTAAAGCTGGGAAGAATGGATACAACAGGCCGTATTAAACGTTTTATCGAGCTTTATCCGCTGTTACAGCAGAACACAGAGAAAAGGGTAGATTATGTGGATTTGCGTTATGACAGTGGTGCCGCGGTAGGTTGGGCATCTTTACCAATTGGTGATCCTAATGCTCCGGTCAAAGGGCAATAAACAATTACTGGCAATAATTATATGAGGCAGGCAGAACAACGATGATCAAATCGACGGACAGAAAATTAGTAGTTGGCCTAGAGATTGGCACAGCAAAGGTATCTGCCCTTGTTGGTGAAATTCTGCCCGATGGTATGGTTAATATTATCGGGGTGGGAAGCTGTCCATCCCGCGGTATGGATAAAGGCGGTGTAAACGACCTGGAGTCGGTTGTTAAATGTGTACAGCGGGCTATCGATCAGGCTGAATTGATGGCAGATTGTCAAATTTCCTCTGTTTATCTGGCGTTATCTGGAAAACATATCAGTTGTCAGAATGAAATCGGGATGGTTCCTATTTCCGAAGAGGAAGTTACTCAGGAAGATGTGGACAATGTTGTTCATACTGCCAAATCAGTTCGTGTACGTGATGAATACCGAATACTGCATGTTATTCCGCAAGAATATGCTATCGATTATCAGGAAGGCATTAAAAATCCGGTGGGGCTTTCCGGTGTGCGTATGCAGGCGAAAGTTCACTTGATTACCTGTCATAATGATATGGCGAAGAATATTGCAAAAGCCGTTGAACGCTGTGGCTTGAAAGTCGATCAGCTTATTTTTTCCGGGTTGGCTGCCAGCTACGCTGTTTTGACCGAAGACGAGCGTGAATTGGGCGTTTGCGTGGTAGATATTGGCGGAGGGACGATGGATATTGCGGTGTATACCGGCGGAGCGCTGCGTCATACCAAAGTTATTCCTTATGCCGGTAACGTTGTCACCAGTGATATTGCTTATGCCTTTGGTACGCCACCAAGCGACGCGGAAACGATAAAAGTACGCCACGGTTGCGCACTAGGTTCGTTGGTCAGCAAAGATGAAAGTGTGGAGGTACCTAGTGTCGGTGGACGTCCACCACGTAGCTTACAGCGTCAGACGTTGGCTGAAGTCATTGAGCCGCGTTACATCGAATTACTGAATTTAGTGAATGATGAAATCTTGCGATTGCAGGAACAGTTACGCCAGCAGGGGGTTAAACACCATCTGGCGGCGGGTATTGTCTTGACTGGCGGTGGTGCTCAGATTGATGGTTTGGCTGAATGCGCTCAGCGTGTGTTCCATGCTCAGGTGCGTATCGGTCAACCTCTTAATATTACTGGTCTGACGGACTATGCGCAGCAACCCTATTATTCAACAGCGGTAGGGTTGCTGCATTACGGAAAAGCCTCTCATCTTAATGGTGATGCGGATATTGAAAAACATGTTTCAGTGAGCCGTTGGTTTAAGAGAGTCAGTAGCTGGCTGAAAAAAGAGTTTTAATTTTATACAGAGACTACATCTATTTTTAGTCTCGATATAAAGGCATAAAGCGGAGAGAAACTATGTTTGAACCAATAGAATTAACCAATGACGCGGTGATTAAGGTCATCGGCGTCGGCGGCGGCGGCGGTAACGCTGTTGAGCACATGGTGCGTGAACGCATCGAAGGTGTTGAATTCTTTGCAGTAAATACGGATGCTCAGGCATTGCGTAAAACTGCTGTCGGCCAGACTATCCAGATTGGTAATGGTATTACTAAAGGTTTGGGGGCGGGTGCAAACCCGGAAGTTGGTCGTACTGCTGCTCAAGAAGATCGGGATGCATTGCGTACTGCGCTTGATGGTGCGGATATGGTATTTATCGCTGCCGGTATGGGCGGTGGTACCGGTACTGGTGCCGCGCCTGTGGTGGCTGAGATTGCAAAAGAGCTGGGAATTTTGACAGTTGCCGTGGTGACTAAGCCTTTCAATTTCGAAGGTAAGAAACGTATGGCGTTTGCCGAACAAGGGATCACTGAATTGTCCAAGCATGTAGATTCATTGATTACTATTCCTAACGACAAACTGTTAAAAGTGCTTGGCCGCGGCATTTCACTCCTGGACGCTTTCGGCGCAGCTAATGATGTTTTGAAAGGTGCGGTTCAGGGTATCGCTGAACTGATCACGCGTCCAGGTCTAATGAATGTTGACTTTGCTGATGTGCGTACCGTGATGTCCGAAATGGGCTACGCTATGATGGGTTCCGGTATTGCGCAGGGTGAAGATCGTGCGGAAGAAGCTGCTGAGATGGCGATATCCAGCCCATTGCTGGAAGATATCGACTTGTCAGGCGCTCGTGGTGTTCTGGTTAACATTACTGCTGGCTTTGATCTGCGTTTGGATGAGTTCGAAACAGTGGGTAACACGATCCGTGCATTTGCATCTGATAATGCAACTGTCGTGATCGGTACCTCTCTGGATCCAGACATGAATGATGAGTTGCGTGTGACTGTGGTTGCCACGGGTATTGGTATGGATAAACGTCCTGAAATTACGTTGGTTACCAATAAGTCTTCTCAGTCAAGTGTAATGGAACACCGCCATCAGCAAATGCCTGGCGGTATGTCTTCATTGTCTGAAGAAAATAAACCAGCAGCAAAAGTGGTGAATGACCAAAGCGTACAAACTAGCAAGGAGCCCGATTATTTGGATATTCCTGCATTTTTGCGTAAACAGGCCGATTAATAGCTAAAAAATTGGATTCTCCGCTTTTTGTGCTAAACTTGCCCGCCAATCATAGTGTATAGTGGTTGGCAGGATGGATAACATTGCGAGATAAAACGATGATCAAACAAAGGACACTTAAACGTATTGTTCAGGCGACTGGTGTCGGTCTACATACCGGCAAAAAAGTCACGCTAACAATGCGCCCAGCACCGGCTAACACCGGGGTCATCTATCGCCGCACTGACTTGAATCCACCGGTTGATTTTCCGGCAGATGCAAAATCCGTGCGTGATACTATGCTCTGTACTTGCCTGGTAAATGAGCATGACGTGCGAATCTCAACGGTTGAGCACCTGAATGCAGCGCTTGCGGGGTTAGGTATCGATAATATTATTATCGAAGTTGATGCGCCAGAAATTCCCATTATGGATGGTAGTGCTAGCCCGTTTGTTTTCCTGCTGCTGGATGCGGGTATTGAAGAGCTGAACACATCTAAAAAATTCCTGCGTATTAAGGAAACCGTGCGTGTGGAGGAGGGGGATAAGTGGGCAGAGATGGCACCTTATAATGGTTTCAGCCTGGATTTCACTATTGATTTCAATCACCCTGCGATTGATTCAAGCACTCAACGTTACTGTCTGGATTTCTCGGCAGAAGCGTTTGTTCGTCAAATCAGTCGTGCACGTACATTTGGCTTTATGCGTGATATTGAGTACTTACAATCTAAAGGGTTGTGTTTAGGTGGCAGCTTTGATTGTGCGATTGTTGTTGATGACTATCGTGTGCTTAATGAAGATGGCTTGCGTTTTGAAGACGAATTTGTCCGCCATAAAATGCTGGATGCGATTGGTGATCTGTTTATGTGTGGCTATAACATCATTGGCGCATTTACTGCGTTCAAATCTGGTCATGCGTTGAATAATAAACTATTGCAGGCCGTTCTGGCGCAAGAAAGTGCATGGGAGCTGACTACTTTCGAAGATGAAGCTGAAATGCCATTGGCTTTTCGTGCTCCATCAACTGTAATGGCATAACTCTCTAGTATGCTGATAATAATTCAATGATATATCAGTGGGTTATGTTATCAGTGATTTTGTTCTCGCTGATGTTTTTTACTCGGCGTTAACACTATTCAGCGTTAGCACTTATCAGCGTTAGCACTTAAATTTATTTGGCGTTATCGCTTAGTCGTTTTAGCTGTACTGGCACTCTCTCCGGCCAGTGCAGCTAGTCGTTCTAATCTTTCCTTCAGCTTTTTTGGACTACGGTTCGCTAGCATTATTAATTCTTTCGCACTCTCTTGACTTAACTGACGTGTCGGTAAAGTTTTATGATCATCGCTCATCGTTTTTGCGAAGCTCTGCGCACTATTGCCATGCTTAATCATGAGTGATGGGTTAATCCTGATGTCGATAGATGACAATGATGGTAGAATTTCGCTTCTTAGTGTAGAAAGCAGCGTTGGCAGCTCGTAACGTAATCTGGTCATCCAACTGGCGTTTCCTGCTTCCAGTACCAGAATTTGTTTGCGATAATTAGCGACCCGGCACCACGGATGTAATTGTGCGGGAAGCAAGCTGACAACGGCACGGTTAAGTTTTAACAAAGCGACGGCACGTTGCTGGATAACATGAAGCGGGCTTTTCTCAACGGCGGCGTCTTCAAAAAGAACATCTAATGATTGTGGGCGGCTATCGCGCATAATGAAAGTAGCTCCGGTATGATGAAGGATTAATGGGTATTCTAAATCTTTGGCGACAATTTGGCAGACGTTATTTCTGGTCACATCTGTTATTAGGGGTGGTTGCGGCAAGTATTGGCGTTCCTACCATTTTAGCGGGTGTTACCGATAATATTTCACAAGCTAATACCTCGCCTAGCCAGAGTTGGCAAAATCAGGCTTTATCGGCTTTTGATAATCTATTCTCATTGCAGAATGTTCAACACCAGCCAGCCAATGGCGTTAATTACTGGCAACAACATGCTGTACGTAACGTGATCAGACAGCTTTCTTTTGCTTTTTCTGTTTCGCAACCTATGAGCGATGAAACAGCAAAACAAAGTATCCGGTTAAGTTCTTGCAGTATTCAGCAGCTTGTTCTGGAAACCCTGAATACACTATTAGTTCGGGAACCTAAGCCACCTGAACCAGTCTTAGATATACTGTTCCTGAATGTTGCATCACAATCTTCTTATACTCCGACGTTTTGGATTGCTAAAGCCCAAGGTATTCGTGCAGGTCCTACTGTTTACCTCTGAATCTTCGTTTTTTTACAAATTTTCGAAATAAATAACTATTTGCTGGCTGCGAGATAACGGCCTTATCTGAGATGTAATTAACTATGCTGATTAAATTATTAACAAAGGTTTTTGGTAGTCGTAATGACCGTACACTGCGTCGTATGCGTAAAGTTGTTGATGTCATCAACCGCATGGAGCCAGAGTTTGAAAAATTGTCTGATGATGAATTGAAGGGTAAAACAGCCGAATTCCGGGCCCGTTTGGAAAAAGGCGAATCGCTGGAAAATCTGTTACCTGAAGCGTTTGCAACAGTACGTGAAGCAAGTAAGCGCGTGTTTGCTATGCGTCATTTCGACGTTCAGTTACTGGGTGGTATGGTTCTGAATGAACGTTGTATTGCGGAGATGCGCACTGGTGAAGGTAAAACACTGACAGCGACTTTGCCTGCTTATTTGAATGCATTAACTGGGCATGGTGTTCACGTAGTCACAGTGAATGATTATCTGGCGCAGCGTGATGCCGAAAATAACCGCCCATTGTTTGAATTTCTGGGATTGAGTGTTGGTATTAACCTGCCAGGTATGCCGGCACCCGTTAAACGCCAGGCATATGCTGCGGATATTACCTATGGTACTAACAACGAATATGGCTTTGACTATCTTCGTGACAACATGGCATTTAGCCCGGAAGAGCGTGTTCAGCGTAAATTGCATTATGCGCTGGTGGATGAGGTTGACTCCATTCTGATTGACGAAGCGCGTACCCCATTGATTATTTCCGGCCCGGCGGAAGACAGCTCTGAACTTTATATCAAGGTCAATAAGTTGATCCCTAAACTGATTCGCCAGGAAAAAGAAGATTCAGAGACTTTCCAGGGAGAAGGCCACTTTTCTGTTGATGAGAAATCCCGTCAGGTTAACTTGACAGAACGTGGTCTGGTTCTGGTTGAGCAATTGTTAGTGGAAGCGAAATTGATGGAAGAAGGTGAATCTCTGTATTCACCCACTAACATCATGTTAATGCACCATGTTACAGCCGCACTACGTGCCCATGCGCTGTTTACCCGTGATGTTGACTATATCGTGAAAGAGGGTGAAGTCATTATTGTTGATGAGCATACGGGCCGTACTATGCAGGGGCGTCGCTGGTCTGATGGATTGCATCAGGCTGTTGAAGCTAAAGAGGGTGTAGAAATTCAGAATGAAAACCAAACGTTAGCTTCAATTACCTTCCAAAACTACTTCCGGTTGTATAAAAAACTGGCGGGTATGACCGGTACGGCAGATACAGAAGCGTTTGAGTTTAGCTCTATTTATAAGCTTGATACCATTGTGGTTCCGACAAACCGTCCAATGATCCGTAATGATTTGCCAGATCTGGTTTATATGACCGAAGCTGAAAAAATTGAAGCTATCATTGAAGATATCCGAGAACGCACCAGCAAGGGGCAACCTGTATTGGTGGGAACTATTTCTATTGAAAAATCTGAACTGGTTTCCCGTGAACTGACTAACGCGGGTATCGAGCACAACGTACTTAACGCCAAATTTCATGCAATGGAAGCGGATATTATTGCTCAGGCGGGTCAGGCGAGTGCGGTAACTATTGCGACTAACATGGCTGGTCGTGGTACAGATATTGTGCTGGGTGGCAGTTGGCAGGCAGAAATTGCTAAATTGACAGAGCCCACAGAAGCTCAGATTGAAGAGATTAAAACCGCATGGCAGGAGCGTCATGATATGGTTCTGGCTGCGGGTGGTTTGCATATTATCGGTACGGAGCGTCATGAGTCTCGTCGTATTGATAATCAGTTACGCGGGCGTTCCGGGCGTCAAGGGGATGCGGGATCATCCCGTTTCTATTTATCAATGGAAGACTCACTGATGCGTATTTTTGCCTCTGATCGTGTCACTGGCATGATGCGTAAACTGGGTATGAAACCGGGTGAGGCGATTGAACATCCGTGGGTAACCAAAGCCATTGCTAATGCTCAACGTAAAGTGGAGAGCCGTAACTTCGATATACGTAAGCAATTGTTAGAATACGATGATGTTGCTAACGATCAGCGCCGTGCTATTTATGCTCAGCGTAACGACTTGCTGGATGTGAGTGATGTTAGTGAAACCATTGGTAGCATTCGTGAAGATGTATTTAAAGCAACCATCGATGCTTATATTCCCCCTCAATCTCTGGAAGAGATGTGGGATGTGGAAGGTTTGCAGCAACGTTTAGTGACTGATTTCGATTTAGAGTTGCCGATCAAAGAGTGGTTGGATAAAGAGCCTGAGTTACACGAAGAGACGTTGCGTGAGCGTATCCTTGAACAGGCTGTTGAAGTCTATAAACGTAAAGAAGAGATTGTTGGCATTGAAATGATGCGTAATTTCGAAAAAGGTATCATGTTGCAGACTCTGGATATGTTGTGGAAAGAGCATCTGGCAGCAATGGATTACCTACGTCAGGGGATCCATCTCCGTGGTTATGCTCAGAAAGATCCAAAACAGGAATATAAACGTGAATCTTTCGCTATGTTTGCAAACATGCTGGAATCGCTGAAATATGAAGTGATTAGTACATTGAGCAAAGTTCAAGTGAGATTGCCGGAAGAAGTAGAGGCATTGGAGCAACAGCGCCGGGCGGAAGCTGAACGCTTGGCAAGGCAACAGCAATTAAGCCATGAGGTTGAAAAAGGCGCGTTGATGTCTACAACAGAAGCTCAGATTGCCAGTGGAGCTCGTAAAGTAGGCCGTAATGATCCTTGTCCTTGTGGGTCGGGTAGAAAATATAAACATTGCCACGGGCGCTTGCAGTAACAATGAAAAGGCGGGAAACCGCCTTTTTACTGTTAGTTTTAAGTGAGCAACGTTGGATATAGCATTTAGTTGTTGAGCAATCAAAAAAATAGATGAAGAAGTAAGGGTAATATGGAAAAGAAACACCTGCATATAGCCGCTGGGATTATCAGAAATACGCAACATGAAATTTTTATTACTCAGCGTCATGCTGATGCCCATATGGGTGGTTTCTGGGAATTCCCTGGTGGGAAAGTTGAGAAAGAAGAAACGCCTGAACAGGCTTTAATACGTGAGTTACAGGAAGAAATTGGTATTACAGTTACTCATTATGAGCTGGTAAAAACGGTTGAACATGATTTTCCTGACAGGTTGATTACTCTGTATTTCTTCTTGGTGGATGAATGGGAAAATGAACCTTTCGGTAAAGAAGAGCAACTTTCTCGGTGGGTATTACAGAAAGATTTAATTGCTGATGAATTCCCGCCTGCTAATCGCAGCATTGTTGCATTACTTACCGCTTGAGTTGTCAATAGCCGCATTATTAATAACGCGGCTATTTATTATTGCTCAGGTTGTCCACTCCAATCATCACTATCGGAGTTTTCAGTTTGGCTTGGTATCCGTTTCTCTTCATTTGCCCACTGGCCTAAGTCAATTAATTGACAGCGTTTACTGCAAAATGGGCGATATGGGCTTATTTCTCCCCAAACCACAGTCTTACCACATGTTGGACATTCAATCGTGAGTAATTCAGACATAATAATTTTCCTGATAATTAGTTCGTAATATTAACAGCATGCCAATTCAAATGGTAAATGAGCTGGCACGGAGCCTTTTTCACTATCTAATGGTAAAAAACGAATAGCAAAGCGGGTCTTATGACCGGAAATTTGGGGAAACAATAAAGGTGTTAATGGCAAACGTAATCTTAGTAAATCTGCGCCTTCTGCTGTATTCTGATGGAAACCGTTTTTACTGATTTCTGAACGAAAAATAGCAGATTGGCGGATGAGTTCTAAAATACTTTCCAGGGCTTGTTGGAGAGGTAGCAAACTATCAATCCAGAATGCGACCATTTTATCTCTTTCTGATTGTGGTAAGTGAAGCCATAGATGTAAGGTGGGTAGATCAAAACCACAACAGCCACTGGGAATACTGAGACGCTGGCGCACCAGGCTGATAATTTTATCTTCTTTAAGGGATTGTCCCAGCCGTGGAGCTTTACTTAATGCGAGAGCTCGCTCTTTCAATTTTAATCTGAAACTATTGACGATATTAATATCAACATCGGGTATTTCAGCCCATTGTTTTAATTTTGCCTGTTGGCGTTCTAACTCTTTTAGCAATTCAGAACGTACTTCCCCTCGTTCTAGCACTTCAAGTAGCTCAGTCACAGTGCGGAAGAAGGCGAGGCTGCTTGCTAGTGAGTCTAGATGGCGTTGACTGGTGAGTTGTTGCAGAGAAGATTCAATTCTCAACCATGCCCGCATTTTTTCATTCAGTGGGTGTTCAAAAATGATTGTAGAAGTTGTGTCACTCATCATGATTATCCTGCCTGGCTGATCCAGCTAACTTTAAATATTGTTGATGTAGTTCGGCAACACGAGGAGCAATTGCCTGTACGTTATCATGATTTGAGATAATGTCATCGGCATAAGCCAGCCTCTCGCTACGGGATGCCTGGGCAGCCAAAATATTTTCAACCTGTTGGTTGCTAATACCATCACGAGTGGCTACCCGGCTGATTTGTAATTCAGGTGAAACGTCAACGACTAAAATCCGATCCGCCAAATGCCTTAAATTATTTTCGACTAATAATGGAATAACCCAAATAACATAAGGTGCCGTTATCTGTTCTAATTGCCGTCGGGTTTCTTGATGTATTAGAGGGTGAAGAAGTTGATTAACCCACTGTTTTTCTTGATTGTTTGTGAATATTTTCTGGCGTAACAGCGCTCTGTTAAGGTTACCATCGGGTGTCAATATGTCATGACCAAAGTGTTCTGAAATGGTTTGTAAGGCAGGCGTTCCAGGAGCAACGACTTCTCTGGCAATAATATCTGCGTCAACAAGAGGAACACCAAGCGCTGCAAAAGCATTGGCGATGGTGGTTTTACCGCTGCCAATCCCACCTGTGAGTGCAATAATATAAGTCATCCTATCCCTTAATATTACTTGATACTATTTCGGGATTGTAACCGAAAGGGGGCAGATGACCTAGAGACAAAGCGACAGAATCATTTTTGCTTTAGGTGAGTATTGTACCCAGTTGAAAAATGGGTAAATACATTGCGAGCAATAGCGTACCGACAATAATTGCTATTATGACTATAAGTATTGGTTCTAGTAACTGGGTCATATTATCAGAAATCTCCAATGCTTGTTGTTGGTACCAATTAGCGAGATTGCCTAATAATAGCTCCAGATTGCCAGATTCTTCACCAACACTGACAAACTGCTGACACAGAGCAGGAAAACAAGATTGTTGTTTCAGTGTTTCGCTCATTGGTACCCCTTGATTAATTTGAGCTCGTAAGAATTTAGTCGCTTGCAGAAATACCGGATGATTTATTGATGCAATAGCACTGTCTAACCCTGCGGTGAGTGTTAGGCCGGCTTTTTGTGTCATAAACAGAATATGGAAAAGTTGTCCTAATTGCTGGCAACTAATTAATTTTGCAATAACGGGTAAACGTAACATTAGATTTTTTTCACGAGTAATCCATATTGTATGGCGTTGACGTAATTGTAGATAAAATAGGAACAGTATAATTAATCCAATAACACCATAGCCACCGTATTGAATCAGCCAGTTGGAAGTGATTAATAAACTGCGGGTGAGCAGAGGAAGTTGTGCATCAAATGAATGATAAATATGTTCAAATTCAGGTAAAACAAAAATAAGCATCAATAAAATAATGATGCTGGCAACAATGGTAATAATCAGAGGATAACGTAGTGCTTTTGCTATTTTCTTCTGTAACTTGTCTTGTTGCTCCTGTTGTTTAACCAATAATTGACAGCAGACTTCTAATTGCCCGGTTAATTCACCAACAGAAATAAGTTGACAAAATAAAGGTGGGAATAGAAATGGATAATTTTTTAATGAGGAGGAAAATGATTCTCCACGGGTAATTTTCTTGCTAATATCTAATAATACACAGTGCCATAATGGATGAGCACATTCTCGAATAAGAATGTTGAGGCAATTCAGTAATGGCATTCCTGATGATAATAGTGTTGCCAATTGACGAATGAAATTCAAACGGTAGGCAATTTGTTGTTGATGATAAAATATCAATTTTTCACATTTTATATTATAAGGTTGCAATCCAGAATGAATAAGCTGATGATATAAAACTTTCCTGTTATCACATAGTGATTTCCCTTTTGATATTTCGCCTTTGTTGTTCACTGCTTGCCAATTATAAAGATAATGAATTTTCATTATTATTCCTGACCTGTGACTTGATAAATTTCTTCTAATGTCGTGATACCTTGTTCCACTAATAAAATACCTGATGAAAGTAAAGTGTCTTTTCTTTGAGCCATAATGGTTTTTTGCACATTTTTAGGATTCTGTTCTGATAATATTTGTTGAATATCATAAGTTATTTCTAAGAATTCATAAATAGCCGTTCGGCCATAATAACCGGAGAAACAATGCTCACAACCAACTGCTAACCATTGCTTAATAAATAGAGAATTATTTTCAATGTTAATAATGGTTTCTTCTGTTTGTTGCTTGCGGCAATGAAGACATAATTTTCTGACAAGTCGTTGGGCGATAATTAATTTGATACAAGAAGCGGCCATATAACCTGAAATACCCAGATTTTGTAGGCGCGATAATGTATCTATGGTTGAATTAGTATGTAATGTAGAAAGAACCAAATGACCTGTTTGTGCCGCTTTTACTGAAATTTCGGCTGTTTCGCCATCACGTATTTCTCCTACCATAATGACATCAGGATCTTGGCGTAATAGTGCCCGTAATACTTTGGCAAAATTGAGCTCGATTTTGCTATTAGTTTGTGTCTGATTAATGCCATTCAGTGGGATCTCGACGGGATCTTCTACACTACAAATATTCTTTTTATTCTGATCCAGATATTGTAAGCAGCTATATAAAGTTACGGTTTTTCCACTACCCGTTGGACCAGTCACTAAAATCATTCCTTGTGGTAATGCGAGTTTTTGTCGGAGCTGATTCAATAATGGGTCAGGAATACCTAATTGATCTAACGATAATTGCTGCATTGTATTTAATATTCTAAGCACAACTTTTTCTCCGTGTATGGTTGGCAAAGTCGCCATACGGATAGCATAGTTGTGTCGGGTGTCAGACCAATCAAATTGTCCATCTTGAGGTAACCGTTTTTCAGCAATATTCAATTTCGCCATTATTTTAAGGCGTGCGGCAATGCTTGCATTCATTTGATGAGATGGCGAAGACAAGAGGTGTAATGCGCCATCAACCCGGATACGGATACGATAACCCTGTTGGAAGGGTTCAAAATGAATATCGGATGCACGCCGTTGAATTGCAGTTAATAAAGTTTGATTAATAAGTTGAATGACGGGGGCATCATTTTCATCTGTATTGATATCAGCTTTAAGTGGTAATAGAGAGGATTTTTCCTCTGGTACATGACTCAGTGAAATATTTTGATGTAATACTGATTCGATCCTTGCCAGTGGCCAAATTTCTACATTAACAATACATCCGGAAATAAAACGTAATGCTGATAATAAATCATCATTGGGTAATTCGCTGCTGGCAATTGTTATCGTATTATCATCTTTTTTTATTACAACAGATTGATGGCGTTGACAAATATCATGAATTTCTCTTTCCATCAATGTGTTTTCTGCCGTTGAAAGTGAGTTCATTATTGATTGCTTCCTGTGTAAATATGTATTGATAAGAGTAATGAATTAAAATTCAAATATTTCCTGACAACGGCTCTTTAATGAACTATTTGTTGATTCACATTTATTATTCCATTTAATTGTACCTGTTTGTGTATTTTGTATCGGCTTTAATGTAACGCTGAGATTTTTAAGACTCTGTTGCCCGTTAATGATCACTTCTCCATTTTTAACTGAAATACTCCCGATATATCTGCTGTTATGACCTTTGGGAATTGATGGTATTCCTGTATTGCAACCTATGAAATCTTCAGCTTCAAAACTGCAAAGCTCTATACCTGATTTGTAAGGCACAATAGTTTGTAATATATCTGTTAAAGCGGCTTTCTGAATATATCCCTGATAACTAGGAATACCAATGGCACTTAAGATGGAAATGATAGCAATGGCAACCATGATCTCCATTAAAGTAAATCCTTGTTGTTTCATATTCTTTCTCCGTGTTGTGGTATTGCGATATAGAGAATGAAGGAAAGAGGAAAAAATGAAACAGGATGTATAAAGGTTATGGAATTGACTCGAAAAATAATTTCTGAATTGCAAGGTTTGCAAAAATATTTACGGTGGTGTTCGCAAATTTGTGAGTAACTAATTGCTGATTTACACCACCATCAATATCATTATTGCTATACCCAATGGATTTCAAGATGGATCGCGACGGCAAGGGAGCGAATCCCCGGGAGCATGGATAACTATGTGACCGGGGGGATAAGTGCCGCCAACAAAGAGGCAACTTGAAAGATAACGGGTATATACCCTATGGATTTCAAGATGGATCGCGACGGCAAGGGAACGAATCCCCGGGAGCATAGATAACTATGTGACCGGGGTGAGTGAGTGCAGCCAACAAAGAGGCAGCTTGAAAGATGACGGGTATAATTACTGAAAGCGCATTGAGAGATCTAATGCTCTAATATGTTTGGTGAGTGCTCCAACAGAGATAAAATCGATACCTGTTTCAGCATAGCTGCGCAGAGTATCCAGGGTGATATTACCGGATACTTCTAAAGCGACTTTTCCTGATGTGATAGCGACGGCTTCTTTCATCATTGGGATAGTAAAATTATCTAGCATAATAATATCAACATTAGCCTTGAGTGCCAGAATGAGTTCATCTAGCGTTTCTACTTCGACTTCAACAGGGACATCAGGGTGAGAATAACGAGCTTTATCTACTGCCTGTTTAATAGAGCCATTGGCAATAATATGGTTTTCTTTAATAAGGAAAGCATCGAATAATCCGAGGCGGTGATTATTACCACCTCCGCAAAGTACGGCATATTTTAAGGCTGTGCGTAATCCTGGTAGCGTTTTGCGTGTATCAAGTAATTGAGTTTTTAAACCGGTAAGACGGTGAACATAATGACTGACTTCCGTTGCAACGCCAGAGAGAGTTTGAATAAAGTTAAGGGCGGTGCGTTCACCGGTCAGTAATATCTGTGCTGGGCCTCGTAATATGCAAAGTTTTTGGTTAACTGTAATCGTATCACTATCTTTGACTAACCATTCAATGGAGATTTGGTCGCCTAATTGAGTAAAAACTTCATTCAACCATTGTTGTCCACAGAAAATGCCATCTTCCCGAGTGATAATGACAGCGGTGGCTTGTTTATCTGCGGGAATTAATTGGCCGGTAATATCAGAGGTGAAATTTGTATTTCCGCCCAGATCTTCTTTTAGCGCGAGGGTTACACTGGCAGGAATGTTGTTCTGCAAGTGTTCCATAAGAACTGTACGGCGCTGATCTACATCGTAATTTTGTTTTGTCATTAAAAAGCTCCAGAGGTGATAACAATATTAATGATCTTAACATGCTACCCTGTTGTGTAGTGAACAACTACTATCTTGGTTTTATCATCTAGATTAAGGAAAGGAAAAAATGTGGTTGCATGATGAATTGAGTTAGAAAATTTCTTTCACACGATTTGTGCCCACAGGGTGAGCAACCGTTTTATTGGTTATTCATCGTATTAGTTTGTCTCCAGGAAAATAGTTTGTCTCCAGGAAAATAGTTTGTCTCCAGGAAAATTTTGTTGTACTGACATAATGATTTATACCCTATGGATTTCAAGATGCATCGCGACGGCAAGGGAACGAATCTCCGGGAGCATGGATAACTATGTGACCGGGATGAGTGCCGCCAATAAAGAGGCAACTTGAAAGATAACGGGTATATAGGAAGGGCTGGATATAAAAGAGCATATCACTGGCTATAATGATGTTGTTCTGGGAAGAAAAATTGATCTGGGACTTTATTTCGATTGGACACATTACCAGCAATTGTTACAGGAGCAGAAAGAATGACTCTCTTTATACTGTTGTTAGTGTTGGCGTGGGAACGAGTTTTTAAAATGGGTGACCATTGGCAATTGGAGCACCGTCTTGAGCCATTATTTACCGGTATGAAATCCTTTTCGTTATGGAAAAGCCTTTTAATGACGTTAGTAGTCATGCTGATTACATGGGTATTGATTGAAATATTAAATGATTTTATGTTCGGTGTTCTTGAACTGGTGTTATGGGTGTTCATTTGTTTGCTGTGCATCGGAGCGGGGCGCTTACGGCATGACTATCGTGAATATTTTCGTACTGTTCATCAGGATGATAGGGAACAACAAAGGGAATATCTTACGCGTCTCGCAATTATTCATGGTTTACCCGCTGATGCCAGCAAAGAGAATATGTTGCGAGAGATACAAAACGCGTTGCTATGGATAAATTTTCGCTATTATTTGGCACCGATTTTTTGGTTGATTGTAGCGGGTAAATTAGGTCCGGTTGTTTTGATGGGATATGGTTTTTTGAGAGCTTATCAGGGATGGTTAGCGCAATATGGTACTTCGGTTCAGCGAGCGCAATCTGGTGTTGACAGCTTGTTGCATTGGTTGGATTGGGTTCCTGCTCGTCTGGCTGGCGTTGCCTATGCTTTATTAGGGCATGGTGAACGGGCTTTACCGGCGTGGGTTGCTTCTCTTAGTGATTTAAGAACTTCACAATATAAAGTGCTCTGTCAGCTTGCTCAGTTTTCATTAAGTCGCGGGCCTCATCTTGATTCAATTCAAACGCCTGTTGCAGCGGTGATATTGGCGAAAAAGGTGACTTTTTCTATCATTGTTGTCGTTGCCTTACTGACGATTTATGGGGCATTGGTTTGATTCGTTGTATTAATGACTCTGATTTGTCCAAGCTTCATCAAATTAATCACTCTATAAGGAGTCATTCAACTTATCTGGGGTTGTCGGCTAGCTTGTTGCAGCGCCAGTAGGCGCTGCAACAAGAGTAATAACTAAGCCGATGGGTCGACGAAGTTAACATCCGACCATACGGAAATGACCGCGACGGCCGCCTGGAGGGGTAATGCGGTCAATAAAAAGAGCAGTGACGCCCCCAGCCCCATGATAGTTGAGGCGGGGTTTGCTGCATGACCGCCCCACAAACGTTCAGTGTTTAACATCCTTCTCTCTCCAAATTACTCATCTGTTCACATCGCTCTTTCACTATCGGGGCTAACTTCGCTTTTGGTGGTGCATTGGGTCTGTGCCGGCGAGGAAAAACCGGAGGTGCCCTCGTTGCGCTGACGATTGTAGATGTAAGTTTGCGTACTGCGCAGACGCCACGGCCCCAGATTCAACCCGTTACGAAAAGAAGCAAACAGATTACGGGAACGTGATCCTCCCCAGTTTCCCTGACCGTCATAACGTTCTTCCGAACCGTTGACAGTGTAGTTCATCAAAAAGGCCGGGATCCCGTTATCCCACAGAGACGGATCAATCATCCCTGCGGTAGCGGCAGAGTTGGCATTAAATATCTTCTTAGCTGTATCAATGGCCTGTCCAAAAACATTCATCTCAATTGCAGTATTAGGAGTGAATTTTTTGCCTACTGCGGTTCCATATTGAGGACCACACTTAACTAGTTTGACCTCTATATTTTTTGCTGATACGGGGTAACGCTTTTCCTCGCGCTTACACTTTCTTGCCGTTGCGCAGAAACACGAATCTCCAGCATCGCAAAAGCATTACATCAATTATTCTTATTGATTTTCAGTGTTGATGAGGGGATTGGTTAAAATCTGATATCAGGTTCATTTTGAGCCATTATTTTCGATTCACTCTGTATTGAAATTGACCGGCATTGCGTGGGCTTTGAAAGGCACCCGGAGTAAACCGTTCTGTATTTGTCATACAATCTTCACAACAAACTATCGCGGTAAACCATGTGATGGCAGGATAATAGAACAGTGACCAAATAACATATACTGTTTGAAGATATTCAGGTAAATGATGACTTTTTTCTTTTTCTATCAATAAATTAATGATAGTTTTCAATGATTATCGCTATGATTTATTGATTACTTTGACGTGTGTTCTGTCTATTTAGTGATAAAAAATTATTGTCATACGATAACTTTTAAAGTACTTTAGCGACAGTTTAGTTAAACATGTATATGGAATGACACAAGATGTGTGATAAACAGGAGTTTGTAACTAATCCCAGAATCAAGCTACTCAGCTTTCTGGCTATTATTATTGCTTCCATTATGGTAATTGGTGATATTGGGTTCCATATTGCGTCTTGGTCGTTATGGCATGATGCCACTCGCCAGGCTGTTCTTCAGGCGTATAGCGATCTTATGCCGGCATTGACTGCAAAAGGATTTAAGCAATCTTTATTAAGTCAGGTGCTTTATATCTCGTTGGATACGATACCTCGGATTATATCAACGTCATCTTATATATTAATTGGCATTCTGTTTTTCCGGTTTGCTAAAGGTGAAATATGGAGTAACCGTAATATTTCCGCTTCATTTATTATTGGTTTCCTGATGATTCTAGAGCAACTTCTCTACCCTGTGATTAATATGTTACAAGGAATGGCGTTATCTGTGGATTTAGTGAAAGGGCAACGGGTATTTAGTTTTTCGTTTGGAGTTAATTCAGAATCTCTGTTTATTATTATGTTTGGTGTATTCCTTCTGATATTTAGCTTAATTATGCGTGAATCTAAGAAGATAAGCGATGAGCAACGTTATTTTATCTGAGAATCATCATGAGTATTATAATAAGGTTGGATGTGATCTTAGCGAAAAGGAAAGTAAAGTCTAAAGAATTAGCTGCCATTATTGGTATTACTGAGCAAAATTTATCATTACTGAAAAATGGCAAAATAAAAGGTATCCGTATCGAGACGCTGGAAAAAATTTGTAGGCATTTGCAGTGTCAACCTGGAGATATATTGGAATATGTGGAAGATGGAGAGGATAGCCGTTAATATAACAAATAAAGTCATTGTATGTCTTTTGGTATCTTATAAGATAGAACTTTATATTCATTAGCCAGTTTTAAGTACATGAAAATATTAATTATTTCATGTTTTTTATCTAGCCTGTTACTCTTTGGTGTTAATGGTTCACCAATAAAGCAGGTTTTTCCTAGCGATAAGAATATATATTTCTCTCTGGGGGGATATTGTTCTGATATTCCGTGGAATGCCAGAAAGATAAAATGCATATGTAGATATTATTTACTCGATCATAAGAAATGATCTCTCTTTTTATATGGTTTTTCATTTAAGTTAAATTTTTATAAAATATACAGCAATTTAAGGATATTAAGAATGAATAAATTTCTCATTGCTTTATTATCAATATTTGTAGTTACGGGATGTTCCATGCCACGGCTTACTGATAGCTATATTTCAACCTGTGGTTATTTTGAATGTAATATCAAGGATATAGTTTCAGGCAGTGAAGTTAAAGTAGATAATATACATTCTATTCCTGATATTTACAGAGATATCTCAAACCAAGATAGACAAATTATACAGTCTGGTGGACAGCCATCTTTTGAAGATAAGAGTTACCGTATTGGGGGGACTTTTAAATTCTAATTTAATTTCTTTGGTTATTTCTTTATTTTTAATTAAGGTATTGTTATATGAATTTTATAAGAAAAATAGCTATTATCCCTTTATTTACCTTATTTACTGTATTGGCGGGTTGTACATCATGGGAAAAACCAGGCGCAACTCAGTATGAAAGAGACAGAGATTATGCTGAATGTAAAGCATTGGGTTATTATCAGTTACCATCAGACTGGACCAGCGAAGTTGTTCATTCTTTCGAGACAGAACATTTTCCCTGTAAAGATAAAGACGAAAAAGAAGATAAATCCTGTAATCATTACATTACTGTGCCAAAAACTGAAGTTAAGCATTGGGATAAAAATGAATCGTCAAGGCGTTGGATAATTTCATCCTGTATGTATAGAAAAGGGTGGCATGAAGAGACGCGCTATTGGTTTTAATATATACCCTATGGATTTCAAGTTGCATCGCGACGGCAAGGGAACGAATCCCCGGGAGCATAGATAACTATGTGACCGGGGTGCGTGAGTGCAGCCAACAAAGAGGCAGCTTGAAAGATGACGGGTATAGTTCATTTTTTCCATCAGCAGGAGTTATGTGGAGCTGTTGCTGGTGGTTCCTCACATTTTGTCATTATTCCTTTCTAATCGTTAGTTTTAGCCTCTCGGTTTTATTGATTTGAGCTACATTTATAACCTGATGGTATACATTTGTATTTAAAATCAACAGGTGATGATTTGGTAGCTATATCTTTTTAATAAAGGTTCAACTATTTTATTGCTGTAACGATTCAATATACCCATTTATGTGTTTAAAAAAGGTTGGTTAAAATATTATCTTAGGATGTTTATTAACCTACTGGTTATCAGCTTTTACTAATTTTTAAAAAAAATTGTCAAATTTTGCAGGTTTTTATGATTTAGCAAAAGGTCTTTATAGACAGTTGATGAATACTTTGTTACTTTTATGGCCCGGTGGTTTAAATTGGTATTACCAATTGACTTCGGCAAAGACCGAAACAACAAACAAAATAGCCTCATGAGATAGGTTCTAACTGGCTTGGTTCTAACTGACTTATAATAAATATGGCTTATAGTAAAATCCGCCAACCAAAATTATCAGATGTCATTGAGCAGCGTCTTGAGCATCTCATCCTTGAAGGCTCCGTGCGTCCAGGGGAGAAGTTGCCGCCTGAACGTGAGTTGGCGAAACAGTTTGATGTGTCACGTCCTTCACTGCGCGAAGCCATTCAACGGTTAGAAGCTAAAGGTTTTCTTTTTCGCCGTCAGGGTGGGGGAACGTTTGTTCAGAGTAACCTCTGGCAAAGTTTCAGTGATCCGCTGGCACAATTACTGGCTGGTCACCCAGAATCTCAATTTGACCTCCTTGAAACCCGCCATGCTTTGGAAGGTGTTGCTGCCTATTACGCGGCACTGCGTGGAACTGACGAAGATTTTGAGCGTATTCGGCAGTATCACCTTGTTATTCAACAAGCTCAGGAAAGTGGTGATGTCAATGCTGAATCCGAAGCTGTTTTGCAATATCAGCTTGTCGTTGCTGAAGCCGCGCATAATGTGGTTCTCCTTCATTTATTACGTTGTATGGCACCTATGCTGGAACAAAATATCCGGCAGAATTTTGAGTTTTTGTATACCCGCCGGGAAATGCTGACGGCTGTCAGCGATCATCGGGCGAAGATTTTTGAAGCAATAATGGCGAGGCAACCAGAGAAAGCCCGTGAGGCCTCCCATCGCCATTTAGCTTTTATCGAAGATGTCTTATTAGATCTCAGCCGCGAGCACACTCGCCGTGAGCGATCATTACGACGTCTTCAACAGCATCAGGAATAAAATTAGCTGTGTAGATCTTGAAGTTTGCTGCGTCTGCACAGCTAAGTTGAGTCCCTTTACTGAGGGCGCTAGCGGCAACAACAGTGAGGGCCTATCTTCCAGTCATGACCGGCTGAACGTCAAAGGGTATGACGGGAAGGTAGGCTCCAAAACAATCATTAGAAACAGATAACAGATAAGGAATACACCATGTCAGACATTTTGAAAAATGACGTGGATCCGATCGAAACTCGCGACTGGTTACAGGCGATCGAATCGGTCATCCGTGAAGAGGGTGTTGATCGTGCCCAGTTCTTGATTGATCAGGTACTGAACGAAGCACGTAAAGGTGGCGTGAATGTTGCAGCCGGTGCTGCTAACCGCGATTATATCAATACCATTGCTGTTGAGGATGAGCCTGCTTACCCTGGCAATCTGGATTTGGAGCGCCGTATTCGCTCTGCTATTCGTTGGAATGCTGTGATGACCGTGTTGCGGGCATCCAAAAAAGATCTGGAATTAGGCGGTCACATGGCTTCATTCCAGTCTTCGGCAACCATGTATGAAGTTTGTTTCAACCATTTCTTCCGTGCCCGTAATGAAAATGACGGCGGTGACTTGGTTTATTTCCAAGGCCACATCTCTCCAGGCGTCTACGCTCGTGCTTTCCTTGAAGGTCGTTTAACTGAGGGGCAGATGAATAATTTCCGTCAGGAAATTCATGGCAACGGTCTCTCTTCTTATCCGCATCCAAAATTGATGCCTGAATTCTGGCAGTTCCCAACCGTTTCAATGGGATTGGGGCCAATCGGTGCGATTTATCAGGCTAAATTCCTGAAATATCTGGAACACCGTGGTCTGAAAGATACCTCCAAGCAGACCGTTTATGCCTTCTTGGGCGACGGTGAAATGGATGAGCCAGAATCCAAAGGTGCGATCACTATCGCAACCCGCGAGAAACTGGATAACCTGGTATTTGTTATCAACTGTAACCTGCAACGTCTGGATGGTCCAGTGACGGGTAATGGCAAAATCGTTAATGAGCTGGAAGGCATTTTTGATGGCGCAGGCTGGCAGGTTATTAAAGTGCTTTGGGGCGAGCGTTGGGATGAACTGTTGCGTAAAGATACCAGCGGTAAATTGATCCAACTGATGAACGAAACGCTGGACGGTGATTACCAGACGTTCAAATCCAAAGATGGCGCTTATGTGCGTCAGCATTTCTTTGGTCGTTACCCAGAGACCGCTGAATTAGTCAAAGATATGACCGATGACCAGATTTGGGCGTTGAACCGTGGTGGTCATGATCCTAAGAAAGTCTTTGCTGCTTTGAAAAAAGCGCAGGAAACTACCGGTAAACCAACGGTTATCCTGGCTCAGACTATCAAAGGTTACGGTATGGGTGATACGGCGGAAGGTAAAAATATCGCTCATCAGGTTAAGAAGATGAATATGGAAGGCGTTCGCCATTTCCGTGATCGTTTCAATGTCCCTGTTGCTGATGAGCAAATCGAAAACCTGCCATATGTGACTTTCGATAAAGATTCTGAAGAATACAAATACCTGCATGAGCGTCGTGCAGCGCTTGGTGGCTATTTGCCAAGCCGTCGTACTCATTTTGAAGAGAAACTGGAACTGCCAACGCTGGAAGATTTTGGTGCGTTGCTGGAAGAACAAAACAAAGAAATTTCTACTACTATTGCTTTCGTTCGTGCTTTGAACGTGATGTTGAAAAACAAGTCAATCAAAGATCGTCTGGTTCCAATCATTGCCGATGAAGCGCGTACTTTTGGTATGGAAGGTCTGTTCCGTCAGATCGGCATCTACAGCCCTAACGGCCAGCAATATACTCCGCAGGACCGTGAGCAGGTTGCTTACTATAAAGAAGACGCCAAAGGTCAGATTCTACAAGAAGGTATCAATGAACTGGGTGCCGGTTCATCATGGCTGGCGGCGGCAACGTCTTATAGCACCAATAACCTGCCAATGATTCCGTTCTACATCTACTACTCTATGTTCGGGTTCCAACGTATTGGCGACCTGTGCTGGGCAGCTGGCGACCAACAGGCTCGTGGCTTCCTGATTGGTGGTACTTCTGGTCGTACAACCCTGAATGGCGAAGGTCTGCAACACGAAGATGGTCACAGCCATATTCAGTCTCTGACTATCCCTAACTGTATCTCTTATGATCCGGCATTTGCTTATGAAGTTGCTGTGATTATGCATGATGGTTTGGAGCGTATGTATGGTGAAAAACAAGAGAATATTTACTACTACATCACCACGTTGAACGAAAACTACCACATGCCGGCGATGCCACAAGGCGCGGAAGAAGGTATCCGTAAAGGTATCTACAAGCTGGAAAGCTTGGAAGGTAGCAAAGGTAAAGTTCAGCTATTAGGTTCAGGTTCTATTCTGCGTCATGTGCGTGAAGCAGCGCAGATTCTGGCTAACGATTATGGTGTGGGTTCTGATGTGTACAGCGTGACTTCATTCACTGAACTGGCTCGTGATGGTCAGGATTGTGAACGTTGGAACATGTTGCATCCAACAGAAACGCCACGTGTACCTTATGTTGCTCAGATCATGAATGAAGCACCGGCAGTGGCTTCTACTGACTATATGAAGCTGTTCGCGGAACAAATTCGTAACTTCATCCCTGCAAGCGAATTCCGCGTATTGGGTACTGACGGTTTCGGTCGTTCAGATAGCCGTGAAAATCTGCGTCATCATTTTGAAGTTGATGCTTCTTACGTGGTGGTTGCTGCTTTGGGTGAATTGGCTAAGCGCGGCGAAATCGATGTGAGTGTTGTGGAAGAAGCAATCAAAAAATACAACATTAACCCGGAAAAAGTTAACCCGCGTCTGGCATAAGAGGTAAAGAATCAATGGCTATCGAGATTAAGGTACCGGATATCGGTGCGGATGAAGTTGAAGTCACCGAAATCATGGTGAAAGTTGGTGATACAGTGGAAGCTGAACAATCGCTGATCACCGTGGAAGGTGATAAGGCTTCTATGGAAGTTCCATCCCCTCGGGCGGGTGTTGTTAAAGAGATCATCATTGCGGTTGGCGATAAAGTTGAAACCGACAAACTGATTATGATTTTTGATTCCGCGGAAGGTGCTGTAGCAGCTGCGCCAGCGGAAGAGCCAGCCGCGATAACATTGTCTTCGCGTATGGCAGAGGCAGAACCAGTAGCTTCTGCGGCTATGAATGTTCATGTACCGGATATCGGTGGTGATGAAGTCGAAGTTACCGAAGTGATGGTGAAAGTTGGCGATGCGGTGGAAGCTGAACAATCGCTGATCACCGTAGAAGGTGATAAAGCCTCTATGGAAGTCCCCGCGCCATTCGCAGGTATCGTTAAAGAAATTCAAATCAAGGTCGGTGATAAAGTGAAAACCGATTCTATGATTATGGTATTTGAAGTCGCGGGTGCAGCGCCTGCTGCTCCGGCTGCCTCTGCGCCAGCGCCAGCGGCTGAACCAGAGAAAGCGGCGGCACCGGTTATTGCTAGCAGAAGCTTCGCGGAAGAAGACAAAAATGATTTCGCTGAAAATAGTGCTTATGTTCATGCAACGCCGGTGATCCGTCGTCTGGCGCGTGAATTCGGCGTTAACCTGGCTAAAGTGAAAGGTACAGGGCGTAAAGGCCGTGTTCTGCGTGAAGATGTTCAGGCTTACGTGAAAGACGCGGTTAAACGTGCAGAATCTGCTCCTGCATCAGCCGGTGGTGGTCTGCCGGGTATGTTGCCTTGGCCGAAAGTGGATTTCAGTAAATTTGGTGAAATTGAAGAAGTTGAGCTGGGTCGTATTCAGAAAATCTCTGGTGCTAACCTGAGCCGTAACTGGGTGATGATCCCACATGTTACACAGTTCGACGAAACGGATATTACTGAAGTTGAAAACTTCCGTAAGCAGCAGAATCAGGAAGCTGAGAAGAAACAGCTTGGTGTGAAGATCACGCCATTGGTATTCATCCTGAAAGCGGTAGCAAAAGCGCTGGAAGAGATGCCGCGCTTTAACAGCTCTATCTCGGAAGATGGTCAGAAACTGACGCTGAAAAAATACATCAACATTGGTGTGGCCGTGGATACACCTAATGGTCTGGTGGTTCCAGTGTTCCGTGATGTGAATAAGAAGGGCATCATCGAATTGTCCCGCGAGCTGACTGAGATGTCTAAGAAAGCGCGTGCAGGCAAACTGACTGCATCTGATATGCAGGGGGGATGCTTCACTATTTCAAGCCTGGGTGGTATCGGTGGCACAGCATTTACGCCAATCGTTAATGCACCAGAAGTGGCTATCCTGGGCGTATCCCGCTCATCAATGAAGCCGGTATGGAATGGTAAAGAGTTTGTTCCACGCCTGATGCTACCTCTGTCACTCTCTTTCGATCACCGTGTGATCGATGGTGCTGATGGTGCGCGTTTCATCACATTTATTAATCATGCGATGAGCGATATCCGCCGTCTGGTGATGTAATCTCAAAGGCCGGCCATGTGCCGGCCTGATTGTTATTGCGGTGACAGAGAGACAGCTTACATCTGGTGAGTTTGTTGCGAGTTCTGTCACGTTAACGCACTTTTCAGGTTATTAACAATTCTGTAAACTGCTCGCGGTGTGTAGGTCCCGGTGGAATATATCGTTTTTGGCGCCTGACCCGCCGGACAAACAATTAAGAGGTCATGATGAGTACTGAAATTAAAGCCCAAGTAGTGGTACTTGGGGCAGGTCCAGCAGGGTATTCTGCTGCTTTTCGTTGCGCGGATTTAGGTTTGGAAACCGTTCTGGTGGAACGTTACTCTACCTTAGGTGGTGTTTGTCTTAACGTTGGTTGTATCCCTTCCAAGGCATTGCTGCATGTAGCAAAAGTTATTGAGGAAGCTAAAGCGCTGGCAGATCATGGCATCGTTTTTGGTGAACCCAAAACTGACATCGAAAAAGTCCGTGTTTGGAAAGAAAAAGTTATTAATCAGCTAACCGGTGGTTTGGCTGGTATGGCTAAAGGCCGTAAAGTTAAAGTGGTTAATGGTGTTGGTAAATTTACAGGGGCGAACACGCTGGTTGTTGAAGGTGAAGATGGCGCAACAACGATTAATTTTGATAACGCCATTATTGCAGCGGGCTCCCGTCCTATCCAATTGCCATTTATTCCTCATGATGACCCGCGCGTTTGGGATTCTACAGATGCTTTGGCGCTGACAACCGTTCCTGGCCGCTTGTTGGTCATGGGCGGTGGTATTATCGGTCTGGAAATGGGAACCGTCTACCACGCTCTGGGTTCTCAGATTGATGTTGTTGAAATGTTGGATCAGGTTATTCCCGCGGCTGATAAAGATGTGGTGAAAGTCTTTACCAAACGTATCAGCAAACAATTCAATCTGATGCTGGAAACCAAAGTTACCGTAGTAGAAGCCAAAGAAGATGGTATCTACGTCACGATGGAAGGCAAAAACGCACCGACAGAACCACAGCGTTATGACGCGGTTCTGGTTGCTATCGGTCGTGTACCTAACGGTAAAATGCTGGATGCAGGTAAAGCTGGTGTTGACGTTGACGACCGCGGCTTTATCCACGTTGATAAGCAAATGCGCACCAATGTACCGCACATCTTTGCTATTGGTGACATCGTTGGTCAGCCTATGTTGGCGCATAAAGGTGTTCATGAAGGTCACGTTGCGGCGGAAGTTATTTCTGGTAAGAAACACTACTTTGATCCAAAAGTGATTCCATCCATTGCTTACACTGAACCCGAAGTTGCATGGGTTGGCCTGACTGAGAAAGAAGCGAAAGAGAAAGGTATTAGCTATGAAACGGCTACTTTCCCGTGGGCAGCTTCTGGCCGCGCAATTGCTTCTGATTGTGCTGACGGTATGACCAAACTGATTTTCGATAAAGAAAGTAATCGTATTATCGGTGGTGCTATTGTGGGTACTAACGGTGGTGAATTGTTGGGTGAAATCGGTCTGGCAATTGAAATGGGTTGTGATGCGGAAGATATCGCATTGACCATCCATGCTCACCCAACATTGCATGAATCGGTAGGTCTGGCTGCTGAAGTCTTTGAAGGCAGTATTACTGATTTGCCGAATGCGAAGGCAAAGAAAAAGAAGTAATTTCTTAAATCGATTAATGTAATTCACCGAAGCGGCTTTCATTTATTGAAAGCCGTTTTTTTATCTGGTATGACCTGTTTGGGAAAGTACAGTATAAAAATTATGGCTTTTGTAGGTGCTATTGGCAAAAATCAGCGGAATAATCTGTTTTAATAGCTTTGTCTGCTGTTAATTCAGAATATTACTATCAGTTAATGTTACTTTTATGTGAACGAATTAACATCGCATTCAAATTTTGGTATGCTGAGCGCCCGAAGCTGGGCATAACTTGATTTGTACTTGTTAAGTTATGTCGGCAATCCTCTGACCTGGCACCCGGAACCATAACTAACAACCTGTCCCAGGAGGAGCTATTTGTTGCGAAAACACATATTGTTGCGCAAAGACGATAGTCTGGTGAGGCAGGTTCTAAGGCGGGTGCAGAGCCGGGTAGATAAAATGACAATGAGAGCGAGGAGAAAGTCGTGCTAGAAGAATACCGCAAGCACGTAGCCGAGCGTGCAGCCCAAGGTGTTGTCCCTAAACCATTGGACGCGACACAAGCGGCGGCGCTGGTTGAGTTACTGAAGAGCCCACCAAAAGGTGAAGAAGATTTCCTGTTAGATCTGTTGATTAACCGTATTCCCCCTGGCGTTGATGAAGCGGCCTATGTAAAAGCCGGTTTTCTTGCCGCCATTGCGAAAGATGAAACCATTTCACCGCTAATCGCGCCAGAAAAGGCGGTTGAACTGCTTGGAACGATGCAAGGTGGTTATAATATTCATCCTTTGATTGATGCTCTGGATAATGAAAAACTGGCTCCAATTGCAGCTAAAGCGCTCTCTCATACTTTGTTGATGTTTGACAACTTCTATGATGTAGAAGAAAAAGCAAGAGCAGGTAATCCACAAGCCAAACAAATTATGCAATCTTGGGCTGATGCGCAGTGGTATCTGGAACGCCCTGAATTGGCAGAAAAAATTACAGTCACAGTATTTAAAGTGACGGGTGAAACAAACACTGACGACTTATCTCCCGCGCAGGATGCATGGTCACGCCCTGATATTCCTCTGCATGCTCTGGCTATGTTGAAAAATGCCCGCGAAGGGATTGTCCCGGATCAAGCTGGTGTTATTGGCCCAATCAAACAGATTGAAGAGCTGAATAAGAAAGGCTATCCGCTGGCTTATGTTGGTGATGTGGTTGGTACAGGTTCTTCCCGCAAATCAGCCACTAACTCAGTGTTATGGTTTATGGGCGATGATATTCCATTTGTGCCAAACAAACGTGGTGGTGGTGTTGTTCTGGGCGGTAAAATTGCGCCAATCTTCTTCAATACGATGGAAGATGCCGGTGCGCTGCCAATTGAGCTGGATGTGAACAAATTAAATATGGGGGAGGTAATTGATATCTACCCTTATAAAGGGGAAGTACGTCACCACGAAACCAATGAGTTACTGGCTGAATTTGAACTGAAAACAGATGTATTGTTGGATGAAGTGCGTGCGGGTGGCCGTATTCCACTGATTATCGGCCGTGGTTTGACCAGTAAGGCGCGTGAGTCTCTTGGTTTACCACCCAGCGATGTCTTCCGTCAGGCGAAAGCGGTTGAAGAAAGTCGTCGAGGTTTCTCTCTGGCTCAGAAAATGGTTGGTCGGGCATGTGGCACGGTGGGTATTCGCCCTGGTGAATACTGTGAACCTAAAATGACCTCTGTTGGTTCTCAGGATACAACTGGCCCAATGACCCGTGACGAACTGAAAGATCTGGCGTGTTTGGGTTTCTCTGCGGATCTGGTAATGCAGTCATTCTGCCATACGGCGGCTTATCCTAAGCCAGTTGACGTCACCACTCACCATACCTTGCCTGACTTCATCATGAATCGTGGCGGGGTTTCTCTGCGTCCGGGTGATGGCATTATTCACTCATGGCTGAACCGTATGCTGTTGCCTGATACTGTTGGTACGGGCGGTGATTCTCATACGCGTTTCCCGATTGGTATTTCCTTCCCGGCTGGCTCTGGTCTGGTAGCGTTTGCTGCTGCGACGGGGGTGATGCCTTTGGATATGCCAGAATCTGTGCTGGTTCGTTTTAAAGGGCAGATGCAGCCCGGTATTACTTTGCGTGATTTGGTTCATGCGATTCCTTACTATGCGATTCAGCAAGGCCTTCTGACGGTTGAAAAGAAAGGTAAGAAAAACATCTTCTCTGGCCGTATCCTCGAAATTGAAGGTTTGCCAGATCTGAAAGTCGAGCAGGCATTTGAGCTGGCGGATGCGTCTGCGGAGCGCTCCGCGGCGGGTTGTACCATTAAATTGGATAAAGCACCGATTATTGAATATCTGCAATCCAATATTGTATTGCTGAAATGGATGATTGCTGAAGGTTATGGCGATCGCCGTACTTTAGAACGTCGTGTAACGGGCATGGAGAATTGGCTGAAAGATCCTCAATTGTTGGAAGCTGATGCTGATGCGGAATATGCCGCAGTTATCGAAATCGATCTGGCTGAAATTAAAGAGCCTATTCTATGCGCGCCGAATGATCCAGATGATGCCCGTTTACTGTCTGATGTGGCTAACAGTAAGATCGATGAGGTTTTTATCGGTTCTTGTATGACTAACATTGGTCATTTCCGTGCAGCCGGTAAGTTATTGGATCAACATAAAGGTCAATTACCCACTCGTTTGTGGGTTGCTCCACCAACGAAAATGGATGCGGCTCAACTCACAGAGGAAGGTTATTACAGCATCTTTGGCAAGAGTGGAGCACGGGTTGAAATTCCTGGCTGTTCCTTGTGCATGGGTAACCAAGCACGCGTTGCTGACGGTGTAACTGTGGTCTCCACTTCGACTCGTAACTTCCCAAATCGTTTGGGGACGGGTGCGAATGTTTATCTGGCATCGGCTGAACTGGCGGCTGTGGCTTCTCTGTTGGGACGTCTGCCTACTCCAGAAGAGTATCAGCAATTTATGGCTAAAGTTGATGAGACCGCGGAAGATACTTACCGTTATCTCAATTTTGATCAACTGAACCAATACACTGAAAAAGCGGATGATGTGATTTTCCAAACTGCGGTGTAATTTCGATACCAATGAATGGGAGGTAAAAAACCTCCCATTTTAGGTGATGATAAAACAAGTGTTAGTTAAGAAAATTCGTTTTTTGCCCGTTAGTGTGGTTTTAAAATCTGGAAAAAAGGTAAGCGTATCATGAAAAAAACAAATAAAACCTTTAATCATTAAAGGTAAAAAACAGTGATTAAAGGTTTTTTAAAGCGGCTAGAAAGTTCGATTCTATAACTGATATTAAAAGAGAAAATATCAGGAAGAACAGATTTTAAATTTATTGATAAGTGATAAAATAACAATATTAACCACATTAAGAAAATTATTAGAGGAAAAACCAAAAACGTTTAGCAACATTAAAAACTATTAAATAAATTGGATTCGATTTTAATATTATTAACAGACCTGTTGTTATTTTTAAACCTAAAAAATAAAAACAAAAAAAGAGAAAAATTAATTATCGGCATAACAACATCTCCATGTACTGATTTAACAGCACATGAGTTGTGTTACTTGCAGTGTTATTATTTTGCATTTATTATGCAACACCGCGATACCTTAAATACACCAGTTTAACCGTCATTCCGCACCGTATTTCTGATTTAAAAATAGTGTGATCTTACACAGGTTTTTTGTATTGATGATATCAGTGGGGTTGACGGTAATCGCCAATTTTGATCTATTACTTTTATTTACCGGAAAG
>NZ_NSCM01000014.1 GCF_003287735.1 Photorhabdus bodei | reverse complement strand
AACTGAAGCAGGAAGCCGGAGACCAAGAGCCCATCCTGTTCATTGATGGCGTCCATCCCACGCAGGGGACGAAACTCGCTTATGGCTGGATGCGCAAAGGCCAGAAAACCGCGGTGAAAACCACGGGAAGCCGTACCCGTCTGAACCTGATGGGTGCCCTGAATCTGGCCGATATCAGTAAAACGGGGGTACGCGAATATGACCGTATCGACAGTTATCACATCGCCGAGTTCTTCATTGCCCTGCGTGAAACCTATCCGGTCAGTCAGAAGGTTCATATTATCCTTGACGGAGCCGGTTACCACCGGAGTGAACTGGTGAAAGACTGGGCTTATGTGATGAATATCGACCTTCATTACTTACCGCCATACAGCCCGAATCTGAACCCGATAGAAAGGCTGTGGAAGGTGATGAATGAACAGGTCAGAAATAACCATTATTTCGCCTCGACGACTTTGTTCAGGCAGGCAATACATCGCTTTTTTACGGAAATATTACCGGAACTTGCCGGGAATCTGTCGTGCCGTATTAATGACAACTTCCAGGTTCTGAATCCTGCATCTTCAAGTTAAACGGGTATATATATGAATAAGGATGGATATTATAATTTAACATCTGCGCAGTTTGGAATTTGGTCATTCAACGAAATTATAGAAAATAAGTCAATAAATAATATAAGCGAATATTTTATAATTGATGGTGATATAAATGTCGAATATTTTTCTGAGGCGGTTAGAAAAACAGTAGAAGAAGCTGAGGCTTTACACTCTCGTTTTTATAAATTTGATAATTGTATTAAACAGAAGTTTTTCTCTATAAATAACTATGAACCAAAAATTATTGATTACAGCGATTTTCGAGAGGAAATTGCACTCCAGAAAGCTAAAAATTTCTTATTGGTAACAACGGAGCAACCTTTTGATATTTGTGAGGAGCTTCCATTCGAAATATTACTAATAAAAATAGCAGAAAATAAATTTTTGTATTTCCACTGTTATCATCATATAGCTATGGATGGTTTGGGAGCATCACTCATTATTCAACGTGTCATAAGTTTATATAACGCTTATTTTATTGAGGGTTCTTCTCCGTCCCCATTCGGTAAATTTAAGGAGCTTATTGATGGTGATATTGATTATCGTAATTCTTCCAGATTTATTTGTGACCGTGATTACTGGTTAAATCTATTTGCTGATATTCCTGCCCCTGCTAGCTTGGCGAATAGAATAGCCCCTCCTTTAAGAACTATAATACGTCATCGTGTGAGTTTGGGTTATGAATTAACTGACCTACTGCATAAAAAAGCAAAAGAAATGAATTGCACATTACCTAACTTGCTTATTGCTATAACTTGCGTTTATTTGCATCGCATGACGGGGCTTTCTGAAGTCATAGTCGGTTTACCAGTAACAGGAAGGCTTGGAAGGAAAGAACGTATTATACCAGGATTGATGGCAAATATACTTCCAATGCGATTGATACTATCGCCAGATTTGAACTTGAAGATGGTTTTAGCCAGAGTGGCGAAACAAGTCATGACGGTCTTACGTCATCAAAAATATAGATATGAAGATCTGTGCCGTGATTTAAAAATAACTAATAGTGGTGAATCATTATATCGAATAAGTATAAACGTTGAAAGATTTGATAATGGTGGGTATTTTCATCAAAGTAAAATACTACCTTGCAATATTGCAAATGGACCTGTTTCGGATCTCAATATTTTTTTCTTTGATTATAATAAAGAAGTTCCTCTGACCCTTGGATTTGATGCAAATAGTGAGCTGTATTCTCCAGAACAGTTGTCTGAACATGCTTCTCGGATGTTGAAAATTTTTTATGATTTGTTAACAAATCAAGATGCTATTATTGGTTCGTTGTTATTGCTAAATGATAATGAATATAGAAATTTAGAGATTATTAATAATAAAATTCTGGCACCAATCCCTTCGTTAACACTTGCTGATTGTTTTGAAGATCAGGTAAGAAAATTTCCAAATAAATCAGCGTTATATTTTGGTGGCATTTCTTTAACTTACGCTCAACTCAATGCAAAATCAAATAAGCTAGGTCATTATTTATTAAGTCAACATTTTCTCCCTAATGACACCATAGCGTTATTATTACCCCGGACCGTTGATTTAATTGTAGCATTGTTAGCTATATCGAAGATAGGTGCAACATATATACCGTTAGATCCTGATTATCCTGAAGAACGTTTGAAATATATTATTGAAACTGCAAAGCCGAAACTGGTATTGACGTCAATTAATGTTAATTTTAACTTTTGTTTAGATGCTCTTCAGACACAATTAGATGATATCAATATCTCCTTATTAGTTGACTCTCAATCAATTCACAACCCTATTAGAGTAGTCACTACGGCTAATCAAGCTGCGTATATCTTGTTTACATCAGGATCGACAGGGAATCCTAAGGGAGTAGTGATTACACACCATTCGCTTACTAATTTTCTGTACGCAATGCAAATGTCACTGCAAATAAAACCTGACAACCGAATACTTGCTGTTACAACGATTGGTTTTGACATCGCAGGTTTGGAAATATTCTTACCATTAGTTAATGGAGCTTCAATAGCGTTAGCGTCTCGTGACACTACACGAGACCCTAATCTACTGGCATCGGAAATTGTCCGAAATAAAATAACTCATTTGCAAGGCACGCCAGCTTTGTGGCAAGGATTGGTTGAGTATCAGCCGAACTCATTGAGTAACCTCACCGCAATCGTTGGTGGTGATTCGTTGCCTACGAACCTGGCTGAACGTATGGTGTCTCTAGCACATAGAGTCATTCAAGTTTATGGTCCTACTGAAACCACCATTTGGTCTACTTTACATGAATTGACGGCAAAGTCTGTGCAGCCAAATTCTATTGGTTTACCAATACTAAATACGCAGATCTATATCCTTGATACGGCTCTTCAGCCTGTGCCTGTAGGATATCCCGGAGAACTATATATAGCAGGTGATGGATTGGCTCTCGGCTATTTAGACCTCCCTACTATGACCAGCGAGCGATTTGTTGCAAATCCCTTTGGAACCGCAGGGCAGCGTATGTATCGTACCGGCGATCTGGCTTGCTGGGGAAGTGACATGAATGTCAATTTCTTGGGGCGTGTCGATAATCAAGTAAAAATTCGTGGTTATCGAATTGAGTTGGGAGAAATTGAAAATACCTTCCTGAAATCATCACTAATAAAGAATGCACTAGTCATTGCGTACGGAAAAGAAAGTGTCAGCAACAAATATTTGGTAGCCTATGTTGTTTTGCACAAACCCAATTCTTGCTCGTCGGAAGAATTAAATAAATGGCTGAAAAAACATCTACCTGACTATATGCTGCCGGCAGTTATTATGATAGTGGATAGTTTTCCACTGATGCCGAATGGTAAAATAGATCGCCACGCCTTGCTAGCACCAATATTCAAGCCAGATGAGCGAGTTTTACCGGAATCATCCCAGGAAAAAATCTTATGCAAAATCTTTGAGGAGGTTTTGGGATTTGAGTCGATAGGTATTAATGATAGCTTCTTCAAGCTTGGTGGAAATTCTTTACTAGCAATCCAGTTACTTACTCATGTACGCACTCAGTTAGATATTGAATTACCGCTAAAAGCTATTTTTGAATCTCCAACGGTTAAAGAGCTTTCCAGGGTTATCGCTGACACAGACAAAAAATATTCTCTACGAGAAAAACTGACTCCCCAGCCGCGACCAAATATCTTGCCAATGTCATTTGCCCAGCAACGTCTGTGGTTACAGGAACAGATTAATGAGAGTAGTGCATATAATATGCCTATGGCATTACGCATCTACGGTGAATTGGATACCTTCGCACTTTCAGCAGCGCTGTCTGATGTAGTGAAACGACACGAAAGTTTGCGTACTTATCTGACCCTACAGGATGATATACCATGCCAATATATTGTATCGATGGAAGAAATCTCGTTCTCATTGCATGTTCACGAGTTGGATGAGTCTCAAATTACAAAAGAGTTAACTCGGCAGGCTGGTTATATCTTCAGGCTTGATAAAGAATTTCCTATTAAAGCTTGGTTGTATCGGATAAAACCCGAGCAGCATATATTCTTGCTATTAATCCATCACACTGCGGGAGATGGTGGCTCTATCTCACCCCTACTACATGATTTGGGTCATTACTATCAGGCTCACTTGAAAGGAGAAAATTCTTCACTGCCGCCTTTGCCAGTGCAATATGCAGATTACACATTATGGCAACATATATTACTATCTGATGAGCAAAAATCGGTAGGTTTGTATGCGAAACAAACACATTACTGGTGTAACCAGCTAGCGTTATTACCAGAAGAGGTAACAATAGCTAGTGTGCAACCTAGGCCCACGAAGCTAAGTAGCAAAGGTGATTGCTATAAATTCTCAGTTCCTCCGGATATATATCAGGGTCTAAAACTCTTGGCTTTACAAGCGGAAGCCAGTCTGTTCATGGTTCTAAAAACGGCTCTTGCTGTGCTGCTTCATCAAATGGGGGCCGGTGATGATATATCGGTAGGCACTCCCGTTTTAGGTCGTACAGATGAAGCCCAAATGCCATTAATTGGCCTTTTTTCCAATACATTGGTATTACGTACCAACCTTTCTGGTAATCCTGATTTTGTCTCCCTGATAGCACAGGTTCGTAAAACAGTACTTGATGCTTATATGCATCAGGATTTGCCTTTTGAGCAAGTTGTCGAGCTTTTAACCCCACATCGTTCCGCGTCTAAGCATCCATTATTTCAAGTCATGATGGTGCTGGAAGAGGAATTTTCATTGGGCAATATCTTTTTGCCGTTACGTATTGAGCAACAGGAGGTATTAACTAAAACGGCAAAGTTCGATCTCCTGTTTGTTTTCAAAGAGGATGTACAACAAGGTCTTTTAAGAGGACATATTGAATTTGCGACGGACCTTTACGATGCGCAAACCGTTGCGGGATTTGTAGACCGCTTATTCAGTGTATTGAACATTATGGCAAACAGGCCCACTGAAAAAATTAGTGAAATTTGCCTATTAAATACGTTTGAACGTCAACAACTGCTCAAAACTTGGAACAATACGCTCGTAGAATTGCCGAACTTGTCGTTGGGTGTGCTGTTTGAACAGCAGGCTGCCCGTTCACCAAACGCTATCGCTGTTAGCGAAGGCAGCAAAACGTTAACCTATGCCCAGTTGAACAGCGCGGCCAATCGCCTTGCACACCGGTTACGCGAACTCACCGGGGCGGAAGTGTTTTGCGCCGGGTTGCTCATGGCGCATTCGATCGATCAGGTCATTGCCACGTTGGCGGTGATCAAGGCTGGTGCGGCCTATCTGCCATTGCGCACCAGTGATCCTCTGGAACGGCAGCAAATGATGCTGGATGATGCAGGTGCAGCGGTATTGATTACTGATGTCGATCACCACCTGCCAACGGCGCGCTTTGTGATACGTAATGTGGCCGATTCTGCTGGGAAACGCTGGCCAGAAATCAACCCGGCAACCAACGCCGGACCTTCCAGTCTTGCTTACATTATGTATACCTCTGGGTCGACCGGTAAACCTAAAGGCATTGCGGTAAACCAAGAAAGCGTTATAGCGCTAGCCTGCGATCGCCGCTGGTTGCCAGAAGATCATCAGCGTGTGCTGCTGCATTCCCCCGCTGCGTTTGATGCCTCGACCTACGAGTTTTGGGTGCCGCTATTGTGCGGTGGGCAATTAGTGGTGGTGCCAAAAGGTGAGCTGGATATCGATGTGTTGGCGCAGACCATCGCCAATGAAAAAATAACCGCCCTGTGGCTAACAGCTGGCCTGTTACGGCTGATGGTGGAAAACCACGCCTCTTCTCTGGCCAATGTGCGCCTGTTACTCGCCGGTGGCGATGTATTGCCAAAATCCGCTATCGAAATTGTTATGCGGCGCTGCCCTGGGCTGGTAATGATGAACGGCTACGGGCCAACCGAAACCACTACCTTTGCAACAACCTATGCTATGTATAGCGTACCGGATAGCGCTTCGGTGCCTATTGGTACGCCGTTGGACAATATGCAAGTGTATGTGCTTGATACCTACTTGCAACCCGTGCCTGTCGGCGTTTCTGGCGAGTTGTATATCGCCGGTACTGGGCTTGCGCACGGCTACCTTAACCAGCCCGGCCTGACGGCATCACATTTTATCGCCAATCCTTTCGGCAGCAGTGGCGATCGCATGTACCGTTCTGGCGACTGGGTTCGTTGGCGGCAGGAAGGGGTTCTGGAGTACCTAAACCGTGGCGATCAGCAGGTCAAAATACGCGGTTTCCGCATTGAGCTGGCCGAGATAGAGGCGGCATTGCGGGAGCAGGAAGGTGTTGCTCAGGCGCTTGTGTGCATTTTCGAACCGCAAAAAGGAAATAAACAACTGGCCGCGTATGTCATTGCCAAAGAAACCGGACAGTGTGAACCAACATTGCTGCGACAAACGTTGAGCGCCCGGTTGCCTGACTTTATGGTACCGGCAGTCGTGAGCGTAGTAGAGAGATTCCCGCTGACTGCCAACGGGAAAGTCGATATGCGCGTGTTACCCGTTCCAGAATTCAACATTGTCCACGGGCGAACCGCCCGCAATGAGCAGGAAAGCAAACTGTGCCACTTGTTTGCCGAGGTCCTCGGTTTGTCCCAGGTTGGCATCGACGATAATTTCTTCGATCTGGGTGGTCATTCCCTGTTGGCATCGCGTCTTGTTAGCCGTATCCGCAAAGTGCTAAAGGCGAACCCCAGCATCCGAGATCTGTTTGAAGCACCAACGGTAGCGCAGTTTGTGCAGCGCCTGGGGCAAGGGAGCACACTGCGCCCAGCGTTACAGGTGAAACCAAGGCCAGAACGCTTGCCGTTGTCTGCGGCCCAGCGCCGGCTATGGATGGTTGACCGCATTGAAGGGGGTAAATCCCTCTACAACATGCCGTTGACGTTGGAGTTGCAGGGGGAATTGAGCGTTCCTGCCATGGCAGCAGCGTTGAATGATGTGGTGGCGCGCCATGAAAGCCTGCGTACACGCTTTCAGGAGCTGTCGGATGGTAACGTTTATCAACAGATTGCCTGCGGGGAAGACGCACGGTGCGAACTGACGCTGCACCGCGCCCTCGCTGAGAATTTAGATGAAGAGGTGCTGGCAGCATCAGAATATATCTTTGATTTAGCAAATGAAAACCCCTGCCGGGCCTGGCTGTTCCATGCTGAACCGAATCATCATGTGCTTTTATTCCTGATGCACCATATCGCCAGTGATGGGGCATCACTTGCTCCTCTGCTGCGCGATCTGGCGCTGGCGTATCATGCTCGGTTGCAGGGTCAAGCGCCGAACTGGACGCCACTACAGGTGCAGTATGCCGATTACACCCTGTGGCAACACGAGCTGCTGGGCGATTCCCGTGATACGGGCAGCCGGCAAAGCCACCAGTTGGCGTATTGGTGCGAAGTGCTGCATGGACTGCCGGAAGAGTTGCAGTTGCCAACTGACAGGCCACGGCCACAAAGCTCAAGCTACCAAGGCGGGCAATGGCGTTTTGAGGTTGATCCAAAGGTCTATGCACGCTTGCTTGGTGTAGCAAGGCAGCAGAATGCGAGCCTGTTTATGCTGTTGCAGGCGGCCTTGGCGGTGTTGCTGAGCCGGTTAGGTGCTGGCCATGACATTCCACTGGGCGTGTCTATTGCTGGCCGTACCGATGAAGCGCTAGAACCTCTAATCGGTTTTTTCACCAATACATTGGTGTTGCGCACCGATGTTTCTGGGAATCCAACCTTTGATCAATTGCTGGCGCGCGTGCGCGATAGCGCATTGCAGGCGTATGAACATCAGGATCTGTCGTTTGAAAACTTGGTGGAAACGCTGAACCCAGAACGTTCCTTGGCGCGCCATCCGCTGTTCCAGGTAATGTTGGTATTGCAAAACAACGCCCGTGGCGAGGTCCATTTTGATGGACTGAACACCCGCGTTGGTACACCGCTGCTACCGGTGGCGAAGTTTGATTTGACCTTCAACTTTGAAGAAACGCCAACCTCATTAAACGGCATCGTTGAATATGCTACCGACTTGTTTGACGGCAAAACCGCTGAGCGCCTGGCGGGCTATTTTGCTAATATTCTGGCGGCCATCAGTATAAATAAATGCTTAAATATCAATTTGTTAGATATATTTAGCGCGTGTGAACGCCAGCAGATTGTCAACGAATGGAATAACACCGCCCGGCAATTGCCGGCCAAGACGTTTGCAGAACAATTCGAAACCCTTGCCAAAGCAACACCGGATGCACCTGCCCTGCTGGGGGAAAGCGAACGGCTGACCTATAGCCAGTTGGATCAACGGGCTAACCGGTTGGCGAATCTGATGATGGAAAGGGGCGTTGGCACAGAAAACATCGTTGCTATCGCACTACCGCACTCGGTTAATCTGATTGTCGCGCTGATTGCTACGCTGAAAACTGGCGCTGCATATTTACCGCTTGATCCTGATTATCCTCAGGAACGACTGAATTATATGTTGGAACACTCTCAGCCTGAGCTGGTCATCACGGATTCTGCGTTCGTGCAAAAACTGGGGGCGCAATATTCCCGCTTGCAGATTGACCAACCGGCGCTGCATACGCAATTGTCCCGGCAGCAAGTAGAAAGCATCACTTTGCCGAGGAAGTTGAACATCAATAATGCGGCCTACATTATCTATACCTCTGGTTCTACCGGTTTGCCGAAAGGTGTTCTGGTGACGCATCGGGGTATCAGTAACCTGGTTGCCAGCATGGTCGAGCGATTACATGTCACGCCGCAAAGCCGCGTGTTGCAGTTTGCTTCGCCGAGCTTCGATGCCTCGTTCTGGGATATCAGTATGGGGCTGTTAAGCGGTGCGGCGCTGGTCGTTGCAGGCCGTGATACGTTGTCGCCGGGGGAGCCTCTGTATGAACTGATGCTGGCCCAGGGTGTGACACATGCCACGTTGCCACCGGTGGGATTGGCGGTTATGCCGCGTAAGCCATTGCCTGCGTTGGAAACGTTGGTGGTGGCGGGCGAAGCCTGCCAGCCGGAGCTGATCGACTATTGGAGTCAGGGGTGCCGGATAATCAATGCCTACGGGCCAAGTGAATCCACGGTCTGCGCCACCATGAGCCAACCGTTGGTGGCTGGAAAAGCGCCGCCTATCGGCACGCCGATCGTTAACATGCAGGTCTATGTCCTGGATGAGCATTTGCAACCAGTCGCGCCAGGGGTAAAAGGCGAGCTCTATATCGCAGGTGAAAGTTTGGCCCGTGGCTACGTACGGCGCCCGGATTTAACGGCGGAACGCTTTGTGGCGAACCCGTTTGGCGCGGCAGGTAGCCGAATGTATCGCACCGGAGATGTTGCCTATTGGCAAACCAACGGTGAGCTAATGTTTACTGGGCGTGTGGATCATCAGGTCAAGATCAGGGGTTTCCGTATTGAGCTGGGTGAAATTGAATCCCTGCTGCTGAAGTGTCCTCAACTGAGCCAGGCCACGGTGATCGTGCGTGAAGATAAGCCGGGGCTTTGCCAACTAGTTGCTTACGCTGTGGCGAATGAAGGGGATGTTAATACCGCAGAACTACGCGAATATCTGCGTAGCCACCTGCCGGAATATATGGTACCTGTGGCTATCGTCATGCTGCCGGCGATTCCGGTTACGCCGAATGGTAAAGTCGATCGACGCGCATTGCCGCAGCCTGATTTCCATCAGCCTCATCACCGTGGCCCGCGCAATACGCAAGAGCAACTGCTTTGCACGCTCTTTGCCGATTTATTGGGCCTGGAACAGATTGATATTGACAGTAGCTTCTTCGAAATGGGGGGCGATAGTATCACTGCGATACAGCTGGTCGCGCGTGTGCGCCAGGCTGGTTGGATATTCACACCACGCCAGGTCTTTGAGCACAAAACTGTTGCCTCCCTGGCCAGAAAAATGCAGGCGAACATTTCCACGGTTGCTGAAACGCGGGTTGGCGCGGTAGGTGAATTACCCGCTACGCCAATTATCCATTGGTTGATGGAAAACCCCGGCAACATCAACGGGTTCAGCCAGGCAACGTTGCTACAAACGCCGGAACATCTGGATGAGAAACAACTCAGGCAGATGCTGACCCTGCTGTTAGAGCGGCACGATGCCTTGCGCCTGGTGGCGAATCGCTCCACAAGCGGTGATGTCCTGCTGACCATTCCGCCAATGACGGCAGACATCGTGGATGGCGCATTGAGCATTGTGGATTGCCAGGCGTTCACGCTGGTGGAACTACAACGCTGCATCAAGGCAGAAAGCCAACGCGCAAAACAGCGCCTCGATCCGGCGGCGGGCAAAATGCTACAGGCGGTTTGGTTCCGCGCATCCGCCGGACAGCTTGGCCGGCTAATGTTGGTGCTTCACCACTTGGTGGTGGACGGTGTCTCTTGGCGTATTTTAGCGCCGGATTTGCAAAACATTTGGGCAGCCTTAAGCGCGGGGAAAACGCCGGATACGTTGCCGGTGGGTACCTCTTTCCGTGCGTGGGCGTATCAATTGCAGCAAGAGGCCAATGCGCGGCGTAACGAACTGAATCACTGGCTAACAGTGCTGGAGAAGCCGGATACGTTGCTGACTTCCCGCCTGCTAGACGGGGCGCAAGACACCGTTGCGGGCAGCGATTCATTGCGGCTTGAGTTACCGGCGGCGTTTACCCAACCGTTGTTGGGGACGATACCGGCTCTCTTCCATGCCGGTATCAACGACGTGTTGCTCTGCGCCTTTGCTCTGGCCGTTAATGACTGGCGGAAAACTTCACAGACGGATGTCCTACTGGATCTTGAAGGGCACGGGCGTGAAGAATTTCCCGGTACGGAGCTGTCGCGCACCGTCGGCTGGTTCACCAGCATGTATCCTGTGCGGCTCGAACCGGGCGCTACGCAGATGGCAGACCCTTATTCATTAGGTCATGCGCTAAAACGCATTAAAGAGCAGCTACGCCAAGTGCCTGCGAACGGCCTTGGATATGGGTTGCTACGCTATCTGAATTCGCAAACACGGCCAATCTTGTCACAGCAGCAGCAGGCCCAGATTGGCTTCAACTATCTGGGCCGCATGGCTGCGGGTGGCGATCGTGACTGGCAGGTGGCCGCAGAGGCGAATCTGCTGGATACAACGGCTGATGACAATTTTGCGCTCCCTCATGCGCTTTCACTCAATGCGTTGGTAGAAGAGCGATCGGAAGGGCCGGTTCTGGTTTCCAACTGGTCATGGGCCAGAGCGCTGCACACGGAAAAGAGTATTAGCGTGTTGGGTAACCATTGGTTCCGTTGGCTAAAAGCAATATCGCAGCTTTCTACGGTGCCTGACGCGGGGGGATTCACACCATCGGACATCACGATGTTATCGCTTAAACAGAATAGCTTGGAAAAACTTCAAGCCAAGTGGAAGAAGAAAAAATAAATATGGAAATTAAAGAGATACTACCGTTATCGCCATTACAGAAAGGTCTGTTGTTTCATATGTTGTACGATACCCAAGGCAGCGATGCGTATCAGGTGCAGCAGGTTTTCCAGCTTGCTGGAGTTTTAGATAGCCAAAAGCTGAAACAGGCCGTTACAACCTTACTGCAACGTCACCCGCACCTGTGTGCGGGGTTTGAGTACGAAGACGTAGAAACGCCGGTGCAACTGATCTTGGCGGGGCTACCGTTGCCGTGGCGTGAGGTGGATGTGAGCCATCTACCACCAGAGCAGCAACAGCCAGCATTCGCAGCGTTGTTACAGACCGATTATGATGAGCGCTTTGATCCGCACGATCCACCGTTGCTGCGATTCACCCTGGTCAAACTGACGGCACAGCAGCATTATCTGGTCTTTACCAACCATCACCTGTTGTTGGATGGCTGGTCAATTCCTATCCTGCTGCAAGAGTTATGCACTTTGTATCTGGGTGATGTGCAAGGCAGCACCTTGCCGCCGATCACCCCTTATCGCAACTATCTGCAATGGATTGCGGCGCGTGATGTTGACGAAATGCGTGCCGTATGGCGCGAAACGCTCAGTGGCCTGGCGGCACCAACTTGCCTGGCAAAAGGACGCACCACGGAAAATCTGCAACCGAATCTGTTGCATAAGTATCTGGATGCGGCATACACCCAGAGACTGAACTTACGCGCCAAACAGCTTGGCGTGACGGTAAATACACTGATCCAGGCCGCATGGGGTGTGTTGCTGGGGGGGATGACGGGGTGCAGCGATGTGGTGTTCGGCGTCACGGTTTCTGGCCGATCAGGTGAATTGTCCGGCGTGGAAAGCATCGTTGGGTTGCTAATCAATACCGTGCCATTACGCCTGACGTTCAGCCTGGCGGAGACGTTTACTACACTTTTGCAACGCCTACAGGCAGAGCAAACCCGGCTGCTTGATTACCAATATCTTGACCTGACGACTATCCAGGCAGATGCGGGTTACGGTGAGCTGTTTGATACCTTGATGGTGTTCGAGAACTACCCGCTCATGGAAGGCAGCAGTGAGCAATCTGATACCGCGCTGAACATCTCGCTAGCGGTGCACCATGGCGGGGATGCCTCACATTACCCGCTTGGGTTGGTGGCGGTTCCGGGTGAAATGCTAGCCCTGCGTTTCAGCTCATTGCCAGACCTGTTTGATGATCAAACGGTGGCAAATCTGGCCGAGCGCTTCATGCTGATACTGCATGCCATCATTGACGATCCGCAGACGATTATTGGCAGCGTACCGTTGCTGCTGGCGCAAGAAGTTCAGGCCATGGTTCAACCTTACCCTGTGCTGGCATCATTGCCAGCCGATACGCTCCACGGAATGTTTGAAAAACGCGCGTACGAAACGCCGGATGCGATTGCGCTGAGCCTGGGCAACGATCGCCTGAGCTATGGCGAACTTAATCAGCGGGCCAATCAGTTGGCTCGTTATCTGGTGAACCGCGGCATTGGCACTGAGGATGTCGTGGCATTGGCGTTGCCACGTTCGATGGAGACACTGATTGCGCTGTTAGCCGTATTAAAAGCCGGTGCTGCATATCTACCGCTGGATCTCCATAACCCTGCCGAACGGCTTGGTTTTATCGTGTCTGATGCCAAACCGATGCTTATCATCACCAACGCAGAAAATGCCGGCATGTTAAACGGCTCCACGCCTGATTTGGTAGTTGATATGCCTGAATATCAGCAGCGCCTGGCGCCGTTCAGCAAACGGGATCTTCAACCCGATGAACTTTTACGCCCGGTTAGTACGGCAAGCCTGGCCTACATCATTTACACCTCAGGCTCTACAGGGAACCCGAAAGGGGGGCTGATCCCGCACGAAAACGTGTTACGGCTCTTTACAGCAACGCAATCGTGGTTCGATTTTGGCCGTAATGACGTTTGGACCCTGTTCCATTCGTATTCTTTTGATTTTTCAGTGTGGGAAATCTGGGGACCATTGTTATATGGTGGCCGGCTGGTCATCGTACCGTTTATGGTGAGCCGCGATCCTCAAGCATTCCTCAAGCTACTGAGTGAAGAGAAAGTCACGGTATTAAACCAGACGCCCTCTGCCTTCTATCAATTGATAGAAGCGGATCAAAACGATCGCGAGAAGAAATATCCACTGGCGCTGCGCAAAGTGGTATTCGGTGGGGAAGCTCTGGATCTTAGCCAGCTTGAACGTTGGTACCAACGCCACGATTCGGCAGTGCCTGAATTAATCAACATGTATGGCATTACCGAAACCACCGTGCACGTCAGCTATCAGGCGCTGACCCCGGCAATGATGCGCAGCCAATCCGGCAGCCCGATTGGCGTTGGGATCGCCGATCTGCGTATCTATGTGTTGGATAACGCTTTACGCCACGTTCCTACGGGTGTTGAAGGGGAAATGTACATTGCTGGCGCCGGGCTGGCGCGCGGCTACTTGAACCGCGCGGGGTTAAGCGCCGAACGCTTTGTCGCCGACCCGTATGGTGAACCGGGTTCCCGTATGTACCGTTCGGGCGATTTGGCCTTTAGATCGCCCGAAGGTGGGCTGATTTATATAGGCCGAGCCGATCAGCAGGTGAAACTACGTGGTTTCCGCATTGAGTTGGGGGAAATTGAAGCGGCTCTGGCGGATGACCCGCAGGTCACCCAAGCCGTGGTGCTGATGCGTAAAGATCAGCCTGGCAATCCACAATTGGTGGGGTATATCACCAGCGACAGTGACGCTGCTATTGACATGGCGGCACTGTACCACCGCGTGGCGGCAAAACTCCCTGACTATATGGTGCCTGCGGCCATTCTTCAAATTGAGCGTTTCCCTTTGACGGTCAATGGGAAACTGGATAAACGCGCATTACCGGCGCCAGATTTCAACCATGGCGGCAGACGGCGCCAGCCGCGCACGGCACAGGAAGAAATTCTGGCAGGGTTGTTTGCTGAGGTGCTGGGGCTGGAAACGGTAGGCATGGACGACAACTTCTTTGCGTTGGGCGGCCACTCGCTGTTAGTGATGCGCCTGATTAGCCGTGTATCTAGCGCATTAGCCATTGAATTGCCGATCCGCACACTGTTTGATTACCCAACCGTGGCGCAGTTTGCCGAGCAGTTGGCGATAAAGGGTACTCAACGCCGTGAAACGCTCACGTGCCAGGCTCGTGAGAAATATTTACCCCTTTCCTTTGCCCAGCAGCGAATGTGGCTGTTGGATAACATTGGCAACGATCATGCCGCGTATAATATGCCGCTTGCTCTGAAGCTGAATGGGCCGCTCAATGATGAAGCATTGCGCCAGGCATTGGGCGATCTGGTACAGCGCCATGAGGTTCTGCGCACGCTATATCCTCTGCATCTTGATCAGCCTTATCAGCATATTTTAGCGCCTGATAGCGTGGTGCCGTCTTTGATCATCGACAATGTGACGCCGGAGGAGCTGTCGGAAAGCATCGACAAGGCCGCCGCTTGGCAGTTCGATCTGGTAAATGATTTGCCGCTGCGTGGGTGGCTGTTCCACTTACCGGACCAGAACGAACATGTGTTGCTGCTGGTCATTCACCACATTGCCTGTGACGGCGGTTCGTTAGGGCCAATGCTGCACGATCTGTCTTTGGCCTATCAGGTGCGCTGCGAGGGCCGGGAAGCGAAGTGGGCGCCACTAACCGTGCAATACGCCGACTACGCGCTATGGCAGCGTCAACTATTGGGGGATGCGCAGGATGCCTCCACACGCGGCGCACAGCAAATTGAATTCTGGCGTAGCGTGCTGGCAGGATCGCCTCAGGAAACTTGTCTACCTACCGATCGCCTGCGTTCATCCGTACCGAGTCAACAAGGTGCCCGGGTCAGCTATGCGATTGACCAAGCGCTTTATGGCCGCCTGAAAAAACTGGCGCGTGATGAGGGCGTAACGCCATTTATGTTGCTGCAAACCGGGGTTGCCGTCATGCTTAGTCGGATGGGGGCTGGCGATGATATTACGTTGGGCACAGGCGTTGCTGGGCGAGTCGACGAGGCCATGGCCAATTTGATTGGTTTCTTTGTCAATACGCTGGTGCTGAGAGTAAATTGCGCGGGTAACCCTGAATTTAATCAGTTGCTTGCCAGCGTGCGTGAGTTCATGCTTTCTGCCTATGCAAATCAGGATGTGCCTTTTGATTGGGTGGTAGAAGCGCTTAACCCTGAGCGTTCTGCTTCACGGCATCCGCTGTTCCAGGTAATGTTGGTATTGCAAAATAACGGCGACAACACCCAACAATTTGCCAATTTGCAGGCAAAGCCGCAGCCGGTTGGTTTTGCCCCTGCCAAATTCGATCTGACGTTCAATTTTGATGAAGTCTATAGCGATGATGGCGAGGTGTGTGCACTCAATGCCCAGATTGAGTATGCCGTCGATCTGTTTGATCGCGATACGGTGACGGCGCTCGCGCAATACCTTGTTCGATTGCTGTCGTTCATTGCGGAAGAACCAGACACACCAGTGGCGAATATTCCACTGTTAACAGCCGAGCAGCGATGCAAAATGGTAACCGAGTGGAATGCCACGGAACAGAAAGTGCCGTTGGTGTCGTTGGCCAGCCTGTTTGAAAAACAGGTGGCGGCGGCACCAGAGCACATTGCTCTGAGTTGTGGCGATAAGCAACTTACCTATGCACAACTGAACGCGCGCGCAAATGATTTGGCACAACGCCTGCAACAGCTTGGCGTGAAAGCGGAACATGGTGTTGCATTGCTGATGGAGCGCTCGCTGCCGCTCGCGATCGCCATATTGGCGGTAATTAAGGCCGGAGGGTTCTATGTGCCGCTGCGTACCAGCGATCCATTGGAACGCTGGCAGCATATAGTGGATGAAGTCGGGGTGCAGGTTGCGTTGGTGGATGATGCACATAGCCACGTAGTTTTGCCGGCCAGTTTACAGGTGGAAACCGTAGGCAACGCCAGTACCCAGAACAATGTTGCGTGGGCCAGCGAGCCGGTAAGCGCCCAGAATCTGGCCTACGTGATGTTTACCTCAGGTTCTACGGGGCAGCCCAAAGGGATCGCCACCACGCAAGATAACGTCATTACCCTGACTCTCGATCGGCGCTGGCGTAGCGAGCATCACCAGCGCGTTCTGTTGCATTCTTCCTACGCATTTGATGCCTCAACCTATGAGCTGTGGGCCACTTTGATTAATGGCCATCAGGTCGTCATCGTACCGGGCGACGATCTCGATCTGAATCTGTTGACATCGACCATCGTTGAGCAACAGGTAACCGCCGCATTTCTGACATCAGGGTTATTCAGGCTGATTGCGGAAGAACATCCGCAATGCCTGGGTTCTTTGCAGAAAGTATTCACTGGTGGTGAAAAGATATCCGCCAGTGCGGTGCAGGCGGTGCGGGAACATTGGCCCAATCTTGAATTGATGAATATCTATGGCCCAACGGAAACCACCACCTACGCCACGGATTACCCCATCGCCAAAACAGATGCCCCTTATCTGGACGTCCCTATTGGCGCTGCGTTGGATAACACCAGCCTCTATGTATTAGATGAATTTTTACAGCCGGTGCCAGTTGGTGCGCCAGGGGAACTATACATTGCCGGCCGCGGCCTGGCGCGTGGCTATCTTAAGCGCCCGGGGCAAAGCGCGGCACACTTTATCGCCGATCCCTTCGGGCCTGCGGGCAGCCGCATGTACCGCACCGGGGACGTGGTGAAATGGCGGCGTGATGGCGTGCTCAACTTTGTTGGCCGTCGCGATCAGCAGGTGAAAATTCGTGGTTTCCGTATTGAACTGGGGGAAATCGAAGTCGTGCTGAAGCAGCACACCGCCGTGCAGCAAGCGGCGGTCATTCCGCGTGAGGATCATTCAGGCAATAAACAATTGGTCGCCTATGTGGTGCCCTTTGCAAGCCACGAAGATCTACCGGTGTTGCTGCAACAGCATGCGCGTGAACATTTACCTGATTTTATGGTGCCTGCTGTGGTCATGCTGCTGGCAGAACTACCATTAAACGCCAACGGCAAGTTGGATGTTGCCGCGTTGCCACACCCGAACTTCGGTTCGCGGCAAGGCCGCCAACCACAGACTGAAAGTGAGAAATGGCTTTACGCGCAGTTCTGCGAGTTATTGAGTATTGGACACATCAGTATTGATGACAACTTCTTCGCACTGGGAGGGCATTCACTGCTGGCAGCACGGTTGGTTGTGCGTATCGAAAAAGAATTGGATGAGAAGCTAACTATTCGTGACCTGTTTGAATCGCCCACCGTTGCACTGCTGGCGCGGCGTCTTGAAAGCAACTCGTGTGGCAATATGCTGGACGTCATGCTGCCATTGCAGCCAGCTGGCGAAAAAACGCCGCTGTTCTGTTTACACCCTGGGGGAGGATTGAGCTGGTCTTATGCGGGGTTGATCCCGTATCTGGGCGAGCAGCAGCCTCTTTATGGCATTCAGGCTCGCAGGTTGAGCACCGGCCTTGTACCACCATCAATTTATGACATGGCGAAAAATTATCTGGCAGAGATTTATAAGATCCAGCCAGAGGGGCCTTATTCATTGCTGGGCTGGTCTTTCGGTTGCCATCTCGCGCATGAAATAGCCACCTTGCTGCAAAAGGATAATAAAGCGGTCAATGTCCTGATCTTTATGGATGGTTATCCGTTGTGGAAGACTTACAGAGACATGGTACGCACCGATCGGGAAAGCCTGCGTGCAATGTTTGAGGCATTTACCGGTTCGGCACCTGAAAACGAGCAGCAGCTTAGCGTGGCTGGCTTGAAAAAACAGCTGTCTGAGATCGAGCATCCATTAGCAAGCCTCGATCAGAATATTTTCGAACGTATTCTTGCCGAGTTCCGAGATGCACCGAATTTGCTCAGCGAGTTTTCACCGAGCCGGTTCCAAGGTGATCTCATATTCTTTAGGGCACTACAAGGCCATAGCGAAGCCGATAATGTTAACTACGATCCGCACTTATGGGGGGAGTATGTTGAAGGAAGCATCACCTTGCATGATATTAATTGTTCCCACGATAGTATGTTAAGTGAAGGCCCGCTTAAAGAGATTGGGCCAATACTTCAACAACTATTCGGTATTCTTACAGGCATCAGGGTTGAGTAAGGTTTTCCGACAAAGAGTAACATTACATATAACTCTGTAGAAATACTGTATATTGTCATTATGTTAAAGGTGTATGAAGAGTTGAAAGCCTATTAAATCAGGCTTTCAAATTTCAGAGAAAACTACTGATATTTTTCCGGTGACACAAAACCTACACAGACTATTGTTGGCTTAGTTTCAGGTTCGGGCTGGAAAAGAAATTCTTCCTTACTATTTATTTTTAATTTTGACCAGTCTTGCAAAACACGGTGAAAATCTTCCTGTTCGCAGGTTTTTCCCTTTGCACCTACCAGAATAGCACCGTCACGTATAATATCGCTTTCCTTAACATGGCGGTTGTAGATATTGGGTGCCTGTTCTCCTGATATCCAAGGTTGAATAGTCTCTGGCTGACTTGGCGCGTAAACAGTCAGCCACTGATGCAAGTATTCGCCCCCGACATAATGGAGCGGTGTCGAATAGCGTTGATGCCAGCGTTGTTCCAGTTGCCAGGAAAAATCTTTGATACCTTCGAATTTATGGCCGGCACCGCGAATATTGGCTGCCATAATCAGTACATATCCCATTAGAATCAACCCTGCGACGATAATCAGCCCTCTCAGGGTATTGAGTAATGATTTCTGTGGAAAACGAGTAATAGAGCCAACCAACAGCGCTGATGAAACGGACATAAAGGGGTGCAGCCATTCTGTCATTCTTCCCCCCTTATTGAATGAGAACCAGCAGTAGATAATCAGTAATGGCAACAAGATGATAATGTTTACCAATCGGTTCGGTTGCTCCTTCGGCCAGCTAATACGGCCGCCAAGCTGATAGATAATAATGCCAACGATAATCAGCGGATAAAATACCGATAATAACGATCGGGTAGTGTGTAGATTAAATCCACTGTCTATTTGTGAATCTACCCATTTGAAAGCGGCAAAATCATTGTTCCATAGCCACCAGAAATTAGGCAGTACCAGCACAAACCAGATAACCAGTGCGATATAGAGCGCGGGTTGGCGGTAACATTGTCGAACTTTAGGCACAAATAGAGTCAACAGAAAAACCGAACCAACCAATGCCAATGTGGAATATTTTCCCATTGCTGCCAGCCCGGAACTGAGGGCAAATGCCAGCCACCAACGCGGATTGTCATACACGGCTCGTAGAAAGAACAGCATAGCCCACGGCCATAGCATAATTAGCAGATAATTATCGTTATATGGGATAATATCGAAGTTAATAATACCAGACAGGTTCAATGTCAGCATGGCGAGCCATGCCAGCTCTTTTTTCCCTGTCAGCCGAAATGCCAGATGCCATACACCGAGCATGCCAATCGCGATAGCAATAAAGTGAATGAAATACCAGTAAAAACTCAATGAAACACCGCTTATATGGATAGCAGGCAGCATCATTACACCCACTAACCACGGATTTTTAGGTGAACCCCATTCGCCGTTTTTTCCCCAGTTTAATGCTTCGACGGCATCATAAGGGACGGTTGGGTCGAATGAATAACTCACTATCATCCATAACAAAGCATAACCAACTACCCACAAGTAAACATATTTATAGCAAGAAGTATCAAAAATAGGCATATCGATTTATCATTTATTGAAAGCTAAGAGTAATAGAATATTTGTTGATGGTTAAACCATGCATGAATGATAAGAGATTTTTGGCTATATTTTTTAAAAGATAAAGAGTTATTCACGGCGCTTTTCTATATGTGCAGTTTCTGCTAGATTCCGGCGCAGCAATACCCTGATAAACCAAACTGAGTAACCGGCTATGAACCCGTTAAAGAAAAAAGCACCAGCCAAAACATCTGCTAGTAAACAGAAAAGAAAAAACCGCGAAGAATTGAATGCGGAAGGGCGTGCACGTAAGCGTGAGAAAAAACATCGCGGCAATCCGCCCGGTAACCGCAATCAGGAGCAGAGCGGTGATAAACATCAGTCAGGCAAACAGCAACGTGATCCACGTCTTGGCAGTAAAGTACCTGTTCCGCTGATCGTTGGAGAACGACCGACAAAACCTGTCGTTGCTAATAAAGTCGAGACAAAACCACGTCTGTCGCTACAAGAAGAGTTGGCGATGCTGGAAAACGACGATCGTCTGGATGCATTGTTAGAGCGTCTGGAAAATGGCGAAAGTCTGTCTAAAGAAGAGCATGCTTATGTTGACACTACGCTGGATCGGATTGATGCTCTGATGGAAGAGTTAGGTATTAAACTGGATGAGGAAGAGAGTGAAGAAGAGAAGCAGGATGACATTATGCAACTGCTGAAAGGTAAATAATTTAATCTCCCATGATCAGAGGCGGGTTGATCCTAATAACCATACTATTAATATGTTATTTGCTATGGTTATTGGGTAAACTATGGCGATTATCGCGGCGTAAAACCCGGCTGCGCAGAGTCACAACGGCGCAACATATTAAGCATATGAAAGCGTTACGTTTTGATGGGCAAAAACATCGGAAGGGATAAGCATGTCTGAGCAAGCCATCGTTTGGGATCTGCCTTTGATCCAGAAATACAATTATTCCGGCCCTCGTTATACTTCATATCCTACGGCGCTGGAATTCAATCAACAGTATGACAATGCAGCATTTATCCAGGCTGCTACCTGTTACCCTGAACGACCGCTTTCTCTCTACCTCCATATCCCGTTTTGCCATAAGCTCTGTTATTTCTGTGGTTGTAATAAACTGGTCACCCGTCAAAAGCATAAAGCGGATGAATATTTGCAATGGCTTGAACGGGAAATTCGTGACCGGGCAAAGTTGTTTTCTGGCCGTAAAGTGAGTCAGATGCATTGGGGTGGTGGTACACCAACCTACCTTGATAAAGACCAAATCAGTAAATTGACGGGATTGTTGCGTAACCATTTTGATTTTCTGCCAGATGCTGAAATTTCCATTGAAATTGACCCACGTGAAATTGAACTGGATATGATTGATCACTTGCGCAATGAAGGTTTTAACCGTCTGAGCATGGGTGTGCAGGATTTCAATAAAGAAGTTCAGCATCTGGTGAACCGTGAACAGGATGAAGAGTTTATCTTTGCTTTGGTTGCCCGTGCCCGCAAAACGGGTTTTAATTCCACTAGTATTGACCTGATCTATGGTCTGCCGAAACAAACACCAGAGAGCTTTGCTTTCACTCTGGAGCGAGTATTAGCATTGTCACCGGATAGAATGAGTATTTTCAATTATGCTCATTTGCCGAACTTATTTGCTGCTCAACGTAAAATCAAAGCGCATGATTTACCGAGTGCCGAGCAAAAGCTGGATATATTGCAAGAAACAATTGCAACGCTGACAAACAATGGTTATCAGTTTATCGGCATGGACCATTTTGCTCGCCCGGATGATGAACTGGCAGTCGCTCAGCGGGAAGGGAAATTACATCGCAATTTTCAGGGTTATACCACTCAGGAAGAGTGTGACCTGCTAGGCTTGGGAGTTTCTGCTATCAGTATGTTGGGCGATAGCTATTGCCAAAATCAAAAAGAGTTAAAAACCTATTATGCGGAATTAGAAAAACAGGGGCATGCCTTATGGCGTGGTTTAACTTTGTCCCGAGATGATTGTATTCGCCGTGATATTATTAAAGCGCTTATCTGTAATTTCCGTCTAAATTTTGCCGATATTGAGCAGCAATATGGGCTGAGTTTTACCCGCTATTTCGCGGAAGATTTGCAATTATTAACGCCACTAGTTGAAGATGGACTGGTTGAAGTGAATGAGAAACAGATTTGGGTAACGCCACGAGGCCGGTTACTGATTCGTAATATCTGTATGTGTTTTGATATTTATTTGCGCCGGGAAGTTAGCCAGCGTCAGTTTTCAAGCGTAATTTGATTGTTCAGAGGGTGGTTTTTAAATAAAAGGGCAATTACATAAAATTGTAAACAGAGTCCGCCTTGCAGAACATGTTCGATTACACCTCAGAAGAAAACGTCGCGCTGTTGAAACAGGTCTATTACTTATACAATAGTGTGACCGAATTGACGGCGCAGCTCCAATAGTTCGAGAGTTTTTACAAACAGAACCGGCGATGAGGCAGCAGAAATTAGAGCAACCAGCGCCGAAAAATAAACTTTATCGTAATTATGGGTCGAATATGTGATTTCAATTGCTCGTGAGCTATGTTTCGGAGGGAGACACAGTTAACTTTTCACTGAAAAAGTCTTTCCTGTATTCATAAGTTTTTTATATGTTAAGTTACTTTTCTAGCCCAAAAATCGAGTTAACATCATTTGAATAAGAAACTAGGACGGTAATCTTTATGTCATACATGATTTATCTAACATTAAATGGTAAGAAACAAGGCTTAATATCAGCTGGATGCTCAACCCTCGATTCTATAGGGAATCGATATCAAAAAGGACATGAAGATCAAATACAGGTACTCAGTCTAAATCACACAATAACTCGTAACCAGAACGTAAGTCATCATCCTATACAATTTATCAAACCCGTTGATAAATCATCCCCATTGTTAGCTATGGCTATAGATTCTAACGAATCATTGAATGGTGCTTTTATTTTTTATAGGACGAGTCAGACAGGGCAGTCAGAGCTTTTTTATGAAGTAAAAATTACAGAAGCAACTATTGTTGATATTTCCTGTACTTACCCAAATTCAATTAATAGTAATGAGTTAATGCCGTATGAGAAAATCTTTCTTAAATATAAATCCATTACATGGAATCATGTAACAGCCGGAACATCAGCCTATAGTATATGGGATGAACGGGTTTATTAAAAGTAGAAGACCACCTCCTTGGGAGGTGGCTTAAGGATGACAATTAAAGTTAAGCATATATACTTAGCTTTTTTTTCTTTCACTTAAATATGTGAGAAAAAAGAATAGAACAACAATTACAATACTTCCTATTAAAGATATAATCCACCATTCATCGGGGAAGAAATACACTGATATAATTCCCCATATAAAAATGGCTACAACAGGCATATTTGACCACAATAATTCTTTAATAAATACACAAAAAAGATCTTTGAACCATCCTTTACTAAATATTTTATTTTTCATATATAAACTCAATCACCCATCATATTTGCAAGTACGCGAGCAACTTCTTCTTCGCTGACCTGCTTATTCTTAAATCCGTCTATTAAATAAATTCCCTTTTCTAATTCAGGTTCAACTATAAAATATAACATTTATAGTTTTTGAAAATATAAAGCCCAATAGAATTGTGGACATGTTATTTTAAGTCTATTTGCTGATATTGATGCTTTCTCATAATATCCGTAAAATTGGGCGACATTTAACAATCCACTTATAAATCGTTTGGCTACATTTTTCACTATAGTTTTTTTAATTAAATTTAAATATATGGCTTCTGCTATTATAGCTGACACACTTAATTTAATTGATTTACCTATTGTCACTTTAGCGGAAAATTTTAATATTTTCCCATATATTCTTTCTTTCTCTTTTTCTTCATTACCTTTAAATACTTCATCAATATATATTTCTGTTATTCTCGAAATGAATTTTCTTTTATTTTCATTTTTAAGATCCATCAGATTTAACTTCATTCTGTGATCTTCTTCTTTTATCCTTCCGTATACATCTTCATAACCGTCAAAAAAATATGAAAATTGCCAGAGCTTACGTCTCATACCTAAGCCTATAGTATCTACGACCTCTTCACCTAATTCTATAGTGTCATTTACTGCCCTTTCGAGACTGAGGCCTGCTACACGTTTAGCTTCTTCTATTCTCCAAAGCAAATCATTTTGCCGATCTACCTCTTTCCAGAGGTCATTTTCGATACTAGATTCCATATATAAGTTCCAACTCAATGATTAATAAAATTTTCTTCGAATTTTAGTGTTAATACTCTGCTATCAGAGATACGCATATTAACCCTATCTGCATTTGTAGATGATAATAATTGAAAGCAGAACATCATCATTACAGTTAGTTTGTCCTCAGCTATAACTGAACTATTAGCTAGAACATTATTTATTCGTTGCATTAATTTATCTCTGTCATCCATACTCTATCTTCATTATTGATTAAAAAAATTAATATAACATATTTAAATAAAAATAACCATATTAATAAAATAACAAAAATCTACTCAAAGAGTACTCGATAAGATATTAAGTTTCCGAAAAAAAATAAAAATTCCAAATATTTTAATTTATTCTATAAAAATAATTAACGTTGTGTAATGAAATTCTGTTACTCTTTGTTGCCATCTCCAGTGTGAGACTATAATTTAAATTGTGTAATTACCTGTTCCTGATATATTTCTTACAGCAACGCAGACAGGTAAATTATGGACGAACTGAACCAGGTGTTTAGTCCAAACATTAAGAAATCGTATGATTTCAGCTTTTCTATGAATGTATCGTCTGTTGAGAAAGAGAATTACGGCTGTAGTACTAGTCTGATGTATTATATTTCAGGCTTTTGGTGAGTACGCAATAAGCTAAAACAACAATAACCGGCCAAATAAGTATAAGGACCGAAACCCATAATGACCAATGCCATACATTGACAACCATAACTAAGCTACATATAAAAATAACAATAATAAGAGGCAAAAACTTAACAAGTAGACAAAAAACGTAAAGAGATGCTATAGCAGCGGCCACTTTTGCTGGAATCTCCCACAATCCAAAGTAATCACGGAAAATATAAAAATTTATCGACAATACTTGCATCATCCCAACGAAAAGAGAGTAAAACAAAATAATCGCAAAAATAATCCGGCGCCACTTCATCATCTTAAACCAACCTTATAATTACTAGTCTGAATATAAATCACAACAGAGGTTGTGGTTTTTTTTAATTAAGTTCTTGCTCACTTGATGAAGCAATAACAGTAGCTTGAAGTATTACGTATTTCTTTGAGTATTTTTATTGTGCGTTACAGACGTTCAAGATACCTCCGTATTCGATCAGAGTTAAATAGCTACATACTCCTGCGTTGGGTGTGCGTCCCACATTCTTAATTGGTATATCAGGATTTCTGAGGTTATTGGGTTATCCTTATCAGGAAAAGCTGTTCTTTCAGATACGCTCTGTTCACTTGGACAAAATTGTCGTTTTTAACCGGAGGGTAATAGATACTGTTCAATCTTGCCTTTTGTTGATTCTATTATCTCGATTGATCGTAAATTAATTACGTTTGATACTGGTTTTATCAGATATAATACAGACAGTCAATCAGTTATAACGATCCCTAATATTTTATATCGAGAGGTTTTACTGTCTGAATTTCAATACTGGCTTTATTAATCAATTTAAAAACTTTGCCAACGTCGTTTTTTTATTCCGGCGGCATTACTTGTTCCAGGAATAATAGTGACAGCTGCGGTTCAGATAGTCTAAATTCCATTGAACATTTTTACGTTCACTTAGTCCTTTCAACTAGGTGGTTTCCAGTGTTATTGCCGAATTATTGACGCGGCATTCTGTATTGAACAGCCTTATCTGATTAAATATTTTAAAATCGGATTATACGGTTGATGCCATTATTGTTCAGGTCCATAATTGGGAAAATTTTTACATCGGTTTATCAAGGTGGTACGTAATGAGTCAAGACGCATACGAAGCTATTCAGGAAAAGCGCCTAAAGCCTTGGAAAGGCGAAGAGGAAGTTCGATACATTTGGATGAAGGTGATAGAAGATGCTACTGGTCTTCATTTGAATGCTGAGCGAGGGCGTAAAGACTCAAGCCATAATCACGTAATCATTGAATTCAAAGCGCCAGGTTTGTTTCGTGGCAAGAAGGACAGCCCTAGCTTCAAAAATGCCACAGAAGAACGACTTTTGCCATATATACAGTGTGAGTCAGCGAAAACAGGAATTCCTGAATCTGATTTCATTGGAATAGCTATTGACGGTGAACACATTTGTTTTGCTCAGGTCCATGGTGATCAGATTCATACTCAACACTTAATTCCCTTTTCAACCTATGCGGTCGATTTGGTGATTGACGCTTTTGTCTCCGATACGCGAAAAGCCTTAACAACTGAGAACCTATTGGCTGATTTTGGACATGGGTCAGCAGATGCTCGTGAATTTATGCAGGCTATGTCTGATGGCCTGCTTTACTACTTAAAACAGCAAGGCAACAACAAAATTAAAATGCTTTTTGAGGAGTGGAGAACTTTGTACGGCCAAGTTGCGGATATGTCAATTTCACAAACAGAGGCTATTAACAAAGAGATTGCATTTATTTGGAATGGTTTTCGGGAAGATTCTACATCGGCACGGCTATTTGTCATTCATACTTACAATTCGATACTCATTAAACTGTTAGCTGCCGAGATTGTGTCAGCACATGGATTAACATCGTCGACTCAACCTGCTCAGAGTATGTCGGCGCAAAAAGATGATGACGAGTTGGTGAATTATTTGGACTACTCTGTCGAGAAATCGGCCATTTTCAGGGAAGCAGGCATTAACGGTTTTGTCGAAGAGGCTATTTTTAGCTGGTATATTGGCCTTGCTAGAGACAAGGTTGTTCCGGCGTTATTACCTTCCTTGAGGCGGTTGCTCTCGGTTCTATCGTTATATCGGCTTGATCACTTATCTAGGACAAGGGATGTTTTGCGAGATCTATACCAAGGTCTTGTTCCTGGCAAACTCCGGCAGAGCCTTGGTGAATTCTACACCCCAGACTGGTTGGTCGATTTTACGCTTCAGAGAGCTGCTAACAACACATTATTAGAGAAGCGTGTGTTAGATCCTACCTGTGGATCCGGGGCATTCTTACTGGCGGTGATCCGCAAAAAACGTGAGCTGGCGGCAATACAGGGGTGGAGTGTGTCTAAAGTTATCAAAAACCTATGTGATAGTGTATGGGGTTTTGATTTGAACCCGCTTGCTGTTCAGACTGCTCGTGTAAATTTCCTGATGGAAATTGCAGACCTTCTCGCCGCATGCCCAGGAATGGATATTGAGGTTCCTGTACTAATGGCTGATGCCATTTATTCACCTGCGGAGATCCCCTCTGGAAAAAATAGAATTGTTGAATACAACATTGGAAGTCAGGTAGCCAAACTGAATATTCACTTGCCTGTTGAGTTAGCTTTAAACAGGAAGCGCCTCGATTTTGTTTTTGAACGAATGGGCAAAGATGTTGAGCAGGGATTAGAGTTCGACAAATCCAGCCAAAAACTGACAGCAGCAAGTATAGTCACCCAAGAAGAGCTATCGAACTGGGACAAACCACTCCGACATACCTATGATCAAGTGTTAAATCTACACAGAAAACAATGGAACGGTATTTGGTTCCGAATTGTCAGGAACTTTTTCTGGTCAGCGGCAGCAGGTAAATTTGATTTAGTTATTGGCAATCCTCCTTGGGTTAGATGGTCAAAGCTACCTGACCTTTATCGTGAACGTGTTAAACCAACGTGTGAAGACTATGGTATTTTTTCTAAGACCAAACGCCATGGTGGGAATGAACTTGATATATCTGCCATGATAACCTACACAGTCTCCGATAAATGGCTGGATATAGGTGGCAAACTAGCGTTTGTCATCACTGGCACACTTTTTAAGAACCCATCATCAGCAGGTTTTAGAACATTTAAACTAGATTCACAGCGAGAGGATTCACTTTATCTTCAACCATTGTCTGTTGATGACATGAAGGAATTAAAACCATTTGAAGATGCAAGCAACCACACGTCTGTTGCGCTGTTTCGAAAATCCATCGTCACCGCGCAATACCCCGTAGCTTACAAGGTATGGTCAGCTAATCCTGGTCACAGGAAAGCTATTAGGCCCTGCACACCTCTTAATAACGTGCTGAAAGCTATTTCTCATACGACAAAAGAAGCGTTTCCGGTTGGTGATGAAGGTTCTCCGTGGGCGATACTCGCTCCTGGGCGCTTCAATGCGATTAAATATCTATCATCACAGTGTGAATGGACTAAAGGACGGAAGGGGATTACCACGGATCTTAACGGAGTTTATTTTGTTCCAATCTTGCAAAACAATGGCACTCTCGTTCAGATTCAAAGCCGCCCTGAGGCTGGACGGAAAGACATTGGGCCACAGAAAACTCAATGGGTAGAGCCCGATATGCTTTACCCTTTAATTAAGGGAGCGAGTGATTTTGATGAGTGCTACTTGAAACTTGATGCTCCAGATTATGATGATGTTGAACAAAGGCTGTTTACATTCGTACCAAACACAGGTATTTCAAATGCTGAGTACGAGAGTGCGGATGCACAGTTGCATTCCCCTAAGATGAAAAAAACCTTAGCATGGTTTAAGGGGTTCGAGAGACTGTTACTGGAACGTTCTACCTATCGTCGCCAAATGAAAGGTGCTCCTTACCATGCTGTTTATAATGTTGGTGATTACACCTTCAAACCATGGAAAGTGATATGGCCGGAAATGTCCTCATCGTTTTATGCAGCGGTTGCAAGCTTTCAGAATGTACCTGTTGTTGGTGAACGTGTTTATATTCCAGATCACAAAGTATACTTTGCGTCCTTTGATAACAAAGAAACAGCGTATTATTTGTGCGGATTACTGAATTCATTAACTGTTCAAGAATGGATTAACAGCCACAATGTATCCATTCAAGTTGCGGATGTGTTCAAACATCTATCATTACCTAATTTTGATATTACCAACACGATGCACACTAACCTTGCAGAGCTTGTTGAGGAGGCTCACCAGTGTCACGACAAAACAGAACGCCAGAAAATTATCAAGCGAATAAAATCGGTAGCGGAGAATGTTTTGATCGCTTGGAGTGTAACGCTCGTAGAATAACTGACAAAGAATAAGTTGGCTATTTATGGCAAACATCATTAACTGGCCTGATTATGTCGTCCTGTCTGTCTCCGAACTGGAGCATGATTACCGGGTACATGTAGGAACTGCCAGCCCACCTACTCACTGCATCCACTGCAAACATTCTCAAATCGTTGGCTTTGGCCGTCGTGATGAGGTGATCATGGATACTCCTGTCAATGGCAAGCGGACAGGGATTATACTGAATCGCCGCCGCTACCGCTGTCAAGTATGTTGTAAGACGTTTATGGAACCAGTACCGCACAAGGATGGTAAGCGGCAAATGACTCACCGCTTGATCCAATACATCGAGCGCGAGAGTCTACGGCGCACCTTCTCCAGCGTGGCAGAGGATGTAGGAGTGGATGAAAAGACTGTTCGTAATATATTTCACGACTCCTGCGAGCGATTGGAAAAGACCCTCAATTTTGAAATGCCTAAATGGCTGGGTATTGACGAAATCCATATCATAAAACCCCGGTGTGTTATCGCCAATATCGAGCTGCAAACCATTGTTGATATGCTTGATAACAATAACAAAGCCTCTGTTATGCGCTACCTAGCTAAACGAAAAGATCGCTATCAGGTGCGCTATGTAGCTATGAATATGTGGCGACCATACAGAGATGCAGTGGCTACTATGATCCCTGACGCTACGGTTATCATCGATAAGTTTCATGTTGTCCGTATGGCGAATGAGTCACTAGAAAGAGTGCTAAAGGTCATCAGAGGCGGCTTGAACGTTCAGCAGCGTCGAAGACTGATGAAAGATCACTTTGTGTTGCTGAAACGTCGCCACGAGCAGACAGATGCCGAATATATGCGATTATCTGACTGGATACTCAACTATCCTGAGCTGGGTTATGCTTACGAGCTGAAAGAGTCATTTTTCGACATCTGGAACTTCAAAAATAGGTACGAGGCACAGCAAGCTTACTATGTTTGGCTTAGACAGATAACACCTGAAATGAAGGTGCATTTTGATCCACTCGTTAAAGCTATAGATAACTGGCACGATGATGTTTTTGCTTACTTCGACCACCCGATATCCAATGCTTATATAGAGAGTCTGAACAACCTGATTAGCGTGGTGAATCGTGTTGGTCGTGGTTACAGTTTTGAAGCATTACGAGCTGATATACTGTTTACCAAGGGCTTTCAGAAGAGCAAGAATCTCCACTATCAACGTCAACGGATTCCTGAGCAGGTATGCGGACCAGAGTCGGAAACGTTAATGAATTACGGTGTAGATATATCAGCACTGGTAAGAGAGATAGAAACGGGGCGATTATAGCCTTGTTTCAACACTCCAACCCAAGTTCTTTTAACTTCCGTGTAATAGTATTGCGTCCCCAACCCAGTAATCGGGCAGCATCTTGTTTATGGCCTTTGGTATGCTTAAGTGCACAATCAAGTAAGGTACGCTCCAATAATGGTAATGCTTCAGATAGCAGATCCTGCTGACCATTTTCCAAGGCATTTGTTGCCCACTGGGCAAGTAGCTGCGACCAGTTTTCCGGTATTGTATTGGTAGGTGTTGTATTTGCGGGTACGGTATTTACAGATGTTGTTGTGCCGATTTCGGTATGGTGGGGTTCAAATAATTCAGGCGGCAAATCTTGTACCAGCACTTCCTGGCTTGCTGCCATGACTGTCAGCCAACGGCAGATATTTTCCAACTGGCGAACATTGCCCGGCCAGGGTAAGCGCATTAAGGCCATTTCTGCGTCAGGATGGAGAATCTTTGTTTCTACGCCCAACTCTTTGGCGGTCTGTTGTAGGAAATGGCGGGTCAGGCGAGGGATGTCCTCCACTCTGTCACGTAAGGGCGGTAATTGCATACGAATAACATTGAGGCGGTGATAGAGATCTTCACGGAATTTGCTTTGCTCTACCAAACGTTCCAGATCCTGATGGGTTGCCGCGATAATTCTCACATCCACTTTTACGGGAGCATAACCGCCAACTCGGTAAAACTGACCTTCCGCCAATACCCGTAACAGACGGGTCTGAATGTCCAGAGGCATATCACCAATTTCATCAAGAAACAGTGAACCGCGATTAGCCTGTTCAAACCGCCCATGACGTACTTGATTAGCGCCGGTGAAAGCCCCTTTTTCATGACCAAACAACTCTGACTCAATTAAATCTTTAGGGATGGCTGCCATGTTAAGGGCAATAAATGGCTCATTGGCCCGTGGGCTGTGACGGTGCAGCGCATGGGCCACCAGCTCTTTTCCGGTACCGGATTCGCCATTAATCAGGACGCTGATAGAGGAACGGGAGAGGCGGCCGATAATGCGGTAAACGTCCTGCATGGCAGGCGCCTCTCCTATCATGTCAGAAACGGGTGTGACGACCTGCGGGTTTTTAGTTGGCTGATTCTGATCGCGGGAGTGGCTAAGTGCTCGTTCCAGCAAGGCAACGGCTTCATCAATATCAAAGGGTTTTGGTAAGTAGTCAAAAGCCCCTTGCTGATAAGCACTGACCGCAGCATCCAGATCAGAATGAGCGGTCATAATGATGACTGGCAGCAACGGGTTGCTCTGTTTGATATTATTCAGTAGGTTTAGCCCATTCATTCCCGGCATACGGATATCCGAAATCAGTACATCAGGCGTGTTTTGGGCTAGTGCGGTCAGGGCGCTATCCGCGTCTGCAAAACTGGTACATTCCATCCCCGCGTTACTTAACGCCCGCTCCAGTACCCAGCGGATTGAACTGTCATCATCGACGATCCAGATTTTTCCCTGTTGCATCGTTATCCTCTATTTCTTAATTGGTAAGTAGATAGAAAATGCTGTGTGCCCCGGCCAACTGGTAAATTCTATTTTGCCGGAGTGTTGGTCTATTAAATTGCGAGCAATGGATAGACCAAGACCTGTTCCGCCTTCATGCGCGCTGACCATTGGATAAAATAAGGTGTCCTGAATTTGTGATGGGATACCTGGCCCGTTATCTTCCACGTCAATTCTGGCCGCCAGACGATAGCGCTTGCCATGCAAGGTAATTTGAAAAGCAGTACGAGTGCGGAGGGTAATGGTTCCCCCCTGTTTTTCTAGCGCTTGTAAGGCATTACGGGTGATATTTAGCAATACCTGTTCAATTTGATCAGGATAGTGGGCCAGTTCTGGCAAACTGGGATCATAATCTTTTACCAGTGTGACGTTATCCGGCATTTCCAGCGAGACTAATTGGGAGACCCGTTCAGCAACATAATGAATGCTTTGTTTAATTCGTTCACCCGGATGTTGTGGGCCAAGCAATCTGTCTACCAGATGGCGCAATCGGTCGGCTTGTTCAATAATCACTTGGGTGTATTCCTGCAAAGCAGGATCAGGCAGTGCTTTTGACAGTAATTGTGCGGCTCCTCTCAACCCACCAAGGGGGTTTTTGATTTCATGTGCCAGCCCCCGAACCAATTCCCGTGCGGCTATCTGCTGAGCTTGTTGTACCTGCTCTTGGCTTAACCGGCGTTGACTATCCATAGGTGCCAGTTCCAGCAAGATGAACTGCTCGGAAATTGGTTGGGCACTGAGCGACATAATGTGAAAGCGGTTCTCAACCACTAATGTTACTTCGTTATCAGTAAAACTCTGGCCACTGACCAGACTAGAGCGCATCAATTCTGTATCCAGTGAAAAATAGCTGAACAGTACTGGAAGAGGTGTACCGAATAATTTACGGGCACTCTGAGCGAATAATTGTAGTGCTGCGTGGTTGGCATAGCGGATGACGAGATCAGTATCCAGTACCAGTACACTGTTAATGAGCGAATTTAATATTTGCTCGCTATCGGGCAGATTTTCCGTTTTCATCCACACCCCTGCACTTTTTTGGTGCACTGTATCATGTTCGAGCGTAAAACCTAGTCAAAGCCTGAAATTTAGATGGTAGGAAAAGGGCCCATCCGAAGATGGGCTAAAGGTTTCACGGCAACAAAAAATGATCAGCGGAAACGGCGCTGCTAATTACACACTGTAATAGAGTTCAAATTCCAGTGGATGTGGTGTCAGACGGACACGCTCTATTTCACTGTTTTTCAAGTCAATATAAGCATCAATGGCGTCATCGGTGAATACTCCGCCACGGGTCAAGAATTCGCGATCGGCATCCAGCGCCGCCAGTGCTTCATCCAGAGAAGAGGCGACAGTGGGGATCTCTTTGGCTTCTTCCGGTGGTAGGTCATACAGGTTTTTATCCATCGCATCACCGGGATGGATTTTATTGATGATGCCGTCAAGGCCAGCCATCAATTGAGCGGCGAATGCCAGATAAGGGTTAGCCGCCGGATCAGGGAAACGTACTTCAATACGGCGAGCTTTGGTGCTGGCAACAACGGGAATACGGATGGATGCTGAACGGTTACGGGCAGAGTAGGCCAGCATCACCGGTGCTTCATAGCCCGGAACCAAACGTTTATAAGAGTTGGTTGTTGGGTTGGTAAACGCGTTCAGCGCACGAGCATGTTTGATAATACCGCCAATGTAGAATAGCGCTAGTTCAGATAGACCGCCGTATTTGTCACCGGCAAACAAGTTAATACCGTTTTTAGACAGAGACATATGGCAGTGCATACCGGAACCATTATCACCAACCAGTGGTTTTGGCATAAAGGTTGCGGTTTTGCCAAAATTGTGCGCGACATTATGTACGACGTATTTGTAAATCTGGGTTTCGTCCGCTTTTTTGGTCATGGTGTTAAAGCGGGTAGCGATTTCATTTTGGCCTGCTGTTCCTACTTCATGATGGTGAGCCTCTACAACCAACCCCATCTCTTCCATCGTCAGGCACATCGCTGAACGTAAATCCTGCGAAGAATCAACAGGAGGTAGCGGAGCATAACCGCCTTTTACCGCAGGCCGATGGCCTTTGTTACCGCCTTCGTATTGCGTCCCGGAATTCCATGCAGCTTCGATATCATCGATGTAATAGTAAGAATGAGACATGGCACTGCCGAAGCGCACATCATCAAACAGGAAAAACTCAGGTTCTGGTCCACACAGGACAGTATCGGCAATTCCGCTTGAACGCAGGAAGTTTTCAGCACGTTTGGAGATGGAACGGGGATCACGATCATAACCTTGCATGGTGCCTGGTTCCAGAATGTCACAACGTAGGATCAATGTGGCATCGTCAAAGAAGGGATCAAGCATGGCTGTATTTGAGTCTGGCATCAGTACCATGTCAGATTCGTTAATCCCTTTCCAACCGCTGATTGAAGATCCGTCAAACATTTTGCCATCTTCAAAGAAGTCTGCATTAACCTGATGAGCAGGAATGGTCATATGTTGTTCTTTGCCTTTGGTATCAGTGAAACGCAAATCAATAAACTTCACCTGATGCTCTTCAATCATGGTTAAAACATGTTCAACGGACATACTCGGTTTCTCCTGGTTTGTGTCGGTCTTGATAAAATGGTCGTGGTTAAGACTAAAGAAAACACAGTCACATCGTTTTACCTTAACAAGGCTATTTACACGTTTGCAAACTTATAGTTGTGAAAATCAATTCAATCACGAAAGCATTTGCGAAAAGCGTGCCAACTTTTTAACGCCTTGCCATATACTGTGTTGTGAGTATACCCGTGATGGGATACCTTGATATTCGGGAATGTTGCACTAAATTGGTGCAATTATGTTACTGCGAAGCACAATATTAGTGCATTTGTGCCGAAAGTGCGTCTGTTTATAGGCGTGAAAGGGATCACAATTTCATTGTTATCAAGTTGTTAAGCATAGATTATTGTGATCCTGTTTAGTCCTTCGACCAATGTGTGTACAATAGCGCGCCATTTATAAAATGCCTGAGGCAAAGTTTGTGATCGAAAAATTGCGTAATATCGCCATCATCGCGCACGTTGACCATGGTAAAACTACCCTGGTTGACAAGCTGCTGCAACAATCCGGTACTTTCGGTGACCGTGCGACAGCGACAGAGCGTGTGATGGACTCCAATGATTTGGAGAAAGAGCGGGGAATTACTATTCTCGCAAAAAATACCGCCATTAAATGGAATGACTACCGTATTAATATCGTAGACACTCCGGGACATGCTGATTTCGGCGGTGAAGTAGAACGTGTTATGTCTATGGTTGACAGTGTACTATTGCTGGTCGATGCTATGGACGGGCCAATGCCTCAGACCCGTTTTGTGACACAGAAAGCGTTCGCTCATGGTTTGAAACCGATTGTGGTCATTAACAAAGTTGACCGTCCTGGCGCACGCCCTGATTGGGTTGTGGATCAGGTGTTTGACCTGTTTGTCAATCTGGGTGCGACTGATGAGCAACTGGACTTCCCCATTATCTATGCATCGGCATTGATGGGAATTGCCGGTACTGATCATGATGATATGGCGGAAGATATGACGCCGTTGTATCAGGCGATTGTCGATCATGTAGAGCCACCGAAAGTTGACCTTAATGGTTCATTCCAGATGCAGATTTCTCAGCTGGACTATAACAATTATGTTGGTGTTATCGGGATTGGCCGTATTAAGCGCGGTACTGTTAAGCCAAACCAGAACGTTACAATTATTGATAGTGAAGGTAAAACCCGGAACGGCAAAATCGGTAAGGTACTGGGCCATCTGGGGTTGGAGCGTATTGAGAGTGAGCAAGCGGAAGCGGGCGACATCGTTGCGATTACCGGACTGGGTGAGCTGAATATTTCCGATACGCTGTGTGACACTAATGCTGTTGAAGCGCTGCCACCGTTGGCTGTTGATGAGCCGACGGTAAGCATGTATTTCTGTGTTAACACCTCCCCTTTCTGTGGACGTGAAGGCAAATATGTCACCTCACGTCAAATTCTTGAGCGTCTAAAGAAAGAGTTGGTTCACAATGTCGCCCTGCGTGTCGAAGAAACAGAAGATCCGGATGCGTTCCGTGTTTCTGGCCGTGGTGAATTGCACTTATCTGTTCTGATTGAGAACATGCGCCGTGAAGGTTTTGAACTGGCGGTATCCCGTCCGAAAGTTATCTTCCGTGAGATCGATGGCCGTAAGCAAGAACCCTTCGAGCAAGTAACGCTGGATATTGAAGAGCAGCATCAGGGAGATGTGATGCGGGCCTTGGGTGAGCGTAAAGCAGATCTGCGCGATATGCTGCCAGACGGTAAAGGCCGTGTGCGCCTTGATTATGTTATTCCAAGCCGTGGTCTGATTGGCTTCCGTACTGAGTTCCTGACGATGACCTCCGGTACCGGTCTGCTGTATGCAACATTCAGCCACTATGATGATATTCGTCCGGGTGAAATCGGTCGCCGTCAGAACGGCGTGATGATTTCCAATGGTCAGGGTAAAGCGGTTGCTTATGCACTTTACAGCTTACAGGATCGCGGTAAGTTGTTCCTTGGTCATGGTGCGGAAGTGTATGAAGGCCAGGTGATCGGTATTCATTCTCGTTCTAATGACCTGACAGTTAACTGTCTGACAGGTAAGAAACTGACTAACGTCCGTGCATCTGGTACTGACGAAGCGACAACCCTGTCTCCACATATTAAGAAAACCTTGGAGCAGGCTTTGGAGTTTATTGATGATGACGAGCTGGTGGAAGTGACCCCGGTATCTATTCGTCTGCGTAAACGCCATTTGACGGAAAACGAACGCCGTCGTGCGTATCGCAGTAAAGAAGCATAATCTTTCCTGCAATACCAATGCTTAGGGCGCCAATGGCGCCCTGAGTTTTCTGGGATTTGTCTGTTCAAATTGAACAAATCGAAGATTATTTACCGAGCAATTGATAGAACGTTGGGTTGTCATCACACTGCCCACCGCCACACTCCAAAATAGTGGAGATTAAATTTGCGGTAATTAATATGACAAATAATCCGATAACAATCTGGCCGATGGCAGACGTCTTCTGCTTTTCTTCGGTTGTTTTTTCTAGGCTTTTCAATATCAGCATGACTGCTATGCCGATAATCGCGATAACTGAGCAGATAAGGGCCCAAGTATAGAAATGTATACCAAAAAGCGCGGAACCATAACCGAGATCACCGGGTGTGATATGTAAAAATACTTGTCGGATCGCAACAATGCCAGTCACGACACAGCCGATAAGTGATAAGCCATAGTGCGCACTTTTGATACCAAAACACAGATTAAACAGAAAACCAAACCCTATCATGATCATGCCTGCTCGCTGTAGCAGACATAATGGACAAGGGAGTTCGGAAAGGACCAATTGATAATAGAAAGCAAGGGTTAGAACAGCACTGATAGCAAATAACCCAATGAGGTTAAATATCATGCCGACGCTGATCTGTTGTTTTGTTGCTAATACCTGATTCATCAGATTGTCTCCCGTTAAAAAGATAGATTTAACGAATCAGTTGCATGATGGATAAACCAAGCCACAGTCGTCACCGAAAGAAGACCCCATAGGGTATAACTCGTTTTATACTTTCCATATAGGGTGGTAATAACCGCAAATAATGCGAGTAAAAAAGGTAAAAACATATACATGGTTGATTCTCCTGTTTTCTAAAAACATTCAAGACCTTTCCCTGTAGTAGATTGCTTTCTTCAGGGTAGGGAATTTATCGAACTCAGTTTAGGATCGTTTACTTCGATACAAGCGATCAATTATCCAAAGACAAGTTGTCCATTAAAAGAAGCGCCTTGGTGCCATTAATGGGTGTCGTTCTCTTTGGTATCGCATTTGAAAACGTACAAACCTACATTTATTAAAGCAAAGTTTTAGTATTCGAATGGTGTATGATTTAACACACTATACGTAGTGTGCTGCGAATAACAATTGTAGTCAATCTTGTTTATGTTTGCCACCATTCAGCAGGATTAGCGTGATTATCATTTGGCGAGAGTTTCAATGAGTTGTTTTTTATTTAATAGTTAAGCAAGAAACGATTAAAAACGACAAATCGTATCTTTGTCTGGAAACTTCCCAATTTAACGACTATTCGTAGGTTTGCTTTTAAATGGCCTAATCTATCCAATTTTCTACAATTAATCCTCTACCCAGATGAATTCTTTTTCATTGTTTGTCACGATAATGAGCCGTGAGCTTCTGGCATAACTTGCAATATGTAGACACTCATTGTTCTGGCTGTAACGCTTAAATTATCAATATCCATGTGATATCTCGTCTGATATTTTCAGGAGGAATAAGTGTTTCTTATCACGGGCAATTAAAACCCCTCAACTTTTTATCGTGAGGGGCTGTTGTGATATTTAATCTCTTCTTGGGTTTTTACTCATTTAATGCTTTGGCTTTTATATTATCGGAAGCTGATTGGGAGCGGACTTTTGCAAAGAAAGCAATTGTGACAACCGCCATTGCCGCCAGGCCGATAACAACAGAGATATTCCAGTTTAGCGCAAAACCTTCTGGTGCAAATGCCAGATAGGTGAAGCACACCGCGGTCATAAACATGGCTGGTAGGGTGGTAATCCAATGGAATTTATTACGGCGCAGCAGCCATGCGGAAGCAGCCCATAACATGACCATTGCTGTGGTTTGGTTCGCCCAACCGAAATAACGCCAGATGATATTGAAATCGGTTTTGGTAATCAGATAACCGACAATAAACATTGGCACACTTAATAACAGACGTTTGGTCATTTGTTGCTGAGGGATATTCAGGAATTCAGCAATAATAAGCCGGGCAGAACGGAATGCGGTATCGCCAGAAGTAATTGGCAAAATCACCACACCGAGGATTGCCAGAATACCGCCGACAGTACCTAACAGAGACGTGGACACTTCGTGAACAACCAGAGAGGCCGTACCTTGATCAATCACGGCCTGTAATGCGTTAGTATCTTCATAGAAGCTCAGGCCCAATGTACACCAGATTAGTGCGATAATACCTTCACCAATCATTGCGCCGTAGAAAACGAAACGGCCATTTTTTTCATTCTGCATACAACGTGCCATCAGCGGAGATTGAGTGGCGTGGAAACCAGAAATAGCACCACAGGCAATCGTGACAAACAGCAATGGCCAGACCGGCAGATCTTTCGGATTAAAGTTAGTGGTAAAATCCAATCCTTGTGAATAGAAAGGCTTATCGCTCATCGCTAAACCGACCATCAGCGCAACAGACATAAACAGTAGCAATGCACCAAACAGTGGGTAAAGGCGACCGATGATTTTATCAATAGGCACCAGCGTTGCGAGAATATAGTAAGCAAAGATAACACCGACCCAGATAGCAATGTTATCCCAACCCATTGCCTCTTTCAGCAAGTTATTCAGTAAGCCGGCTGGACTTAAAACAAAGACGACTCCAACTAGCATCAGCAGAATAACCGCAAATATGTTCATGAAATGCTTCATCGCTTTGCCCAGTTCGTTACCAACGATAACGGGCACGGATGCACCGCGGGCACGCACACTGAGCATACCGGAGAAGTAATCGTGTACTGCACCGGCAAAGATACAGCCGAATACAATCCACAGCATGGCAAGCGGGCCATAGAGGGCACCAAGAATTGGGCCGAAAATAGGACCAACGCCGGCAATATTTAGTAACTGAATTAACCAAACTTTTGGGGTGGACATAGCAACGTAATCAACACCATCAGCCATAGAAAGAGCGGGGGTTTTTCTTTCTGGTCGAATAGTGAATATCTTTTCGACAATCTTACCATATATGAAATATCCAGCCAGAAGAAGGCCGATACAGAGGAGGAACCACAACATAACTATAACACCTTACTCGACTTTTTTAATCTGGATGCTACTTTATCGTTTCGTAAGAAAAATACCGTGAAGTGATTCGCTTTTTACTTGTCCGTACTGTTTTCTCATTGAAAATACGATTAAAGTAAAAAGTTATTAATTAGCCAGGGGGTAATTATGTTATATATCTTCGATATGGGTAATGTGATTATTGAGATTGATTTTAAAAGAGTTTTAGCGGTATGGAGTAATTTAAGCGGGACACCTCTCGCGACTTTGACTAAAAGTTTCTCTATGGGAGAAACGTTTGAAAAACATGAGCGTGGTCAAATTACTGATTTGGAATTCGCTGATACTTTATGTCAGGAAATGAATATTTCACTCAGTTTTGAGCAGTTTGCTGCTGGATGGCATGCTATCTTTATTAATATTCGTCCTGAAGTCATTCAGATAATGAAAAAATTGCGTGAGGCGGGACATCGGGTTGTCGTGTTATCCAACACGAACCGTTTGCACCTGGATTACTGGGCACATAATTATCCTGAGATTGCGGCATCCGCTGATTACCTCTATTTGTCGCAGGATTTGGCAATGCGTAAACCTGAACCTGATATTTTCAAGTATCTACTTGAAACAGAAGGTTTTTCACCGGATCAGGCGGTGTTTTTTGATGATGTGCTGGAAAATGTGGAAACAGCCAGGGCATTAGGGATCAATAGCGTTCATGTTGTTGATAGGCAGACAGTGCCAGATTATTTCGAAGCAATCGGTTTTTCTGAACAAAATGAGGGATTGAACGGATAATAGAGGATAGTGTGCTGATGCTACTATTGAGTAAAGGAAAAATATGATCGCGTTAATCCAGCGGGTAACACAGGCAAATGTTGTTGTTAAGAACGAAGTGGTTGGGGAAATTGGTCACGGCCTGCTGGTGTTGCTAGGTGTTGAGAAAGGAGATGATCAACAGAAGGCAAAACGGTTGTGTGAGAAGGTGATAGGGTATCGGATATTCAGTGATGAACAGGACAAAATGAACTTGAACGTCCAACAAATCGGAGGCAGTTTGTTAGTTGTCTCCCAGTTTACACTGGCTGCCGATACTCAAAAGGGCATGCGACCCAGTTTTTCCGGTGGCGCCGCCCCAGATAAGGCCGACGAATTATATCGCTATTTTGTTGAACTATGCCGCCAAAGTGGTGTAAAAACAGAAATCGGGCGGTTTGCGGCCGATATGAAAGTCAGCCTGACAAACGATGGGCCAGTCACTTTCTGGTTGCAGGTCTAGCAACCAAAAATAGCCAGTAGAACGCAATCATCCCCGATTAACATCATGAGCAAAAGAAAGGGGCAGTTTCTATGTATCATCTGCGAGTACCTGAAACAGAACAAGAACTGGAAGCATATTATCGATTTCGTTGGGAAATGTTGCGTAAGCCATTGCATCAGCCTGTAGGCTCTGAGAAAGATGGTTACGACACGATGGCTCATCATCAGATGGTTGTGGATGAGAAAGGGAACCCGGTGGCGGTAGGGCGTTTATATATCAATGCGGATAGTGAAGGGGCAATCCGCTTTCTGGCAGTGCATCCCAACATGCAAGGTAGAGGGTTAGGAAAATTAATCGCAATGGCCTTGGAATCTGTTGCCCGTCAGGAGGGTGTTAAACGGGTAGTATGCAGTGCTCGTGAACATGCGGTGGAGTTTTTCAGTAAATTGGGGTTTGAAAACCGTGGGCTAATTGCTAGCCCACAAACGACACCCATTCGCCATTTTCTGATGATAAAGCCGGTTGCAACACTTGATGATATTCTTCACCGGCCAGATTGGTGCAACGAACTGCAACAGGCTTGGTACAAACATATTCCCCTCAGTGAAAAAATGGGGGTACGAATTTCTCAATATACCGGTCAGAGCTTTATTACCACCATGCCGGAAGCCGGGAATCAAAATCCTCACCAAACTATCTTTGCTGGCAGTCTGTTTTCTCTGGCAACCCTGACCGGTTGGGGATTGATTTGGCTGTTGTTACAGGAACGTCAACTAGGTGGTGATATCATTCTGGCTGATGCCGATATCCGTTACAAAAAACCGGTTGTTGGCAGACCAAAATCTGTTGCCGATCTTAAAAATATGAGCGGCGATTTGGCTCGTTTGGCACAAGGCAGTAAAGCGAGAGTGAAATTGGATGTGATTGTTAGCGGTGATCAGGGAATCGGTGCGGTATTTACGGGTACCTATATGGTATTGCCAAATGCTTATACGGCTATCGCTTAGATTTCTCAGTGGCATTAAATATGCCACTGGGGATTTTTCATATCATCAGTAGCAATAATAAGAGTCGTTTTTATAAAATTAAGCTTCGTTGAGTACACGCAGCATAAAATCATCAAGTTCACTGTGGAAATTGGCTATATTGCTCCATATATATTGAGTGTGTTCAGGAGAAAGCTTAACTTCACCTGTGCATATGACATTAAAATTTACCTGAAGGCATAGAGTCTGCTTAATAGAATATTCCACCGCGCTGAGAAAACCAATAACATCATCAAGAAGCAGTCCGGTCTCTTCTTCTATTTCACGAGATAGTGCTTGTAATAGATTTTCTCCTTTTTCTACACCGCCAGAAGGAATTTCCCAGAGATTTGGCGGGGATTCATCAGGCGCTCGTTGTAAGAACAGAATATGACTATTTTGGTCTCTGATGATGCCACCGACAACAATACGGTCATAATTTTGCAGTTTGTTTTCAATGGCTTCAGGCAGTATACACGTCATTTTTTGTACCTTGTTACAACTTCATTGGTGAAATTTAATTGCGTTTTTAATGTCATCGATATTAGTATGGTTTTTCGGCTGATACTGATCGGAGATTTTATTAATGAATTGAAATAGAAAATAACTATTATAAGGTTGAGTCGGGCACATAGGTACCCGAATATTCGTTACTATAGCTTAACAACCGGACAAGTTTCACAGTTTGGTGTGGATATCTGCCCCTTATTAATGACTTGAGTTTCGCTGCCTGATTGTTTATCCGAGGCAGTCAATGAACCATCGATAGTACTTTTAATATCATCAGCAGCAAGATCTCCCTGTATTAACAGCGTGAAATTGCCTTTACCCTGTAATTTCAACGGCACCCACCGCCATTGAGGCAAAATCGCTAAATCTGCATCTATTCCCCGGAAATCTAAAGTAAATGGCTTCTGTACCTGTTGATCTACTGTACCTTTCACTTTTAGTAATCCATCATCAACAGAGGCATCTAATTGGTCGAGGATCAGTTTATTTCCTTCTGTATGTAATTTAAGGTAAGGGCGACGTAATTCAACTTTGTTAAATGTTGCGCTGGTGGAATTTAGATTTGAAGAACCACGCCAGATTCCCCATTTCCCTTCTTTCAGTAATTCCATGTCATAGATATAACCACTGAGGGCAGTAAGCTGGAATGGAAAATCGGGGTTAATATCAATCAACAAGCTGTTGTTAATTGTCAGCTCGTTAATGGAAAATCCGGATATCCATTTAGGCAATGATTTTTTCAGCAACTGATGCCAGTTTTGTGGCAAGGTATAAGTTAAACCGGCAACCGTTGCATTGGTGATGTTGAATTGTTTTGTTTGGTGATTCCATTGCCCTTTGACGTGGAATAATCCCTTTTCCCAACGGGAAGTGAGATTGGAAATAGTGAGTTCATTGCCTGCAAGAAGAAGGTGACCAATAACATCGGTGAAATGAAGATCATTTAGCGTAGTATCCATAACGTTGAAATCAATGATGCCCTCTTTTGCCTGCCAGCTCCCGTTAGTCAACCCGACATTTTTTGCTGAGACATCCAGATAATTAGCAGACCAGTTTTTACCTTCCAGCTTGGCATTAGTCAGGCTTAGATCTTTGATGCTGACCGCGGGTAATTTGTCCGTTTTTAGCAATAACTCCTCAAGTGTCATTGGCGTTTGCCAACGAATATTGCTGATAAGTAAATTATCCCACTGCCAGCTACCATCAGGCAGACGTTGCCCATTACCTGATACCGAACCCTGTGCCAATGTTGCACCAAATGAACGGAGAGTGAGGGTATTTTGCTGGTTATCTCCTCGTATAATGATTTTTTCGAGAGAAATATCATTGAAATTCAGTTTATCAGCGCTGAATTGAAATTCCCCATTCCCTGCCAACGTATTTGATTGTGGGTTCCAGGGGGTGATACCGCCAGTGATGTTTTGCCCTTGAATTTGCCAGCTTGCATTTTCTGACTGAATAGCCATCTGATTAAGTTGCAGAATGTTGGCGCTAAAAGGCAAGGATTGTTGCTGGCCTTTGATTGTTAATTGGCCCTGTTGCAATAACAGACGATGAAAATGACGCGGGGAAGTAAGTTGCTGCCAGTTGAAATCGAATGCGACAACTTGAGCTGCTAAAATGAAAGTCTGTTGCTGATTGCTAATGACAATATTGGAAAATGCCAGGGTGCCCGGTTGTGACCAGTTATGTTCGATATTGCCTATTTGAACCTGATAACGGCTGTGATGACTCAACCATTGACTAAGCTGATGTGTTCCCCAATTTGTTTGCATCACGACATAAACAGTGATTACTGCCAGTATTACCAGTAATAACAGAGTAACCAGCGATTTTCCTAGCCATCTCATCATCAGACTCCAATTTAATCGGCTTATAGCTTCCTTTTATGCCGTAATTTTTGTGTTCACTCAAGAGATGGTGAATAAAAGTTATGAGCGAGGAGAAATTATTATGTGAATCTACCTTTGTTAATAATTATATTGTGTGATTAATATAATTATTAAATCTATATTTTATTGCATGACAATATAGCCAATGACATCTGAATGAATTAATGTATTAGTGGATGGTTGTAAATGGAATAATGGTATTTTTTCGTCATTCCTTTCTATTCCTTTCTCAATTTGATTGATGCTTGAAATAACACTGCATAGTTTATTTTCACCCATCTTCTGGTAAATAAATAATGTAAGGAATCTTCTATGTCAGAAAATATGAAACAAAAATCGTCGGATGAAGGTAATATCCGCACAACCCGCCCACTTAATGGAAAGGAATTTCTGGATGGGTTAAATGATGGTCGGGAAGTCTGGGCTTATGGTGAACGTATTCACGATGTTGTCAACCATCCTGCTTTTCAAAATCCGGCCCGAGCTGTTGCGAAACTCTACGACGCTTTGCACGATCCTGCTTATCGTGACGTACTGACCACGGCGACAGATACGGGGAGTTGTGGTGTGACTCATCCTTTTTTCCGTATACCGCGCTCACAGCAAGATTTAATTGCTGATCGTGATGCTATTGCCGCGTGGGCTCGCATGAGTTATGGCTGGTTGGGGAGAAGCCCTGATTATAAGGCTTCGTTTCTTACCTCGCTCGGCGTAAAACCGGAAATTTATGGTGATTTTGCTGATAATGCAAAAAACTGGTATATCCGTTCGCAGGAGAGCGTGTTTTACTGGAATCACTCGATTATTAATCCGCCAATAGATCGTCATTTATCACCTGATGAAATTGGGGATATTTGTATTCATGTTGAAAAAGAGTGTGATGATGGATTAATTGTCAGCGGCGCTAAAGTTGTTGCCACAGGATCGGCGATTAGTCACTACAACTTTATTGGTCATTACGGTTTACCAATAAAGAAACGGGAATTTGCGTTGGTCTTTACCTTGCCGATGAATACCCCGGGAGTGAAATTAATTTGTCGTCCTTCTTACGCAATGGCGGCTGATAAAATGGGCAGTCCTTTTGATTATCCGCTCTCGTCCCGATTTGATGAGAACGATACGATAATGATTCTGGATAAAGTGAAGGTTCCTTGGGAAAACATATTTATCTATGGAGATGTAGATAAAGTTTCGTTATTTTTTGCTGAATCGGGTTATTTTCATCGGGCTATGTTGCATGGTGTGACTCGATTGGCGGTTAAACTTGATTTTCTTTCTGGGTTGCTCATTAAAGGTGTTGAAGCTACGGGTACGAAGGATTTTCGTGGCGTGCAAGCACGGGTTGGTGAAGTATTGTCATGGCGTAATATGTTTTGGGCGCTCAGTGATGCGATGATTAAATCCCCGGAGCCTTGGAGTGGAGATGCCCTATTGCCTCGGTACGAGTATGGGATAGCTTATCGTTGGTTTATGACGCTGGGTTACCCGCGGGTAAAAGAAATTATTGAACAGGATCTGGGCAGTGCCTTGATTTATATTAACTCTCATGCCCGCGATTTTTCCAACCCGGAACTGTCTCCTTATCTTGATAAATACATGCGTGGTTCCAATGGTTACAGTGCAGTTGAGCGAGTCAAGCTCATGAAACTGATTTGGGACTCTATCGGTACGGAATTCGCTGGCAGGCATGAATTATACGAGCGCAATTATTCCGGCAACCACGAAGCTATCAGGGTCGATGTGTTGTTGGCTTCCCAAGCCACGGGTTTAGTGGATCAATTGAAAGGGTTTGCTGAGCAGTGTATGAGTGAATACGATCTTGATGGTTGGGTTGGTAACGATTTTATTTGGCCTTCCAACCGCTAGGAGATAAATCATCATCACGCGCGATGATGAAATATACGTGCGTGATGAGTTGATTATGTGTAACCCGATATCAGATTTGTAGAAAGATTACTTCTCCTGAGGAAACACCAGATTAAGAGGTTCGGAGGCGGTGAGCATGGTGTGAAATTCCGGACTGACAAAGAATGCATTTAATGATCGACCGCGCAAAAGCAATCGTTTGCGTAAAAACTCTGTTCGTTGCCATGCTTCGCCCTGGTCACATTTTTATATGTTTTAACTTGTGTTTGTTGCAGATTTTTTTTCTAATCCAGCGTTGCCTGCTTTTGGCGTTTTCTAAAGGATGAGTATAACGTCGTAATAACTTACATAATTTTAACAATATAGCTGGGGTACATAGATGTATCATCTTGATGTTTATGGCACGCTCGTGGCGTCCGCATTAGTACTATTACTTGGGCGCAAACTTGTACAATCAGTCCCATTTCTTGAAAAATACACCATTCCTGAGCCGGTCGCCGGTGGTCTGTTAGTTGCTCTGATTCTTTTAGCTGTTAAACAAACAACGGGCTGGGAAATCAACTTTGATTTATCTCTTAAAGACCCTTTGATGTTAACTTTCTTCGCCACTATCGGCTTGAATGCTAATCTTGCTAGCCTGAAAGCGGGTGGTAAGGTTCTGTTCACGTTTGTCTTCGTCGTTGTTGGTTTGTTGCTGGTTCAGAACACGGTGGGTATCGCCCTGGCTGAACTGTTAGGTCTGGACCCATTAATGGGCTTACTGGCGGGTTCTGTTACGCTGTCTGGTGGTCACGGTACGGGTGCCGCTTGGGGTAAACTGTTTAGTGAGCGTTATGGTTTTGAAAATGCAACAGAAGTGGCAATGGCTTGTGCGACTTTCGGTTTAGTACTGGGTGGTTTGATTGGTGGACCGGTTGCTCGTTTTCTGGTGAGAAACACAAAAACCCCGGGGCTAAGGGCTGATGATACCGAAGTGCCAACGGCATTTGAAAAACCTTATACCGGGCGGATGATCACAGCACTGGTGATGCTGGAAACGATCGCCTTGATCGCTATCTGTCTGATGGCAGGTAATTTTGTATCTGAACTTCTGCAAGGCACATGGTTTGAATTACCGACGTTCGTCTGTGTGTTATTTATCGGGGTTATCCTCAGTAACAGTCTGTCGGTGTTAGGTTTCTACCGGGTCTTTGACCGAGCGGTTTCTGTACTGGGTAACGTGAGTCTTTCCCTGTTTCTGGCAATGGCATTAATGAGCCTGAAATTGTGGCAGATGGCCTCGCTGGCATTACCCATGCTGGTCATTCTCACCATTCAAGCCATCGTCATGGCGTTGTATGCGATTTTTGTCACTTATCGGGTGATGGGTAAAAACTATGATGCTGCGGTGCTGGCGGCGGGTCACTGTGGTTTCGGTTTAGGGGCGACACCTACCGCCATTGCGAACATGCAGGCGATTACCGATCGCTTCGGGCCATCCCATGTGGCGTTTCTGGTGGTGCCGATGGTCGGGGCATTCTTTATCGATATCGTTAATGCGATTGTGATTAAGCTCTATCTGCTGTTACCCGTTTTCCCGGCGGTGTAGGGATAAATTAGCAAGATCCTGCGCCAGCTATGCAGTTGGCGCAGTATTGTTGTTGATATACTCGTATAAAATCCGTTGAGCGTTCAGGGGAGTCCATATAAAGGCATAACGACGGGCCATTGGCATCTTTATATTGTTCAAACGACATAATTATTATAAGAATAATAGTTTCCACAAAACACATGATAGGTATTTTATATTTATTCCCCCCTCATATTTATCCGAAAATTAACCAATATTAAAAAATCATATCTAATTCATCACTAACGTATTAATATAGATAACGTTTCATGATTTTGCTATGCGTTATTTTGCTAACCAATTGTTATATATGGAATTGTGAGTGATGTAAGATGTGGTACTATTTTGGAATCTTATTTATAATAAGAGAAAAATTTTCAGTAATTATTAATTCATACTAAGTAATATATCTCTTCGATAAATAAAGTATTTTGGCCTTTAGCTAAGGATAAAAAAATATGAAAGATAACACTTTATATGGCCCTATTGCACATCTTTACGAAAGCTTTTCAGATGCTACTGACCATATCAAAGTAGAAATCAGAACTATCTTCAATCTGGCAGGAGATATACACGGGAAATCAGTGTTAGATTTAGCCTGTGGATATGGTCTCTTTAGTCGAGAATACAAAAATCGTGGTGCGTCAAAAGTCATTGGAGTCGATATATCAGATAACATGATAGCGATTGCGAAAAGCAAATCACAACAATACGGTGACGATATCGAATTTCACGTAAGAGATGTCTGCAAGATGGAGTCATTTGGCAAGTTTGACATAGTTAATGCAGCCTGGTTATTTTGCCATGCAGAATCTATTGAAGACCTTGAAACTATGTTCCGTGTCATTGCTGCTCATCTCAAGCCTTCCGGTAAACTAATTGCGTATACCTTTGAACCTGATTATCGATTAGAGAAAGGGAATTATGAAAATTATTGTATAAAAGTTTTGAGTGAAGAGCCGGTGAAAGACACCACTCTCCTGAAAGCTGAATTTCTTACCACACCCCCTAGCCCTTTCACTATGTATCGTTGGAGTCGTGAACAATATCAAGCAGCGATCCAAAAGGCAGGGTTCAAACAATTTAAATGGCAAAAACCCATGTTGTTAGAAAGCGATATTGAGGCTCATCCCCCAGGTTTTTGGGATGATTATCAACGAAATTGCCTTGATATAGCTCTTGTTTGTCAGATTTAACAAAATAATCCCGCTCGTCAAGTGAGAGCGTTTCTGGCGGGATAGTCTGGGGAGGTGGTGTTCTTAAGCTCCGTTTGGTGAACGGAGCTTAATTAAAAGGGGTAGTGACCGGGTAGCTGCGATAACTGCCGACAAATGCAGGGCTGGCGTAGCCCCGCATTTACTATTGCTTAATGCTTTAAGATGACCTGCGACATTTCGTCCTGTTCGCCATATAAAACGATCCCGGACGTGTCGATTTGATTTTCCAACTGGCGCAGGTCATAAGCGCTCTGGAGACGCAGCCAAAACTCAGGTGTACTTCCCAGCGCTGCGGCAATACGAATTGCCAGTGATGGAGTTAACGCAGTTTTACCGGCAAGAAAACGCGATACCGTAGCGGGTGTTACTCCAATATTGAGTGCAAAGCGACGACCACTAACACCCATGTCCTCTAAATCTCTGGCTATAATCTCTCCAGGATGGGAAATTTTAAACTGTCTCATTAGTGATAATCCTCATAATTCAAAATGTAAGCGTCACCGTTAATGAACTGAAAAGTAATGCGCCAGTTAGCCCGGACAGTAATAGACCAGTAACCTTCGCGATCTCCTTTCAACGGGTGAAGTTTATAGATTTGACGGTTTAACTCGCCTATTTCATTTGCCGCATCAATAGCTTGTAAACGGTCGTTAATCCTCTCGGCATCCTGCGCCGGTACACCAGAAGTAATCCCTTTTTCAAAAAGTTGCTTCAACCCTTTGTGCTTGAATGATTTAATCATCGTCCATCCGTATTACATAGTGTGTAATAGCATACGACAATGTTACACGTCATGCAATAGTCACAATAAGTCATTGGGTGCAATTGCGTTAACTTATTGCCATTTGAGGAGATTTGGCAATAGATTTTTGCAATGGATAAGTCACTGACTTACCGATCTGCAAAATGGGATTGCACAAACGAATGTTTTTGGCACGACCCCGACCACTATTGATCTTTCTGTTAAAACAAAGTGCAGGATAAAAAAACCAGCACTTTGTTAATAATCTGAAGTTAATACAACAAAATTTTGGATGGTCTGGGCTTACAACCCCTATACTGAAACCTTATTTTGAAATTGATCTAAAGTTTAAATCAACCAATTAAATCCCTGAAACGATAGTATCTAAAGCTGCCATGATATCGGAGTGAATACCCGGCATAACACAGACGATATCCGCAGCTTTTAACTTGCTCTTTACTACCGTTGTCACTGACTTTGTAATATTGTCCGTGAATCATAATCGTTTAATAAGTCATTCTGAATGTCGATAATGAAAGGGTATTACTCCCTCGATTTAGGGGATTTGTTGCGGTAAGCAGCGTACTGAGCCATCAAATAACCCCGTATTCATCATCATCGGTAAATAGCCCTGTACCGCGCTCAAATTCATTGAAAACGTGGATACCGGCTTTGTTTTCAGTTTTCCATAGCTGTTTTCTTTTCTCACGAACAACATCGGACAACATTTTGTCTAGTGTCGCTGATAAGTTGATCCCTAAATCACGGGCTTCATCTACCACTTTAGCGGTCAAATACACATTTGTACTACGTTTACCGGATTGTTTTCGTTCTACGGTTGAGACGCATTGTCTTTTCATCAGATACCTCATCTATGCGCATAAAACTATAGCAGATAGTGAGCATCATCAAGGGGTTCTAAGCTGAAAGCGCATAGTGAATATGATTAGTTAATCTATTAAGTATTATTTTGTTATTATCGGCCATTAACCAATAGCTGAGAAAAATATAATAATTCAGCTTATCAAGTATTCATTTGAAATCTCATCACTTCCGCTCTCTACGAAATAATTTGGAACGTAAATCTTAAAAAAACCAAAATAACTCACTTTTTTATAAATAGAAAATATATTTCGCCCCTCTTGGTTAATTTTATTCTTTTCTTTACAGTTAATACTTAGTAAATTAAATTACATATTTACGTATTAATAAAATTAGCCATAAAGATGTACATCTTTATTAAATTCTGCTGCTCAAATCTCATAATTTTAATTTTTACTCATTATCGATAAAAATAATCTAAAATCAACTACCAAAAAATCAATTTAGTATTAGCCTATAGGTATCAGTCGATAAATTTTTTCTATTATCTTATTCATCAAATATTGGGACTAAACACCAGTCTGGAAATGCGGGTAGAGGAAGTTGATAAAACAACTGATTAATTATAAAGAGGGCTGGGGATATCTTTATCAATCAAGCAGAAAAACAAGCATTAGGGGCAAAAGTAGCAAACCGTTAAATATAAATAGCTCAGGAATGGAGATTCCATTCCTGATTATGGTGATTTAATTTTGTCTAACACTCAATTAAATCGGATGACAAGTTCTCATTTATTTCTTTTGAGGAGATATATTGGTGCCGCTATCTTGTACATAATCATCAAAAATAATAATAAAACTGTTATGAGAAGCAGAATATGATTTTTCAATACCTCTCTGTATTACTGACAATATAAAGCCATGCGTATCGGATAGATCCCACACCTTTACATCTTCACAATCAAGAGATAAATATTCCTCTCTACCTTCCTCTCCACATTTATTAACCGAAACTTTAACCGGCTCAGTTGAGAGATTTTTAACATAAATCATAAATCCTCCACTATATCAATAATAAATATTTGCATTTAATTTAATGGCATATGAAGGTAAATTAAGAAAACTAGATAAATAATAAAATTTTTTAGTTAGATCGTATCGAATATAAATAATTTATCTCTTCACCGTTATTTTCAACCTTGTTACTATAAATAATTAAGTAGCCATCTGATTTTATTGAATACAACACTGAAATATTATCTTCGCGTACTACTGACATTAAAAAACCGCGCTGATCTATCCCATTGAGCCACCTCTCCTTTATTAATTTCAATATATTCATCTTCACCTTCGTCACTACTCCATTTGCTAATTGCGACTTTAACCATATTATCTGAAAGACTTTTGACATAAATCATATTAAACTCTCCATTATATCAACGTAGATTTATTTAGCTCTAATTTAAAAACATCCTAATATGTACCATAATGAAATATAAGTATAGATAAAAAAATAAAACTACTATTATTTGCGTGACCTCCATCAAGGTTTTATACTTCGAAAAGAAAATATTTAAAATTACATTCATTGGGTTAATAGAAACATTTACTATTTAAATTTAGTAATTCAATATTACATTGATGAAAATATAATAATTACCCTTGAATTCATATCATAGGTTTACATCTATTTCCGTTTTAACCTTTGAGCATAACGTTGCGCTAATACCGCACACGCCATCAACGGAATTTGATGAAAAATAGCGGAACCGCCTACCACCCCAATTAGCTGGTAAAAGACTTCGGATAGTGACACGTCGTATCAATTAATTCGAGGTATTAGATTCGATTTTTTTAAGAAAATAATAAAAAACCATTTATATTTTCTGGGGATATATTTTAACGCTGTTGCTAATTTAGGAATAATTGTGGTTCTATTTTCCATTTCTTTAGCAATAATACATTATCAATTTAATAGAATAATTAAAAGAAAGCTCTATAGCAGAGCATCTTAATTATTGGATAAAACCAAATATCCCTATTTTTGGCAGCTTTGAGAAACAAAAAACCGCTCTGATATATACCCTATGGATTTCAAGATGGATCGCGGCGGCAAGGGAGCGAATCCCCGGGAGCATAGATAACGATGTGACCGGGGTGAGAGAGTGCAGCCAACAAAGAGGCAACTTGAAAGATGACGGGTATATTCTCAATCACGCATTACCATAATGTGTCCGTTCTGGTAGCCAGCGTTCAATCAAGGCACGGGCATGTTCAGGATAATGCTGGTGGAGATGTCGGGCAATGCGCTGAACTTCCGGCAACATTCCCTGATCTCTTAGCAAATCAGCCACTTTAAATTCAGCATTCCCTGTCTGGCGTGTCCCCAGAAGTTCACCGGGGCCACGAATTTCCAGATCTTTCTGCGCGATAACAAAACCATCGTTACTGTCTCTAAGCACTTGCAGACGTATTCTGGCAGTACTACTCAGCGGCGTTTTGTAAAGTAGAACACAATGAGAAGCGATAGCCCCACGGCCAACTCGGCCGCGTAATTGGTGAAGTTGCGCCAAGCCGAGCCGTTCCGGGTTATCAATAACCATCAAACTGGCATTAGGCACATCCACGCCAACTTCGATAACTGTTGTGGCGACCAGAAGCTGTAATTCTCCACATTTGAAAGCCTCCATCACTGCCTGCTTTTCTGCGGCTTTCATTCGGCCATGCACCAGCCCGACTTTCAGTTCCGGTAAAGCGAGCGTCAATTCTTCACTGGTGGCTTGTGCCGCTTGAGCTTCCAGCACATCGGAATCTTCAATCAGCGTACAGACCCAATAGGCTTGTCTGTTTTCATCAAGACAGGCGTTTCTGATCCGTTTGATAATTTCTTCACGGCGCGTATCCGGGATCGCAACGGTTGTGACTGGTGTCCTCCCCGGTGGCAATTCATCAATAATAGAAGTATCGAGATCCGCATAAGCAGTCATGGCTAAGGTACGGGGAATCGGGGTAGCTGTCATAATCAATTGGTGAGGATGAAAACCCTGTTCACGTCCTTTTTCCCACAAAGCCAGACGTTGATGCACACCAAACCGATGTTGCTCATCAATAATCACCAGCGCCAGACCGGAAAACTTCACCTGTTCCTGAAACATGGCATGCGTACCAACAATCATGGCGACCTGCCCGCTGGCAATGGCTTCTTGTTGTTTCTGACGCGCTTTCCCCTTTTGCTTACCGGCTAGCCAGCCGATCTGAATCCCCAAAGGTTCCAGCCATTGCCGGAATGTATTTGCATGCTGTTCTGCCAGTAGTTCAGTCGGTGCCATCAAGGCGACCTGTTTACCATGCGCAATTGCTCGCAACGCAGCTAATGCGGCAACCAGCGTTTTTCCTGAACCTACATCGCCTTGAATCAGTCGCATCATGGGAACATCTTTTGCCAGATCCTGTTCAATTTCCGAGACAACCCGTTGTTGCGCATGGGTTGGAGAAAATGGCAGGCGATTAAGGAATTGCGGTTTTAACTTGTCTTCAGTCGGCAACGGCTGAGCGTGATAACGTTGTACGCCAGCTCTGACGGCTAACATACTCAAATGGTGAGCTAAAAGTTCTTCCAGAACCAGACGGCGATAAGCTGGATGTCTGCCGGTTTCCAGATCCGCCAGAGCAATATCTGGCGTTGGGCGATGCAGGATATGCAATGCTTGCGGCAGACTAATAATAGAGCGGCTAAGTTCTTCCGGTAAAAGTTCATTGATTGCACAGGTGTCCAGCAATTTCAGCGCTTGATCAATGAGATTACGCAGCGTCGCCTGACGAACACCTTCTGTTGTCGGGTAAATGGGGGTTAATGTCTCTTGAAGCTGTACATTTCCAGTACGATTTTGAATCTTATACTCAGGATGAATCATTTCGGCGCCCTGACTGCCTCTTCTGATTTCACCATAGACAACAACCTGTTTCCCTTTTGCCAGATTGTTTCTCATTGCCGCCGAAAAGTTAAAAAAGCGCAGTGTGAGCACGCCTGTACCATCACTAATTTTGCAGATCAGGGTTCGACGACGACTAACAACAATATCGGTACGAAGAATTTCACCTGTGACGGTGGCGGAAATACCGGGTAAAAGATCATTAATAGTATAAAGGCGTGTCTGGTCTTCATAACGCAGCGGGAAATGCAGCAGCAGATCCTGCAAATTAACCAGCCCTATTTTTGCTAATTTTGCGGCCTGATTTACCCCGACGCCATGCAGGGAAGTCAGAGGGATGGCATCAAGCAGTTGGCCTTTCATACGGTTTTTTTATCTCCATTGATTGCATGGCACTCCATCAAGTTTCGCAGGTCACGGCCTGAGCCTGTTTACCATCCATAATAATACAGACGAGTTTAACGTAATCAATGGAATATTTTCCTTCGTAACTGGTTGAAAACCATATCAATACCTTAAGAGTAAGCCGCTATAACGAAAAAGGCGATTTGTAACGACAGGTTCTTGTAGCCTGTTTTGAATAATCTGTCCGTCAGTCAAATGTAAACTAACGTGCTTGTGAGGTGAAAAAATAATCAAAAAAGGTGTTTAAATTTTGCCCCATATCTGTATAACCTCTTGTAGCCTCGGTGAACAATAGGCCATCGTTTTGGGTAGCGGTGTCTATTTTATCCTAGCTTATGTCTGTTCTAAGCGGGATATCGCCGGGTTGTACTATCAATATATTTTGGAGAAATAATCATGGGCCAAAGAAAATATCTGACTCAATCAGAAGTAGAAAGCATGTTGGAAATGGCAAAAGTTGGGCCTAATCCAGAACGGAATTACTGTCTGGTTTATATGAGCTATATCCACGGCTTTCGTGTTAGTGAAGCCAGGCATTTACGGTTATCTGACATGGAATTAAAAGAAAAATGTTTATACATCAGGCGGTTAAAGGGAGGGTTTTGTACTAACCATCCCCTGTTGCAGCGTGAGGTTAAGGCGATTAAGGCATGGCTTAAAGTGCGCAAAACTTTACAGGGCGCGGATAGTGATTGGCTGTTTTTGTCGCGTTGTGGGAAACCACTGACTCGCCAGCGTATCTATCAGATTATCAACCAGTTAGGGCAACGGGCGAATATCGCGGTAGATCCGCATCCGCATATGTTGCGTCATGCCTGCGGTTTTGCTCTTGCAGATCGAGGGATAGATACCCGGCTAATACAAGATTATCTTGGACATAAAAACATTCGCCATACGGTACGCTATACAGCCAGTAATGCTGAACGTTTTCAAGGAGTTTGGAGTATAAAAGGTAGACGTTAAGGTATGACAGTTAGGACCATTTTGACAATTGATGTACAATTGCCTAGAAATTATACTAAAAGTTTTCTAATAAAAAAAGAGATAGATTTGTATATATTTGTAAAACGCAACTATCCTACCACAAAAACATTTCGATAATCCACTCTTTTTATTCCAATATGTAAAAACATCACACTTCCTTCGTTACTTTAAAGAAATTACTGTTAATAATTTCGGATTAAATAATTAAATATTCTTAAAATTTGCAAAATAACTATAGTTATATCCATATCGCTTTGTTTTTGCACAGAAAAATTTTTGTACATCAATTGTCAAAATGGTCCTAATTGACAAATTTTTGTACAGCTAGATGTCTCTGTTTGTCAAAACGTGATACACGAGTTTGAACCAGATTTTAGTTAAGTAGTTAAAAAGAGATTAATGAAATGAAAAGACAGATATTAAAGATAAGCGTCGTGGCGGCGTTGGTTTTGGGAGCAGCTTCGGCTGCTAATGCGGCGAATAATGCCATAGTAAATGTTACCGGTTCGATTGTGGCTGCAACATGTGATGTTACTAACCCTGGTTCAAATGGAGCTGTGGATACGGGAAACCATAAAAAAACCGATTTTGTAAAACCGGCTGGTGATAAATTTCCAGGCATAGAAATTGAGAAATATATAGTTCAGAGTGAAAGGCATTTCACTATTGGTCTTGCTAATTGTGATGCAGACAATAAAGAGGCAGGTAAAGTTAAGTTGTATGTGACAGGTAATACGTTGAATCAATCAGAGTATCTCTTTAATAACGTTAAAAGTGAACAGTCAGGTATAGTATTAACTTACCCAGAAGGTAATGAAGTAAAGCCTGTTAAAAGTGGTAGCATAATTTCTATGATCGTTCCTGATGACACAGCTGGTAAAGCTGATTTCAATAAGAGTCACGTAGATTTTACTGTATATATAGCATCAAATAAGGATGCCCCTAAAGAGCAGCTTATTAATGCCCCTATCACCTTCTCCTATGCGTATAACTAATGCTTATGTTGTTTCAGCCTGAGGGATGCTTCCTCAGGCTTCTTCGATGAAAAATCTTAGATGATTGATGATGCCTTTTATTAGGCAACTACTGGCTGACTGAGCCAAGATATGAGAAACAAAAGATGATTAATAAACTCCGACTTCCCAACATCATAATAAAAGGCTTGGTATTGAGCGCGTTTTTGTTCGCGTCACAGAGCTGGGCTGAAGGCGGATTTGGCATCGATGCTACACGCATTATTTTCTTACAGGATAAAGCTGGAGCAACGGTATCGGTGCACAATACAACAACCAATATCCCTTACCTAGTGACAACTAAAATTACTCGCACCGTTGATGGCAAGGGTAAAACACCATTTTACGTCACGCCTCCTTTATTTCGTTTGGACCCTAAGGGAACCAATGTCCTGCACATCTTAGGTGATACCAGCAAGTTGCCGACTGACCGGGAGAGTGTCTTTTATTTTAATGCTGCTGCTATTCCCAGCAGTAAGCCTTCTGGGCAGCGTCTTGAAGGTGACAAGATTGCGGGTGGAGTAGTCTATGCCATCGGCAATACCATCAAACTATTTTATCGGCCAACGGGGTTGGTGGGTACGCCAGAGCTGGCATACAAAGCGCTGCGTTTTACCCATGCTCCCGGTGGCGTTCAAGTTAGTAATAATTCGCCTTATCACATCAGCTTTACCCAGATCAAAGTTGATGGGGTACCGGTGAAGTTTTCTGACAGTCATCCGCAAATGTTGGCACCTTTCAGCACCCATGTTTATCCCGCTCAGAATAGTCAGAATAAAAAGAAGGTGGAATGGGCGGTGATCAGCGATCTCGGCGGTGGAGAGAACTTCAATGGTGAAATTCAGTAAAGCCGGTATCTCAAGGGTTCAGCATCTACGCAGGTACCTGAATTACGTCGGCATGGGTGGGGTTCTGTGGCTCTCTTCTGGCCCCTTATGGGCAGCGAGTACTGCCGAGGCCACATTTAGGGCCGAAATTACGCAAGGCACGTGTGATGTCATTGTGGACAGCAATAATATCGAGCTGGGCATAGTGCAGTTTGCAGACTTGGTATTAGGAAAAGTTAACAGGGAAATTCAGATTACGCTGAGAAATTGCACGAGTGTGGTCAATAGCAACAGTATTACTCCCACGATTACCGTTACCGGAAATCATGTTGGTACGAATGATAAGAGCTTGTTTCGTGATAAAGGGGCAGATGAAAAAAACGAAGCTTCAACGGCAGTGGGCATCACTGTGCAATTGAAGAAGTTTAGTGGAACAGAATGGTCCCCAGATTTAAAGGACGATGAACCGTTTTATCTGGCTAATAAAGGCACAATCGTAAACGATAAAACGCCTACTGTGCCGGTGAGATTTTCACTGGTATGTGCTTTGGCAGGCGGGCAGACGGTAGCGGTCTGCAAAAAGGCAGGAAAAATCAAGGCTACACTGACGTTTACGTTTAATTATCGTTGATGTATCGGCATTGCAGCGTGATATCGCGTTAACAGAAGAGTGATAGGGTTAATTTGAGGTGAGCACGATGTTTGGGACAGCGACAGAACAAAAAAAAAGCAGGCTGAATGACCCGTCTACCTTCCTGCCCAAGGGTAGAAACCCGGTATTGCAGGTTGTGATGCGCTGCTTCTGCTGGAGTTCTGTAATGGTTCTGCTGTTCCTGGCAAGCAGCGTCATGGCTGATGACCCCAAGTCCAAGACCGGGCCCAAGTACCCACCGACGAGGACGAGTGGGGTAAACGTACAGCTGAATGTAGTTGTTTATCCTGATCCTTGCGACATAGAGATCGATGGTGGTGATATGAAGGGTTCGGAGCTGAATTTTGGTTCCCTGCTGGCGGCAAAGTTTAGTCATGAAGGGGATGTATCAGCCACCAAGTCATTTAAGCTGAAATTAACGAATTGTGGCGATCCGGATAGTGTGGGCTTTGTCCCCCTTCTCACTGTATCTGGAAATACCATCGACGCTGAACATGGTTCAATATTTAGTGATCCTAGTTCCGGTGATCCTGGGGCCTCTGAGGGGCTGGGGTTTATTATTTTAATCGGAGAAGAAAAGAAGGAAATAGGGCTGAATGATGATTTGGTAACAAATCATCGCAAAATCAAGGTTCCGGTTGAATTTGATGAGGGCAGTGGTGAGGCTGATGTAACGGTAGCAATTGCACGTGGAAGAGATAGTAAGGTTATTCAACCCGGCACGCTGATTGCGCACGTCACATTTACATTTTCTTATCGGTGAGGTGTGATTTATCACGGATGATAAAAATTGGGAGAGGCGAAAAGAGTTAGATGAAAACGAAAAATAGCAATCTTATAAACAGTGAATTAATGACATATCACAGCAGGGCAAAATATGTGTTGCTCTTCATGATGCTGATTGGATGGACCATCGGTTGTGTGACGACTTTTCCAGTGCAGGCGGATAAGGATACGGAGCGTACAATCATTTTCAGAGGCATGTTATTGCCTCCGACCTGTGTGTTGAGTATGAATGGGTCCAGCTTTGCCGAGTCTTATAATGAGTATTTCGCTCCGGTCTATGCCAGTGAACTCAGAAATAGCAAATATATCGCAAGAGATCCCGTGGAACTGAACTTTATGTTTAGTGACTGTGATCTAGGCGAATCAAGACCCGCTCTCTACATATGGAGTGATGTGCCTGCCATAACAGATCCGGAGCTTTTCATGGATAATTATTCTACTGCCAAAGGAGTAGGAGTTAGGATATTAGACGAAAAAACTAACAAGTTTGTACAGGTAAAGGATGAGGCTCACCCGTATAGGGTAGACCTCTCAGACAGTGTAAAAGGAAATGGTGGGAAATTGGAGGGAGCAATGAGGAGGTTCAGGGCGTATGTAGGAGGTCTGGGCGATATAAATAATCCAGTAACCTGTAAAACAGAGAGTAACGATACCAATGTATTATGCGGAGGAATAGCGAATGTGAATATACATTTTGAGTTCGTGTATCAGTAGATGGTGTTAAGCCGGGTGTATTCAAGGGATTTTATCTGATTCTCTGAGATGAAGTGGGATATATGAAAAAGATGATAGTCATGGGAATGCTGGCGATATGGGCGGTTATGGCATCGTCACCAGCACATGCGGGTCTTATGTTGAGGAAGACACGTATTATTTATCATCAGGGCGACAAGGTGCAAAGCATGTCATTGCAGAATTCAGGCGATGAGGTGTATCTAATACAAGCTGCTGTGACTCCGGGAGATAACTCAAATACCCGTTCATCGGAGTTTACCGTGTTGCCTCCGTTGTTTCGCATGGAGGGTAATAGCTTGAACGTGATGCGTGTTATACGTACCGGTGGTGATTTCCCAGCTGATCGAGAGTCTCTGTTTCGTTTTCGTATTAATGCGATTCCGGCGAAAAAAACACTAGATGAGAGCAAGGCCAATGGCAATGGGAAACCAAGAGAGATTGGTGCATCTCTGTCTATTGCGCTGGGGATGAATGTTAAACTTATCTACCGGCCAGATAAGCTGCCGATGACACCGGAGCAAGCCTATAGCCGACTGACATTTATACGAGCAGGCAATACTGTCGTAGTGACTAACCCAACACCGTATTACCAGACTTTTGCCCAATTGAAACTTGACGGCAAGGCAGTAGATCTTAACAAAGCCCCGTCAATGTTGGCCCCTTTCGGCCAGATGACTTTTTCCTTAGCAGGTAAAGTGGGAAGTAAGGTGACATGGTCGATGATCACCGATGCCGGTGGAGTGAGTAGACTACAGAGCGGTACGTTACGGGCCGACTAAGTATGTTTTTATATTTTGAAATTGGAAGAGCATGACATGGTGGAGCGTAATATTTCAATAAAACAGATCGTTATAACTGTGTCATGTGTTCTGGCAATAATATTACCGGTATTGCCACTCAGGGCGGCAGAGAGTCTGAAGGGGTTGCATCTCAATGACACTCGTGTGATTTATCCTGAATCATCCAGCAACGGAGTCTCTTCGACACTCATTAATAACAGCGACAACAATTATCTCATTCAGTCAATCGTACAAGAACTAAACCCAGAGACCGGTTTACCGCTGGGGGCTAAGGCACCATTTATCGTTATTCCGCCGATTGCGAAGGTGGGGGCAGATGAACGGCTGGTGTTGAAAATCCTTCGTATTGGTGGGGTTTTGCCGAAAGATCGAGAATCTCTGTTCTTTCTGAATCTGCATATGTTGCCTTCTGAGAAACAATTACCAGTATCTAGAGATGGCTCTGGCAAGATGAAAATGGTGACAGCTCTGGCGGTGAAATTGTTCTACCGTCCTGAAGGGATACCAAAAGAGGGGGTTGCCGGTGCGGTGAAACAGTTAAGCGCGTCAGTAAAAGAGGATGTCGTGATGCTGACTAATCCGTCACCGTTTTGGATAACGTTGCAGACTTTGCAGGTAAGTTCGTTTGCTGTACCGGGCAAGGATTTGTTTAGGATGGTGCCACCCTTTGGTCAGCAGAGCTGGTCGCTGCCGGCAGGTAAAGTGTCTCCTGGTAGTCATGTCACTGTATCGTGGCGTGCTATTGATGAGTTTGGGTTAGACACTGATGAAGAGAGTAGATCTATTGCCGTATCCGGCAGTGGTCAATAGCGATGTTGCAAGATATCGACAGAATAGATATGAGCAATGAACCTCTATATGTTAAATAAGAGATGGTAATTAAGAATGAAAGTGTTGATTCCGGCAATAAGCTGTCGTTCAAAACGGCCGTTTACTTGTTGTCGTTGTGTAAATCAAGGTATTTCTACTTCTCTTACCCTATCAAGGCACCAAATGGGGGGTTCTCTCGTTTTTTGTCGGGTGATGCTGGTATTTCTGACGGGATGGAGCGCTCATGCAACAGCGCGTGATTATTTTGATCCGGCTTTATTGGGCTTTGGTTCGAATTCCGGTCAACCGGTAGATTTATCACAGTTTGAGACCGTAGGAGGTCAGGCACCGGGAACTTACCGTGTTGATATCTACGTGAATGGTACTTTTTTTGATACGCGTGATATTACGTTCCAGCGTCATAGCGAGGATAATGCCGAGCTGACGCCGGTACTTACCCCAAATTTGTTGGAAGCGGCGGGTGTTAATATCAGCGGCATACCAGCGTTGAAAGCATTGCCGGTGGATAAGCCGATAGAGAGTCCGTTGGGTAAATTGATTCCCCAAGCGGCGGCCCGCTTGAACTTTTCCCAGATGCGGCTGAATGTGAGCGTACCCCAAATAGCGATGAAGCCTTCAACGAATGGCCTGGTTGATCCGAAGTTATGGCAGGAGGGCATTCCGGCTTTTTTACTGAACTACAGCATCAATGGCAGCCAGAATCAACGCTCACAATTTGGTAATAAACAGACTAGTCAGAGTCTGTTCGGTAACTTCAATTCTAGATTGAATCTGGGGGCCTGGCGTCTTCGTAATACGGCTACTTATTCTTATAGCAGTCAAACTTATAACCGGTATGACTCATTCAATGACGCAGTGAAAAAAACGACCGAATCCCAGCAACGTTGGAACTTTCAGCAAACCTATTTGCAGCGGGACGTGGTGGCGTTACGCAGTGATCTGACGATAGGGGATACCTCGACCGGTAGTGTGGCAGGTCAGGTATTTGATGGTTTTCCTTATCGTGGTATTGGGCTTGCCACTAGTGACCCGATGATGCCCGGCAGGCTGAGTGGTTTTGCGCCGATTATCAGTGGGATAGCTAAATCCAATGCTCAGATTACGGTGACGCAGAATGGCAGTGTGATTTATCAAACCAATGTGGCACCCGGTCCATTTCGTATCACAGACTTGGTGGGCAGCAGTGTCGGAGGCGACTTGCAGGTAACGATAACTGAGGCCGATGGTACTCACCATGGGTTCACTCAGGCTTATTCCAGTCTGCCTATGATGTTGCGGCAGGGGCAATTCAAGTACGAAGTGGCCGCCGGGCGTTATTACAGTAGTGGATATGGCAGTGGCATACGTAAGCCGGTGTTTGGTATGGCCTCGATGATTTACGGTCTGCCTGGTAACGTCACGTTATACGGTGGTGGCCTGGTGGCGCAATCGTACCAATCCGCGGCGCTGGGAACCGGGCTCTCTCTGGGCATGATGGGGGCGTTATCTGCGGATATCACGACTTCCCGGACTCGGTTACAAAATACGCCTGACATCCTGCGTGGGGAATCTTACCGCGCTAAATATTCGAAAAGTATGCTGACCACTGGCACGACGGTGGATTTAACCGCGTACCGCTATTCCACACGTAATTACCTGAGTTTTTCGGATGCGAACACTCAAGGCTACAGTGTTTGGGGAGAACTCCCTTCTTGGATGTCTGAGCGGCGACGCAGTAGTTGGCAGATGCGACTGAGCCAGTCATTGCCCGGTAACTATTCTCTGTGGCTCAGTGGTCAGCGGGATAACTACTGGGGAAGCTCTAAAACTAACACCACACTATCGATGGGATTGAATGGTTCTTTCTACCGTGTGGGCTGGGGGCTTAATTACAGCATTGATCGCATGCGCGGTAACGGTGACTGGCCTGAGAACCGGCAAATTTCGTTGAACGTAAATGTTCCACTGAGTCTGTTTGGCTCCTATGCGGCGCTGAATAATGCGTATGCTAACTATAGTTTTTCCCGTGACAGTACGGGACGCAATAATAACCAGTTGGGCATAGGCGGATCGGTGCTGGATGATAATAGTCTGTCTTGGAACGTATCGCAGAGTCAGGCGAATAAAGGGAGAGGGCGCAGCGGGTCAGTGTCAATGGGATATCTTGGTTCCTTTGGGCAAGCCAACTTGGGATACAACTACGATTCATGGGGGGGACGTGGTGTGAACTACGGGTTTAGTGGAGGACTGATTGCACATCAGCATGGTGTTACTTTGGCATCGCGTATTGGTGATGCTGCTGTATTAGTGCGGACATCGGGGGTTGCAGGTATTCGTGTGATGAATTCCAGTTCGGTGACTACTAATCGCTGGGGATATGCGGTTGTGCCTTATGCCCAGACGTACAGCCGTAATAGTATCAGTTTAGATCCGTCATCGCTGCCGGAAGGGGCTGACATGGCACAGGGTAGCAAAAACGTATTCCCGACGAGTGGCGCGGTTGTGATGGTGGATTACCCCGTGCGTATTGGGCAGCAGTTGCTGATGAATTTGACCTATAACGGTAAGCCTGTGCCGTTTGGGGCAATGGCGGGGCTTAAAGGGGATACAGACACAAATCTGGCCGCGATAGTCGGGGAGGGTGGACAAGTGTACCTGAGTGGTATGCCACCCAGCGGGGTACTGAAAGTGAAGTGGGGCAGTACACCGGACAAGCAGTGCGAGGTGGCATTTAACCTGGGGCCCCCTCCGGTAAAGGCGAAGGCAGATAAACGCTGGAATCCAATGAGGCAATTGAACGAAACCTGTCGTTAAGATGAGGCAATGTGTTGTGGTTCTGCACTGACAACCTAATGGGGAAAACCATAATTATTAGGAAGAGGGCCCGCTGAAAGGCGGATGTAATCTGGTCGGGATGGGGTGTATCAACGAATGAAAATTTCTAACAGGACAACTGGGAAGTTACTCCCGGTTGGGCAGCCGATGAAGACGAATAAGACATTTATTAACAAGATAAAACAGAATATGAGTTGGATGGTGGTTCATTGTCGCTGGTGGTCGATGCCGATATGGGTGGGAATGATATGCCTATCCGTGGGTATCTTTTCTTCTCCCACACTGTTCGCCTCGTCGAAAATAAATTGGAATGCTGATCGCGCCATTGAAGCTCTGGGGCCTGCTCGAAAGGTAAAGTGGAGTGACGGAACAATCACTTATCCGGCAACGGGTAAAGCGACCTTAAAAGATGTGTTTCCAACACTGTCTATGAAGTGGGGTAGTAGTGAAACGTTGGATCAGGTCAAGTTCCAGCTCAAAGCAGGGCACGGGGAAATTTTTAAAGTCCCGAGAGTGGTTTCAGGCCGTTACGAATGCTCAATTGAAGCCAAATTTACAAATGGTCGTCCAGGAGTAGCCATTCCCAAGGAAAACATGACGGTGGATATCGATGGTACAGGGACAAAGTATTCTAAATCACCAGTAGCGCTCGTGGCGAGAACTACTGGTAATCAGGATGATGAGAGTGTAGCAAAGGCAAAACTAAGTGACCTTTCTTTTGATGTGTCTTGTCAAGGGGTAGATTTTTCATGGGAGCGAAAGGCCGATGAAAAAGTTGAATTCGAAACCCAGAGTGTTGATGCACCTGTGGGTATTTTAATTGGTGGAAGGGATTTTATGTGGTGGTCCAGACCAATTCTTCCGACTATCAAAGACCCTGTAACAGTGATATCCCCTCCGGCGTGTATTTTTGAAAGTGAGTCTAGTGAGGATTTTGATTTCGGAGAGATTCGCCGGGAGCCGTCGGACGCGATATTCCCAAAAGAGTTACACCGGGCAACGGTAGGGATATTTGATCTATTGCTAAGTGTTGTATGCGATACACCCAATAAGGACGATACAGGCGTAGCCATTGTGAATTTTTCTACCGAGTATCTAGGTGTTGATGGTAAAAGTATAGTGATGAACACCAAGAGTGAGACTGGGGGTAAGGACTTCGATAACGCGTTGGCGATAAAAGTGTTGCCGCGAGTTCTAGGCATACAGACTAAGCTTGTAGGCGGCAACCAGATTGGTCAGCCAGTAACATTTGGTTCAGAGACTGACCCTAAAAGTGTGCTGGTTTTTACTGTAGATGATAAGTCAGCCGTGAAAAAAATTAAAAAAAATGTAGTGTATTATTCTCATCATTCTCTCAACAGGTTTTCTGTGCAGCTTTGGCAAACGAAGGCGATAGACCCCAAGCTTTCTGGTGAGTTCAAAACGTCTATGGAGGCAACTCTAGTCATGAAATAACGCTGCGCTGGCAAGGTATTTAAATATGGCATGGTGGCTTAGCCGCCATAGGTATTTCATCTCAATAAATCGCACTATTTCATTTCTCATGTGGTAACAAATTGACCCGTTAGTCACCAGTGGAGAGTAAAATGACAATCAATGTTAATGATTCAATGCTGCTTCAGATAAGCGGCAGCCAGACCGATTTGCCTGGAGGTCAGACTATTACCGGCAAACAAAGTAATCATGGGGATTTTCGGCTGCCAGCCTGTTTGTCTCATTTGAAGGATACACCGTTGTACATGGCAGTCGCGTATTGGGGATTATTGAAGGGGAGTGGATTTACCAAAAGTGAAATCAGTCAGGTGTTCCGAGTGACAGAACGCCGGGCAACAGATGTGATGAATTATATCTACAATGAGCGACGTGATGTGATCGCCTGTGAAAAAGTCTTCTTTCGTGAGAAGCAGGGAAGTCGCCGGCAGATGCTGATTGTTACGGCCGTCGTTGAACCCATGCCTCAGAAGGGTCAGGCGTCGGTAACGAAAACGGTGAAATCGACGCGCTCCCGGACATCATCACAAGCTAATCATATGCGCACTTGGTTTTTGCAGCGGGCTAGTGGTCCGTTTATCTTCTGAGTCGTATCACACATGAGGCTGTCTGGCGGGACCATGATGGGAGATGAGTTTTTATCGGTTCTGTGTGTGATGCCTTATGGGATGCTGATAAGTCGGATGGCACTGGTTGTCGGGATCATATTGTTGGCCGTCTGTGGGTTTTTATTGGGCAACAAAATTCGCTACTCGCGGTATCCCCGTATGCTGTTAGCGTATTGGTGCCGAACATGGATCTTGCCACTGTTATTTATCGCTATCGGGCTGGTATTGATGTTTGGTGTGGATGGGGAGGGTTGGTTAGACCGCATACTGAATGAGGTTGATTCAGTATTGATTGGTCTGTTCTTTGATAACCAGGATGATATGCCGCCAGCCCCATATCCGGCGACGTCATCACCGGTAGACAGCGCCGCTGGCTGTTGACCTGCTGATTTGCACGAGCTATCCGGTTTAGTTTCTGTTACGACTGACTCGCATCACATCCGGCATGATCCGAATTTTGCGCATAATATTCGCTAATTGAATACGGTCTTTAGTCGTGAGCCGGATAAAAGCACAGTAAACCCGGCCGTCTTTCTCTTCGGTATTCATACTCTGAATATTGGAATTGGCTGCATTAATGGCGGCGGTCAGATTTGCCAGCGCCCCTTGATGGTTAAACATGTCCACTTTTATTTCGGCGGTGAAATCGTTATTGATCTCTTGATCCCACTCGACGGCCATAAATTTTTCGGGTTCTTTCTGATAACCACGGATATTACGGCAAGACTCATGGTGGATAACCAACCCTTTGCCGGGACTGATATGGGCGATGATAGGGTCACCGGGGATGGGCCGGCAACATTTGGCAAACGTAATCAGCACACCGTCAGCGCCTTTGATGGGTAATTTACGAGCGCCATTGTTGTGATAGGTATTTGTGGTATTTTCTGGTGGCGCGCCTAGCAAATTACGGGCGACGACGATACTCATGGTATTGCCAAGCCCGATTTCAGCCAGCAGATCGTCTATTGTCGAGAGTTTCATTCTCGTCAATTCTTTATTGATACTTTCCGGTGGAATATCAACCAGTTTCTTCCCACTACCCAACGCGTGATTTAACAGGCGACGCCCCAGCCCAATGGAGTCTTCCCGCTTAAGATTTTTCAACAGTTGACGAATTTTAGCGCGGGCTTTTGAACTGACGACAAAGTTCAGCCAGGCGGCATTTGGGCGAGCACCCGGCGCGGTAATAATTTCAACGGTTTGGCCGCTGGTAAGAGACTGAGATAATGGATATGGCTGGCGATCAACCCGTGAGCCAACGCAGGCGTGACCAATATCGGTATGTACGGCGTAAGCAAAATCAACCGGGGTCGCGCCGGCGGGTAATTCCACAATGCGCCCTTTTGGGGTAAAAACGTAAATCTCATCAGGAAACAGATCAGATTTAACACTTTCGATAAATTCAAAAGAGCTGCCGGCACTTTGCTGTAGTTCCAGCAGACTTTGCATCCAGCGCTGAGCACGAACTTGCGCGGCGGTACCGGATTCACCTTGTTCTTTATAAGCCCAGTGTGCCGCGACGCCCATTTCAGCCATTTGATCCATATCCTCGGTGCGGATCTGGACCTCGACTGGCACCCCATGAGGGCCAATCAGGGAAGTGTGCAGGGATTGATAGCCATTGGCCTTAGGGATGGCAATGTAATCTTTGACTCTGCCCGGGCGGGGTTTATACAGGCTGTGCATCTGCCCCAAAACCCGATAGCAGATATCAACATTATTAACGATGACCCGAAAAGCATAGATATCCATAATCGAATGAAAACGTTGCTCTTTGAGGTGCATTTTCTGGTAAATAGAATAGAGATGTTTTTCCCTGCCGCTGACTTTGCATTCAATGCCGGCTTCAGTCAGCCTGCCTGCGATTTCAGACAGAATTTTCTGGATCATCTCCTTACGGTTACCCCGGGCCGCTTTTACCACTTCTTTGATAACCCGGTAGCGGTTAGGGTGAAGGGCCTCAAACCCCAGCTCTTCTAACTCTGTTTTCAGATGATGGATACCCAAACGATGGGCTAAGGGGCTGTAGATCTCTAACGTTTCCCGGGCGATACGGCGGCGCTTATCTGGACGTAACGCGCCGAGCGTGCGCATATTGTGGGTACGGTCCGCCAGTTTGATCAAAATGACGCGGATATCCTGCACCATTGCCATGACCATTTTGCGGAAATTTTCCGCTTGTGCCTCTTTTTTATCGCGGAAATTCAGCTTATCAAGTTTGGAGACCCCTTCGACTAACCCGGCAACCACCGGGCCGAAAGGCTGGGCGATATCCTGAAAGGTGGCGGGCGTGTCTTCAATAACATCATGCAACAAGGCGGCCATCAGCGTTTCATGGTCGAGACGCATCTCGGCTAAAATGCAGGCAACTGCGACAGGATGAGTAATGTAAGGTTCACCGCTGGTACGGGTTTGCCCTTCATGGGCATCCCGCGCAACAGAGTAAGCCTGCTTGAGGAGCTCAATCTGAGCCCCGGGCAGGTATTTTTGGGCAAGCTGATTCAGGCTTTCGAACAGATACAAGGCAGACCTACCGTAGATTAACGACGACTTTCCGCGATAGCGGAAACCGCCTGCATTTCTGCGGCTTCCTGCTCTTGTTGTTCCTGGCGTTCACGTACGTCCAGAATTTTACCGTTGATCAGGCCCTCTTCCACTTCACGCAGAGCGATAACCGTGACTTTATCGTTCTCTTCAGCAACCAGAGGATCTTTACCACCTGTTTGTAGTTGACGTGCTCGACGAGCGGCGACCAACACCAGGTCAAAACGGTTACCAATTTTTTCTACAGCGTCTTGAACAGTTACGCGTGCCATATGTGTGCGACTCCACAGGTAAAGAAATGACTGGGCATCATACTGAAACTTGGTTCAGTCTGCCAATAATTTGCTGATTAAAGCATCATGCCGTTGTGCCTGGCGCTCCCGATGCAGGCGTTCTGAACGGATGATGGTGTGCAGATCGGCCAATGCAGTATTGAAATCATCATTAACGATTAAATAATCATACTCGTTATAGTGAACCATTTCTGCAACGGCTTGATCCATGCGTTTTTCAATAATATCTTCACTATCCTGCCCTCGACCGCGCAGACGGCGACAAAGCTCTTCTTTTGACGGCGGCAGGATAAAAATGCTGCGGGCAGAGGGCATTTGTTTGCGGATCTGCTGCGCTCCTTGCCAATCAATATCAAGAAAAACATCAACCCCACTGGCAAGGGTGTCTTCAATCACTTTTCGGGATGTGCCGTAATAATTACCGAAAACACGGGCGTGTTCCAGAAATTCATGGTTACTGATCATCTGACGAAATACTTCTTCGGTGACAAAGAAATAGTGCTCACCCTGATTTTCACCGGGACGCATTGCACGTGTGGTATGGGAAACAGAAACCTGAGTATCATACAGAGGTTGAGTCTTTAACAAAGCCTGAATCAGGCTTGATTTACCCGCTCCGCTTGGCGCGGAGACAATATATAACGTGCCTTGGATCATGGTGGTATCTTGGTTGATTGGATAATAATTAAATAAGGCAGAATAAAATTCTTATAACAGTATACACGTACCCATTCACACATGTCGCGTTGCTGATGCATTTCCGCCGAAATTTTCTTAGGGGAAAAATTGCCAATGGATATTTTGTATCGCCAAGGGTTGACTTCTTTAGTTAAAATTTTGCTCTATGTATTATCACAACTGTTGTTGAATGAAACAAAAATGTTGTATTTGCTGTTTTATGTGTCACCATCGTTTGGTCGAAAAGGAGGCATGGGTGAAATACAGTGAGTTCCGCTGATGGCTAATTTCTCAAGGAGTTTTAATTGTTAAGAAGCACTATAATATCCGACGCATTGAGATGAAAAAGCGCGTTATTTTGAGCGTTTTTACTGTCTTAAAAGGGCAGCGCTAACCGCGGTAAGGCCCGATTACGTCTGGCGGCAGTCCATGAGCGGGCGGATCTGGCAATGCCCTTGCTGTCGAGTCGAACATAACCGCGATATCAATGCGGCGATCAACATCCAGCGCAAGGGCATAACAGCATTACAGGCGGCGGGACTTGTCGTTTCTGCCCTCGGAGGCCAGCGTAAATCCGTCATAAAGACGGTTGCGACCTGAGAAGTGGGAAGCCTCGCTGTTTTTTTACGGCGGGGAGCAGTCACCGGGTTACAATGAAAGAGTATGGCTTAATCGGCAATTAATCGTATTCACCATGTGCTTTAATATCCCCGCCTCCCCAGCCAACTCGTTTGCCATTTGTTCGCAAAGCCGTAAAGGCGCTCCCCGATGAGTCTACGCTGACAATATCCTGCAATTTAGCGATTTCGGGTGGAACAAACCCACCGGTACTTGGCTTCCCCCAGGCAACGACACTACGGTCTGCCCGCAGGGCCGCGAAAGCAGAATTTGTTGCACTCAGGCCGACGATATCGTTCAGTTGAGCAATATCGAGTGGGAGTATGCCACCATTATCTAGATCTCCCCAAGCAACGACACTACGGTTTGCCCGTAAGGCCGAGAAAGCAGAATTTGTCGAACTTAGGCTGACAATATCATTCAGCCGAGCAATTTTTGATGGGATATGCCTCCTATCACTCCTTCCCCAGGCAACAACGCTGCGGTTTGCCCGTAGGGCAGCGAAAGCATCATCATTTGTACTTAAACTGACAATATCAGTCAGCTGAGCAATATCTGATGGGACATAATGGCTATAACCCCCTCCCCAGGCAACAACGCTGCGGTTTGCCCGTAGGGCAGCAAAAGCATTATCATTTATACTTAAACTGACAATATCATTCAGCTGAGCAGTTCTTGATGGGACATAACTATGACTACTGGTCCAAGTAATAATGCTGCGGTCGGCTCGAAAGGCGACGAAACTTTTATATGCTGAACTTAAACTGACAATATCGTTCAGTTGAGTAATATCAGGTGGGAGTTCGCCACCGTAGTCCGCATCCCCCCAAGTAACGACGCTACGGTCGGCTCGCAAGGCGGCGAAAGCAGCATATGCTGAACTTAAACTGACAATATCGTTCAGTTGAGTAATATCAGGTGGGAGTTCGCCACCGTAGCCTGCATCCCCCCAAGTAACGATGCTACGGTCGGCTCGCAAGGCGGCGAAAGCAGCATATGTTGAACTTAAACTGACAATATCGTTCAGTTGAGCAATCTCAGGTGGGATTTTGCCACCGTAGCCCGCATCCCCCCAAGTAACGACGCTACGGTCGGCTCGCAAGGCGGCAAAGGCGTATTGTGTGGCACTTAAACTGACAATATCGTTCAGTTCAGCAATCTCAGGTGGGAGTTCGCCACCGTGGTCCGTATCCCCCCAGGCAACGATATGACCATTCTGTAATAATATGGCGGTTCCAGAGTTATTAGAGTCTATGACGCCATTGCTACCATAGCTGATAGCTTTGCTTCCAGATCGTTGTTTGATAAAAGTGTCTTTGGTCTCTGTGCTGAATGAGAACTCGTTATGTTGATTCATATTGCTCTCCTGATAAGGCTGTATCGGATTTATTTGTAGGAATTCTGTGCCGCAAAACCTATTTCTTCCCCGTCAAACTGGGTTTCTGCTTAAAGGATGTAAGCACCTGTATTGCGGTATTTGATTTGCTGGCGGTCAACGCAGTGTGTTAACCCGTTCATAACAGGTGAAGAGATTATGAGGATTAACTCAATTTTCAGGCCAGCATCTCTCCTGCTAAAAAACACATTTACTGATTAATCGTATTCACCATGTGCTTTGGTATCTCCTCCTCCCCAACCTGCCCTGCGGCCATCTGCTCGCAAGGCTGCAAATGCAGAGTTTGATGCGCTCAGGCTAACGATATCCTTCAACTTGGCAATTTCCGGTGGCACATAACCACCGCGACTTGGTTGTCCCCAGGCAACGACGCTGCCATCTGCCCGCAGAGCTGCGAAAGCACTACATGTTGCACTCAGGCTGACGATATCGTTCAGTTGAGCAATCTTAAGTGGTAATGTTCCACCGGTGTCGATGTTTCCCCAGGCAACCACACTGCGGTTTTCCCGTAGGACTGCAAATGAGCCTGTAAATCGCGATAATGAACCTGTTGTTGAGTGTAGGCTGACGATATCTTTTAATGCGGCAATTTCGGGGGGTGGGATTAGGCCACTGCCCATATCATCTTCCCAGGCAACGATGCTGCGGTCGGCTCGCAAGGCTGCAAAGGCATACGGTGTGGCATTTAAACTGACAATATCCTTTAATGCGGCAATTTCGGGTGGAACCACTATTCCCCCCCAGGAAACGACGCTGTGGTCTGCCCGTAGGGCGGCGGCATAATCATAATTGGTAGTTATGCTAACGATATCTTGTAATTTGGCGATTTCTGGCGGGATAATTTCCACACCCCAAGAGACAACGCTGCCGTTCGCTCGTAGGGCCACGAAAGTATTATTTGTTGAGTGTAGGCTGACAATATCCTTTAATGCGGCAATTTCGGGTGGGGTTGGCAGAAAATCCAATCCCCAGGAGACGACGCTGCCATCTGCCCGTAAGGCGGCAAAAGATTGCTCTGTTGTGCTTAGGCTGATGATATTGTGTAGCGATAATCCACACATTCTTGGCAGAGCCGTGTTTAAAAAATCCACTGCTCCCCAAGAGACTATGCTGCCGTCCGCCCGTAGGCCCGTGAAAACATCTCTTATTGGAATTGAACTCACGCTGACAATATTCTTCATCTTATCCACTGATTCTGAGGGGAGTAGGCCATTGATGAATATACCCCAGGTAGACACGCGGCCATCTGCCTGCAAGCCTGCAAATGCAGAGTGTGTTGCGCTTAGGCTGACGATACCTTGCAATTCGGCAAATTCGGCAATTGGTGGCGGGACTTCCTGTTTATAAAACTGTTTTTCCCCCCAAGTGATCACTCTGCCATTTTGCAATAACATGGCGGTTTCCAATTTAATAGAAATGTTATTTTCCGGTAACGAATCGTCTGCCAATTCAATAGAGACGATGGAGGTATTGCCACCAGAGTTACTTTCTCTGCCTGATTTTAGGTTTTGCTGGATAAAACGATCACCGGTAGCCATGTTTGATGAGAGATGGTCATTTTGGTTCATATTGGCTCTCCTAAGTAAGGTTAATATTGGGTTTGCTTTTACCTATAAGATAAAATTGGTTTATCGCGAGTTAAGCTAGATTTATATTGCCACTGGGTAACATTACCTGTTATTTGAATAAAAAGATAATAGAAAAACACGATCAGTTTATAATTTTGTGGATGTATTCCAGTAAAGAAAATATCACATAAATTGAGGTGTTATACGAATGAAAGTATTGAAAGGATAACATGAAAAAGTAAACGAATAATATGATTGAACGTGAATGATGTGACTCAGAAGAGTTAAACCCGACGTCATGATATTAAATGGTTAGTGTAAATATTAACAGTTACAGTAATTGGTTATTTACTTCTCATTTGAAGTGAGAAGTTATCGCATTTTTAATTTTTATTGGAAAATCAGTATAATAACTTGAATTGAATATTGTGATATTTCAGATTGATAAAAAACAAGGTGAATGATAACTCAGTATATTATCCGTATTCATTGGATATTCAACCGGGGATTGTTCCCCGGTTGTCTGGTTAAAGATTTTCATTGTGTTGCTATCACTTCATCCCAGATAAATGACCTTTACTCTTAGTTACTGCTGGTTATTATTTTATTCATTGGGTAAAAAGATGGCAGGATCTTTAAAATTGGGATTTAAATCAACGGGTGCAGACCAGAGCACAAGGCTATAGATCACATTTTGCATATCTTGGCTGTCTTGCATTATAATTAACGGCACCCCATTTTCCCAGTTATTTTCGAATTGAACTTGCTCTTCAGGTTTTCGCTGCCATGAAAAACCCGTTCCTTCGCAAGATACTTCGTAACACAGATCGAGTAGCTTAGACTCCATTACGTTACTGTCCCCTTTGAACCATTGGGGCTCATTATTTTCAACGATTGCATCCGTATAAAGTGTTATGGTGGCCTTTCCTGGCAGGCCATCTTTGCGGGAGGCTATTATCTCACAAGTGTACTTTCCTGTAACAACATGTGGAACAATGAAGATTCGGTTTTTCGTTTTAATCCAGAACATCATATCTTTTAACACTGCGGTATCAGGTAAACGTGTCCCTGGAAAATCGAAATGTGGATCACCTTTAGGAAAGACTAAGGTACTCGTCCCACTTTCCGGATAACGAACCAATTTATCGTTATTCTCTTTCCCATATATCTTCGGGTTTCCGAGAGCTAAAATGGCTTTTTCAGGAACCCAGTCTATGATTTGAGGATTACTCGTGATTTGAGGTCGACTAGGTTGTGTATACGTATGAACATAATATTCTTTAGAAGTTTTCATTTATTGCTGTAATCCCCTCCCGGTTAAATTATATCGACCTTTCAGAGATTCTCCTTTTTCCGATTATTATTTTCTGTATCTGGGTACCCGTGCAAGCTGTCACTACACGTTACCTCATTGGATTTTAGCTCTTACTGCCGTGGCGGCATTTCTATCGATAAGGTAAAACCTACTCTTGTGAGTTAAGCCGGATCTATATTGTCACTGAATAACATTACCTGTTATTTGCATAGAAAGATAGTAGAAAGAAGTGATTGGTTGATAATTTGGCGGATGTATTCCGGTAAAGAAAATATCACATACATTGAGATGTCATACGAATGAAAGTATTGAAAGAGTAACGCGAACGAGTAAATAAATAATAGGGTTAAGCGTGAATGAGGCAGGTCTGGAGGAATTAATATTCGAATGGTAATATTTAAATGGTTTACGTAAAAACTGACCGTTATGGAAACGGGTTATCTATTTCCAATGTACTTCGAGTGCTCAACCGGGGATTACTCCCCGGTTGTTCTATTAACGATTTTTATTTATTGCGGCTATCTGCCTTTCTCACCCCGGATATATTATCTGGGTTATCACAGGGATCTGGCTTCGCTAGGTTCGCACTTCCCGTACTGCCCGTACTAGTAGGTTTCTGGATGGCTGGGTCTTTAAACCTATTATTCGGATTGTTGTCTGGTGGTGTCCAGAAAGCAACATTATGAATCCAATTGCAGGTGTCTTGCATTTCAATTGACGGTACCCCGTTTTCCCACTTACTTTCCAATTCAAATTTCTCTTCGGGTTTACGCTCCCATGAAAATCCGGTCCCTAGGCAGTTTACTGTGTAAGTCAGGTCGTTCACGTTAGATTCCATAACGTTTTTGTCTCCCTTGAACCAGTAGATGTCTGGATTGACAACGATAGCATCCGTATAGAGGGTCACTGTGGCTTCCCCTGGAGATCTATCTTTACGTTTGGCAACCATCTTACAGGTATACTTACCTGTAACCACATGTGGCACCTTGAAGATTCTGTATTGTGCTCTAACCCAGAACATGCCGTCTTTTAGCATCATCTCTTTTCCTACCGGTTTTGGAAAATTATGATTTCTTACTGGTGGAAAGACATTCAATAAGGTACTGGTACCCTCTTCTGGGTAACGAATTGGCTTACCGTTGTTGTCTTGCCCATTTATCACCGGATTCCCGAGAGCTTTGATTGCCCAACTTGGGTTCCAATTGGGTGTAGCAGCGGCGAATACCGAGGTGGAAAAGAGCGCCCCTACAGACACGCACATCATCCATACCGGCCACTGGCGGTAATGTGCCGTTATCCGGCCAATATCCTGTTTCATTCTGTTGATGAATGTGTTACCCGCATTCATGGGATATTCAGATGGGGATAGTTCCCCAGTTGTTACGTGAGAAATTTTCATTTATTGCTGTAATCCCGTCCCGGCCAAATGACATCGGCCTTTCAGAGATTCCCCTTTTTCCGGTTATTATTTTCTGCATCGGGTACCCGTGCAGGTCGTCACTACAGGTTATCTGTCTTAATGACAGGTTTTGTTCAATTAGTCTCTGGACTCCGGCTCTTATTCACTTCCTCTTGATCGGAGGAAACCCAAGTCAAATACCACTTTGCACTGACTGTCCGCATTACTTTATGTTGCTTTCCGAGCCTTTAGGTATATTTGCCTACCATTTTCTGCTATTACTATCGCCGCTAGATTTATCAGCCATTGCTGGCTGATACACATGAGATAATTCAATATGACTATTATTTATTGAGCTGAAACCGGAATGGAAAACCATCTCGGCCAATGTAACCTTGGCTATTCGTATCCCAAAAACTCAGATGGTAGCGTGCAGAATGGCGATGCATCTTGAAATCCATAGGGTATATATTGGATTTACCTTTTACCCACAGGGGAACCTATGCCATAAGACTTATCCCTTGCGGGTTAAACTGAATTTTTACTGATATGAATAATATTAGACATTATTTAAGTAAAAATCTAATAGAAAAAAGTTATCGGCTGATAACCTTAGGTTAATGCTACACCTGATTGTTGGTAGTGGTTTTTAGATTATTTTCCACAGATAGATCACAAGAGTGGTAATAATGAGATTTAGGCAGAGGGATTTAGCGGGGATATACATCTTTATGACTATTATTACGTGAACGAGTAACTTAATTTGGTAATAACAGAGGGCAGGTAAGCTAATAAATAACTTTTCAAAATAATAGATCACTTGGAGGGAACTCAGTCCGATTTTTGCGATCTGATCAATTGCGAAAAATCCCAAACCCCAACACGGACTGAGTGATGCCTATCATAGCACCTATACCTC
>NZ_NSCM01000013.1 GCF_003287735.1 Photorhabdus bodei | reverse complement strand
TGAAATAAACTCATGAATAGAAATGCCTTTTTGGAATTGAATCTGATTTTTAGCCATTTTCATTTACCTCCACACAGACTTATTTTAAGTATACGCCTATGGGAGCTGAATTTAAGTGATAATCAGGTTAATTTTTAGCAAAATAGCGGATAAATGCGGATTCGCTCATTTTGTTGACACAACACACACATTTTAATTTCGCTATTTCTCGTTTCCGCTCATTAACGATAAATTTACATAATCTCCTTTTCAATTTCTGAAAGGTGACAATAATAATTACGCCTCTAAAATCTTCTTTGTAGGATAGAACATATGAGCCAAACCACTAGCACGACATTAACCGGACAATGTATCTCTGAGTTTCTTGGTACCGCACTATTGGTTTTCCTTGGAGTAGGCTGTGTTGCCGCTGCACGTATTGCCGGCGCACAATTAGGCTTATGGGAAATCAGTATTATTTGGGGTATGAGCGTTGCGTTGGCTGTTTATCTCACCGCAGGTGTTTCCGGTGCTCACCTTAACCCAGCAGTGACGATTGCCTTATGGTTGTTTGCCCGTTTTGATGGCAAAAAGGTTATCCCTTTCATTATTGCCCAAATGATTGGTGGCTTCATCGCTGCCGTTCTCATTTACATGATGTACTACAGCGTATTCCTTGATTACGAACAGGTACACAATATCATTCGTGGTACGCCTGAAAGCCTGTTTACAGCAGGTGTATTCTCTACTTACCCAATGGCGCCACTGTCCATTTCTCAGGCTTTTATGATAGAAGTTATCATTGCCGCCATTCTGCTCTGTTTGATTCTGTCGCTGACTGACGACGGCAACGGTATTCCCCGCGGTCCTCTGGCCCCGTTACTGATTGGTATTGTGATTGCCGTTATCGGCGGTGCATTTGGCCCATTAACCGGTTTCGCGCTGAACCCGGCCCGTGACTTTGGCCCCAAATTAGTTGCTTATCTGGCTGGTTGGGGAGATATTGCCCTGACGGGTGGGCGTGAAATCCCTTACTGTCTGGTTACTCTGACCGCCCCTATTATCGGCGGTATTGTGGGAGCATTTGGCTACCGTAAACTTATTGGTCGCAATTTACCATCTGATGTTCATAAGACTGAAGACCAGAAGAATAAGAAAGCCTAAAGTAGAGCATTACCAGAACAGGTTATTATCATGACAACAGAAAATATGATTGAGAAAAAGTATATTGTCGCTCTTGATCAGGGAACCACCAGTTCCCGAGCAATAATTCTTGATCACGACGCCAATATTATCTCAATTTCCCAAAGAGAGTTTACGCAAATTTATCCTAAACCGGGTTGGGTAGAACACGATCCCATGGAAATCTGGGCAACCCAAAGCTCAACTTTAGTAGAAGTATTGGCGAAAGCGGATATTAGTTCTGATCAAATTGCCGGTATTGGGATTACCAACCAACGTGAAACAACGATTATTTGGGAAAAAGAAACCGGTAAACCTATTTACAATGCCATCGTTTGGCAATGTCGCCGTACCGCAGACGCGTGTACTAAACTCAAACAAAAAGAGGGATTAGAAGAATATATTCGCCAGAATACAGGGCTGGTAGTAGACCCTTATTTCTCCGGCACCAAAGTAAAATGGATCTTAGATAACGTCGCAGGCGCCCGTGAACGAGCTGAAAAGGGTGAGCTCCTATTCGGTACTGTGGATACTTGGCTGGTATGGAAAATGACTCAAGGCCGTGTCCACGTTACCGATTTCACAAACGCCTCCCGAACGATGCTGTTCAATATTCACAATCTGGAGTGGGATCAGCATATTCTTGATGAGTTACAAATCCCGCGATCCCTACTGCCTAGCGTTCATTCATCTTCTGAGATTTATGGTCAGACCAACATCGGCGGTAAAGGCGGCACTCGGATCCCTATCTCAGGTATCGCAGGTGATCAGCAAGCTGCTCTATATGGTCAACTTTGTGTCCAACCGGGTATGGCGAAAAACACCTACGGGACAGGCTGTTTCCTACTGATGAACACGGGTACAGATGCCGTACGCTCCAATCACGGCCTACTGACAACCATTGCCTGTGGTCCTCGCGGCGAAGTGAACTATGCACTTGAAGGTGCGGTTTTCGTTGGTGGTGCCTCTATTCAGTGGTTGCGTGATGAACTGAAACTTATTGCAGATGCGGCTGACTCCGAATATTTTGCCACTAAAGTTAAAAATAGTAACGGCGTATATGTGATCCCTGCTTTTACCGGCCTTGGTGCCCCCTATTGGGACCCCTACGCCCGAGGGTCAATTTTCGGCCTAACCCGCGGCACCAACAGTAATCACATCATTCGTGCGACGCTGGAATCTATCGCCTATCAGACCCGTGATGTACTGGACGCTATGCAAGCTGATGCAGGTACCCGGCTGCAAGCACTACGGGTAGATGGCGGAGCCGTTGCCAATAACTTCCTGATGCAATTCCAATCAGATATTCTTGGCACCCGTGTAGAACGCCCTGTGGTACGTGAAAGCACTGCATTGGGTGCAGCATTCCTCGCAGGATTGGCAGTTGGCTACTGGAAAGACCTGGATGAAGTGAAAAGTAAAGCCACCATTGAAAAAGAATTCCGTCCAAGCATTGAAACCACTGAACGTAATTACAAATACAATGGCTGGAAAAAAGCAGTTGCCCGCGCGCAGGATTGGGAAGATAAAGGCTAAGGCATTCTAATTAATATAAAGAAAGGGTGAAATTACCACCCTTTCTTTACTATATGATTAAACGACATGTCCCTGGCGTTGCATCCTATGTGCCAATGGTAACCAACAAAGCAAGATCAAAACTGACGTAAAGAATATCAGCATGCCTACACTGAATTGATTATTTTGCGGCAGCATTGCAGATAACCAGGTTACTAAGCCAGAGCCAACATTCTGCAAACCACCGACCAGCGCTCCCGCTGCACCGGCCAGATAAGGAAATGGCTCCATTACCCCTGTTATTGCTAGTGGAAACAACATTCCTGCACCAAAGAAAAAAGCAGTGCACAATTTTATTTTCAGAAAAAATTGCAGTCAATTACGCCACATATGGCAACAAATATGCACATATATACCTTATGGATTTCAAGATGCATCGCGGCGGCAAGGGAGCGAATCCCCGGGAGCATAGATAACTATGTGACCGGGGTGAGTGAGTGCAGCCAACAAAGAGGCAACTTGAAGGATGACAGGTATAAACCCAGCACTAATAAAATAATGGTTAATTTTTCTATGACACAGAATCGATAATGGTATTTATCTCTATAGGACTAAAATAGCGACGTAAAAACAAACTGTTCGGAGATTTCTTTCGGGATAGGAGATAAGTTCCAATGGCAAACTGGGTTACAGGAAAAGTTACACAAGTTATTCACTGGACGAATACCTTATTCAGCATCAGGATACATGCACCGGTTGAAGAATTTACTGCGGGTCAGTTTGCAAAACTGGCGATGGAAATAGATGATGAACGGGTGCAACGGGCCTACTCTTATGTTAATGCCCCGATAGATAATAATCTTGAATTCTACTTAGTGACGGTTCCAGAAGGCAAACTCAGCCCACGGTTAGCAGCTCTGCAACCGGGTGATGATCTCTTAGTAACAGAACAAGCCGCAGGCTTTTTTATTCTTGATGAAATACCTGATTGTGAAACATTATGGATGCTTTCAACAGGGACTGCCATTGGCCCTTATCTGTCAATCCTCCAGCAAGGAGATCATCTGGATAGATTCAAGAACATCGTATTGGTGCATGCAGTCAGACTAACACAAGATTTAAGCTATCTGCCCTTAATGCAGCAATTAGTTGAACGTCTCAATGGCAAGTTACGAATTCAGACTATCGTCAGTCGTGAACAAAACCCCGACTCATTGACTGGCCGTATCCCAGCATTGATCGAGAACGGCGAACTTGAGTCCGCTGTCGAACTTACGATGAGCAGTGACAACAGCCATATTATGTTATGCGGTAACCCTCAGATGGTGAAAGATACCCAGCAACTACTAAAAGAGCAGCGTGGAATGATAAAACACTTACGCCGCAAACCGGGGCATATCACCAGTGAGCAATATTGGTAATTTCAATTATCTTTGACAGAAATAAAATCCACTTTCTCTGTCGCCTCACCAAACCGGTTTGGCCCATCCGTACCACGGAATACACCGCAATCAAGCGCCATCATTACAATGATCAATGTGGGGATAAAACGGCCAATCCCCCATTGCCAGAACGGTGCCATGCCACCCCAGTCAACAGCAATCAACAGCCCTGCCAGTAATAAAAGCAGCGACCAGCCTCCTCGCTTATTTCGATCATGCAGACGCTTAACCATCATTGCCGCTACGGGATACATCACCAAGACAAGTGCAAAAACAGCATAGTGCATGGTCAAAGAATTCATTCCCTGAATAGTCAAGATAACAAACATCAAAGCCAAGCAAACACCAATACCAATCCAGAATTCACGCCGCCCAATTCGTCCTTTGAATGAAAAACCCCATTGTTGTAATGTCATCTATTCTTTTCCAATCGTGTATTCTGTTTCTCTGCGCAGTTTAACCTAAGCGAGCGGCAACATGAAAATGGACGTTAATAAATTTCTAGCCATAATATTAGCGGCAAACAGCGTCGGTTTGCCATTGGTAGCCAATGCTGATAAATCCACAACCACAGAACCCACAGTACAAGCGACCTATCTTCTGCCGAATGCCCCCTCTTTCGATGAAACTATCCCGCGATTTCGCGAAAAATATAATCGCCGCAACCCGACATTGCCACTACGCGAGTATCGGGTAATCATAAGTAAAAACATTTATCCGCCACTGACACGAGCTGCCAGCAAAATCAATGAAAAACTCTATTCTTCCGCCGTACTTGAGCGAGGAAGCGAAAAAATCAAAAGCCTGCAACTGACATTACTACCATCAGAAAATACCGCTGAAACTCAGCAAAACCAAATGTTGGCAGAGCAGTACATGACCGCCCTAATGCGCCACTTTAACCCAACGCTTTCACAGGAACAAAGCAAAGAGAATATTGATAACTTACTCATAAACAGCAAAAAATCGCCATTTTACAGCCACAACATCGGCGCTATTCGCTATATTGTGGTAAATAGTAGCGAAAAAACGCTTACTTTCGCTATTGAACCGATTAAGCTATGGTTATTTGAACCCGATAACTAATCAAATTTAGCAATAAAAAAAAGCTATTGTTGGCAATGATCACTATACTGTGGAGCGCCGATCTACCGAATCGATCTTAAGAATGAATTTCATTCAACTCACTACTTAAACATTCTCTGGTTGGAGGAAAAAACATGCGACATCCATTAGTTATGGGTAACTGGAAATTGAATGGCAGCACCCATATGGTTAACGAACTCATCACTGGCCTGCGTCAAGAATTAAGCAGTGTTACCGGCTGTGACGTCGCTATCGCGCCACCAGCGCTTTATCTCTCTCAGGCTAAACAAGCACTGGCTGGCAGCCGCATTGCTCTAGGTGCACAGGACGTTGACGTTAACCTGTCTGGTGCATTTACCGGTGAAACTTCCGCCACAATGTTGAAAGACATTGGCGCAGAATACATTATTATCGGCCACTCTGAACGCCGTACTTACCACCAAGAAAGTGATGAATTCATTGCGAAAAAATTTGCCATTCTTAAACAACAAGGTCTAATCCCTGTTTTGTGCATCGGCGAAACTGAACAGGAAAATGAAGCCGGCCAAACTGAAAGCGTATGTGCAAGGCAAATTGATGCTGTTCTGAACATATTGGGAGTAGAAGCATTCCAAAATGCGGTCATCGCTTACGAACCTGTTTGGGCAATTGGTACAGGCAAATCAGCAACACCGGCACAAGCTCAGGCTGTGCATAAATTCATCCGTGATCATATTGCGCAGAAAGATACAGCAATCGCACAACAAGTCATTATCCAATACGGTGGCTCTGTGAACGCAGATAATGCCGCTGAACTATTCGCTCAGCCAGACATTGACGGTGCATTAGTTGGCGGTGCATCTCTAAAAGCTAATACTTTCGCTGTTATCGTAAAAGCCGCAGCCACTGCGAAAAAAGCCTAATTCATATTTCAACGATAATTGACCGCCGTACACCTACGGCGGTTACTCATTTTTATCGCTGAATAATCTCATCAAACACACCGCCAGTCGCAAAATGCACTTTTTGAGCTTCACCCCAACCGCCGAATATCTTATCGACAGTAAATAATTCCAACGCAGGAAAAGAGGAGCGGTACTTATCAGCAACCGCTTTATCACGTGGTCGATAATAGTTTTTAGCCGCTATCTCCTGCCCAACTGGCGAGTAAAGGTATTGCAGATATTCTGTTGCTAGCTCACGGCTATGACGTTTATCAACAACCTTATCAACAACAGAAACCGTCGGCTCAGCCAGAATTGAAAGACTAGGTGTCACAATTTCGAATTTATCTTTATCAAGCGCATTAATCGCTAATAATGCCTCATTCTCCCAGGCAATTAATACATCACCGATTCCACGCTCGACAAAAGTACTGGTCGCTCCTCTTGCGCCAGAATCGAGCACTTCAACATTCCGGTAAAGAGCTTTAACAAACGCTTTCGCTTTGTCCTGTTCCTGATTGTTATGAATCAACCCATAACCCCATGCAGCCAAATAATTCCAGCGTGCACCGCCCGATGTTTTTGGATTAGGTGTCACAACAGATACTCCTGGACGAACTAAATCTGACCAGTCTTTAATTTGCTTTGGATTACCTTTCCGCACTAAAAAAACAATGGTTGAAGTATAGGGGGCAGAATTCTCTGGCAAACGCTTAATCCATGCTTTCGCTATCCGGCCACGTTCCGCAATGGCATCCACATCATAGGCCAAAGCCAGTGTCACCACATCCGCCTCAAGGCCGTTGATAACAGAAGTTGCCTGTTTACCCGAACCACCATGAGATTGCCGGATTATCACTTTATCCCCTGTCTTCCGCTGCCAATAATCACTAAAAGCCTGATTATACTGCTGATATAACTCACGGGTTGGATCATAGGAAACATTAAGAAGTTGAAGATCTTTTGCCCAGACGCTGCTATTGGTAATCAATAGTAACGCCAATGCCACACGCCATCTGACTTTCATTTGAATCTCTCCACAAGCTGTTTTAACTGTTATGAAATTCAAGGCTGACAGAAAGCGTTATCACTCAGAAATAATTAAAAGCATTTATTTATATGTGAAAGGAATATGTGACTGCTCCCCGCCGTAAAAAACGGCGAGGCTTCCCACTTCTCAGGCCGCCACCGTCTTTATGACGGATTTACGCTGGCCTCCGTGGGCAGAAACGACGAGTCCCGCCGCCTGTAATTCTGTTATGCCCTTGCGCTGGATGTTGAGCGCCGCATTGATATCGCGGTCATGTTCGACATGACAAACCGGGCATTGCCAGATCCGCTTATTTAGCGACAGTTCTGGCATTTTGTGACCGCAGCAATGACAGGTTTTCGTGCTGGCGAACCACTTATCGGTGACAATTTCGGGATCTTCACCGCGCCCTCCAGCACTTTCACCCCAACACAGTGATAGCTCGATTGCTTGCCCTGTTTGCGTTTGAACGTGGGAAATTTGGCGCGCAACTTCGGATTGAAGAAATTATCAAACGCGGTATGCAGATTGATCACCGCCTGCTGTAACGCGATAGCGTCATATGCCTTGAGCCACGCGTACTTGCGGGATTTCTTCGCGACCGCCAGGAGCGGTTTGAGGTCTTTGCGCGGATTTAAACTCACGCCGTGACGTTTGTAAGCCTGCTTTTTGATGTGCAGCGCCTTGTTGTACGCAAAACGGACCGCCCCGAACTGGCCGTTAAGATACTCGGCCTGTTCGGGGGTGGGGTAGATGCGGACTTTGGTCGCTCTTAACATATTCAGCGCTCATGGAGATAGTGCATTCATTTTAGTCTGTTTTACAGGCAGATATCCATTCAGTCAGGATACGTCGGTGTAGCCAGCCCTAAAGTCCTTGGGCTTTTCGCCTGATATCCCCGTCCGCACTGGGCAAGGGTTTACGGCGGTTTTTATTAAAGATAAATTACAGCCTCCAACGAGGCTGCAACGGATTTAGATTTGCCGGGATTAACGTGATCAATACAACTTTTTCGCGGTTTCCAACCAATCCTGTTTAAACACACGTTTCATATTTTGCACTGCATCAATGATGTCATGATGAACAAGTTTCTCGTTCTGAATACCAACACAACGACCACCATAACCTTCCAACAGTAATTGAATGGAATATGCCCCCATACGGGAAGCCAGAATACGATCATAGGCAACCGGGGAACCACCACGCTGAACATGGCCTAAGACTGTGGCACGAGTTTCATGATGCGTCTCTTTTTCGATATGTCTCGCAAGTTCATAAACATCACAAACATGTTCGGTAATTGCAACGATGGCGTGGCGTTTACCTTTATCGATACCCGCTTTAATTTCAGCTACGAGCTCATCACAACTAAATGAGACTTCCGGTAGAACAATAAACTCACAACCACCTGCAATAGCGGCTGACAAAGTGAGATCACCACAATAACGTCCCATAACTTCAACAATGGAAATACGCTTGTGGGAAGTCGAGGTATCACGCAGACGGTCAATCGCTTCAACCACCGTTTCCAGCGCCGTGAAATAGCCGATGGTATAGTCGGTACCCGCCACATCATTATCAATCGTGCCCGGCAGACCGATGCAAGGGAACCCCGCTTCTGTCAGTTTCTTCGCGCCAAGATAGGAACCGTCACCGCCGATAACAACCAGAGCATCAAGACCGTTTTTTCTCATGTTCTCAATAGCGACAGTACGAACCTTCTCATCCCTGAACTCGGGGAAACGAGCTGAACCTAGAAAAGTACCACCACGGTTAATCATGTCGGATACACTAAAACGGTCAAGTTTCTTCATGCGGTTTTCATACAAGCCAAGATAGCCATCATAAATACCGAAAACTTCCAACCCTTCGGCTAATCCCGCACGGACCACACCACGAATAGCTGCATTCATACCCGGCGCATCACCGCCACTCGTTAAGACACCGATTCTTTTGATCTCATTGCTCATGACGACCTCTGACTTGTAGATGTAATAATTGCAAACCCGCTAACGGCGGACTCCGTATGCGATCACTTTGCCTGAGAAATCCGCCTTTTTAACCTGCTACCACCCGGCGTACTGAAACAATCAAGCTGAATTGATTCAACTTTTCATATAATACGGTAAAAAACCAAGTCTGCATTAACAATAAGTCCCTTTTTTGAGATCAAGTTGGCTAAAAAGCTATTTAATTATGCTCCTATAGCTCTTAAGGTCATCAACCAACCTCCGAGAAATCCTATCCTTATATCCCCGCTCGCACTGGACAACTGTCTTGAGCGACAATTTATAAACCAAATCTCCGGCCCGTTTACCAATAGCAATGACGAGCAAGATAATCTCATTGTCGTTCACCTCTGGATAACCTAACTTCTTCCACTCCTTTAAGCTCGCTTTTCAAATTTCAGACTATAGGTCATCAAGGCTCACACTAACAAATTCAGCATCTTTTAAACGATTATCGGCAACTTTGTTCAATGCAGCATCCTCAGCCAATTCCTGATAGTAAGCGAATAATTCAGGCGGCACACAATAAAACACTGGTTCATTTCGGTTTAGGATTACGGTAGCCTCACCTTCTCCCTGTAAATATGTTCCCATAGGGTTACGTTTCAGATCGGTAATACTCGCCGCTGTGTTTGTTAAGATTTGATATGCCATACACCACCTCATGCAATTATATAATTCAACACTAGATCATTTAAGAGCACCTTTAAATGATCTTTTATTTAATCTTTATGTATAAAAATAACGTGTCAGATGGAAAAAGACTGGGGCGGCAAAACATAACGAATCGATCCTATCTAACATGCCACCATGACCTTCAATCATTTCACCGAAATCTTTAATGCCACTATCACGTTTTATCGCCGACATACACAAGCCACCAATAAAGCCCATCAGCGTAATCGCTAATGACATCAAACCTGCCTCCCACGGAGAAAATGGCGTTACCCAATAAAGTGACATTCCTAATAACACTGAAACCAAAATGCCACCAACAAAACCTTCAACTGTTTTATTTGGACTCAATTTAGGCACAATAGGATGTTTGCCAAATAATTTACCAAACACATATTGCAAGACATCTGACATCTGCACCACAATCATTAAAAACAACAATAATTCGACATTCTCCCCTTCATAACCTGGAATATCTAACATCAATAAAGCGGGGGCATGGCTAATACAAAATACAGCAACTAACATACCCCACTGTATTTTGGCTGTCCGTTCCAGAAAGTTCGTTGTATCTCCAGCCAATGCAATACGAGCAGGTAAAAACAGGAAAACATAAACAGGAATGAAAATAGAAAACACGCCATACCACTCAATACCAACGGCAACGTATTGCAATGGCATGAAAATAAAGAAACACCAGAACATGGCCTCATGGTCACTTCGTCGTGTTGGTGTCAAAGTGAAAAATTCCCGTAAAGCGAAAAATGACATACTCGCAAATAATAACACTGAACCGATTGGCCCAATAATCACCGACAACACACAAATAATACACATCCCCCACCAGCCACGGATACGGGCATTCAGATTATCGATTGTCACATTACTGTTATCCCTTGAATATTTGGAGGAAAGTATTGCACCAACAATACTGGCAATAATTAACGGCACGAACATACCCCCCAACAACAGGAGTAGTTTATTATTAAGCATAGTCATAATATTAACGCCTCCAATGCCTGACGAGCTCTCTGCAAAAAGTCAGCTTTTTCCTCTTTTGCACCTAACTTTTCCAAAGGTTGCCCAAAGGTTGCCGAGCAAATAACAGGAACAACAAGTGCCGAGCCTTTTGGCAAAACCCTGTTTAAATTTTCCAGATAAACTGGAATAAGCTCAATATCAGGATATTTCTTCGCTAAATAATATAGCCCCCCTTTAAACTTATTGATTTGTTCCCCACTCCCTCGCGTTCCCTCCGGGAACAAAATTAAAGATTCCCCTCGTTTTAATACATCCTCCATGGGTGTCAGGGTATTTCCCTTTAAACAATCCTCTCCTTTACGATCAATAAGCACAGCCCGAAAAACTTTATTAATAAAATATCTGCGCAGATAAGTTTTACTCCAATAATCACGCGCAGCAACTGGATGCACCCGTGAACGTAACACCCGAGGAAATCCAGCCCAGATAACTAATCCATCCAGATGACTGCTATGATTAGCATAATAAATTCGGGAAGCTACCGATGGCTTACACCCAATCCAACGAATTCTCACTCCTGTTAACAAACGGCAAAGCCCAGACAGAAACGAACCCATACCTTTACTTACCAGTGTCACTTCTTGTGGTTTATTCATTACAAGCATCCTTCTCTTGTAATTCATTCAATATGACTCTGGTTCGCCGAACACATGTCCAGAGACAACCCAACGTGATAACGACTAATACCGCCAATAAAAGATACTGGCTCCATAACTGAGGTAAAAAAGCGGCGACAATTGAACTAACGGTAATTAATGCCATCCGATGCTGTTTCGCCATCGGACCGAGGAAACGCTGAGGTAAACCGCAAGTCCCACCTAATAAGCGAATATAAGCGGTCAAAACAGCTAATAATGCAGTAATACAGCCAAGAGAAACCGCAAATGGAAAAAGTGTTAAACCATACCCCACCCCAATCAGAATAAAAGAATCAGCAATACGATCAGGAAGATCATTAAAAACAGTACCGGCAGCCGTCTTCAATCCCCCTTCAACAGCAACCATGCCATCCAATAAATTACACATTAGTCGGCCCTGAATAAGCAAGGCACCAATAATCAATAAAACTGAAGTCAACCAAAAAGACTCGACTAAAAAACACACGGCAAAACACACGCCAGCTAATACAGCAAAAACAACGCTGGCAACAGATATGCCATTTGGTGTCGCCCCTTTACATTGCAACCATTTAGCCATCTTACTGGCCCACACTGCATTGCGTGTCTTGATCGGACGCCGATCTTTTACCTCGTTACCAGACATACCTTTTCCCTTTTTGAGCACAAATGAACAATCAAATCTACTTAAGTTAAATGAAATAAGATAAACAGGATTGGTTAGAATAACAACAATAAAAAAACCTGCCGGTGGGAAGAGGGAAAACGAAGATGGCGTTCATTTTTACAACGCAATACTATGTAATAAAAGGATTTATTTAAAGAAATATTCAACTTTTTGGGTGCAGTTCAATTGGGGCTTATCAATTCAGAGCATCATAAAAAATCTTAATAAAAATTAACTATCACTACTACAAGTACATTAATCCCCCGATCTTACGGCTACCTTTAAGTTACATTAAATACAAAATTACCTTTTGCTCTATATTACCCTACAGGCTAATATTTACTGTGGAATGGGAGATTAACCATGATAGAAATTTTTTTCCATCCATCCGCAAACTCTGAAGTAGATGGATTATCAGAAGAACTACAAGGTAAGTTTTATGCGTTAATAGATACATTATCTGATAAACAGCATGATTTACGAGAACCACACTGCAAGCTACTTGAAAAAAGAAACAAAATTTTCGAATTAAGGACAAGTGACGTAGACAACATAGCACGAGCTACATGGTGCTACGGGGAAGAACAAAACACTATTTACATGCTTAGTTTCTTTATTAAAAAGTCACAAAAAACAGATGTAAGAGACAAACAAACGGCTATAAATAGAAAAAAAGACATGATTAAAATGCATGAAAGAGGGGATCTAAAATGAGTAAGATAATGACTTTCCGCGAAAAATTGGAAGCCAAGAAAAGAGAGGGAAACCCTGCATTTATCAAGGCATTTGAAGAAACAAAACAGGCTTTAGACCTACATATTCAATTGCAAGAGGAAATGAGATCATGGAGAGAACAGGCGGGGTTAACAAGTGCACAGGTAGCGGAAAGAATGGGAGTTAAGCCTCCAACAATTTCAAGGCTTGAAAAAAACGCAGATAGGGCAAGCATTGAGAGAATTTTAAAATATGCTAGCGTTTGCGGAGTAAAGGAAATCAAACTTACTATTGCATCGTAAAAAGCCGCCTCAACATAGGTAATGCTGCTCAGTTAAGTTTTTTAACGGGCAGGATATTGTTCTAGTATATAAGGCACTGAACGTTCGTTTTGTGCTATCCCATTTTTCTGGCCGTATAGATCAGTGGCTTATCCATTGCAAAAAGCTATTGCCAAATCTCCTCAAATGGCAATTAGTTAAACAACCATTGTCTGCAAAATTTTTATCTGGTTGATTTTAAAGTAAATTAATCTTAGCCCGATAAAAAATCCCGCCAAAAGGCGGGGAAAAAGACAGGGATGGTGTCTACATACAACCCATAACATATTGAAAATAAATATACTTTTTCTATCATCGTCCACCCAATGTCCACATTGACGACAAAGCCCCTTAAACGGGGCTTTCACCACAAATTACTTTCATAAGAAATACTTAATTAAAATTTAACCATCACCTTAACAGATCTATCAATCCCACATACTGTAGGCTTTTTCATTTATCAAGGCCGGACAGGAAAGTATCCTCGATAAGTCACTATTGCAGTATCTGTTATCGCTAGGGTGGTTGAGTAGACCCCAACAACCCCAAACAGCAATAAAAACAAGTTTTGTCACTGTCCGGCGTTATCTATTTTATTGAAGTTCCCGCTCAAGCAGCTGAACTATGAACTGGTTCTTTGAGACTGCGTGTGATATTGTCGCCGCAGTCAAGCGAGCTTCCAGCCAGCCAGGATAACGAAGAGTAAAAGATTTTAGCTTGCCCTCTTCCTTGAATGGGTTAATTCCCTCTTCCTCGCACGTTTCTATATATTCAGCCAGTGAAATTTGGCCCTCTTTTTCAAGCCCGTCAATACTGTTTGATACGAAATCACAATATCCGGTGACATCCAGAAACTTGCCGCGAAAGGCCCTAATTTCTGCTTCGTAGATAACAGAAGCGGGATGGCCGCCGATAGTCATAATGTTGTTGCTTTTAATCATGTTCGACCCCTATTACATTTTCGAACCACTCACGAAGGCCATTGACTGCACCTTTATCCATTACGTTACCAGGATGAGGTTGATGAGTCTGATAGACTGAGCCCATGAGGATAAACTTCCGGCGTGATCCGTTGCCGTTCTTGACCTTCCCCCCCAGTTTGTTAATCAGGCTGACTACATCATCCCATTTTATGCCGGATTTCGGCGGGGTGGTCAGCACATCCGCAAGGGTCTTGCGGTGCTTTGAGCTCAGCTCTTTAACCTTAATCATCATTCATCCCATTGACGTCATTTGATGATATCATTCTACTTTGGCCCCATTATGACGTCAAATAATGACGTCGTTTTTCGCTTCTTAAGTTTGTTAATCGGGGTTTGAGTTGAATAGACCCGCCGGTTACCCGGACGGACCCCTCCTTAGAACCGGACGTGCGGAACTACCGCATCCGGCTCCCAACAGATCAGAACCCCCACACATATTCAGCGAGCCCTGAATATTGATCGAGTTTTCCATTTCGTTGGATAACCCATCATTTTCAGGATCAGATTCAGCTTTTTCCACGTCAGTTGGCGACGACCACCTTTACGGTTGAACCATCTTCATTTATCAAGGCCGAACAGGAAAGTACCCTCGATAAGTCACTATTGCAGTATCTGTTATCGCTGGGGTAGGAGCATATCAACCTAGCTGGGGATTACCTCTGGCGCAACAGCATAGACCACTACGACCACTGTTGCCGAATTAACGTGCTTTATTTTCCGAATCCTGAGATGTTCCTTAAATGTGCGTAATGTGGTACTTACCTAAATAGCTTTCCATAATACCGATACACCTATGCCTTTTGTTTTCTTTTTGAACAATATTGGTTCTGTAGCCTATCTCATTGATTCTACGGACCACTTGGATGAAAAGGCTGTATGTCTTGGTACACAAGGGCTGGTTGGAAGTGGAGCATAATTATGAAAACTTATTTAGCAAAGTTACTAAACACTATAATACTCTTTAATAGCTAAATGATTACTGTTAGTGTCGTTAACACTATATGATTTTTGTTAAGTAAGTTTTGACAAAAAAAACATTAAGAAATGTTACATATATCGTCAACTACACCTTTAATAACTGACGGTTAATTTTATGATTAACAAACGTTTAAAAGCCGCTCGTTTGCGTGCAAAGATCACGCAAGAAAAACTAGGGATTGCGGCTGGCATAGATGAAAAGTCAGCACGAGCGAGAGTATCACAGTATGAAAATGGAACTCATCAGCCAACCTTTGAAACAATGTGTGCGTTTTCCAAGGTATTAAACGTTCCTGAATGCTATTTTTATATTGTAGATGATGATTTTTCTGATGTTGTTTTGTCTATTCATCAGATTTTAGTGAATTACAAACACACTTCTAAAAATTGAATACTGTTTAAGATAGCACTGACACCCAATAATGGCGCTAACCGTACCCAGCGCCATTGGCTTGAGTTCACCCTTTTCTACCTTCCACGCGATGGCCAAATATCAGATGGATGTAACCCCAGTTCGGTAGCAATCAGATTTTCTCCTTTTGGCCACGGGCGATATAGTGCGTTACTTAATGTGGATGACGCTAATCCCGCTTTACGTGATACGGCTGAAAGATTTGTTCCCTGTTTCTTTAGAGCTGCAATAATATCTGCTGGATGCCAGTCACCAGAGATTGTTTTATTCATGATAGTCTTCCTTTCGATTCCTTTAATTTTTCTGCTAAGAATTCCTTAACACGATTCATGTTAAGAGATGCTAAACATTCCGTCAACATTCTTAAAGAAAATATATGTGACTATCGTTAATGATTTGACTTTACATGTTCATAGCTAAAATAACGTGCTCAAGTATCAAAAATATTCGTTTTTGGTAACTAATCTTCATGCCACTTCACCTTGCCAAAAAATTTATACACAAGCCATTTTTGCAAAAACAAACCAGATTAAATAAAATATATAGCAATTAAATCTTTAATTATCATAAATAACAAATTAAACATTAAGACTATTGTTAAGTAAGTTTTGACAAAAAAAGTACTAAGAAGTGTTACATATATCGTCAGCTATATTTCTAATAACTGACGGTTAACTTTATGATTAACAAACGCTTAAAAGCCGCTCGTTTACGTGCAAATATCACGCAAGAAAAACTCGGAATTGCGGCTGGCATAGATGAAAAGTCAGCACGAGCGAGAGTGTCACAGTATGAAAATGGAACTCATCAGCCAACCTTTGAAACAATGTGTGCGTTCTCCAAGGTGTTAAACGTTCCTGAATGCTATTTTTATATCGTAGATGATGATTTTTCTGATGTTGTTTTGGCTATTCATCAGATTTTAGTGAACCACAGATATGTTCCTAGAAATTGAAAATAGTTTGAGACCGTCATGACATAAGCCTTCTCCTCACAGCATCTAAGTTCCTCTCAGAAAAATATTCTCACATAAAAAAGCGCCCCACGATGAATAATGGAACGCTTTTTTTAATTATTTACTCATCGGCACCTATTCGATCAGAATACCAGCACGGTCTGCTGTCCACTATCAGGATGCGGCGGAACCGCTTCAATCAATGTCGGCTTGGTGACGAACCGAACAAAGGTTTCATGACTAACAAACGTTGAGCCACAATTAATATTCTGGCACTGGTTGTAACGTTCCTTAGTTTGGGGCGTGTGTTCAAAACTGCTACGGGTGTGGGCGGCATGACCGCATAAGGGGCATCTCATCATAACGCGAGTACCTCAACAAACAGGTTGCCATAGCTGAAACTGGCACTAAAGCAACTATATCATATCTGAATCAGAAATTTTCACTTCCAATTGCAAGGATGACGTTAATCCACTGTCATTCAGGGTGTGTGTGACAGTTACCAGCGTCCAGTCTGCCGCGTCGATTTCGGGCTTGAAGCCACTCACCCTGACTTTCATTTCAGGGAACAGCTCTGGCCTTCCCTTCGCCAGTCGAATAGAGAATGACGCCACACCGCACTGAATTTTCTCCCATTCTGCTTTAGCTGCACGTTCGGCATTGGCCTTGTTAGCATAGATGTGCTTCATCACAAAAACGTTACCCTCACTGCCAACCAGATAATGGTCCTGTTTTTTCTTTTCTTGCTGCGGATTAGTCTTACTTCGCTTGCGTTTGACAGTGATGTTCTCTTTTTTCCTCGGATTACGAGTATTAAGCCAACTGGCGGAAACGCCGGTATAAGCGCCCCGGTCAGCCAATGAAAAACGGTGATCGTCTCCAGATTGCCGGGTAATGATAACCGAAGGCAGGGACTGCCCGCTGGCGGCTTTGTTCTGCCCCTGTCGGATAAAAAGCAAATAGCCATTCTTGATCATGGCAATGGCCCCCTCCTGTTTTGCCAACCGGGTTAGAAAATTGCAGTCGGATTCGCCGGTCTGGTCAATATGACTGAGGATGATGTTGGCTAGCATTTTGTCCACTTTCGGCGTCAAATCGTTACGCACGGCAATAGTGTGCACAATATCGCTGATCGTTTTCTGGTGATAAGCCACCTCGCGATTGATATTAAGCGTCGCCCGAAAATCTGCACTGCGGGCACGGATGATTATCTTGTCCGGCGCACCACTGTATTCGATTTCATCCACAATAAATTTACCTTTGTGGATCAGTGATTCCCCCTGCCAGCCCAGATGCAGAGATAACTCCGTCCCACGACGAGGCAGAGATAACAGACCATCGCTATCATTCAGTTCAATATCCAACTGGTCAGCCTCAAAACCCCGATTGTCGGTTAGATTCAGGGAAATCAACCGTGACTGAATGCGGGCATTGACATTTTTGTCACCAGCACTGAGAACATACACAGCTGTATTAGTTTTGCCGGTTACCCAATCTAGTTTTAGCATATCAGGTAAAGAAATCATGAAAATAGCCCGCCCAATTTGTGTGTGACACGGGTTTTCAAGTCAGTCATTTGGGTGCGAAGGTCGCCGAACATCTCCCCTAAATTGTCATCCACACGGCGCAACGTGACGGTAAAGTCAATTTTACGGGCGGTACCGTCGGTAAAAAATTCACTTTTGGTCTGGTCGATACTTTCAATAATAAACATGCCGTAAATCGTGCCGCTGCCATCCAGAAATGACCATGCCTTGCCACTCTCAGCCATCAATTGCAGGGCCAGCAAGGACAACCGGCCGCCGGTGATTTCAGGGTACAGGGCACCGGACAGTGTAATAGTATCGTTATTTGGCCCCATAAACTGGAAAACAGGACGGGCACCCACCCGATTGTTAAACCCATAGCGCCATGATTGTTGGTGTTGCAGGCTCTGGTATGGTGTGGTTTTCAACATAAAGACAAATAAACCCAGTGCAGCCATCATGAATAAAAGTCCTCGCTATCAGAAAATGAGCTACGGGCGCGGGCACGCTGTTGCTGTTCGCGGCGATCCAGTTCACGCGCCACTGCCTGTGCAATATCCTGAGCAGATTGTACGGGGGAGGCGTGTATATGAATTTCATAAACAGATCGTTCGCTGCCCTGGATCTGGTTAGTGACCGAAACAGCCGGTGTTTGATACTGTGACGCAGGCAGGCTGTACGGGTGCAACGGGGCATTTTGGGCGCTGACTGGCGAGGCTGAACCCATCGATAGTGCCGCAATTGCCGCCAATGCAGCTGTTTGACGGCGGCTGGTGACGCGAGCAGGGCCGTTGATGATCTCTGGGCCATATTCCCCCACAATGCCAATCTTGCCCATCGGGATGTAACCACCTTTATCGAATCCACCAGCCAATATGCCGCCAATAGAACCGGTAGCTTCCTTATAAGCATTCAATGCAGCCTTTTGCTTGGGATCTTGGTTTTCTTCCCGCATAAAGTCGGGAGTCAAGGCGTCTTTAACCATCTTGCCTAGTTCGGAGAATTTCTTTTTCAAGGATTCCCATTTTTCTTCAATGCCTGCCTTAAGATTTTCGACAAATTCACAGCCAATCCTCTTAAATTCGGACGGGATTTTTTTCGTGTCAGTGACCAACTCATTCCATTTGACTGATGCCCGGCGCTTGATATTTTCCCATGTGGTAGAAACATAGTTTGAAATGTTGTTCCATAAGTTCTGGAACCACGGGCCAAGTTTGTCCCAGTTCTGCCAGATCAGGTAAGCGCCCAAGGCAATCAAGCCGATAACCGCTAAAATGGGGTTTGTCCACATAATATGCCCCAGCCACATCACCATTTTCCCAAGATAGGAAAACACTTTACCAAGATGTAGCATTGAGCCAGTTCCCTTGATACCCAATACTGACAAGCCAAATTTAACGATTGCCAGTGGCCCCAACAAAGCAACCAATGCCAGCGTAATCGCACCAAAAACCGTCAAAATGATACCCAGCCCGATACTCACCATCGTTAACGTTTTGGTTAGTTCAGGGTTGGCTTTCATCCATTCGCCCGTCTTGCTGATAATTTTGGTGATACGCTGGGTGATCCCACGCAGGGGACTGTCCACACCGCCAAAGATTTGAATACCGATATCTTCCCATGCCGATGACAGACTTTTCATGTCGCCGTCAAGGTTATTAGTCATAGTATCGGCGACCTTTTTGGCCTCACCTTGGGCGTTCTTCAATTCTTTGATGAGTTTCTGTAATTCCCCCGTACCGGCTCTTTCAGCCAATACCGACAGAGCGGAAAAGGCTTCCTCCCCGGCAATAGCTTTGAAAATGCCGGCACGCTGGGCGTTACCCATTTTGGTAGTTTTCTTGTCCAGCTCAGTCAGAATATCCGGCAAAGCGCGGAGATTGCCCTTGGCATCCTTAGTCTGAATGTTCAGTTTTGCCAACGCTTTCGCTGCGGTGGCGGGCGGTTCAGCCAGTCGTCCTAAAATGGATCTTAGGGAGGTACCCGCCATACTACCCTGAATACCGGCATCACCGAGTTTACCCGTCGCCGCAGCGGCGGTTTCAATATCAACCCCTAAGCCTGCCGCTACAGGGGCAACATACTTCATGGTGTCACCCAGCATCATCAGATTAGTGTTAGAACGAGTAAAGGCACCCACTAGTACATCACTCACCCGTTCCATTTCTTCGGATTTCAGCTTAAAACCCGTCAGGATATTGGAACCAATGTCCGCCGTCGCGGCCAAATCGGTATCACCCGCCAATGACATCGCCAATGTACCAGGCATGGCTGATCGTATCTGGTCTGGAGTAAAGCCGGCCATTGCATAAAAACTCTGTCCCTGCGCGACCTGATTGGCGGAGAATGCCGTTGTTGCGCCTAAGTGCCGCGCCTGCTCCTGCAATTTTTTTAGTTCGGGAGAATGCTTATCCAAACGGGTCAGCGCTTGCACCTTCGACATCCCCACGTCAAAGTCATAACCCGGCATCATCACCCGTTTAGCGCCATAGAGCGCACCAACACCCGCTGCCGTTGCCGCAGCACCGGTTGCCGTCATTTGGTTACGCACATCTTTCATTTTTTGGTAGCGAGAGCGGGTATTAGCCAACCGTTGTTCCTGCTGTCTCAAACGCCCAAGCTGCTGCTCCTGTTGCTGGAGCATACTGGTTGTGTGGTTGATGTCCGCGTTTATCCGTCTCTGCGCCTGTCCAAGCTGGTTAGTTGAGATACCGCTGGCGCACAAGGCATCACGCTGACGTTGCAGGGACTGACTCAGGGATTGATTTTTTTCCTCGAACTGCCTAGCTGCGTTTTTTGCCCGCTGTAGCTGGTTGATTTGGGCCTGTGTCGGGTTCTGACTGGCGTTAATTTCACAGTTCAGTGCTGCCACACGCTCGGTAGCGCTGCGGTAAGCCTGCCGGGTTTCTAGCAATTGGCGCTTTACCTTGCGAAAACCATCAATCCGGCCAGCCTGCTGGTTTAGCTCCCTGAGCTGCTGGCGCGACTGGCGAAGGGTTTCAGCCAGCCTTTTGTTGGACACCTGCGCACTCTTGAACGGGCGGGTAATTTTATCAACGGCATTCAAGATAACTTGCAGGCGTAAGTTTCGGTCACTCATTATCGGCCCCACTCCGTTTCATGGCCCGGTAACGCCATGCCAACAATTCAGGCAGGCCCATCTCAGTTGCCACAGCAGGCGACCAGTGAAACACGGTGGCAATATCTGCCACCAGTTCATCAACGGTTATTGATGCTGGAAATCGGACTTCACCGACTTCGGCAGCAAAAAATTGACCACCTCAATGCTGAGGTTAATCAGATCACCTGGCGACATCAGCAACAAATCATTTTTGGTCAGTGCCGGCGCGGTGACACGAGGCAACACCAACATCATAGAATCAACGTCCATTTCCATCAGGGCCTGCAAGCGGACACCACGCAGTGCGCCACTGTTGGGCTTACGCACAACGACGTCGCTGATGGTGGTTGCACCACGGGTAATAGGTTCTTCCAGTGTCACTGTAGCGTGTTCCGGCTGGGCAACAGGGGTTTGTTCAATCATGGTGAATGTTCCTATAGTGATTTAGATGATAAGCGTTCAATTGTTACAAACCGATGGCGCGTCGGTGGGCTTCCAGACGGTCAACACCACCAACGATTTCCACCATATTAACGGTGTCGATTTCGATCAGGACTTCTCCGTCCCACGTCAGTTTGAAGTAGGTGTTTTTGGCGCTGACTTTGGTCTGGCTGTTGTCGCCCTGTTTATAGCTGCCGTGGTCAAACTCCGAAAAGCGGCCACGCATCACGACTTCGACCGCAATCACTTCCCTGGTATCATCACGCTGAAAGGAGCCGTTAAAGCGCAGAGAAACACCGTCCACTTTCTCAATGCCCCATTGGCGGTAAAGTTGGGCTTCCACGCCGCCCAAGGTAAATTCGGTATCCAGTGCGCCATCATCCAGCCCCAAGTCCACCGAGGCGGTACCATTCATGCCACCGCCGCGATAGGCTTCGAGCTTACGGCTCAGTTTAGGAAGCGTCATTTCTTCCACAACACCGATGTAATTATTGCCATCATTGAACAAATTCAGGTATTTGAGTTTACGAGGTAATGCCACGAGTAGCCCCTTAGCTGTTAATGCTGTTGGCGAAATTCATCAGGTACTGGTCAGTGATGCGCTGGCGCAACAGCAGGTTTTCCAATGGCGGGATCGGCGTGTAGTTGTAATCAATGAACAGTTTGCCTGCTTTCAGGGTGTCCTTGGTGTTAACACTGTCGTCATACCAGCACTGACCGTCGATCAGGTAACCATTGGATTTCAGTTCGCGCAGCTTGGCATTAATACCTTCGATAATGTCGCGTACCAGAGAAGGTGTCAGTGGCTTGTCAGTCGCCCACATATGCGCATCAGCCATCGTGTCGGCCAGTACCTGCGCCGTGCGTGTGTAACTTTCGAACTGAAACAGTGGATCATCCGAACAGGTGCGGGAACCCCAGAAGCGAAAACCGTCCTTGCGGATCAAGGTCGTAACGGCGTTCTGGTTAAGCAGGTTGGCATCGGTGGCAACATCCTGCAAATCCCAAAAGACATCGGCAGAAATCCCTGTCACACCATTGACACCAACGTTGGACAAGGTTTTGTGCCAACCGGTTTCCTCGTCAATTTTGGCACGCAGGCCCAGCGCACGAGCCGTTGCGTATGCGATAGACTCACTATTTTTGACCGTATCCCAACTGAGGAAGTCCGGCCAAATCAACATCAGTTCGCGCTGGTTAAAATTGTTGCGGTATTTGATAGCGTCGGCAATGGTCTTGCAGCCGTAAGCATTGACATAAGCCATTGCCCGCAGCTTTTGAGCGATGTCGGCAAGGGCTGTTACAACGAGTTGGGTATCATGACCGGGCGCCCCCAAAATACGCGGTTTGATGCCGAGCTGACCTTGTGCCGCAAGCAGCGCCTGCATTCCCGTTTTTTTGCCTTCGTCGGTAACACCGCCAATGATATTCGACGTGGTTTCGACTTCGGTTTCCCCTTGAGCCACACGCACAACAACAGTCACGGGTTTGGACTGGTCGGCAATCGCTCGCAGAGCATGGGACAGTGTGCCCGTTTTTCCAGCCTTACTACTGGCAGTCAGAACGTCGGTTAACAAGACTGGCATGTTCAAGGGAAAAGTTTTGGTGTCAGCATCATCCGCTGTGCAGACTAGCCCGACAATAGCGGTGCTGACAGTGGTAATGGTGCGCGTGCCCTCGTTGATTTCCTGCACGCGGACGCCATGATGATAATCTTGTGCCATAGCGAAAGACTCCCGTAATGATGATTTCACTATGGTGATCGCTGTGACAATAAAATTCAGTTGATTGGGTAAGTATCAGGGATAGCACAAAGTGGAGGATATCAAAAAAGTCACAAGAACATCTACCCCCTGAGCAATTAATAAGACGTCATCGAATTAAAATATTCAGTCGTTACATTACGCACTATGAAACTTAAAATAGAAGACGTTGCAGAAATAGAGTAGATACCTCACAGGCTCCCGATATCGAATAGTCAGAGCCGCTCAAATAAGAACTAAACTACTGCGGCTCTGATTCCATTATTCTGAGGGGTTTTCGGGCCAATGAATATCTGGCATTAAATTAACATCAACGCGGTTCAGTAATACCCTATATCTTTTCAAATCGGCTAACAGCGATTTTTCCTCATCACTCGCCATCCCCAAATCTACCGCATCTTGTAACGGGGCTATCTGTTTACCTACCGTGAGCATAAGTTGCTGTTTCTTATGTTCTGCTTGTTGCTGCTGTTCCTGTCTAAGCTTTATTTTATCACTTTCTGATATTATCCATTTTTCACCATCATATTTATGATAAACGGACGGAGCACGTTCAATGAGTACTGGATAACCCTCTTTACTACTGACAATTGATAAACCGCGCGATTGCCCGGCGAGTAATTCATTGTGTTTTTCTGCTGTTATTTCAACGCATTCTTCATAAGCTTCATTATAAAAAGCGCCTTCTTTTCTGGAGAAATAAACCATTTATACCCCCCAAAATAATATATGTACAACTCTGTCTGGATTCTCATTATTGTTAGGAGTGCCAGCTTGATATTCAAATGTCGATAGTGTTGCATTACGTACTAATGTGTGGCCCGTTGATGTATTGACACTCGACATACTGGCAATATAGCCAAGGAACTTATTTTTAAAAGAAATTGGATAATTGACTTTTACCCATGACTGTTGACTGGATGCAACTTTAACCCATTGAATCATTATTCCCGTATCCCCGCATTGCCACCAACCATTTTCAGATTTTATCGCTGCATTTTGTAGCGCAAGAGTACCGCTTCGCTCAGGTATTAGTATATTGTAACGCCGCCGATTGCTCGAATCGTTAGAATAGATATGCAACAATTTTCCTTCTGAGCCGTTAATTCCTACTACATACCCATCTTTCGATTTGAAACGCAATTCAGGAAAAGGCGTTTTGCTATCAATCAGTAAACTACCAACGGTGGCGGTTTTATCGCTAGAAATACGCAAGAAAGTATTATCACTCTCTGCTCGCGTATATGCTCCCACATCTCCAGCACTCAAACTAAGGTCCCCGGTCAACGCCTTACCGTTGATTTTCCGGTTGCTCGGTACTGCTCCTTTAGCCAACACCACCGTTTCCAGCAAATTGAGGTTTTTCACAAAAGCATTTCTGTCAGGAATGTCAGCGCCGTTATCCTTCCTGGACAATCGACTATTAGCATTATCATTAGCATCGGTCGCATTCTGGTTTGCCTTATTTGCCAATATGTTGACTTCATTCACACGAGAATCCATTTCCCCTTTGGTATACGCCCCAATATCCCCCGCATTCAGTGAAATATCAGAGGAAAGCGCCTTCCCGTTCACTTTACGATTAGCAGGCACACGGCCATTAGCCTTATTGTCCGCGACATTTGCCAAGTCATACGCCGCCTTAACCGCCTTCGGGGTTGCCGCGTGGATTTCACTATTACTATCTACTGCGCTGCTCAAAACAACGAAACCCTTATCTTTTAGCGTAGCGTCAGGGTGATTAGGGTTCTTCACATGAATTTGAATCGACTCGTCCACATATTCCCGCGTTGCCAGCACCACGGAGGGATCAACTTTCAATGTTACTGTGTCGGTACTGCTGACAATCAAGACCATACGAATAGTCTGTGTACGCCCAGCGCCTTCCTGTAACTGCGGTTTGTAAGTCTCCGCGCAGTTTCCGACGGCAATCAAAATACCGTCTTTATCAAACAGGCCAATTTCCCGTATCCACCAACCGCCCTCGTTTTCGGGGATTACCTGCTCGGCAATAATCTGGTTAGTATTCTTGGGATCAACATTTAGCTCATTAATCGCCGCACGACGGCGTTCGTTAACCAGTTTAGTCTGTGTAGTATCTGGTGTCGGCAAGCTTCCGCCACCATCACCAACAGCCATATGGGTGATTTCAATCTTGGTACCCAACGCGGCAGCATTTGCCAGCTTATCCGCGCCCAATTGAGTTAACAGGGCAAAATATTTGGTCCTCATGACTCAATCCACACATCATCAATAATATGCACTCCAGCCCCTACTACATCAGAGCCAGTGACGGTAATTAATTCCGGGATATAGGGGTAAACGGTTAATACATCACCGCTGTAACTAGTGACCGCGCAATAATTTTCGCCGCCGGTCTCCAACTGAATAGACATACCGACCAAATGCCGTGAAGCGGGTTTGGCATCAAAAATCAACCGCTCTAGTTCTTGATAAGTTTCCGCTGTGATACCGGTTTCCATGACGCCAATATCCAATCGGAAAGTGCCGGGGGCATCATTGGTTTGCCACCATTCGATAACACGGATGAGATAACCGAACGGTTCCACCACACGGCGGATAGCGCCTATTGTTCCCTTGTGCTGATGAACAAACATCGACGCCTTAATTGACTCGCGTTTAGTATTCTCCGGCCAGTCCATATCCCAGCGATCAACTGACCACGCCCACGCCAGATAGGGGAGCAATTTCACTGGACACCGCTCAGGACTCCACAAGTCACGAAGGGGAACCGGTACATCTGCCAGACTGGCGAGGGCTTCAGCGGCGGCCACTTCCAGCAGTGATGATCCGACCGGTAACAAGCGGTTATTCATCCGCTCCCCCAATCACTACCTGCACACGTGTGCAAAAACTCGCTTGAGTTTTATCCAAAATCACATCCTGAGCCGGAGCTTTCAGGTGAACACGCTGAACACCAGGCATATGCAAGACAGCAAAGATGGCACTGCGCACGATATCGCGGCCAATCCGGTGTTGCTCAGCAGTGTAACGTGCCAGCCGTTCACGCACAGCCTGCAATATCGGCTCATATTCCGGAGTTAGGTACAGGTACAGCACGGCATCAATTTGATAATCGACAATCTCCGCAGACTGTACGGTCAGACGATCCGCCACGGGACGAACGTCCTCATCATTCAGAGCAGTATTCACGACCGCAATCAATTCATCACTGGCCGCGCCGTTCCCCTCACGTGACAAAATACTGACGGTGACACAGGCAGGTGCCGGGCTTATCACCGATGCATCGGCAACCCGTCCGTCAGCACTACGCGCATGGTATTCATAGGACGCAACAGGGCCGGCGACGCTTAACCCCTCGAACGCTTGCGGAATGCGTACCCGAAAATCAGCGTCAGATTCCAGCACCGCAGAGATCGGTGGTATGGCGAGATTATCAGCGGGCTGTAATACCAAACGCTGCACATTGTTATTCGCCCCCAGTTGGTCTAAGTCGCTGCCTGTGGCATACGCCACCATCGCCGCCCGCGCCGCCTCATTGACGCGCTGACGCAAGAGCAATTCCCGATAGGCGTTTTCCTGCAACAGTTTGGTGATGGGTTCGGATTCCAGCGCCAATGTGCGGGTGATAGCATCGCGATGCTCTGGCGGATACAGTGAAATCAGTTTTTCTTTTCGCTCAGCCAGCAGGGTTTCGAAATCCAGTAGTTCGACAACCTCCGGCGGCGGTAACTGACTAAGGTCGATGGTCGGCATGATCACCCCACAGGCACAGAAAAAGCAACCGGGACATTGGATAGCCGATATTGGCCGCTGATATCAACAGTCATGTATCCGGCTTCACCCTGATTGATAGTGATAGCGGTCAGGGTAATGCGGGGTTCCCATCGCTGGATGGCGGTATAGCACGCAGCCATAATTTGCAGACGTAAAGCAGGATTTTGGGGCGCATCAATCAGTTCGGATAACAACGAACCATATTGGCGGCGAGTAATACGGCTACCCATCGGCGTTAGCAAGATATCGCTAACTGACTGGCGAACATGGGCGATATCGCTGATAGCCTCACCCGTCTGTCGATTCATACCAAGGTACATCATGATATGGGGACTCCCGATGTACTGTCACCGGAGCGCACACCGTGGTGTCGGTGCGAATCCACCACAACCCCGTTAGAACTGAATTCACCCCCTACATGGACGATATTGCCGCGCATAGTGCCGTTTTTTCGCACTTCCAGACTGCCCGTAGTCAGATGGTGGGTGCAAATGACGGTGGGTGTATCCAATGTGATCTGATTGCCGGCCACACAAGTGATTTCTGGTGCAGTAACATGTACGGAGGCCGACGCGGTGATCATGGCAGTCTTAATACCTGTGACAGTTAAGGTGCTGGTCTGCGGTTCATATTCCATCACGGCACCATCAGGAAAAGCGATACACACCGCTTCCGGTGATGCCGAAGGGGCCGGAAACTCATCAGAAAAAATCGCAGGCAGTATAAAAGCTGTGGTCAAGTCACCACCAAGGGATAGCAATAAAACCTGTTCATCAATACTGGGCGCCCACCATGTTCGGGAACTTCCCGCTCTGGATGTCAACCAGTGCAACCAGTCGGTTTCAAGATTGCCTGTCATAACCCGGCACATGCCCCGTGTAGTATCTACTTGGGTAATGACGCCGATTCGGATCAGATTGCGCAATCGGCGCAACAGTTCAGTTAATTGTGTGTTCATGCAGACAACAATGTCACCCCAAACCCTCACCTGCACGTCATGAGGTTTGTGTACTGACTGGCACACATCCGTGGATGAGATGGGAAAATATCTGGTCTTCGATATGTTGAATATCGCTCTGTGTCAGTCCCAAAAGTCGCCGCGATGGATATTTGGCTTCAATGTTTTTCCCTCTCATACGTTCCTTTAATCCGAACTGATGCACACGAGCAACCGCAGTGACTTTCGATGCGAAAAAGATAATGGCTTCCCGCTCACTGGCGGACAGACGTAAGTAACGCGCAGTAGCCAGTTTCTTAAACATGCGGGACTTTTTATCGGATTTTCGGGTACTTATCCGGTCGGTTTTGACGTCCAGAAAACGTTGGATATCGCGTTTGTAAAAAGTACGCTGCCCTTTACGCTCGGCATCATAACCGGTAATCGTTTCACCCTTCTTGCCCTTGCGGATTTGCCAATTTTTCAAGGTGCGAGGTTCACCGCGCCAGATAAATTTTATACCATGCTGTACAGTGCGGGTTTGTGCCTTGCGTTGGGTAAAACGGCTGCCGTCAGGGTTACGCTGGGATCGGATACGTTGCATTTGGCTCTGTCGTAAGTCCCGTGCGATATCACGGGCTAGCTGCTTTCGACTGGCGGGAGAAAGTTGATTCAACAGGGCGGTTAGTGCGGTATCCAAAGGCTGCAATGCGTCACCGTTCATCTCACCACCTGTCAAACGGGTTTTCAGGCTCAGGAACGGCGCACACCGTGCTAACCTGCCCTTGCTGGGTGACCAGTACACGCTCGGTCAGTTTCAGATCGATACTGATATCAGCGGTGTCATCATTGAGAATATTCACGTCAAAAGTAAAGCCGCTGCGGCGATTGTCAGGATGAGCGAAAATATCTGGCTGGTGCTCGCGTATCCAATGCACGATAACCACCATGAGCACATCCTGATCATCGGGATAGGCTTCAATAATCAGGTTTAGCGTGTATTCATATTCGTAAGACAAGGAGAGTGCCATTGTCGCCAAAACGACGCCATCTTCAACAAACAAATGCAGGTATTCAGGGTTGTCGCGCAAGTAGGGGATCTTTTCTGTCAGGACCTTCCGCAAAGCGTTAGGCTTATTCATGTGTCACCTATCTAATCTGTTCTATTTGTCGAATGGCCTGTTTATCCAGATTGCACTGTTCAATAACCGCCAGTAACTGTGCATTCAGCAACAAGCTATCACCCCATGTCATTGTGTCGGATATGACCGGGGGCAGACAGTCAGCGAGTAGATGCATCGGAATCGGCATCAACGGTACCTGAACGTATTCGGTTCGCGTGCTGCTGCAACCGGACAACAGCCCTATCAGGAGCAGCACGACGGGCGCAATCATTACCGACAACAACAGTGTTGATAGCCGCCTGAATTTGTGCAGCATCCACGGCTGATCGCTTCCGATTTTCGTTATTAACCCGTGAGATATCATTGATTATCCTGATGGTCTGGAATGCGTTATCGGTAATGGTTTGCTGTTGCTCATACCGCTGGTTCAGCGTTTGGTATTCATCGCTTTTTTGCTGATACTCACCGTAATAGAACCAGAGCAGGCCAGACACTACCACCAGCGTACTCAAGGTAAGTATGTGCAGATTAAACCTCATAACAGCGCAAACGCCCGTTTAATGATCGTATCAGCATACGGTTGCTGTCCGTTCTCTATTTGAATGATGGTGCAAACCAATCGGGTCATGATCACCTGATTATCAACATCAATCACCGCGTTACAGGGAATACCAACCGTCTGGCTCATACATGCAATATAATTTTCGGTATCATTTTCATTCGGTGGCGCCCAACGAGAAATTATCTGCCGGATACTCTTCAATCCGTATTTTCGTTCATAATTGCGGATAATCTTGATAATGGCCCGTATGCCGTATTCTGGTGACACAAACTGACAAAATGACGGATCTGTTTGTATGTCGTGTAATCCCAGCCATTTATCGCCGTGGCGGATATTGCCCGGATTATGGTTGCGAACACCTCTAGTCATGTGATTTGCCTCCCAAACGTTTATTGATTGCGCGAAGGGCAAATTCACGCAGTTTTTCAACACCAATAAAACCAATGGCACCCCCCAAAGCCGGTGAAACACTGCCGGGAATGCCAAACAGTTCCAGCCCGCTGGAAACACCCCACGACAACGCACCACATAGCAACGGTTCAACCCAGCGTTTTTTCCGCTCTACGCCGTCATAAATCAGGCGACCATAACAGATCAGTACAGCCAGTAAGGAGCCGGATATCTGCGGCCATGAATTTCTCAGGCCATTCAATAAATCGGCCCATAAATCCGGTTGTTTATCCATTTTCTAATCCCATAATTGAATGATGGGCGTTACAGCAGCAGGCGTGATTTCAGGCAGTTCAATCTCGGTACCCTGTGGCAGGATGGCCCCAACATCGGCCAAACCGGGATTGGCTTCTAATACCCGTTCGGTGACTCCCTGTGTTCGTCCATAGTGGCGCCAGCATAAGGAATCCACGGTGTCATACTGTTGCGCCCGCACTTGCACTAGATAAGCTCCACTATCATATGGTTATATCCTTGTATCCGGCGCATCGCCCATTGCGCATCCCGCCACAGGTCGTCAATGGTGATTTCCATTGCCTCAGCCTTTTTGCTGCCAATCTGAGTAGTGTCGATATCGCGGTAACGTTCGATCAGATTCGCCTTGGTCAGGCAAAACACCGCACGACGATAGAGATAAACCAACTCACTCTCGCCATTGAGAGTGTCGGCGGGAATGTCGGCCAGTGATGAGTATCCCTCATCGATATGGATCTGCCGCCAATGGTTCAGCTCGCGATTCACCTCAACAATGGCGTTGGAAATTGCTTGATGTAATCTCGGCGCGGTGACCGTACCATCTGTGCGCATCTCGTCACGGTAGCGACCGATCTCGATAGCAGGAAAAAACGGGACACTGGTCATGGTGGCCTGTTTATCCGTTGCGGGTGCGGTTGAAATAAAGTCCATATTGCCCCCTGAATAGGTGGGCGGTGAACAGGGCGTTGAGACTTCGCCACCCCGTGCCGCCCCGGCGCGTTGGCACGTTCGGTTATGTGTTGTCGTGTTTCTGACTGCGGAGCGCTCTGGCAAGTTGCTCTAAGTCTTTTTTCACGCCAACATGATTATTCAGTTCTAAAGCCCTGCTCAGTGAACAATAGGCAGGCTGCGGCTGGTTGTTATCCCGCTGGCTATAACCGAGCCATTTATATAACTCCGCCCTCACCTTATCGGGCATATCCTGATCGTGGGTGAGATTAGCCGCCCGTTCCAGCGTGGCAAGAGGCATCGGAGATTTAGCGGTATAACAACGCTGGGCGGCTTCGGCGATCTCTTCTGTCACGGCACAGCCCGTTGTCCGCTCATGATTTTCAGGCATAGCGAGTCGGTGCTGTAACGCGTACTCAGCGATATCCAGCGCACCATCATAATCACCGGCATCAATACGCCACAGCAGGACATACATCAGCACATCATCTTGATGACCTATGCCCCCCTGTAATACCCCAGTAATCCACGGCGCATATTTAGGCAATATCTGCCTTTTGTGCTGCGCTTTGCGCTCCATAGACTGGATTTTTTTAAGGTGACGGCGGTCTTGCTCCAGCATCAGCAGCATCTGGTTATAACCGCCGTGATTTTGCCGCGCGGGGCTACTCAGTTGAGCGGCCTCGGTCGCCTGTAATCGCATTCGGTGACGCTGCCACGGGCTAGCCATTATTGTTCCTCAGTGTCGGCGTTGTGCTCAGATGCGGCATTATCTGGCTGCGGCAACGCTGCTTTTTTGCTGGCTGCCAACATCTCGATATTTTCAATCAGGGCCACACCACGATAGTCTTCAACGACATACGCTTCATTGACTGATTCGTAGTTTTCAATGCGATCACGTTTGGGGTTATCCAGCACAGAACGTCGGCGAGTGCCTTCCTGATAATAGATAGACAGATTATCCAGACGGCTAATTAGCAAGGCTTTGGGCGGGAAATACGGTACGCGCACCGCAGGCAAATTACCGATACGTTTCTGGCTGATAATCACATCTGCCGCCATTTTCTCGGTGTTGGGCTGCGACTGATTGACCAACGGAAAATATTTGTCAGCCAACAGTTCACGGCCACAGATGACCATCAGCTCCGTATCATCCTGATATTCTGGGTCGATAGCATTGTTGACGGTATCTATCACCAGTGCGTCCAGATTATTGAAATCACCGCCTTCTCCCACACGGATGGTTTCAGATATAACTTTACCGGCTTCGTCAGTGATATTGCTCATGACATGATCCGGTGCATCCTGTCGGATTTTCTCCAACCAGCCGATATTTACATCCTGCAATAGTGGATATTGAACGCGGTTTGAGGTTTTGGCCCGTTTAACCCCATTCCAGCCGATCATAATGCGGTCCAATGCCTGACGTCTGATAATGGCGTTACGGATACGTAACTGGAAATCTTGAAATTTCGCCCATAAGTCAAGTTTTTTGTAAGGAATGCTAGTATCAAAGTTGGTTTGTTCGCATTTGTACTCAATAGCGTTGAGTCGGGTCGGATCGGAAGTTTCTCGCTCCTTACTGTCGGTGTCTGTCGTCCCTGCAATAGTCGAACCGACACCTAGCCCAATCGCTTCGCCCGACTGCTCACTGACGGGAACCATGTTAATTTTTTGCAGGAAATCGGCGCTTTGCTGGATTTCATCTTCCAACGTCTGAGCAACGGATGGATTGACGTCTACCTTACCTGTAAATGCCGTGGCGTCCACACCGTAAATTTCACCCAGACGCATCAGAAAGGCGTTAAATTTAAATCGAGTTTCATTCTTCATGGGATTGTTCCATTAACAGTTGGTCAGATGTTTACTGACTGGAGTGTCAGCGTTCGGCGATCCCAGCGAAACAGGTCGGTGTGTTTTCTGGCTGTCTTGCTGACTCAACTGAGTTTTTAAGTCACGAAGCTGGGTTTCAAGTTCAGTCTGCTTCCGTTTGATAGCGGTTATTTCGCCTATTTGTTGAGAAAGTGTGCTCACGGCTTCCACTGTGGCCTGCTGCTCTTGGGCACATAATTCGACGGCCTGATGGATATCGTTAAAACGGGCATCGTCAGCTTGCTGCTTCTTATGGAAAAATGCCTGTACACGGGAAAAGAGCGAGGGCTTTTCGCTTTCCTCTAGTGCATCCACAAACTCAAACAGGGTTTCTTCCGCTGCCGTAAAGAGGTTGTCTGGGTGCTGCTTCCTTGAATTGAGAGGATTGCTGTCCGCATTAGCGCTAAACTGCAACATTTCGGTGCCAAGACTTGCCGGACTGTCAGTAACGGCCAATCCCACCAGATACGCCCCGCCGAAGTCGGCAAAATCTAGGTTGATTTCAGCAGAGGTGTAAACTTTTTGGCGCTTACGGTTCATTTCTACCAGATCATCGGTGGGTGAAAGTACCCCATACAGCCCCAACTTGCCCGCCAGCGCGCCGTCCTTGATTTCTTCGGTAAAAACCGATTCCACATCACCAAAGCGAGGACTCCACGAAAAATTGTAATGCTCCATGTTGATGCGTGCACCGTAGGTCTGCGGGTCATAGTTGGCGGCAATCTGTGTCAGCCATTCGCGCTGAACCTTGCGCCCGTCTGTGGTTGCGCCTTCTACACAGATTCGAAAGGGTTTGGATTTCTTCGGCATTGTAAGCCCTGATTATCAATGGGTCAGTCATGGCCTACTAGTTTGTATCGTCAAGTCGAGGAAACAATAAAATGCGGTTGTGTCTGGACTGACACACAGGGCAGACACAGAGAAATGACGGGCGGGTCTGTAGTCTGGTGATATGAAAACAACATCTGATTTTGATCCCCGTAAGCACGCAATGCACCTGTATTTTAACGGGTACCGGATTGCACGGATTGCGGAAATGCTCAACGAGAAAGCATCAACTATCCATAGCTGGAAACGCCGTGACAAATGGGATGAGGTGACCTCGTTTGAACGAGTCGAGTTGTCCCTTGAAGCACGGCTATGTCAGCTTATCGCCAAGGAGCAAAAAGAAGGCAAAGACTTTAAGGAAATTGACCTGCTGCACCGTCAGTTAGAACGACAGGCGCGGATCAGGAAATATAGCGGCGGCGGTAATGAAACCGATCTGAACCCCAAAATTGCCAACCGCAACAAAGGTGAGCGCCGGCCACCGGAAAAGAACGTGTTCAGTGAAGAACAAATCAAAAAGCTGGAAGACATTTTCCGCTCGACCCTGTTCGGTTATCAACATGACTGGTATCACGCCGGATTAGCACATCGTATCCGCAATATCCTGAAATCCCGTCAGATTGGTGCGACATTCTTTTTTGCCCGTGAAGCCCTAATCGATGCGTTGACTACCGGACGCAATCAGATATTTCTCTCTGCCAGTAAAGCGCAGGCCCACGTATTCAAGCAGTACATCCTGGAAATGGCGCGGGAAGTGGACGTCGAACTAAAAGGCGACCCGATCACCCTGAGTAATGGCGCCACCCTGTATTTTCTTGGCACCAATGCCCGCACCGCACAAAGCTATCACGGCAATCTCTATCTAGATGAATATTTCTGGATTCCGAAGTTTCAGGAACTGCGCAAGGTAGCATCCGGTATGGCAATGCACAAAAAATGGCGCCAGACTTACTTTTCTACCCCGTCCAGCTTAACCCATAGCGCGTACCCGTATTGGTCAGGCAAACTGTTTAACCGTGGCCGCGCCAAGGCCAATCGTATTGACATTGATATTAACCATCAAGCATTAGCCAGCGGCCTACGATGTGCCGATGGTCAGTGGCGGCAGATTGTCACGGTTGAAGATGCAGTCAGGGGCGGCTGTAACCTGTTTGATATTGACCAGTTACGGCTGGAATACAGCCCGGACGAGTACCAGAACCTGCTGCTGTGCGAATTTATGGACGATATCGAATCCATTTTCTCACTGCAACTGATGCAGGGTTGCATGGTCGATAGCTGGGAAATCTGGGACGATGTGCAACCCCTGATGCTACGCCCGTATGGTTATCACCCTGTCTGGATCGGTTATGACCCCGCCAAAGGGGGCGAGAATGGCGACAGTGCCGGTTGTGTCGTAGTCGCTCCACCGCAGGTACCGGGTGGCAAATTCCGCATCCTTGAACGTCATCAGTGGCGTGGCATGAACTTTCGCGCTCAGTCTGACGCCATCAAACGACTGACGGAACAGTACAACGTCGAATATATCGGCATTGACTCGACTGGCGTCGGGCATGGGGTTTACCAAAACGTCAAAGAATTTTTCCCATCCGTGCGGGAATTTGTCTATAACCCCGCCGTTAAAAACGCGCTGGTACTTAAGGCATGGGACATTATCAACCATCGTCGGTTGGAGTTTGACGCCGGCCAGACCGACATTGCACAAAGTTTTATGGCTATCCGCCGTTCTACCACCGCCAGCGGCAACCGCCCGACCTATCAAACCAGCCGTAGCGAAGAAGCCAGTCACGCAGATCTGGCATGGGCCGCCATGCACGCCCTGTTTAATGAACCGATTACCGGTGACACTCCCCACCATAGAAATATTGTTGAGGTTTACTGATGAGCCGTAAAAACAGAAAACGCAGCCCGACGGTGAAAACCACAGCCAGCCCATCGATTGAAGCATTCACCTTTGGCGATCCGATCCCGGTCCTTGACCGGCGCGAGGTGTTTGATTATCTGGAGTGTGTACTGGTCGATAACTGGTATGAACCGCCAATCAGTTTTAACGGGCTGGCGCTGTCGTTTCGCTCGGCGCCGCACCACAGCAGCGCGGTTTATGTCAAACGCAACATCCTGACCAGTACCTTTATCCCACACCGTCTACTTAGCCGACAGGCATTCGACTCATGGGCGCTGGACTTTATACTGTTTGGCAATGCCTATCTTGAACAACGCAAGAATCGCCTCGGCCAGCCTTTGAAGCTGAATCACTGCCCGGCCAAGTTCACCCGACGCGGCGAAGACTTGGAAACCTATTGGTTTGTGAAATATGGCTACAACAGCCAGCCATACCCGTTCCCGACGGGGCAAGTGTTTCATCTGATTGAACCCGACATTAATCAGGAACTTTACGGATTGCCGGAGTATTTAGCTGCTTTGCCGTCGGCGCTGCTGAATGAGTCGGCCACTCTGTTTCGCCGCAAGTATTACCTGAACGGTTCCCATGCGGGTTACATCCTGTATATCAGTGATGCGTCACAAAACCTGTCCGATATCGATAATATTCGCGACGCGCTGAAAAATGCCAAGGGGCCGGGTAATTTCCGCAATCTATTTTTATATGCGCCGGGCGGTAAAAAAGACGGTATCCAGACCATTCCACTGTCTGAAGCCGCGGCTAAGGATGAATTTTTAAATATCAAGAATGCCAGCCGTGACGACATACTGGCCGCGCACCGTGTACCACCGCAGATGATGGGGATTATTCCACAGAATACCGGCGGTTTTGGTGATGTGGAGAAGGCGGCTAAGGTGTTTGTACGTAATGAACTGATGCCGCTGCAAAGTAAAATGAAACAATTAAATGACTGGATTGGTGAGGAGGTGATCCGATTTGAACAGTATTCGTTGGATATGAACGAGGACAAATAGCCCGCGTCATTGATTGAGAGGCCGCCGACTGAGCGGTCTTTTTTTTGTCTGGAAGAAATATAGTTTCAATACAGAATGATTACATCATGAAATTTGAGACCAGCACAGCTACCAGACGCTGCTGCGCGCAGTCGTGACCCCGCCGCGCCTGCTCACTAAATGTAGTGTTTTTCATGCACATGCAAGAGACAATCTGAAAGAAGCTAGTGCTGATGCTTTACAGGGGATGAGATCCTTGTTTGATCTTGCGGATTGGTGCGCAAAATGGGTGGTTTTCTACTAAGATTGATGGTGTGTACATATTCTATTAATTATCAGTAAATTTAATAGTTCAAACTAATTACTAGCAGCTAAAAGGCAGCTACACAGAATCTAACAATTACCGATGGTTTCATTTATGAATTATAAATTAGAGGATAATATGAAATCCAAAGAAAATTTTGAAAACTGTATCAACACTTATAAAAGCCTAAAACAACCCGGTTATGCTGTCCTCGTAACTGGTGATTGGGGGGTAGGAAAAACACACTCAATAAAAGAATGCCTAAAGAATAACGAAATGTATTATGTGAGTTTATTCGGTACAAATAATGCTGATGAAATTCATGCTGATTTATTTGCAAAAATGCACCCAGTTAAAAGTGTTGCAAAAATATTATCTCGTGGAGTTTTATCAACAGTAAATATAAGTGGTATTAATTTAAAACTATCTGACTTAGGTGATTCCATTATAAAAAAGATTATTTCAGATGATATAAAAAATGATAGAGTAATTGTTTTTGATGATTTAGAAAGATCTTCGCTTAATTCAAAAGAATTACTTGGTGTAATTAATAAGTACGTTGAACACTATAAATGCCATGTTATTGCTATAACTCATGATGAAAAATTAGAAGACCAATTCAAAGAGATGAAAGAAAAGGTCTTTGGATATACAGTAAAACTACACCCTGATCTAGATAATGCATTTATTTCTTTTATCGAAAATAAAATATCAAAGGAAACCTTAGAAAAATATAGAGAGCACATTACTGGCATTTTCAAACAGTCTGAATGCAAGTCACTTAGAATTTTAAATGAAATTATTATTAATTTAGATTTATTATATAGATGTTTAAAAAACGAACATCTTGAGTATGAGAAAATTATTCTGGACATGACATCAATGTTTGTAGCCATATGTATTGAGGTGAAAAAATCCTCACTGGTCGAAAAAGATTTACGTGCCAAGTCATCTTATGAGATTTTCGATTCGACACTTGTGAAAAAGCTTGAAAAATACAATGGTATTAATTTTTACAATCCAGTTCTAACCAATGATATATTGGCTGATATATTATTTAATGGTGTATTTAACCCCAACGAAATAGAAGAGTCAGTTAATAATATTATATTAATGACAAAAGGAAGTTCTAATATAAAATCATGGAAAAAGATTTATAATCTTAGTCAATTAGATCAGAATGTTGTAAATAATGCTGTCAGTGATATTCAAAAAACTTTTTCTGAAAAATTAGAAAAAAATGAGGGAGATTTGCTACATGTGTTTTCTTGCATGCTTATGTTTTCTACTTTAAAAGTTATCAATATTGATTTTGATGATACATTTATAAAGTGCAAAGATTATATAGATTATTTATATGAACAAGATGAATTACCGTATAACAATTTAATTTCAAATGATTATAATTATAGAAATGATTTTTCATATGATGGATACAGTTATTTGTTCTTTGAAGAGTATGTGGATAAGAAAAAATTAAACGAATTAAAGGAATACTTTAATAAGAGAACAGAAGATTGCTTAATAAAGCAATACCCTAAATTTGCAGAAGATATAATCAGCAAATTAGATAACAATGTCAATGAATTCGGAAATCTAATCACAAGAAATCATCAATATGAAGGGATGTATTCCAGTATAGCTATTTTGGCTGAGATACCTCCTAAAACATTCGTTAAAAAATGGTTATCTAAACCACCTCAACAGCAGGCTATAATTAATAAAGCTCTACTTACAAGATATTGCCATGATAATGTTGTTAATCTGGAAATGGAATGGCTTAAAGATATTATTGAAAATATTGAAGCCACCAACGATAATAAAATTGGACTTGAGAAAGTTAGAATTAAATGGATGATACATGCTCTAAAAGAGATTGTTGACAAGCATAAAAATAAACAATCGAAACAGTATGAGGGAATAGAATAAAACTACTCATCAAAATTTTAATGAAAACCAATGAGCACATTTCATATTAATGTGCTCTTCTGTACTATTTTATTTCCTCATTTGCATTAAAGTTCATTTGCAGAGCGACTGCTGCTACCAGCACCATCTCCGCGCATGCCGTTCCTGCGTGATCACTGCCATATTCATCATGCAAATGACCTGTGCGAACTCGTTAACTTCCTCACTTAATATTGCTTGCCAGACAAATGGGGATAAATTGCGATTTACTTCCCATTTTGCATTCTAACAGTTCATTCCCATCAAAACATCACTGACGACTGGGGTTAAGGAACGTTTTACCCTCTAAATTTCTCCCCCTGATAGAAAAATGCCGACAATTTTCGAGTAATCAATAAACTTGTGCTTTACCACAAAAACTTTCATCATTTATTCCTCATTTCACCAATATTCTTAATCCGCTGCCACAACAAATCGCGACGGGCTTCTTTCTGACATTCCGTCTCTATCGGAATAAAACTGCCATCCGTCCATAACTTGAACAACTGTTCACCTATGTTGATTTTTCCTCCGATGATTAATGACTTCGCCATAGCCCGGCTAAAATCCATGCCGATTGAATCCGCATAATCGATAACTTTTTCCACTAACAGATCACCGCCTCTGACCGTACTGTCACACCCCGTACAGTTATTGACAGAACTCCAAGAGGCGGCAGAGCCGCCAGAAAACCCCAAACCCACACCCTTAACATCAGCGTTAAATTTAGGAACAATGTTCCATTTAACAGTACGGGTAATAAAAGAAGAGGAATCGCCCAAGCTGGGTGAATAGACACCAGAAATACGCAACACATTTTCGCCGTAGGCATTGCCCTGTTCGGTGATTTCATAGGACAACCGCACGGTTAAATCTTTTCGTGCAACCAGAGGCCCACCTTGGAACTCGGTATAGGCGAACCAGTCCCCCACATCCGCAGCAAATCGGACATTATCCATATCTGCATCAGGCAAGATTTGCTCATCACCACGCAAACGACGCAATTCGCGCCAGACGGAAACGGGCGCACCGCCGATCTGCTGAAACTGCCGGATACGCCAACGACTGGCCCAAGCAGCAACAGACCATGACATATCCTTAAGAAGTTGGCCTGTTTCCTCATCCTTTTCGCCATCCAGCGCGTAACCGTCAATATTCTTAGAAATGTACTTAGCAATATAGCCTGTAGCCGAACCTTTCGCTTTATCGATGGGCTTCACATGGAATCGTGCTTTTAGTGCCTTTTGCCCCTGTAATTCTTCTGAATCTTCCAACCGGGCGTAATAACACATGATGTCGCGCATTTCATCGACATGCTCAGGACGCATAAACAGCAACATGTGCCAGTGAGGAGTCCCATCATGGTGAGGTTCAACTACACGAAAACCGAAGGCGCTGATCCCCGCACGGGAATAAGCCGCCCTGATTTTCGCCCAGACGTTGCACAAATATTTTTGTGTATCACGGGGACTGGCCCCATTCCAATTTGAAACAAAGCCACCGACACTATGGACAGCGTGACATTTTGATGGAGCAGTGATGGTATAAAACTCACCGACATAGCCGAGTTCGTCAGCCAGATTTTCAAAACCGCGCATTCTCACCATCAATTCACTACGGCGGACAGCAGGATTAGCCACACTACCGAGTACCATATCTTCCAGCGGCACCCTGTCGCCCTGTTCATTCTCAACATCAAACTGTTTGATAAAGTCCCAATTGCGGCGCTTCTGTTCCAACCATTCACGCAGCGTACTACGGGAAACATAGGGAGAGGCTGATTTCTGCACTTGACCTACCGCAATAGCCATATGCTCAGCGCGAATATCACGCATTCTTTTCAAGCGGGCATACCACCATTTATCCGACATCATGCGCAGGAGGCCGGCACACAATTGATCGACTGTGGCGCCTTCCCTGCCTTTGGTGAACTGCTGCCAGTAAGGGGCTGTTGTGCCAGCTTGTTGAGTCAGTTTTGCCAGTAACTCATAGATACGGATCAAACGTTCTCTGGCGTCTTGTTCGCTCGCAGGTTGTTGATTGACATACTGAGCCGATGTATTTTCGTAGTTCTCGGCCATAAAATGGGAAATTCCCCAGGCAAGCTGTTTGATATCCTTACGCTCCAACGTAACCAATCGCTCTAACTGCTCAATAAAGGGGAACGGGGTAACGCCGGATACCTGATCCTTGAATTGATAGCGTTCAGTGACTTTATTCAGCCGTGGTAATACGTTCTCGCCAAACTGACGCAAAAACGTATTAGCACGACGGCGATCACCCCCCGATTGGGTAAATATTTTTTTGTACCGAGTAGCAAAATAGAGCGCCAAAAAATCGGGCATATCACCGATAATTTTATGACGCCAGTCATAATCATCAGGGTTTACCTGCCACATGATCTGTTCAGCTAACGTTGACTCGCCGGGCAAACCGGGCTTGAACATCTCATATTGCAGGCGTTTTGACTGCTGGTAATCGCTGTTGTGCTCCTGCAACAAGTCGATTAACTCACTCATGCACTCGCCTCTAGCGTCGCAATAATTTCTATTACTGGCTGACGATTGCCATTGGCGGCAATGGTGCGGGGTGCTTCGATTTCATGGATAGTGAACCCCAGATCGGCATAAAGTTCTTTGGCCTCAATGGAGTTGGACACTGTGACAGGAACGCCCAATAATTCATTAAGCTGTTTCAGAGAAGTCGCCAGCTCCTTATGGTCATGATGAAGAAAGCCATTTTTGCAATACTGCGTGAAATTAACGCCGTTGGTGAAATAAGGCGGATCGCAATAAACCATATCCCCAAAATCAACCAGTTTCAGTATTTCGCGCCAATCGGCACGATGGATAGAAGCAATCTTGGATTTCTCAGCAAACGCCAATATTTCTACTTCGGGAAAGTAAGGTTTTCTACAGTTCCCAAAAGGCACATTGAATTCACCTTTTGAGTTATAACGACACAGGCCATTAAAGCAATGCTGGTTTAGAAATAAAAATACCGATGCGCGCCATATCTGCGATTTATATTTTTCATCATCAGAATTAAATAAAGCTCTCAGACAATAAAACCCATGTTCACTATTAAAATACGAAAACCAGTCTTGCGCAGCATTTATAAATCCATCACAATTTTCTTTGATGCATTGATACATATCGATTAAATCGCTGTTAGCATCTGCAATTAAATACGCATCATATTGCGTATTCATCATTACAGAACATGAACCTGCGAACGGTTCAACCAACCGTTGACCTGCTGGCAGATGGGGTAGCAATTTATCCATAATGCGAATTTTAGAGCCTGCCCATTTCAAGATAGTTTTATTCACCAATTCATATACTCCGATAATGCTTCTGTTTCAGTTCAAAAACTTCCTGACATGCGACGCAGCGGATGACTCCAGCGATATTCATCCGACGTTCCACAGGGATAGGTTGGTCGCACTCTTCACATTCAAACGCAGAGACACCGACGGAGCGGTTTACATGCTCTGATATTCTGCGCTCTAGCGTTTTCTCAGCATGTTGGCAAGCATGGTCGATTTCCCTAGACACTCTCCAACTCCCGTGCTTCGTGTTCTATTTTCTCGGCTTCACTGTTCAACAATGCAGATGAAGCGGCGTAATCCAATTTCTTTGCCACAATATGCGCCGCGATTTTTAACAGACGTGAAGAAGAACGTTCGGCTAATATCTTGCGCTCGTCTTCTCTATTTTTTTTAATTAATTTCTCTATATTCATTTTCTATTTCCTATTTTTAGGTAATAAAAAGCCCTGCGAATTTTCGCATTAATTTCTTAAATTATGCTTTAAATTAATACTGAGTTGGCTTTGGCAATGCCAATTTATCTGGCAATATAGACGCCACTGCCCGAAGTTGATTAATTGCCAATATTAATGAACGCTGTTCCTCTATTGTTAATTCCTTAAACTTGACGTGATAACGCTCTTTATCAAAACCTGCCAAGTGAAAAATTAAATGCAAAACCCGTTCATTATTTCTAACGCGGTTATTTGTGCGATCACGCATAGTTTCCATGAAATCGGCCAATTTGTTATTATTTTCTTTATCATCACAAAAATACCGATTACGCGCCTCAGAGGCTTTATTGAGACCATCGATTTTCTCATCCAGTGTTAAGACAACAGCACGGCACGGTTCTGTATTTGCCATTTCATCACCTGTAAATAAAAACTAATAACGGGGTTAATATCACAGTTGCCAAACCAATTACCGAAATCATGAAATATTTGTAATGATTCGTCTTTTTGAAATCATCGCCAGTTAATTTATATTTATGCGGAATTTTCATTAATTCATTCATTGATTTCTCTCCCGTAAAGCTGCCTTGCAAAACTGATAGCCTGCTCTTTTGAATCGAATTGACCATAAGAGTATTCGCCATCACTGACCTGATATTGAGTAATCTGAACTACGGCGTTCTTGCGTAAAGGCTGAATAAGTAATTTTCCAAATTTTACCCGCCCCTTTTTGTATTCCTCTGGTGTTGGGATCTGAGTCATAACACGCACCTTATAGCCCAATCCACAATAGCCAAGCGTCACGCTGTTCTTTTGGCCGGTTGTAGAATGCCTCGCGCATAGCACGATTAAACTCAGGAACATAAATCCACTTCTCCCCTACCCTAGCTTTTGGTTTACTCGGATCACGCCATTCAATAAGTGGCAACTTGTTCTGCTTTACCATTTCTTGAACAGCCGCTTCTTTTTTACCGATCAAAGCCGCAAATTTTGGATACGGTACGGCATCAACTGGATATTCAACCTTGTACGCTTCTTCACTCATTTGTTAACCTCGTTAGATCAAACACCTTTAAACCCGTTCTAACTCTGTTTACAAGGTGTTTTGCTCGTGCTTGATGGTTCCGACTTTTACACCACCAAGCGAATACTAGATCAATACTCGGAACTAAGTCAATGAACATAGGAGAAAAAATAAAGGCCATGCGTAATGCAGAGAACCTGAGTCAATCACAATTCTGTGAAATCATGCAGCTCCCCCTTAGCACATTAAAAAAATTAGAGGGAGGACATAACGAACCCGGCTGGAACACACTTTCTAAATTAACTCAACACCCTAAGTTCAAAAAATATACGCTGTGGCTAATGACTGACACTACAGCACCGGAAGCTGGTCAAGTCTCGCCGGCTATCGCGCACAATGGGCCAGAGAACGAAACCTCATTCCACTCAAACCAGAAAATTGGCTAGATATTGGTTATGCGTATGCTGACGAGTTGTGGTCACAATCTGTCAGTTTCATCGAAGGGCTTACTTATGGCAATTAAGAAGCTCAATGATGGACGCTACGAAGTGGATGTAAGACCCTACGGCAGCACAGGAACAAGACTCCGTAGGAAATTTAATAGAAAAAGTGAAGCAGTTGCCTTTGAACGTTACACGCTCACACAGGCTAGCAATAGTGAACCATCCACCACGAATGATAAGACACAACTGAGTGATTTCATCAATATTTGGTGGCTATATTACGGACAAAACACAGACAATGGAGCAATAGAGAAGCGACATCTCACCAAAACAATGAGGCAGCTTAACAACCCCACAATAGGTCACCTCACAAAGAGAGTCATCATGGAACATCGGGGAAAACGGCTGGCTGATGGAATAAGCGCGAAAACTGTAAATCGAGATATGTACAGACTATCCGGTATGTTCTCGACCTTAATAAAAATTGAGGAATTTACCGGCACAAATCCTCTACAAGGATTAGAGCCATTAAGCGAGAAAAATGTTGCTATGACCTATCTCACAATACCAGAGATAGAACTACTGCTTAATTCTCTAAATAAAGAGGAAAAAAAGCTGGCTTTACTCTGCCTTAGCACTGGCGCGCGCTGGGGGGAAGCGGAAAGTCTGGCAGCTCAACAGGTATTAAAAGGCCGTGTAATTTTTCTAAATACCAAAAATGGAGATCAACGCATCGTTCCCATTTCTGACAAATTAGAGAAAGAAATTCGTGGTAAAAAGAAAATGGGCAAGCTGTTCAATGTTGACTACATAAATTTCTGCAAGATCTTACATGTAGTAAAGCCCGACTTACCTAAAGGGCAAGCAACTCATGTCCTCAGACACACTTTTGCCAGCCACTTCATGATGAATGGAGGGAATATAATTGCATTACAACAGATATTAGGGCACGCCAGCATAATCCAAACAATGGTCTATGCACACCTTGCCCCGGACTATCTGCAACATGCCATTACATTAAACCCTCTTAAGGGTGGGATAGAAGTAGAATAAAGCTAGAGAGTGTGGCGAACGTCCACCAAGCGTCCACACTCAAAAACTTTCGTATACTTTCCAACCCCTTTATACTTTTTTATGTTGTTGTTTTACAAAGAAATGCGTTGTAAGTGACTGAAAAAAAAGGCCCTAAAAAGGGCCTGAAAGACAGGGATGGTGTTTGTTTTCCAAACATAACACATTGTAATAAAAGGATTTAAAAACAAAAATGTCCACACCGTGACCACATCGATATACAAAAAAAGCCCTTCGCATGCCGAGGGGCTTTTTTATAACTCAGTTTACTGTCAGACAAAGAAATGCTCCCAGTTATCTGGCTGGAATATTTTTGAGATTCACCTCAAAGTTTTTTACTTAAAAAAGCCCGGTTATTCTTCTGGAGGTGTGCAATATTCTGAGAATTTTTATATTTTCTATATCCTCATCGTAACGGTAGAGCATGATGAAAGGAAAATGAGGGACAACGAGTTTTCTATAACGTTTATCTGGGCTGTTACGAGCCTTTACGCCTGCATATGGGCTAACTTTCAGAAGTTCAGCCATTTCCGAAAATTTTGTATCAACTTTATCAGCCAATAACAGCCCAGCCTGTTCAAAGAAGTAGAAATAAATTTGCTCCCGGTCAGTTTGGGCGGTTTCTTCCCATGAAAGACGTATCACTTTATCCCCTGCTCAGCTTATTACGCAGTAGAGCCATCCGATGATGACTTTCAGAATCATCGATGAAATGAGCCAAACCATTTTCACATCGGTCAATTGCTTTCTCAATTTCCGCTTCTAACCAGTGAGCATGGGTATTTTTTTGATACTCACGTTCTTCATTCGCCAACTCTTCGGCTTTTTGTCTCATTAACTTTGTTAAGTCTGTCTGATGGCGTTTGGCAGCTTGCATGGCTAAACGCTTGGTTTCTTCATCAATACGAAAATGAATCGTCTCCATTCACCCTCCTTCGTTCACTATTGCCCCAAAGAAAATGTTGTCATTTGTGTTGTCATATTAGCACAATAACCTATAACAACAATGTTGTTTTCAAAGAAAACAAAAAAATGATAACCCGCCATATTTTAATTATTGCACGTTGTATCTTTTCAACATCTTCACACGTCAAATACGGCTGAAATTGTTCATAGCTAAAATAACGTGCTCAAGCACCAAAAATATTCGTTTTTAGTAACTGATATTCATGTCACTTCACCTTATTTATATACAAGCCATCTTTACATAAATCAACTATATTAAATAAAATATATAGCAATTAAATATTTAATTATCATAGACATAGATAGTTACCGGGTAGCTGCGATAACTGCCAACTTTTCTCTACATCAACCATAAGAACAAAAACATTCATTTGTGCAATCCCATTCTTCTGACCGATAGATCAGTGATTTATCCATTGCAAAAAGCTATTGCCAAATCTCCTCAAATGGCAATTAGTTAACGCAACCATTGTCTGCAAAATTTATTGGTCAAAGAAGGCATTGCTGATCGGGTTGGTAGGACTAAGCAGAACGTTGGTAATGCGGCCTGATCTGCTGCATACTTGATGTATTAACTATTAATACATTGGTGATATATGAGAAAAATTACTACTGTCAGTATGGGCGAACAGCTTGACGGGTTCGTACAGCACATGATTGAAAGTGGCCGTTATGGAAATGCCAGTGAAGTTATACGTTCGGCGCTGCGTTTGCTGGAGCAACAAGAAGCTTACGATGAGATTGTACGCAAGGCGGTTATTGCTGGCTTGGAAAGTGGGGAAAGCTCGCTGACCCTACGGGATATAGCGGAACAACGGAAACGCAGACATAATGTATAAGCTCACGGATCAGGCTGCTGAAGATTTTGCTGGGATTTATGATTATACACTTTTGCAGTTCGGTGAAGCTCAGGCTGACCATTATACGGAGGCACTGGAAGCACTTTTTGACACGCTAGCAGAGATGCCACATATAGGGAGGGAATACCTATCTGTCCCAGGTGTAATGCGGGTTGAGTTTCACCGCCACACGGTTTTCTATACTATCCGGGATACCGATATTCTGATTGCGCGTATCCTTCATTAACAGATGAATCACCCCCGTCATCTTCTTTGAGCGGGCAGGTGCTACGTTGTGCTGTTCATCAAGCCAGCGTAGCTGTCTCGTCCTGCGAGCTGCCATCACTGATACAACATCAAAAATCAACGGGGCACACATTATTTACTACAGACTCGAACAAAGGTATTAAATGGTGATTTAAAAGCCAAATTTGAGCATTGATATCCAAGTATAAAATTAAGTGAAGAAAGGGTAACTATTTTACAGAAACTGTTGCAGCATAAGCGCCGTCCTACAAATTACCAATCACCCCAAATTTGAAAAATACACACTCTGGCTAATGACGGGAAAGATTGCCCCAAAATCTGGGCAAATTAGCCCAACTCTCTCCCCTGATGGTGCAGACATCAAAACGTCACACCACTCAGACCGGAAAACTGGCTAACACTACATGAGGAATTAATCGACTGGATCGACAGTCAATCAATTTGTTGCATCGGAGGGCTTCACTATGCCAATTAAGAAGCTCGATGATGGTCGTTATATGGTGGACATTAGACCTCTTGGGCGACAAGGAAATCGCATCAGGAGAACATTCAACAAGAAGACAGAAGCTATTGCCTTCGAACGTCATTCAATGGCAAATGCTCAAAAACTCAGTACAAGAACTGATAGACGAGACCTTAGTGATTTACTGAACTTATGGTGGCTATATCACGGACAAACCGCAGAGAACGGCACTATAGAAAAACGACAACTGATGAAGACAATCAGGCAGTTAAATGATCCATCTATAAACCGTCTCAACAAGCATGTTTTATTGGAACACCGCAGTAATCGCCTGGCTGATGGGATCAAAGCGTCAACGATAAATCGGGATATGTATCGTCTATCAGGAATGATAACGACATTGCAAAAACTTGAAGTTTTTAGCGGTAGCAACGCACGTTCTACGCCACACATTCGCAAGTCATTTTGTGATGAAAGGTGGAAACATTGTTGCACTGCAACAAATACTTGGTCATGCCAATATACAACAAACTATGGCGTATGCGCATCTAGCACCCGACTATCTGCAACATGCCATTACATTAAACCCTCTTAAGGGTGGGATAGAAGTAGAATAAAGCTAGAGAGTGTGGCGAACGTCCAACAAGCGTCCACACTCAAAAACTTTCGTATACTTTCCAACCCCTTTATACTTTTTTATGTTGTTGTTTTACAAAGAAATACGTTGTAAGTGACTGAAAAAAAAGGCCCTAAAAAGGGCCTGAAAGACAGGGATGGTGTCTATGGCAAGGAAAAATTCTCGTTTGCTACTACTTTGCTTCTATGGGTACTACAAATCAGTTCGGTAACTGAGACATACGCTGCCGATAATGTTGTTCCAATTGTGCTTGTTGCTCAGGCGTCAACAGTTGGTACATCTGGTGATGGATTCGTGCCATTTCAACCTGGTGTTCCACATTACATCTGATCATCCTTTCAATCAGAGCCTTTACAGCCACTCCATCAAAATCCTTCGCAGTGACCAGCTTACGCATCTCTTCTCGCTCTGTGGGACTCATTGACATCGATGAATGCGGTTGATGTTTCTGCCCTACCAAATCACGCATCTGTTGACGCTGTTGCTCAGTTAAAGTGATACCGCTAAACATATGGTCGTTATCACCAATATCGTTATTATTACGATAATGATAACTTCCTACATTTTTATATTCACAAGGCGCACAATGACCAGGTACCGTAGCAGCGTGCATTGTACTTGCTGTTCCAGCTAAAGATGCAGTCGAGCTAAGAACAAATATTGACGCTAAAACTAACGCTGCTATGTTACGCATTAAACAATTCCTCGTTTCCCCGAACGATGCTATTAGGTCCAATGTGGACAACTATACCTACGCGGCTGCAAACTAGCGTCAAAGGCTTGTAAAAGAACGTAAAGTCATGGAATAGCAAAGTTTGTTATCGTATTTTTGCTCTTGGAGGAAGTAATCGATGCATAAAATCCTATTAGTTGATGATGACCGTGAACTGACATCACTATTAAAAGAATTACTTGAAATGGAAGGATTTAACGTTGTTGTCGCTCATGACGGAGAGCAGGCATTAAAATTCCTTGACGATTCTATCGACTTATTACTACTCGATATTATGATGCCGCGTAAAAATGGCATTACGACATTAAAGGAGCTTCGTCTACACCATCAAACTCCAGTCATCATGCTGACAGCGCGAGGAAGTGATTTGGATCGTGTTCTGGGACTAGAATTAGGGGCAGATGACTATCTTGCCAAACCATTTAATGATCGTGAGCTAGTGGCACGTATACGTGCTATTCTTCGCCGCTCAAACTGGAGTGAACAACAGCAAACAGACAATGGCCCACCCACGCTTCAGGTCGATAACCTACAATTGAACCCTGGCCGACAGGAAGCCAACTTTGCTAATCAAATTCTCGATTTAACCGGTACCGAATTTACTTTGCTCTATCTATTAGCTCAACATTTAGGTCAAGTTGTCTCCCGTGAACATTTGAGCCAGGAAGTATTAGGTAAGCGACTCACGCCATTTGACCGCGCAATTGATATGCATATCTCTAACCTACGCCGTAAATTGCCTGAGCGGGAAGATGGACTCCCCTGGTTTAAGACCTTACGTGGCCGAGGATATTTAATGGTTTCTGCGACATGATAAACAGTTTGACGGCACGCATCTTCGCAATTTTCTGGTTTACTCTGGCGTTAGTCCTAATGTTGGTATTAATGGTGCCGAAACTGGATTCCAGACAACTGACCTCTCTGCTGGAAAATGAATACCGGCAGGGAGTCATGCTGGAACAACATATCGAAGCTGAATTAGCTCAAGATCCCGCTAACGATTTACTTTGGTGGCGCCGTTTATTTCGCGCGATTGAAAAATGGGCCCCCCCAAGTCAGCGCCTAATACTGGTCACCAGCGAAGGGCGCGTTATTGGCGCGCAAAGAAGTGAAATGCAAGTTGTCCGTAACTTTATTGGACAATCAGATAACGCTGATCATCCTAAAAAGAAAAAATATGGCCGCTCTGAAATGCTAGGGCCCTTTTCCATTCGAGATGGAGAAGATCATTATCAACTTTATTTAGTTCGTCCAGCGAATAGCCCACAATCGGATTTTATTAATCTGATGTTCGACCGGCCACTATTATTATTAACTGCCACCATGTTAATCAGTGCGCCACTCCTATTATGGCTGGCATGGAGTTTGGCTAAGCCTGCCCGTAAATTAAAAAATGCCGCAGACGATGTTGCTAAAGGTAATTTACGCCAGCATCCAGAACTGGAAGCTGGCCCACAAGAATTTCTGGCCGCCGGTAACAGCTTCAACCAGATGATCAATGTATTGGAAAGAATGGTCACCGCACAACAACGGTTAATTTCCGATATCTCCCATGAACTACGCACGCCTCTCACTCGCTTACAACTTGCGACAGCATTACTTCGCCGCCGTCATGGTGAAAATAAAGAGCTGGAAAGAATAGAGACAGAAGCCCAACGGCTAGACAGCATGATTAACGATCTGTTAGTACTCTCCCGCAGTCAGCATAAAAATGAACTGTTGAGAGAAAACATCAAAATGACAGATTTATGGAACGATATTCTTGACAATGCCCGCTTCGAAGCTGAACAGATGGATAAAACCCTTGAAGTAACCTTACCACCGAGTTCCTGGGCAATTTACTGCAACCCATTAGCACTTGGCAGTGCTTTTGAAAATATCGTGCGTAATGCCTTACGCTACTCCCACCACCATATTGCGGTCGTATTTCACACCGATAATCAAGGGATCACCATTACCGTTGATGATGACGGCCCAGGCGTCAACCCGGAAGACCGTGAACACATATTCCGCCCTTTCTACCGTACAGACGAAGCCCGCGATCGAGAATCCGGTGGCACTGGCCTTGGCTTAGCCATTGTTGAAACCGCGATTAACCAGCACCGCGGTTGGGTTCGTGCTGAGGACAGCCCACTCGGCGGCTTACGCTTGGTTATTTGGCTACCACTTCATGGCCGGTAATACAGATTTCTGCTAAGCTTATTCTGCAAATTTATTAAACAAATAAATTTTATTTATACTTGACCCGATGAGTCTGACGGTTTAACCTCCCCTGTTATTCATTAAAAAACCTTATATTTCATTGCTTTTCTATTACAGCAGACAAAAGCATTGAAAAATCAAAACAGTAGATAAAATTATAACGTTCTATGGAGTTCTGGGAGCCAATAACCTAGTGCGGTAGCTTTGTTATTACCTTATTTATTATTTCAGTAATATATCTTACACAATCTATTTAAAAAGCTTGTTAAAGTTTCACCTGCCAAATAAAACTTATGGCAATAGATAGCACCCTATTAAAAACAAAATGTAATGTATTTTCATAAGTTTTATTTTTACTTAAAAGGCAAAATATGTCCTCACTCAACATTCTCACCGAGAAATTTGATAATAAAACCGCCACCATTGCCATTGTTGGCCTGGGTTATGTTGGCTTACCGTTAATGCTCAGATATAACGATATTGGTTTTAAAGTGATTGGTTTCGATATCGATAAAGAAAAAACAGATAAACTCAATCAAGGCCAAAGTTACATTGAACATATTCCCTCCGCCAAAATCAGTCACGCGATAAATACCGGTTTTGAAGCCACGACGGATTTCACCAACATCGCTCAATGCGATGCCATTATTCTTTGCGTCCCAACGCCGTTAAATAAATACCGTGAACCCGATATTAGTTTCGTGATTAACACCACCGATAGGGTAAAACCGTATTTAAGAGCCGGGCAAGTCCTCTCTTTAGAAAGTACCACTTATCCGGGCACCACCGAAGAAGAATTATTACCCAGAGTTGAAGAGAGCGGGTTAACCGTCGGTGAAGACATCTTTTTGGTCTATTCACCGGAACGCGAAGACCCGGGTAACCCTGATTTCGAAACCCGCACCATTCCTAAAGTCATCGGCGGCCACACGGAAAACTGCTTAAAAGCCGGTATCGCCGTGTATCAACACGCCATTGACCAGGTTGTTCCCGTCAGTTCAACTAAAGCGGCGGAGATGACAAAACTTCTGGAGAATATCCATCGGGCGGTCAATATCGGCTTAGTCAACGAAATGAAACTCGTTGCCGATAAAATGGGCATTGATATCCACGAAGTGATTAGAGCCGCGGCAACCAAACCTTTCGGCTTTGTTCCCTATTATCCCGGCCCCGGATTAGGCGGGCACTGTATTCCAATTGATCCCTTCTATTTAACCTGGAAAGCCCGAGAATATGGTATTAATACCCGCTTTATTGAACTCTCCGGTGAAGTCAATTCCTCCATGCCCGATTATGTGGTCACCAAAACCGTATTAGCGCTAAATAAAGCGAATAAATCCATTAATGGCAGCCGCATATTAATCCTCGGCATCGCTTATAAAAAGAATGTGGATGATATGAGAGAAAGCCCCTCAGTACATATTATGGAAAAATTAAGCGAATTAGGGGCCAATATTGAATATGCGGATCCGCATGTCCCGGTCTTTCCGAAAATGCGTGAACATCATTTTAATTTAATCAGCCAGCCCATCACGGAAAATAGTCTCAAAACCTTCGACTGCGTTATTTTAGCCACCGATCACGATAAATTTGATTATGAATTAATTATCAATCACGCCAAATTAGTCGTCGATACTCGTGGTAAATACTCCCCCAATCACACAAACATTATCAAAGCTTAACTTAGGATAAGATTATGCTGAGCACGATCAACGACAGAAAGATAAGATTTGCTTTAGTCGGTTGTGGACGGATCGCTAAAAATCATTTCAATTCTCTGGAAATACATCAAGAAGCGGCCGAATTAGTCGCCGTCTGTGATAACGATCAAGACGCATTAAACACAGCGGTAGAAAAAACCGGCGTCCCGGGTTTCAGCGACTTAAACACGATGCTGGATAACATCACAGCGGATATCATTATCCTGACCACTCCATCCGGCCTTCACCCAGCACAGGCGATAGCCTGTTTTGATAAAGGCTTTCACGTCGTCACCGAAAAGCCGATGGCCACCCGATTGACTGATGGGGAAAACATGGTTAAGGCGGCGGATAAAGCCGGAAAACACCTCTTTGTCGTCAAACAAAACCGCTTAAATGCCACCTTGCAATTACTGAAACGGGCAGTCAGCGAAAAACGGTTTGGCAAAATCCACATGGTCCACCTCAATGTTTTCTGGACCCGTCCCCAAGCCTATTATGACCAGGCCGCCTGGCGGGGTACCTGGGAATTTGATGGCGGTGCCTTCATGAATCAGGCGAGCCACTATGTTGATTTAATTGAATGGCTAATCGGCCCGGTCAAAGATGTTCAGGCCATGACCTCGACCCACCTGGATATCGAGACAGAAGATACCGGGGTACTCAATATCCGCTGGCGGGATGGCACATTAGGCTCGATGGCCGTTACCATGTGCACTTATCCGCAAAATCTCGAAGGTTCAATCACCATCTTAGGGGAAAAAGGCACGGTCAGAGTGGGGGGGTTAGCCGTCAATGAAATTCAGGAATGGCATTTCGCTGACGAAAAAGAGTATGACCAACAAGTCAAAGCCGCCAATTACGAAACCACTTCCGTTTATGGCTTTGGTCACCCGCTTTATTATAAAAATGTCATTGAGGTGATGAAAGGCGACGCCAAACCGATAACCGATGGCCGGGAAGGATTAAAATCCTTAGAACTGCTTATCGCCGCCTATTTATCCGCCAGAGATAATAAAACCATCTCTTTACCTTTAACCTATTAAATCAATGGAACCGGCCTCATGTCAGCAGAACACGTAATGATACATTCCAGTGCCATTGTTGATGAAGGAGCGCAAATCGGGAAAAACAGCCGTATCTGGCATTTCACCCATATCTGTTCTGGCGCGCAAATTGGCGAAGGTTGTTCCTTAGGACAAAATGTCTTTATTGGCAATAAAGTCACCATCGGCAATCACTGCAAAATACAAAATAATGTCTCGGTTTATGACAATGTTCATCTGGAAGATGGGGTATTTTGTGGCCCCAGCATGGTGTTCACCAATGTCTATAATCCCCGTTCATTAATTGAAAGAAAAAGTGAATATCGAAATACGCGGGTAAAAAAAGGCGCCACCTTAGGCGCCAACTGTACCATTATTTGCGGCACTACCATTGGCGCTTATGCCTTTATTGGCGCCGGCGCGGTAATCAATAAAGATGTTCCCGATTATGCCCTGATGGTAGGTGTGCCGGCCAAACACATTGGCTGGATGAGTGAATTTGGTGAACAACTCGATTTACCGCTGCACGGACAAGCTACCGCCATTTGTCCACACACTCAGCATATTTATCAACTCAATAACCATATTGTCGCGCGAATTAAATAAGCAAGGATAAAGGCATGCAATTTACCGATCTGGCAGCACAGCAACTTAAAATTAAAGATAAAATTGACGCGAATATCCAGAAAGTATTAACACACGGAAAATATATTTTAGGGCCCGAAGTCGACGAATTAGAAGCAAAGCTGATTGCCTACACCGGAGCGCCATATTGTATTACCTGCGCCAATGGCACCGATGCCTTGCAAATAGCCTTAATGGCGATTGGCATTAAACCCGGCGACGAAGTGATTACCCCCGGCTTTACCTACATTGCCACCGCTGAAACCGTTGCGCTACTGGGCGGAGTTCCGGTTTATGTTGACATCAAACCCACGACGTATAATTTAGATCCGGCGCAACTCGAAGCGGCGATTACACCAAAAACCAAAGCGATTATTCCGGTTTCCTTATTCGGCCAATGTGCCGATTTTAACGAAATTAATGCCATCGCAGCAAAACATAACCTGACCGTAATAGAAGACGCGGCCCAAAGTTTTGGCGCGACTTATAAAGGCAAACGTTCCTGTAACTTAACAACCATCTCATGTACCAGCTTCTTCCCCAGCAAACCGTTGGGTTGTTACGGCGATGGCGGCGCTATTTTCACCCATGATGAAGAACTGGCGAAAATTATTCGTCAAATAGCCCGTCATGGGCAAGACAGACGATACCACCATATCAGAATCGGGGTGAACAGCCGTTTAGATACCCTACAAGCGGCTATTTTGTTGCCCAAACTGGAGATATTTGATGAAGAAATGGCATTACGTCAAACTGTTGCAGAAAATTATAATCAGGCGTTGAACAATATCGGCATCATGACCACGCCGTATATTGAACCTCACAATCTCTCGGCCTATGCGCAATATACTCTCCGGGTTAAAAACCGCGATGAATTACAACACAAATTAAAAGAACAAGGCATTCCAACCGCCGTGCATTACCCTATTCCCCTGAATAAACAACCCGCGGTGGCCAGCCATATTGCTCTGCCTATAGGAGACGAAATCGCACAAGAAGTCATTAGTTTGCCGATGCATCCTTATTTATCCATAGATTTAATTAATAAAATTGCCAGTTCAATTTAAAATCCATGAATTATAAATTATTGAGGAATATATCTGGCTTATTACTCTCATCATTATTCAGCCAGATATTATTATTACTATCAACGCCAGTATTAACAAGACTATTTTCACCGGAAGAATTAGGTATTTATGCTTCATTTTCATCGCTTTTAAGTGTTTTTGCCGTCGGTGCTTGTCTTCGTTATGAATTTTCAATAAGTTCATCAGAAAAAAATCGTGAAATTAATTCATTAATCACATTATCTTGCATTATTCCAATAACCATTAGCCTAATAGTTATCACTATTTTTGCAATATCTAATACACCTGAAAAAATAATTATAGGAAACTATATATACTATATCCCACTAGGTATTATCACTTATGGGTTTTATCGGGCAGTGAGTTTCAATAATATAAGAGAAAAACAATACTATGCACTCTCTATCACTAAAATAACGCAAACAGTTGCCATGATTAGCACCCAAATCATTGGCGGCATTGCCCATTTAGGCGCAAGCAGTCTCATCTTAGGCCAAATATTAGGTCAATCGTTAGGTGTCCTATTTTTAAGTAAAAGATCCAAATATCGTTTAATTATCAGCAAACATGAACTTAGAAAAATAAGACTACTGGCTAAGAAATATTATCGATTTCCAGTTTATGATTTTCCTGCGGCTTCAATTAACACGTTTAGTAATGAGCTGCCCCAATTATTTATCATGTCCACCTATGGGCTAAAATCGGCAGGATTTTATTTAATTGCATCCAGAATATCAGGCGCTCCAATTACACTATTAACCCAAACCGTTTCGTCTATATTACAAGGATACTTAAAAGACACACTTATATCACCTTTCTTAAAGATAAAAAAGACATTTTATTGTCTAACGCTCATTGCTATTTTATTTGCTATAGTGACATACTTCGCGGGCATACCCATCATAAGCTTTATTTTCGGTGAAGAATGGCTTGAATCAGGTAAATATCTATTATGTTTAATACCGCACTTATGCGGACAAATAATATATTCATCGTTATCGATATATTTATCCATCTATGAACATCAGAAAAGCAATTTATTTATTCAAACAATATCGATTATATTAAGATTAATCGCCCTCCTTGCTGGATATCTATTAGGCGATATTTACCTTACCCTGTTATTATTTTCACTCACAAGTTTTGTTCTTTATATGACAAGTACGGCTTATATTTTAAAATTATCTTTCATGCATAAAGAAGGTTAACATGAAGAAAATCATAATAAAAATAATTCCCTATATCATTATCGTGATGATTGTCAGCTATACATTCAATAAATATGCTTATGAGCTAGACGAATTCAATGGCAATGTGAGAAACCTAGTCATGAAAGGGAAATTCACTCAACGCGAATTTAATAGCAATGGTTTTCCTTTATCTCACTCACCTCATATTCCAGAGCCATTCTTATCCCCATTTTATGTTGTTCACTATGGCCTGATATACTCTTCTTTAGGCTTAACGAATAAAGATAACACCAATATATTATGGCGAACCGATTCATCCTTACCGGGATGGAATGTACCGCCACCTCAATTCAATCAAAATGAATTAATGACTAATTTTAAATTTTCAGCCGATTGGTTATTTAATAATATAAAATTATTTCATGGTGAAAATCATTACTTATATGATTTTGATTGGTCATATAAAGGCTACAAAAATAATAAACTCTCTGCCCCCTGGTGGTCTGGGCTAACCGATGCCTATGCCATTATTCTCTTATTAAGAGCTTATGACTATTTTGGTGATGATAAATATTTGCTGACTTCGAAATTACTATATCAATCATCACTCGCGCCTATCCATAAAGGCGGAAGTTTAACAACATTAGATAATATGCCCTGGATTGAAGAGTATGTTGATCCTCAAGCCAATTCAGACCAATTAGCTTTTGTATTAAACGGTATGGTCTACTCTACTTATGGTATTGAATCTTTTGAAAATTATCTAAATATAGATGAAAATACCAAAATATCCGATAAATTATATCAATCAATCAGTCATAATATATTTAAGTTCGACATAAAAAACGAATGGTCTAGCTACGATTTAATTGGCAATCCAAGTAACATTAAATATCATAAAATACATACCCTTCTTTTAAAAGATCTGATAGATAGAAATCAAAATTTTAAAAATAAAGAAATAATAGACTTATATAATAATTGGAATAACTCCGCCGCTAATAGCGGGTATTATTACATAAAACATGGCCCTACGAGTTGGGCATACTATCAATTCATCACTATGTATTTTCTGTCTATCTTAGTATTATCATCCATTTACTTTTTTATCAGCAAAAATGCAAAATAATATTAAAATAATCCTGAAAATATTTATCTATCAGGTTATTATCTACCTGAATTCAGTGCTTATATTAGATACATTCCATGAGGTAAGAGGCTATAATATTACCCCACAAGGTTACTTAAGTATTTTTTTCTGTTGGATATCATTTTTACCACTCATTTTACTCAACAACCAAAAAAATCCCGTGATGGTTTTTTTATGGTTAATCTATATCACTTACATTATACCGGTATCAATTATATTCCCACTGATTAATTCAGCTTCTGTCTATTCAATCATTTTCGTATGCACAATAAACATATTATTTTTCTCATCTATATTATTCTTTCGGATAATAGATAGAATAACAATACCAAAACTAAAAATTCCGTGGGATTTATATAAAATACTTATAATAGGATGTGGTATTATTGTACTCCTATTCGTCATTAGTAATCCTGGATTAAGTTTAATACCTCCTAATATATTTAAAGTTTATTCCGTGAGACAGCACTTTAAAGACAACACGCCGTTACTCACTATGTACATCATCACCAATGGGGGATATGTTATCTCACCATTACTATTATTAGCTTCACTCTATATCAGAGGTCCGATTAAATATGTCCTCATTACAATAAGCATTATGATTTCCTATTTAATCTACAGCTCCTCAGGATTAAAAAGTATAGCATTCATGAATCTTGCCGTTATCATGCTATTCTTCTATATAAAAGGAACAAGATCGATAAGTAACTCGGTGATAAATATCATTCTCTATTTATTCCTTGCTGCCGGGATATTATATTTTATTTTCGATTTTTATGATCCACTGATACATTGGCTACGCAGAGTATTCTTCACACCAACATTAAATACCTATTACTTTTATGATTATATCTACAACAACAATAGTGAATTTACGACAGAAGCTCCTCAAATAGTTTCTCAAATCTATTATGGTACCTCAGGCTCAGCGAATACTGGCTTTATTGGAGACGGTATCGCCAGATACGGTACACTGGGTTTAATCATAAACTTTTTTATATTTAATATATTAATCTTTGCCATGAACCTGAGCTCAAAAAAGGTTCCATTTGAATTTTCAACGACACTCTATCTACCCTTTGTATACACAATATCAAACTCAGCAATTACAGCACTGCTACTGACCTATGGGCTGCTGGCATTAAGCATATTATTATTTTTATTCCCTACAAAAACTAACAAAATATCCTTATGAAAATTACACACATGACCTCGGTACATTCACGTTTCGACATCCGTATTTTCCTAAAAGAATGTTCTGCCTTACAAAAAGAACATGAGGTCTCGCTTATTGTCGCAGATGGCAAAGATAATGAAATCAAGAATAACATTGCTATCATTGATGTCGGTATATTACCCGGCCGATTAAATAGAATCTTTAAAACAACCGATAAAGTTTATAAAAAAGCATTAGAATTAGACGCTGACTTATATCATTTTCATGATCCGGAACTCATCCCTATCGGATTAAAACTCAAAAAGAAAGGTAAAATAGTCATTTTTGACGCCCATGAAGATGTCCCTAAACAAATTTTTAGCAAGCCTTATTTAAATAAATTTACCCGCGTTATTATCTCTAAACTATTCGCCTTCTACGAGAAGTATTCTACTCCTAAATTTGATGGCATTATTACAGCCACACCATCAATAAGAGATAAATTCTTAAAACTCAATAACAACACCATAGACATTAATAACTATCCCATATTAGGTGAGTTATATAATAAGCATGCCAGCTGGCATGAAAAAGAAAAACAAGTCTGCTATGTCGGCGGTATTTCCGACATTAGAGGTATAGCCGAGATGGTTGAATCCCTCTCTTACCTCACGACGAATACAAAAATGAAATTAGCGGGCAATTTTTCTGACACAGATTTAGAGAACAAAATAAAAAGCATGAAAAATTGGCACAAAATAGATGCTCTGGGATTTTTAAATCGTATAGAAACCAAGGAACTTTTATCTAAATCTATTGCGGGTATCGTTCTATATCACCCACTCCCCAATCATATTGATGCCCAACCCAATAAAATATTCGAATATATGAGTGCCGGCATCCCTGTTATCGCTTCAAACTTCACATTATGGAAAGATATTGTTGTAAAAAACCATTGTGGCATTTGTGTCGACCCATTAAACCCTAAGCAAATAGCTAATGCGATAGATTACTTATCAAATAACCCTGATATAGCAGAAGAAATGGGTAACAATGGTCTCTTGGCAGTCAATGAAAAATACAATTGGGATATTGAACAAAATAAACTAACCAAATTTTATCAACAAATTGGACGTTAATCGATATGAAAAAAATCATCACCGTATTAGGCGCCAGACCACAATTCATTAAAGCAAGCTCTGTTTCTCTTGCCTTAAAAAATAATAAAAAATTTAAAGAAATTATCATTCATACAGGTCAACATTTTGACACTAATATGTCTGATGTATTCTTCAATGACTTAGCCATTCCCAAACCGAATTACACGCTCAATATTCACGGTGGCTCACACGGTGAAATGACAGGTAGAATGCTCATCGAAATTGAAAAAGTACTCATCACAGAAAAACCGGATGCCGTTATGGTATATGGCGACACAAACTCGACTTTAGCTGGCGCATTAGCCGCATCTAAATTACATATTCCGATTATCCATGTTGAAGCCGGTTTACGTAGCTTTAATATGAATATGCCCGAAGAGATAAACAGAATATTAACCGATAATGTGAGTTCAATTCTCTTTTGTCCAACAGACACTGCCGTCAATAACCTACAAAAAGAAGGCTTCGGCTCAAAGCCCGTTAATATCAAAAAAATCGGTGATGTGATGGAAGATGCCGCTTTATATTTTAGCCAAATGGCGAAAAAACCTGATGGGCTGGATGAGATACAGAACTTTATATTAACCACGCTCCATCGTGCTGAAAATACCGATAATCAGGAACGTCTAACTGAAATAGTAAACGCCTTAAATGATATACATAAAAGAATTGTTACTGTTGTTATGCCAATTCACCCAAGAACTAAAAAAATGTTAGCACAGTACGACTTACATTTAGATGTTCATTTAATTGAGCCAGTAGGATATTTAGAGATGATCTGGCTACTTAAAAACACCTCCCTGATTATTACCGATAGCGGTGGACTCCAAAAAGAGGCTTTTTTCTTCAAGAAACCTTGTGTGACCGTGCGGGATCAAACTGAATGGGTAGAATTAATTGAAGCGGGCGTAAACAAACTCTCGGAGGCTGAAAATAAAAAAATAACCCAAGCCGTTCATGACATGATTGGAATCGATATGGACTCGATTCAATCCATGTATGGTGGTGGTATCGCTGCGACAAGAATTGCTGACGAACTAGAAAAATTACTATGAATATCGTCTATATAAACCACTATGCCGGCTCACCGGATCTTGGGATGGAATTTCGTCCATATCATTTAGGACAAGAATGGGTTAAATCGGGACATAATATTACCCTACTTGCAGCCTCTTATTCTCATGTACGGACCAAACAACCCAAACTAATAGATAATAAAAAAACCACCGAAAATATTAACGGATTAGAATATATCTGGTATCCAACCCCGAACTACAACGGAAACGGATTATCCAGAGTCAAAAATATTTTCTCTTTTTTACGGCAAATTTGGCTTGATAGCCATAACTTAGTCAAAAAATATCGACCAGATGTTGTTATTGCTTCCAGCACATATCCTATGGATATCTGGGTGGCAAAACGTCTTGCCAAAAAAGCCAATGCAAAATTGGTTTTTGAACTCCATGATTTATGGCCTCTTTCACCCATAGAATTAGGTGGAATGTCACCTAAACATCCATTTATTCAATTATGCCAACTTGCTGAAAACGCGGCTTATAAATATGCGGATATAGTTATTTCCATGCTCCCAAATGTACAAGAACATACGAAAGCACATGGATTAGATCTCAATAAATTACATATTATCCCTAATGGCGTGGTTGTAGAGGATTGGATAAATCAACCTACTCCGTTAAACAGTTCACTAGAAAAACTTATTGTAACCGAGAAAAATAAAGGGCATAAAATTGTATGCTATAGCGGTGCCCATGGACGCCCAAATGCACTAGAAAAACTGCTCAAAACCGCTTCACTTCTTCATGATAAACCGATGACATTCTTATTAGTCGGCACGGGCCTTGAAAAGGATAATTTAATTGAAGAATCTAAATTACTGGGCATAAATAACATTATATTCTTTGATCCGATCCCCAAAACTCAAATCCCAACACTACTCAATAAAATTGACATTGCCTATATAGGGTTACAAAAGCAATCATTATTCAGATTTGGCATCAGCCCTAATAAACTTATTGATTACATGATGGCGGGCAAACCTATTTTATGTGCAATTGACGCCGGTAATGATCCCGTTTCTGACGTGAATTGCGGTATTACAGTTAAATCAGGCAAGCCAAAAGAGATTGCTCAAGCCTTATTAAAACTCAGTGAATTATCAACTGACGAATTAAACCAAATGGGGCAAAAAGGTAAAATTTACGCTTTAGAAAATCACGCTTATTCCGTATTAGCCGACAATTTCATCAAGGCCATCATCAATCATGAATAATAAATTCCTTCCTTTTGCATTACCTGAAATTGGACAATCCGAAATTGATGAAGTCATTGACTCACTTAAAACCGGCTGGATAACCACCGGACCTAAAACCAGAAGATTTGAACAAGATTTTGCGCAATATTTAGGTTCTGATGTTGAAGCCATAGCGGTAAATTCAGCCACGGCGGGATTGCATTTAGCATTAGAAGCCATTGGTATTCAGCCGGGTGATGAAGTCATCGTTCCGACCTATACCTTTACGGCAACCGCAGAAGTTGTCCGTTATTTGGGAGCTCACCCTATTTTTGTTGATTCTTTACCTGACAGCCTGAATATTGACCCAATAGCAATAGAAAAAGCCATAACCGCCAAAACTAAAGCAATTATGCCAGTACACTTTGCAGGTTTATCCTGTGATATGGATGCCATTATTGCAATAGCTAAAAAATTCAATCTACGAATCATTGAAGATGCCGCCCATTCATTTCCGACTTTATATAAGGGAAAGAAAATTGGCACGCTAGATACCGATGTCACCGTATTCAGCTTTTACGCGAATAAAACCATGACGACAGCGGAAGGTGGCATGCTAGTCTCCAGACATCCAGATATCATAAAAAGAGCAAAAATAATGCGCCTCCACGGCATTAGCAAAGACGCCTTTGATAGATATCAATCTAAAATACCTGCCTGGTATTATGAAGTGATTGAACCAGGTTATAAATATAACATGCCCGATATTTGTGCATCTATCGGCATCCATCAATTACAGAAAATAGACACTTTCCACAAGAAAAGAGAGGCAATGGCTAAACTCTATGATGATGAATTAAAACATCTGCCGATTATCTTACCGACTAAACCTCAAGAATCTAATAGCCAACACGCCTGGCATCTATATACCATTAGATTAAATGATCAAGTCAAAATATCCAGAGATGACTTTATCATAAAAATGGCAGAAAAAAACATCGGCTGCTCTGTCCATTTTATTCCTTTACATAAACAACCCATCTGGAAAAATACCTATTCTCTTAATGAAAACAATTTCCCAGTTGCCGAAGAAAACTTTAAAAGAATTGTATCCATCCCTTTATATACAAAAATGACCAAAGAAGACCAAATCTACGTTATCAACACAATTAAAGAGATCTTGGCATAAATGATGACATATTATTTAGCTATAAAAAGGCTATTTGATTTTATTTCTTCTCTTATTGGACTCATTCTATTATTTCCTATCTTAATGACTATTGCCATCTGGATAAAAATGGATTCGAAAGGGCCTATTTTTTTCCGGCAAAAACGGGTAGGCCAATATAATCAAGATTTTTATATTCACAAATTTAGAAGCATGACGACAGGATCAGAGCAAAAAGGACAACTTACTATCGGTAATGACCTCCGTATTACCCACTCTGGAAAATTTATCCGCAAATATAAAATTGACGAATTAGCTCAATTGATTGATGTTGTTCGAGGTAAAATGAGCTTAGTCGGGCCAAGACCTGAAGTGCCACAATTTATGGACAAATATCCAGATGATGTCAGAAACAAAATATTATCGGTAAAACCCGGCATAACAGATTTGGCTTCTATAGAAATGATCGATGAAAACCAGGTATTAAACCAATATAAAGATCCTCATCAAGCCTATATCGACATTATTATGCCGATAAAAGCCAAGTACTATTTAGAATATATTGATAAACAGTCATTTTTCTATGACCTGAAGATTATTTTTAAAACAATTTACAAAGTAGTTTTTAGGTAATTAACCATTATGAACAAGAGAATATTTTTCAACCAAGATAGATTAATTAAAACCATCATCCTTCTGATTGTAGATATATTTATCATTATTATTTCATACTGGCTAAGCATGTGGCTACGCCTTGATAGAGAAGTGCCCGTTTACAGTTTACAACATTGGTTAACGATTATATTCACCATACCTTTCACACTATTTATTTTCCTAAGAATTGGCTTCTACAGATCGATACTGAAATATGTCAACATGAGTATATTGAAATGGGCCATTATTGGTTCATTTCTATCTACTCTACTATTGACCGCAATCTCGCTATATCAGCAGGCATTTTTACCCAGAACCGTACCGATTATCTACTTCTCTTTTCTGGTTATCTCACTCTGCGGTACAAGATTTGTCTATAGAACACTACGTAATCTATTAAAATATAAAGGCACGCCTGTTATCATATACGGAGCAGGAGAATCTGGCCGACAACTGTTACCTATATTAAGAGAGCATAGAGAATTCAACCCTATTGCTTTTGTTGATGACAATGCCAAATTACACAATTTATCTATTCATGGAGTTTACGTCTTTTCTCCCGAGAAAATAACCATTTTAGTAGAAAAATATCATATAAAGAAAATATTATTAGCCATACCCAGTGCATCAATATCTAATAGAAAAAAAATACTCAATAGATTACAAAAAGAGCATTGTGAAATCCTCACCATCCCGAGCTTCAATGATCTGGTTGAAGGAAAAGCTCAAATAAACTCACTGAAACGTGTTTCCATTAACGATCTACTTGGAAGAGAACAGGTTAACCCATTACAAAATTTACTCAGTAAAAACATCAAAAACAAAAATGTGCTTATTACCGGCGCCGGTGGTTCAATCGGATCAGAATTATGCAGACAAATCATCACTCAATCCCCTTCGCAACTGGTCTTATTTGAATTAACCGAATATTGTCTTTATTCAATAGAAAAAGAGTTACAAAAGATAAATTCAGATAGAGATTTGAACATAACCATTACTGCAATTTTAGGTGACATAAAAGATTCAGAAAAGATAGCTAGAATAATCAATAAATTTAACATTAATACCATATACCACGCTGCGGCATATAAACATGTTCCACTGGTAGAAATGAATACCATAGAGGGCATTAATAACAATATTTTTGGCACCCTCTCACTGGCTAAAGCAGCAATTAACCAAAAAGTTGAAAAATTTGTATTAATCTCTACCGACAAAGCCGTCCGCCCGACAAATACCATGGGGGCAACAAAAAGATTTGCCGAGCTGATACTGCAAGCTTTTGCAAAAGAAAACAGCCATACAAAATTCTCAATGGTTCGCTTTGGCAACGTCCTTGGCTCATCCGGTTCCGTTGTCCCCCTGTTCGAGAAACAGATAAAAAGTGGTGGACCGATAACCCTCACTCACAAAGACATTACCCGTTACTTCATGACGATTCCAGAAGCGGCCCAATTAGTCATCCAGGCAGGTGCACTGGGCAATAATGGCGATGTTTTTGTTCTGGATATGGGAGAATCAGTAAAAATTTATGACCTCGCCCGGAAAATGATCCATCTTTCCGGCCTGACCGTGAAAGATGAAACCAATCCTCATGGTGATATCGAAATCAAAATTACCGGATTAAGACCCGGTGAAAAACTTTATGAAGAACTCTTAATTGGTGATAACGTCTCTGGCACTAATCACCCAAGAATCATGACAGCCAATGAAGTTTTTCTCACTTGGGATAAATTAAACCCATTATTAAATGAGTTAAAAACATCTTGTGAAAATTACGATTTTGAAAATATTAGGCAGATCCTTATCAATGCTCCTATTGATTTTCATCCTAAGGATTATATTTACGATCTTTTAAAATAAAAATTCATGTCATGAAGCTGGCTGAAAATCATATTACCGACATTAGCCTTCTGGACAAATAATAATCCTATGAAATTTTTAACACACGAGCAATTAAAAATCATATAATTCGAAAATTAAAATAACAAGCCAACAAAAACCTCATTATTAGATATATCTATACCCTATGGATTTCAAGATGCATCGCGGCGGCAAGGGAGCGAATCCCCGGGAGCATAGAGAACTATGTGACCGAGGTGAGTGAGTGCAGCCAACAAAGAAGCAACTTGAAAGATGACGGGTATAATGCATTATACTTCCTTCATTTCCTCCTTCAACAAAGGAGAATGATTAAACATCTGGAAATTATGAAGCTAGCCTCTTAATATGAGCCTATAAATTTATGAAAAAGTACTCAAATGGCTATATTCACTAATAGTAAAATAACAGCCAATGCCTATGGACTCTCTTCCGGTGTCTTCTGGGGGCTAAGTGGCGTACTTTTCGCATTATTACTAAAAAACACCGCACTTTCCTGTTGTCTTTTCATTCCTATCGTACTCGCTTTCCTAAATGATCTAATCTCATGCGTATATATGTTTATATATCTTATAGCTAAAGGAAAATACCGAGAGATACGCCTTATCCCCAAGAACAAGAAAAATGGAATAATTATACTGGCGGCTATATTTGGTGGCCCAATTGGCATGTCTTGTTATATTTTAGCTATTCAATACATTGGTATTAGCTACACAGCAACTATCTCGGCCACCTATCCTGCTATTGGCGCACTAACTTCTTTTTTCCTGCTTAAAGATCGTATTCACCTTATCGGCATATTGGGATTAATACTGGCCGTTGTATGTACCATGATACTCGGCTATTCGGCATCAACTCAGACAATATCTGGCTGGATAGGCTTTCTCTTCGCTTTTATATGCGCACTAGGCTGGAGTTCCGAAGTTGTTATCAGCTCTTACGGCATGAATAAAGATATACCTGCTGATATTGCTTATTTTATCAGGCAATTATCATCCTCAGTGGGCTATTTAATCATGATCATATTATTCATTCACTCTTTTCCTGGAGTTGTACATATATTCTCAAATATAGAATTATACTCCTTATTATTTTTCACTTCACTGGTCGCCACGCTATCGTACCTCTTCTACTACAAAGCAATCTGCATGCTTCAACCCATCCGTGCTATGAGTTTAAACATCACTTACGCCATCTGGGCAGTCATCTTTGCTTGTTTGCTGGTAGATGAGCCTATCTCTATAAAACTAGTGCTCTTATGTGTAGGAGTCTCTGCCGGATCACTCCTGACTGCTGTAAATCCACTTAACATCAAAAAATTGATTTTGACACTTAAATGAATGCGATTCTATTCGTATCAAGTTTAGGCTCGCTTTAATGTTATAGTTAAAGAAAACCACTAAAACTCTACTACCTATCAATAATATATTACCAAGTATCCCCGAACCTACACCAACCACTCTCCCCCTCTTCTCTGACCTTTTTAGATAACCATCACTACTGAATTTACCTATACCTCTAAAGATTACAGATTGCAGAATTAGGAATATCGTTACCTCACCAATCACAATGCTAAATAAACATAAAGTCACAATTAAGCTTTACTACCGGATGGATATCACGGAAATACTGCCACATCCCGAAGCGAATGGAATAGCAGCAAACCTGTTGAAAAACAAGGCACATAGTACGTTGTTGGTAAGATCTAACCGCCATTCCATGAGTAGTAATACAGATTTCAGCTAACTCTATTCTACCAATTAGTTAAACAAGTGGTTTGTTAAACTTGACCCAGAAGAGTTTACAGTCTAATCTCCCCCCAACTAGTTACAAAATCTTATCCCCCATTACTTTTTGTTAAGACAGACAAAAGTATTGGAAAATCAGTGCAATAGATAAGATTTCCGAATATCACAGGCACTCTGGGAGCCAAAAACCTAGTGCGGTAGCTTTGATTTATATATAAATATGCCAGAGAGAAGGCATAAAGCGCCAAAAACTACCTTAATACAGCAGACTTAGCAACCACATTGCTAAAAATTATCTTTGATATTTATCTCTGCTTGTGAACCGATAGGTTTTTTACAATACTTAAAAGAACTTAATAAATATTTTTAGCCTATTAGCTTAGATGACATAACGTTATAAAACATAGCTAAGAAAAATATAGGCTTTCCTATCTATTTTACTCCACTACACAAACAACCAACATGGAAAAACATATATTCTGTAGATAAAAACAACTCCACAGAAGGGGGATAAAAACTTAAGAGAATTATATCAAGTCTTTATATACAAATATAATAACAAGGAGACAAAATCTAAATCTACGTTATCAAAAAAATTATAATAGATAATTGAGAAAGTAGAAATAACTTATTCAATTATAAAGGAGCCTTTGGCTTAATCTCATCTAATTGTACTAGGTGTTTAGTCCCAGATTAGGAATGAATTATTATGGAAATTTATAAACTCGACGATATGGTCAGAGGTTGGTTTGTAGGTGGATTTACCCCTTCTATTTACAATACGACTGACGTAGAAGTTGCCGTACAACATTTCAAAGCAGGTGATAAAGAAAAAAGACATTTGCATAAAATAGCAACAGAAATAACCGTAATAATAGTGGGTAAAGTAGTCATGATGGGTAAAGAGTATTCTGCTGGCAGTATCATTAAGATTAATCCCGGCGAAAGTACTGATTTCCACGCATTAGAAGATACCATTACAACCGTCGTAAAATTACCTGGCGCTTTAAATGATAAATATTTAGTGGATGAAAAAAATGCTTAATATTGTTATACCAATGGCAGGTCGAGGAAGTCGTTTCTCTTCAGCTGGTTACATAGACCCAAAGCCTCTTATTTTACTCGAAAATAAAAGAATGATCGAAGTTGTTGCCAACAATCTAAAACCATCATGTCCCCATCGTTTTATATTTATTTGTCAACAAGAACACCTTGATAAATATAATTATAAAAAAGAACTAGAGAGAATCTCCCCGGGTTCAATTGTAATAGGCATCGACGGCGTTACAGAAGGTGCCGCGTGTACTGTAATGTTTGCTGAGCAATATATAGATAACGATGAACCTTTAATGATAGCCAATTCTGACCAATGGGTTGATATTGATATCAATGATTATTTATCTAAAATGGATATTGAAAATTTAGATGGCCTAATTATGACCATGAAAGCAAATGATCCAAAATGGTCTTACGCACAACTAAACGAAAAAAATAATGTAGTAAAAGTTGTAGAAAAAATTGTCGTTTCAGATGAGGCGACCGTTGGGATTTATAATTACAAACGAGGTAAAGACTTTTGTTTACATGTTCGAAAAATGATTGAACGTGACGAAAGAAGTAATGGGGAATTCTATGTAGCACCAGTTTATACATACATGTATGAATATAATAATGCGAATATTGGCATATATAACGTTGGCAGTGAAGCTGACGGAATGTATGGACTAGGCACGCCAGCTGATTTAACTTTATTTAAAAGTTTACCTGTCTATAGTAAAGCAATATTATTCTAAATTTAAAATTAAGGTTTGAGAATGGAAGTAATTCAGTTAAAACATGATAAAAGCCTTAAATACAGAAATTTTAAAGGAGAAAGAAACCTCGATTTTTCCATCTTTAGAGAACCCGAAAAACTGCTTTTAGTTTCCATAGGTAAAGTAAATAATAATTCTAAAGATCATAAAGTAATTGAAATCAATGGCACAACAAGGTTCTTGTTTGAACCGCCCCATGATGTTTGCTTATATAACATTCAAACAAGGACACCATTCTATGCACATTTGATTTGGGATATAGCTCATCAGCTTAAAATAGGAAACTATTTATATGTTTTTGAAGATTTAGATGACTCCTGCATCCTTCAAAACAGCTACTTTAAGAATTCCTTTCAACTTATTGAAGAACAGCAAGAATATAAAATCTTCCGCAAAACTTCTCAATTAATCATAGAGAAAGATAAAGGCTTTGATTCTTGGACGATAGGTATCCCTGTAGGTCCAGAAGAGCCAACATTCCTTAATTACTGTGTTTCAAGAATTATAGAACTTGGTATTGATGATTTAGAGATTATTCTTTGTGGTAAACCTCATTCAGATTTTAAATATTTTAATGCAGTAAAAATAATCGGTGAAGATATTCCAGCGCCCCCGGTACATATAACGAAGAAAAAGAATGAGATTGCAAAACATGCGTCAAAAAATAATCTATGCATAATCCATGATCGTGTTTTATTACCATTGAATTTTCTCAGTGCAATGAAAACATTCGGAGATTTTTTTCCCTTCGTCGGCTTTCAGTCTTTTTACTTTGTTGATAAACTTAATTTAATTCCACGCAGATATTCCGATTTCAACACTATCAGTGATAAATTAGATAAATACTTCAAACTCCATTCCATGAACAAAAAAGACATTAAGACCATTGCTAACTCTTTGTCTTTTTATTATCAAAACCCATTACGCTCAAATCACGGCAAAGATTACCTTACAGGAAGTCTCTACATATGTAAAACAAGTCTATGGAATTACTGCCCTCAAAATGAAAAGTTATATTGGGATGATTTTGAGGATGTCGAACATGGTATTAGGGCTGCATCAGTGGGAATACCTGTTATCGTTAACCCTTATACAATAACTCAAAGCATGAATTCACGGTCCATAATACATTATTATGGATATATAAATCTAATTTCAAATAATGGCAAAATTAGGCTATCAAGAGCAATAACTGAAATTCTGCCTTTTATAAAAAGGAAACCATTATTTCGAATTTCAATAAAAGAAGCTAAACGCAGGCTTCATCGCTTTGCATCAAAATACGGAGCAGATGATGAAGTATTAAGGAGTATTGTCAGTGAATCCTTGAGTGGCTACTCTAGGTTGAGTTTAATCTCTAAGATTATACACTCTATCAATATACCTGTATGGTTAACCGAACAATTCGTAAAGGACTTTAGCGCCAATGTTCTATTTGAATCAATACCTCCAGAACACTATGAAAGGCTGAAGAGGCTTTTGACTTCAAATATTAACCCTCGCGACAAAAAATTAGCTTTAATACATTACCCATTCTTACAAAACCAAGTTTCCCATTCGCTATTCCACCATTCATTTGAGGAAAGCAAAGATAGCTGGGGGCTAAGAAAAACCAAGTCTATAAAATATTCTAATCTCATATCTGCTTCTTATCTGAAATATTTCTATCGCGGGGTCTATCTTCCTATGAGTGTTAAGGAAATAGCAAAGTTGATGGAGCAAACCACCATGTATATTAATGAGGATAATTAAGTGGATATTATACTTGAGGAAATAGATGAAAGCAGTTATTTCGAAGAATATGCATTTAAATCAACTTCAGATGCAAACAGGAAAGAAAGAAACCAACTTATTATAGGAAATAAGTGCAAGCCGAAAAATTATTTGATTAGTACAACATGGAATGAAGATCTTCTTAAGCAACCTATAATAGAAATTATTATCCATCAACAGAAGCATGATAACTTCCAGAAAAATAGCTCAATTCTGTTGAACCTTCTTATTTTTCTTCACAAAAAGGATTATTCTAACACCGTTAAAATTAAAATAATAACCAATCATTATGATTATTATATAAAAGAGTTCCATTCTTTAATATTTAGTGATACGAGTGTACATAACAAATACAAATTCTACTCATCAAAATTAATTATTTTTAATTTAATTAGAAAATACTTTGGATATAAATCAAGTCATTTAATGACTACGTTTTATAATCGAGCCAAACGATTACTAAGACATTGAAAATACTTACTGCCATGAAAGGAAAAATTGATATCGTAATGCAGGGAACTTTAACTGCTAATAATAAAATCGACAAACAATTAGTAAGTTATGTCCTTAAAGTGAGAAGATTATTTCCTCACTCTCGCCTAATTCTTTCAACCTGGGAAGTTGACGATTTCTTAAGGAACACTATAGAGAAGATTTCCAGATACTTCGATATAGATATATTATTTAATACTGATCCTGGTGCAATTACTACTTATTTCAATGGCATAAAATATAGTAGTAATATTAACCGCATGCTAGTTTCCACTTACCAAGGCATATTACATTCGGATAATGAATATATAGTCAAGCTAAGGACAGACTCTTATTTTTACAATACAAATATCATGGAGTTAATGGAAACATATATTATTAATAATATCGACAACCTTAAAAGAGACGAAAATTACACTATCTTTAAAGAACGCATGATAAACTGTAATCTTTTTGCACGTAATGCCAAAGGGTATTTACCTTACTTATTCCATCCTGGTGATATTTTACTTGCAGGACGACGAATAGATTTGGAAAAGCTCTTTTCTATCGAATTAGCTAACAAGGATATTTTCCAAACCCACACGAGGATGTATTTTTATACGATGATGCGTTTTGTTCCCGAACAATATATTTGGGTAAAATGTATTGAAAAGCAAAAGGGATATAGAATTTTCCCGGGTAATCAGTCACATAGCAATGAGTTAATTGAAGAATCAGAGAGGTTCTATGTTAATAATTTTTTTGTAGCTGACTCCAACACCTTAGGTTTTAAATGGCCTAAGCATACAACGCACTACCATAATAAAGGAACATATAGTATATATACAAATGAAGATTGGAAGAGGATGTATAATAAATACGTTCTAAAGATCCCCAATAAAATAAATCTTTATCATCTATACGAGCGGTTCGTTACTATTATGATGATTATTTACTTTATGATACGAACTAATCTTCTACGTATTCCTTTTATCAAGCAAATAGCTATCAAGCGTTTTTACAAAAGGGGATGATATTTTATATGAGTACTATAATATCAAAGAAAAATAGCAAAACTAGTTTGAAAGAAATATTTCAATCCAGATACCTTATACTACAACTAGCGAAACGTGATTTTTCCGTGCGGTACAAACAAACTAGCTTGGGATGGCTATGGGCAGTAATTAACCCACTAATAACTTTTTTGCTCTTTACTTTTGTTTTTGGTTTATTAGTAAAAGTCCCAACCCCAGAATATTCTGCACCTTATTCTGCGATTCTTTTAGTTGGTATTATATTTTGGAATTTTTTTGCTTCAAGCCTTACAGCTGTGAGTGACTCTCTTGTGAATAATATCGGGCTTATTAAAAAAACCTATTTTCCAAGAATCGTATTCGGGTTAGCAAGTGTTTTTGTTGCATTCGTGGACTTAATCATAGCTCTAGTTTTTTTTGTGCCTGTGCTTATGTATTTAAATATTAATATAAATGTCTGGAAAATCGCTCTTTTCGTGCCATTTTGTGTTATAACGACATTATTTTTTTCGTGGGGACTAGGAAGTTGGATAGCAATTTTAAAAGTGAAGTATAAGGACTTCCGACATATTATACCTCTTCTTATGCAAGTTTTATTCTTTGCATCTCCTATTGTTTATACGGCAAGCATCATTCCCGCTGAATATAAAGACATTTATGATATTAACCCAATGACTCATATTGTTTCAGTCGCACGTTATGCACTTTTAGATAGTATTATATTACCAAACCTATTAGTAACATTTATATCTTCTCTGGCAATCGCAATTTTGGGAAGCCTTTATTTCAGTTTTAATGAACGGAAGGTGGTAGATCTCGAATGATTAAATTTGACAATGTATTTAAAATATACAATAGTGGCAACCAAAATGCCGACTCGATACGCGATTTATTTTCATTCAATCGTAGAATTCATAAAAAATACACTCGCACCCAAGAATTCATTGCTGTCAATGACGTCAGTTTTCATATCGAGGCTGGAGACTCAGTGGGTATTATAGGGAAGAACGGAGCTGGCAAATCAACAATTTTAAAACTGATGACTCGCATTATATTACCTTCATCAGGTCAAATAACAATTAACGGTACGTTTTCAAGCCTTTTAGAAGTTGGTGCTGGATTCCATCAGGATCTATCTGGATATGAAAATATCTTCCTTTCAGGAGCTATTTTAGGAATGAATCGCTCAGAAGTCAAAAATAAGCTTGATGACATTATTTCATTTTCCGAAATATCAGATTTTATTAATTCCCCTGTAAAATATTATTCTTCCGGTATGTATCTACGCTTGGCATTCTCAATTGGTGTTCACCTTGATTCCGACATTCTTGTTATTGATGAAGCTATTTCTGTAGGCGATTCACAGTTTCAAAAAAAATGCTTAGACAAAATTAACGAAACAAAAAGAAAGGGTAAAACAATTGTATTTGTTAGTCATGACAGCCAGCAAGTATTGGACATTTGTAACAAAGCTATAGTTTTAGATCATGGGAAAAATCTATTTGATGGCAATGTTAATAAAGCTATTAAATATTACAATGATATCGTATAGAAAATTTTATAAAGCATAAGTGATTTAATTATTCGGAGTTTATATGGAAATAATTTCCCATCGTGGCTACTGGAAAACCCCAGATGAGAAAAATAAAACCGTAGCTTTCAAAAGATCCTTTTCTTTAGGGTTTGGCACTGAGACTGATATCAGAGATTTTGATGGTGAGTTAGTAATCAGTCATGATATTGCTAATCAAGAATGTATTTCATTTGACGATTTTCTGAATATTTATAAAATGGAAACTGGTAATAATCGTTGCACATTAGCTCTGAATATCAAAGCTGATGGATTGCAATATAAAGCCAAAGAAATTCTAGACAAATATAAGGTAGATAATTACTTTTTTTTTGATATGTCTGTGCCTGACATGCTTGGGTATTTTCATTTAGGACTCTCAACATTCGCAAGATATAGCGAATATGAGTCAATAAATTCTTTGTATGATCGTGCTGAAGGGATCTGGCTTGATGGTTTTAATCAAGATCTTGTTACGGTTGATCTGTTAAATAAATTTCTATCTTCAGACAAAAAAGTCTGCATAGTTTCTCCAGAATTACATCATCGCAATCATATTGAATCATGGAAGAAATATAAAACTTTTCCCTATAATATTATTAATGATCGCAATTTAATTCTTTGTACTGATCTGCCTGAAGATGCAACGGAGTTTTTCTTATGAACAAAAAAATTAAGGCTGTTATTTTCGATATGGATGGCGTACTAATCGATGCCAAGGATTGGCATTATGATGCCTTAAACAAAGCATTAGATCTCTTTGGTCTGGAAATAACAAGGCAAGAACATTTAACTACATATGATGGTTTACCTACAAGAGACAAATTAATAATGCTAAGTAAAGACAAGGGATTATCGACGTCTTTACACGGGTTTATTAATGAAATGAAACAGCAATATACAATGGATATCGTTCATAATCTCTGCAAGCCAATGTTTCATCATGAATTTGCATTAGCTTCGCTACATAAAGAAGGATATAAGCTTGCTGTTGCTTCTAACTCCATAAAAACTTCCATTGAAGTTATGATGGAAAAATCTCACTTATCAAATTATTTAGAATTCTTTATTTCTAACCAGGATGTTATAAAAGGTAAACCTGACCCGGAAATGTATAATCTCGCAATATCGAGATTAGGCTTAAAACCTCATGAATGTGTAATTGTTGAAGATAATGAAAATGGAATAAAAGCAGCAAAAGCTAGCGGTGCGAATGTGTTAGAAGTCGAAACTGTTTATGATGTAAATTACGAAAACATCAAAGGTTTCATTAATAGAATTGAAAAAGCAGGGTGGAAAAATGATTAATGTTATTATTCCTATGAGTGGGAAAAACCTATATGAGACCTCAAATGACTTCATCTATCCTAAACTTCTGACTGAAGTTTCAAACAGAACACTATTAGAATACTCACAAGAAATTTTTACATCCCTGCAAGAGAGGTACAAAATTATATACGTGGCTCCAGTTGAAAAATTGAATAAACTTAGTCTCAAAACTATAATCAACGTGATCTCAAATGGAGAAGGCAAAATCGTTCCACTGCAAGGTATGACAAAGGGAGCGGTATGCAGCAGCCTTATGGCAATCGACGAGTTAGACCTTGATTCTGAGCTGATTATCGCATCTGCTGACCACTATATAAGCGATAATCTCCAAGAGATTGTCAATGATTTTCGTGCTAGCGATTCAGATTCCGCTGTTTTAACTTTCGAATCTGTCCACCCTAAATGGTCTTTTGTAAAAATTAATGATGAAGGTAATGTAGTGCAAGCCGCAGAAAAAACCGCAATCAGTCGAAATGCGATTGCTGGTTTATATTATTTTAAAAAAGCAGATGATTTCATTTCAGCTGCCAAAAATCTCATTAGGAAAGGTGGTGCGATTGATGGTAACTTTTATCTTTCTTCTTGCCTTAATGAACTGGTTTTAATGGGTAAAAAAATAACATGTAGGCCATTAGCTGATTCCGTTTATCATAATTTTTATGATGCCCATGCAGTAAAATCCTTTGAAATGAGTCACCGTAAAGCAGCTGGTCCTATACGTAGCTTAACTGAAGCTTACATTAAAGCGTTCGATAAAAAATCATTACATGAAGTGATGGAACTGTTTGATAGCAATGCTTCTTTGATTGATCCTAGTAATCATTTAATCGGCAGCGATAGTATTCGAGAAATGTTGATACAACTTTTCTCTTCACATAAGAAACTCTCTTTTGTGGCAAAATCCATTCTCACAGAAGCTTCAAAATCAATAATCGAGTTTGAACTTACTTTGGATGAAAAAGTTTTCCGTGGTGTAGATATTATAGAATGGAATTCCAGAGGTAAAATTGTAACATTAGATGCTTACCTTTACTGATTCGTACTTATACTATTTAATTAAATAGCCTAGTTCCGATAATGAGGTAGTGATACGCCAATTACACCAATCACTACCCCTACATTAGCTGTCCTGATTAAGACATTTACTATTGGTTCACAATATACCTGACATACACAGTAAAGAGACCTCCGAGTTGGCAAACATCAATACTTTCACCTTTATCTTCGTTGTTCTCCACATAGTAAACAGTCCAGCAATAGCGCGATAGCAAATTGCTGGAATAACCAGTGTTACTCCCTCGACACCACCCGGTTCACTCAATCTTCACGATCATCCCTACCAATATGAAGTCAAAAGCAGATCGAGGGGGTTTAAGGATATTCTGATTACGAGTGTGGGTGATATGACGGGTTTCCCGGAGGCGATAAACAGCGCTCTATCCGCGAACAAAAGTACAGCTGTGCGTTATTCACCAGATACTCCCCAATTAAATATGTGGTCTCAAAACATTATAAAGCGTTTATCGCGGACCTGAAGCCCCGTTACCGGGTAGTGTCAAAAGATGCAGCAAAAACGGTGCTGGATGAACTGGAAGCCAAATGAGGAGAGCAGTATCCAGTGGTTATCCAATCCTGACGCAAAAAGTGGGGGAATTTGTCAGCGTATTTTCGTTATCCCACAGGCATCAGAAAAGGTGCTTTATACCACCAATCACAGAATTAATTGCGCCGCCAGTTCAGGAAGCTGACGAAAACCAAAGGAGCTTTCCCAAATGAAAACAGTTTGTTGAAGCTGCTTTATCTGGGGCTAATGAATACACAGGCAAAATGGACAATGCCCATTCAGAGTTGGAATTTAACATTGTCCCAGTTAGTCACTTATTTTAACGAGCGACTGAAGAACGTGATGACGCTGTAATATTTTTAACGTGACACAGAATTCTGAACACTCTCGACAAATCACTAAAAGAATATATATACCCGTAGTCATTGAAGATGCTTGATTTTATCTGAAATGGAGATCATTATCCTCGCTATGAAAATATTTATTACATCAGAACAAAAAATCAAACTTGAACGTCTTCACGACACCACTCGTGATGGTCAAGTACGAGACAGAATAAAAGCTATCCTTCTGGCTTCTGAAGGGTGGAGTTCTGTCATGATAGCCCAGGCATTGCGACTCCATCAGACCACCGTTGACCGCCATATCGGTGATTACCTCAATCAAGGTAAACTTCAATCTGATAATGGGGGGTCTGATAGTTTACTTTATCGAGAGCAAACTGACTTTTTAATCAACCACTTATCTCAAAATCTTTTCCATCACACACATGAAATTGTGGCCTATGTTACTCAGCTCTGGAATATGACCTTTAGCATTCCCGGCATGAATAAATGGCTACACCGTCAGGGTTTTCCTTATAAAAAATCTATGGTTCCCCTCGTTTTTGCAACACTCATTTTGATGAATTTTTGGCTTGCTTAAATCTATCCGGCGTCACTGTAGGCAAGGAGCCTGCGCCTCGATGAGTTCCGCGCCTGATGAACCTTAAAACCTTGTCGGCTTGAAAGAGCCATTTTTTATGTTAGGTTTCTCATCAGGCCGGTAGGCCGTTCATGTCATCAATAATCAGTCTTCGCAAAACCAGTGGGGTAACATTTAAATAGGTTCACAATGACGCCAGCTTTAGGCGACAAATACCGTGCGTTGTGTCGTAATGGCCCACGCTATCCGGGCGAGTTTATTAGCCAATGCACAGGCCACGATATTAGAGTGCTTTCGTTCAAGCTGCTGCTTAACCCAGTCAGCCAGTTTTCCCTGCCGGTGTTCAATCTGTTGCATGAATGACCGGGCGCAGAGTACCAACAGTTGCCGGAGCGTCTTATTACCCCGTTTACTGATACCCAATAAGGTCGTCCTTCCCCCGGTGCTGTACTGGCGGGGAACCAAACCCGTCGAGGCCGCAAAATCCCGGCTGCGAGAATATTGTTTTCCATCACCCAGTTGTGAGGAAAGCACACTCGCCGTGATGGGACCAATACCGGGGATCGTCATCAGCCGTTGTCCGGTATCATCCTGAATGATTTCCTGTGACAGTGCGGTCTCAATCTCGGTGATTTGCCCAACCAGATAGTGATAATGCGCCTGTAACCGTAGTAATATTTGCGCCAAATAAGATGGAAGAGGATGTTCGGCCAAAACAGTGGAGAGTCGTTTTATCACGGCAATCCCCTTGGGCATACTGATGCCAAACTCAAGCAGGAAAGCTTGCATCTGATTGGTGGTTTTGACTTTATCCCGGACCAGTGATTCCCGGACACGATGCAACGCTCGCATGGCTTGTTGGGCTTCCGTTCTGGGCTGAACAAAACGCATTGAAGGTCGTGAGGCGGCTTCACAGATGGCTTCCGCGTCAATAAAATCATTCTTGTTACTTTTGACAAAAGGACGGACAAACTGCGGTGAAATCAGCTTAGCCTCATGCCCCAAATCAGCGATCCGCCTTGCCATGAAATGCGCGCCAGCACAGGCTTCCATCACCACCGTTGCCGGAGAGCAATCGGCTAAGAATTCCATCAATTTAGTTCGGGTGAATTTTTTACGTAGCAGAGCTTTTCCCGATTGCTCCTGACAATGGACATGAAAAGAATGTTTGCCGAGATCGATGCCAATCAGTGCGATAGTGTTCATGATGGTAGCCTCTTATCAAAGATAATCACTCTGCTAATATACTGCCGTTAGAGTGAGGGGAACCATCTCATTACCTTGTGGTGTCCCTCATAAATTCGATGCAGAAAAACAGAGACAATTTATTGAATATTATGAAAATCTTAAAGTCACAGCGAAAGACGAACCCATCCTCTTTCTTGACGCGGTTCACCCGACTCAAGGCACTAAACTCGGTTATGGCTGGATGCGAAAAGGCGAGAAAAAAACAGTCAAAACAACAGGAAGCCGAACTCACCTGAATATATTGGGGGCACTCAACCTGAATGCTATTGGTCGTACGGTGTTCCAGGAATATCAAACCCTCAATGACGACGACATGTGCTGTTTTTTCAATGAAATAAGAAAGTCTTATCCTGACTATCATCAAAAAATTCATCTTATTGTGGATGGGGCGGGTTACAACAAAGCTCATCTCGTGAAGGAGTGGGCTTATGTTAGCAATATTGAATTACATTACCTTCCTCCATACAGCCCAAATTTAAATCCGATAGAGCGATTATGGAAGGTCATGAATGAACAGGTTCGAAATAACCGTTATTTCGCGGATAAACATGAATTTCGAGACAAAGTATTCAAATTTTTTACCACAACGCTACCTGATATAGCGGACTCGCTGATGTCTAGAATTAACGACCATTTTCAGGTGCTAAAAACTGCATCTTGAAGTTTCTTGGGTATATATCATTGCCACCCAATGAGTAATTAAATACATATATACAGGATTAATAATGCTCTTATCCATTCAATATCTTCGAGGCGCGGCAGCCATACTGGTGCTATTTGTTCACATGTCACCCATACTTGATGGAGTTTATACACAACAAAATATTGGCTATCTGCTTTTTGGCCAATTCTTTTTCGGCGTGGATCTTTTCTTTGTGATCAGCGGGTTCATCATCTGCCTTTCAACAGAAAAAAATGAACATCATGGATGGCTAAAATACATTATTCGCAGATTCTTTAGACTTTACCCATTAATGCTTATCTGCGTTGCTATCTGTTCGATTATTGCTATTAAAATGAATATAACTGATTACGGAGAACCAAATCTCCATAACGTTGTTAAATCGATATTACCACTTCACATCAACTACCTCTCATCCCCACCGTTCTTTGGTTACAATATACTGGCACCAGTATGGACTCTCAGCTATGAAGTGATGTTCTATATATACTTTCTAGTTGCAATTGTTATATCTCACAAATATCGAGTGGTAGCCGGAATAACTCTGATATTTACAACCATGCTCATGTTACAGTTGGTATTTTCAGGTTCGGTGTCCATGAATGCATACAGAACAATGAATTATCCAGAAGGGATTGAGAGACCGTTCATCGCTCTGTTATCGTCGCCAATGATGATTGACTTCATCTATGGTATGTTCGCTTACTTAATTCATAAACATGTAACTCTGCCTGTTTCAGGACTTATCAAAGTCTTGTTGTTATTTATATTCCTAGCATCAGTATGCGTACTTTGTTCTGGAGGGCTAATTCCATCAGGTAGTACTGCGCCACCATTTAAACTTCTACACGGACCCAATAATTGGGGAATAATTTCCTTCCTTATGGTAGCAACCTTTGTACTGTACGAAAAAACCTTTGGTATCGATAAGTGCGAATTCATGAATATGCTTGGAAATATTTCGTATTCAGTTTACCTAACTCAGTTTATCTTGTTTCGATTGCTTTTCGAGTTACATTTTTTCCGGAAAATTAGCGGATTCTCGAAATTTTTCTTTACTGGATTGATAATCATTTTTATATCGTACCTAACCCACTTATTAATAGAAAAGCCATTTATGGCAATATCACGAAGGTTGATTAGTAAGATGAAATAGAACTATTTTCACCTAATACTATAAGTTATAAAGAATTACTTATACCTATGAAAAAATCATTAGTACTAAAAGAATCTGTTGAATATTTAATACTAAATTCTGAAATTAAAGAAAAACATGAAAGTAAAAAAGAAAAAATTTACAAATGAAGATTTTTAACATAGAAAGTGTTATAAATAAGTACTTGGAAATTTACATTAAATAGTGCACTGCTAATCTTTTATCCTACTTATGTCAATTCTAATCACCGGCGGAGCCGGCTACATCGGTTCACACACAGTATTAGCGCTTCTGGAAAAAGGAGCTGATATTGTAGTTATCGATAACCTTTGCAATTCATCACCTGAATCTCTTCGTAGAGTTGAAAAATTTACTGGCAAATCAGTGAAGTTTTATCAAGGTGATATTCTTGATTTAGATTTACTGAATCAAATCTTCCAGGAAAACAAAATAGATACTGTAATTCATTTTGCCGGATTAAAAGCGGTTGGTGAATCTACCAGAAAACCACTTGAGTATTATCAGAACAATGTTACTGGCACCCTAGTTCTGTTGCAGGCTATGCGTGCCAACGGTGTACATCAACTGATTTTCAGTTCATCCGCAACGGTTTATGGTGATCCTGAATTTGTACCACTTACTGAAAATGCCAAAGTAGGCGGCACCACCAACCCTTATGGCACTTCTAAACTGATGGTTGAGCAAATTCTAAAAGATTTTGCCGCAGCCGAGTCAAATTTCAAAATTACTAGTCTAAGATATTTCAATCCTGTTGGTGCACACCCATCAGGTATGATTGGTGAAGACCCTAACGGTATTCCCAATAATCTGTTGCCTTATATCACTCAGGTCGCGATTGGTCGTCTGGAATGTTTATCAGTGTATGGCAACGATTATCCAACCAAAGACGGTACCGGTGTTCGTGATTATATTCACGTAATGGATTTGGCTGAAGGCCATATTGCCGCCATTGATTATCTGGATAAACAACAATCTTATGAAGTTTTCAATTTAGGAACAGGCGCTGGTTATTCTGTATTTGATTTACTTCATGCTTTTGAAAAGGCAGCAGGTAAAGAGATTCCACATAAAATCACAAATAGACGCCCTGGAGATATTGCTGAATGTTGGTCTGATCCGTCCAAAGCCCGTGAAATTCTTGGCTGGCAAGCAACACGCAATATTGACGACATGATGCGCGATAGCTGGAACTGGCAGAAGAATAACCCCAATGGTTTTCGCTCTAATTAAGGTGTATACCTACACTGTTTGATTCCTTAAAAGAAGTAAAATTCAGAATAAATCTGAATGACTACCTATTCGATATATACCCAAGAAACTTCAAGATGCAGTTTTTAGCACCTGAAAATGGTCGTTAATTCTAGACATCAGCGAGTCCGCTATATCCGGTAGCGTTGTGGTGAAAAATTTGAATACTTTGTCTCGAAATTCATGTTTATCAGCGAAATAACGGTTATTTCGAACATGTTCATTCATGACCTTCCATAATCGTTCTATCGGGTTTAAATTTGGGCTGTATGGAGGAAGGTAATGTAACTCAATATTGCTAACATAAGCCCACTCCTTCACAAGATGAGCTTTGTTGTAACCCGCCCCATCCACAATAAGATGAATTTTTTGATGATAGTCAGGATAAGACTTTCTTATTTCATTGAAAAAACAGCACATGTTGTAGTCATTGATGGTTTGATATTCCTGGAACACCGTACGACCAATAGCATTCAGGTTGAGTGCGCCCAATATATTCAGGCGAGTTCGGCTTCCTGTTGTTTTGACTGTTTTTTTCTCGCCTTTTCGCATCCAGCCATAACCGAGTTTAGTGCCTTGAGTCGGGTGAACCGCGTCAAGAAAGAGGATGGGTTCGTCTTTCGCTGTGACTTTAAGATT
>NZ_NSCM01000012.1 GCF_003287735.1 Photorhabdus bodei | reverse complement strand
CAACAGCGCCTGCCCGTCATCGTCCAGGTCGGCCAGTTTCGGGCTCGGCAGAGGTGCGGCCTGTGATCCCGGCGGGGCGGCTAAAGAAGAAGCGGCCACAACTGCATTGTCCATGTCCGGCAGCCCGACCAGCTCCCTTAACCGACGGATAGCGATTTTCAGCGTGACGCCTTCCGTTTGTATCACCCAGTCCAGCACCGATCCCGCTGCGCCACAGCCAAAGCAGTGATACAGATTCTTGGCAGGCGATATCACCATTGAGGGCGTTTTCTCGTGATGGAACGGACAGCGCAGCACATAATCCTCACCGCGTTTTTTCATCGCACGGCCTTGCTTACGCGCCAGCCCCAGCAACGAGACGGTTTGCTTTAAGCGGGCTAAATCGGTATCGGGAATGCGGGTCATCAATGACCTCCTGTAAAAACCTGTCAATAGGGTTTGGATAAAAATAACTCGACAATCATATACTACAGCTGGTAGTATTTACAACAGTAAGATGTAAAACATGTTGTAGATTAGGGTCATTCAGTCACTTTTTACATCGGTAACAACGACTATGGCCGCCTCCATCAGTAGTGAAGAACAGGTATTTATGATGACGTTAGGTCAGCGGATTTCTGCCCTGCGTAAACACGCCGGACTCACACAAGCGCAACTGGCTCAGGCACTGAACGTTTCTCAGCAAGCGGTTCAGTCATGGGAAGCGGGCAGAAGACGGATCCAGATCTCTGTCCTGCCTGAGATAGCAAAGTTACTTTCTGTTTCACTGGAAGAGCTGTTCGGCGAAGAGAGCGACACGATCCCCCGTAAACGGGGACCGGCTTCACGGCTTGAGCAACAGATACAGATTATTAGCCAGTTGCCCCGCGCTAAGCAGAAGCTGGTTTCAGAGATGCTGGATGCGGTAATTGCACAGGCACAACAGTAAAAGACAGACAGCTAAGAGAAAGGATTTTTTAACGCGGATGGAGCAGGCGGCAACCTGCCACAACCGCTAACCACAACCAACTAAGCAGGAGTTGATTTATGGCTAACCGCGATTGTAATGCAGATTTAGCGATTTCAAAAGCCCGGCGCAGCTATAAGGTGGGATATGCCCGCACCCGCCACGAAGACCGCAGCACCGGCATGACCCGTTATTACAGCCAGCATCCCAGCCTGCACCTTAAAGGCAACTGGCTGGAAGAAGCGGGCTTTGCGACCGGACTGCCGGTGCAGGTTAGTGTTGAGCACGGGCAGTTGATTATCCGGCTTGTTGAGAACAGCTGACGGTTAAAAGCAGGAAGCTCCCGGCCACTGACCGGGACGCCTAATTAACAAAAATCCTGTTCTATATTACCTTCCTCTTTTAGGATTGCCAAAAAGCGTTGATAAGCAGTTTCATCTAATTCAAGTAGATCGTCTAATAACCTCTCTCTAATCAACGCCCAATGATAAATACCCGGATTATTATTTTGAAAATATACCAGTTCACCATTCAATGTAGGATCAATTACTGTTACTTGCGAAAGATCATAAGCGGATAATCCTCCATAATTTCTTGGCATGCCTAAACATAAGGATTTTTCATTTATCCAATAAATAGCAAATACATCAATGACTTCACCATCTGATTCTTTTATTTTCATTTAACATTATCCTTTATTGAATCTATTACCTTTTTAGGATCCTGTTGGATTCTCTGAGGGGTAGTAATCTTCATGTCATAGGCTTTACCAGTATTTGAGTTGTACTGGTAATGTATAGTTATCGTTTGTCCATCAGGGAGCTTATGTTTTGCTTCCATTTTTTGGAAACCTGCTGCCATAGGAAAACGCGGATCATTATTTAATCCTGGTAAATCTTTTCCTTGCAGGGGATTAGATTGCACCTGTTTCCAGAAAGTTTGCTCATTCAGATCCCTTGGTGCTGCAACTTGTTGCCCCGGTTTCGCGGTAGATATCTTTTCAGCATTTTTTATAAGCTGTTGATGATAAACAGTATTAGCCGATTTATCACCCAGATTCGTTGTGCCTTGACTGTTTTTCCCAATCTTTTCCAGCGCCGCTTTCTCTGTATTAACAACCGCGCCTGTGCTTCCTTTTGTTGTTGGCGATGATTTCGGCCCTTTGCTGCCCTCAACAATAACAGGCAGCGTCATCGCCATCGCAGCGGCAGTCTCCTGACTCATGCCCATTGCCTCAAAGCGTTTTGTCCAGCCGAGTTCGCCTACCTTGCCGGTTGCCGCCTGACCTAACGTATTCACCGCCGACAGGTAATTTCTGAACTCAACCGGCAATGTGCCGTCCCGGTCCATATTTTTGAGGGTATGTTCAAACACCGGCCACTGATCAACCAGATAACCATACTTCTGCGCACACTGGGTCGGGTTGTTGTTGCAGAAGTCCAGCATTTCCTGCTGATTACGGATATTGGTCTCCACCATATCCTTGATCACTTGTTTGCAGCTTTCGCCTTCACAGGTGCGGGCTTGGTGCGCAAAACTATCCAGCTCATTCACGCTCAGATAGTTATTCTCAATTGCATTCTTCCCTGCCTGCGCCCCAGTGAGGGCACTGGCGCTGGAGTCACCGGCAATACCACCGGCCAGCCCGGCCGCCAGAGTGGAAAGGGTGCTGATAGTTTGTTTTTGCTCTTCCGTTAACTCACTGACTTTTGCTCCATCGCCGTAAAGTTGCTTTATCAGAACCTGAGCCGCCAGTTCACCCGACGCGGCACCGACTGCACCCGACAGGGCATTGTTACCGCTCACTTCCGCCGCCACCGCGCCTAAAATCGCATGGGCCAGCGTGTTGGTGGCGATATCCACCTGATGGGTTTTCGGGTCGGTGGTCAGCTCTTTTATCACGCCCGCCAGATACGGTGAAGCGCCCCCGGCCAGCGCCTGACCGAGATTGTTGCCCGCTAAGCCCTGAATCGCTGCCGTAGCCGCCTGTAGGGCTTTCTGATAGGTTCCGCCGGTCCCAAAGCCCGAGTCATTCAGCGCCTGTGTGTAAGCGGTGTCATAAACTTGCTTATTGATATCCGCCGCAGTCGGGTGTGGATTGCCACTGTCGACCAGTTTTTTTCTGGCTGCCGCTTTGTCCGGTTCACTGATATGGTCTAACTTCTCTTTCGCCGCTTTGGTGGCGATAATTTTCCCTTCGGTACTGGCTATCTCGGTCATCTGGGCGCTGATTTCGCCAATCAGTCGCGCCTGTTTCAGCCGTTGCTGCTCTTTTTCCTTATCAAATATCGGACTCAGGACATTCGCGGCGTTATCGGTATCGCGGCTGAGGGTCGCGACATCCTGCGTCTGGTGCGCCTTATCCCGGATAATCAGGTTGCCGTCGCTGACGGCGGCGTGCGTGGTGCTGCTGTCATGGCCCTGGTTATGGGAACCGCTCAGCCCATTGACCGCCAGATTATTCAGGACCTGACTGGCGGTGGGTTGGCCGAGGCTGATGCCCGCGCTTTGCTGCTCGACAGTAAAGTCCGCTTTATTTTGAATGTCCTTGAAGCCCAGCGTCCCTGTGTTCAGGGTGTTTTTGGCTTTGTCGGCGGTACTTGCTATCACCGCGCCGTCCAGTTGGGTGTGGTCGCCGACGTTAACCTGATAGCCGCTTTTGCCGGCAAACAGCCCGGTCTGCTCCTGCACGCTGTCATAGTTGCTGTGGAGTTTATTGCGGCTGGCATTGAGGCTCGCGGTACCGTGGGTGAGGGGGCCCACGGTGGCGCTGACGCCCGCACTGGCGTTGTGTTGCTGGCTGTCATAGCGCTGACTGTCCTGCTCGCTGCTTAATGTCAAATGACGTTTTACCTCGGCGGTAATCTGCTCGCCGCTGACCTGAGCCCCTTTCAGCGTGGTATCCCGGCCACTGTTCAGCCCAACGGTCTGTCCCGCCTGTAACGTGGTGTTAGTGTGACTGACGCCGTTGCCGTTTTCACGGCCGTTGCCCCGACTGACATTGGCCGAGACGTTCAGGCCGGTGCCTCCCGGTCCCGCGGTCAGGCCCATGCCCAGCGAGCTGCCGTGGCTGCTGTTTTTGCCGGTGGTCTGTTCGGTGCTCTGGCTGGAGGAGAGCTGAATATCCCGGTTAGCATTCAGTTGCAGGTCTTTACCCGCCTGTAACTGGCTGCCCTGAATACGGATATCGCCATTCTGGCCTGATGCGCCTTTGCCATCCCCTTTGGCGGTTATGGTCAGGTTATCCCCGGCAGTGAGATGGCTGCTCTGTTGGGTAGTCTGGCGGTGCTGCTGTTCTGAACGGGAAGACTGGCGACCGTAGGACAGGCTCACCCCGGCCAGATTATTATTGCCTTTGTCGTCACTGTCCTGAGCTTCCGCCAGTCGGCCCGCCTGCACCGCTTGCACCCCGTTCAGGGCGGCTTGAGTGTTTTGCAGGGCTTTCACTCGCGGGTCACTTTCATTGCGGGCGGTTTTGGCGGTTTGCACTGCGCTGTTGACGGCCCCACCGGCTGCGCCACTCAGCGCCACGGTTAAGCCGCTCTGTTTTTGTTCGGTTTTTGTCGAGGCGTGATGGCGGTTTTCCGCGCTGGTGATATCGACCTGTTGACCGGTCAGCGTCAGGTCTTTACCGGCAATCACCTCGCTGCCGTGAACCCGGAGCTGTTCACCGGCGTTGAGGGTGACGTTACCCTGGCTGCTGCCGACCGTGCTGCCTTTACTCAGCTGGCTGTCACTGTCGGTGGTGACTTTCTGGCTGGCTTTGCCTAAGGTGAAGCCAATCCCACCGGTGCCCATCAGGCCGGATTTTTTCTCCTGCCTCAAATGGGTTTCATCGTGCGCTTCCACGGCGGTGGTGACGGTGAGCTGATGACCGGCGCTCAGGCTGACATCCTGCGTACCCGCGACATTGCTGCCGCTGATATTTAAGTTTTTACCTGCCTGGAGATTGACCTTATCGCCACTGAATGTGGTGCTCAGAGCCTGCCGGTCATGCACTTCGTCGTGGGTTTCCACTGACGATTTCGACAGCCAGCCTTTGCTGGTCTGTTTACTGTGCTCCACTAAGTCTGAGGACGCAGTACCGGTGGTCAGCGTCAGGTTATTCCCGGCCTGCGCCGTCAGTTGTTGACCGGCGTTAACGTGGGCGGCGGTGGCGTTCAAATCCTGCCCGGCTTGCAGGGTCACCTCACCGGTGCCGGTTATCTGGCTGCCGATATCTTGTTGTTGGGTCAGATGACGGTAGTTATCTTTCCCCCAGTTGCCTTGTTCTATACGGCGCGTGCTTAAGGCGTCCAGCGTCAGGTCATGGCCTGCGGTTATCTCGGTGTGACTGTCTTTACCGGCATTCTTGACGTCACTGGCGGTTAATTGCACATTGTTGATGGCGCTCAGCGATAAGGTGCCCTTATCGTTCTGCACATAAATCCCCGCCGGACGGTCCAGCCAGCGGTTAGCTTCATCCCCGCGCACAGTCGATGCGCTGGTGATATCCCGGCCTTTCAGGGTCACCCGGTCATCCCCCTGAATCTGGCCGCCCCGGTTGGTGAGCGTTTGTTGGGCCGCTAAATCCACTTTGCCGCCGCGAATAAAGCCGCTGTTGGTCAGGTTGTTGGCGGTCAGTTGGGTGACGTCACGCCCGCTTATCGTGCCGCTGTTAGTGATATCGCCCTGATTGTTAAGCGCCACGGTATTCCCGGCCAGCAAGGCGCCGTCACTGCTCAGGTCGCCCTGACGGACGCGGGCATAAACCTGCGGCACAGTCACCACCTCGGTAGTGCCATCCGGCAAGGTGACGGTTTGGTTCGTCAGCCAGATAATGTCCGAGGTCAGCAGCGCCATCTGCGCCGGGCTTAAAGCCACGCCCGGCGTTAACTGTTGCTGTTTGCCAAAAACGATACCCGCGTCCATCAGCGCTTTAAACTGCGCTTCATCGTTGTTGTAACCGGACAGATAGCGCCGGCCGGTCAGTTGGGTAATCTGCTCCCGCACCAGGCGCTGTTCATAGAACCCGTCCCCTAACCGTTTGTGCACGAACGCCGGGTCATGGGTGAGTTGTTGCCGCATGTAGTCCGAACCCAGCCATTGTTTATATTGGGTGAATTTGGGGTCGGTCTCGACCAGATAGTGGCTGTCACTGCCCGGTTGTACGGTATACAGGCTGTTATCCGGCAAGCGGGTGTCGGGCGTGATAACACGGATGACCGGGTCAACCGTGTGTCCTTTGACGGTCTCCGGGGGCAAACTCAGTTCAAACGGCTGGCCGGGGGGCAGGACTAAGGGCTGACCGGGCGGCAGCACCAGCGGTTGGTCGTTAATGCCGGTCACGGGTGTTACCGCCGTGGGGGCCGAGTGTATCTGACCGGTTTGTCGGTCTGTAATCGTGATATCGGTACCCTGTGGACGGGTATGGTCCTGCCAGGCCAGCGTTTTCAGGTCGAGGGTTTCTATCACTGGCGCGGGGGCATAACGACTGCGGCTTTTCCCTTGTGAGGTTTTGGTGCCGCGGAATCTGGGCTTAAGTCGTTTCTTTTTCGCATACCAATGGGTCTGGCGACCTTCATCGGTAGTGATGCGTTCCCCCTGCGTGGCAATATTGTGCAGCTCGCCTATCACCCCGTCCAGCGCCCCACCGGCGATAATTTGGCTGTCATGATTGGTGACCTGCGCGCTGTTGAGCGTCATATTGCCCCCGGCCAGAATTTTACCGGGGTCACTCTGTTTGACTTGAGTTTCCCTGACGGTACGGGTGTACTGATATTCGTAAAAGTCATTACTGCCGCTGCCGTCCGGCATGATGGCATCGTGCACGCCGTATTTATTGTGGCGGGAAGTGTCCACCTGCGACCAGTCATAACGGGTGGTCCGGCCGCTCAGTACCGCGTCATGATGCTGAGACTTTTCCGTTTCGACGACCTGAGTCACCAACCCGGCGTTGGTGTTTTTAATCCGGTCGGCCTGAATCTTCAGGTTGTTCCCGGCTTCAATCGTCGCGGCGTGGTTATTGAGCGCGCGGGCTTGACCGGTAGCCGTCAGGGTGTTATCCAACCGGCCGCCGATGTGCATGTCGCCCACGCTGTAAATCTGCGCGTGATGTTGGTTGTTGAGCGTTGCGGTGCCGATATCCAGCCGGTCACGCGCGGCAATCACGGCGGCTTTGCCACCCTTTGCGGTGTTATTCAGGGTCTCCGTCTGTAGCGCGAGCCGGTCACCGTAAATGCGGCCGGTGCCGGTATTGTTCAGGGTGTTAGCTGTCAAGTGGGTCACACCGCCGTCAATCAATCCGGTATTGTTCAGGGTATCGCGAGCCTTGATTTGTGTTTGTCCGGCGCTGATTTCGCCTGACGCGCTATTGGTGAGATTCCGTGCGTCAAGATGCAGCGCCTGACCGGCTTTTATCTGGCGGTCATTGAGGATATTGCCGGTCGTTTTCAGGGTCAGATTGCCATTAGCCGCCGTGTTGCCGGTATGGTGAAAATCCCCGGTTAAGGTGACCGCCATATCGCCCTGTGATAACAGTTGGCCGTCGCCGCTCAAGGCGCGTGCGGTGATAGCTGCGTGTTCCCCGGCAATCAGGGTACCTTGTCGGTTGTTAATCGCCAGCGATGCGGGTCCGGTCCTGTCGCCCACCGTCAGTTGTTTGCCCGCAGAAACCAGCCCCTGAGTGTTATTTAACGTCTGGCGGATGGTCGCTTGCAGATGGTTAGCTGCCCGTAAAGCGCCCTGGGTATTGTCCACCTGTTGAGCGTTGACCGTCAGGTTTTGCGCTTCCAGCCCGTTATCTGTCTGCGCCGTCTCGCGGTTAATCAGGTGAGTGGTGTTCAGGGTCAATTGCTGACCGCCACGGATAAGACCGCCGGTGTTATCGGTTTCGGTGTCAACATGAAGTCGGGTGTCGCCCACCGCCTGCGCCTGTCCGTGACGATTATCAAGCCGCTGGGTTTTCAGGTTGAACGTCTCTGCCGACAACAATTTGCCGTCCCGGTTATCCAGCGCGGAGTGTCGGGTATCGATAGCCAACTGTCCGCCTTGAAGATGACCGTGGCGGTTGTCCAGCGGGCCGCTGGTGACGGTCGTTTTGCCCTCACCGAGAATATGGCCCTGTTGGTTATCCAGTAACTGCCCGTCGGTATCCAGAGTCAGGGCGTCGGCGGATTGCAGGGTCCCCTCGCGGTTGGTGAGTTGTCGGCTGTGAATGTCCAGTCCGCCATTACCCGCTATCATGCCGCCGGTGTTATCGGTGTCGCCGGCGCGCAGGGTTAACTGCCCGCCACTCAACAACCGGCCCGCTTTTTGGTCGGTATCGCGGGTATTGGTGAGTTTGTGGCCGTGGGTGTCAATGACCATCTCGCGACCGGATTGTAACAGTCCCGCCGTATTATCCAGCGGGCCGCTGGTGACGGTCGTTTTGCCCTCACCCATAATCTGGCCCTGTCGGTTATCCAGTAACTGCCCGTCGGTATCCAAATTCAGGGCGTCTGCGGATTGCAGGGTGCCCTCGCGGTTTATCAGTTGCTGACTGTGAATGTCCAGCCCGCTATTTCCGGCTATCTGGCCCTGCGTATTATTGAGCGCGGTGCTGGTCAGCGTGGTTTTGCCGTCCGCCGCGATTATGCCGCCGGTGTTATTGATATCGCCGGTACGCAGGGTTAACTGCCCGCCGCTTAACACCCGACCCGCTTTTTGTTTTTGGTCGGCATGGTGGGTATTGGTGAGCCCATGCCCGTGGGTATCAACGGCCATCTCGCGACCGGCCTGTAACAGCCCCGCCGTATTATCCAGTTGACCGCTGTTGACCGTCAGGGTGTCTTCGGCTATCACCTGTCCCGCGGTATTGGTGAAGGGATGGCCTGTCGTCTGGCTGTCAATGTTTTGCGCCAGCAACACGCCCTGCGTGTTATCCAATGTCAGGCTGGTCGTGGTCAGGCGGGTTTTGGCTTCAAGATGACCGTTAGCGTTTTGAATGGCTTTGCCAACGGTGAGGGTGGCGCTGTCCCCGGCGGCAACCATGCTCCCCTGACTATTATTCAGTTCGGCGGCGCTGAGCCGGAGCGCGTTGCCGGCTGCCAGTTTGCCCCACTGATTGTCCAGCGTGTCTTTGACGGTCAGTGCCAGCGAGCCCTGGTCGGCGGCCACGATGTTGCCGTGACGATTATCGACGGTCGTCGCCTTCAGGTTCAGGTGACCGTTACCCGCAATAGTGCCGCTTTGGTTATCCAGCATCCGGGAGGTGAGGGACAGGGTGTCTTTGCCCTGTTGTTGCATCACGCCGCCTTGATGGCTTAGGGTGTCAGCGTTGACGGTTATCTGCCCGGCCTGAGTGTCGGCGTGGTTGAGTTGCAGTTCACCGGCCTGTATCGTCAGGGTGCCATTGGTCAGCAGTTTGCCCTTATCACCCAGCCACTGTTGGGTATTGAGCGACAGTTGTCCGTTGCCCGCCAGTTGCACCGTGCCTTGAATATTATCCACCTGATGCGCGGTCAGATGCAGGTCCTCGCCCTGACTGGCAATAGTGCCCTGACGGTTATTAAGCCGGTCAGTGGTGAGAGTCAGTTTTCCCTGATTGAATACCATCCCCTCATGGTTATTCAGAGTGCGGGTGTTAAGCGCCAGTTCACCGGTCCCGGTCTGGTTAATTTTTCCCTGATGATTGGATAAATCCGGCGTCGTGAGGTGGATTGCCCGCGCCACTAACTGGCCGCCGTCGTTGTTAAACTGACCCGGCGTTTTCGCGCTAAGACGGTCGGCGTTGATGGTGGCGTGAGCGGTACTTATCCCTTGCTGACCGGCAGTCAGTTGAATCTGACCGGCGGCGGTCTGGCTGCCGCTCAGGTCAATCTGCTGACTGTGAATCGCCAGCGTATCGGCGGCCAGATTTTTGCCCCCGGCCTGTACGTCCTGCGCGGTCAGAGTTAGTGAGCCGGGGCGGGTAGTGTTGCCGTTATCATCCAGCCCTGCGGCCCATACACTGTCATGACTGCCTTTTATCGTGCCCGCCGTAACGGTGATATCGCCACGCGCTTCCACCCGGCCCTGATTATTCAGCACGCCTTTAGCCTGTAAATTGACCGCCGATTGCGACAGCAATTTACCGGCGTTAGTGACCTCGGCAGACGAAGTGAGTTGCAACGCGTCACGGGCGCTAATGGCACCGTGGTTCTCAATCCGGCCATCGGCGGTGATATGCACCTCGCCGGCGGCCGCGCCGATATTGCCGGCATTATGCACGCCCACCCCGGCTTCGGTGCCTTCCAGCATAATTTTATGGGCGTACATCCCCCCTAAGGCAGCCACATCCAGCATAAACACCGGCTGGTCGGTGGTGTCTGCGGATTTTTTCTCAATGTTTTGGTGGGCGGCATCCACCCGATTGCGCCCGACGGTCACTTTCAGGTCTTGCGCGTGTAATTTGGCGTTAATCGCCACGGAACGGGCAATAATATCGGTGTAACTTTGCTGTGTGCTGTCCATGCCGTGCCCGTCAATCCGCACTTCCCCCTGATTAACATCAAACCCTTTCAGCCGACCTCGCTCCATCAGCGCTTGTCCGGTGGTGAGCGTGGTGCGATGCGCGTTAATAAAACCGCAACCGTTGCAGGTGATACCCGCCGGGTTGGCAATAATCACCTCGGCTTTCTGCCCGGCCACTTCAATCCAGCCATTGAGGTGACTGCGGTCATGGCTGTTGACTTCGTTGAGGATAACACTGGCGTCTCCTTTGGCTAACCACGGATTGCCCGCTACCATGCCGCCGAGTTGCGTCTGGGTGGCCTGATGGCTGTTATTGAGGATAACCCCCTGTTTATCCACGTCAAACTGACGGTAGGTATTGTGAGAAACGCCGTCGGCACCGGGGGTCTGAATATTGACCTGCGGCGTGCCGTTGGCGCTGCGAATGATGGTCGGCTGCTGACGTCCCGGTGCCTGTCCGTCGGCCACAATCGCCGCCTGTGTCGTGAGTGAAATCCCACCAAGGGCTAACAACAATCCAAACCGTAGCGCGGTGAGTCGGCAACGATGCTGCGGTGAAGACGGGCGATGAGCGCGGCGTCCGGTTCGTCCCCGTCCGGCCCGCGCTATCTCGGCCACCACCATCCACATCTGACGGGCCTGATTAAAGATAATACGATATAACTGTTTGTTCATGACGTTTACTCCACACAACACTACCCACCGGCAGCTTGGTTATTTGAATTAATACTGCCAATACAGGTTGAATCCGGCCGTGACGGGGGAAGTTTGGAAACCGGCGGGTTTGGACAGCGGAACGCCGACAAACAGGTCGTAGCTCACCCCTTTCAGGCTGCCGCGCCAGCCCAGAGCGCTCCCCGCCAGGTGTTTTCCGAGCAGCGCGTCGCTGCCCCGGCCGCCCACTTCGCCATAATCCATGGCCAGATACAGCGATTGCCCGCGCAGCGGGGTTTGCCAGTCCAGTTCGTTCCGGCTGTACCAACCCCGATCGGCGGATAAGGTCAGCTCGCCATCAAAACCGCGCACGGTCCAGCGACCGCCAATCGAGAATCGATCCTGGGGCGTCAATGGGCTGGCACTTATCTGACGTAAGTATTGGGTTTGATAAGAAAAGGGCTGAGAAAACAGCGTTAACGGCCCGGCCAGCGTCGCCGAGAATTGGGTGATTTTGGGCAAAGCGGTCCCTTCGTTGCGGTACTCTTCCGGCGCAGGTTGCGCGCCAAACCAGCGCATGCCTTGCTGGTAAGTCACCCGGGTATCCAGCGTGGCGCTGCCGATAGCGTGATGATGAGATAGCCCCAGCTTCCAGCCCGCGGTTTCCCGACGCTGAACGTCGATTTCAGTGTTATCAATAAAATTGCGGGACGCCCGACGATAAATTTCACCGTTAAGCAAGGTTTTCTGGTCGGCGTTACGGTGCAGCACCCGGCTGAGCTGGACCGCCAGGTTTTGGCTTTTGCCCCGGTATTGAATTGCCTGATTCAGCCCGGCTATTGTCTGGGTATAATCGTAATGACTGGCCGTTACGCTCGCCATCCAGTAGCCGAAGGGCAGGGAGTAATAGAGCGTGTCGTTTTGGCTGCCTTTCCCGGCAGACGAGTGAATATCGCGTCCCCCGGAGAGATAGAACTGGTCGCTAAGCGCCAGCGGATTATCCAGAAAAAAGGTTAATCCGCCCTGATAACGTCCGGTACTTTTCGAACCCGTATCATCCAGATACGTGGCGATTCGCCAGTGCCGGGACTGACGCCAGTCCAGCACAATATCGCTCTCCCCCGGCTGCGCGGCCGGGACAATGTTCATTTCCGCCTGCACGGTCGGGAAACGTTGCAAGTTTTCCAATCCCTGCTCGATATCCCGTAAATCCAGCAGTTTGCCTTCACGCGCGGGAAAGGGGGTTATCCGCTGGATATATTTCCCGCTGTCAGGGGTATAGCGGATATGCCGGATTTTTCCCGGTATCATCACCAGTTTTAAGGTTTGGGTACGCAAATCCTGGGGAGGAGCCAGAACCCGGCTGGTGACATAGCCGTGATTAATGAGCTGATCTTGCAACTGGGTTATCAGCCGGTTAATGCCTTTATCGCCCAGGCAATGATTTTCGCCTTGTTGAGCGACACGCCGGAACGGTAACCAGTGCGGGAAATTTTCGGTGCCGGCCAATACGACATGGGTGACAGGAAAACAGGGGGTTTCCACCGCAAAGGCGGCTGATTCCCCGGGTTCCGGTACCGACAGATGAACTTCCGCAGGCGGCGGGGCTAATTGCGCTTCCAGCGCTTGCTGGCGGGCCTGTTGATGAATGAGTTGTTGATCTGCGATGTCGGCGGCCTGACTGCCTGAAACCACGCTACAAAAGACCGTTAATACCAAAATACTGCTTTTCATTGACTTTCTATTCCACAATGTTGAAGCAGCATTAACCACGAATTTAGCTTAGCGATCAATATTTAGGGTTGATTATCAACCGGGCAACTAAAATAGGAGGTTGGTTAAGATAGCAGCAAAAACAAGAAGTTATATGACAAAGCAAAAAACAGGCCAATGTGATTATTTTGTGATAGCATTGTATAAAAAATAGATTAATATTAATCATTTAATAATCAATATTAATAATTTCAAATTAATTTTATTTCTTTTGTTTTAATTATGTGATTATTATCACATTTTTATCTTTTGATTTCAGAGTGGAATTACATGTAATGTGATGGTTGTCGTTAATTGATGATGAGGTATGACCTTTTCTGGTTATATTTATATGAGGACTTATCCATGTCAATCTTGCTTTTTACTGCCGCTCGATCTGCCAGAAGATCACTTAACCTAAATCCTTTATAATTATATGGGATAAATGGCATGATTTATTGGCGTCATTACTCACCTTGGGAAAGGGGGATCAATGAAAATATCAATGGGTTAATCAGTCAATACTTTCCAAAGGGAACCGATTTTAATGAAGTCTCTGAACAGGAAGTAAATTTTGTGGTAAACCGATTAAATAATCGCCCGAAAAACTCGGGGTGGTAAAATACCCAATGAATTATTTAAAGGAATACAGGATATGTTTACTTCCAGAGTAACGATGTTGTATTTATTATGTGAATCTACCAATTATTTTTAAATGTATTAATTCTATTTTTACATAAAAATAATATATTTCTATTATCGTATTAATAAAGGTGTTAATAATGTTTGGTTATAAGTGGATAGGTTATGTTTATAACGGTAGATGATGTTTATATATGGCGATAATTATTAATTGCTCTATTTATACCTGTCATCCTTCAAGTTGCCTCTTTGTTGGCTGCACTCACTCACCCCGGCCACATAGTTATCTATGCTCCCGGGGATTCGCTCCCTTGCCGCCGCGATGCATCTTGAAATCCATAAGGTATAAATGTTTTTTATGTAATATGAATTCAAATTATATCTGATGAATATATTATATTTTATCTTATAATATAGATAAAATTAGAGTGGTTATGTAAGTCAATTACTGGCTTTATAGTGATATTTCAAATTAAGCATTGTTAACTACATCTGATATTAGTATAGTGAGTTTGATTAAATTTCCTGAATAATCTATCGTTGAGTTTTATTTATTAATAATATATTCATCTCGGCCTTTAAAAATATATTGTACAGCAAGGGATAATATTCGTATGTGAATATTGCAAGACAATAAATATGATAGAGATATAATCATTTCATGTTGAAAAATTAACTGTCAGTAGAGGAGGGGTAATTTGTGATCTGCTTATAAAAATGTGACGATATAATGGCTTTTCATTATTTTATTGATGTACGTCAATGCTATTGTTACCCGTACCGTTTAATAGAAGCGTGACTTCAACAAAATTAATGGATAAGCTATGTCGTTAAAAATAACTGTACTACTGGAAAATAAAACATCTGATTCATATTTGATAGCTAAGCCCGGTTTGAGTCTTTTACTTGAAGATGGTGAAGAGAAGATAATTTTTGATACCGGCCCGGATGGTAGCTATATTGAGAATGCAAACAGGATGGGGATACCTATTGATGATATATCCAAAATTGTTATCTCTCATGGGCATTCTGACCATATAGGTGGTGTTAACTATTTTCCCCATAATGCTAAATTAATATGTCATCCTGATGCATTAAATGAGAAATATTATGGTGTTATGTTCAGGAAAATGGCGTTAAAATTTAAAAAAATGTCGGGTAAAATTAATAAACGAGTCAAGAAGAGAGTTTTATTTCGTTTAACGAAATCGCATATGAAGATAAGTGAGCGATTTATTTTTTCAGGGGAAATAGCAAATGATCATCGAAAATCCTTTGGGTTAGTTAGAAAGAGCTCTTGGGCCAATGATTATATATTGGATGATAGTGCGTTAATTTGGAAAAGCGATAATGGATTGGTGATTATCGTTGGCTGTGGTCATTCTGGTATTTGTGAAATTATTAACCACGCTAAAATGATTACCGGTGTGGATAAAGTATTCGCAGTAATAGGCGGATTGCATTTAAGGAGAGCGTTACCGACGGAGTTATTGAAGATCAGAGAATTTTTCATAAAAGAAAATATAAAAGAGGTCTATGGATGTCATTGTACTGGTAGCTGGGGAAGACTTTGGTTACCAAATGTCAAACAGCTAAAAACAGGACAGGTATTATTAGTCGAGTAACATAATGAAAGTCGTTGAGAAAATGGATGTTCATCAGGTTATTACCCCATTTGCGACAGCGTTGGGGTTAGCGTTTTTTTCTGTTTTAAATAATTGGGATTATAATAACGATAGGTTAATGTTTTTATTGCTAAATTTATTCGCATTTTTGATTTTATTTTTTCATCATAGAGGATTTTATTCATATTTTATAGAAAACAATTTTTGTAGTCGGTGTTTCACGCAAGTTATTATAGCCACTTTTGGTAAGAAAGTGGCACTCTATATCAATATATTGTGATTTTCCTTAATCTCTATTTTGTTGGATTTTAACTTTGTAATTCTGTTGAGTGAATTTGTTATATCTCTATATTTTTAGTGTTATGATTTTTATATATTCTTTATTGCTGGTTTTATTTTATGGTTAAATCTGAAAATAAAATTAGGTATGGTGATAATAATGAAATTAATTGTTATTAATTGTATCTATTCTCTCTGTTTTGTTTTTATCAATAATATATTTAACTTGCGGATTAATGGTGATAATTATTTCTAATGCTAATTTTCATAAAATGAGTTTCTGATTCGATTAAATTAGTTTCTGATAATATCAGTTAATTAATGGTAATTTCTGTATAATAAGTTAAATGTTTTTGACTTTATTTTATTTATATGATTTTTTATTCATTATCGATATATTATTAAGGTGATGACTAATCTGGATAAATGGTTAATGATGCGTTAAATAAAGCATTATATATACAGTTGTTAAGATTATTTATTGCTTTTATTAATTGAGGGCATTAATTCATAAATGATATATACTCTATGGATTTCAAGATGCATCGCGGCGGCAAGGGAGCGAATCCCCGGGAGCATAGAGAACTATGTGACCGGGGTGAGTGAGTGCAGCCAACAAAGAAGCAACTTGAAAGATGACGGGTATAAATAATAGTAATGAACTATGAGATAATCATCTGTGTTGTTTGGTTTATAATCCTATTAATATATTTTTAATATATTTTGTTGGGGAGGATAATAATATACTGGAACCGGATATATTTAATCCGATATTGATAACCAGTACGATAATGATAATTTCCTGTTTATTCAACTTGTTTTAATGATCGATTTTATATTGTTTTACTGCTTGTAGATTATCAAGCGGATGGTGCAGTAAAGGTCTATCTTCGGTCACTGAGAGAAATGACGAAAATTATTTTTACAAGATATATGGAGTTCTTAATGAAAGATTGAATCGATAAATTTAGATTTACTTATCGTTTCTGTGATGTTTAATTCATTAAAATAACAGGCTATTATATGAACTTAATGTCTTTACGTTGCTTATATATACCCTATGGATTTCAAGATGGATCGCGACGGCAAGGGAGTGAATCCCCGGAAGCATAGATAACGATGTGACCGGGGTGAGCGAGTGCAGCCAACAAAGAGGCAACTTGAAAGATGACGGGTATAAATAGGCGGTATATAAGTTGATCATAGGTATTATAGTTGATTCTATCTGTTTGATTTAAATTTAATATATTGATTTATAAAGTTATTCATTAAATCCTGCCACCAGTTGGCCGGAGTTGAGACAGGGGTTATGGTTATGAATCAAGGTCAATTCTGGCAACGGCCAAGAAGAAACAAACGTTATTTGGCGGTGATTTTAGCGTCTTTGCTGATGCTTTCTGGTTGTGACCAATCTGATAGCACCGATAATAAGCAAGCTGCCCAACCGCAGTCCACGGAAATTCAAAGCGAAAAAGCACCTCAACAATTAAATACTCCACCAAAATCAGTAAAACCGAAAGATGCGGCATCACTGGCTGAATTAGTAAAACGTTATGCCGGTAAACCAGTGAAGATTCTGGATGTCTCGGAAGTTCAGCTTGATGGCGCTAGTGCAATGGTGGTGACATTTTCTGTTCCTTTAGATCCGAATCAGGATTTTGCGCAGAATGTCCGTTTGGTGGATGTCAAAGAGGGCAAACTCGATGGGGCGTGGGAACTGTCAGATAACATGATGGAACTGCGCTTGCGCCATTTGCCACCCTCCCGTAAGTTGCAATTGACCGTGGATAAAGATGTTAAAGGTATCAATGATCGTCAACTCGAAACGGCTTATGAGAAAACGCTGACAACCGCGACGATTTCTCCGTCTGTCGGTTTTGCCAGCAAAGGCTCTTTGTTACCCAGTAAAGTTGCTGAAGGTTTGCCGGTATTGGCTCTGAATGTTAATCGTGTTGATGTTAATTTTTTCAGGATAAAAGAGGCGGCATTACCGGCTTTTATTGCACAGTGGCAATATCGCAATAATATGAATTCTTGGGAATCTGAAGAGATGCTCAAAGATGCGGAACTGGTTTATACCGGCCGTTTCGATCTGAATCCAACACTGAATACCCGCGAAAAATTACTGTTGCCATTAAGTAATATCAAAGAGTTACAGCAAGATGGCGTTTATCTGGCGGTGATGCAACAAACGGGTAAATATACTGATTCCAATCCAGCAACAATGTTTACCTTAAGTGATGTTGGTGTTTCTATGCACAGCTATCTGGATAAGATGGATGTGCTTACCCAATCTTTGGCGCAAGGTAGCAGCCTGAAAGGGGTGGAAATACGGCTGTTGGATGAGAAAGGGCAATTATTGTCAAAGGCAACAACGGACGATGATGGGCACGTCAGCTTAGAAAAAAATGCGAAAGCGAAACTATTGCTCGCTACTCATGATCACCAAACCAGTATGATTGATTTGGTATCACCGGCGCTGGATCTGTCTGAATTTGATATCTCTGGCCCACAAGGGTACAGCAAACAGTTTTTTGTTTTTGGACCTCGTGATCTCTATCGCCCGGGTGAAACGTTGATTGTCAATGGCCTGTTGCGTGATGGTGATGGCCGCGCAATGAAAAGTCAGCCAGTTAAAGTGGATGTACTGAAAACCGATGGTCAGGTTGTTCGTAGTTTTGTCTGGCAACCCGAAAATGGGTTGTATCAGTATCGTTATGCGATCCCCCAGTCAGCGGCTACTGGGCTCTGGTCGCTACGTTTTGATTTGGGCGATAACAAACCCCGTTATTACAAGTTTAATGTCGAAGATTTTATGCCGGAGCGCATGGCTCTGGAAATTAGTAGTGAGTCGCAACCCGTGATGAAAGACCACGATGTGGATTTCGCGATTAAAGGCCGTTATCTATATGGAGCACCTGCCGCATATAATCGCTTGCAAGGGCAATTATTTCTGCGTCCAGCTCGGGATGCGGTAGCAAAATTGCCTGGCTATGAGTTTGGTGCGGTTACAGAAGACAATCTTAGTCGCACATTGGATGAGTTTGACTTGGTTTTAGGTAATGAGGGTAAAGCCGTAATTAATGTCAGTGCCGACAACTGGAGTTCGGTCTCTTCGCCGGTAAACGTCATTGTACAGGCAGGTTTGCTTGAATCTGGCGGCCGCCCGGTAACTCGTCGAGTTGAACAGGCCGTTTGGCCGGCAGAAAAGCTGGTTGGTATCCGTCCGTTGTTTAATCAGAAAGAGATTTATGACTATCGCGTAGGGCGTTACCTAAGTCGCTACAATGTGGATGAAAATTCACTGGCGCAATTTGCGGTGGTGTATGCCGATGCCAATGGAAAAAAATATGCTGCAAAAGATTTAACTGCCCGTCTGGTTTATGAACGCCGTGACTATTATTGGCGTTGGTCGGATGGTGAAGGTTGGCAATCAGGCTATGACCAGAAAGATTTGGTGATGGCGGATGAACATATCCAAATTGCTCAAGATGGTACGGCAAAGGTCAGTTTTCCGGTTGATTGGGGGTCGTACCGTATTGAAGTGGTTAATCCAGAAAATCAATTAGTGACCAGCGTTAATTTCTGGGCGGGTTACTCATGGCAGGACAATACCGGTGGTACAGGGGCTGTTCGTCCTGATCAGGTGAAGTTATCTCTGGATAAACCCGCTTATCAGGTAGGTGAGAAGATAAAACTGCATATGGTTGCACCACAGGCCGGTAAAGGTTATCTGTTGGTGGAATCCAGTGAAGGGCCACTTTGGTGGCAAAAAATTGATGTGCCAGAACAAGGTTTGGATGTGGAAGTGCCAGTAAATAAAGAGTGGCGTCGTCATGACCTTTATTTAACCGCCGTGGTGGTGCGTCCAGAGGATAAATCTCGTCAGGTGACACCGAAACGGGCCATTGGCGTGTTGCACCTGCCGTTGGCTGATGAAAATCGTAAGCTGGATTTGACGCTATCCGCACCGGAAAAAATGCGTCCGAATCAGAATCTTACTGTTAAAGTCAAGGCGACACCACAGCAAGGGCGGAAATTACCCAAGCAGGTTAATGTGCTGCTTTCTGCTGTCGATACGGGGGTGCTGAATGTCACGAATTTTAAAACTCCCGACCCCTATGAGGCCTTCTTTGGTCGTAAGCGTTACAGTGTCGATCAATATGATGTGTATGGTCAGTTGATTGAAGGTGAAGGCCGTCTGGCGAATCTGCGTTTTGGTGGTGATGGTGATGATAGCGCCCTTGAGCGTGGCGGCAGAAAGCCATTAACCGAAGTTAAGATTATCGCTGAACAAGCACAGCCGGTGACATTGGATGAAAATGGCGAAGGGCAGATCGTTTTACCAATCCCTGATTTCAACGGTGAACTGAGGCTGATGGCTCAAGCGTGGAGTGAAGACGAGTTCGGCCACGGTGAAAGTAAAGTTGTCATTGCTGCGCCGGTGGTTGCACAGATGGCATTACCTCGCTTTATGGCGAGTGGTGATAGCGCATTGTTGTCGTTAGATTTGACTAACTTAACTGAACAGACGCAAAACTTGACCTTGAACTTTGCGGCTAATGACCTGATTAAGTTAGAGGGGGATATTAGCAAAGAGATAACATTGGAAAAAGGCAAACGCACCACAGTAGAGATTCCGGTCACAGCGGATTTGGGGGTTGGTCAAGGAGAGGTTTCCCTGACGATTGATGGCCTGAATTTACCCGGTGAAAATCTGAAACCGTATAAAAATAGTTGGAAGATTGGTGTGCGTCAGGCACAGCCAGCGGAAACTGTTCTGTTCGCTAATGTTATTCATCCGGGAGAGGAGTGGCAGTTGCCGTTAAATGCCTTATCGGGTTTATCACCAGAAGGAGCCGAGGGGCAGTTGTTACTGAGCAGCCGTCCACCGTTACAGATTTCACGCTATATTCGTGAATTGTACGCCTACCCATATGGCTGTCTTGAACAGACAATCAGTGGGCTTTATCCGTCACTCTATTCGAACAAATCAGAGCTGAATAGTTTGGGTATCATGGCGGAAGATGATAATAAACGCCGGGCAAGTATTGATGAGGGAATTATTCATCTGTTGAGTATGCAGCGTCATGACGGTAGCTTTGCTTTATGGGATAAAACCGGTGATGAAGAATATTGGTTAACGGCCTATGTCACCGATTTTCTATTCCGTGCAAGTCAACGAGGTTACAGTGTACCTAAAGAGGTGCTGACTTCTGCCAATAACCGTCTGTTACGTTATTTACAGGATAAGAGTGTTATTAACTATCCCTACAGCCAGAATCAGGAAGCAATGCGATTCTCGGTTCAGTCTTATGCTGGTCTGGTGCTTGCCAATCAACAGAAAGCACCATTGGGCGCTCTGAGACAAGTTTATGAACGCCGTCAGCAAGCAGGCAATGGCTTGTCACTGGTACAACTGGGAGTCGCACTGAAATTGATGGGGGATAACACCCGAGCAGATGAAGCGGTTCGTTTGGGGATCAGTAAAAACCGTCATGATGATGTAGATTTAGGTGATTACGGCAGTGACATCCGTGACAACGCAATGATTGTTGCTCTGTTGACTGAAAATAATATGCTAATAAAGGAACGTGATGAGAAATTGCTGGCTCTGTCCGATGAATTGACATCTCGCAATTATTTCTCAACTCAGGAGAGTAATTCACTCTACTTGGCGGGACGTTTCTTTATTGATACATCAGTGCAGCCGTGGAAAGCGGTGATTAATCAGCGGACTTCACCAATAAGTAGGGATAAGCCCTATAGTGAGATGCTGTATCCACAGGATATTCAGCAAGGTGTGAGTATCAGTAACCTTGGTGACAGCACGCTCTATTCACGAGTAAATGTGGTGGCCTACCCACTGCGCTCTCCAAAACCTTACGCTAATGTGCTGAAAATTCAGCGTAGCTATCTGGATATGAAGGGTAATCCGGTTTCCATTGACCATCTGAAAAGCGGTGAAATGGTGGTTGTGAAGCTGGTGGTAAGCTCAGATAAATCCGTACAGGATGCTTTGGTTGTTGATTTATTGCCCGCCGGCTTGGAGCTGGAAAACCAGAACTTGGCTAACAGCAGTGCCAAGTTGAGTGAGGGTGCCGCTAATCTTCAGGAGTTGATTGGCGATATGCAACAGGCGACGATTCATCATATTGAATATCGTGATGATCGATATGTGGCGGCAGTCGCGGTTGATCCGTCTCAGCCAGTGACGTTGCTCTATCTGGCACGTGCTGTAACTCCGGGTGTTTACACCATTCCTGCACCACAGGTTGAATCTATGTATGTGCCTTACTGGCGTGCAGTCGGTTCTACACCTGAAAAACTGGAAGTTGTCCGCTAAATTTGTCAGCCCTTATGCTCTGGTGTAAGGGCTGATTTCTCTCTTGGTGTTCATAGATGAAGAAAACGCATCGCCTTATGTGGCTGATTGTACTGTTGTTGTTTTTGCTCCCGGTGGGTTTATGGCTGGCAGATAAAATCTGGCCTCTGCCACTGCGTGAAGTCAAAATGGCGCGTATTGTCGTGAGTGAGGATGGTACGCCGCTTTGGCGTTTTGCCGATGATGAAGGTGTTTGGCGTTATCCGGTGACATTGGATCAAGTATCACCGGAATATATTCAAGCTTTGCTGACTTATGAAGATCGCTGGTTCTATAAACACCCGGGGATTAACCCGATTTCTCTGGTCAGGGCTGCCTGGCAAGATATACGAGCCGGTAAAATTTTATCCGGTGGCAGTACGCTGTCAATGCAGGTCGCTCGGTTGATTGATCCCCATTCACGCACTTTCGGCGGGAAGCTGAAACAGATCTGGCGTACTTTGCAGCTTGAATGGCACTATTCCAAAAATGAAATTCTGGAGATGTATCTGAACCGTGCGCCGTTTGGTGGCACATTACAAGGTGTCGGTGCGGCGAGTTGGGCATATTTGGCTAAACCGCCCTCTGAACTCTCAGCGGGAGAAGCGGCTTTACTGGCTGTTCTGCCACAGGCTCCTAGCCGTTTAAGGCCAGATCGCTATCCTGAACGGGCACAGGCTGCTCGCGATAAGGTGTTGCAACGGTTGGCGCACTATAAAATCTGGCCGGAACAGACGATTGCTGATATTCAGCAAGAAACGTTGTGGTTGGCTCCTCGGCAGGTGCCACAGCTTGCCCCTTTGCTTGCCAGACGAATGGCGAAAGGTACTCGTCAGGAGATCATCAAAACAACCCTTGATGTGGGATTACAGCGTCAGCTTGAAGATATGGCGGTGAATTGGAAGTACCAGTTACCAGAAAAAACTTCGATTGGCGTGTTAGTGGTTGATCATACAGACATGGCGGTAAAAGCTTATATCGGCTCGCTGGATCTACGGGATGATAGCCGTTTTGGTCATGTCGATATGATAAGTTCATGGCGTTCGCCGGGATCAACCTTGAAGCCATTTTTGTATGCCATGGCGCTGGATGATGGGTTAATTCATGGGGAATCACTGTTACAGGATGTGCCTCGCCGCTTTGATTATTATCGCCCCGGAAATTTTGACAGTGGCTTTCATGGGCCGGTCAGTGCCAGTGAGGCGTTGGTTCGTTCACTGAATTTACCCGCCGTGCAACTGCTTGAAGCCTATGGCGCCAAGCGGTTTACCGCCAATATGCGTAATGTGGGAACCGTATTGCGTTTTCCTCCCGGCAGTGAACCCAATTTATCATTGATTCTTGGTGGTACGGCAACCCGGATGGATCAACTGGTGGCGGCTTACACGGCGTTTGCCCGTCAGGGGAAGGTTTCCCCCTTGAGATTCACTCCGCAGCAGAAATTGCGTGATCGGCAACTTTTTTCCCCCGGCGCTGCATGGATAGTGAGGCGAATTATGGCTGGAGAAGCTCTGCCGCAACCTGATGATGTTTTGCCGGCACAAGTGCCGCTGGCTTGGAAAACCGGTACCAGCTATGGCTACCGTGATGCTTGGGCCATTGGCTTAAATGCGCGTTATACCATTGGTGTTTGGGTTGGTCGGCCGGATGGCACGCCAGTTGTCGGGCAGTTCGGCTATGCTACGGCGGTTCCCATCATGAATCAGGTCAATAATCTGTTGTTCGCCAATATGCGAAATGGGGCTAAACGGATTCCGGTTGATCCGCGTCCAGCAAGTGTGAGTCGGGCAATCATCTGTTGGCCGGGAGGGCAGAGTTTACCGAAGGGAGAGGATAATTGCCGTCAGCGGCGTCTGAGCTGGATACTGAATAACACGATTCCGCCTACGCTGCCTGCGGTGGGGCAAGAGGCTATTTCAGGCGTCAATGAACAGGTGTGGTTGGATAAAAACGGTTTGCGCGTGGCTCCTGATTGTCCCGGCGCTCAGGCTAAAAATATCGCTTTATGGCCGATTACCCTCGAATCATGGTTACCCGCGCAAGAGCGACGAGCGCAGCGTCTGCCGCCGGTTAATCCTCGATGTCCACCGTTGAAATCAGATGAAGCGCCCTTGTTGATCGTGGGGATTCGTAACGGAGATGTATTGAAACGGCTTCCTGGTTTTGGCAGCCTTGATTTACGTGTTACCACTCAGGGCGGTAGTGGTGGGCAACAATGGTGGTTTCTGAATGGAGAACAGGTAATGACCACAGAAAATAATCGGGGATTTGTTCAGACCTTGACTCAACCGGGTAAATATCAGCTTAGTGTTTTGGATTTGGGCGGGCAAATTGATTCTGTCAATTTTACCTTGAAGTAAACGATTCAAGTAAAAGTGTGATTTGTACGAAAAAATGGTAATTTTCGCTAAGGAAAATTTAATGGAATGTTATGTTTTCTGTAGGCAACCGCTATTCGTACCCCTATAATCAACGCCGTTTTTATCTCCGCTAAGGTTGCGGAATGAGTATTAACCGATTAACTTATCGGGAAAAATTAAAATTATCAGTTGCTGCAAGAAGAACCAAGAGGTTATCTATGACGGTTGAACGTACTTTTTCTATTGTTAAGCCTAACGCTGTGAAGAAAAATGCCATCGGGGCTATTTATGCTCGTTTTGAAAGTGCTGGGTTTAGAATTATTGCCGCCAAAATGCTTCACCTGACCCGTGAACAGGCTGAGGGCTTCTATGCGGAGCACAAAGGCCGCCCTTTCTTTGATGGTTTGGTGGAATTTATGACTTCTGGTCCGATTATGGTTCAGGTGTTGGAAGGCGAGAATGCAGTACAGCGTCACCGTGATCTGATGGGGGCAACTAATCCTGATAATGCATTGGCAGGTACTCTGCGCGCTGATTATGCAGATAGCTTCACTGAAAACGCGGTTCACGGCTCTGATGCGGTTGAATCTGCAAACCGTGAAATTGCGTATTTCTTCACAGAAGATGAAATTTGCCCACGTTAATTGATTTGCCGTTACCCGTAGCATCATTGCATTAAAGTTTGTACAATGCGGCGCCCCGCTGTTAATTCAACGGGGCGCTTATTATTTGTTACTATACTAAACTGATAGTGACCTGAATTGAAACTTCGCGTTGAGTTCATTAACGCAGAGCCGAAAGTGTTACAACGAGGCGATATAAAAAGATGTCCCAACCAAATACTGCGGCACAATTTGCTGCTTCTGTCGTGTCTGAAACTCCAGAAAAGAAAGGCGGTAAAATTAACCTGCTTGATCTGAATCGCAAGCAAATGCGCCAGTTTTTCATTGACATGGGAGAAAAACCATTCCGTGCTGATCAAGTGATGAAATGGATATATCACTACTGTTATGACGATTTTGAGCAGATGACAGATATTAACAAAATTCTGCGAGCAAAATTGCAACAAGTTGCAGAGATCCGTGCACCTGAAGTCGCAGAAGAGCAACGTTCGGCCGATGGTACGATTAAATGGGCGATCACTGTTGGCGATCAGCAGGTTGAAACGGTTTATATCCCGGAAGATGATCGCGCAACTTTGTGTGTCTCTTCTCAGGTAGGCTGTGCACTGGAATGTAAATTCTGTTCCACTGCTCAGCAAGGGTTTAACCGTAATTTGCGGGTTTCTGAAATTATTGGTCAAGTTTGGCGTGCCGCAAAAATTATTGGTTCACTGAAATCCAGTGGTCGTCGCCCGATTACCAATGTGGTAATGATGGGGATGGGAGAGCCGCTGCTTAACCTAAATAACGTGGTGCCTGCCATGGAAATCATGATGGATGATTTTGGTTTCGGTTTGTCAAAGCGCCGTGTGACGTTATCCACATCCGGTGTAGTGCCGGCACTGGATAAACTTGGCGATATGATTGATGTTGCTTTGGCAATTTCCCTGCATGCACCGACAGATGATGTACGGGATGACATCGTTCCTATCAACCGTAAATATAATATCGAGCAGTTCCTTGCAGGTGTGCGCCGCTATTTGACTAAATCTAATGCTAATCAGGGGCGTGTGACGGTGGAATATGTCATGCTTGATCATATTAATGACAGCGTGGAACAGGCACATCAATTAGCTGAATGCTTGAAAGACACACCGAGTAAGATCAATCTGATCCCATGGAACCCGTTTCCGGGGGCGCCATATGGCCGCAGTTCCAACAGCCGGATTGATCGCTTTGCTAAAGTGTTGATGGGATATGGTTTCACCACTATTGTCCGCAAGACTCGCGGTGATGATATCGATGCCGCATGTGGTCAACTTGCCGGTGATGTAATTGATCGTACCAAACGTACATTGAAAAAACGTCAGGCCGGTGAACCTATTCAGATAAGAGCAGTCTGAATGGGAATGTTGGTATGTCCTGTCATGCAGTAACTGAAATGCATAAGTGAAATGATCTTTACAATGACATATCTTTGGTCGGTGGGGATGGAATGATAAGGAAATCGTTATCGGGAATGATGGTGGTTGCTATGTTGTTGGTAGGATGTTCCAATCAACCAACAAACGGCAATCAACAGCGAAAAGTCGCGGCAGAAACCCGGATTCAATTGGGAATGGCCTATTTGGCTAAAGGTAATTTACCTGCCGCCAGATATCACTTTGATAAGGTTTTACTGGCAAAGCCAGACCATTATCAGGCTCAATTAGGTATGGCGTTGTATGAGCAATATTCTGGTCAGCCGGAAGCCGCTCGTCAACGTTACAAAATGGCGATGCAGTACGCGCCAGGAAATGATACGGTATTGTATCATTACAGCGTTTTTCTCTGTGAGCAGGGGCAGTATGAAGAAGTCAAAACTCTGTTTACTGAGAACCATGCTAACAGGCGTGTTTGTTATCAGTGATTTGCCGCTAGTAAAATAGCAAATCTATTTCGCCGCGCAGGCTATTGTGTAATTTAAAGATTATAGCAGGAGCCGGCGCGAAGTTTTTCACAACCTGAACAGTACCGCGTCTTCTTGCTAATGAATACTGAAACGACTCCAGAACAAGCTTATTTAACCGCAGGTCAGCTCCTGCGTCAGGCTCGTGAACAGCACGGGCTAACCCAGCAGACTGTAGCTGATCGCTTGTGTTTAAAACTTTCTACTATCCGTGATATTGAAGAGGACAATATTCCAGCCACTATGGTACCGACTTTCCTGCGTGGTTATGTTCGCTCTTATGCTAAGTTGGTACAAATTCCAGAAGCAGAAATTCTGGCAATTCTGGATAAGCATACCCCGGCAAAAACAGCGAAAGTTTCACCGATGCAGAGTTTTTCGTTGGGTAAAAAACGGAAAAAACGCGAAAGTTGGTTGATGTGGATTACGTGGTTGATTATTTTAGTCGTAATTAGTTTGACGGGAGCATGGTGGTGGCAAAACCACATAGCTCAACAGAAGGAATTGATTTCGATGGCTGATCATTCTGCGGCTAAGGTTGCTCGGAAAAAAGCCAGTTCAGAGGATTTACCCACTGAAAATCATGATCAGGTGACACAGTTACCAACCCGCGAACAGGCAACAAGTGAGCCGTCATCATCTGCCGCTGTAACCGAAAATGCAGTGGCAGCGAATAATACTGGTGGTCCTGATGGTCATAGTAGTCATAGTGAGGAAGTGGCCCAATCTGCGGCATCAACGCAAAATCAAGTGATGAAAACACCTGAAACTCAATTAGCAGGTAACGGGCCACAAACTCAGACTGCTCCGTTGTCAGCCAATCAAGGGACAGCTCAAGTACCGAGTGTGTCTGAAAATAATTCAACGGCAGTCGCTGACAGTAATAATCTGATGATGAATTTTAAAGCATCCTGTTGGTTGCAAATTGTTGATGCAAAAGGAAAGAAATTATTTAGTGGAACTAAACATAAGGGTGACCATCTGAGTCTCTCTGGCTCATTACCTTATGAGTTAACTATCGGTGTTCCGGCTGTTGTGGATGTACGGTTCCGCGGGCAATCTGTTGATTTAAGCCGCTTTATTAAAGAGAGTCGTATCGCGCGTCTTAAAGTACCGGCAGCATAATGAAAGGCCTGTTACAGTAGGGCATAGTTGTAATTTTATCAGTAAGCACATGGAAGTCTGGGAGAAACACCAGTATGCATAATGAATCGCCGATAAAAAGACGCAAATCTACGCGTATTTATGTAGGCAATGTGCCTGTCGGGGATGGTGCACCCATTTCGGTGCAGTCAATGACAAACACACGTACTACAGATGTGGAAGCGACTGTTAAACAGATTAAATCGCTTGAGCGTGTTGGCGTTGATATTGTTCGCGTATCAATACCAACGATGGACGCCGCGGAAGCATTTAAGTTGATTAAGCAGCAAGCGAGTGTCCCTTTGGTTGCAGATATCCATTTTGATTACCGTATCGCGCTTAAAGTTGCAGAGTATGGTGTCGATTGTCTGCGGATTAACCCTGGAAATATCGGTAATGAAGCACGTATCCGTGAGGTTGTGGCTTCTGCCCGTGATAAAAATATCCCAATCCGCATTGGTGTAAATGGCGGATCATTGGAAAAGGATCTTCAGGAAAAATATGGTGAGCCCACCCCAGAAGCGTTGGTGGAATCGGCTATGCGCCATGTCGATATTCTTGACAGGCTTAATTTTGATCAGTTTAAAATCAGTGTAAAAGCGTCAGATGTCTTTCTGGCGGTTGGTGCCTATCGCCTGTTAGCTCAGAAGATTGATCAGCCATTGCATCTTGGTATTACCGAGGCGGGTGGAGCACGTGCAGGCTCTGTAAAATCTGCCATTGGCTTGGGTATCCTCCTGTCGGAAGGTATCGGTGATACCATGCGTATTTCTTTGGCTGCCGATCCTGTCGAAGAAGTTAAAGTGGGTTTTGACATTCTGAAAGCATTACGTATTCGTTCCCGTGGTATAAATTTTATCGCTTGTCCAACCTGTTCCCGTCAGGAATTTGATGTTATTGGCACAGTTAATGCCTTGGAACAACGTTTGGAAGATTTACTCACACCGATGGATGTTTCTATTATTGGTTGTGTGGTTAACGGACCCGGCGAGGCGGAGGTTTCTACTTTGGGTGTCACCGGTGCCAGAACGAAAAGTGGTTTTTATGAAGATGGGATACGGCAGAAAGTGCGTCTCGATAATGCTGATATGATCGATCAGCTTGAGGCTAAGATCCGTGCTAAAGCATCAATGCTCGATGAAAATATGCGCATTGGCATAAGTCAACTGGACAAATAATGTATCTGATACTGGCTCATCGTGATGATGAGCCAGCGTTGTTTTGTTTGTTAATTGAAGCTCGCCGGTATTCGCTTCAATCAATATCATTTTTGAATCATTAACTAGAGATAAAACGTGGCAAAAAATATCCAAGCTATTCGAGGCATGAATGACTACTTGCCGGCAGATACGGTTATCTGGCAGCGTATCGAAACTATTTTGAAACGAGTACTGGCGGGTTATGGTTATAGCGAGATCCGCACACCGATTGTAGAGCAGACCCCGTTATTTAGACGGGCTATTGGGGAAGTCACTGATGTGGTTGAAAAGGAGATGTATACCTTTGATGATCGTAATGGTGAAAGTGTGACCCTACGCCCTGAAAATACCGCAGGTTGTGTGCGTGCCGGTATTGAACATGGTCTGCTGTACAATCAGGAACAGCGCGTATGGTATTTAGGGCCAATGTTCCGTTATGAGCGTCCACAAAAAGGCCGTTACCGCCAATTTTATCAATTAGGTGCTGAAGTTTTTGGTCTTCAAGGGCCTGATATTGATGCCGAACTTATTTTATTGACTGCTCGCTGGTGGCGTGAGCTCGGTATTTTTGAGCATGTGACGCTTGAACTGAATTCCATTGGTTCGTTGGCGGCACGAGCCAATTACCGCGAAGCGTTGGTGGCTTTTCTTGAGCAGCACAAAGATAAGCTGGATGAAGATTGCAAACGCCGTATGTACAGTAATCCATTACGTGTTCTGGATTCAAAAAATCCAGAGGTTCAGCAACTTCTTAATGATGCGCCGGAACTGTTTGATTATCTTGATGCCGAATCAAAGGAACATTTTGATAGCCTGTGTGCACTTCTTGATGGGGCGGGTATCAAGTATCGGATTAATCAGCGTTTGGTTCGTGGCTTGGATTATTATAACCGCACAGTATTTGAATGGGTGACAACGGCACTCGGGGCTCAAGGGACGGTCTGTGCCGGTGGTCGGTACGATGGGCTGGTTGAGCAACTGGGGGGCCGACCAACGCCTGCCGTGGGTTTTGCCATGGGGATGGAGCGTCTGATTTTGCTGGTGCAAGAAATTAATCCAGCATTTGTCGCGGAGCGGACAGTTGCAGATGTTTATCTCGCTTCTTTTGGTGAAGGTAGTCAACAAGCGGCATTGATTTTGGCTGAACAGGTACGTGATACGTTGCCCCAATTGCGTTTAATGATGAACCACGGGGGGGGGAACTTTAAGAAGCAACTGGGGCGTGCGGATAAACAAGGTGCCAAAATTGCACTGATTCTCGGTGAGGATGAAGTTCGTTCTGGTCAAGTAGCCATTAAAGATTTACGTACAGGTGAACAACAAACGTTGCCGCAAAGCGAAATTGCGGTTCGCTTGGTTGAACTGTTAGGTTAAGGAGAGACTCTGTGGAAGTCTATACCAATGAAAACGAACAAGTAGACGTGATTCGTCGCTTTTTTGCCAATAATGGTAAAGTCTTGGTTTTTGGGCTGGTGTTGGGTGCCGGGGCGCTGATTGGCTGGCGTTACTGGCAATCTCATCAGACAAATAAGTTGCAGGAAAGTGCAGAAGCTTTTGAACGAGTAGATCAAGGATTAATTGTCAGTACAAAAGAGAGTCATGCTGCTGCCGAAAAATTTGCCAGTGAAACTAATAACAGTTATGGCGTGATGATGCATATGCATTTGGCTCAACTTGCTGTTGAAAAGAATGAATTAACTAAAGCAGATCAATTTTTATCTGCGGCTACCGATCAGGTAAAAAATGAGGATTTGTTGTCTCTGGTGAATATTCGCCTAGCCAGGGTTCAATTAGCGGAAGATAAAGCGGATGCCGCGCTGAAAACATTGGAACAGGTCAAAGGTTCCGGTTGGGTTGCCGTTGCAGAGGATATCCGTGGTGATGCCCTGTTGAAAAAAGGTGATATTGCCGGTGCCCGCGCAGCGTATACCAAAGGTTTGAGCTCAAATTCACCACAGGCGATCAAATCGATGTTAAATCTTAAATTGAATAACTTATCCAGCTAAGGGGAATTCTTTCAATGCAACTGCGTAAAACACTCTTGGTTGGTTTGGTGGCTTCTGTTCTGCTAGCCGGTTGTTCAAGTGAGCAAGACACAGTAACGATGTCACCATTGCCACAGGTCGAAAATCAATTTAATCCAAGCGAAGTTTGGGATAAATCTGTAGGTGATGGTGTAGGCCGTTATTATTCTCACTTGACGCCAACTTGGCAGGGCTCCGCTGTTTATGTTGCTGATCGTCATGGCATCGTTAAGGCGTTGGATATTGATAGTGGTAAAGAGATATGGTCGGTGAATCTGGCGGAAAAAGCGGGTTTCCTCTCTTCTCGTATACCTGCATTGCTCTCTGGTGGTCTGACCGTTGCTGGGGATCATCTATATGTAGGTACTGAACGTGCCAAAGTTATTGCATTGAATACCAAAGACGGCCAAGTTGCCTGGCAATCCGACGTTGCCGGTGAAGCGTTGTCGCGTCCTGTGGTGAGTGATGGTCTGGTGCTGATTCATACCAGTAATGGGATGTTGCAGGCATTAAGTGAGTCAGATGGTAAAGTGCAATGGTCCGTTAATTTGGATTCACCGTCATTATCATTGCGTGGTGAATCGGCGCCTGCCGTGGCTTACGGTGCTGCCATCGTAGGTGGGGATAATGGTCGTGTCAACGCCGTCTTGATTTCTCAGGGGCAGTTGATTTGGCAACAACGTATTTCTCAGGTAACCAGTTCTACAGAAATCGGTCGTCTTAATGATGTTGATACGACACCGGTTATTTCTGAGGGCGTGATATATGCAATAGCTTATAACGGTAATCTGGTGGCGCTTGATATGCGTTCAGGTCAGATCCTCTGGAAGCGCGATTTGGGTTCAGTGAACGAGATGGTTGTTTATGGTGATAATATCTATATTGTTGACCAAAACGATCGTGTTATGGGTCTGCGTCAAAGTGATGGTGTCACTTTGTGGACTCAGACAAAATTGCAACACCGTAATTTAACCGCGCCTGAAATGTATAATGGCTATCTGGTTGTCGGTGACAGTGAAGGTTATCTGCACTGGTTGAATATGGATGACGGTAAGTTTGTTGCTCAACATAAAGTTGATAGTTCCGGTTTAATGAGTCGTCCGGTTGTCGCCAGTGATAAATTGATGGTACAGGCGAAAGACGGTACGGTTTATCTGTATACCCGTTGAATATTTTACTGCCTGTTTACCGGAAATAGAGTAAAGCGTTAGTTATAGTCCTACGGCTCCTGACGAGAACAGGAGCCGTTTCGTCTTTTTAGTGTTCTGTTGTATGAACAGCGGAGTACTAATTTCAAATTAAGTCATGAGGCATCAACAAATGATACCTGTCGTCGCTCTGGTAGGGCGCCCAAATGTGGGTAAGTCCACATTATTTAACCGTTTAACCCGTACAAGAGATGCGCTGGTAGCGGATTTTCCAGGTCTGACTCGCGACCGTAAATATGGTCGAGCCGAGGTTGAAGGGCAGGAGTTTATCATCATTGATACCGGTGGTATCGATGGCACCGAAGAGGGTGTGGAAACCCATATGGCAGCTCAATCTTTGATGGCGATTGAAGAGGCCGATATAGTTCTGTTTATGGTAGATGCTCGTGCCGGACTTATGCCAGCAGACCACGCGATAGCAAAACATCTACGTGGCCGCGAAAAAGCTACTTTTTTGGTCGCGAATAAAACCGACGGTGTTGATATTGATACCGCTATTGCTGAATTTTATTCCCTCGGATTGGGGGATATCTATTCTATCGCTGCTTCTCATGGTCGTGGTGTCACCCAACTTATCGAACGAGTATTGTTACCTTTCTCCTGTAAAGGTGAAGAAGACGTGGTTGAGTTGACTGAGGAAGAGGCCAACGCAGCTTATTGGGCAGAGCAGGAACAAAATGAAATTGAGATGGTAGAAGAGGAGGAGGATTTTGATCCATCAACTCTGCCATTGAAATTAGCCATTGTCGGTAAGCCAAATGTGGGCAAGTCTACGTTGACTAACCGTATCTTGGGTGAAGAAAGGGTTGTGGTTTACGATATGCCAGGCACTACCCGTGACAGCATTTATATTCCAATGGAGCGCGATGGCCGTGAATATATCCTTATTGATACCGCTGGGGTACGTAAGCGGGGTAGGATCACTGAAACGGTTGAAAAATTTTCAGTCATAAAAACCCTTCAAGCGATTGAAGATGCTAACGTTGTATTACTGGTGATCGATGCGCGAGAAGGTATTTCCGATCAAGATTTGTCATTATTGGGTTTTATTCTTAATAGCGGGCGCTCATTGGTCATCGCGGTCAATAAATGGGATGGCATGTCACAGGAAGATAAAGAGCGTGTGAAAGAGATGCTGGATTATCGTCTTGGTTTTGTTGACTTTGCCAGAGTACATTTTATCTCTGCTTTGCATGGTAGTGGGGTGGGGAATCTGTTTGACTCGATTCTTGAGGCTTATGATTGCGCCACTCGTCGTGTTAATACTTCACTGCTAACCCGTATCATGCATATGGCCGAAGAAGATCATCAACCGCCGATGATCCGTGGTCGCAGGGTGAAAATGAAATATGCTCATGCTGGTGGTTATAATCCACCAATTGTTGTGATCCACGGTAATCAGGTAACAGATTTGCCTGATTCTTATAAGCGTTATCTGATGAACTATTTCCGCCGATCCCTAAAGGTGATGGGAACGCCCATTCGGATTCAGTTTAAAGAAGGGGCGAATCCCTATGCTGACAAACGTAATACGTTGACACCAAATCAAATGCGTAAACGTAAACGTCTAATGTCGCATCTGAAAAAGCGTTAATGCTAATAGGAAAAGGGGGGTGATTAACCTCCCTTTTTGTCGGTGCCCCAGATCTGGGTAATGATTTCCGGTGCATCTGACTCAGGAAGGGTGAAGTGGTGTTCTTCATTTCCATTGACGATACTGAGCAGATAATAATCTTGATCAGGATATGCTGCTGATGGCATAGAATCGGAAAAGTCTTGTTCTATGGCTTGAAGAAATAACTGTTGTTGGTGTGAAGACAATGATTCTAAATTCACTGTTTTATCTTGGTTGAGGCCAGGTGTAGCGGCAAATCCTCCTTGTAGGGAAATTGTGATTTTACTATCAGTTGTGAGTTTGAGCGTTTTATTATTCATGATATACCAATTTTTTACGGTTATTTTTCAGGTCTCTTTAGTATAGCGTGAAATTCGTCGTTAACAATTTTAGCATCTTCTATTAGATATATTTTTTTACTAGTCAGGTATTACAAATAATAAAATATCGCTGGCGTTAAACCAGCGATATGTTTATAGATTACTCTTCAGTTTTATCTTTAGTTTTGTCCTTATCGCCGCCCTTATCGTCTTTATCTTCCTTCACTTTAACGCCCACTTCTGTCCAGCTATCAATAGTTGCTTTTTCAACATCCTCATCAAATAGCTCACGAGCATGTTTAATTGTTAATTTAGCGAAGGATAAGAAGTTAGTATCACGTGCAAGATCTTTATCCAACAATGTGTTGTACCATATTTTTCCTGCTCTTTCCCAGGAATATCCACCTAATTTTATCGCCAGATTATAGAAGGCTTTATTAGGAATACCTGAATTAATATGAACACCACCATTGTCTCTATAAATCGGCAAGTCTTTATAATCATCCATATGACCCGGCTGTGGATCTTTACCGAGATCCTTATCATCATATGCACTGCCAGGGTTTTTCATTGAACGAATCCCTACACCTTTAACGTCTTTGCCCAGTAACCCACTGCCTATAATCCAATCAGCATCTTCAGCTTTTTGTTTCAGATAATGTTGTTTTACTAATGTGCCAAAAACATCTGCTATTGATTCATTCAATGCTCCAGACTGGAAGAAATAGACCAAATCTGCTGTTTTTTCGATAACACCATGAGATAATTCATGGCCGATAACATCAATAGATGTTGTGAAGTCATTGAAAAGTTTGCCATCTCCGTCGCCAAATACCATTTGCCCGTCGCCCCAGAATGCATTCATATATTCTTCGCCATAATGCACAGTGGCAATCAATTTCATTCCTTTATCATCTAATGAATTGCGATTAAAAACTTCTTTATAGAAATTATAAGTTGCTTCTAAATATTTATATGCGTTATCAACTGATTTATCTCCGTTATCTGGTTCTCCTTCATCTCGTACTAATTTGCCTGGCAACTTGCGTTTATTTTCTGCATCGTGAATAGAACGATGTATAGTTGTCTTAGTAACTTTATCATCATCGGAATCATCAGAGGATTCTTTAATAACATTGTCCAACATTAAACTCTTAGTATGATTTAATGTCATTAATACTTTCTTCTTTTCGTTATCATTATTATAAATATTTTGAAGAATGTACGGTGGTATTAAGCCTCTGTAGTTATTGTTTTGTATTTGCATAAAATATCTCCTGGAATAAATTTTTAGTTTTAATTAGAGGTACTCTTTAAGTACGGATTCATATTAAACACGTTTCCAGCAGATAGTCATCAGGGCTAACCTGCTTCTTTTATGTTAAGGGGTTGTTAACAAAATGTTAAGTTTTTTTATGTGAGGGATTTTTGCATTGGCTGTAATAAAAATATAAATAGTTAGGAATAGTTTTTTATAATATTCCTAACATGATGGAAAATCATATCCAGTTTTTTGCTGGTAGAAAGTCGGTATATAAAGCGGCTTCTGTAGATTCTGGTTCAGGGTGATAATCATGTTCCCAGCGAGCTAATGGTGGCATGGACATTAAGATAGATTCTGTTCGTCCCCCACTTTGTAATCCAAATAAGGTTCCTCTGTCCCAAACGAGGTTAAATTCTACATAGCGACCACGGCGATATAATTGAAATTGCCGTTCACGTTCACCCCATAATATCTCCTTCCTTTTTTCTACAATAGGTAGATAGGCAGAAAGGAAACCTTTACCTATATCTTGAGTAAAATTAAAACAATGTTCAAAGTCAGGTGTATTTAAGTCGTCATAGAATAAGCCACCAATTCCACGGGCTTCGTTACGATGTTTAATATAGAAATAATTATCACACCATTCTTTATATTTTGGGTAAACATCTTCTCCATAGGGTCGGCATATATTTCTGGCAGTGGTGTGCCAATGAATAGCATCTTCCTTAAAACCATAATAAGGTGTTAAATCAAAACCCCCACCGAACCACCACACTGGCGCTTCACCTTCTTTTTCTGCAATAAAGAACCGAACATTCGCATGGCTGGTTGGTATATAGGGACTCAAAGGATGAATAACTAGAGAGACGCCCATGGCCTGATAATGACGACCGACCAGTTCAGGACGGTGAGCTGTTGCTGATAAAGGAAGCATATCTCCTGATACATGAGAAAAATTAGCGCCTGCTTGTTCGAATATCGTGCCTTCTTTCATAATTCGACTACGGCCTCCGCCACCTTCTTCTCGTTGCCAGCACTGCTCAGTAAATTTCTCTTTGCCATCTATTTGTTCCAGTTGTTGGCAAATTTCATCCTGTAATGAAAGGAAAAAAGATTTAATCTGATTAATGTTTGGTGTATTCATGGTTCTTTTCCCATTATGGTGTGGTGAGCGCTATATTATAGCTATTAGTGGAAGAGAACGCATTTTCGTATTGATTCCGGTGTTAAAGCGGAGATAATGAGAAAATAGTTATTTCAATAAAAACAGGTTGGTTAGGGATGGAAATTCGGGTATTTCGACAAGATGATTTTGAAGAAGTGATCACCTTATGGGAACGCTGCGATTTACTTAATCCTGGTGTTGATCCTGAAGTGGATATCGAGCGTAAATTGACGCATGATCCTGACCTGTTTTTAGTTGCGGAAGTGGTTGGTGAAGTGGTTGGGACGATTATGGGTGGTTATGATGGTCATCGTGGTTCAGCTTATTATTTGGGAGTTCATCCTGAATTTCGCGGTAGGGGAATTGCGAATGCATTAATTGCCCGGTTGGAGAAGAAATTGATTGCCCGTGGTTGCCCAAAAATAGTTCTTATTGTTCCTGAAGATAATGATGCCACTATCTATATGTGTGAAAAACTGGAATATGAAGATCGTCATCAAGAGAGTGTTATTTTCAGTAAGCGTTTGATTGTTGATCAGGAATATTGAGTTCAGATATGGCTGAGTGAAAGAATCCCACTCAGCCACAAGCCATTAGTTCAATTTGGTGACTTTTTTCACATCAACAGTCATACCATTCCACTCTTTATCGACTTCACCTTCAAGACGGACTCTATCTTGAGGTGTTATCGTTTGACCATTCCAGTATTTATGATCAACTTCGACTTCAACAATTCCTGCATTATCGCGGAATATGAAGTGATCACTGTGGATACGGGATTCAATATGCCCTTCCAGCACGACCCAACTGTCATCTCTCATATTTTTAACTTGTTGGGTGGTGGAAACTCTTGCATTTTGATCGACGAAACCACCTTGTGGTGCTGCTTGGACCGGAGGCTGTGTTGAATCAGGACCAGAAAAACCACCAAATTGCGTTTGTGAGGCTTGAGCCATTGACGGCATACTGAACAAAGTAATCAAGGCAGTGGTTATAAATATTTTTTTCATCATATTGACCTTATCAATAGTAATGACTTTTATGGGGGGGTAATGATACCGCTAAGTTGTATTTTATCAATAAAATATTCATCTAAAGTAATTAATTTAAATATTCTCTGAAACTAACAGTCAGATGTGATGTCTCAGTGCCTATCTCTGTATTGAGTCATAAGGGAACCAGTTATGCAGAAGTATACTTTAACTAACATGTTGTCAGGATTGCGCTTTGTCACAATAAGTGGTGTATTGTTGCTGGCCGGTTGTACGGGTTCATCGGGTTTTTCATGGTCGAATTTGTCTCCTATTAGCTGGTTTGGTAGCTCCTTAAAAATCTCAGATCAGGGTGTGGGAGAAATAAATGGTCTGACAGCAATGAATAAAGAGGCAATAGAGAAGGAGTTGGATGGAAAGTATCACTTACGCAGTGGCATGGAAACAAAAAATGGTCAATTGGTGACAGTATTTCAAGCAATGGATGGTGATCAATTGAAGATAGCATTATTTGGTCAGGCCGATGGAAAAGTCAGTCGCATTGAAGTGTTGGATGAAGATATTGAAACCGTCTGGGGAACAAAGGTCGGCATGCCATTTTCAGCACTTTATAGCAAAGCATTTGATGTTTGCCGAAATACGGTGAGTGAGTCAGAGAAGAGCGCTATTGTCTGCGTATCCCCACAGAGTAAACATGTCAGTTATCTGTTTACAGGTCATTGGAATGGCCCTGAAGGTTTGATTCCTTCTGATGATGTACTGAAAAAATGGAAAGTGGAACGTATCGTCTGGAAACGATGAGAGTTTCTGATTAAAAACATAAACTGAGTTGGTTTGGTGAATTTAATGTTCCTCTTGCGGAGCCGTAACAGGCCCGCATTTTTCATTTAAAAACCTTATTATACCCAATAGATTTCAAGATGCATCGCGACGGCAAAGGAGCGAATCCCCGGGAGCATAGATAACTATGTGACCGGGGTGAGAGAGTGCAGCCAACAAAGAGGCAACTTGAAAGATGACGGATATATTCCTGTCATCTTATTGCGTTTCATACTTTCTAAGTGCAATTTGGTATATTAAATGGCGATAGTTATCTACCTTGTTATAAATAAACTGGGTACATTAGTCACTGGAGCGTTATTTGATGAAATAACGGATAAGGTGAAAAATGAAAAAGTATTCAATAAAAAATACGATACTAAACGGACTAGTAGTAGTAACTTTATTAGGCAGCAGTCACGCCTCTGCTTTAGAGCTATTAAACAGCTCTTATGATGTTGCGCGTGAGCTATTTTCTGCGCTGAATCCTGAATTTGAAAAACAGTGGAATGAGCAGTATCCACAAGATAAGTTGATAATCAAACAATCCCACGCCGGTTCCTCCAAACAAGCACTGGCAATTCTTCAAGGATTGCGGGCTGATGTGGTGACTTACAATCAGGTAACGGATGTGCAAATTTTGCATGATCGTGGCAATCTGCTCTCGGCTGATTGGCAGAACCGCTTGCCAAATAGCAGTTCACCTTACTATTCCACGATGGCGTTTCTTGTGCGTAAAGGTAACCCCAAAAATATTCGTAATTGGGATGATTTAGTGCGTCAGGATGTCAAATTAGTCTTCCCAAACCCTAAAACCTCCGGTAATGGTCGTTATGCTTATTTGGCCGCTTGGGGAGCTATTCAACAGGAAAATGGTGGAGATCAGGGTAAAACTCGCGAATGGATGAAACGTTTCCTGAAAAATGTCGCTGTGTTTGATACTGGCGGTCGCGGGGCAACAACTTCATTTATTGAGCGTGGTTTGGGCGATGTACTGATCAGTTTCGAATCTGAAGTGAATAACATTCGCAAGCAGTATGGTGATGATAAATATGAAGTGATCGTTCCACCGATAGGTATTCTGGCAGAATTCCCTGTGGCTTGGATTGATAAGCATATTGCGAAAAACGGTACGGAGAAAGCGGCTAAAGCTTATCTGAATTATCTTTATAGCCCACAGGCACAGCAGATCATTACTCGCTTTAATTATCGTGTCAGTAATAAAAACGTGATGGCTCAACAGAGAGCCCGTTTTCCGGAAACTAAGCTGTTTCGATTGGAAGATCAATTTGGTGGTTGGTCACAAGTGATGAAAACTCACTTCAATACTGGCGGTATGCTGGATCAATTGCTGGCCGAGGGGCATAAGTAATGTTTTCGAGATCCAGTAAGCGAGTATTGCCTGGTTTTGGGTTGAGCTTAGGCAGTAGTTTGTTCTATACCTGCTTGATTTTATTGTTACCCTTGAGTGCATTAGTTGTGCAGCTTTCCAGTATGACCTGGGAACAGTATTGGCAGGTGATTGCTAATCCCCAAGTTGTAGCAGCTTATAAAGTGACATTGCTAGCAGCAGCGGTTGCCAGCTTGTTTAATGCGGTGTTTGGTATGTTGATGGCATGGGTTTTAACCCGCTATCGTTTCCTTGGCCGTAGCTTGTTGGATGGTTTGATGGATCTCCCTTTTGCGTTACCTACCGCGGTAGCGGGATTGACATTGGCAACGTTATTCTCTGTGAGTGGTTGGTATGGTTCTTTGCTTGGGCACTTTGATGTGAAAGTAGTGAATACTTGGTTGGGTATTGCGGTAGCGATGGCGTTTACAAGTCTGCCATTTGTAGTGCGAACGATTCAGCCGGTACTTGAAGAGTTAGGGCCAGAATATGAAGAAGCAGCTCAAACATTAGGCGCTAATCGTTGGCAAACTTTCTGGCGGGTTGTATTGCCAGAATTATCTCCGGCTTTAATTGCGGGCACCGCACTCTCTTTTACCCGTAGTTTGGGGGAGTTTGGTGCAGTGATATTTATTGCCGGCAACATTGCATGGCAAACAGAAGTGGTATCGCTGATGATTTTCATCCGCTTACAGGAGTTTGATTACCCCGCAGCCAGTGCCATCGCATCAGTTATATTGGCGATATCCCTGATATTACTCTTTAGCATTAATACTCTGCAAAGCCGCTTTGGTCGGCGGATTGGAGGGCATTAATGGTTGAATTATCTGAATCTTATGTAGCGCAACGCCCACCTGTAAATTGGGCGAAATGGACGTTGATCATAACAAGCGTATTGTTTTCAATCTTACTGTTAGTGATCCCCATTGTCTGGATATTTATGACTGCCTTTTCTAAAGGCGTTGAGATAGTCACTGAGAATCTTTTAGATCCTGATATGTTGCATGCCATCTGGTTAACGATACTGATCGCGTTAATTACCGTTCCGGTAAACCTAATTTTTGGCGTCATGATCGCTTGGCTGGTAACGCGCTTTCAGTTTCCAGGGCGGCAATGTTTATTGACATTGATCGACATTCCGTTTGCTGTTTCGCCGGTCGTGGCTGGTTTGATCTACCTATTGTTTTATGGTTCGAATGGTTGGGCCGGAAGTTTGTTGGAACCCTATGATATCCAATTGATGTTTTCCTGGCCGGGAATGGCCTTGGTAACGATATTTGTGACTTGTCCTTTCGTTGTTCGAGAGCTGGTGCCGATGATGCTTAGTCAGGGGAGCCAGGAGGATGAAGCTGCAATTTTATTGGGGGCGTCTGGTTGGAAAATATTTTGGCGGGTGACGTTACCTAATATCCGTTGGGCGTTGTTATATGGTGTGGTTTTGACCAATGCCCGGGCAATTGGTGAATTTGGTGCTGTCTCAGTGGTATCCGGTGCTATTCGTGGTGAAACTTACACATTGCCGTTGCAGGTTGAATTACTGCATCAAGATTACAACACCGTAGGGGCATTTACTGCGGCGGCATTGTTGGCATTGATGGCAATTATCACTTTGATTGTTAAAAGTGCTTTGCAGTGGCGGTTAAGTCGCCAACATGGTTAAGGTAGGAGCAGAATATGAGTATTGAAATTAACAATATCAGTAAATATTTTGGTCGGACTCAGGTTCTGAGCGATATCACTCTGAATGTTTTTTCTGGAGAAATGGTTGCTCTGCTTGGTCCGTCAGGCTCCGGTAAAACAACCTTGTTGAGGATTATTGCTGGTCTGGAACAACAAACCGCGGGGAAGCTGAGTTTCCACGGGCAAGATGTTAGCCGTATGCATGCTAAAGATCGGCAAGTTGGATTCGTATTTCAGCATTATGCACTGTTTCGGCATATGACTGTGTTTGATAATGTTGCTTTTGGATTGACAGTACTGCCACGACGTAGGCGTCCGAGTATGGCGGCTATCCGCCGTAAGGTTATGGAGTTGCTGGAGATGGTGCAATTGACGCATTTTGCTGAACGCTATCCATCACAACTTTCTGGTGGGCAGAAACAGCGGGTGGCGTTGGCAAGAGCATTGGCTGTTGAACCACAAATTCTATTACTCGATGAGCCATTTGGTGCACTGGATGCTCAGGTAAGAATGGAATTACGCCGTTGGTTACGCCAGCTCCATGAAGAGCTTAAATTTACCAGTGTCTTTGTCACTCACGATCAGGAAGAAGCGATGGAAGTGGCTGACCGAGTTGTTGTCATGAGACAAGGGAATATTGAACAGGTAGGTACGCCACAAGATGTATGGCGTTATCCGGCAAGCCGTTTTGTGATGGAGTTCTTGGGTGAGGTCAATCATTTTAGTGGGGAAATTAAAGGCTCTCAGCTGTTGATTGGCGGGCAGTACTTGCCTCTCAATGTGACGCCAATCCATCAGGGGAATGTTGATGTATTCTTGCGTCCGTGGGATATCATGATGAACTTGCAACCGACACTTTCTAGTCCATTGCCAGTACAGGTGACTGAGGTCAGTCCTAGAGGGCATTTCTGGCAGCTTTCGGTTCAGCCCCTAGGCTGGCATCATGAATCGGTTGCTGTTATTTGGTTTGATGAAACTTCAGTACCCACAAGAGGAAACTGTTATTTTATTGGTGGCACTGAGGCGCGTTTATATGCGGGTGATAAACAATTGCAAACACTGAGTTTAGCCCAAACTGCCTGATAATTATTTGGATTTGGTTGGTACCATTTTGCTCATTGCCTTACCGCCAGGGATGGGCATTTTTTATTTAGGGTCTTGCGATATATGTCTGAATATGGTTATTTCGCATTTCTATTAAATAAAATTTGGGTAATAGCTGTGGCAAGTTTGGAACATTTTATAGGGAACACCCCACTAGTAAAATTACAACGAATGACCGATGGGCTAGGTGTAGAAATATGGGTGAAACTTGAAGGTAATAATCCGGCGGGCTCGATAAAAGACAGAACAGCGCTATCAATGATTCAGCAAGCTGAATTGCGGGGTGAGATTTCTCCCGGTGACGTATTAATTGAAGCCACTAGCGGAAATACGGGTATTGCGTTAGCAATGATTGCCGCAGTAAAAGGTTATCACCTTAAATTACTGATGCCTGATAATATGAGCCTTGAGCGTCAAGCTTCCATGCGAGCTTATGGTGCAGAACTGATTTTGGTGAGTAGCGCAATGGGTATGGAAGGTGCACGTGATTTAGCTCAGCAAATGGAGCGTAATGGTGAAGGTAAAGTACTTGATCAATTCAATAACCCGGATAATCCTTTAGCGCATTTTACGACGACAGGGCCGGAAATTTGGCAGCAGACGCAAGGGCGTATTACACATTTTGTTTCCAGTATGGGAACGACGGGAACTATTACCGGTGTTAGCCGCTATTTAAAAAGCCAGTCTAATAGTGTACAGATTATTGGCTTACAACCCGCGGCGGATAGCCATATTCCAGGTATTCGCCGTTGGTCGCCGGCTTATTTGCCTGGCATTTTTCGCAAGGAGTTAGTTGATCAAGTATTGGATATCACTCAGAAAGAAGCTGAAGATACCATGCGTTTGTTAGCTCAGAAAGAAGGGATTTTCTGTGGGGTTAGTTCCGGCGGTGCTGTTGCCGGAGCATTAAGTGTTGCGGTACAAAATCCAGGTTCTGTCATTGTTGCCATTATCTGCGACCGTGGTGACAGATACCTTTCTACCGGGGTATTTAATTAATCTGGTTATATACCCGTCATCTTTCAAGTTGCCTCTTTGTTGGCTGCTCTCACTCACCCCGGTCACATCGTTATCTATGCTCCCGGGGATTCGCTCCCTTGCCGTCGCGATGCATCTTGAAATCCATAGGGTATACATTCATCGTGAGTAGAGTAAAAGAGGTGGGTAAGCTCTGTTCACACTAGCCAATTCCTAAATAGAAAACGATGTAAATTGAAAATAAGGGATAAAAAAACAGCCGCGATTGTCGGCCGTTTTTTAATATGAAAATGGTATTGTAACAGTTAAAGTGTTGCTACTTTTTAATACGCATAATGGGTGTTTCACCAACAGTGACAGAACCACTCAACTTGGATAACTCTTTAATCTCATCCATGTTGGAAATAACAACAGGTGTCAGGGTCGATTTTGCTCTCTCTTCAAGGAATTTAAGATCGAATTCCAAAACTAAATCACCTTTTTGTACACGCTGACCTTCTTCAGCAATACGTTTAAAGCCTTCGCCTTTAAGCTCAACCGTATCAATACCAAAATGGACAAATAGCTCAATACCGCTGTCCGATTCGATAGAAAATGCATGGTTGGTTTCAAATATTTTACCGATTGTTCCATCAACTGGTGCAACTATCTTGTTGCCGGCGGGTTTTATAGCGATACCATCGCCGACAATTTTCTCGGCGAAGACAACATCTGGAACATCTTCAATATTGACAATCTCACCAGATAAAGGCGCGATAATTTCAATAGTGCCGCTGTTTTTTTTATCATCTGAAACTAGAGATTTCAGTTTATCAAACAGACCCATGAATCTTCTCCTAATTGTTTATACTGGACCGCGTTTTAACCGATATTGTTAGCAAAGTGTTTTTTCTTTGATGAAGGTATCAACCAATTCTATCAATCCCTTAGCGGTAGACTGAGAAAGGGCTTGCTCAGCTAACGCTTTTGCATCTTCGTAACGAGTATTACGAATGATTTTCTTGATGCGGGGAATAGAAATCGCACTCATACTAAACTCATCCAGCCCCATGCCTAATAGCAACAAGGTAGCACGTTCATCGCCTGCAAGCTCGCCACACATCCCCGTCCATTTACCTTCAGCGTGTGAAGCATCGATGGTTTGCTTAATCAGGCTCAATACTGCTGGTAGCATCGGGTTATAAAGATGAGAAATCAACTCGTTACCGCGGTCTACAGCAAGAGTATACTGAGTTAGATCGTTTGTCCCAATACTGAAAAAGTCAACTTCTTTTGCCAGGTGATGAGCAATAACTGCTGAAGCTGGTGTTTCTATCATCACACCCACTTCGATTGCTTCATCGAATTTTTTACCTTCTTCGCGAAGCTGGCCTTTCAGCAATTCAAGTTCTACTTTCAGTTCCTGTACTTCTTCTACAGAAATAATCATTGGGAACATAATACGTAATTTACCGAAAGCAGATGCACGTAAGATAGCACGTAACTGAGAATGTAAGATCTCTTTTCGATCAAGGCAAATACGAATTGCACGCCAACCAAGGAATGGGTTCTCTTCTTTCGGTAGATTCATATAGGGCAGATTTTTATCACCACCGATATCCATCGTACGTATAATAACCGCCTGGCTGCCTATTGCCTCGGCAACGGCTTTATAAGCTTGGAACTGTTCTTCTTCTGTTGGCAGTGCATCACGATCCATAAACAGAAATTCTGTACGGTATAAACCGACACCTTCGGCACCATTGCGTTCAGCGCCGATCACATCACGGACGGTACCGATATTGGCACAGACTTCAACCTGATGACCATCAAGAGTCATTGCCGGGAGATCTTTCAACTTTGCAAGTTCAGCTTTTTCTGACAGATATTCGTTTTTGGTCTTTTTAAGCTGTTCAATTTCCGCATCAGACGGGTTGATGTAAATATGGTTATTTACTGCGTCCAGGATTAGGTAATCACCATTCTGGATTGTCGCCGTCGCCTGGGTGGTACCCACGATCGCGGGCAGTTCAAGAGAGCGGGCCATGATTGACGTGTGAGAAGTTCGGCCACCTAAATCGGTAATAAAACCGAGTACTTTTTCCAGATTGAGTTGTGCGGTTTCAGATGGAGTCAGGTCGTTGGCAACCAGAATGACTTCTTCTGAAATTGAGCCAAGATCAACAATGGGCATACCCAGAATGTTTTTCAGCAAGCGTTTACCGATATCACGCACGTCTGTGGCACGTTCTTTCAGGTATTCATCATCTAATTCTTCAAGGGCTTGGGCCTGGGTTTCAATAACAGAATAAACCGCGGCATCTGAGGTTTTGAAATCGTTTTTGATTAACGCAATAATTTCTTGCTCAAGTTCTTCATCTTCCAATAGCATGATATGCCCTTCGAAGATTTCAGCTTTTTCTTCTCCGAGGTTTTTTGCTGCTATATTCTTGATGATTTCTAGCTGAGATGAGGCTTTTTCACGACCTTGCATGAAATGGGAAATTTCTTGTTCGACTTGTTCTTGGCTAATTTTTTTCTGATTGATAATGATTGAGTCTTCTTTCAGTAATAGTGCTTTACCGAAAGCAATGCCTGGTGATACTAATATGCCTGAAATCATGATGTTACCTAACTACTAATAATTATTCTTTAAAGAGCCAGCCCGCAGATGGTTTGCTGTTTTAGGACATGCATTTAAACTGATATCCCCAGATAAAAGTTTATCCGGGGATGAGGAACGGCTAAGTGAATACCTGTTTATTCACAATCTCTGAATCTTGACTGGTTTTACGGTTAATGGAAAGTTATTCCAGTTCTGCCATTAATTTAACCAGATGCTCGATTGCTTTTTGCTCATCTTCACCTTCAGCAGAAATGGTCACTACAGTGCCTTGAGTGAGTCCCAAAGTTTGTAGCTTAAATAGGCTTTTGGCACTGGCGGTTTTACCACTGGAAGTCAGAGTAATGTCGGAGGAGAAACTTTTGGCTTCTTTAACAAACTGTGCAGCGGGACGGGTATGTAGGCCATTTGGCGCAGTAATAGTGACTTCTTGCTGGAACATAACGTTTCCTCAATAACTTAGATTTTTGCTATGTAAGTTAAGAATTTGCAATGGACAAATTTTAACTTGAGTGTTTATTCGCTGCCTATCCCATTTAAGACGATTTTATTTACCTAAAGAACGAACTGAGTAATGTTCTGGCAAAAGCGATAAATAGCTCTTGAACGCTCTTTAGTACGACCCGTAAGTTCCGAGTCATGTGTGCTGTCTGTATTCACTTTTACTGGTAAGAATGAACAGCACTAACGACGTCTACTGAGATAGACTCTCAGGTTGATAATGTAATAAAAATTTTTATTCATTATCAGAAAAATTGTTCTTTCCGATGCTTCTGATTGATAGTTTGAAGTAAAGATAGATCGTGGAACTCCTTAACTGAAACTACTACTTCTGCTAATTAATTTCGAGCATCGAAATAATTATTATTGGTTAAATACTAGACCCATTGTAAGAAATCATCTGGCAAAGTGTAAAAATTTGATCTACCACACAGAAAAAGCACCATTTAGGTGCTTTTTTATCAATAAATCTAAGTAACTTACTTAAAAACTTTTATTCATCAGACAAGTCAGTAAACAGTACACTGCTTAGATAACGTTCGCCTGATGAAGCCAGAATGACGACGATATTTTTGTCTTTATATTCTGGTTCCTGAGAAAGTTTCACTGCTGCTGCAACGGCGGCACCAGAGGAAATACCTACCAGAATGCCCTCTTTCACCATGATTTCACGTGCGGTTTTGATAGCTTCCTCACTGCTGATTTTGAAAACGCGATCAACCAGTGTCAAATCAAGGTTATCTGGAATGAAACCTGCGCCAATACCTTGAATCTTGTGGGGACCCGGTTTCACTTCTTCACCGGCCAGAGTCTGGCTGATGACGGGTGATTCTTCAGGTTCTACGGCAACCGCGGTGATATTTTTACCTTTGGTGTTTTTCAGGTAACGGGTGACACCTGTTAATGTACCGCCAGTCCCTACACCGGTAACAAATACATCCACTTCACCGTCTGTGTCTTCCCAGATTTCCGGGCCTGTGGTTTTTTCATGGATTTCTGGGTTTGCCGGATTGCTGAACTGTTGCAGGATAATATAACGATCCGGATCGCTAGCTTTAATTTCATTGGCTTTCTCAATGGCACCTTTCATGCCTTTAGCGCCTTCCGTCAGTACCAGTTGTGCTCCCAATGCTTTCAATAGCTTGCGGCGCTCAATACTCATGGTTTCTGGCATAGTCAGCGTTAATTCGTAGCCCCGAGCGGCGGCAACATAAGCAAGGGCTATCCCGGTATTACCGCTGGTAGGTTCTACCAACTCTTTCCCTTGTTGTAGGATACCGCGTTTTTCAGCATCCCAAATCATGTTGGAGCCAATGCGACATTTTACACTAAAACTTGGGTTACGGGATTCTACTTTTGCCAGAATACGCCCATTGCCAAAGTGTTTTAGGCGAATTAACGGGGTACGACCAATAGTCAAAGAATTATCTTCGTAAATTTTACTCATACTCGTCTTTCAACTCCCTTTAGTGATATCCGGTCAACAATACGCCAACAACAGGTTAATGGAAATATAACTTAAATATATTTTTATTGTCTAAAAGAATAACTTAAATGAATATCACGGTATAATACCAGGAGCGTGTTGATCTCGATAACGATCGACCCACATTGCCGTTGCTGCGCATACGGCAACAGGCATAATTACCAAATTGACAATGGGTATCATGGTTAAAATATTCACTGTTGCGCCAAATTGCAGATTAATTATTTTGTTTTGGCGAAGGGCACTACGCATTGTTGGAAAACTGACTTTGTGATTATCAAAGGGGTAATCACAATACTGAATCGATAACATCCAGGCACTGAAAATAAACCAGAGCACAGGTGCAACAGTCTGCCCGATGACAGGAATAAAATAGAGTAGTAATAAGACCAGAGCGCGTGGAATATAGTAGCGCAGCTTGACTAATTCCCGTTTCAGGATACGTGGAACATCTTTGAAGAGTGCGATAACGCCGGTATCCGGTGCGGGAGTTCCTGTTAAATCCGCTTCCAGTTTCTCTGCCAGCAGACCATTGAATGGTGCTGCGATAAAATTCGCTATTGTGCTGAAGAAGTAAGTAAAAATCAGCAAAACAGAGATCACGGCCAGCGGCCATAAAATATAACTGAGCCATTGCATCCAATCTGGTACTTTGCTCACTATCCAAGGGAGCCAATTCTCCAGTTTTTGGTAGAGCCACCAAAATGAACCACCGAGAAACAAAACATTTGCCAACAAAGGCAATAAGACAAATCTTTTAATGCCTGGGCGAGTAATTAATTTGCAACCTTGCACCAAATACTGAAAGCCGCTCAAATTTTTTGGCGATTTTGTCAAATTCAGCATACTTCCTATTCTCTCCTGTGTGATTGAAACGCTATCATATAGGCAGGATTTTCGACTGACTAGTATTGTTCTGTATAAAAAAAATGCAAAAGAGGCTTATTAGGCATTTTTCTGATAAGAAAAGTGTGTATAAGCTTGCACTTGTGTTATTTGACAAATACAGTTAATACAGAAAATATTCCGCCGTGGTGGCATACTTAATTAAACAACAGAGATAGCAATGATGCAGGATTTGCGTCTGATATTAATCATTGTTGGTGCGATAGCAATAATAGCTTTGCTGTTACATGGGTTGTGGACCAACCGTAAAGAGCGTTCTTCGCTTTTTCGTGATCGCCCAGTTAAACGTCATAAACATGATCGTCAGAATAGTTTCGTCGATGACAGTGACGATGAAGCGTTCGACAATCAGCAAAAGCCTTATGCCCATAAGCAGGTGAAATCTCATCAGGAGTATAACGCTGAGTCAGCTATCGAACGCCGTCAGCAAAAGTTGACTGAAATTGATGCTGCAACGCCTGAAGAAAGCGATGATCCATTGCTGGCGAGCCGTCAGCCTGAAACGACAGCGAGAAAAGCCGTCGTAGAAGAGCAGGAACCCCAACTCGGTCTGTTTGAATTTGAAGGGCAGAATGAGTCTGAAAGAAACGGATCTGTGATTGAAGGAAAATCTCAGGAAGCGGCTGGCGAAAAAGAAGCTCAGACTAAAGTGAAAGAAATTGTTTTGGTTCTTCACGTAGCAGCACACCACGGTCAGGAATTGAATGGTGAATCCTTGCTGCAAAGTATTCTACAATCTGGCTTCCAGTTTGGGGAAATGCAGATTTTTCATCGTCACGTGAACCCATCAGGTAGTGGCCCGGTCCTGTTTAGTCTGGCAAATATGGTGAAACCGGGTTCATTTAATCCTGAAACAATGGTTGATTTTACGACTCCAGGGGTTTCCATATTTATGGTGGTCCCTTCTTACGGAGAATCTAGTCAGAATTTTAAACTGATGTTGCAGGCGGCCCAGCGTATTGCTTCCGATGTTGGGGGTGTGGTGCTTGACGATGAGCGAAAAATGCTGACACCGCAAAAAATCGAATTGTATAAGGCACGTATTCGCAGCACACTTGGTGTTCAGGTATAATCAATTTATCGAATGTTCAAGCCCCCGCCAGTCGGGGGCTTTTTATCGCTGGTTATAAATCATGAAATCAACTGCTCAACAAATAGAAAAGCTCAGAACAACACTGCGTCATCATGAATATCTGTATCACGTCATGGATGCACCAGAGATCCCTGATGCAGAATATGATCGGTTAATGCAGGAATTGAAGGATCTTGAAGAACAATACCCTGAGTTGATTACATCGGATTCACCAACGCAGCGGATTGGCGCTGCTCCTCTGACGGCTTTTGAACAAGTCCGCCATGAAATTCCTATGTTGTCACTGGATAACGTATTTGATGAAGAGAGTTATCTGGCGTTTGATAAGCGGGTGCGTGACCGCCTGAAAGAGAGCCAGGATTTAGTTGTGTGCTGTGAGCTGAAACTGGATGGCTTGGCGGTTAGCCTGTTGTATGAGAATGGTGAGTTGGTACGGGCTGCAACTCGTGGTGATGGTACAACAGGGGAAAATATTACATCGAATATACGGACTATCGGCGCAATTCCACTGCGTCTATTCGGCGAAAATATTCCAGCGCGTATTGAAATTCGCGGTGAAGTTTTCATGCCACAAAAAGGGTTTGAGAAACTGAATGAGGAAGCTCGCCGCACGGGTGCAAAAGTATTTGCTAACCCACGTAATGCGGCGGCTGGATCTCTACGTCAGCTCGATCCTCGTATTACGGCTAAACGCCCATTGGCTTTCTTCTGTTATGGTGTTGGTATATTGGAGGGGGGCGAGTTACCAGCCAGTCACTACGAGCGATTGATACAGTTTAAGAAATGGGGATTGCCGGTCAGCGATAAAGTTAAAGTTTGTACCGATAGTCAACAGGTTATTGATTTTTATCATGATATTGTAAACCAGCGTTCCGCATTGGGGTTTGATATCGATGGTGTTGTTGTCAAAGTCAATTCGCTGGAATTGCAGGAAATATTAGGTTTTGTTGCCCGTGCGCCCCGTTGGGCCACGGCATTCAAATTTCCTGCACAGGAGCAAATGACGATTGTTCGTGATGTTGAGTTTCAGGTTGGTCGTACTGGCGCAATCACACCGGTAGCACGTCTGGAGCCAGTGCAGGTCTCTGGTGTAATTGTCAGTAATGCAACATTGCACAATGCGGATGAGATTGAACGTTTAGGTTTGCGGATTGGCGATACGGTTATTATCCGCCGTGCTGGTGATGTGATTCCACAAGTTGTCGGTGTTTTGGAAGAGAGAAGGCCACAGGACAGTAATGAAGTTGTTTTCCCTGAACATTGCCCGGTATGTGGGGCGGATATTGAAAGGATTGAAGGGGAAGCTGTCGCGCGTTGTACGGGGGGATTGGTGTGTGGTGCTCAGCGTAAAGAAGCGCTTAGACATTTTGTTTCCCGTCGGGCGATGGATGTTGACGGCATGGGAGAAAAGATTATCGATCAGCTAGTGGATAAAGAGTATGTCAAAACCCCAGCAGATCTTTTCAGGCTGACGGCAGGTAAATTGACCGGGCTTGATCGCATGGGGCCGAAATCTGCCCAGAATGCAGTAGATGCGTTGGAAAAAGCAAAAAGAACCACCTTTGCCCGTTTCCTTTATGCATTGGGTATCCGTGAAGTTGGGGAAACGACCGCTGCTAATCTGGCTGCTCACTTTGGCGAACTGGATAAATTACGTTCCGCTGATGAGGAAGCATTGAAAGAGGTTCAGGATGTTGGCGAAGTGGTGGCGAAACATGTCGTTAACTTCTTCATTGAACCCCATAACCAAGCAGTTATTGACGATCTGATTGATAATATCGGTATCAACTGGGAACCGGTTGTCGTAACGAAAGCTGAGAAGATTGATAGCCCATTTTCGGGTAAAACAGTTGTACTGACAGGTTCATTGCATCAGTTATCCAGGGATGAAGCCAAAGCTAAACTTGTTGCACTTGGAGCAAAGGTGACGGGCAGCGTTTCTAAGAAAACAGATTTGGTGATTGCGGGTGAAGCCGCCGGTTCAAAATTAGCTAAAGCTAACGAGTTAAATATTCCGGTTATTGATGAAGAAGAAATGATCCGTTTGTTGGGTGAATAACTTTTTGTTTACATACTGATTATTGAGAGCTTTTCTCAATAATCAGTTATGTGCGATAAGGTTTTTTTAAAGCTTATTTTATACGATTCAGCTAAAAATGTGATCAGACACATTAAGTAAAGGTTTACAGCAAGAATTATTTCAGTCTAATGTGATATCTATACCCTATGGATTTCAAGATGCATCGCGACGGCAAGGGAGTGAATCCCCGGGAGCAATAGATAACTATGTGACCGGGGTGAGCGAGTGCAGCCAACAAAGAGGCGACTTGAAAGATAACGGGTATATTCTTATTTGATCGCCTTTTATTGCATAGAATGCGTTGATAAAAACTCGCTTTCTATCGTGTTTGGAGTGTGATATGTCTCAGATCCTGCATTTCTTCTTAGCTTTGATTGTCATTGGCGGCCTTGCTATTTTGACAAGTAATGACCGTAAAAGTATTCGTCCTCGTTATGTTATTCAATTGCTTGTTATTGAACTTATCTTGGCTTGGTTTTTCCTGAATTCTGGTATTGGTCAAGAATTTGTCATGGGATTTGCTGGTTTGTTTGAGCATTTATTGAAATATGCGGGTGAAGGGACTGAATTTATTTTTGGCGGCATGATGGATGCAAAACTGGCATTCTTCTTTCTGAATGTATTGTGCCCGATTATCTTTATTTCTGCGCTGATTGGTATTTTGCAGCATATCAAGCTGTTGCCAATCATCATCCGTGTTATTGGTACTCTGCTGTCTAAAGTCAACGGTATGGGTAAACTGGAATCATTTAACGCAGTGAGTTCTCTGATACTGGGGCAGTCTGAAAACTTTATTGCTTATAAAGATGTACTGGGAAAAATGTCAGAGCGCCGTATGTACACGATGGCGGCGACTGCAATGTCAACGGTTTCTATGTCAATCGTTGGTGCCTACATGACAATTTTAGCGCCTAAATATGTTGTGGCAGCATTGGTGCTTAATATGTTCAGTACCTTTATCATCCTATCATTGATTAATCCGTATGCTGTTGACAGTGAAGAAGATATTCAGATGAGCAATCTTCACGAAGGCCAAAGTTTTTTCGAAATGCTAGGTGAATATATTTTGGCGGGTTTCAAAGTGGCGCTCATTGTTGCTGCTATGTTGATTGGTTTCATTGCCCTGATTGCGGCTGTTAATGCGTTGTTCAGCATGATGTTTGAGAAGAGCTTCCAGGAAATGCTCGGTTATGTGTTTTATCCATTTGCTTGGGTGATTGGGATTCCTACAGATGAAGCATTGAAGGTTGGTAGTGTCATGGCAACCAAATTAGTTGCTAACGAATTTGTGGCAATGCACAGCTTACAATCCATTACGACAGAACTTTCTCCACGTTCACAGGGTATTTTGTCGGTATTCTTGGTTTCTTTTGCTAACTTCTCTTCCATTGGGATTGTGGCCGGTGCGATTAAAGGCTTGAATGAGAAACAGGGTAATGTCGTTTCCCGCTTTGGTTTGAAACTACTGTTTGGTTCAACGCTTGTCAGTTTCTTGTCTGCGGCTATTGCAGGTTTGGTACTGTAAAAGATAACGTTTTATCATGGAATGTTGCATCATGGGTGATGCAATTTCCCTTTCACCTATTTCTCCTTATAGACGTGCAAATTATGGAAAAAGAGAACCTGATAGAAATTGCTAATACTGCAATGCCGTTCGGTAAATACAAAGGGCGTATGCTCATTGACTTACCGGAAGAGTATTTATTATGGTTTGCTCGTAAGGGTGAATTTCCACAAGGTAAATTGGGTGCGTTGATGGAGATGACTTTAGCAATAAAACTAGAGGGACTAGATTCGTTGGTGAAGCCATTGAAAAAAGGCTAGCTAAGGTTGGCGTTTTTTTTAAATCGATGATGGTGGTTAGATATGGTAATAACCAAAAGGCCCTGAAGGCATGGCTTTCAGGGCCTGATAATTTTGGTGGAGCTAAGCGGGATCGAACCGCTGACCTCTTGCATGCCATGCAAGCGCTCTCCCAGCTGAGCTATAGCCCCACGAACGTGGTATTTCCTAATTTTAGTGCCAAATACCTTATTACAATATAAAGGATTTGGTGGAGCTAAGCGGGATCGAACCGCTGACCTCTTGCATGCCATGCAAGCGCTCTCCCAGCTGAGCTATAGCCCCAATCAAAATTAATGTAACGGGCCGCATAATATGAAACCCTGCAAATACTGTCAACGGCTAACTTATCATTCTCACAACAAGCGTTGAAAAAGCCATCAATTTTATAATCAATTAGCAAAATAGAGACTGAGCAATGGGTTGAAGTAAAATAGAAAGTGTTTGGGAAAGTGGTAAAAAGGTAGCAATTAAATGAGATTTTCTGAAAATAAAAAGGCATCACATGTGATAAGTGATGCCTTGGGTGCATTAATTAGGATTGAGTTTCACGTTGAGCAATGAATTCCAGCGCTTGATTGATACGGGATAAAATACGGGTTTGCCCGATAGCGTGAATAGTGACATCCACACCTGGAGATTGACCTGCACCGGTAGCCGCAACCCGCAATGGCATACCGACTTTACCCATACCGACTTCTAGCTCATCAGCGGTGGATTGAATGGCATGGTGCACATTTTCTGGTGTCCAATCAGTAATTGAAGCCAGCTTTGCATGGACAACTTCAAGAGGCTGACGGGCAACTGGGCGCAAATGTTTCTTCGCCGCATCGGCATCAAATTCAGCAAAATCTTCATAAAAGTAGCGGCAGGATTCCGCCATCTCTTTCAGAGTTTTACAACGTTCGCCCAGTAATTTAATTAGATCAACCAACTGTGGACCATGACGGGTATCAATACCTTGTTGCTCAATATGCCATGCTAGATGAACGGCAACTTTCTCTGGCGGCAGGGCATTAATATAGTGATGGTTCAACCATTGCAATTTTTCGGTATTGAATGCACTGGCGGATTTATTGATGGCATCTAGGCTGAACAGCTCAGTCATTTCTTCAATGCTGAAAATTTCTTGATCGCCGTGCGACCAACCCAAACGAACCAGATAATTCAGCAGTGCTTCTGGCAGGTAGCCATCATCACGGTATTGCATAACGCTCACTGCACCGTGACGTTTGGATAATTTTTTACCGTCATCACCTAGAATCATCGAAACGTGTGCATATTCTGGCACGGGAGCGCCTAGTGCTTTCAGGATATTGATTTGGCGAGGCGTATTATTGATATGGTCTTCACCGCGGATGACATGGGTGATCTCCATATCCCAGTCATCGATAACAACACAGAAATTATACGTTGGTGAGCCATCGGTACGACGGATAATCAGATCATCAAGTTCCTGATTACTGAACTCGATGGGGCCTCGGATACGATCATTAAAAACAACAGAACCTTCCTGTGGATTGCGGAAACGGACGACATGGGGTTGATCTGGGTTATGTTGACATAGATTATCACGGCAACGGCCGTCATAACGCGGTTTCTCGCCATTTGCCATTTGAGTTTCCCGTAATTCTTCCAGACGCACTTTAGAACAATAGCAGCGATAGGCACTCCCTTGTTCTAGCATTTGATCAATTGCCTGATGATAACGATCAAAACGTTTCGTCTGATAATAAGGGCCTTCATCCCAATTCAGATTTAACCAGTTCATACCGTCCATAATGGCATTGATAGCTTCCTGAGTTGAGCGTTCAAGGTCAGTATCTTCGATACGCAATACAAATTCGCCTTTGTTATGGCGGCTATATAACCAGGAATAAAGTGCGGTACGAGCACCGCCAACATGAAGATAGCCAGTTGGGCTTGGTGCGAAACGGGTTTTAATTTTACTCATCGGGGATTGCCTTAATTACGTTTCACTTTTCAATGAACGTTATTGGTGATTTAAAGTAATAAAAGTGGGGGTCATTTTATCACTGCACCTTAATTCCTCAATGCTGTTAACGGGAAGTTGTTGAGGAAAGTCAGTGTACTTGTCTAAACTGTACCCTATAGTGACGATAATTATCTCACCCTTGTTTAATTTTGAGACGAACGATATTTTTCTCTAGAAAAAGCGTTGACTCACTCTGAACTATCCCTATAATGCGACTCCATCACGACGGGGCGATTAGCTCAGTTGGTAGAGCATCTCCCTTACAAGGAGGGGGTCATCAGTTCGAATCTGGTATCGCCCACCATCTCGTTGTGATAAAAATGATTTTATGATTGGGCGATTAGCTCAGTTGGTAGAGCATCTCCCTTACAAGGAGGGGGTCATCAGTTCGAATCTGGTATCGCCCACCAATCATAAATTCAGTGGTATAGAAGCAGTAATAGTCATCATGAAGTGGGCGATTAGCTCAGTTGGTAGAGCATCTCCCTTACAAGGAGGGGGTCATCAGTTCGAATCTGGTATCGCCCACCACTTCATTAAGATTGTTTCAGGCGGTATCACATATCTTTGGTGCGGGTCGTTAGCTCAGTCGGTAGAGCAGTTGACTTTTAATCAATTGGTCGCAGGTTCGAATCCTGCACGACCCACCACTCCAAAAGATATCCAGAGTAGTTCCCCTATAGATGGGTCGTTAGCTCAGTCGGTAGAGCAGTTGACTTTTAATCAATTGGTCGCAGGTTCGAATCCTGCACGACCCACCACTCCAAAAGATATTCAGAGTAGTTATCCTATTAGATGGGTTGTTAGCTCAGTCGGTAGAGCAGTTGAATTTTAATCAATGGGTCGCAGGTTCGAGCCGAGCGAAGCGAGACAACAGCGCGTGAGCGCTGGCCCGAAGGGCGAGGCCGTAGGCCGAGTCATCCTGCACGACCCACCATCTCAAAAGACACAATCAGAATAATTTTCCTACAGTCAGGTTGTTAGCTCAGTCGGTAGAGCAGTTGATTTTTAATCAATGGGTCGCAGGTTCGAGCCGAGCGAAGCGAGACAACAGCGCGTGAGCGCTGGCCCGCAGCAAAAGAAGTCACAAACAATGAGAACACTCAAACTATGGCCTCTTGGAAACAGGTAGAACCGAGATGTGGTAGGTAACTTTAATACTTGTACGACACACCGGCTAATCAATGCGTCGCCAGAGCCTTATAAAAATTAGGGTTTTCTTGGATGATAGCTAACACCTTTGCCGCTAGTCCTGTCGGATTTCGACGCTTCTGCTCCCAGCTTTTAATTGTATCAAGGCTGGTGCTTAAAGCCTCCGCCATCTCTGCCTGTGAAATGTTAAGTTGAGCACGGATGGCTTTAACGTCGGCAACTTCATATCGGGTCACACGCGCTGTGGCTTTATTACCTTGTTTAATTTCAACTGCTTCTTCGAGGGATGCTTTTAATTCGTCAAAAAAACTCATGTTACACCTCATCTTTTAGTAATTTTGTTAGTTTTTTCAGTTCTGCTTTCTCGGCATCCGTTAAGCTATCTTTTTTACTTTTCGGATAAGCCATCACCAGATAGATAATATCTTCAGTCGCTAGAAGATAAATAACTCTGGCACTACCATTTTTTCCTTGTGAGCCTATAGCCATTCTGATTTTACGTAACCCCCCAGTACCACGTATTAGATCACCTTTATCTGGTGACTCGATAAGCTCTCGTTGCAGTTCTTTAAGTTCATCATCAGTGGCAACCTCTTTTATCTGTCGGGTAAACATACTAGTTTCGATAAACTCTATCGCATGACTCACTGGAAAACCTCCTTTATCCTAGAGTACAAGGTACTCTTATAATTCTAAAATTGCCAGCATGACTTACAAATTTATTCCATACCTTTAGTCGTACTACAGATCCGGTTATTTAACAAAGCCTGCCAAACGAAACCAGTAGTCACCGAACGAAGTGAAGAAAACCTCGAAGGCCGAACCATCCAGCACAACCCATCATAAATTCAATGAGTTATGTCATTTTATTACCACGGCTAGATTTTCGTGTACTGTATTTGTGCTGTGAAATTGCAGAATAGTATCAATATTCTTAGCATGAGCTTCATCATTTTGTGTATATACAGATTAACCATGAGTTAAAAACTCCGAAGCACATGAAGCTCTTGATATCATCAAACATCAAATTGAAATTAGCAGGCAAAAACCGCCTGTTAAAGACAGCTTATACACCTAATGAAGATGAATTGAGAATTTACAGAAAATATGGCCTAGGAATAAAGAAATGAGCAAACAAACTGATAAGCGAGCAAATAACCTGATAGTTTCTACTGATGAAGCATGGGAGAACGGTGAGCTTGGTTGTAGTGAGGCTCACGTTAAAGTATCTGATGATGTAACAGAAGATCTGATTAACGAAGCGCTGGAGTTACAGCCCATTTCAATCAGATTAAATCGGTCTCTGATTGAAGATTTGAAAATGATAGCAGACCTTAATGGCCTAGGTTATCAGCCATTAATTAGGCAGGTTTTAAATCGTTTTGCTGATAGCGAGAAAAAACGGGTACTCGCCGAAGTTCACAGCAAGGCAATGAAAAGTAAAAAAAGAAAATCCAATGAACGTCATAAGGCTGTTTAACCCCATGTCTTAGCTACGTATATACCCTAAAGATTTCAAAATGCATCGCGACGGTAAGGAAGCGAATCCCCGGAAGCATAGATAACTATATGACCGGGATGAGTGCAAGTTATTCACTCCTAAACGATCTATACCAATAATGCCGGATGGGATAAGCTTTACCTAATTGTTGTACTAGCTGATTATTAGGATATAAAAATGAATCTCTACGGACTTGTTGCTGATATTGGCGGCACTAATGCCAGATTAGCACTTTGCAATTTGGAAAATGGGGCTATTGAGCGGATTGAAACGTATAGTGCAAAACAACATGCTGGATTAGAATCTATTATCAGTCACTATTTAGCGGAGCAAAAAACAGTAGTGACTTATGCATGTATCGCTATTGCTTGCCCGATAAATGGTGATTGGGTAGAAATGACCAATCACCAATGGGCATTTTCGATTAGTGAGCTGAAACAGACGCTTGGGCTAGAAAAATTAGATGTGATCAATGACTTCACGGCTGTATCTATGGCTATTCCAATGCTGACAGAAGAATACAAGCTTCAATTAGGAGGAGGAGAAGCGGTTAAAGACAAACCGATAGCGGTTTACGGGGCAGGGACTGGCCTTGGTGTCGCTCATTTGATCAAGGTAGACAAGCAATGGGTAAGTTTACCGGGTGAAGGTGGTCATGTAGATTTCGCCGCGAATAGTGAAGAACAAGATGCGATATTGGCTGTTTTGCGGCGTAAATTTGGGCATGTTTCAGTAGAAAGAATCTTGTCCGGTAGTGGGTTGGTAAACCTTTATCAGGCGATTGCCATTTTGGATAATCGTCAGCCGGAAGATTTAGAACCAGAAACCGTGACGCAACGAGCATTGGATGAAAGTTGTCAATATTGCCATCGTGCTCTGACACTATTTTGTGAAATTATGGGGCGATTTGGTGGAAATTTAGCGTTAAATATGGGGACTTTTGGTGGTGTGTATATCGCTGGTGGTATAGTGCCGCGGTTTCTTGATTTCTTTAAGCAATCGAACTTTCTTCATGGATTTGAAGATAAAGGGCGTTTTAAACCGTTAATACAACAGATTCCTGTTTATTTGATTACTCATCCACAACCAGGATTATTAGGTTCAGGTACCTATTTACGGCAACAACTTTCACTTATTGATTAAATTACAAGGTCAGATATATACATTTCGAAATTAATGATTGTGTATATCTGACTGGAATTTTTTAAATATCACTATTGCAACTGTATATTAGTATTGAAAGCCATGAAAATCCATTTTATTTTTGAGTGTTTATGGTTTTATTTATATTAAATCTTGGTTTAATAATATCGTTTTGGATTTATAAGAATAAATTTAAAGAATAGATATTATGATTTAAAAAATTAATGATTGAAATTATTGATTCTATAATTCACATTGAAAATACAATAATGGTGATAAATATATATCCCCATGAATTTAAACTGTTTTACTGTCTATAATCAATCTCCCCATTCACAGTTTCATCTCCCTTGATTGAATTGATTATCGGCAATGTTGAAACCAAGTTTTATCATTATTTGGGTATAATATCAGAATAAATTATTATGTGATTATCAACGCCTAAATAAGTGGTATTAAAAGATCGATATGACATTTGACAATGAGATTTATATTCACAATATTTATGTAACTGATTGATTTATTTTAGATGAAAAACGGATATTTTATTATGCTGTTTTTCATGTTTAAATACTTTTAACTTATTGAAATTTTAATTGTTTTGTTTTCTCTTTTTATACTTTATAATCTGTCGAAATTTTTTATTTAGAACAGTACTGGATAGAAATGAAAACGATAGAAGTTGATGAAGACCTTTACCGCTATATTGCCAGCCACACACAACATATTGGTGAAAGTGCATCTGATATTTTACGGCGAATGCTAAAATTTAACGCCGAGCAGCCAGTACAAAATGTACAGCCTCTCAGTGCTGTGGAGAAAGCGCCAGTAGCCCGCCAGCGTGATTCTGTCCGTGTGATACGCGAATTATTACTTTCAGATGACTATTCTGACAAGAAAAAATCTGTTGAGCGTTTTATGTTGATCTTATCTACGTTATACAGCCTGAATAGTGAAATTTTTTCCCAGACGACTGATGCCATGCACGGTCGTACCCGTGTTTATTTTGCTGGTGATGAACAGACATTGCTCGCCAGTGGTAAACAAACCAAACCTCGTCACATTCCGGGCACGCCTTTTTGGGTCATTACTAACACTAACACTGACCGTAAGCGTAGTATGGTTGAGCAAATTATGCAGGATATGAAATTCTCAGCCAATTTTATCGACAAGGTGTGTGGCACAATTTAACTGATTAAGGCTGTGCTGACAGACAAAGTACAGTGCAGCCCTTGTCCAGGGGAGATTTAAAGTGGTAAATCATCCGTGCGCGGGGCAGATTGCCCGCCAAAGTGATCTGATAAATGTAGCGCAGCTTACATCACAGTATTACACCTTGCATCCTCAGCCGGAAAACTCAGAGCATAAAGTTAAATTTGGTACATCCGGTCATCGTGGCAGTTCTCAGCGTCACAGTTTTAATGAGGCGCATATTCTGGCAATTACTCAAGCTGTTGCGGAAGTTCGCAAGCAACGGGGAATCAATGGCCCTTGTTATGTGGGTAAAGATACCCATGCTTTATCAGAAGCGGCATTTATTTCCGTACTGGAAGTCTTGACGGCTAACAGCGTGAATGTGATTGTGCAGGAAAATAATGGATTTACGCCAACACCTGCGATTTCTCATGCCATCCTCTGTTATAACCGCTTGGGGAAAGCGTTGGCTGATGGGATTGTTATTACCCCTTCCCATAATCCACCAGAAGACGGGGGGATTAAATATAATCCACCTGATGGTGGTCCCGCAGATACGGATTTGACAGCAATTATAGAACGTCGTGCTAATGAGTTGCTTACAGAAGGTCTAAAAGGCGTTAAACGTTTGCCATTTGTTCAGGTATTGAACAGCGAATATTTGCATCAGCAGGATTTAGTTGAACCATATGTTAGTGCGTTGGGTGATGTGGTTGATATGGCCGCTATCCAGCGGGCCGGGCTGAAAATCGGTATTGATCCTTTGGGGGGCTCTGGCATTGCGTTCTGGCAGCGTATTGGTGAGCGCTACAATTTGGATCTGACATTGGTTAATGATCAAGTTGATCAGACATTCCGTTTTATGCACTTGGATCATGATGGCGTCATTCGTATGGATTGCTCATCCCCTTGGGCAATGGCGGGTTTGTTAGCCATGCGTGATAAGTTTGATTTGGCTTTTGCAAACGATCCGGATTATGACCGCCACGGTATTGTCACTCCCGCTGGTTTGATGAATCCGAACCACTATCTGGCAACCGCGATAAATTACCTATTCCGCCATCGTCCGCAATGGTCAGAAAGTGTTGCGATAGGTAAAACATTGGTATCCAGTGCCATGATTGATCGGGTCGTCGCCGATCTTGGCCGTAAATTGGTAGAAGTACCGGTGGGTTTTAAGTGGTTTGTTGATGGGTTACATAAAGGTGAGTTGGGCTTTGGTGGAGAGGAGAGTGCAGGGGCTTCTTTCCTGCGTTTTGATGGTACGCCGTGGTCTACAGATAAAGATGGGATTATCTTGTGTTTGCTGGCGGCAGAGATGACCGCGGTAACAGGGGAAAATCCGCAGCAGCATTACAACAAGTTGGCAGCTCGCTTCGGTACGCCAAGTTATAGCCGCATCCAGGCACCGGCAACTTATCAGCAGAAAGCATTATTAGCCAAGTTATCACCAGAAATGGTGAAAGCGGATAAGCTTGCCGGTGATCCAATCACAGCCCGGTTGACAAAAGCTTCTGGTAATGGAGCGTCAATAGGTGGTCTAAAAGTGATAACAGAAAACGGCTGGTTTGCTGCTCGCCCATCGGGAACAGAAGAAGCCTACAAAATTTATTGTGAAAGCTTCCTTGGCCCTGAGCACCGGCAGAAAATTGAGCAGGAAGCGCTGGATATCGTTAACCAGGTTTTTGCCGCCGGTTGATCTTTTTGGCCGATTAAAAAGAATCCGCAACAGTGATAACAACTTTTGCGGATTTTTTATTTTTCAGCCGAGAGCAACCATTAACGCACCGGCAGTAATCAGTGCAATACCACCTGCGGTCATCAGTGATATTTTTTCACCAAATAAGATAACGGCCAGGATAACAGTAAACACGACACTGAGTTTATCAATCGGGGCAACCTGAGAAACATTGCCGTTTCTAATTGCCATAAAGTAAAACAACCATGACAATGCCCCCGCCACACCGCTTAAAGCGATAAAAAGCAACGCCTTGTGGTTTGCCAGTATTTCACTAACCAGATTTAATTTTCCTTGTACGACAACGACACCGACAAGAAACAGCGCCATAATGACTGCGCGTATTGCTGTTGCTGTATTGGCATCAAGATTTTGCAAACCGATTTTCCCGAAGATAGCGACTAAAGCGGCGGTAAACGCTGATAATAAGGCATAGATAAGCCAGGTACCCATCGCGAATAAATCCTGTTGTTAGTATCAAATGAGTTGAGATGATAAGACAATTCTCTCTGTTTGAATGTATCATTTATTTCATTAAGGAAATTAAAGAATAAACTCATTACTAATCCCCATTTTAGTTAGTGAATATTTTGGGCCTATGCGATAATTTCCAGTTTTAATCTCGGATGGCTTCATATAAATCTATAAATAATAATTATCCCCACCGGAGTTTAGCTATTAAACTAAAATACAGTTTTATTTATTTATTTCACTTTGAATATAATATTACAGTTTATTTTGGGATTAGATTAAGCTGAGTTTTTCAGTTGATTGATTACTATTTGAATAGATAAAGATTGAACTGAAAGGTTTTCATCTGAGATTAAGGGCCCTTTTTACCGGTGTTTTTGCCGGTTAAAGTGCGAAGTACTTATGTCATTATGTTGCTTACTAACATCACCAGCATTTGATCTACGTTTAACATGTAATAAAAATGTCATATTTAGTTTGCAATTAACATCTGTTTTGATAATATATTAAAAATAAATTATATAACATTGAATTTACTTTATCGTACAGATCATCCTAGTTCTTGCTTCTACATTTGATTTTTGTAGAGGCAAGTGGGTTTTATGTACTCTCATAAATATTTTAAATGCTTGGTTTAAAAGATACCAATATAAATAACATAAGAAAATAACAATGAAAAATTTTTCTCTTAATAGTTATACATCCATACCGGCATGTATATGGGGTCTATTTTTTGGGACTTTTGTAACAAGATCAACATCAATGATGGTATGGCCTTTTATATCCATCATATTATATACCAAGTTTCATTTTACTGCATCGATGATTGGATTAGTTCTCTCTTTATCCATTGCGATTTCATCAATATTAAGTTTTTATGCTGGTTACTTCTCTGATAAAGTCGGCCGGGCTAAGATAATCATCATTGGATGTCTTATATCTTCATTGGCATATTTAATATTGTGGTTATCTGAACATCAGTCTGGTTTTATTATTGGTACTTTATTAGCGAATATTTCTTGGGCGCTTGTGAATAATCCAATAAAAGCCGTTATCGGCGATATTATCGAGGAAAAGCAGGTAAGAGAGAATGCCATGTACTTAAGGTATTTATTTCTTAATGCGGGTGCGGTAGTCGGGCCTTATTTAGGTGTAAAATTAAGCCTGGATATTAATTCCATCTCTTTTCTGATTGTTTCGATATCCTATGTAATTTTTATGATCCCTGTTTATTTATTTGGTAAGAAAATAAAAATAAACTTAACAAATAATGATGATTTTAAAGGAACGATGAAGGTTTTATTAAATGACCGTGTGTTTTTAATGTTGGTCATCAATAATATTCTCATGATGTTTATTTTTGGCCATTTTGATTCAACTTTGCCACAATTAATTACTTCATTAGGGTTTAATGGGTATGCTGAGTTTATTGCTTCGCTTATTATGTTACATGCGATAACCATTGTGGTTATGCAGTTACCGTTTTCCATGTTAACGCAAAAAATGGAGTTAGAAACGAAAATAAATATAGGGTCTGTGTTACTTATTTTGTCTGAATTAATGTTCTTTATTGCATTCAAGTATTATGATGTTTATTTATTGTGGTATGTAGCTGCTTTTACCATGAGTATCAGTCAAACTATTTTGTTTCCATGTGTGAATGTTTTTATCGATCGTTTGGCGCCAAATGATTTACGTGGCGCATATTTTGGTGCAGCGTCACTTTATAGTATTGGTTTTTCTATATCTCCATTAGTTGGTGGTGCTATTATCCAATTATTTGATGGTGGAGTGTTATTTCAATTATTAGCGATATTAAGTGTGTTGATGTTGGTAATTTTCTATCGGATGTTTAAACTAAGGGATAAACATGAAATTAATATTAGAAGAAGTCTCAAATCTTAGACCAACTGAATTACATTGTCCTGTTCGTGTTGAGCAGTTAATAGAGAAAGTTAAACTTGAAGGTTTTTGGACTCAACCAATTTGGATTGATTCAGCAACGAATGTGGTTATTGATGGTCATCATAGACTTGAATTAGCCAAAACACTAAAATTAAGTTGTATTCCTTGTTTGGCATTTGATTATGAGAAGGAACTGTTGGTTTATTCCCGTAATGAGGATAAAAAGATTAGTCATAGTGATGTTATTAAAGCAGGTTTGGATGGGCAACCTCTTGGTTATAAACAGACTCGTCATGAGTTTTCCGGGAATGTTATTGAGACTCAAATTTCGTTAAAAATGTTAGGATTTGTCAATGAATAAGCCGTTTTATGATGTGGTAATGTGTGGTGCAGGTCCTGCAAATATTTCATTAATCCCAGATTTATTAAAAGATGAAGCCATAAAAAATGGTTTGATTTTAGAAAAAACAGAGATGGTGGGTTCTGGTTCATTAAAGAAATATAAAATTACCGCGAACTCTTTAGGTAGTGTATTTTTAGAGAAATTTGATGGTTGTGATGATGAGCTTAGTCAATATATAAGATCAACATCAGAGTGGGAATATTTTAGTGCCAATAAAGATAAGCCAGTTGAATTGAGGTTTGTCGGCCAATATTTGGAGAAAATTGCACACTTTATTCAGGAAAACAAATATGGTGATCGGTTTAATATTTTGACTGATGCGGAAGTAAAAAAGATTAAACAGAATGAAGATGGTAACTATGATATAACTTATCATAAAAATAATGAAGATTATATTGTATCAGCGCGAAAAGTACTGTTTAATATAGGTGGAAATCCAAACGAATCCAGATTATTGCATAATAGTAATAATATTACCTCTGGTGATTTTATTAAAGGTTTTTATGATGAGGTTATAAATAAAGGTGATATAAAAAGTATATCAATATTGGGTTCGTCACATAGTTCAGTTTCTTGTTTAATTCGGTTGATAGAGCAATTAAAGTTTACCGGTAAGATAAACGTTCTGGTTAATAAAGATTTTAAATTGTTCTTTGATTCACCTGCAAGTGCAGAATCTTATGGCTATGATTTTACTCAGGAAGATATCTGTCCTTTAAGTGGACGGGTTAACCGATATTCAGGTTTGAGATATGATTCTTTTGCTTTTGCACAAGAAATTAAGGAAAGAAAATATAAAAATATTGCTATCTTGAATATTTCAAAAATTTCTGATGATGAAGTTATTAAACTCATTAACTGTGATGATTTGCTTATTCATTGTACTGGCTATCACTCTAAACTTATTGAAATAGTTAATGAGAATAATACGCCTATTGAATTTAAAAGTGATAAATACGGTTTGTTAACTAATGCAAAGTTAAATCCTATATCAACGTCAGGTGACGCGCTCAATAATTTTCATACATTTGGTCTGGGGTCTGGCGTAAAGACGGGTGGTGAAAATGGTGGTGAGGCAAGTTTCCACGGAAGAATTGATGGGGTTTGGGTGTATCAACATGCTATATATGACATCGTATTTAATTGATATTTAATTCAATATCAATTTTATATCATTAATGAACTATATTTTAGGTTAATTCTTATTTAAGAATAACAATAGCCTTTTAACATCCATTTAAAATAATTTATCAAGACTATGAATGAAAAAACAGTAATATTGCTTTGTGCAGGAAGAGGCAGCCGGTTATCTACCAGAACATCAAATAAACCAAAACCTTTGGTAGAAACAAATCAAACATCATTTATCGATAATGCGCTGAAAAATATCGAAGCTGTCGGTATTAAGAAAGTGATTATTGTGGTGGGTTATAAAAGTGATATTTTAATATCTCATATTAAACAAAAGACATATAATTTGGATATTGAATTTGTTAATAGTGAAAAGTGGGAATCAACCAATAATATCTATTCTTTATACCTTGCCAGAAATTGGATTAAGCAAGATACGCTGATCCTTGAAGGGGATATCTTCTTCACAAAGAAATGTTTGGAAACAGTGATGTTAAAAGCAGGAGATCTCAATGTCCTTGTTTCTCCTCTTAGTGGCAATATGGAAGGGACTTATGCAAAAATAGATAAAGATAATATTATTGCATTAAATTCTACTAAGGATAATCATTATCAGGTTGAAGATGGTCAATATAAAACAGTAAATATTTATAATATTTGCACCGCTAATTTTGCTGAATATGTTACTAAAGAGTTAGAAAGTTACATTAATGGTGGATCGACTGGGTTATATTATGAGGATATATTTAAACAGTCTTTACTGAATAATGTAGCTGAATTTAAAGCAAGTATTGTTGATCATTCACAATGGTATGAGGTAGATAATACTTATGATCTTGCTATTTGTGACTTCATTTCAAGTAATAATAAATTAGATTTTATTCAAAATAGGCATGGTGGATACTGGCGTTATCCTATTATTGACTTTGGCTTAATTTACAATTTCAACTTTCCACCTAAAAAATTGAAAGATGAAATAAAGAATAATTTTGATGAAATATTGTTAAATTATCCTGGCGGGAATCGTTTAGTCGAGCATGCTTTATCTGAATTTATCGGGATAGAAAGAACGAAATTATGTATTTCAAATGGTGCTGCGGAGATAATTAAACGGCTTCCTGATGTTTATACAGGTAAAGTATTAGTTACTGTGCCATCATTTAATGAATATGCTAATTGCTTTGGAAAAGCAAGGACGATATATAGTTATACCAAAGAGCATCAGCAGTTTGAGATAGATATTGATGAACTATTAATGTTGGCGAAAGAAGAAAAGCCAAATGTGGTGGTGATTGAGTCACCAAATAATCCGACAGGTAAACTGACACCTATTGATAGTCTGTTATATTTGGCTGGCGAATTGTTGGCATTAAATATCGACTTAATTGTTGATGAATCTTTCTTAGATTTCTCTAAAATGCGTGATGAGACAATGTTAACGCATTTAGATAACTATAAGAATTTATCTGTTATTAGAAGCATGAGTAAAACCTTCGGGATTGGCGGTATTCGTATTGGGTATATTGCCACTGCAAATCAGGAATTACTTGGTAAAATAAGAGCTTTGTTACCCATTTGGAATATTAATGGTTTTGCTGAAGAGTTTTTATTGAGATTACCTCAATATAGAGAGAGTTATAAATTAAGCTGTGAAAAAGTGATTAGTGATACGTTAAAATTACAGCAAGAATTAAATTCAATCGAAGGTATTACTGCCTATGAAACGGATTCTAATTTTGTTTACTGTAAATTACATATTTCTGATGCGAAGACGATATCACGGTTACTTTTAGATATTCATGGGCTATATGTGAAAGAGTGTTCTGGTAAAGGAAATGCAGGCTCTGATCTCTATTTACGTATTTCTTGCAGAACACCAAGCGATAATGAAATTTTAATAAATGCATTACGTACAATCATGCAATGGCAAATAAATATTAATGATATTAAAGCGATCAAGGAAGTTAAAGAGGTTTGCGAATGAATAATCCCAAAACAGTGGTAATTTGTGGTAAAGGAGAATTGGCAATTTTCATTTGTCAATATTTCTTAAATCATAAAGACTATAAAATATCGCACGTGGTGGCAGATAAATTCGAACCTGTAAGCACTGATCAGACGTTAATCGACTTCTGTTATCAAAATAATATTTCTGTTATTGAGGATAATAAGGTTGAAAATTTACCCGGCTATGAAAGTGGTGATTTCACTTGCGATTTATGCTTTGTCGTATTTCATAAGCGGATATTACCGTTAAAATTCATTAATTCGTGTAAGAAAATCTTGAATATCCATCTGTCCTATTTACCTAAATATCGCGGCGTAAGGCCGGTAAACTGGGCTTTGAAAAATGGAGAACAGTCCCACGGTGTGACGATCCATGAAATTAATGAGGGTATTGACGCCGGGCCAATTGTCAATCAGATCTCATTTGCTATTTACCCTGAATTTGAAGAGGTTATTGATACTTATACAAGGGCTATTAACTATTCCAGACAATTATTCCTTGACACGATGCTAATATTGGAAAAAATAACACCAAGACCTCAGATTGATTCAGAGGCAACAATTTATTATGAAAAGGACAATCATAGTCTGGAAGAAAGGATGACATTTACCAAGAAAGCATCGCTTGAGTTGCTGAATCAAGCATAGATAATAGTAGTTATTAATGTACCGGAAAGCGCTCATGTATAATCTTATTGCTACAGATCTTGATGGAACTCTATTACTTCATGGGGATACGATAGGTGAATTTACCTATCAGGTGTTGACTAATTTGTCAAATAAAGGCAAGCAGATCGTATTTGCCACCGGCAGGCATCATGCTGATGTTAATTCTATTATTGGTGACTTTGATATACCTGTACATCTGATTACATCTAATGGCGCCAGATTGACCAGTGCCTGTAAAAAATTGGATATCAGACAATATCTACCGGGTGATGTAGTAAAAAGAGTGATTGAGGAAACACAGGCGGATCAGGATTTAGTGATTAATATGTATTATGGTTCTCAATGGTTAACCAGTGAGCTACACCATAGTTTCAATGATTTTAATCAGAATGATAATTTTAATCCCGCGGTTAGGCAGGCTGATGAAATGCCTTGTGATGCGGTTGAGAAAATCTTTTTCATTCACAAGAAGAGAGATCATGATGCGTTGGTTAAATTAGAACGTCATTTAATTGATCTATTTTCTGATCATGTCAGTGTCGCTTTCTCATTTCCTTGGTGTCTAGAAGTGATGGACCGTGGTGTTTCAAAGGGACAAGCTTTAATTCAGTTAGCTGAGTTTCTTGGCGTCCCAATTAATAAAACGATTGCGTTTGGTGACGGTATGAATGATGTGGAAATGCTTTCAACCGTAGCTAAAGGGGTCATCATGGGCACTGCACAGGATAGGGTTAAACAAGCGCTTCCTTACGCTGATATTATTGGTTCTTGCCGCGAAGAGTCTGTCGCTTATTATTTATCTGAACATGTGTGTCAGGTGAAATAAGCGGATATCAGCTTTGCTGAGAGATATTAATTGCCTGAGATATGAAGTGATTCGATTTGTGTCTCAGGCATTAAGGCATAAACCGATAGCCAATGCCGGTTTCAGTCAATAAATGTTTTGGTCTGGTTGGGTCGGTTTCTAATTTTTGTCGTAAATGCCCCATATAAATCCGTAAATAATGGTTGTGTTCAACATAATTAGGACCCCAAACTTGGTTGAGTAATTGGCGTTGGGTGAGTACTTTGCCGCTATTCGCCAATAATTCACCTAGTAACCGGAATTCAATCGGGGTTAGATGCAGTTCTTCATCGTTTTTGGTGATTCGGCGGTTAACCAAATCGACAACGACATCAGAAAAATGAACGATCGATTCTTCTTTATTAGTTCTGGCAAAACGGCGTAAGGCAACCCGGACTCTTGCCAATAGTTCACTGATGCCAAAGGGTTTACTCAGATAGTCATCAGCGCCGGCATCCAATGCTGCAACTTTATCCGCTTCTTTATCGCGGGCAGAAAGAACAATAACGGGAATTGCGCTCCATTGGCGTAGATCACGGATCAAATTAATACCGTCACCATCCGGCAAGCCCAAATCAAGAATAATTAAGTCAGGCTTGCGGGTTCCCGCTTCAATTAGGCCCCATTTCAGCGTATCACTGTCAAATACGCGATAGCCTTTACCTTCCAACGCTAGTCGAACAAAGCGTCGGATCTCTTTTTCATCTTCAATAATCAAAATGGTGTTATTGTTGGTAATAATCACATCTCCTCAGTAATAATTTCAGGTGGTTTCTCTAACGGTAGAACAAAGTGAAAACTTGCTCCACCTTTTTCGTTATTGGTTGCCCAAATCTTTCCTTGGTGGATTTCAATAATTGCCCGGCAAATTGCTAATCCAAGGCCCACTCCTGGAATAGCAGACTCTTTGCGAGCGCGGGAGAATTTATCGAAAATTAATTGTTCTTGTTCCGGCGGAATGCCTTTACCTGCATCCCAAACTTCAATATGAATTTGATTTTTTTCTGTTGTTGCTTTAATACCTAGTGGTATTTGCTCATCGGTATATTTGATTGCATTTTCCAACAGGTTGACAAATACCCGCTCCAGTAAACTGGCATCACAATGCAATAGTAAATCGGATGGCAGGGAAACTGCAACGGGATGACGGTTGAGTGCATATTCCAGCGAACGTAAGGTACTGCCGACGATCTCTTCCAGCGATTGCCATTCCAGATTGAGCTGAATGCCTCCCGATTGGATACGCGCCATGTCCAGTAAGTTATTAACCAGACGGGAAGTGCTGAGAATTTGTTGACGAATCTGATTCACCTGTTTGGTATGTGGAGAGCCTTCGGCTGATAAATCCAACATCAGGATTTCCGCTTGTCCGAATAGGACGGTCAGCGGTGTGCGTAAATCGTGAGACAGGGCCGCCAGAAGCGAGTTACGTAACTGTTCCCGCTCTGTATCCAATTTAGCGGATTCTGCCCGGCGTGAGAGTTGCAATCTTTCCAGTGCATTGGCGATCAGGCCGGTAAATGTTTGCAGCAATCGCTGTTGTTCAGGGATCAGTAATTGGCGCAAATAGGATGGCTCAATAGCTAATACAGCCAGTGTCTGAGAAGGTGTAGCGATAGGCTGTAGTTGGTAAGGTACGCTAGGTAAGGTATCTGTTCCCGCTCCAGCCGGCAGATTTTTATCAAAACTCCATTTTGCAATGGCATCATCAATCAACATATGACCGCCATTATTGGTCGTGAGTTGATATAAATTACCATCTTCGTTGGGTAAAAAGAGGCCGGTTTTAGCCTGAAAACCATTGGCAAGAAAATGGTAGCTGGTACGGGCAATGTCTTCTTCATTCAGCGCCCGGCTCAGTTCACGGGTCATTTCGTAGAGATTGCGGGTTCGTTGTTCGCGGTAACGGGCAATTCGCGCCTGATATCTCATTCCCGCTGTGAGGTTTCCGACAACGACACCGACTATTAGCATGACAGTAAAGGTCAGCAGGTACTGCATATCGGTAACAGCAAGAGACCAATGAGGCTGTACAAAGAAGATATCGAAACTGATGACATTAATGAAAGCGGCAAAGATTGATGGTTGGCGTCCGTAAAATAGCGCAATGATAACGACGCCAAGCAGATAAAGCGTGACAAGATTGGCTTTATCAAGGGTCAGCAAGAATGTTCTGGAGAACAGGGTAATAAGTGTACAGAGAGCAATAGCGATCAGGCAGCCCTGAATCTGTACTCGCCATTTTTCACTGACAGAGCGGTTGTCCTGTTCTTTATCCCATCGGCTGCGCTCTTCTAATGCGACAATCACTAGATCCAAATCTGGTCCTAGTTTTCCCAGTCGGTCAGCAAAACCTGGGCGCCATTGCCAGCCAAACAGCTTCTGTTTGGAGGTACAGCGACGGCCTATCAGAATTTTGCCGAGGTTATGTTCTCTGGCATAACGTAATACCGCTTTTTCTTTGTTTGAATCGGAAAGTGTCGCGGTTTCAGCCCCCAATTCATGCGCTAATCTGAGTGCTTTTAAGATAGTGCGCCGTTTACCTTCGGGTAGTTGGTACAGTTTTGGGGTTTCAACGTAAATTGCATGCCAGATACAGCCTAATCGGGCTGCGAGGCGAGCGGCAGTGCGGATGAGCTTTTCATTGCCTGAGCTATTACCAATGCAGAGTAGAAGATTATCACGGGTATGCCAGACCGGTTCATGCCCTTGTGTGTCGCGGAAAGCACGCATTTGATCATCCACGCGATCAGCCGTCCGGCGTAAAGCGAGCTCTCGTAATGCAATTAAATTACCTTTGCGGAAAAAATGTTCAATGGCGCGTTCTGCCTGGCTAGGGATATAGACCTTACCTTCATGGAGCCGCTGGCGCAGATCATCTGGGGGCAGATCAACTAAGACAATTTCATTCGCCTGATCAAAGATATGATCAGGGACGGTTTCCCTGACCCGGATACCAGTAATATCCCCCACAACATCATTGAGGCTTTCCAGATGCTGAACGTTGATGGTAGTCAGTACATCTATGCCAGCCTCAAGTAATTCTTCAACGTCCTGCCAGCGTTTGGGATGACGGTTGGTGTGAGGATTACTGAATGCCAACTCATCCATCAAAATGATGGCTGGGTGGCGGGCAATGGCGGCATCAAGATCAAAGACGCTGATTCTGCGCCGTCGATATTGGATCTGTTTCAGGGGCAATTGTGGCAGACCATCAAGTAAAGCGGCGGTGTCTTGCCGCTCATGGGTTTCTACCACGCCGATAACCATATCCAGCCCTTGAGCACGCAATCTTTGCGCTTCCTGCAACATAGCATAGGTTTTTCCCACGCCAGCGCAGGCACCGAAAAATATTTTTAATTTACCGCGCTGTTTCTCATTAACCAGTGTCAGTAATTCATCCGGGTCAGGGCGCTGTGGTTCGTGTTGATCCATGTTCAGCCTTACTGTTTTTTCTTGTGCAAATTATCAAGGGCAAGATTAAGTTTTAACACATTAATCACTGGCTCACCGAGGAATTCCGATGGTGGTGGCTCAATATTATCCTTGATTAATCGCTTTATCACTTTAATCGGTAAATGGCGTGCATCAGCGACTCTCTGTGCTTGAAAGTCAGCGGCGGCGGGTGAGATGTGAGGATCAAGACCGCTAGCGGATGCGGTGACCAGATCAACCGGTACAGGAATGTCTGGTTGACGGTTAAATTGACGCAGTTGTTCAACTCTACGTTTGATTTCATCATCCAATATCGGGTTGGAGGGCGCTAAATTGCTGCCACCAGAGGATTGGGGGTTATAGGGATAATCTACGGTAGCAGAAGGGCGACCCTGAAAATAGATCGCCTTAGTGAAGGGTTGACCAATCAGTTCAGAGCCAACGGGTTGACCACCTTGTTTAACCATAGAGCCTTGTGCTTGATAAGGAAACATCAGTTCTGACAAACCTGTTGCCAGCAATGGATAAGCTACGCCGGTAATCAGTGTCAGAAATATCAGCAACACAATAGAAGAACGTAACCAAATCATTTTCATCACCTTTATTTAAGTATCAGCAAAGTCAGCAACATATCTATCAGTTTGATGCCGATGAAAGGCGTTATCAGACCACCCAGACCATAAATCCACAGGTTGCGGCGTAAAAGCGACGATGCATTCATTGGGCGGTAGCTCACGCCTTTTAGAGCCAATGGGATCAAGAAAACAATAATCAGTGCGTTAAAGATAACTGTCGATAAAACCGCCGAAGTAGGCGAGTGCAGGTGCATGATATTCAAGACATTTAATTGTGGATAAGTGACGGCGAACGCCGCCGGGATAATGGCAAAATATTTTGCGATATCATTGGCGATACTGAATGTGGTCAGAGAGCCACGCGTCATCAACATCTGTTTACCAATATGGACAACTTCGATCAGTTTGGTTGGGTTGGAATCCAGATCCACCATATTGCCGGCTTCCTTGGCGGCTTGAGTGCCTGAATTCATAGCAACGGCAACATCGGCTTGAGCAAGAGCAGGGGCATCATTAGTGCCATCACCTGTCATGGCGACCAGACGCCCTTCGGATTGATATTGGCGGATCAGGGCTAGTTTGGCTTGGGGGGTAGCTTCAGCCAAAAAGTCATCTACTCCGGCTTCTGCGGCAATCGCAGCCGCAGTCAGACGGTTATCGCCGGTAATCATAACGGTCTTGATTCCCATACGGCGCATTTCACTGAATCGCTCTTTAATGCCGCCTTTTACGATATCTTTTAGCGCGACAACTCCCAGCACCTGTTGATTTTCGGCGACAACCAGTGGGGTACCTCCTTTACGTGCCACTGTCTGTACCAGAATTTCCACGGCTTCAGGGAATTTTCCGTGATTGACTTCAATATGGCGGCGGATTGCATCGACAGCGCCTTTGCGGATCAGGCGGTTTTCCACATTAACACCACTCATTCGAGTCATGGCAGAGAAAGGTACAAAAGTTGCATTCAGTGAGTGCAGATCACGTTTACGCAGATTGAATCGCTGTTTTGCCAGAATGACAATGCTGCGGCCTTCTGGTGTTTCATCGGCTAAAGAAGAGAGTTGGGCGGCATCCGCTAACTGCTGTTCCGTTATGCCGGGTACGGGCAGAAACTGAGAGGCTTGGCGATTTCCCAAGGTGATAGTGCCGGTTTTATCCAGTAGCAGCACATCCACATCACCCGCTGCTTCAACGGCTCGTCCGCTGGTGGCGATAACATTGGCACCTAGCATGCGGCTCATGCCTGCGACACCAATGGCAGAAAGTAACCCACCAATCGTGGTAGGAATAAGACAAACTAATAACGCTATCAATACCGTGACAGTGATAGGTTGACCAGATTGGTTAGTCTCCACGCTGAATATTGAAAATGGCAGTAGGGTGACACACACCAATAGAAAGATGATTGTTAGAGCAGTCAACAAAATAGTCAGTGCAATCTCGTTTGGGGTTTTACGACGTTTAGCCCCTTCCACCATTGAAATCATGCGGTCAAGAAAAGTTTCACCGGGATTAACTGAACATTCGACCACCAGCCAGTCAGATAGCACATGTGTACCGCCAGTCACAGAGGAAAAATCACCGCCAGATTCGCGGATAACGGGGGCAGATTCTCCGGTGATTGCACTTTCGTCAATAGAAGCGCCACCTTCGATAACTTCACCATCGCAAGGGATGGTTTCACCAGCTTCAATAATGACGATATCCCCTTTGCGTAGGCTGTCAGAAGGGACTTTCTCTCTGGCTGCACTACGATTGGCTGAATTTAGTTTAGTTGCCCAACTGGTTTTTCTTACCCCTTTAAGGCTGGCCGCCTGAGCTTTGCTTCTGCCTTCTGCCAGTGCTTCGGCAAAGTTAGCGAATAGCACAGTAAACCACAGCCATAAGGCGATGTTACCGGTGAACAGCGCATTTCCGTTAAATTGACCCGCTAACATGGCAATCCATAAAATGGTGGTTAACCCACTGCCTAGATAGACGACAAACATTACTGGGTTACGCCATTGTGCAGCCGGATGACATTTTTTGACTGAATCAATCAGGGCATTACGAATCAAAGCAGGTTCGAATAATGTCTGTTGCTTGTTGGTCATGGTATTCCTCTCTTTGGCGCTTACCGGGCTATTAGCCAGATTTGTAAATGTTCAATGACCGGGCCAAGGATCAGAGCCGGAATAAAAGTCAACGCACCGATTAGCATGATGGTCAAAATCAATAGACTGATAAACAGTGGGTCATAGGTGGGGAGTGTACCGTTGCTGGCAGGCTGGCGTTTTTTTACGGCCAAAGAACCGGCAATAGCAAGTACTGGCAGGATCATGCCAAAGCGACCCAAAAATAGGATGATGGCTAGCAACAAGTTGTAGAACATGTTGTTGGTACTGAGGCCGGCGAAAGCACTACCATTATTGTTGGCAGCGGAGGAGAGGGCATAGAGCACTTCACTGAAACCGTGAGCGCCGGGGTTCAGAATACCGGCACGTCCACTGGCAGTGGATATGGTAAGTGCCGTTCCTAAAAGAGCCAGTGTAGGGGTAACCAGAATCGCGAGTGCCACCATTTTCATCTCGAATACTTCGATTTTTTTACCGAGATATTCAGGCGCGCGGCCTATCATTAAACCGGCGATAAAAACGGTCAGCAGAACGAACAGTAACATACCATATAAACCAGAACCCACACCGCCAAACACGACTTCGCCAATTTGTATCAACCACATTGGGATCATGCCACCAAGCGCAGTGAAAGAATCATGCATGGCATTGACGGCGCCACAGGAAGCGGCGGTGGTTACGACGGCATAAATTGAGGTTGCGAGGATGCCAAAGCGGTTCTCTTTACCTTCCATATTGATATTACTGTTGGCACCTAACAGACTGAAATGGGGATTCCCTTTCAGTTCGGCATACATGACTCCTACGGTGGCAATGACAAAGATGATGCTCATTGCCCACAATAGAGTGTGCCCTTGACGGTTATCACCAACCACTTGCCCAAAGGCAAAACAGAGTGCGCAAGGGATCAAGAAGATAGACAGTATCTGAATGAAATTGCTGATAGCAGTTGGATTTTCAAAGGGGTGTGATGAGCTAGCCCCAAAGAATCCACCTCCATTGGTGCCCAATAATTTGATGGCTTCCTGTGAAGCGACGGGGCCCATTGGGATCAATCGCGGTTGGCCTTCAATGGTATGGGCTAATTGATACGGTTCGAAATTCTGAATCACTCCCTGGCTGACAAAAACGAGCGTGATAACCATAGACAGCGGTAATAGCAGATAAAGGGTGATACGTGTGATATCAACCCAGGCGTTGCCTACGGTTTTGACGCCATGACGGGAAAATGCGCGTATCAGCGCAAATGCCACTGCAATACCGGTCGCGGCAGAAAGAAAGTTCTGCACGGTTAGACCTGTCATTTGGCTAAAGTAACTTAGTGTGTTTTCTCCACTGTATGCCTGCCAATCAGTATTGGTGATAAAGCTGATGGCTGTATTCAGCGCCAGATCCCATTTGAGCCCGGGGAAATGTTCAGGATTAAGGGGAAGAGCTTGTTGTGTGATTAAAAGCGTGAATAGCAGCAATAGTCCAGTTAGATTAAAAATAGTAATAGCTAATGCATATTGCCACCAGTTCATTTCTTTGACTGTGCCGCCAGGTTTTTGTAAGCCACAGCAACGCCAAAGGCCAGATTCTGCTTTAGTCAGCCCGCGAGGAATATTACCGTCGATCATGTTGGCGATAACGTTTCCGAGTGGTTTTGCCAGCATCAGTAGAATCAGTAAAAAACTGGAGATCAATAAAAAAGCGGAGGCGGCCATTTAAAAATCCTCCGCATGGAGTAACGCATAAATCAGATAAACCAGTAACAGGGCTACTAATAACGCGCCGGAAATGAAGAATATGCTCACTGCTTATCTCCTGAAAACTTGGATAGTAAAGATTAGGTAAGGAGATGCAAAGATGCTGATAAAAGAGTGAATGGATGTGTAAAAAAAGTGTAAAAATGATAATAAGTGGGGGTAAGAAGAACCGCCGTCAAAGGTTACTCGGTTTAGTATTACTGTCGTATTTCCTTTTTTCAGCAGAAGATACTTTTATAGAAAAGTTTAATATTATGGTAAAAGATCTAAACACTCTTAAGGCATTGAGTTCCTTTCTCATTGACTTTTCTTACTCTGAAATCTTTCAGTTGATAATTAGTTGGATTTTGTTGCCTGAATTGTTAGAGGTATTAGATAATTTTGAATTAATAAATAATCCTGTGCATTAATGTTCTGATTATTCATATACTATTGATAATTCGCTAAAGTAATCACAATATTAAAACTTGGTGTATAATATTCGTATTTTACCTATTGTAACGGTTCGTATTGGAAAACACCCGAACTTAAATTGATTGCGATTTTTATGCCATGGATACACCATGTACTAAATCAAAGTATCTAATCTAGGGAGTGGATATTAGAGAAAGAAGGCTGATACCACTTATTAACTATACCCTATGGATTTCAAGACGGATCGCGACGGCAAGGGAGCGAATCCCCGGGAGCATAGATAACGATGTGACCGGGGTGAGTGAGTGTAGCCAACAAAGAGGCAACTTGAAGGATGACAGGTATATATAGAGTCTGTGTGTAGTTCTGTATAATTGCCGCCACGATTAAAAATGGTCATTCAGATGCTTAGCCAGTTCGGCTGTGAGTGTTTTAAGTTTCTTTTCGCTCATAATTTACCTGCCTGCCTGCGTTGTTGGAAGGAATATATAAATACTAGATAATTGCACAACTTAAATTACAGTTTCATAATAGAGGGTGATATAGAGATAATAATTTTACCATTATAGTTTGTCATAATTTTTATAGCTTAAGCTTGATGCCTAATTATTTTCGTTCATCCAATTATCCCCTCATTTACTCACAATAGTACGACTACGCTATTGTTCATTCTCCTCTTTGGTGGGGACGGATTTCACTGGCTCATTTCATACGAAAAATGGAGGATAGTCTGACAGATTCTGAAGAACTCCGTCACGAGATCCACAGGGGGTTTAACGTGGTGGAGACATAGCGACACTGGCTGAAGGAAGATCTCTTAGGATGTGATTATGTTCATATAGCCTCTTATGGGATATTAAGAACATCCATTGAAATATTCCAAAAAAAGTTAGTGGTTATTGCGGATGCTTGGTTATAAGCAAGATAAAAAATTGATATATAAATCACATTTTCAAACTTCATGAAACCGGTTACATGAACATCAAACTTATCTCACATTCCATCAAAAATGAATTCGTTACTCTATTGTAACAAACAATTTGAAACGGGAGTTTAAACTGTATGATTAAGAATAATATTAATCTGGGACCACTCATACTGTTGAGATCATAGCAATACTATATCCCTATAGAGCGAATAGCTATTTTTGCTGATTGTTAAAATATTTTTCTATTTATACCCTATGGATTTCAAGTTGCATCGCGACGGCAAGGGAACGAATCCCCGGGAGCATAGATAACTATGTGACCGGGGTGAGTGAGTGCAGCCAACAAAGAGGCAGCTTGAAAGATGACGGGTATATATTCAATGATTATTGAAGGTCATATATGAGTCAAATCACCCCTCAGTTAACAAATATGTGGGATAAAAGTCATGAATCATGGTTTGTAAAAGATAAGAATCTTCGTTTTATATATGCAAATAAAGAGTTTATTAAATTAAGTAAATTACCTGAACACTTTGATGTTATGGGATATACTGCTAAAGAATTACCTACACCGTTTAATTGTCTTGTTCACCTTTTTGAAGAACATGACCGTAAGGTTTTACAGACTATGCAACGAATATCATCGATTGGGGCTCATCTTCAAAGCAATAGTCAACAACTTAAGCCCTATTTTTGTGAAAAATACCCGTTAATGGATGAAAATAATCAATGTATTGGAATAATTTGTCATGTTAAAGAAATAAATCATTTTTCAGTACATCATTATGTTAAAAATGATAAAATTACGTCTGTTAAGCTTAGACCGCCTAATAATATATTGACAGAAAAAGAATGGATAGTAATCTTTTTGTTCTGCCGCGGCCTTAGTAACCGATGTATTGCTGACGAAATAAAAATATCAGGTCGTACCTTGGAAGGGTATTTTCAAAGTATCTATGAGAAATTATCAATCAGCTCAATTATTGAATTGAAACTATTTTGTGAAAAGAATAATTATGATTTATATATTCCACCAAAATACTTTAAATCTATGAACCATTTTTTGCTGGATTAAGAATGATCCCTGTGCTCCGTATGTTCTGTCACTTAATAATCTGTGATGTAAATCAGCTTCATAGCTTATTTTCAAAGCCATATCGTAGACTGGGTTGTTAAGATCTTTATCGTCGGTATATTGAGAATCCAATTCATACTTCCAACCGCTTTTATTAGCTGGGATATGATTTATTTTACATACATCTCTGAGGTGAGAGCATGACCACTATGAAAGACGTAGCACATCAGGCTGGAGTATCCGTGGCCACTGTAAGCCGTGTCATTAATAATACCGCTTACGTCGAGCCGGGTACTCGTGAGCGTGTAGAGAAAGCTATGCGAGAGTTCAACTACCATCGTAATTCTGCCGCACTTGCATTAGCGAAAAGGTGCGGGCATATGTTGGGTTTACTCACCGGCAATTTGGCTGATCCTTTTTTTTCCCTTTTGGCTCGTGGGGTTGAAAAAGTCGCCCGGCAAGAAGAAGTAAAGCTGATGGTTTGTAGTGGGGGATATCAAGCTGAACTTGAAAAATCTGCCTTAGATTTTTTAATTAATCAGGGATGCGAAGCAATTGTAGCGCATGTCAGTAGGATGAGTGATGTGGATGTATTACGTTATGCAGCGCATACACCAGGATTAGTGATTATCAATCGATATTTCCCTGCTATCGCCAACCGGTGCATTTGGTTAGATAATGTCAGTGCTTCTCAGGCTGCCACCAACTATCTTCTTCAAAACGGTCATCGAAAAATTGCTTGTGTAACAGCAGATCTACCGATTGATAATAGAAGGCTCCGCCTGGAAGGATATCAGGCTGCAATGGCTAATGCGGGTATCACAGTACCTGGCAATTGGGTTATTAGTGTGCCATTCAACGAAAAAGGTGGGGAACTGGCAGCAGAAAAGCTCTTGGAAAGTGGCATTGGTTTTACCGCGGTAGTAACATTTAATGACGTCATGGCTGCCGGTATGATGCGATCCCTACATCAACGGAAAATCAAATTACCGGAACAACTGTCGATTGTTGGGTTTGATGATATTGTCCCGGCCCGATATCTTTATCCCCCTTTAACCACCGTACACAATCCAATAGAACGAATGGCTCAGCGGGCGGCTAATCTGGCATTGCAACTCAACGCCGGAAAAGAAATAGCTCCACAAGTGAATATGTTCTCAGCCGAACTTGTCATCAGAGATTCCGTTTTTGTAATCAAGTAGTAAAAAGTGTCGCACATAAGTGTAAAAGCGATATACAGATCACATTTCATATCTCATGAAACCAATTACATGAACAAGTAATCTCTGTCACATCTCATTCAAAATAAATTCATTATTCTATTCTGTTTCAACAACCCATCTGAAACTTGGGGTTTTAATATGGATGACAAGAAAAAGCTTAATCTGGGACTCGCTATGTTGCCAATCGCAGCAATGCTCTTATTGTTGGTTATTGGGTATGGTCAACTGAATTTACGCATCGAATCCTTATTGCTCATATCAGCAGGAATAGCAGCAGCCTTGGCATATTGGCAAGGTTATCGTTGGAATGACATCATCGATGCGATTGTGGCGAAGCTAGCCAAGGCGATGCCGGTGATGATGATACTGATTTGTGTCGGCGGGTTAATTGGGACCTGGATGTTCAGCGGAACCATACCTTACATGATGTATTGGGGGTTAAAACTGATTAGCCCTCAATACATACTGATTGCTGCTTTCTTTATCACGAGCGTTATCTCGGTTTGTACTGGTACGTCATGGGGATCAGCCGGAACAGCGGGGGTTGCTCTCATGGGAGTCGCCGCTGGCCTTGATGTGTCTTTGGCCGCGGCCGCCGGAGCGGTTGTTTCAGGCGCATATTTCGGTGATAAAATTTCACCGTTGTCTGACTCAACTAACTTCGCTGCCATTGTTGCCGATACTGATCTTTACAGTCATGTTCAACATTTGATGTATACCACTATTCCCAGCTTTATTTTGGCCGCTATTGTTTATTTTATTGCTGGTCATACAAGCTTAACGGGTAATGTGGCAACACCTGAAAAAGTCACAGAAATCGTGCAATCTCTTGAAAGCCTGTATCACTTCAATTTATTGCTGATTTTGCCACCGATACTGGTTTTGTGGGGCGCAATAACAAAACGTCCGGTGATACCCGTCATGCTTGCTGCCTGTGTATTAGCTATTGTGCTTGGAATAGGTCTACAGGGGCTCACCCTTAAACAGGGCCTTAATGCGTTGATAGACGGTTTCAATCTCTCGATGTTTTCTGATCAGGGACACAACATTACCGGGGTCGTTAGCGATGTCTCCCGTCTGCTCAATCGTGGTGGTATGTTCTCGATGATGAGTACTATCCTGCTTGCATTTTGTGCATTCGCGTTTGCCGGTGCTTTAGCACTCACTGGTGCCTTGACCATCATCATTAACCGGCTTCTACAAGTTGTTCACACAACCGGGCAACTTATCGCTGCAACCTTGGCAACAACTATTCTGGTAACAGGTGCAACCTGTAACGGAAAGCTGGCTCTCCTTATCCCGGCGGAACTGTTCAAAGGGGCTTATCGTCGCATGGGACTGGATAATAAAAATCTGTCACGAACAATAGAAGATGGCTGTACTGTCATAGAGCCGTTGATCCCCTGGACTGCTGCTGGTATTTACATGGCGACTACATTGGGTGTCAGTACGCTTGAGCTACTGCCTTGGGCTATCCAGTGCTATGCTGCCGTCTTCTTGGCTCTCATTTATGGCTTTACTGGTTTCGGTATTGCAAAAATCACGCCGGAAAACTCCCTGAATAACAAGGAAATCCAAAGTGAAGTTGCCTGATTTTAACCGAATAATCGATCGCCACAATACAAGCTCTGTTAAGTGGGATTTTTTAAATCGTCACTTGCACTTAAATAAGACTGACCTGCTGCCAATGTGGGTGTCTGATTTCGATTTTCAATGCCCGGAAGAGGTCTTACAAACACTCTATTCCCGAATTGACCACGGTATTTTTGGTTATAGCGAACGCGACGATTGCTATTACCAGGCGGCAATAGACTGGTTTTCAAGGCGCCATAAACTGACCTTGTACCGCGACTGGTTTACGTCGATAGAAGGCGTCATACCCGGATTGGCTTTACTGATACAGATGCTCAGTAAACCGGGGGAAGGTGTCGTTGTGCAAGGGCCCTATTATGCTTCATTCGCCAAAATTATTACTATGAATGGCAGGATGGTGATTGAAAACCCGCTTCTTGAAAGTCTGGAAGGTTATAAAATTGATTATAATCATCTGGAACAGATGTTGGAGCGACACAGACCGCCTCTGCTATTGTTATGTAATCCGCACAACCCTACGGGCCGATGTTGGAATAGTGATGAATTGCTCCAGTTATTAATGCTTTGTAAAAGGTACGGTACGACCGTAATTTCCGATGAAATTTGGGCTGATTTAATTTTGCCTTGGGGGAAATTCACCTCAATACTGCATCTGGGGAGTGAATGGCATGGTAACGTCATTGCCGCTACCTCGACAAGTAAGGCATTTGGGCTTTCATCACTCCGTATATCAAACTTTCTCATTCCAGATCCCGAACTTCGACGTGCCTTTATCGATCGGTTGAATGCGCATGGGCTGGATGTCTTCAACGCGCTATCTATGGCTGCGGCAACAGCAGCATACCAGTATGGGGATGCTTGGCTTGATGAGCTACAATATTACCTGGCTGAAAATCGTTGCTGGTTCGAGCAGGCTTTGTCTGCGGTTCCTTGGTGCCGAATGACAAAAGCGGAAGGTACATATCTGGCTTGGCTGGATTGTCGCAATTTAGGTCTGGATGATGACACTTTACAACGGGCCTTACTACAAAAAGCCAAAATAGTTGTTTCAATGGGATTGAGTTTTGGCAATCAGGGGAAAGGGTTTATCAGGATAAACTTGGGTTGTCCTCGTGCCTATCTTGAAAAGGCAATCGACGGTTTAATTCAATTGACGTTATAAAATAAGAAGGTATCCACGAAATTAGTAGAAATATTAGCACAATAACAAAGCAGGGCGTTAATAGCCCTGTTTTAATTCGATGATCATACCTGAGGCTTTCCACAAGAAAAGTTTTAGGTATTTAATCTCTTCTCATTAACTTTTTTCGAGAAGTTTATTTTAATTCATTTAGAATATCTGCTTGGCCATATTTCGAAAGGCTCGCGATTCAAAGCAGTAGCAATGAGCTGTTCACCTTTAGGCCACGGACGATGCAAAGCATTTGATAAAGTGGATGATGCAAGCCCTGCTTCTCTTGAAACAGCAGATAACGTTGTTCCTCGTTTTTTTAGTCCCGCAATAATATCCGCTGGGTGCCAGTCGTCTTTTACAATCATTCCTTTCTTTTCTCCTCAGTTTGGTTATTCAAGGTGCTATATTCATACTCTCGCATATTAATATTTTTATGTTGTTACAGCTTTTTCCCTGAGTCCGCACTGGCGCGGAATGCTAAAAATAGCTGTACTAAGACATTAAACCCTGCCAAGTACAGCCAAATATTCTCCGAATAGGAAAATGTTATGTCTAACGACAAAAAAGTTTATAAATGAACTCTAATTGTTCAGAAAGTTTAGTTATTTTTGGGAATGCTGGAAGCGGATGAAATACTTTAACGAATGTCTTAAGGAAGCTCTTCAGTTACGAGGAATGACACCCATAAAGTTAGCCGATAAAATCGGCGTGCAAGGGGGTTATATTTCGAAACTTCTTTCGGGGCAAATCAACAATACCAAGTACATAGACGCAATCAGTGAATGTCTCAATGTCAATGTTACGTGGCTTAAAAGTGGAGATGGGCTGCCTGTCGTAGGTACTGAGACACATTATGTCGATATTCCACTTTACACGTCAGTTGATGAATATAGTAAAAAAAGTTATATAAAAATGGCCCGCATTCCGTATTTACGTACAAATAAGGGTGATGATCTATTTGCAATATCAATGTCTCATAATGACTTATTCGAGGAGGGTGCAACTATGGTTGTTAACAAGCATGGAAAAGGAAACGGTTTTTTTCTTATTGAAGATAATAAAGAGTTATTCATCTCATCTCGATTTGATAATATAAATAGCCTCAATTGGTTACATCATACAAATAAAAAATCAATAGCAATCAATACAGCCAAAATTTTAGGAAAAATCGTGGCATTTTATGAGCAGCCTTATTCAATTCATGTATAGAAGAAAAACCGTTAAATGATCACGCTAAGATCCGATTTGATAACAAATTTAAAAATTTTTATGTAACATATAGCAACATAATATCTCATATCTTTATAAGACAATCTATCTTAACAGATTGCGATGTTATGTGAGTACAATTTCAACGGGTGAAATAAATCACTTTCAATAAAAAATAATATTTTTTCTTATATTATTTGGTATTGATAATACCAGAATAAAATTAATAAACAGCCAATCTTTGGCTGGATGATCGTTATACTGTACTATATTATATGCTTAAGTTATTTTATGTATAATCAGAAAACACTTCATTCAGATAATGACTTAATAATAATTAAGGAGTTACTATGTCAAATATAAGAAACAAACCCAATCATATTACGCCACAATTAACGCTGATGTGGGATAAAAGCGATGAACCTTGGGGTGCCAGAGATCGCGAGTCAAGATTTATTTATGCTAACCCTGCTTTTTATCAACTGCTCAACCTTCCTGAAGATTTCAATATTATAGGGCTATCTATGGGTGAATTACCCTCGCCTATTGCCGAATATACCCGTAATCATTGAAGATGCTTGATTTTATCCGAAATGGAGATCATTATCCTCGCTATGAAAATATTTATTACATCAGAACAAAAAATCAAACTTGAACGTCTTCACGACACCACTCGTGATGGTCAAGTACGAGACAGAATAAAAGCTATCCTTCTGGCTTCTGAAGGGTGGAGTTCTGTCATGATAGCCCAGGCATTGCGACTCCATCAGACCACCGTTGACCGCCATATCGGTGATTACCTCAATCAGGGGAAACTTAAATCTGACAATGGAGGGTCTGATAGTTTGCTTTCCCGAGAACAAACTGATTTTTTAATCAATCACTTATCTCAACATCTTTTCCATCACACCCATGAAATCGTGGCCTATGTTGCTCAGCTCTGGAATATTACCTTTAGCATTCCCGGCATGAATAAATGGCTACACCGTCAGGGTTTTTCTTATAAAAAACCTTGTGGCGTCCCTCATAAATTCGACGCAGAAAAACAGCGACAATTTATTGAATATTATGAGAATCTTAAAGTCACAGCGAAAGACGAACCCATCCTCTTTCTTGACGCGGTTCACCCGACTCAAGGCACTAAACTCGGTTATGGCTGGATGCGAAAAGGCGAGAAAAAAACAGTCAAAACAACAGGAA
>NZ_NSCM01000011.1 GCF_003287735.1 Photorhabdus bodei | reverse complement strand
GATAAAGCATCTTTAAAGAAGTTATGACATACTTCACGTACAGGCATAGCAGTGACCTTATTGACTTGGTGGAACAATCAGTAGATCACACAACGCTATGCCTGTCTATTTTCTGGGGATTCCTCAGAGCCATTGCGAGGTTATTAATTGTTTTTCTGGTTCGATAGTGATTGATTTAATATCTTTATCGACCATTAGCCCACACAGAACGTAATTCAGAGCTTTTCTTTCTGCGGGCCTCTCTTCGGTTCCCCAAATCAGATAGTCAAGGAAATTAACAGCACTAAATTGGGCTTGACGATGGATAAATTTTTTCTCCTCAAGTAGGCCAAGTTGATTAAACAACGTGGGTAGCATCGGCCAGAGAATTAATATTCCGGTATTACTGATTTGATACGGAACGGTTTTTTCTGGTAATAAAACCGATTCAGATTGTAGCTTGTTGATAGTTTGAAGTTGATTGCGGATATTGCCTGCAATATATGTATTATCTGATGCTGATAGTATTTTCTGATCTTCTGTCATGACCTTCTGATTTACCAGATGTTGATGTTGCTGAACGTCTGAAAAATTAACATTATTCGTGACTAATTTCTTATCGGGTGTATTTTTATCTATGCGGTTTGGCATAAAGTATTCCAATAGGTATTGGTATTCCTCAACCGACAGATGCTTTTGGCAAAGCCGTGAAACAGAAACGGTTTGCCAGAGTTGTTTCAGCCAACTATTTAATGGAAGGTTGTGGTTAATAGTCTGGCGAAATAATCTAATAATAGGTGCAGCATTAATCACACCATTATTAAGTTCAGTGGTAATACGTGAAATGATTTTCGCGTTGGGTTTAGGTATTTCCTGAATATTATGCCGCTGTAGATATTCCAGTGCATTGAGTATTAGTTGTGCGGAGGAGACAAGCTCCTCCTGATGTTGTGGTTTGTTTACTTTTTCGGATATTCTACGATTGATGGCAATGAATAAAGCGGGTTGTTTGATAGCCAAAAGTCGTTGTATACCATGTTCAGATAGACAGCTTTTTGCCAGTAGCAATATCCATTTGTTCTCTATCTGTGTTAATTGATCAATAAGTTTATTAATAATGTCTTTATTGTGCTTTATAGCCTCCATTGTATTAGGTTGGGCATCTTGTTGATATAAAGAATGAATGAAATTCTCTGCATTAATGGAATTATTATCGCCAGACGAAGATGGCTTATTGATAAATTTACTGGATATTGATTTATCCAGTAGAATTTCTTCTTTATGATCGTTTATCTGATATTGGCTAAATGCTTTATTCAGCTCCTCCTTGAGGCGAGCAGGGAATAATGAATTAAATTCATGAAAATTTATTTCACCAAGGTCCAGAGTTAATTTTTCTAAAGAGATATCCTGATAAATGTTATATTCATCAAAGTATGAATTAAGTAATTGATTTATATTGGCCTGATTAAGCACGGAGCCATGCAATACTTTTTTAGCTACCTGTTGATTATTAGCTGAAATAGTAATGGTAATCCGATTTAACAGATTTGGCTCCGAAGTCATATTGATATTCCCTTGGTAATAAGTAAATAATAGGTAATTCAAATTTGTATTTGTAGAATAGAATTAAAGTTTCATAATAAAAGCTAATAAGTAATAAGGAGGAACTACATCAACGCTATGATTATGTGACGAGGGATTTACAGTTGCTGTTGCCTGGTGATTATGTCCTTGCCCTCTTCCTGTGTTAAATGTGTAGGGATAATTAATTATTTGATTATTAAAGTTTGTTGAATATTTCATCCATATTGAGCTTGTACTGCTATTATCTATTATATAGTTATTTTTATTGACATTGAAATCATTGAGATAATTGGTTTCCATTCCATTAGTATCACAATAAGGTATACTTCCCATATGGTTATGACTAGGTATTTGTGCTTCTGTTAATGTTGTATTTTGCACATTAACAGTGACAGAAACCGCAGTTGGTGTTGTATTTTGGAAATATTTTTTTTCATCACCTCTACCTCCGGCACAATAATAGCTTTTTCCTTTATCAGAAAAATCATTTCCACACATCACAAAACGATTTCTTAAGTCTGGGGTTCCATTATTACCATCACAGAAAGCCCAACCTGTAGGAGCGCTATCACCAGAAAACATCACAATCATTCCTCTGGGGAGTACTTTATTGGGATCAATGCTCACTCCGCTTGAATTAACTGTGATACCGTTACCGGCTTTAACTGAAATACCACTACCATCAACAGTAATACCATTACCTGCTTTGACAGATACAGAAAAATAATCTACTTTAATGCCATCACCTGGGACAACTGATATTCCCTTGTCTCTATGACACAGACCATTGCCCATCTTTACAGATAAAACATTATTTTCTGGTTCTGATATTAATGGAGAATAGTCACTACTGATAATTTCCCCCATTTTCAAACTGACACCCTTATCGTCTACCTTAATCCCCTCACCAGCTTTAACCTTTACCCCTTCATTAACTATTTCGATACCGTGATGATTATTGACCTCAAGCTTGTCGTTGTTAATTCTCAATCCTCTGCCGGTATTGACTGCTAATCCGTTATTATCAGCCAATAAGCTTTTATCCTTAATTTTGACACTTAATCCATCTTTATCTGACTTTAAACCGCCGTTGTCGTTAAGTTTTACCGCTAGTGCACCGGTATCATCCAGTTTCAGCGCTGAATTTGGATTATCCGTCTGACTGGGAGCTTTACCAACAGCCCGGCGACCTATATCAGCAATATTAATCAGATCGGCATAATCGGTCTGTAATGGAATACTGCCTTCTTTAAAGCGTCTTTTTAAATTATCTGCTGATGGGCCATTTGATTTGGTATTTTCCATATTGGATTTTGCATTAGATAGATTAGATTTTCTTTCCATTTTTATCATCCTATATTGTATGGTATTAAATTATTGATATTTAAATATCTTGTAGATGTTTCTGTATAATTAAACAGGAAAAGATATTTGATTTTAAAATAAGTCTTTTGTAATGCTATATTAATTCGTTTTTACATTATACCCTTCATCTTTCAAGCTGCTGCTTTGTTGGCTGCGTTCACTTACCCCAGTCACATAGTTATCTATGCTCCTGGGGATGCGTTCTCTTGCCGCCGCACTGCAACTTGAAATCTATTGGGTATAGATAAATTAATTTATATTTTTGTTATTATCCTTATTAATAATTTCATTGAGTTTAGCCATGCCTCCGGTATAAGGCACATATAATAATTGATCACTTTTTATGACTTCTTCGTTCCATTGATCTCCAGACTTACCAATGACCTCAATACGCTGTTGTTCAGTAGCAATTCGCATATTACCAATACCGGTGGCATTAGAAGGCAGGCGCCCCAAGGTTAAGGTCTCTAAAATATGGTATGCCTCGTCTCCTAAAGGTGCGTCATTGTTTTGCCAGCGTTTATAGGTGTTGGCAAAATCTCCAAAATGTTCCGGTGATAACCAGTGAATAATCATTGAAATATGTGCGGGGAATTCAGCTAATATTTCTGTTTTCACCCAAGCTTCCAACTTATAAGGATCAACTTTATCATTCTCAATTAACTGACGATTCACCACCACACTGACCACAAATGAAAAGCGGTCGGCCAAGGCATATTTTTCATTGGAGAAGTACCAGCGATAACGCCATGCTTCGGCCTCTTTTGGAAAGTTTTTATTCGGTGAGTCTTGGTTGCGTTTAATTAATATCTTGCCTTGAATACGATTAAATTTAACCACCCGTGCTTTAAGTTCATATTCAGGTGGTTCAGCGAGAACTGTACGAGCTGATATTTTTGGGGTTGGTCCGGATGGGGTAATCACATATTTCAGGGTGATTTCGTCATTTTCTTCAATCATGGCCGGGAAGGGGCTTTGAGCACTGGAAGTAATCCAACGTTCATCTTCGGTAGCATTTCGATACGTCTCATTGGCATAAACCAATTGATAATCCATATCCTCCAGCCACACTGGGCTATTTTGCCAATGCAATTTACCATCATTAAATGCCTGTTGCACCTTGTGCAGATTGTACTCCAGATCCGTGCTGTTACGTGTACTAAGGGAAAAGGTATTTCCTGTTACTGCGGTGATCATTTGGCTCCGTAATATAAACTCTCTATCACCTTCAATAATAATCAGGTTAATTACCTGACCTTGTAATAACCGACCTGCAATACCTTGCTGTGTGATGATGAGTTGATGATTTTTAGAGTCTGAATTCTCTGCAATTATCTTTAGATCGTCAGGTTTATGTTTATCGTCGAATTTTTTGTCGGGTTTTATCGGCAAAAGTTGACGATGTTCAATTAAATAAAAAGGCAGGCCATCCAGATTAGGCGTATCACTGAAACACTCTCCGCCCAAACCCAAGCGGGCCGCAATTCGTTTTTGCAGTGCCGACACTTTATCAATACGAATATTATTACGTTGATAGGTCAGTTCTGGTTGTTGAGCCAGATAACCTTGCTGTGTAGACAGAAAGTCTTTGAAACCCAGTAGTGAGTTCGATGTAAGTGGTCTGGCGGCAAGTTGAGCACCAAAATAGCCCAACAGATAATTCAGAATTGTCGCCTCTTTTATATAGTTTGACTTCTGAATATGGTTATCAATATAGATTTGTGAATCGCGGCTTAGTTTTTCGGTTAAATCAGGAATGACTTGTTGGTGAACACGATGGCTGACTGTACCCGTTTTAAAAGGCCATTGCATACCGTGTATTGTTTCTCCCCGTTGTTTAAAGGCCAGTAATTTCGGTAAAAGGGCGAGTTCGGCACAGCCGTTAGCCAGCATTTGTTCAAACGGTAGCATAAATTGGTGTAATTGCACTTGCTGTGACGTAGGTTTGTTGGTCTGCAATCCATAGCAAGTTGGTAATTTATTGCTCACCGGATAGTAATCCAGAACTTTACGATATTTACCCCAATGCAGTAATTCAGGTTGTGTATTAATCAGTGGTTCTGTAATAAGCTGTTTCTCTACATCTTGTTTGGAAACGCCAATTTTAACGCCCCCTTTGGCAATAATGGTAAGCGGGTTGTTTGCTGAGGTAATTGAGGTAATTAATGCCAGTGGATCGTTACCCCATAATCTGGGGTAATATCCTTGAGCGATTTTCCAAGACCAATTATCGTCCGACAATGGCGTAATAGTTGTGTCGTGATGAGCTAATGCCAGTCGGGTTACACTCTGAATACCTTTAATCGCTAATAATCGGTTAACCAAATGACTTAGATTTAATATCGTAGCGCCGGTGTAATTTTTGGCTTGAGGTAATGTCGGTATCCAGCCGTGATGTAAATAAGGGCCGGAAAAGATCTCTTCATGACAGTGACCCTGATCTTTCATGGCCTGAGTGGTATAACGTTCGGGTTTTGCCAGCACCATCTGTTCCGCCGTCATATAAATTTGGGCGAAGATATCAGCAAAATCGATGACGTTATCTTCAAGTTCAATATCAATCTGCAAGGGGAGATCGGCAGGTTGCAGCCAGATAATTTTACTGATGAATTCTCCCAGATTACGGTTATCTTTTAGGAAAGTTTTCAGCCTCTCCTCAGCCAGTGTTTTATTAGTTTCAGTTTCCCGACTAGGGAGTAAATAGAGCCAATAATTTCCTCTTAGTGCTAATTGGCTATCTGATCCGGAGTTTTTAAAGCTATATTCACGTTTTTCTTTGTTATACCAATACTGATAACGTTGATTTTCAGGTTCACGAATTAATTGGACATCATTAAAGAAAAAGTAACCTTCGTTTGTTTCATTAACGGTGTCGCTGCTATGTAAATCCAATAAAGCCCGGCGATAATCTTCCGCAGTAATAGGTCCACAGGTCAGCGTTTGTTGTGGGCCAAATTCTTGGGGGAAAATACCGTCGCCAAGAGTCTGTTCCTCTGGTTTTGGAGTAAGCAGATCTTTGAGTGGTAATGTGTGGCGGTAAGCCAGATCAGACGCGCCATAACAACAGGCTTCCAATAAGGTGATACCGGGATCATTTTCACTGGTATTGCTCCAGCATTGGCCGGATTGTTGTTCAATGACGGTTTTTGCCTGAGCAAGTAAGGCATCGAAGGTAATATCGTCTTTGACGATGGGAAACAGGGCATCCTGATGATTCATTGGTTAACTCCTTGGTTTAAGGGGCGCGGCTCTGGCCAGACTAAAATCAGCACTTCATCATCGGCGGCTTCGATACTTTTACCCACGGCACCGGTGACTCGGTTAGCGATGGTTACGCTTAAATCGGTGACGCGTTCCACCAGAGGAGATTGCTGGATCGTGGCTAATAACTGGTAATAATCAATGCGATTACCGACTGTCACGCCGATAGCGGCATTTTCGCCCCACGGCATATATTTGCGGCTTAACTCCTGTTGTAGCTGATGATATCCGTAGTCGGGGTTAACACCTGCGATAAAGGTCACTTGGTAGTTCACATTAACGTCAACGTAAGTGGGATTGCTGATCTCAAGGGTTGCCCAAGGGCTGCTGAGTTGTTTGATCCATTCGACCATTTCTGCCAGCCGAGCGGGGTTTAATTTTGGACGCAGCGCATCATCGTTATCTTTGTAACGGCTGTCAGGGATCACAATCAGTTGCTGTTTTTCCGGTGCCGGGATTTTGGTTAATTCACTGGCAGAAGGGTATTTGACATCAAAAAGGCTGATGAATTGCTCTTTTAATAAGGTGACAATGTTGCCCCAACTCAGCGCCCGGTTACGGTGAGATAACCGAGCCGGGAGCCGCGTCAGAAAGGCTTGTTCTGTTTCTTTCGGATGACCATCCCAAGAGGCCCAAGGTTGAGTGACGCCACTGATTGCAGGGGATGCATTGACCGGCTGTTTAATGCTGTCGGCGGCTAATCCGTTGATAAAGTGATCCTGTTCAACGGTTTCTCCATTGACTAATGTCGCCGTGGTAGCGTTATACAACAAGCCCTTAATACGTGGGTAATCTTGAGGATCGGTCTGATGAGTTATCTCGGCTTTCAGCCAGTAGCGTCCCGTCGGCATCAAAGCGGCCTGATTTGCAGCATCCTGTGGCAATAAAGTGCGCCAGATACCCCGGTCAAACAGGTTATGGGTTTGGTCGTCAACTAATTTGTCTAATTTGCTCCAGCTATTGCTGTTGTTGAGATAAGACCAAGATAACGCGAGCGATTTAATGCCTGCTAATTGCCAATAGAGAGATAGAGTTTGTCCCGGTGATACATTGGTAAAACCTAAGTAGAATGTGTCATGGGTTAATGACGATATATTTGCTTCGCCCCAATTCAGGTGGTCAGATTGAACTTTAAGAGCATTGGATGTTTCGCTAAAAAGTTGAATACCGTTTTTGGGGAATTCAATGTTGTCTGAGTCGCTTAATAGTATTGCTGATTTCCAGGCATTACCAACTTTCCGATACCAACGCAGATCGGTTAACTTTCCCTGATTCGCCAGTAAATCCGTATCAGATGCATATTGTAACGGATTACCGGTATTGTCTTGCCCCGCATCAAACAGTGTTCCTTGGGCTACCAGAAATTCTGGGTTGTCAGTATTCAGCGTAATTTCGATAGCAACTTTATCCGCTTGGGCTTTTTTAGGTTTGAGCCCCAATAATTCCCGGTAATAAAGATCACGGTGCCGGGCCGGAAAGGTATTTAATAATCGATTAGTTGTTTCTAATAACGTTAAAAAAGCCAAAACAAAAGCTTGATGAGCGGGTAATCGACCATCGGCTTTATTCACATTTTGGTAAATATCCGCTAGTTGTTGAGGATTATTTTCTTGAATAAAGTAAAAACTATCCCAGAACTGTTTTTTCTCTTGATCGAAAGGGATTTCTTTAGCGTAAGCTTTAAGCCAATTTAAAATATCTAGCGTACTTCTTTCATCAAGTTTAAATACAGTATCCGGCACAATAGCAGAGAGTTTATTTTCTAACTCGGCTTTTCCCATATTTTTACCACCTATTATGTAATTATTCCCGATAAATTTTCAGGGATCGTGATTATTTGAAAATATTGTTATTTAAAATAAAGTTAAAGAGATTATTTATCCGGCAGTGACTACATATTGGCTGGCAATAAACCGGCCTTTGCCCATACTGGGGGCGGTCACATCCGGGCCGCTCGATGGATTATTGGCTGGCTGTGTCGGGGTAAATCGGGCGATAAATTGTTGCCCGACGACAATTACCGTGGCAGGGCTGCGGCAGAAGTTTACCTGCTGGCTGGCATCCAATTGAGCAATGGTGACCATCCCCATGCCGGGAACCGGGTGGCTTGGAGTGATATATTGCGCTTGAAGTTGCACCTTTTTTTCATCACCGACCATAACGATCTTTTTGCCCTGAATTTGGGGGTGTCCGCTACCGCGGATGGTTGCCGGCCCCAGAATGGTGACTTGTCGGTTGCCAAATAACGGCTCGAACAGCAAGGTGTCGCCATCCACCACCAGTTGTTTACTCATAAACTCACCTGTACCCGGCCTTCATTCACTTCGAGGGCACCTTCAATTTGCTGGCTGATTTCGCTGCCTCTCAGTGTGTAGGTGACCTGAATATGCAAGGTATTGGGCAGGTCGGTTCTCTGGTTCACCTGGATCTCGCTGATATCGGCGCGGGGTTCATAACGTAATACCCGTTCTTCAATCCGGGTTTGAATTTCTGCCATCATTTCGTCACGAATATTGGCAAACAGATAATCATTCAGGCCGCAACCATAATTCTCTCGCATAATTCGTTCGCCGGGTTCGGTGAGAAAAAGAATTTTCATATTTTGGCGGACATTTTCGGCCCCTTCCGCCATGGTGACGCCGGTTGCTATTTCAGGATGCGTGCTATCTTTATACGTACCATCTTTAATAGAAAATTGCAGCGGAAAGGCCCAACCCTGACCGTAAATATCGGCTAATACTTTATCGGCTGATGCTTTATTGGCTAATGCTTTGTTTGTCATCTCATGACCTTATTATTGGGTTAGATTAATCTTCGCACCTTTAATATCTACGCCGGATTTACCTGAGGCGGATAGAGATTTTTTCGCCTCTATTTTAATTTCCTGAGCTTGGGTAATAAGATTCTTAGCGGAATTAAGCGTGATATCTTTATCCTGTTGCAGAGATAAGGTGTTTTTTCCGCTATTCAATGCGAGTGTTTTATCTTTATGATTAAAGAGTAATGCCTGCTGATTTTCCCCTTGTTTAATCACTAAGGTTTTCACCGGATTCTTTTCACTGGGTTCTACTGGTGATTTATTTTTCGGGTTGTGCATCGAGCCTAATATCACCGGGAAGCGCGGATCACATTCAAAGAAGCCGATAATCACTTCATCCCCCGGTTCCGGGTAAAAGCAGAAACCGCTTTCATGGCTGGCGTAAGGCTTACCTAAGCGGGCAAAAAGGATGCCATTGGTTAAGTTTAACGCCGGGATTTTGACCGGAATACGCCCCAGTGACTGGCTATCTCGCTGATATTTTTCCACGATCCCGACATGCAACTCTTTCGCCTGCGGTACAACTTGCTCTGTTTCCGGCAGTAGCCCCAGCGTTAGCCGAGTGCGCCAGCCTTGCCGTTGATTGATGGTCTGACTGACACCAGTGATAATCGCCTGACCATCCATCCCTTGACCAAAGCCGCTTAACGCCAGAATATCGCCGGCTTGATAACGGTTATCGCCTTCAACCTCAAAACTACCGGAGACGTTATGACTTCGGCGGTTATTCAGGATACCTTGAGCAAGCTGTTTGGCCTGTTCATTGTCCAATGGATAGCTGAAAACCCATTGCCATGCTTGGTTGGTCAATGATGTCAGGTTATCTGTGGCGAGTTGATTGCGACCCAGTCCGCTGCTTTTTGCCTGATGGGCTTGAGACAGTTTTTGTTGGGCGATATCCCAGGACTGTACACTCACGGTTTTGGGGCTACGTTGATTATCCCATTGCAGATTAGCTTCAAATAACACCGCATCCTGATGGTTAGCCCGCTGGTGGATGGTATGTACGGTTGACCGATTCAGTGATTCCGGGGAAACCAGCGTCACGCTATCGTTACCGGGCAGTAGCCAGCTGTGGGTCGCGAACAGCCGACTTTTTAGAAAAGTCCAGTCATTACAGCGAAACTGTACCATTTGCTCATGCACCGTTTTAAGCTGAGGCGCTTGTTTTATCGTGACAGGGATACCCGCTTGGCTAAACAACTTCTTGATAATCGCCTCATCACTCTGTTTGTTGAACAGTTGTGAGTGGAAGTTGTGAGTTAATTTTTGCAGCGAATGTTTGGCGGTCAGAGTAATGATGCTGTCCTGACCTTTAAGCCCCAATGTTTGCCGAACAATGTTCCCCTTAAACACCACGGTTTTTTCAATCTGCACGCTAAGCTCATGATTCGGATGGCAGCTTGCCAGTTCAGCTTGCGCCTTGGCATCAAAGATATGATTTGCATCACCGGCAATACCTAAGGTGATGTTAGCCGAAGGGATGCCATTGATATGATGGTTTACTGTCAGGCTGATAACCGTAAAGTGGTTGAGGGTTTTGACGCCTATTTTGAGCGTTATCGCAGGTATCTTCATGCATCCCCCTTGGCTTGCAGTGTTTGCCCGGGGGTAAAGTCATCAAGATTATCCAGGCCGTTTTGCCAGGCCAGCGAGAGATAATCAATACCCCCCGCCAAGGATGCTCCGGCGCTTAAGGCGATCAAGGGCAGGGAGAGCATATCCGTGACGTTAACCGCAGTAGCCGGGGGCGATTTTAACTGCTGCTCGGTGGCTTGAATCACAAAGCTTTCATCTGCTACCAGAGATAAGGTAGCGCTGGCCCGCAACGGTGTGGCGTCCCGGTCAAACAGGGTGTAACTGATGCTAAGGCCGCTGGCACGGCAAGCAAAATAGCCTTTGTTTTCCCAACGCATTTTGCCCCATTTAATTTTAAGAAAGTGGGGGACGTGAGTACTGGCATCCACGGCACACAGGGCTTTTAGCGTTGCCAGTTGGGTTTCTACCGGGGTGTTGTTACCGGGCATGGTGGCATCAAATAGCAGGACTAATGACAGGCCAGCCGGTTGGGATAACACATAGCGGCTGCTTTGGTTGGCACTGTTAACGCTTTCATCCTGCTGATAACGGGTTTGATAATCGAGCTGGATGGCATCGGGGTTATACATTGCCTGTAAACTGCCTACCGAGGTTTTCCCCTCGCGGTCCTTGAAAGCAGTGAGGGTGAGTTTGGACAGGCTGCGTTCAATTAAGCTCATAATGACCTCCTGTTTCACGCAATGCATCTAACACGGCTTGTTTCACCTTTTCAATCAGGTGGGCATTGTCCAGCGCTTCCTGCGCCAGTGTTTGTGGCGCGACGGAGTGACTCGCTGAGTCGGTCACTTTAGCCTGAATAATCAACTCTTTAATTTCAACAGTCATACTTTCACTCCTAACCAGCGCATATCCTGATAACGTAATTCCAGTGCATTCACCAAAACCGTATTGCTATTGGCATCAAGGTCGCCGGTAGACCAGCGAACCGGCAGGGCGTTACTTAATGTCCAGCTTGCTACGGGAACTGAATGTTCATTCAGTAGCATGATGACCACATCGGCATACACCGCTTTCTCGCCGCGCAGGACGCGATCAAACACCCAAGTCAGCGGTGTCACGGTCATCACGCCGCGTTCCAGAACCAAACTGCCATGCTGGATCTTCTCGGCTAGCCAAACATTTCTGGCATTTTCTCCGCCCTGACTGTGTTGGGTGGTTTGCAGTTCACGGCTCAAACCCGATATCCGTTGGAAAGCAATGTCGAGTGGGCTGGGGATATTGTTAAACAGAAAACTGGCGATAAAACGGTGTGACACCGACGGGGTGTATAAATTGTTCATATTTTGCCCCTGTTTAATGGGTGATCCCGGTACGGGTATCAAATGTCAGATTCAACTCGATAAATTCCGCCGGAATTAACAGCGCCAGCCTGATCTTCATGATCATTTTCCCGGCCCGCAGATCCGCTTCGCTCATTGATTCGTCAACCCCCAGTAACACCTCGAAAGCTTGATCTTCCTGCGTACCGCGCAGTCCGCCGTTTAGCCATAACTGACGTAACCAGTTGTAAGCCTGACCTTTAAACTTCATCCAGGTGATGGCGTTGTTAGGTTCGAACACAAAGGCCCGGCCCAGTTGAGTCATATGGGCTTCGATATAAGAAACCAGACGGCGAGTTTGTATATAGCGCCAAGGGGAGTCGGGGGTGTTGTCCAGCGTGCGGCATCCCCAGATCTTTATCCCTTTGCCGGGGAAGCTGCGAACCAGATTCAACGAAGGGCCATCCTGATTAAACAGGGCATCGGCTTCAATGTGAGAGCGTATTGGGCTTATCACCTTGGCTAATGCGACGTTCGCGGGTGCGTGCCAGACCGCCATTTGGTTATCGTTACGCTGAATGATGGCGGCCACCGCCGCAGTCGGCGAAAGAACAACAGACCGATCTTGTTCCTGATAGGCACTGTTCAATCTTGGCCAGTATACGGCGCCCCATTGCCGATAACTGGAAGAGAGCTGCGTTAAACATTCCGCGGCCAGTGCGGGATCATCGGGGGCATCCAGCAATCCCATGATGCCGCGTCGGCACTGGCAGAGGTTAAGTACTGATTGCCAAAATTGTAGCCAGAACTGAATCTTGTCGTATTGATCGATTTCTGAATCGGGAGCATCCATCTGATTCAGATAGACAATATCGGGGACCACAATCAGCGTGATAGCACTCTGTGCCGCAATTGCTTGTTTAACCCAATCTTGTTGTAGGGTAGAGCTCAATGATTGAAAATTGCCGCGTGGTTCATCAGATCCTAACGACAGTACATAGGCTTGTTGACCCCCGTTGTCAAAAAAGTGACGCACGGAATAGTACGTTAATCCTGATTCACCAAATGACAGGGTAAAGTCGGTCAGGCTATTTAACTTGACGGCGGTTTGGTTGTCTGGACTTTTTGCGGTGTAACCAATAAAAACCGGTACACCGATAAACGCCTCATCTTGTTGCTGGGATATCAGGTTTTCCGTGATGGTGACGCCGGGCTGTGTGATTTCCATTCTCGGTTCCTCAATAGAACAGGCGCGGCGAACCGCGCCTCAGTACGGTTACTGTGTTACATTTTGCGAAAATTGCAGGATGATAAATTCAGCCGGACGGACCGCCGCCATGCCAACCTTGACCACCATTTTGCCTTGTTTAATGTCAGTGTCGGACATGGTGACACCTTGACCAATCTGGACAAAATAGGCTTCCTGCGGGCTATTACCGGCCAGCGCTCCTTGTTGCCAGAGTTGATGCAGATAGTTATCAATGGCTGACCGAACGCGTTCCCAAGTAGGTTGGCTATTGGGTTCAAAAACGGCAAATCGCATGGCTTGCTTGATATCCCGTTCTGCCGCATTAAATAAACGCCGAACCGGAATGTAGCGCCAGTTGTCATCATCTTGCAGAGTACGAGCGCCCCAGACGACAAATCCTTTGTTACTGAAATAACGGATAGCATTGATGCCTTTTTGATTTATGGTGCTTTGTTCATTGTCGCTGAGCCGATCCGCTACATCACTAATTCCGCTGAGAACAACATTCGCCGGTGCTTTCCAGACGCCGCGGCTGGCGTCAGTGGCGCAATAGACACCAGCCATGACTGCACTGGCAGGAATGAGGTTTTTGTTCTCTGCAATTTTTTGTTTTATTGCCTCGATAACTTGCTTATAGAGTCCTGAGTTTTGCTGTTTGAGTTCTGCCAGATTGGTAACTTTTGCATCCTGATAACCTGAAACCGTGACGCTACTCTCCTCCATCTGAATAAGTTGTGAGACTTTAACCGCAGGATAATAAGTCGCGGTTTGTGATTGCGGGATAACATTGAGTGCGGTTTCTTTATCCTGATTATCAGCGATAAGGAAATAGCCTTCATTTAATAATGAAGATGTCAGATTGTTATATATTTTGCTCTGGTAATTAGAATCTTGTTCAGGGCAGACGATTAAGGTAATTTCTAAAGCCTGCTTAATTAACTCAGGGATTAATGCCAGCGTAATATCTTTGGTATCAGCAATTGGTAGGATATAGCAGGGACCGCCACCATTTTGGAAATAAAGTTTTAAAGCATCACTGCTTGTCGTGTAGGTTACGGTAATCATCTGATGAATGTAATGGGGGCTTTTACCGTCTACGTGAGTAGGCTGTGTTACAGGGACAACTGCTGCATAGTCTTGGACTTCCGCATTAGCTTTAGTTTCTGCAATGTGTTTGGTTTTTGCATTGCTTTTGTCTTCTACATTATGTTTGTCTTCTACATTGTGTTTGGTATCTGCATTACCTTCGCTTTTCTTAGGAACAGAAAGGGAAGGGGGGGGAGTAGACTCAGTTGATTTGACGGTTACCGACGTAATACAACCCACATTGAACAGATTAGTGAAATCCAACCAGCTACTCACGCGTGTTATTTGTGGTGTTGCGCTGATTTTTTTCGGTGAGAAACGGCCAATAAAAACCGGGATTGCCGTATTCCCTTGGCTAACGGAGAGAGCCAGTGATGCATCTTCTTCAATATAGACGCCAGGATAAGTTGGTGTTGTTGGCATGTTGCCTCCGATTATTGAGCGATATTCTGCGTAAATTGCAAGATAATAAATTCGGCTGGACGAACTGCCGCCAGACCCACTTTGACAATCATTTTGCCCTGCTTGATATCGTCATCGGTCATGGTGAGACCTTTACCGATTTGGACGAAGTAAGCCTGTTCGGCTTTGTTACCCATTAAGCCGCCTTGCTGCCACAGGGTATGGAGATAGTTATCGATAGCGCGGTGAACCGCTTTCCAGGTGGGTTGGCTGTTGGGTTCAAATACCATGGCACTCATGGCATTTTTAATATTTTTCTCTGCACTGTTAAACAGACGGCGAACCGGGATATAACGCCAGTTATCGTTGTCCTCAAGTGTACGAGCCCCCCAAACCAGCGTGCCGCTCTTAGGAAAGGTACGGATCATATTCAGTGCCCTGCCTTGGTTATATTTCGTTTGCAGGTCGTCGGTTACCGGGTATTTAGGTTGTAATCCTCCCTGAATAGGAACGTTAGCAGGCGCTTTCCAGACCCCCCGGTTGTTATCGACACTGGCATAAATACCGGCCATCACTGCACTGGGTGGAATATCAACGGCGGCTTTATTTTCTCCCCATTCAGCGGTTAGCCAAGGGTAGTAAACTGCGCCATAAGGAGTAGGGGAATAAGATTTGAGGACTTTTTCTGGTTCTTTTATATCGGTATCACTTTGTGGGCCATCAAAAATGGCAAATAATCCTTTGCCCGGCTGGCAAAGTGTACTTACGGCATCTTTAATTTCTTCGCCGGCGGCAACCAGTAATGTCACATCGTCAAGTTTTGGCACTTGTGTTTCTAAGTCTTTAGTTTTGACGAGATAGCAATATCCACCGCCGTTAATAAAATAGGCACGTAGTGAAACGTCAAGGATATTTTTGGGATTAAATGGTTCGCCTTTTAGTGTCAAATAGTTCATCCAACTACTAACACGAATATAGGATTTATCTGATATTGATGAACCGTTGTTTGCAACAGCAAAGATCGGCACTGCTGTTGCACTGGAACGAATGGAGAGTGCGGGTGAAGCGTCCTCTTCAATATAAACGCCGGGATATGTTGGTACCGTTGGCATGTAGCCTCCAATTATTATGCAATATTCTGAGTAAACCGCTTTATAAATGCGTCTTAAGCTGCTTGAATGGTGACTCGATCTGCGGTCAGGCTAATTTCCTGAACAGCAACTTCGTTGCTGGTGGCATCAAAAGCAGGAGCGGTTAATGAAGTTGGGAAAGCATTTGCCACGCTCCAGGTCATTAAAATTTCAGTACCGGCTTCGTTAGTCAGGCTAATTGAAATATCTTTTTTCTCGACCCGATTAAGTTGAATAGAATTAAGCCAATCAAAAAGTTTAGTATCACCGGAGAAGACACCTCTACGCAGGGTAATATTGATCGCCTGACGTTGACCGGGCATTTTATAATAATTGCCTGTGCCGTCTTTATATTCGATGACGTCATGAGAAATATCGAGGCCGGAAACGCTGTTAAAGGGGACTTTTTCATCACCGATTGAGACAACGAAGCGGTAAGTAGGAATAGGATATTCAACAGCGATTTGTTCTGGAGTTGTAGACATAATTTTTTTCCTTATTGGTTATTTACGTTTAAAAGATAAACAAAGTGTTATTGCTTTGTTTTGGTTAGTACTGATGTTTTGGTTAGCACTGAGCTATGGGTATAGCTACCGCAGCAACCTGACATATGGGTTATTATTTATACTGAAAAAATTTACTTCGCGATTATTTATCTCGCATTTAATAAAGCGGCATGATTATAAGTAATGAATCTTTAGAGGGAATATTAATTAATAGTGAGTGATAATTATTAATTGGTATGGCATTGGTTACTCATTTTGGGTATTCACGCGGTTTTATTTAGCTTTAGGAATATCAGGGATGAGGTTATTTGGCTATTTTTCTTTCATCGATCAATTGATGATCAAAGGGGTGAATAGAGAGGATCGTGTTGAGCCTATGGTTTGCTTTTTTGAAGGATAAATGAAACACAAGGGGAGCAACCATAAGGCCTTCATTAATTCAAGGATTTATACCCGTTATCTTTCAGGTTGCCTCTTTGTTGGCTGTACTCACTCACCCCGGTCGCAGAGTTATCTATGCTCCCGGGGATTCGCGCTCTTGCTGCCGCGATGCGTCTTGAAATCCATAGGGTATAAATAAGAACAAAAATGCCGATCTTGAATATCGGCATTTTACTGTAAAAGAGAAGATTAATTTAATGCTTTAACGCTTCAATTTTATCCCGGCTCAACCCGGTACTGGTGACAATAATGTCCAAACTCACGCCATGCCGTAATAAGGCACGAGCCGTTTCCACTTTACCTTTCTCTCGGCCTAGTTCAATACCTTCCTCTCGGCCTAGTTCAATACCACGCTCAAGCCCTTTTTGTTCAAGCTGTTCTGCAATAGTCATCAACATCGTTTCATGCTCCGGAGATTGTTCAATCAGTTGATGGACAAAGTGTGAGAGATCCAGCGTATGTCCATTCAGTAAAATATAGCGTAACACCACATTGCGCTGCTCGGTTGTATTATACCCTGCATTCAGGAGTTCCACCAATTGGAGGAGCCATTCCTGCATATCCCGGCAGCGGATGTGTTTTTGCACCAGCTCCATCAGGGCAACCCCTTTATGCGTCAGGATCTCTTCATCGCTGAGCACACTGACGTCCACCAACGGAAACGCCTGGCGGTATAAGCGAGCCGCCTGTTCAGGGAGCGTAAAACAATCCAGCCACCGGTTTGAGTAAGGATAAGGACGAACCTCACCATGATAAAACAGCAGAGGCACCACCAAGGGGAGTTCAGTATGGCCTTTTTTCAGGTGAGCCGCCATCGCTGACATGGCGTAATACATCAACCGCCAGGCCATCAACGGGTCAGGGGTGGACTGATGTTCAATCAGACAGTAGATATAGCCTTGCCCCCGAGCCGTTTTAACCGAGTAGAGCACATCACTGTGCAGTTGACGTAAATGCCGATCCACAAAACTGCCGGGCTCCAGTTTCAATGTGGCTAAATCACACAACAGCTGGATCTCTTCGGGCAGATAAAGGGATAGAAATTCCCTAGCCGTTTCAGGCTGCGTTAAAAAATGCTTGAATAACGCGTCATGGTGAGGCCGTTTTTCTTTCTTTGCCACAATCTGTTTCTCTGTCTTATCTGTTAGTCATTACCACTCATTGCCAAGGTATATACCTGTCATCCTTCAAGTTGCCTCTTTGTTGGCTGCACTCACTCACCCCGGTCACATAGTTCTCTATGCTCCCGGGGATTCGCTCCCTTGCCGCCGCGATGCATCTTGAAATCCATAGGGTATATTTCCGTTAATCTTGAATGTTCAGATCGCAAAAATTGGACTGAGTTCCCTCCAGATGATCTATTATTTTGAAATAATGAAATGGACACCTCCCCAAAACGGATTCAGTGAGCCATGCTGAATACATCAGCAAAAATATGAAGAGGTATCCAATGGAACAAGTTATCGGCATTGATCTGGCAAAGCGAGTGTTTCAATTACATATTGCGTCTCCGCTCGGAAAAATGATTAAAAATACTGTGGTAACGCGCGATAAACTGACGACATTCATTGCTCAACAACCCCCTTCCAAAATAGTGATGGAGGCTTGTGGCAGCGCAAATTACTGGAGCCGACAATTTAAACGCTTTGGTCATGAGGTGAAGCAAATCAGCCCCCAATATGTCGCCCCATTCAGAATGGGCAGCAAGAATGATAAAAAGGTTGAGCAATGTTTGCCTGAGCATCTGGAGAACGCGGAAAATGACCTGACCCCGATGAGCCGTGAATTATTTCAGGAACTCCTGCTTGAACTCAAAGAACAACAGCAGTGTCTGAAAGTGCTGGATAAACGCCTCATCATTTGAATGCACAAGAGGAAGATATTCGCCGTCTACTGACGCTACCGGGTATTGGTCCACTGGGGGCACCCGCTTTGATGATAGCGCTGGGAGAGAGTACGGATTTCAAAAATGGCCGCCATTTTGCCAGTTATCTGGGGCGGGTTCCAAGAGAGCACGGTAGTGGTGGCAAAGTCAGGTTATTGGGTATCACGAAACGCGGGGATGGCTATTTGCGAGGAATACTGATTCATGGTGTCCGTTCAGTTGTTTATCGGGTGCAAAAAATCCCTGACGAACCATGTAATGGATTACAACGCGGGTTAAAAGGCGTGATAGCCCGCAGCAGGCTCAATAAAGCGGCAGTTGCCCTGGCAAATAAAAATGCCCGAATAGCTTGGCTCTGGTTAGCCAACAATCGAGTTATGAACCACGATGAGTTACCCATGATGTAAATGATGTAGAAGTCCATAAGTTGATGTACTGACAGGTAGAACCGACTCTCTGTGAACCTGGTAAATAACCCAGTCTATCGAGACTGTTGAAATAATGAGGGCAGAGAGTGCGGATTTTCATCAGGACTCATTGAAGCCGAATATATGTTTGCGACTACGTTGTCAGAAAAATTTACTCACCCATTTGAATTGAGTCGGTATCCATATAAGTATTTAATTGAGTATTTAATTCCCTATTCTTTTCTCACCTATTCCTTTCTCAATAAATAGCGAGCAAAAATTCTCTGTCGGCATTTAAAAAACCTTGGTTAATGAAAGGTGTTTTTCTTTAGCAAGAAGCACTGTTGCATACCCCATTTTTACAAAAATGTGATCTGTGACAGGCTCGGTACAACAGTAAGTCTTAACAACAAATTAATTTAATATATAAAAAATATTTATTTATTGTCACTTGCAGCTAATTGACAGAATAAAATTCATTGATTTTTTAATAGGCTATATTATCAATTTTAATCGATATTCACGATTGAAATTAAAATATTTGATAGTTTTTAACGATCGTTTGTGTGATTTTTGAACGTTTTAAACAATTTTATTTTTAAAATTGTAATTTATAGAATTAATTTCAACATGAAACACTAAAATGTTTTAAATATTTTTATGTATGTTATTATTGTGTTAATGTTTTATTTCATTTGGTGAGTATGTGAGTGGTAATGCGTCTCTTATTTTGATTTTGGAGTGATTAGCATGAATAAGAAAGTCAATGTACTGCGTGGCGCCAGGTGTCAATCGGGTTTTACGCTAATTGAAGCATTGGTTGTGATGATTGTTGGCATTGTGATATTGGCCGCAGCCGCAGCCGGGATTGGTAAGTTGTTTCGGGCTTCGGAAATCTCAACTGAATCGTCGAATATTACTCAGATGGCCGCAAATTTGAAGTCAATTAAAAATGGCGCCAAAGGCTATGACAGTTTGGATAATAAGATCGCCATTAATTACAAAGTCGTTCCCGCCAATATGACTCAGGATGGTAAGACCGGGATTATTTTTAATAGTTGGAATGGCAAGGTAACCATTTCTCCGGGCGATGCCACCGCTCAAACCTTTAAGATTGAGTATCAAAATGTGCCTGATGAGGCTTGCCAGCAACTTTCGCTGAAATTGCGGGTTGCAGGTTGGTCGAAAATGACCGTTGGGAGTGGGAAAGGACAACAATCTGGCATAGAAATTAAACCAGATTCGACTTTGGCGCAAATTGAATCAGCATGTAATGCCAATGATGCAAATACCGTGACGCTTGTTTCTGCCAGTTAGGACATTGATTTTAAGACATTGATTGTTTTGATGTGATATGTGGCTTGGCAGGCTTGGTGAAGGCTTCTCAAGCTGCATTTTCTTAGTGATGGAAACAAGCTGGTTTCGCTGGTTTTGTTGTTGTTCTCTTATCCAATGCGGTTCGTTGTGTGCTGAATCTGCCGGGAGATCATCATGATGATAGGGTGGTTGCAATCTTCTACCGGGTGCTTGGTTCTGGCATCCGGGTTGCTAGGGTTGTGTGTCGGAAGTTTTCTTAATGTGGTGATCTGCCGCTTGCCGATGATGATTTTCTCCGAAATCAATAGCGAGGCTGCCGACTTTAATCTCTGTTTTCCCCGTTCCCATTGTCCACGTTGCAGCCACGTGTTAGCGGCCCGCGATAATATTCCCCTGTTGAGCTATTTGTACCAGAAAGGGCTTTGTCGATATTGTAACGGTACGATTTCTATACGCTATCCACTGGTTGAAGGTGCGGTAGCGCTACTTTTTTCTTTACTAGCTTTGGATCTGGGGTGGAGTTACGGGTTGCTGGGGTTATTGGTGTTGAGTTCGATGTTGATCGCACTGGCGATCATTGATTTCGAACATATGCTGCTGCCCGATCAACTGACGCTTTCTTTACTGTGGCTAGGGTTGTTGTTCAATCTGCATTCTGCCGGATTTGTGGCATTACCTTTGGCCGTCAGTGGCGCGGTTTGTGGATATCTGTTTTTCAGGCTGGTGGCGTGGATTGCCCGGCAATGGGTCCAGCGTGATGCGTTGGGAATGGGAGATGCTAAATTTCTGGCGGCGCTTGGCGCCTGGTTGGGGGTGGAAGCGCTTCCATTCATGATTTTGCTGGCAGCAAGTTTCACATTAATAAGTTATCTGGTGATTTGGCGACTATGCAGCATGAAAACGGCGCCACAGATACCTTTCGGCCCGGGTCTGGCAGTCGCGGGATTGATTGTGGCGCTTTTCAATAGGTAGCTAGTGCAGTGTCGTTCCCTTGGGCGGGATCGCTATGGGGATATACCCTATGGATTTCAAGATGCATCGCGGCGGCAAGGGAGCGAATCCCCGGGAGCATAGATAACTATGTGACCGGGGTGAGTGAGTGCAGCCAACAAAGAGGCAACTTGAAAGATGACGGGTATAAATAGTTTATCGGATGGAGTTGATTTTCTTACTTACTATTAAGAAGGACTATTTATGCATGATGATGAGTCTGTATCTATATTGATGATAAGCCGCCATGATGCAGGTTTCACTTTGCTGGAAGTGACTGTCGCACTGATAGTACTGGCATCAATGATGGTGGTTGGCGTGGTTTACCTCAACAGACAGAGTGACATGCTGGTGAATCAGGTTGTCGCCGGGCAGATCCAACATCTTGGCGATGCGGTGGTGGATTATGTTAATGATAATTATGTCGCTCTAAGTCGTGGACCCACTCCGGCACCAATTAATTGGGCAGAGTTGATTCCCTATTTACCTCCGGGGCTTGACCAGAATACGGTTAATCCGCTTGGTCAGAAATATGATGGCGTATTACGAGTTGTCATGTTGCCTAATGGCAAAAAACGCATTGATCCGTTGATTTATAGCGTTCCGGTAATGGCTAATGGAAAACAGCCCGATGTTGCTAAACATTCGATGAAGATTGCGCAATTGATTGGGGTTGGCGGCCTGTATCTGGATTATAGAAATCGGGATCATCGTAATCCGGCCACTTATTGGAATAGTTATGGTCAGGTCAATGCGCCTGGATCTTTTTCTGGTTTTTTTAATGATCAACCCAAGGAAATTGGCCGTATTTTTTATGCTCCGTTCATGCGGGATGCGTCAATCTATGGCCCGGGAACATTGGCGGGCGACTTGCTTCATCGACAAAAAATAGGCGGGCATCCAGAGTGGAATAGGATGGAAACCAGCATCAACATGGGCGGTCATAGTCTTGAGCAGGTGAATACTCTGTCGATGCAAGGCCCCGGTATGGTTAATGGTGTGAATAAGATCGCCTTTTCTGCCCGCTCTCAGGGAAAACCCTCCTATATTGAACAAAATAGCGACGGTGAAGTGGTTGTCAATCCAGAACATGGCACGTTGTTTATCCTTGATGGTAATGCCAATCCCGGTAGCAAAGGGACTTTGGCTGCCGGTGATATTCATGCAGATAATAACGTCGTTGTTGGCAATAATTTAGTGATCAACACTAAAACTGGAAATCTTGTCGGTGGCAAGTGCCCTGAGTTAGGTAACCTCTCCATGAGCAAGCAGGGTGAACTGTTGGTGTGTCAGGGGATTAATGTCGATAAATCAGATTTGGAATGGCGAGATGCAAGTGGAAGCAGACGGTTATTGGCAAATCAGGCGGTAATCAGCAGTGGTTATTGGCTTGCATCGGGAATGTCGTCAGTAATAACAAGTAAGAGAGATGCCTATTATGTTAGCGGTGACGGTAAAGTAAACAGTCGGCGTCAGCCTTTTTTTAACAATTCAAATGCCCCTGTGTTAGTCACCGTCTCTACACCTCCGATTGCTAATAACCATCGTATGCGTTGCGTGTTGGCTGTGTATGAAGCGGATAAAAATGGCAACAACCAAGAATCTGATTTACCGCTTGTTTTTCAACGATCTGAACTGGGAGATTATCCAGAAGAGAATTCCAAGGTAAATCTAAAGAATACAAGAACTTGCATAGTGTCGTTCATTGCTGGACCACATCGCAAATATAACATTGCCAGCGTGTTCCATTCTTCTAAAAACAGTACCCATATTTTGAAAATTCATAACTGATAAGCAGCATCTTGTGCATCTGATGATTTGGCGTTAATCAATCTAGAGTAATAGGAGAACATAAATGTGGCCATTAGCGATTGTTGGGATTGCCGTCGTATTTATCATGCAACTGATTTTTGGTGAGTTGTTGTATGAAGTGCGTGTGCAGTCAGTGCGCGCCAAGACTGATGTAGCCGCGCTGTTTCGTAGCTATGCTTCAGCCGGTGTGCAATTGCTTAATCATCATTCCGTCGGCGTGATTAAGAGTCGCAAGATGCAGCAGGCATTGACCACTCTACATATGACGTGGGTGAATACCGATGCCTGGTGTGACAACGTTGCCAGTCAGTGTCTCTGGGGGGGATTTATTTCAGGGACTCATGTCTATATTTTCCGCAAAAATATCCTCTCCGGGGACAATGGGTTGTTGCATGGCGCTTTCGGAGAATTACTTAAATGGAGCGCTGAACCCGATCAGATTGGTTTTAAGCAGGGTTCCAGACTCATCGACGGTAGAGGAAAACGGGTAGAGAGTCTGCTTGCCAGACGATTACCGGATGATGTTCGGAAGTTTGTATCTGACGGTGCGCTGGTGGAAATACTGTAGTTGTTGGAAATATTAGTTGTTGGAAATACTAGCTGTTGTTTCGCAAGCGGGCTTTCTTTGGGTCGCTAGTCTTGGTTAATAGGTTGTTTGGCTTACTTTTTTTCTTTTTGGAAAGATCGATGAACAAAATAATCACATATGTTTTTACGGTACTTGTCTGTATGTCAAGTGTCGCCGTTTATGCAGCACCGATGCGTACACCCGTTCCTGTAGCGACGGTGTGGACAGCAACTCCGGGGCAAACTCTGCGCGATGTTACACAAGAATGGGCGAGTAGGTCTGGCTACCAAGTGGTATGGGATGCTTCCTATGATTTCCCTATCCGAGCGGGTCTGCGTTTTAATGGCACGTTTATCCATGCGGTAAGCGAGCTGTTCGAAGCCTATACGATGGCGAATCGTCCTTTCGTTGTCGATATTTATCAGGAACAGCGGCTTGTTCATGTACAGGCTCAGGGGTAATAACATGCATATCCAGTTTTTGACGTTTTCCAGATTGATATTGTTGCCCTGTATAGCGACTGGCCTGGCAAGTTGTGCGGCAATCTCTAATGTTGATCGGCAGGCAGATGCTGAGATGGCGAATGCTACCACTGTCATTAAGGAGTTACGCAATACCGCTGCCATGACGGCGGTGCATGTTCACGAGCATGGTTATTGGGTATCAACTAAGGAGATTCCATCAAGGAAGGAGGGGGAGACTGTTTCCTGCATGTTGACTCTGGAGGAAGCTGAGCCGATGACGCTGAGTCAGTTTGCGGAAAAGATCAAGCGTATCTGTGGCGTGCCGGTGCTGATCAGTGCTGATGCACGATTTACAGTGTCTCCACCCGGTTCGGCATCGGAGGTGAAAGAAAGTGGTCAGGAGGAGGTTGTTGTCAATTCGAACGTGCAGTCAGTATCTGAGGGCGGTCAACCAGAAGAGATGAAAATAAACGTGCATTGGCATGGCTCCTTGGCAGGTTTGCTTGATTCGGTCATTTTGTCATCAGGATTGCATTGGAAAGTACACAATGGAGCAGTGCATATTTTCAAAACAGAGACGCGAGTGTTTCAAATATATGCATTGCCCGGTACGGATGCATTATCTTCCAGCGTGACAGCGACGACCAATGCCACGTTCGGCGGGGGCTTAAATGGAAGTGATAGCGGTAACGGCAACAGCGGTAGTTCCCAAACTCTCGCGACTTCTTTGACCCGTTCGGTTATGGATGAGATCCAAAAAGCAGTGGCAAATATGCTAACGCCTGGCGAAGGTAAGTTAACTTTGTCGATGGCGACGGCATCATTGGTGGTAACTGATTCACCCGAAGTACTTGATAGAATTAAGGATTATATTGATCAGCAGAACAAATTATTGACAACGCAGGTGGTGCTTAATGTCAAGATCCTTAACCTGACGTTCGATCGGGCTGATCAGTATGGCGTTGATTGGTCACTGGCCTATAAAGACGCTCATATCGGAGTGGGTGGTGCGGGCAGCGGTGTTACCGAGGGGAGTGATATCAGTACCAATATTCATATTCTTAAGGGGCCATTTAGTGACAGTAATTTACTGATAAAGGCATTATCGACCCAAGGTAAAGTCTCTATAGTGACTCAACCTTCGGTGACTACACTGAATTTGCAAGCGGTACCGATGCAGGTTGCAACGCAGACTGGTTATGTTTCATCAACTTCTAGTACTTCAACGCCACAAGTTGGCATTTCAGTAGGAATCGAACCAGCGACAGTGACGACGGGTTTTAATATGTTGATGCTGCCTTATGCAATGGCCGACAAGCAAATATTGTTGCAGTACAACATTAGTTTGAGCGATTTAAAGAGGCTGGAGAAATTTGGCGAGAAAGCGACCGGTCAGGTGCAGTTGCCGACAATAGATTTACGCGCATTCAGTCAGAAGGTGAGACTGCATTCAGGTGAAACACTGGTGCTATCAGGATTTGAACAGCAGTCAGATAACAGTGATCGTAGTGGTTTGGGTAGCCCGGATAATCAATTCTTGGGTGGAAGCCGTCAGGGCAAAAGAAACCATAATGTGATCGTAGTCATGATTACTCCTATAGTGGTAGATTGAATGGTGGTAGATTGAAAAATGACCCAGACTGAAACGGGCGCGGAGCGCGCTATGCAAATCAAACTATATGGTAAGACGTTGGTCGCAGGCATCATCTGGCGACCGCCTGTCACTGTGTTAACACGTTCTCACATACGCAGAAATGGGATTGCCGCAGGGTTTACCTTGGCTGTCCGGCATCGTGTTGGACGAAGTATACAGGTCGGGTATGTACCAAAGGAGTCAGGAGTACCGGGTTGTTATTCATTGGCGGCCGTTCTGGCTAAAGCGGTGGATAAACCTAACTGGATAGGTGCGTTTCATTTGCCTGATGGACATTATGCATTGGTAGCGGTACATCAGGGCGCGATAATGGCTGGACGTGATTTGATCGGCACTCGTGAAGAGATCGAAGCGAAATTGCGTGATACGGTGCAGTTGGTCGAGAGCGCCAATGGGATGTGGAATGCGATTTATGCGCCGAAGGAGTTTGAATCGCCGTGGTTGGAGGTACCATTGGCGCAACTGTTACCGCAGTCCGCATTGAGAAAATCGGTTGGTCAGCTTGAGAGTTTAACCGGCGAAATGTCGAAGTACCAGATTAAGGTCTTTGCCATAACCGCAGGTACTGCGTTCTTATTAGCTGGTGGTTGGTGGATGTGGCACATCTATAAGCAGAATACAGAAATAAGGGTACCGGATTTATCCAATGAGGTGGTGGAAATTCCACCGCCGCATCCGTGGCTGGCACAGCCAACAATGGAATGGCAGTTTTCTGCATGGAATAAAGCTTTAGCCAAGGTTCCCTTATCGCTCGCGGGTTGGCAGATTGAAGTCATTATGCTGGATGCTAATGCGGTTTCTGTGAGTTATCAGCGTCATGATGGGATGCCGATCAATGTCTTCCAGGTTGCTGCTATTAATATTTTCCGGGCTGGCCCGGTGATTTCCAATGGTGGGGAGCAGGCACAGGTATTGATACCGTTTGAGCAGTCGCAGAGTCATGATCAGGAAAACAACGACGATGTGTTGCAGTCGTCGGATCAGGCGCTGGTTGAGCTGATGTCTTATTTTCAGGCGCTAGGTTTGCCACCGCCAACGTTGACTGAGGGAGCTTCCATTTTACCGCCGCCTCCGCCCCCTTTGCCGGAAGGCGAAACACGCATGTGGGCCAATCCTGATTGGCAGACTTATAACTGGACACTGACTTCTCAATTAGCGCCAGATGCACTGTTTTCAGGTAAGCCGCTCCCCGGATTGAGAGTGACCAGCGCCAGAATTGTGTTATCTGATGGTTTTCCTGAGTGGAAGCTGAGTGGAGTTTTCTATGCAAAAAATTAGCCAGCTTATAATCAGTCTATTTGTAGTGTCGGTATTTTCCCCGACATATGCGCAAACATCACCTACTGAGTTACCGGCAGCTCAGGCGAAGCGCCATGTTGCACAGAAGCCTGCATTGCCAGCGGCAACGACTGACAGCGTTGCTGCGCAACTGGAAAAGTTACAGACGGATTTGATGTTACTTAAAGCTGAAACCGCAAGGGCAAATGCTCAGGCTGAATTCGATAAAATTTCCAGAATGGTGAACAAAAGAGATGCCGTTAATAATGGTCTGCCTCTAGTTAAGTCAATCTTCGGGCGCAATGGGACTCTGACCGCTACGCTCCGGCTTCGTTCAGGCGGTATCATGGATGTGAAAGCAAGTGAACAGTTACCGAATGGTTATAAAGTGGTCCGCATTGATACCGGGGGAGTGACTTTCTCCAAACAGGGGAGATTCTATGAGGTAGGTCTTACGGCCACTAATGATGCATCGTTGCTGGATAGCCTTGACTTGATGGTTGCACCGCCGCTGCCGTTAAGCCGTTAATGACTGATGGGTGAAGATATTTATGGAAATAACATGCTCCGATCTGTTGTGTATGGTCAGGCAGGGGGCAAAAGTTTTATCTGCCTTGAGCGGTGCACTTGAAATAGAGTTAGCTAACCGCAGTTTGATATGTCTTGTTGAGTTACCTCAGCAGAAGGGGCAATGCGTACTTGCCGTGTCTGCCTCCCATCGGCTTGATCCCCATGTGCTGGCCTATGAAGAGACGGTTAAAAGGCATGGTCTTATCTATCAGATTGTCACTTGTGGCATGGGGAGCATATTGGAGTTGTACCGTCTCAGTAAGAGCGAGAGTCATGGACTGGGAGGGACTGAATCGGATGTTCAGCGTTATATCATTCACTTAATCGGCGAAGCGACTGAGGAGCGTGCGTCAGATTTGCATATCGTTGCTCGCCGTAATTATTGTGAAATCCGTTGCCGTATTAATGGTTATTTGCGGTCTATAGGACAACTGCGGCCAGAAGAAGGGTTACGATTATGCGCGACTATCTATCAAAGTATGTGTGACGTGGCAGAGCCAACTTTTAAACCGATGCAGGCGCAGCGTGCGCGAATGAAAGATGAGTTTCTGACCGAATGCGGACTTTCCGGGGCGCGTATTAATACTCGTCCACTCGATCGTGGCATGTTGATGGTACTGCGATTGTTGTATGCGGACAGCCGCGGTACGGTGTGCACCTTAAGCGATCTCGGCTATTTGCCGGAACAGTGTCAGATACTGGAAGAGCTTATGGAGCATCGGGCCGGTGTGGTTCTTTTGTCTGGTGCGACCGGTAGCGGAAAGAGCACTACTTTGAAAGTGGTGATGCAGAAGATGATAGCTGAGCAAGCTGGCATCCATCTGCTCACGCTTGAAGATCCACCCGAATATGAAATTGAAGGCGCTAATCAATCACCCATCACCGGAGATCGAGGTGATAGCATCATTGTCGAACAGGAATGGGCGATGGCAATTGCTGATGCAATGCGACTCGATCCTGATGTGATTATGGTCGGTGAGATACGCGACGCAGTGACTGCAAAGATGGCATTTCGTGCAGCAATGACCGGCCATCTTATTTGGACCACGATACATGCAAACGATGCTTTAGCGATCTTGCCCCGCTTGCAGGATGAGGCTGTGATGGAGTCGCTATTAATGGATTCGCGGCTGGTGATTGGTTTGGTTAGCCAGGCGCTGATTCAGGTGTTATGTCCTCATTGTAAAGTTCCCCTGCGAGGGCATGAGCAAGAAGTCTCCGGGCGTCTGTTGAAACGACTAAATCTTTATTGTCAGCCGGAGTCGGTTTATCTACAGGGGGAAGGTTGTGACCATTGCAAACAGTGCGGCACCTTGGGCCGAACAGTAGTCGCTGAAGTGATACGTACTTCCCCTGGCTTAATGCAAGCTTATCGAATGGGCCACCATCACGAAGCGACTCGATATTGGATCTCCGAGATGGCGGGATTAAGTAAGATCGACGCACTTATTCGCAAAATAAATGACGGAATAATCGATCCCCGTGCCGCAGAACGTGTGATGGGGCCGATTATTCCTGCGATCCATCAAATAGAGTGAAACGCTATGTCCATGACCGATTTTGTTGAAAGACTGAACTATCGATTAGCGAAGATCCAGTTTGGTAAGAAAGCACGGATTCGTTTTTACGGGCATCTGATCATGATGCTGGAAAATCGTATCATGCTGATTGATGCATTACGTGAAATGTATAATATTGCCAGCAACGAAGGCCATAAACCCAACAATGGTTGTGCATTGGTATTGAGTAGTTGCTATGAATCTGTCAGTCAGGGCAGTACTTTGGCGGAGAGTTTACAGCGATGGATTGGTCCCAATGAAGTCGCGGTGATTGCTGCGGGTGAGCGCTCCGGTGACATACGTAGCGCTTTTATGGATGCGATCGCCATGATCGAGGCGGGCAGCAAGATCCGCAATGCTGTGATTGGTACATCTATTTATCCACTTATACTTATTGGGATGATATGTGTATTGCTGCATATTGTGGCAGGTAGTTTGGTGCCCAAACTGGCTGCTGTTTCTAAGCCGGAAACATGGGATGGGGCGGCTTATACCCTATATTTGATGGGAATATTTGTTAATGACTATGGGCTGTATTCACTGATATTCCTGGTGATATTGCTCATGTTAGTGGCATTATCGTTACCTTTTCTTGGGGGGCGATTGCGAACGGGACTTGACCGGTTTCCACCGTGGTCACTGTACCGAACCATTCATGGCAGTATGTTTATACTGAATGTATCGTTGTTGATCCGCTCAGGGATGATGTTGCAATCTGCGCTGGAATTGCTGCTGGAACAGGCGGGTTCACGCTGGCTGTATGTGCGTATCGCTGCCACGCTTGAACACATCTCAATGGGAGCCGGTTTTGGTGAGGCGTTGCGCGATACCGGTTACCGTTTTCCTGATAACGAGGCGATCAATTATCTGCGGCTGTTGTCGCGGTTACAGGGATTTGATCAGTCAATGGCAAAGTTCGCACGGCACTGGCTGGATGAAACGATCACTAAAGTCCAGATCGTGACGCGTGGGTTCCTGTTCGTTTCGATCCTCATGATCGGTGGTATGTTGATGCTGGTGGTTACCGCGGTGTCTGGCATTGAGAATGCCATTGAGCAGTCGCTCTCTCTGCCTTCTATTTAATGTCGAGGCTAACTGATGAAAATCCGCCAAGACATGGAAACTGAAACTCGTGATACATGTCGCGAGAAAGTGCTGGATGAACTGAGAACAGCGTGCGGACCGATTATCCTCCAAGCACTTGATGACAAGGATGTGGTGGAAATAATGATTAATCCTGATGGAAAACTGTGGATTGAATCGTATAACCAAGGCATGAGTGAAGCACAATCTGATTTTCCGGCAGAGGCGACAGAGCGGATTTTACTGATTTCGGTAGCACTGCAAAAATCGGATATTGGGACTGATATGGGCCTCATTGAAGGGGAATTTCCGTTGGGGAGTGCTCGTATTGCCGGTGTCTTGCCTCCGTTGGCAAATGCTCCGACTATTGCCATTCGTAAACACTCTCCGGTGGTATTATCGCTGTCTGATTACCGCAAAAGCGGGATTATTAAACCGATAGGCATTACCGCCATGCGGTTGGTATCCGGGATAGCGAGCTATAAACGCAGTTTTGAACATCCCATTGAAGCAATTCGCGAAGCCGTGGTTATGCGTAAGAATATTCTAATCGTTGGGGGTACCAGCAGTGGGAAGACGACGCTAGCTAATACTATTTTGTACGAGATTAGTCTGCAATGCCCGCATGACCGTATCGTGGCGATTGAGGATACGATGGAATTACAGCTTAACAATGCTAACCGAGCGCTGTTACGCACTAGTAAGGATGTGGATATGCGTCGTTTGTTGCGGACTACGATGCGTTTGCGTCCAGATCGTATTGTAGTGGGGGAGATTCGCGGCGGTGAAGCTTATACTTTGCTCAAGAGCTGGAATTCCGGCCACCCTGGAGGGGTAACAACCATGCATGCTAATTCATCTGAAGAGGGGCTACAAAAACTGGCGCATTACATTTATGAAGATGAGACTGCACAGGGTTTTACTCCTGATACTATCGGTTGGATGATCGCCAAAAGTGTGAATTTGGTGGTGGTAATAGAAAAGATCGCAATGGAACCGGGAAGAATGGTGACAGAAATTTGTGAAGTTTCCGGGTTTATGAATGGTCGTTACAATATGAATGTTTTGTGCTTACAAAGTAATGGATATTGTGAATTCAAACCACGTATTTAAAGGTGTGATGTTATAAATAATTCTGGAAATGATGATGAGAATATAATAATGATAACAAATCTATTTATAATTCATTATTTTCTTCTATTAATTGAATGTTCGTTATTTTTAAGATGATGATATTCCAGGTTAAATAATTAAATGCTGTTGAATATTGATGTTTGTGGCTAAGGATGATAATTGAATTTTAAGTGTAAAAATACTGTGAATTATGTACAGACTCTCAGAGAATTAAATGTAATGAAATGAAACTAATAAGGGTTTCTGTTCTGTTTTATTGGTTAAAATAATTTACTTACATTTTATTGTATGATTTTAATTGTTTTTATTAATTGCTAATGAATTATCTGGATATTATAAATGACAGAATTAATAGGTTAAAAAACACATAATTCCCTTAATATTTTGTAGCCCGGATAATACAGAGTTAAGGCTATGTAAATTTGGCAAAAATCTGCCAAATAATCCGGGCATGGATTTTTATTATTTTTTTAGACAAAAATCTTACGGTCGATTCGATAGAAAATAATCGTATCTCCCTGATTAAGTCTTTATTTTTCAAAAAGAAGTTCTCACCGGTTTACCAAAACCAGACTCTATTCTTGAGCCGACGCAATATTACCGCAAATTCTTTGCTAATCGTTCATTTAAATTATCTGGAGGTAAAGTGAAAGCCTCTTTATTGCGTACTACTAAGAGAATGTGTAGTACCTAATTTTATTTTTCCCTGGTGTTGCGCAGATTTTGTTATCGGGAATAGCACTCGCTTTATTGGCGGTAAAGTTTGTGCAACCCGAAGTACAGTTCGAAACAGTATTCGCTTGATCATTGAGCGATCGGCTGCATTTAGCGCGGCACGTAACGAAATCTCAACGGCCTCATTAGCATATGTCCGCATTTGTTGTTCATAATCTGAAATCGCCTTGATTAAGTCTTCATGACCAGATGCTACGCGAGTTAGCGTCTGTGTGAGTAAAAGTGCGTCTCGAAGCGCTATGTTTGCTCCCATTCCTACCATTGGCGTCATGTTGTGAATAGCGTCGCCAAGTAGAGTGACAGCACTGGAACGCCAGGGTAAGAGATGCTCCATACTGCGTAACGGAATCACAGAGATGTTTTCCATATCACTCTGCTTAATCAGGGTATGCAGGTTTGGATCCCATGAAGCAATATGGGAGCGGATCAGATTACACAGAGATTCAGCAGGAAAATCAGTAATCGCATTCGGATAGCTATTCGTTGCTGTTGCATAGGCCCACATGACAAAATCACCAATTTCTGTCGATGTGGCCTTTACTTGAGTATTGATCGGAGCACGCCATAGGGAGACAAACAATCCTCCAGGGCTTTTAGGCACGATATTGTTGGGTGATCCATCTAGCAAATATTGTGGCAATGAGGCCGCGAGAGCCGGGGTAAGGCGTACACGGCCAACGATGAGGGTGACACCAATATCAAGCCTTTTTATCGTGGGGAGGTACTGCTTGCGTACTTTTGAATTGCTTCCATCTGCACCAATAAGAACATCAACATCTTCGTGACTTCCATCAGTGAAAAAAAGCCTGACTTTACCGTTTTGCATGTGTTCATAACGCTCGAACGTTTTGTTCCATTGAACGGTATCTGAGAGCCCCTCGTTTAGTACTTCTATAAGTTCAGATCTGCTGATTGACATCCGATCTTCGGTAATGATCTGTCCATCCTCCTGATGAATATCTCTCTGAGCTGAGAGAAGAAGACGTAGATGTTCATCATAGAATCTTGTCTGTCCACCAACAGGTTTTGAAATCTTTTTAAAGGTTAGCCAGTTGGTTTCTGGGAGGCATTCCTGCATTGCTTGCTGGCCGAATGTATCGACGTAAATTCCATAACCGGGAAGTATGGATGATGTAGCAGAGCCTCGTTCATAGACTTTCACTTTTATTCCGTTTTTGCGCAAGCCATGTGCCAGGCATGCTCCACCAATCCCTGAACCAATTATTCCAACGTTCATTTCTTTTTTCTCCATAAGTAGTACGATGTGATTCTGAAAGAATCATGGTGACTGTAGCTGGCCAGGACCATTTGATCACAGCCATCGGTTGTGTTACTGCTATAGTCTTAATAATAGTATACCGTACCGTTCGGTACCAATAAAAATTTAGGTTTTTTACATGACAAATACACCTAAAGCCCAAACAGATCACAAAAGAACCCGTTCGTACTCTAGAATTTCAGGAGAACGAGTTAACGAGCTGTTAAAGATTGCTGCTCAGGTATTTGCAGAACGGGGTTTTGATGGTGCCAGTATCAATGAGATGGCGAAACGTGCTAATGCTTCGAAGGGAACCTATTATAGTCGATTTCCTTCTAAAGAAGAGCTGTTAGTCGCTGTTGTTAAGCAGAGAATAGAAGAAGTTGAAGGCGGTCTTGACAAGACCATGAATCCCGAACCCGATATTGGGAAAGCGTTAACCATTTTTGCAGAGGAAATTTTCACGGTAATTCTTTCAGAAACAATGATTGCAAATTACCGGGTGGTCACTCTGGAGGCCCAACGTTTTCCGCAATTAGGTAAAATCTATTATGAAAAGGGTGTCAAAAAGATAGTAGATTTTCTTGTCGAATATCTGGTGCGAAAGATGAAGGAGGGAAAATTGAACATAGTAGACCCGAAAATCTCCGCAGAGGTGTTTATCGATGGCATCATTGGAACGCCAAGGCTTAAGGCTACTTTGGGCATTGGTTTACCTACTCCAGAGGAGCAATCTCAGCGAATTGCCATCGCTGTTCAGTCATTTCTCGCTGCATATGGTACTTCCTCATGTGATAGCACTTCTTCATCATGATAGTCGCGCTGTAGTAAACCAGATGTAGTAAATCAGAAATTATCGTTCAGAAATTATCATAGGAATAACGTTGAATTAAGGGCCTGCCTGTTATCAGGTAGGTCTTTCTGCTGGATTAAGAAAGCGGTTTGAATGCCTTGGATATAGACGAAACGCTTTGGCGTCTTTTTGGCTTGGTTGGTGATGGCTTATTGTATTCCCTTTGTAAGTAAATAGTTTACAATGTAAATAACTTGTTGTTTTTCTTTGATTAGAGTTTGAATTTGTCATAATTAAAATTAACTCATGAGAATGTTATGAAGGTGGGTATGTTGATATGGTAAAAAGAGCGATAAAGCCACTGTGTATTTCGGTTATTTGTAGCACATCGATAATAGCTGGATATGCTTTAGCTAATCATCAGAATAGGCTTATTGAAGGTGATATTCAAAATCTGCCAAAAATGCAGATTGAAAAGATATCTGAGACAACAACACCTGAACAAATACAAATTCAAACTGCTACAATTTCAGAAACAGAACGCCGTGAGATGCTGCGAAGTTGGATACCAGCACAAATTAAGCCCGTTTTCTTTGATCGATTGGTTAGTTTGTACTCCTCTAACCAGATGCAACCTTTGTGGCAAGATAAACTCGCGGTTCAGCGCTTTGAACAACAACTTTCAGAACTGGCTTTGGCTGGGTTTCAGCCGCAATTTGGTCAATGGCTGATTGAACTCAATGATGCTCAATTGAGTCAGATGGGACGTGATCTCATCTTATCGGATGCTATGCTAGGTTATTTACAATTTGTCTCAGATGTCGGCTATCAGGGCCAAAGCTGGCTCTATCGCACTATACCATACAAAATACCATACAAAATTGTATTACCTTCACCAGTCGTTATAGATCAGTGGCAGCAAGCTATTATCGATCACAATGTGGCCGCTTATGTCGCAGCACTGGCACCACACCATCCTCAATATGAAAATATGCGCAAGGAGATGATGAAACAACTGGCTGATAGTAAACCGTGGCCACAGCTTTCTGACAAAAGTGCGCTAAAACCGGGACAGAGTAGCGCTGATGTCGCTGTGTTGAAGGAAATACTTATTCGTCTTGGTATGTTGAGCGAACTGACAACTCAATCAGATAATATCTACGATCCTGAACTGGTGACTGCGGTAAGAAATTTCCAGCATTGGCAAGGGTTGGCACCGGATGGTGTAATCGGTAAACGCACAAGAGATTGGCTAAATACTTCGCCTCAAACCAGAGCAGGATTGATGGCGCTTAATATCCAGCGTTTACGTATTATCCCAGGATATGTGTCCACAGGAATTATGGTCAATATTCCCGATTATTCATTGCGTTATTATCTTAATGATCAGGAAGTATTGGACTCGAAAGTGATCGTTGGTCGCCCAAGCCGTAAGACACCCATTATGAGTAGTGTGTTGAATAGTGTGGTGATTAATCCTCCCTGGAGTGTGCCAACTAGCCTGGCAAGAAAAGATATTGCACCACGGGCGGTTGATGATCCCGGATATTTTCAACGGCGAGGATACGTTATCTTTTCAAATTGGCGTGCTGATGCCAGTGTCATCGACCCTTACACTATTGATTGGAACGTGATTACGCCTGCTAACTTTCCTTATCGAATATGGCAAGCTCCGGGGCCGACTAACTCATTAGGCCGTTATAAATTTAATATGCCAAATTCTGATGCTATCTATTTGCATGATACGCCGAACCATAACCTGTTTAACAAAGACATTAGAGCGATCAGCTCTGGTTGTGTGCGGGTTAACAAGGCTTCAGAATTAGCAAGTATGTTATTGGAAGATGTAGGTTGGCATCAGAGTAAAGTGAATAATACCCTGAAACAGGGTAATACCGTTTATGTTAACATCCCACAGCGTATTCCAGTTTATTTGCATTATTTAACTGCTTGGGTAGATGAGCAGGGGGTACCTCAGTACCGTACCGATATTTATGACTACGACAATAGTGTGAGACAAGGTGCCCAGTTTTTGTCAAAGTTGTTACCTTTACAAAACTAAATGCAACTAATTTTTGTTATTAATTGTCATAGTGACCAGTGACCAGTGACCAGTGACCAGTGACCAGTGACCAGTGACCAGTGACCAGTTGGCCTATTTTTTCTATAATTTGGGTAGATGTTTCTTCATGGATATAATCGATCATAATCGCCGCAAGTGGCTTAGTGCGGGAGCCGCTGCTTTAGGCTTGAGTTTGTTGCCGGGGCATACTTTTGCGACTCTGGCCACTCCACGCCCACGAATTTTACGTTTTGATAACTTACATACGGGTGAAACGATTAAAGCTGAATTTTTTGACGGTTATCGTTACAACAAAGAAGAGCTGGCCCGTTTGGATCATCTGTTTCGAGATTACCGTCAAAATAGAGTTAAGACTATTGATCCTAAATTATTTGATCAGATTTATTTGCTGCAAATGATGATAGGGGTTAATAAGCCTGTACAACTCATTTCTGGTTACCGTTCACTGGTAACCAACAATCAGTTGCGCAAGCAAAGTAAAGGCGTGGCTAAACAGAGTTACCATACTCGCGGGCGGGCGATGGATTTTCATATTGAAGGTATTGAGCTTAGTCGTATCTGCAAGGCTGCTCTGAAAATGAAAGCGGGAGGGGTAGGATACTATCCACATAGTAATTTCGTTCATATTGATACAGGTCCCGTCAGGACGTGGTAATCTGGTGAGTAACTATTTTGTTTTGACTATGGAGTAAATGAAATAATGAAATACCAAATTATTCCTGTTACTGCTTTTATGCAGAATTGTACCCTTATTTGGAATGAAGAGAGTAAGGAAGCGGCAATTGTTGATCCGGGTGGTGAAGCAGAAAAACTGATCGCCGAGATAGAACGTCGTGGTCTGAAATTGACTCAGATTTTATTGACTCATGGTCATTTTGACCATGTTGGTGCAACAGCGGAGGTCGCTGAACATTTTAATGTGCCGGTCTACGGGCCACAGCAGGAAGATGCTTTCTGGATCGAAGGCTTGCAAGCTCAAAGCCGGATGTTTGGCATTGAAGAATGTCCATCATTTGAACCTGATCGCTGGTTAAATGAAGGTGATGAGCTGCGGGTGGGGGGCGTTGATTTATCTGTATTGCACTGTCCGGGACATACACCAGGGCATGTTGTGTTTGTGAATCATGTAGATAAGCTGATTTATATGGGAGATGTTCTATTTAAAGGAGGGGTTGGGCGTAGTGACTTTCCACGCGGTAATCACCGGCAGTTAATTAACTCAATTAAAGATAAACTTCTGCCACTTGGTGATGATTATGAATTTATTCCGGGGCACGGGCCAATGTCGACGCTAGGTCATGAGCGGCAGACTAATCCATTTTTACAGGATGAAGTACCAGGTTGGTGATGTGGCGTAGCGTTTATATTCAATATAGTGTCAATCTGAGGGCTGGCTGATAGTTGTTTGATGGCAACTATAACTGATTGGAGACTTCAATTAGATTTTGATCCGGATCACGGAAATAAATGGACATAATAGCTCCGTTTGCTCTGGTACGTTTAACCGGCCCTTCAAGGATTTCAACTTTATGTTGTTGCAGATGTTGAATAATTTTATCCATAGATGATAGCTGATAAAACATAAATCAGCAGAACCGGGCAGTGGCGGTTGAGCTTTAGGTTCAAATTCATGCCCATATTCATGTAGAAATCGACATGCCAAGAACGCGTTGATAAAAGTGGCTACTGGTTTCAAGGTCTTTAATTGTCAACACCAGATGATCAAGCCGTTCTATTTTCACTTTGATGTACCTAGTAAGATTAATATCGCAATTGTGTCGGACATCGAATCTTCTGAATGATAAAAGTCGCTGAAATTCAGCGACTTTTCATCGTGAGGTAAATGTTAACTTAGAGTACTGCAACAATGGCTTCACATAGTGGAGCCATGTTTTCCAACGTCAAACCAGCGACGTTAATACGACCGGAACTGACAGCGTATATACCAAATTCCTCACGCAGACGTTCTACTTGTTCTTTTGTCAGGCCACTGAATGAGAACATACCATTTTGGCTAATAATAAAGCTGAAATCCTGTTTTGCCCCTTTTTCCTGCAAGGTATTGACAAACAGTTGACGCATACGCTGAATACGTTCGCGCATGGTGGTCAGTTCCTGTTCCCAAGTTGCTTTCAGATCTTCATTTGACAAAATGGTAGTGACAACAGATGCACCATGAGCGGGTGGGTTGGAATAGTTAGCACGGATAATCGCTTTAGCTTGGCTAAATGCTTTTTCTGCTGTATCACTGTCACTAGCAACAATAGTACAGGCACCGACACGTTCATTGTATAGGCCAAAGTTTTTGGAGTAAGAGCTGGCAACAATCAGTTCATTATGATTTTTCGCAAAAATACGTAGGCCTTCTGCATCTTCGTTCAGGCCCTTGGCAAATCCTTGATAAGCGAAATCAAAAATAGGCAACCAGCCTTTCTCCGCAGACATTTCTGCCAGCTTAGCCCATTGTGCCGGGGTTGGATCGATGCCTGTCGGATTGTGGCAGCAACCGTGGAACAGAACAACATCACCTGCCTGAGCTTCAGACAGGCTTGCTAGCATGTCTTCGAAATTCAGCGCGTGTTTTTCAGCGTCATAGTATTTATATTCACAGACTTCCAGGCCAGCGGCGGAAAAAACGTTTTTATGGTTTGGCCAGGTTGGGTTGCTAATCCAAATGCGTTTAGCATTAGTCTGTTTGGCAATAAAATCCGCAGCAATACGTAAAGCACCTGTACCTCCAGGGCTTTGTGCTGTGCGGGCGCGTTTATCTGTGACGACTGGGTGATCTTTGCCAAACAGTAATTCTTGAGTTACGCGGCCAAATTCGGCTAAACCGCTAATCGGCAGATAATTCTTTGTTGTTTCGTTTTCCAGTAAATATTGTTCAGCTTTTTTAACACTGGTCAGAACCGGGGTTTTTCCTGTTTCGTCTTTATAGACACCGATACCAAGGTTGATTTTATTTGTACGAGGATCAGAACGGAAACTATCGGCTAAGCCAAGAATAGGGTCGGCAGGCGCTGCTGTGATTTTCTCAAACATGTTTGTAATTCCAAAGCTCAGAGTTAAGCCCAAAAGGGCAGTCAGGTTAACGCTGCTAAAACAGTTTGCCAACTATTTGTCGTAAAAAGAAGATAATCTTGTGAGGCAGTTTGCGGAGTGAGAAAAAGTTGGAATAGTAGAGAGAAAACATAAGACTAAAAAAGCAGCACCTAAGCGCTGCTTTCTCTTAATGATGCTTAACTTGTTCAGCTAAATCTAATTTACCAACGGTAATTAGAATTGGTAAACCATACCTACGCCAACAACGTTGTCAGTGCTGATACCCGTTGCTTTGGTGAATTCATTGCTATCCAGCAGGTTGATTTTGTAATCAACATAGGTAGTCAAGTTTTTGTTGAAGTAGTAGTAACTACCAACAGAGATATATTTTACCAGATCGCGGTTGTCGGATTCTTTCCCATCATGATCAATGTCACCAAACAGGTTTTTACCTCTGGATTGAACGTATGCCAGAGATGGACGTAAACCGAAGTCGAACTGGTATTGGGCGGTCAATTCGATGTTCTGGGTTTTGTTAGCGACATTTTCCATATTCACGCTACCAACTTTTCCACCGAAACGGGTCATGTTACGGGTTTCACCGTACATAGCAGCCAGGTAGATATTGTTAGCATCGTACTTGGCACCAATGTTCCATGCTTCAGCGCGATCACCTAAGGCAGCAGAACCTTCGTTGCTATCAATATCATAGGCAGTTTTTTGCGCAGAAGTACGAGCAGAATTAGAGTATGCACCACCGACGCTGATACCGTAACCTACGTCATAGGTTGCAGCGAAACCGTAACCATCACCGTTGTCTTTACGGTTGATACGGCCATTAGCCGTGTTTTCACTATTTTCACCCTGATATTGCAGAGCAAAGTTCAGGCCATCAACCAGACCGAAGAAATCGGTATTGCGGTAAGTCAACAGACCAGTAGAACGGCCAGTCATGAAGTTATCAGTCTGCGCCATTGAGTCGCCACCAAATACTGGCAACACATCGGTCCAAGCGTTGACATCATAAACCACACCGTAGTTACGGCCATAGTTCAGTGAACCGTAGTCAGAGAGTTTCAAACCAGCGAAAGCTAAACGCGTTTTGGTTTCTTCGTCAGTACCTTCTGCGCGGTTGCCTTTGATATTGTATTCCCAACGGCCGAAACCGGTCAGTTGGTCATTAACTTGAGTTTCACCTTTGAAACCCAGACGGGCGAAGGAGTTATCGCCATCTTCGCCGCTTTTGTTGTTAGCGAATTTGTGCTGGACTTCAACTTTACCGTATAGGTCCAGTTTGTTGCCGTCTTTATTATAAACTTCAGCTGCATTTGCTGCGCCAGCAGCTAACAGAGCTGGGATTACTACTGCAAGAACATTGCGTTTCATCATTATTATTACCCTCATTGGTGTTATTCGGACACCTGCCACTGCCAAAAATAATTCTTTAAAAATCTACGGAACTATTTGTGAGAGTTTAGTGTCGTCTGTTTCGCTGTCAAGTGTTTCATTGGTTGTTATTTTTATCCACTCACAAAATGCTATAAAAAAGAAAATTTAGTAAAAATGTGAAATAAAGTGTTTCAAAATGTAAATGAGAGATTGTTTTTTAATCTCTGGTTGGTCCAGTTGATCAAAAAAGTGAAAAATGACTCGCGGTTAGTGGCGGAAGAAAATTACCTGTTGATCTTAATAAAAAGAGTAAAATGTGGTGTTTATTTCATCAATCATATTTCTTATATGTAACTTACTGATATGCTTGTCGATGTGTTGCATATCATTTTTTAACAGATGCCTGATAATGATTCTTCTTGGAAGAAGTAGTGCCCACTTTAAGTGAGCACCATAGCACGTTAATTGGATTTTCTATTAATCTACCTAATTTATTTCAGACTGTTAGAATTGATATACCAAACCTATACCCACAGCGTTATTCGTATTGACATCGAGATATTTGGTGAAAGGGGTGTCATGTACTAAGTTGATTTTGTAATCAACATAGGCAGACAAATTTTTGTTAAAGTTATAATAAGAACCAATAGAGATATATTTTACCCAGTCTTGATGAGTGAAAAAAGTTGTTCCCCTGGATTGAACATATGCCAGAGATGGGCGCAGACCAGAATCCAACTGATATTGGGCAGTTAATTCGATATTACGAGTTTTTGCAGAGACAATATCTTGGTAGCCGAAAGAGGTCATATTGTGAGTTTCGCCATACATGGCAGCCAGATATAGGTTGTTTGCATCATATTTGGCACCAACGTTCCATGCCTCAGCCCTTTCACCACGAGCGACAGAGGTAACGAGCCTTTCATGTGTAATAGGGCGGTCAGAATTGGAGTAGGCTCCTCCTACGCTGATACCATTACCGATATCATAAGTAGCGGAGAGGCCGAAACCGTCACCGTTACTACCACCGTTGGGCTTGGTGATATCACCGCGCTTACGATGTGAGTTACGGCCGTTTTTACTGTCTTCGTCGTTCTTACCTTGGTATTGCAGGGCGAAGTTCAGACCATCAACCAGGCCAAAGAAATCCGTATTACGGTAAGTCAGGACACCGGTAGCACGATTAGTCATGTAGGTGTCAGCCTGCGACATGGAGTCAGCACCGAATACTGGCAGTACATCGGTCCAGGCATTGACGTCATAGAGAACACCATAATTACGACCGTAGTCTAGAGAACCATATTTAGCCAATTTTAGACCAGCAAAGCCCAGACGGGTTTGATTACCTTCGGAATCGTTTGCCTCGGCTTTGTTAGCCTGAATATTGTATTCCCAGCGGCCATAACCAGTCAGTTGGTCATTGATTTGGGTTTCACCCCTGAAACCCAGACGAACGTAGCTTGCATCACCATCTTCACTATATATAGGATATGTATCTGATTTTTGGGTAATTTTAGCGAATTGATGACGTACATCAACTTTGCCATAAAAATCCAGTTTATTACCGTTTTTGTTATAAATTTCAGCGGCATTTGCTACACCAGCAGTCAACAGCACTGGGATGACCACGGAAAAGATACTACCCTTCATTATTGTTACCTTCATTTAATTACTATTGTTAATGACCATCATTGGCGTTATTCGGACATCTGTTACTGACAGAAATAATTCCTTTAAGAAACTCGTTGAAATTATTTATGAAAATATCGTGCTGTCCGAGTCGGGGCACAGTTTTTCATTAGCTGTGGATTTTATCTATCATTTAATTGATACAAAGTGACGATTTTTGTAATAAAGTGAAAATAATATATTGCAAAATGTAAATGAAATAGGATTTTTGATCGTGTCTTGAATTGGAAGCATAAAAAAAGCCAGCTTTTGCTGGCTTTATACATAATGATTTTTTAATGTTTGTTTTACGCAATCATTAGAAGTTTGCGCTTCTTGGTGTCCGTGGAAATGGGATGACATCACGTACATTTGATACACCAGTCACGTAAGCAACCAGGCGTTCAAAGCCCAGCCCGAACCCGGCGTGAGGTACGGTGCCATAACGACGCAGATCACGGTACCACCAGTAATCTTCTTTATTAAGCTCCATCTCTTCCATACGCTTATCCAGCATATCCAGACGCTCTTCACGCTGTGAGCCACCGATAATTTCGCCAATGCCTGGTGCAAGTACATCCATTGCCGCGACAGTTTTACCGTCGTCGTTCATTCGCATATAGAAGGCTTTAATATCTTTTGGATAGTTTTTCACGACGACCGGAGCTTGGAAATGTTTCTCTGCCAGATAACGTTCATGTTCCGAAGAAAGGTCAACTCCCCAGAAGACTGGATTTTCAAATTTCTGGCCGCAGTTTTGCAGAATTTCAATGGCACTGGTGTAATCAATCTGAGCAAAGTCAGAATTGATAAATTTTTCCAGGCGGGTGATAACATCTTTATCTACGCGTTCAGCGAAGAATTGCAGATCATCAGCACGCTCTGCCAATGCGGCTTTGAAAACATATTTCAGCATATTTTCAGCTAATGTGGCGGCATCATTGAGGTTAGCGAAGGCGATTTCTGGTTCAAGCATCCAGAATTCTGCCAGATGGCGGCTGGTGTTAGAGTTTTCAGCACGAAAAGTCGGGCCGAATGTGTAAACTTTGCTTAATGCACAAGCGTATGCTTCACCGTTCAATTGTCCGGATACGGTCAGAAAAGCTTCGCGGCCGAAAAAATCTTGGTTGAAATCCACTTCACCTTTGTCAGTTAAAGGCAGATTTTGTAGATCCAGCGTAGAAACGCGGAACATTTCGCCAGCACCTTCTGTATCAGCAGCCGTTATCAATGGGGTGGAAACCCAGAAGTAACCATTTTCATGGAAGAAACGGTGTAGTGCTTGAGCAAGGGTATGGCGCATACGAGCAACGGCACCAATCAGGTTGGTACGTGGGCGCAGGTGAGCCACTTCGCGCAGGTATTCAATGCTGTGGCGTTTAGCGGCCATGGGATAGGTGTCAGGATCTTCAACCATACCGATCACGACGATTTTCGTCGCTTGCAGTTCAAAGTTCTGCCCTTGACCAAGGGAAGCAACGACTGTTCCTGTTACTTCGACAGAACAACCGGTAGTTAAATGCAGAACTTCATCCTGATAATTGGGCAAATTATTATTAACGACGGCCTGTAATGGATTAAAGCAGGAACCGTCATAGACGGCGAGGAAAGAGATGCCAGCTTTAGAATCTCTCCTTGTACGTATCCAGCCGCGAACGGTGACTTCACTATCAACCGCAACCCGGCCTTGCAGTACGTCGACTACAGGCGCTACGCTCATAGATTTCTCTCTTCTTTATCAGTTCAAGTTTATGAAAATGAATATCCCCACAAGGGGCAACTTATTCTATGTTACTTGCCCTGTTTCAGGAAACAAGGGGAAATCATTAATTTAAACGGTGAAATAGAGGGGAAAGCGCACTTTTCAGATGTGCTGCTGCCTTATCTGCCAGCAGCACAGTGATATTTTTTAATGAAACTTGAGTTAACAAGCTTGTTTAACCTGGGGTATATCAAAAGCGGCGCGTAGCCTGTTAACAAACTCGTTATCTTCACAAATGGTTTTGCCAGGGCTGTCTGAAAGCTTTGCGACTGGTTTGCCATTACACTCGACAAGTTTGATGACGATGTTCAGTGGCTTAACCCCTGGGATATTGCAGGTAAGCTGTGTACCGATACCGAAAATCAGGTTTATTCTGTTGTGGAAATGACGATAGAGCGCTAGTGCTTTTTGGAAGTCTAGGCTGTCAGAGAACACGAGGGTTTTCGTCATTGGGTCGATACCCAGTTTTTGATAGTGGGCGATCGCTTTTTCACCCCATTGAACAGGATCACCCGAATCATGTCGTAAGCCTTGATAATTTTTGGCAAACTGGGCATCAAAGTCCCGCAGAAACGCGTCCATTGTAATGCAGTCAGTCAAGGCAATACCTAATTGGTTAGGATATTCTTTCAGCCAACTCTGTAATGCTTCTCGTTGACTGCTAGCCAGATCCGGGCTGATTTGCTGATGAGCTTGAAACCACTCATGCGCTTGTGTTCCAACAGGAGGGAGCCCAAGCTGTTGTGCAAGTTGGTAATTGCTAGTGCCAATCAGATAAGGGAAATGCTGTTGCAGCTCACTGACGACAGCGTGTTGAACTCGGTGTGAGAAACGACGGCGTGTACCGAAATCCATCAGTTTAAAACTGGAGAGATCGATTCCTTCATTTTCAGCATGTTGATAGAACAGTTTGATTAACTTGTGTAGCTGGTTGACTGCATTTTCCACCGCGTTATCTGGTAAGTGATGACGATGAATTAATTCACTGATTAACGCCAGTAATGGGACTTCCCACATAATCACTTCATGCCATAATCCTGAAATATGGATAGCTAATTGGCCGCCATTTGTAACAGAAATATTGACTTGCTGTGGGTTAAAACGAAAGGTTTTTAACCAGCCCAGATAATCAGCCTTGAAAAAAGGCAGACTGGAAAGGTAATTAAATTCAGCATCGGTTAATGCCAGATTAGCCATCATATTAACTTGATGACGTAATTCTGTGGCATATTCACCTAGCAGTTCGTCGCCGCGGCAGCGAAACTCTGCAACAACAGGAATGTGGCTGTAGCGGTGGTACACTGCTTGTTGCATATGAAGTTTATAAGCGTCAGTATCAAGCAGTGATTTAATAATTGGGGTAGCGTCTAGTGTCATAGCGCGTTATGCATCCTCACGGAGCGTATTCGTATTAGCTAAATCGATAAAGTTGGAAGAGTATACCGGGATTATTTTGTTATTGAAGTCACATAACGTCATATAGTTCACCAAAATATCGAAGCTAAAAAGGGTCTTTGGTTAAATGTTATCATGTTATTTGATCATTAAGTGATAACAAGCACCAAAGAGTAAACATATTCCTTACATAACATCATACTCGTTCTTAATGAATGTTAAACGCCAGAAGGTGCGTTATTCACTCTTGAAATTCAACCTCTTTCTATGGCAGCGTAAGGCCTAGTATTGAATTAATTCCATCAGGCATGAAACAAAAAGGTTTCTTATGACACAACAGCGACAAGCTAAGTACCGCCGGGATTATCGCGCTCCCGACTATACGATTTCTGATATTGAACTCGATTTTAATCTTGATGCCGATAACACGGAAATCACCGCAATCAGCCAGATAAAACGTCTGAGTCACGAAATAACGCCATTAGTGTTGGATGGTGAAGACTTGATACTGAAAAGTCTTCATGTGAATGGTCAACCGTGGGCGCATTACCGTGAACAGGAGGGGGCGCTAGTCATTGAGCAGTTGCCGGCTCAGTTCACTTTGAAAATTGTCAATGAGATCCATCCATCGAAAAATACGGCGCTGGAAGGCTTGTATGTTTCTGGTGATGCACTTTGTACTCAGTGTGAAGCAGAAGGGTTTCGCCACATTACTTATTATCTCGATCGGCCTGATGTATTGGCTCGTTTTACAACACGTATCACAGCCGATAAAGCCAAGTATCCGTATCTGCTTTCAAACGGTAACCGGGTTGAGCAGGGAGAAACCGATGATGGACGTCATTGGGTGAAATGGCAAGATCCATTCCCAAAACCATGTTATCTGTTTGCTCTGGTCGCAGGTGATTTTGATGTATTGCGCGATATTTTTACGACGCGTAGTGGCCGTGAAGTTGCATTGGAGCTGTTTGTTGATCGTGGCAATCTCGATCGGGCTGATTGGGCAATGACCTCCCTGAAAAATGCTATGAAGTGGGATGAAACCCGTTTTGGCCTTGAGTATGACCTCGATATTTATATGATTGTTGCGGTGGATTTCTTTAATATGGGCGCTATGGAGAATAAAGGGCTGAATGTCTTTAACTCCAAATATGTGCTGGCAAAATCTGAAACTGCGACGGATAAAGATTACCTTAATATAGAAGCTGTGATCGGCCACGAATATTTCCATAACTGGACTGGGAATCGCATTACTTGTCGCGATTGGTTCCAACTGAGTTTAAAAGAGGGATTGACGGTATTCCGTGATCAGGAATTTAGCTCTGATCTTGGCTTTCGTTCTGTTAATCGTATTAATAATGTGCGTGTTATGCGTTCGGCACAGTTTGCGGAAGATGCCAGTCCAATGGCCCATCCAATTCGCCCGGATAAAGTGATTGAGATGAATAATTTCTATACCCTGACTGTGTATGAAAAGGGCGCGGAAGTTATCCGTATGATTCATACCCTGCTAGGTGAAGAGCAATTCCAGGCAGGGATGCAGCTTTATATCCATCGTCATGATGGTAGTGCCGCAACATGTGATGATTTTGTTCAGGCAATGGAAGATGCATCAAATGTGGATTTGTCACTTTTCCGTCGCTGGTATAGCCAGTCTGGTACACCAGTATTAACAGTCCGCGATGAATATGATGCAGAAAAGCAGCAATATAAGTTGCATGTCAGCCAGATGACACCAACTACCGCCGATCAAAAAGAGAAGCAGCCTCTGCATATTCCCCTGGATATTGAACTTTATGACAGCAAAGGTCATGTGATTCCGTTACGTTATGATGGTCAACCGGTTCACAATGTATTGAATGTGACTAATGCAGAACAGACGTTTGTATTTGATGATGTGCCATCACTGCCGGTTCCCTCTTTATTACGGGAATTCTCAGCACCAGTGAAACTGGATTACAAATTCAGTGATCAGCAATTGGCATTCTTGATGAAACACGCTCGCAATGCGTTTTCACGTTGGGATGCGGCTCAGTCGTTGATGGCAAACTATATCAAACTGAATATTATCCGTTACCAACAGAAGCAGCCGATCGAACTGCCAATGCATGTGGTGGATGCTTTCCGCGCGGTGTTATTGGATAAAGAGATTGATCCGGCTCTGGCTGCTCATATTCTGGCTTTACCATCAGAGAGTGAGATAGCAGAACTGTTTACGATTATTGATCCTAAAGCGATTCATGAAGTTTTGGATACCATCACCCGTACTTTGGCTCAGGAAATGGCTGATGAATTTGCGGTGGTTTATAACGCTATCAAGATCGGTGCATATCGCGTCGCTCATCAGGATATTGCTAAGCGCTCTCTGCGTAATATCTGTCTATATTATTTGGCTTTTGGTCATCAAGAGCAGGCTGATAAAGTGGTATCAAATCAATATCATCAATCTGACAATATGACTGATGCACTGGCGGCATTATCTGGCGCGGTGCTGGCAGAGTTGCCTTGCTGTGATCAACTCATGGCGGAATTTGATGGTAGATGGTATCAGGACGGCCTGGTGATGGATAAATGGTTCAGCTTACAGGCAAGTAGCCCGGCGGTAGATGTTTTGGCTAATGTACGCCATCTTCTGAATCATCGTTCATTTAGTATGAGTAACCCAAACCGGGTGCGTGCTCTGATTGGGGCATTTGTTAACAATCCGGTTGCATTCCATGCTGAAAATGGCAGTGGTTATCAATTCTTGATGGAAATTTTGACTGATCTTAACAGCCGTAACCCACAGATTGCTTCCCGTTTAATTGAACCGCTGATTCGTCTGAAACGTTATGATGAAAAACGTCAAAACATGATGCGTAGTGCGTTGGAGCAGTTAAAAGGATTGGAAAATCTATCTGGTGATCTGTTTGAAAAAATTACCAAGGCATTAGAAAGCTGATAACTATTTATTGGGTTATCGAGTTATCGGGCTAATGGTTATTTAGCCCGATATTTTTTCCAATTTATCTTCTGGATAATAAATTTCTTCTTGCAAGCATTGGGTTGGAAGTAAAATGCAGTGGTCAGTATCTTATGGTAAAACTGATATGTGGTTAATTTTTATGTCTCTATGGTATTATCGTTAATTTAAGGGTGGTCAACCAGTAACTTTAGAGGATAAAAGAATGGCTTTACTTACAATGGATACACATACAGCAGTTAAGGCACTCAAAGCGTCTGGTTTTAACGATGAGCAGTCTGAAAAAATCGTTGAAGTTATTACAGAACTGCAAAACATAAGCGTTGTCACCAAAGCAGATCTAACAGTTGCTACTGAGAGCATTAAAACCGATATTGGTACTATAAAAACAGATTTAGATTGGATTAAGAAACTGACATTAGCAGTTGGTATTGCTGTTGTTATTGCAGCATTGAAATACATTTTTATTGGTTGATGCTTGATACCTATAGTATGAAAATTGCTCAAGATATTAAAGAACATTCATTGGTTTGCTCTCCTTTGAGTTGTTCGAGGGAAGCAAAGTATCTTGGGCAAAGACGTCAACGATTGTCGTCACTAGTGTATTATTGTTATACCAATGCATTTTCCCGACTCTCACGCGCAACATCTGGGAGAGATTTGCTTCTAATTAGCATATTTCTGTAGATTCAGCCCATGTCATTCGGTTACTCTACTTGCCGAAATATTTTTGGGGATTAAAAATGAGTGTTTTTTAGCTCAAAAATCTTCAAATGGTATCTGAGTGTGTATAGAGACATGTGTAGTTTAATGTTTATAAATTAATTAATGGGTTTAGAATTATGTGCTACCCACTAGTCAGGAAAGCGTTGTTCCAGCTTGATCCGGAACGGGCACACGAATTAACCTTCCGCCAGCTCAAGCGTATTACCGGTAGTCCTTTCGAGTTTCTGATCCGCCAGTCAGTTGCGACGAAGCCTGTTACTTGTATGGGCCTGTCATTTAAAAATCCCCTCGGTCTGGCCGCGGGCCTTGATAAAGATGGCGATTGTATTGATGCATTTGGTGCAATGGGATTTGGTTTTATTGAAATTGGCACCGTAACCCCACGCGCTCAGGCAGGAAATGATAAGCCGAGATTATTCCGTATCGTTGAAGCAGAAGGGTTAATTAACCGTATGGGCTTCAATAATCTTGGTGTTGATAACCTGGTAGAAAATGTCAAAAAGGCAAAATATGGCGGAGTTATTGGGATCAATATTGGCAAAAATAAAGATACGCCAGTAGAGCATGGAAAAGATGATTATTTAATCTGCATGGATAAAGTCTATCCTCATGCTGGCTATATCACAATTAATATCTCTTCACCTAACACACCTGGCTTAAGAGCGCTTCAATACGGCGAAGCGTTGGATGATCTATTATCGGCGATTAAAAATAAACAGAGTGAACTTCAACAAAAATACCAGAAATATGTCCCTGTTGCGGTAAAAATCGCGCCAGATCTTTCTCAAGAAGAGTTGATTCAAATTGCAGATAGTTTAATTCGTCATAATATCGATGGTGCTATTGCAACTAATACAACGTTAGACAAGAGATTAGTTGAAGGGCTTAACTATTGCCAACAAGCTGGTGGGCTAAGTGGTCGGCCGGTTCAGTTACGTAGTACAGAGGTTATTCGTCAGCTCTCTCAAGAATTAAGAGGTAAAATTCCTGTTATCGGTGTTGGTGGAATAGATTCACTTGTCTCTGCCAGAGAAAAAATAGCGGCAGGGGCTTCTTTAATACAGATTTTCTCTGGATTTATCTATCATGGTCCAAAATTAATCAAAGATATCGTCAATCATATCTAGATCTTTCTGTTAATTTATCATTGGGGGTTTATTTTTGCCCCCAACTCGTCTATATTCACTCTGATCGCCTAAATTTTATCTGTATCTTTGCATATCTTTTAATTATGGCAGGATTTATTTTACTGAATAGCGGGCAAGTTATTTACAATCTGTTTGACGATGTAAACTTTCTTGGCATAAAAGGGTAATTCATGAACATTAAACCTGATGATCAATGGCGCTGGTATTTTGATGCTGACCATGACCGTATAATGCTCGATCTGTCTAATGGTATGGTTTTTCGTTCCTGTTTTCCTGCTAAGATGCTGATACCCTATGCAATGGGAGAAACTTCATTTTCTGTAGAAGATGCGACGCTTTATTATTGTTTTGAAGAGCAGACACGCCGAATTAATATTTCAGATGAATCCAGGGCTGAATTAGTTCTTAATGCATTAGTGGCGTTCCGCTTTATTAAGCCACAAATGCCAAGAAGCTGGTATTTTTCTCGTTTTGCCATGATAGAGAAGCCGATACAAGGAGAACTGATTCAGGTACGGCTCCAGGATTGCGGGACAGATGCTATATTCTTAGTAGTAGAGGCCGGGGATAGTGCGAGCCTTTGTCTGCTAGCTCAATCGCAATTAAAATTATCCGATCGGGTAATGAATTTTTGTGATCCAATTAAGATTATGAATGATCGATTGATGCCATTTGTGGAACCTATTTATACGCCAATTTATGGCACTGCGATTTGATTTGGGTTTAAGATCCCATTGTTCTGTGATTTCCAAGAGTAAAGACACTTTTTGAAAATAGAACGACAAGTCAGAAGATAATCACTGTTTTTAATTAAGAAAATTGTTCTTTATCATTTGAGGAAATTTTATCTCATTCACATCTTCCCATCTGATTATGAGTAAGTCACTCTTTTCTTGTCTTGTGTTCTAAAATCTCCTGTTGGCTATTATCACAGAAATTTGCCTATTATATGTAATAGCTACAGCTCACTCATTTGAAGCAGGCATGAAAAATAGATAAGAAGCGCTTTTATAATTTCCTCCCCTCTGGATAACATTAGTTCCGAGATGGGGAGGAGAGATAATGAAGTTAATTAGCACGATTTTCGAAGATTAATTGTTCTGCGTGATGGGATATTGCTGCTAATGCGTCGTGATTGGAGTAATCGTCTTGGACGATTTGTGCGCGTTGTTTAAACAAGTTTGTACGTAGCATATTTTCCACTGTTTGCTTAAGCTGAGATTCAGTAGGTTGTGCTGTATCCAGATTAATACCGCATCCAGCCCATACGACGCGAAATGCTGTTTCCTGTTTGCCTTCTCCTGTATCGGCAATGAGCACTGGTGTACCGTGGTTAAGGGCATAATTAATGGTTCCGTAACCTCCGTTGGATATTAGCAATGAAGCTTTTGGTAGCCAGTGCTCAAATGAGATAAATTCTTCGATATGTGCGTTGTCGGGGATGTTCTCTGGCCGTATTTCTACTGATCTACCACCAGTAGTTGCTAATACACGCACGGGTAATGTAGCCAGTGCACGCAATGTGGGGAAAACTAACTGGTTTAGATCGGTATTAGACATAGTACCTTGAGTGACTATAACCAATGGGCGTGGATCACCTTCTTCCCATAATTGAGGTGATTCTGTTATCGGTGCGGGGTTGGGGAGTGGGCCAATAAAATGGACTGTATTAGGTAATCCTTCTCGTGGGTATTCAAATGCCAGGGTTGAAAGTTGCAAAAAGCGGTCAGAACCCAAAATGACTTCATCGTTGAAAAATCTGGTTAACGTAGCGCATCCTGACTGAGCTAACGCATCATTAAAGCTATCCTGTACTTCGGTTATGAGTTGTCGGGTTTCCTCATCTACGAGTTGTTCATGTGTCAATTCTGATGGTAATAGTGCGGGTGGGATACGTGGCCCCCAGAAAATTGAATCTTTCGAAGAGTAAGCCAGAGGCGTTATGCCAATTATGATCACGGGAAGGCGATGAGCTTTTTCTTTTTGCAGTAGTGGCAATATGCCATAAAAGCAATTCTCGGCTATCAGTAATTCTGCTTGCTGCTCATGGATGATTTGTTGTAGTTGGCGGTCGAGGAATGGGATTGGGCTACAGAAGAAATCTTTAAACGCTAGTGCCATTTGCAGATTTCCTGGCGGCAGGTGCGCTCGGTCAGGAAAACGTTGCTTTAAGTGGCGGTAATCAAAGTCTATCTGCTCATCAAAAGGGATAAATTGTGCGTTTAAAGCCTCTACTTGTTGGCGAAATAATGCGCCAGTGAAGACAGTTACTTGATGCCCTTGTGTTATCAGTGATTGAGTTACCTTTAACATCGGATAGACATGCCCGGGTGTTGCAACCGCTGCAATGACAATTCGTGCCATAATTTGCTCCTTTGTACTGTTTTGATTTAATTACGCTAGTTAGCTCCTGACTCAGGGGTGATTATTTTATGACTACTATTATAAATTAATTACAGAAATAATAATTAATTATTACAATAATAACTTTGATTTATTTTTTATGATGTAATGAAATATGCCGATTTCCTCTCCCTGTCGGTCTGTGTTAGCACCAAAACGGAGAGGAAAGAAGAAGGTATCTAGGGTTTAGTTAATGTGGTTTTGTTCGAGAATTAATTGTTCTACGTGACGGGATATTGCCGCTAATGCATCATGTTTTGCGTAATCTTTTTGGACAATTTGCGCACGTTGTTTAAACAAGTCTGTACTCAGCATATTTTCCACTGTTTGCTTAAGTTGAGATTCAGTGGGATGTGCTGTATCCAGATTAGTACCGCATCCAGCCCATACAACACGAAACGCTGCTTCCTGCTTGCCTTCTCCTGCATCGGCAATAAGTAATGGTGTTCCGTGGCTGAGAGCATAATTGATGGTTCCGTAGCCCCCGTTGGATATCAGCAATGAAGCTTTCGGCAGCCAGTGTTCAAATGAAATAAATTCTTCGACGCGCACGTTTTCAGGTAGATCTTTACTCAGTGTTTCTACCGATCTGCCACCGGTGGTTGCCAATATACGTACCGGTAATGTAGTCAGTGCACGCAATGTAGGGAGAATCAACTGATTTAAATCGGTATTGGAAATAGTACCCTGAGTAACTATAACCAATGGACGTGGATCATCTTCTTCCCATAATTGAGGTGATGTTGTGGTCGGTGCAGGGTTAGGAAGTGGCCCAATAAAATGGACGGTATCAGGCAATCCTTCCCGTGGATATTCAAATGCCAGAGTTGAGAGTTGCAAAAAGCGATCAGCACCAAAGATGACTTCATCGTTGAAAAATCTGGTTAATGCAGAGCCTCCTGACTGGACTAATGAATTATTGAAACTATCCTGCACTTCGGCTATGAGTTGTTGGTTGGCTTTATCGACGAGCTGTTCATGTGTCAATTCTGGTGGTAATACCGCAGGTGGGATACGTGGCCCCCAGAAAATTGAATCTTTCGAAGAGTAAGCCAGAGGTGTTATGCCAATGACTATCACTGGAAGACGATGGGTTTTTTCTTCTTGCAGCAGGGGTAATATGCCATAAAAGCAGTTCTCGGCTATAAGTAGATCTGCTTGTTGTTCACGGATAATTTGCCGTAATTGGCGGTCAAGAACTGGGATTGGGGTGGAGAAGAAATTCTTGAATGCTAGTGCCATTTGTACATTTCCCGGAGGAAGTTGAGCACGGTCGGGAAAATGCTGTTCTAAATGGCGGTAGTCAAAATCTACCTGTTGATCAAAAGGAACAAATTGTGCGCTTAAAGCTTCTACCTGTTGGCGAAATAATGCACCGGTAAACACAGTTACCTGATGTCCTTGTGCTATTAGCGATTGAGTGATCTTTAACATTGGATAGACATGTCCAGGGGTTGCGAGCGCTGCAATGATGATACGTGCCATGACTTACTCCTTTGGTGTTTTGTCTGAGTGACTTAAGCTCCTGATTAGAGTGTAATCATTTTATGACAGTAGTTATAAATTCATTATGGTAATAATTAATTCATTATTGTAATAATAAATTCGTTATAACAATCACCATTGTGATTTATTTATAAAATTTATTGATTTTTTCTCCCTTTTAAGCGGTGTTAGCGCCAAAATGGGAAGGAAGGGGAGAGAAATTGGAGTTCAACGTGCCAACTTATGGCACGTTAGTTTGATTCTAATTTAAAGATCTATTCTTCGCTATTATTAAGAATAAGATTGCTCTTTGGAACACAACAGCAAGCTAAAATATGGCCGTCATTTTTAATCGCCGTGGCTTTTAAAGGAGAAACCTCTCCCTTAACTAAAGATATTTTACAGCATCCACATATTCCCGCTCGACATGAATAGGGTACTCTAATTTTTTGTTGTTCCAGTTGTTCTAAAATGATTTGTTGATTATTACCTGTAAAGGTTTTTCCGTTATATTCAATAGTGACAGATTGCTCATTTATTTTTGGTAAATCAATATTTTCGATTTTTTCGCTACTGCCATATTTACGCGGATCTTTTTTAGCTAATATAGTGACATTATCTCCGATTCTAATAATACCACTTGAACGGGCAATGAGATTCTGACCAAAATCGACATCACCATTTTCTGCTGTACGGAATGATTGCAATGTCGCTAATGGCTCTCCGTTAGGATTTTTAATGCCTTTATCAATGCTGACGGTTGTCAGAATACAGCGACTACACGGTTTGGGTAAATCAAAAATAACCTCGCCAATCTGAATTGATTGCCAACTGTCTTCTGCAAATGCTTCTGCACCGGTAATAACAATATTTGGACGAAATTGCTCTAATTTAATACTGGCCGGGCAACGTTGTTGTAATAAACGAAATGAGGATTCATTAATCAGTAAAAATGGATAACCATCCGCAAATGATAATGGAATTTCGGGGTGTTTTTTTACTCTGCGGGTTAATTCATGGCTTAACCAGCGTAATTGCACCGGAATGTCAAAGAAACGACTTAGCCATTGGTTAACGGTTTCTGGTGCAATGAGAGCCGTAAAATGGTTGCCCCATACTTCCGTAGGTTGTTGTTCAGGTAGGAAATCACTGTAAAGTACGGTGGCATTTTCTCCGTTGGGCGCACGCAGATAAATACCGTTATTTAACATAGCCGGAGTAAATAACAACATCTGAGGATATTTACGGGCGGTAATAAAAGTCCCGTCTGTCATTGTGATCATAAAATTGCGATCAAATATAAGGCCGCTTTCACTGACTAAGGCATGGGAGAGTTGCAAACCACGCATAGACTTTACCGGGTGGGTATACAGGCGAGACAGAGCTATCATCCGTTAATCTCCATGAAACATTTTTTACATGCGCAACTTTATGACATGTCACTTAGATTAGCTATAATGCGTAACAATTTTCTTTCTTGGTGATATGTAACATGAACTCTCTGTTTGCCAGCACGGCGCGTGGATTAGAAGAATTATTGAAGAACGAACTGGAAATGCTGGGTGCGCAATCATGCAAAATTGTGCAAGGCGGAGTTCATTTTCAAGGTGATGGTAGAGTGATGTATAAAAGTCTGATGTGGAGCAGGCTGGCATCACGTATTTTGCTACCGCTAAACGAATTTAATGTTTATAGCGATTTAGATCTCTATCTTGGAGTTCAGTCTATTGATTGGAGCCAGATTTTTTCTGTAGAAAGTACTTTCTCTGTGCATTTCAGTGGCACAAATGAAGAGATACGTAACACGCAATATGGCGCACTCAAGGTTAAAGACGCCATTGTCGATAGCTTTACTCGTAAGTTGGATCAACGCCCCAATGTGGCAAAGCAACAGCCGGATGTTCGCATTAATGTTTTTTTGAATAAAGAGAAAGCCAGTGTTGCATTGGATTTGAGTGGTGATGGTTTGCATATCCGAGGTTATCGCGATCTTGCTGGTCAAGCCCCACTGAAAGAAAATCTGGCTGCTGCGATTATTCTACGTTCAGGCTGGCGGATTGGTACTCCGATGGTCGATCCTATGTGTGGTTCTGGCACATTATTGATTGAAGCCGCAATGATGGCGGCTGATCGTGCTCCTGGGCTTCATCGTAACCACTGGGGCTTTATTGCTTGGTTGCAACATGATGAAGAAATTTGGCGTGAGGTAATCACAGAAGCGCAGATCCGCTTTTGTAAAGGTCTTCAGGAGACAGCTTCCCGTTTTGTTGGTTCTGATATTGATCGCAGAGTGCTGGATATGGCTCGGTCAAATGCTCGTAGAGCCGGGGTTGCGCAGTTGATAACGTTCCAGCAAGGTGATGCCAGTCGTCTGGAAAATCCGTTACCAGAAGGCCCAGCTGGAACAGTATTAAGTAATCCACCTTATGGTGAGCGTTTGGAAAGTGAGCCGGCATTGATTGCACTACACAGTTTGTTTGGGCGGATAATGAAAAGCCGTTTCCCTAGCTGGCGTCTGTCTCTATTTAGTGCGTCACCTGAATTGCTGAGCTGCTTGCAATTACGGGCTGAACGTGAGTTTAAAGCTAAAAATGGTCCACTGGATTGCGTACAGAAAAATTATCAGTTGTCAGATAAACCGCACTCATCAGAGGTGAATGTGGCGGAAGATTATGCCAACCGCCTGCGCAAAAATGAAAAGAAATTAACTCACTGGGCAAAACAGCAAGGGATTAATTGTTATCGTCTGTATGATGCTGATTTGCCAGAATACAATGTGGCTGTTGACCGTTATGCGGATAAAGTAGTGATTCAGGAATATGCTCCGCCAAAAAGTGTTGATGCTAATAAAGCGCGTCAGCGTTTATTTGATGCTATCAGTGCAACGATGCAAATTCTTGGACTCTCATCAAATCAATTAGTACTTAAAACTCGTCAGCGTCAGAAAGGCAAAAGCCAGTATGAAAAAATGGCAGAAAAACAGGAATTCTTTCTGGTAAATGAGTATGACGCAAAATTCTGGGTCAATTTAACTGACTATTTGGACACTGGCTTGTTCCTTGATCATCGTATTGCCCGAAAAATGCTAGGTAAAATGAGTGAAGGAAAAGATTTTCTGAATCTGTTTGCCTATACAGGAGCAGCGACGGTACATGCTGGATTAGGAGGCGCGCGTTCAACAACGACGGTTGATATGTCTCGCACTTATCTTGAATGGGCTGAACGGAACTTACAGGCTAATGAATTAACCGGGCGTCAGCATCGGTTGATTCAGGCAGATTGTCTCACTTGGTTGGCACGGGCCAATGAACAGTTTGATTTGATTTTTATTGATCCGCCGACTTTTTCCAATTCTAAACGGATGGAAGATACATTTGATGTACAACGCGACCATATCATGTTGATGAGACAGCTTAAGCGCTTGTTGCGTCGTGGAGGAACGCTGATGTTCTCTAATAATAAACGTGGTTTTAAAATGGATTTTGCTGAGCTGGAAAAAGCTGGCTTGGTGGCAGAAGAAATCACCAGTAAAACCCAGTCGCAGGATTTTGCCCGCAATCGTCAGATTCACAACTGCTGGCTATTACGTCATGCTGGTGAGGAAAAATAATTACTATGTCATTGATAAATTTATCTGGTGCGTGGTTGTCGTTCAGTGATGCACCATTACTTGATAATGCAGAATTGCATATAGAAGAAAATGAAAGGGTTTGTCTGGTTGGCCGTAACGGTGCTGGAAAATCTACTTTGTTACGGGTATTAGCAAAAGAGCAGCCGTTGGATGATGGTCAGGTTATTTACGAACAGGATCTGGTTGTCGCCCGCTTACAGCAGGATCCCCCCCGTAATATAGAAGGGACGGTTTTTGATTTTGTTGCCGAAGGCGTTCAGGAGCAGGCCGAATATATTAAATCTTTTCATCTGGTCTCCCGCTTGGTGGAGCAGGATCCAAATGAGAAAAACCTTAACCGCCTGGCAGAATTGCAGGAGGTGCTGGATATTCGTGGGTTATGGTCACTGGATAGCCGCATTAATGACGTATTGAAACAGCTCTCTTTACCTGCGGAAGCGAAGCTCTCTTCTCTTTCAGGTGGTTGGTTGCGTAAGGCAGCATTGGGAAGGGCGTTGGTTAGTTTGCCAAAAGTCTTGCTTCTTGATGAACCAACTAACCACTTGGATATTGATACGATTGAATGGCTAGAGAATTTCCTGAAAGATTTTCAGGGTAGCCTTGTTTTCATTTCTCATGACCGTTCATTTATTCGCAATATGGCAACCCGTATCGTCGATTTGGATCGGGGTAAGTTAGTATCGTGGCCGGGTAATTACGATAAGTTTCTTGAAGGCAAAGAAGACGCGTTGCGTGTGGAAGAGATGCAAAATGCTGAATTTGATCGTAAGTTGGCTCAGGAAGAAGTGTGGATACGCCAGGGGATTAAAGCGCGTCGTACTCGTAATGAAGGGCGTGTCAGGGCATTGAAGGCATTACGTATTGAGCGTTCACAACGCCGTGAAGTAATGGGAACCGCTAAAATACAGATGGGAGAAGCGAGTCGTTCCGGCAAAATTGTCTTTGAACTGGAAAATGTTAATTATCAAATTGGTGAAAGGAAACTGGTCAATAATTTCAGTGTGCAAATTCAGCGTGGGGATAAGATTGCACTGGTAGGACCAAATGGTTGTGGCAAAACAACTTTACTGAAACTGATGTTAGGTGAGCTGCAATCTGATAGTGGCCGTGTTCATTGTGGTACTAAACTAGAAATTGCTTATTTTGATCAGCATCGGATAGCACTTGATCCGGAAAGAACCGTAATGGATAACCTAGCTGAAGGTAAACAGGAAGTGATGGTGAATGGTCGTCCTCGTCATGTTCTGGGTTATTTGCAGGATTTTCTGTTTCATCCCAAACGGGCAATGACACCTGTTAAAGCGCTTTCTGGTGGTGAAAGGAACCGATTGTTACTAGCGCGTCTATTCCTGAAACCCAGTAATTTGTTGGTACTTGATGAGCCAACCAACGATCTGGATGTGGAAACATTAGAGTTGCTGGAGGAGCTGGTAGACAATTATACAGGTACTGTATTGCTGGTGAGTCATGATCGTCAATTTGTTGATAACTCCGTGACAGAATGTTGGATTTTTGAAGGTAATGGTGCGATCAATAATTATGTTGGTGGTTATTACGATGCTCAGCAACAGCGCGAACAGGTTGTATCGTTGCGCCAGCAAAATAAGAAAAAACTTCAAACGGAAGTTAAAGTAGAAAAGATTAAGGAACCGCCAAAAAATTCTCGTAACAAAATGAGTTACCATTTATTACGAGAGTTAGAGCAATTACCATCATTGTTGGAGAAACTGGAAGAAGAGCTTGATCAGTTACAATCTCAAGTGAGTGATCCTGACTTTTTTAATCAGCCTCATGTAATAACCCAAAAAATATTGACTGAACTGTCTCAAAAAGAGCAAGCATTAGAAGCGGCTTTTGATCGCTGGCAGGAATTGGAAACATTGAAAACAGTTAATAGTTAACATAATTAGCAGAATCATACCGCGAAATTCTTCTGAGTATGATTCTGTGGATATTCCCGATTTCCTTAACAGGGAGAAAGATCTTGTGTTCCGGTAACCATCATCATGAAATGGTATTGTGCCCTCAATGTGATTTGCTGGTGACATTGCCAGAATGGGTTCAGGGAACGAAGGCAGTTTGTCCTCGTTGTAAGACGACATTAGTCACATGGTGGAAAGAACCTAAACATCAGCCAACAGGTTATGCAGTCAGTGCATTATTTATGCTGTTAATGGCTTGCCTGTTTCCGTTTGTCAGCATGAGTGTGGCGGGAATTGGCAGTGAAATTACTTTATCTCAAATCCCTCAGGTGATGTTTAATGAAAATTACGTCAGTGTGGGAACATTCTTTTTGCTCTGTGTTCAACTGGTGCCTGCGTTTTGTATGGTAGCGGTTATTCTCTTGTGCCAGGGTGTTGTTACTTCTCAGAAGATAAAAGTCTGGTTGGCCAGGGTTTTATTCCAGATGAAAAGCTGGTGTATGGTTGAAATCTTTCTAGCAGGGGTGTTAGTCAGCTTCGTTAAGTTAATGGCTTATGGTGATATTGGGTTAGGTTTAAGTTTTTTGCCATATTGTCTGTTCTGTCTTCTCCAGGTGAGAGCATTTCAATGTCTGGATCGCCACTGGTTATGGAATCAGATAACCCTCGCACCTAGGGTGAATATACCGTTACAGGCAGGAAGATCGGGGTTAGTGCAGGGTGTTCGATTATGCCAGTGTTGTACGGCTATTTTACCGGCAGACCAATTGGTATGTACACGTTGTTATACTCGTGGGCATGCCCGTCGTCGCAACAGTCTACAATGGACAATGGCACTGATAGTGACAGCTTTAATGCTGTATATTCCTGCTAATATTATGCCAATGATGGTGACAGAATCGTTAGGTAATCGGAGTGACTCCACTATTATGGCTGGAGTGATATTACTATGGAGTGTAGGTTCGTACCCGGTCGCTTTAGTCATTTTTATTGCTAGTATTATGGTGCCATCCTTGAAAATGCTGGCAATTAGCTGGTTGTGTTGGGATGCCAAAGGCCACGGTAAACGGGATTCCGCCCGAATGCATTTTATTTATGAAGTTGTCGAATTTGTTGGCCGTTGGTCAATGATTGATGTATTTGTTATCGCAATATTGTCATCACTGGTACGTATGGGGAAATTGATGAGTGTCTACCCTGCTATGGGGGCAGTTATTTTTACTTTAGTTGTGATCCTGACTATGTTTGCGGCAATGACATTTGATCCGCGTTTAATTTGGGATAGGGCCAACGTTAAACATTCGTTATAAGGCAATGAAGGGGTGTCAAGGTGACGGATAAAGTTGAAGACCAGAGTCAGGCTAAAATCGATAAAATTAAAAGTTGGTCGCCAGTCTGGATTGTACCGATTGTGACAGTGCTTATAGGTGCTTGGATATTGTTTTACCATTTCAACCACCAAGGGCCGGAAGTGACGTTGATTACCTTCAACGCGGAGGGCATTGAAGCCGGAAAAACTAAAATTAAAAGCCGTAGTGTGGATGTCGGCGTGGTTGAGAGGGTCATGCTGAGTGATGATCTTAGTCAAGTTATTATTAAGGCTCGGCTGAATGATGGCATGGAAAATCTATTGTGTAGTGACAGCGCTTTCTGGGTAGTGAAACCGCAGATTGGCCGTGATGGAATATCTGGTCTTGGTACTCTTCTGTCCGGGGCTTTTATTGAGCTTCAACCGGGAACGAATGGTGATGAAGAAGATGAATTTAATTTGTTGGATTCACCACCATTGGCTTCACCTGATGCAAAAGGTATTCGTGTCATCTTGGTCAGTGATAAAGCGGGTCAGCTCAATCCGGGTGATCCGGTGTTGTTTCGTGGTTATCGGGTTGGTTCTGTTGAAACCAGCGAGTTTGAACCGAAATCTCATCTGATGAGATATCAGCTATTTATTAATGCACCTTATGATGGTTTGTTGACAACCAATGTCCGCTTTTGGAAAGAGAGTGGTATTACCTTTGATATGTCTTCTCAGGGGGTACGTGTTGAAATGGCTTCGTTATCAACGCTGTTTGGTGGTGGTGTCAGTTTTGATGTGCCTAAGGGTTGGGAATTGGGTGAGCCAATTAAAGAAAAAGCCACTTACAAACTTTTTGACAACCAAAGAAGCATTCAGGATTCTTTATATACCGAACATAAAGATTATCTGTTGCTCTTCTCTGATTCTGTTCGAGGGCTACAGCCGGGTGCGCCAGTAGAGTTCCGTGGTATCCGTATGGGGACTGTGGCAAAAGTACCATTCTATTCAGAGGGAATGAGACAGCGGTTAGATAACGATTTTCGTATCCCAGTACTTATCTCCATTGAACCGGAGCGCTTTCAGAAGGAGCTAGGAGAAGGGTTTGATGTTGAGAAAGAGCTGAATAGCATAACTAAACGTGGTCTGCGGGCGTCCCTCAAGTCAGGTAACTTGCTGACAGGGGCACTGTTTATTGATTTGGATTTCTATCCAAATGAAAAAGGGTGGTCCGGTCCGTATGAAATTGCAGGTTATCCGCTATTGCCGACAATCAGTGGTGGCCTTGCTCAAATTCAACATAAGGTTATTGCAGCGTTAGACAAAATTAATAATATGCCGGTTGAGCCAATGTTTAATCAGGCTATTCGCACTTTGGAAGAGAGTCAGAAAGCGATCAGAAAAGCACAACAGACCCTTGATGAATTGAATAAGGTGCTGGCGAATCCTGAAACCAAGGATCTGCCAAAAGATATACAGAAAACATTGCAGGAGTTTAGCCGCAGTATGCAAGGTTTCCAGCCTGGTTCACCGGCTTATAACAAGATGTTGGATAATATGCAGCGATTAGATCAAGTGTTGAGTGAACTGCGACCTGTTCTGAGGACGTTGAATAATAAGAGCAATGCGTTAGTTTTTGAGTCTAAGCCAATTGAAGATCCAGAACCGAAAAAGGCTAAAAAATGATGAGAAGATTGGCATTAATTTTAGTGATTTTTATTTCTGCTTGTAGCCGTCAGCCAGAAAAAACTTACTATCAATTGCCGGTAGTAGCAATAGCATCACAAAAGAGTGCTATTGTGCAGCATGATCGCCAATTATGGGTACAACGGGTTATGTTGTCCGATTATCTGTCCTCCTCCGGTGTGGTGTATCAAAGTAGTGATGTTAGTTATGTCAGTGCGGCGAATCACTTGTGGGCAAGTCCACTTGAACAACAGTTACAGCAAGTGCTGGTAGCTGAGTTAACTATGGCATTGCCTCAGCGTTTAGTTTCTGCTCAACCATTGGTTAATAAGCCAGATACACTAGACGTGACAGTCACCAGTTTTCATGGTCGTTATGATGGTAAGGTGATTTTGCAAGGTTACTGGACATTAACGCATCAGGAGAATGTCGTCAAACAGCCCTTTAATCTGGCGCTAAAACAGGAAGAAGATGGTTACGATGATTTAGTCCGCACATTGGCAAAAGGATGGAGTCAGTTGGCGCAAACTATTGCCAGTCAATTAATTTCCCAATCGTAACCCTCTGTCATTCTCCGAGTGTAAAACTTTTGCACTCGGAGAAAATTGGTATTATCAGTAGGATAAAAATTTCTCTTTATTATTAATACGTTATTGTTTTTTTTGTACTGATATAACAAATATTACATTAATATGAATTTCTTGACTTGATTTTCAAAATTTATAGGGGTATTTCTAAATTGTGGTTGGATGAATGATGACCACTGTTTTCTTTCTACTGATCTAGCTTATGAGGTAAATAAAAGCATGAAGAGACAGAAACGAGATCGTTTAGCACGAGCATTGTCGAGAGGGTACCATGCAGGTATTTTGGGGCGTCCAAGGGAGCATTGTCCCTATTATTCATTAGATGCCCGTTCTCATTGGTTAGGTGGATGGCGTCAGGCGATGGAAGACAGGTCGATGATGGCTTAGTCTGCCAAACTGATGATATAGGTTAGGTGAGAAAGACCTCCATTCCTTATCAACGTGATATATATCCCAAATTTAATCTGACAGTGACTGATTGTTTATACAGATATCTGTCAGATTGAATCCTGTAAGTTTTCTCTGTCCAGATTTCCCTTTGGTTGTGACTAAAGTAAAAATGCCCGTGCTGTGTAAAATAAGTTTTTCCTAGCGTCAATGGCTTACCAACTATTTGTTAAATTATTAAAGCATCGTGTGATGAAACCCTTGATGTATCGCATGTAATAAATCGGTAAGCATTAGCAATGTCAGGATTACAATTCTTTCATGTTGTTGTGCTGTTATTTGAGAATTCGGTAACATGTGAATGAGTGGCCGCTAGGTGACATATCCTATTTAACCTATTCAACATGACGACTGAAATTGCGGCCATTAAGTAATCTATTTGGTAAATACGAGAGAAGATTGTAATTCAATAATTGCAGTAAGATGGGTTTGATAAACATTTATGATGTAATTCAACCCAAAAGAGACGGCTATATTCTTCAATCCCATCGACTGATATGGTTATAGTTTCATGACTTGTATAGGCTGTTTGAAGCAATGATAATAGCGTCGATCCGCCATTAATCGTACATACCCACCTAAATCCTTGGACACGGGTAGGAGTCGCTATTTTTCCATAGCAATCTCCATTTGTGTTAGGCGCTTTTAGCATTTCGACGGTACCGTCAATCCTATCGAGTTTTGCAATGGCAGTTGGTGTAAGAGTCAATGTTATGATTATGAGCAGTATTTTTCTGATGTTCATATAATATTACCTCGGTGTGTTTGTTAATATTAATCATCAATCTTAATTATTATTAATGTTTTTACCTGTTATCAGTATGCTTTGGTGAGCTTGTTTGATATATCAGGTCAATTTGATCATAGCACAATTTGCCAATTGTATACTGATTGGTCAGCGACAATTAGGTGTTTGTCATGCGGATATCCAGGTGTGGATTTGTGTTATTCCTAGTCGAGGTAGGCCAAAGTTAGAACTTGATTTGATTTTTTTCTGTATATACCCTATGGATTTCAAGATGAATCGCGGCGGCAAGGGAGCGAATCCCCGGGAGCATAGATAACGATGTGACCGGGGTGAGTGAGTGCAGTCAACAAAGAGGCAACTTGAAAGATGACGGGTATATACCCAATGGATTTCAAGATGGATCGCGACGGCAAGGGAGCGAATCCCCGGGAGCATAGGTAACTATGTGACCGGGGTGAGTGAGTGCAGCCAACAAAGAGGCAACTTGAAAGATGACGGGTATAGATATTGAATCTTATACTCTGAGATATAACCGGAATTACCTTTGAGCGAGCAAAAATAGCACCAAGTATTTTTTTAAGATATTGGTTACTTGGTGGTGGGCTTTTAGTGAAAAAAGGTGAAAAGCAATTAGCCAGTCACCTTCCTTTTCGATATGTTACTGATTATTGATTAGAAAGCGCTGGTATCTTTAAACAAGCCTACTTTCAAATCCGTTGCCGTATAGATGATTTTTCCATCTACTAACACTTCACCATCAGCCAGTCCCATAATCAATTTACGGTTAATGACACGTTTAAAGTTGATACGGTAAGTGACTTTTTTAGCCGTTGGTAATACTTGGCCGGTGAACTTAACTTCGCCAACGCCAAGGGCACGGCCTTTACCTTTACCACCTAACCAGCCAAGGAAGAATCCAACCAATTGCCACATGGCATCAAGGCCAAGGCAGCCGGGCATTACCGGATCATCAATAAAATGGCAGTCGAAAAACCATAAATTAGGGGTAATATCCAGTTCGGCTTCTATGTAACCTTTATCGTAGGTACCACCGTTTTCTGTCATTTCAATGATGCGATCCATCATTAGCATATTACCAGATGGCAATGGCGGCCCATTTTCTCCGAACAGCTCACTGCGTCCAGATGCGATAAGATCTTCTTTTGTGTAGGATTTACGTTTATCAACCATATTATCAGATAGCCTTATATTTAGTGTAGGGTAAATAATAGAGTACACTTGTACGCTGAACAACTCCGATCAGACATTGTGACTGCTCCCCGCCGTAAAAACGGCGAGGCTTCCCACTTCTCAGGCCGCCACCGTCGATGCAACGGATTTACGCTGGCCTCCGTGGGCAGAAACGACGAGTCCCGCCGCCTGTAATTCCAGTATGCCCTTGTGCTGGATGTTGATCGCCGCGTTGATATCACGATCATGTTCGACACCACAGCAAGGACATTGCCAGATCCGCTTGTTCAGCGGCATTTCCGGCACTTTATGGTGGCAGCAGTGACAGGTTTTCGAACTGGCGAACCATTGATCCAGTTTCACCAGGTGGATGCCTGCCGCTTCCGCTTTGTATTCCAGTTTCGTGATGAATCCGTGCCAGCCTGCATCACCGATAGCGCGAGCCAGCTTGTGATTTTTCATCATGTTGGCCGATTTCAGTGTCTCCACAATTACTGCTTGGTTTTCGTCAACAATTGAACGAGACAGTTTGTGTTGAAAATCGGCACGGGCATTGGCGACCCGTTCATGTACGCATGCAAGCTGTATACGCGCTTTGCGACGATTGGCACTCCCCTTGTTCTTACGGGATAACGCCTTCTGTTTACGCCGCAGGTTGCGGCTGGCATTGATAAGGTGGCGTGGATTAGCCATCTTATCCCCACTGGATTTGATCGCATAGTGAGACAACCCCATATCCAGCCCGGCTACGCGGGTTACCAGAGATGGCTTTACTGGCGCTTCCATGCCGTCATTGCAGAGTATTGAGGCGTAATACTTGCCTGTCGCAGTGCGAGTGATTGTGATGCTTTTCACTTCCCCGTTAATTTCACGATGCAGCCGGGCTTCTACCGGCGGTAATTTCGGTATTTTGATTGCACCGTCAAGCACTTTTACCCCAACACAATGATAGCTGGATTGCTTACCGTGCTTACGTTTAAATGCCGGGAAACGCGCTTTCAACTTCGGATTAAAGAAGTTATCAAACGCGGTATTCAGGTTAATCACCGCCCGCTGCAAGGCGATAGAATCATATTCTTTAAGCCAGGCATATTGACGGGATTTTTTTGCTACTGCCAGCAAAGGCTTCAGGTCTTTACGCGGGTTTAAATTTACGCCGTAACGCTTATAAGCGTGTTTTTTGATGTGCAGCGCCTTGTTGTACGCGAAACGGACCGCACCGAACTGGGCGTTAAGATACTCCGCCTGCTCTGATGTGGGGTAGATGCGGACTTTGGTGGCTCTTAACATATTCAGCGCTCATTGATAAAGTGCATTCATTTTAGCCTGTTTTACAGGCAGATATCCATTCAGCCAGGAGACGTCGCAGTAGCCAGCCCTAAAGCCCTTTGGGCTTTTCGCCTGATATCCCTGCCCGCACTGGGCAAGGGTTTACGGCGGTTTTTGCTAAATTAACCCAACCAGCGAAGAAACCACGGGAATTTAGGTCGTTCCTGATTATTCGCCTGTGTTATACGTTCTTGTATCATAGCTAACAAGTGTGTTTCTTGTTGATCATAATAAGGGATACCTGTCAATAAAGGCAGCGCTTCAGAAACATGTTTTACTGACCATAAATGAAATTTTTGCGCTTTTACCGCATCTACAATGGCTTGATTAAGACATAAATGATGGATGTTCGCTGCTGGTAGGATGACTCCCTGTTGACCAGTTAGCCCTCTGCGGTGGCATACTTCAAAGAAACCTTCGATTTTTTCGTTAATACCACCGATGGGTTGAACATAACCAAATTGATCTACTGCACCTGTGACGGCCAGTTGTTGATCAATGGGTTGCAGGGAAAGAGCACTTATCAATGCGCATAATTCGGCAAGAGAAGCGCTGTCGCCGTCAACTTCACCATAGGACTGTTCAAATACAATAGACGCAGAGAAAGGTTGTGGTTGATCCAATTTTAGCTCGGAAATTAAAAATGCTTGCATAATCATCATGCCTTTCGCATGGATATTGCCACCTAACTCAACTTTGCGTTCAACATCAACAAATTCCCCATCTCCCATATGGGCCACGCAAGTGATACGGGATGGTTCTCCTACTGGATCAGGATGGCCGGGATACTCTAGCACAGATAATCCATTAATTTGACCAATGACCATGCCTTGGGTGCGGATAAGAATTTGGCCTGTGTGAATTTCCTCTAAACCACGTTCAGGCAGATAATTGTGACGCCAGCGGCGATTTTCCTCTGTTTGTTTAATTGATTGAGCTGTAATCTGATTTTCTTTCTGATAGAGTGCCGCAGTAGTCAGTTGCCGTTGTAGCCAGAGAATATCTAAAGGCAGGTGGTGTTGATCTTCTACATGGCGGATTGCTTGTTGGACAAGCTCAGGCCAAGCATTATGACTCAATGGAGGTAATTGCCATTGTTGAATGAGCCCATTGATATAATTGCACCACAGGCTTAAATCCCGCTCATTATGAAATGGCATATCCAGCTCAAATTCGCCATATAGAGCGCTTTTTGCTAATTCAGGTTCTGTAGCCTGAAACTCTTCAAGGCTTAGACGATCTCCAACCAGGATCAGACGTAGCTTTAATGGCATAGAAGGGATAGGTAATGGTAACGGTTTGCTGCCATCCGGAGACAACCATTCAAAGCGTTGCTGAATAATCATCTGCTTCAGACGAACCCACATTAAGGGCTGAGACAGTAGGGTACGTAACGGTAGAATAAGTACACCGCCATTTACCTGATGAATCAGACCGGGTTGTAATTGAATTTCTCCGTTGTGAGAATGGAAGCGGCCAAATAGTTGCTCTGCTTCTATCCATTCACGATAGGCGACGCGTAACTCAGGTGTGAAATAGCCTGCTGTTGATGGTTGCCAGCTAATTTTCTGTTGCTGTATGTGATAATTGCCACCAATTTGGGGAAGTTCTTTCGTGAGTAATGGACGGATAAACTCAGCTAACGCTGACAAATAAATATCACATTCTTCGGCTTTCAATAGCATAAAAGGCTGGCGGGAATCCATCCGGCAAAAAAGCTGTAAACCACTATGTAGCCGTGATTGAACGGCTTCCATGCTGGCGGACGCCTGTTGGGAAGCAGAATGAAAAAGCGCATCATAAGGAACGCAATTCGGCAGTAATGCCTGCCAGTCTAGTTTGTTAGTGGTCAAAGTGATCGCTGTATGTTGTAAAGTAGGAAAGCGTCGATTATACAAGATTAAGATATAAACCAACATGCTTGAATGTTTGCTATTGTAGGCACTTCATGTAAAAAATAATTTTTTCAAAAAACAGATATTAATCAATTTGGCTATAAGCAATTTACTAAAATAGTTGTTATGCTTATTTTTAGTTACGCTGTCACTGAGAAAGTAAGATGAAATATCAACAACTGGAAAATTTGGAATGTGGCTGGAAGTGGGCTTATCTGATGAAAAAACATCAAGAAGGCGAGCCAATTACTAAATATATTGAAAACAGTGCAGCTCATGCAGCCGTTGATAAACTCATTGAACTTGAGAGTGAACCGGTAAGGGTACTGAAATGGATTGAGCAGCATATGAATCCTGATTTATCCAACCGGATGAAACAAACTATCCGCGCTCGGCGTAAACGGCATTTTAATGCGGAACATCAGCATACTCGCAAGAAATCCATCGACTTAGATTTTCCTGTGTGGCATCGCTTATCTGCACTTTCTCAGCGACGGGGCAATACACTGTCTGAAACTATTATCCAGTTAATTGAAGATGCTGAGCGGAAAGAAAAGTATGCCAATCAGATGTCCAGCTTGAAACACGACTTGGAAGCTATTCTGGGTAAGAAAGAGTAATTTCAGTTGTGATAGGCTGGTATAGGTTGGTATCGCAACCAGCTCCTTAATAAGTTTGATATAAAATTTCACTATCGGTAAAAGAAAACCCCATCTGACAATGGGGCTTTCTGAGCTTTTGATGATTAATTATAACCAAGAAAGGCTATTATTGAGCAGATTGTGCTTGAGTAACAACCTCTTTAGTACCTTGAATTTCGATCTCTACACGACGATCTGGTGCCAGGCAGTTGATTAGGTTAGGTTTGCGAACTTTATCACAAGTAGAACCAGTGACTGGGTTTGCTTTACCGTGACCTTCCGCGCTGATGCTGCCGGCAGGGATACCTTTAGATACCAGATAGTCAACTACGCTTTGAGCGCGTTTCTGAGAAAGTTTCTGATTGTAAACATCTTTACCGATACGGTCAGTGTAGCCTAAAACCAGTACTTTGCCCTGATTTGGGTCGATATTTGCTAACTCAGTATAGAGTTGATCCAGATTGTGCTTACCTTCGGCTTTCAGCTCAGAACTTGCAAATTCGAACAGCACATCAGAACGCAGGGTAAAACGTTTATTTTCAACAACGGGTGCTGGAGCTGGTGTTGGAGCAACAATCGGAGCTGGAGCAACAATTGGGGCTGCTGCTTCATCTTGGCCGAAGCGGTAAGAAACACCTACGCTCAACAGACCGTTATCAGGACGTGCACCTACTGAACCTGCATCCCCGACATTGTTAACCCACTGGTAATCCAGACGAGTAGCCCAGTCTTTAGTTATCGCATACTCAACACCGATAGCTGCCAGTGGAGAAACACCGGTGTCATGATTTTTCCGGTGAGTATTGGTTGCGCTGTAAGTTGCTTTGGAGTCTGCCCGCCAAACCATACCACCCAGGCGAGTATAGATATCCAAGTCATCCATAATTGGATAGCTCAGTTTGGTTGCCATTTGGAAACCGTGGGCTTTGAAGGCACCATTATTGACGCTGCCTTTGTAAGACATACGACCTAACCAGTCGTAACCTATTTCAAAACCTAGGTACGGATTGGCTTGATAACCTAAGAAAGCACCCGCACCCAATTGGTTTTTGTGAGTAGGGCCATTACCGATTGCACTGGTATAACCGTTACCGTAGAAATTCACGTCATGGTATTGGGACCAACCCAACTTACCACCAGTATACCAAGTGTTGTCTTTTGGAGCTGCTTGCGTTGCAGTTGTGAAAGCGGCCACTGCCACTGCTACCGCGATAGCTATCTTTTTCATTTTAACGCCTCGTTATTATCATCACCCAATAGGCAATTGGCTTTGGGAGCCTTTTTACTTACTGCCTACCCCATTAGGCTATTTCATTTGCCATTCTTTGTAATAAAAGCGAACACTGAGTTGTGTTCAAATTCTTCGGTACCGTTATTGTGTGTACGCTTTGAATTTTACGCATTTCCGTGTTCACTATTTATCCGTAAGAATGGCCTGCACTAATTTAATATCTACTAACTACCTATCCCAATAGCGCTATTTTATTTGCCCTTCTTTGCCATAAAGAGCGAACCTGGGCAGTGCTCAGACAAAAGCATTAGCTTTTGAACGCACTTTAGTGCGGCCCGAAGGGCGAGCGAAGCGAGTCATCCTCATGTACTACGTGTACGCTCCAGTTTTTCCGCGCTGTCCGTGTTCACTGTTCATTTATAAGTACGGCCTGCAACAATTACGTCTATTGGGATAGGCTCTAAGATAAGCTGTTGAGCCATATTGATTAAAAAACTCAGTTAGGAATACTGCACTTTCATAAAACCGATGGACTAAAACAATACAAGGGTACTAAGTGCAGTAACCTTTAATGGTGTAAAGTCTACAACGAAGTTAAAAAGTTACAAGTGCCCCTTGATTAATAGAGTAAAAAATTTAAAAGATAATGCATGATTTCAAAAAAACTTTACTATTCTTTACAACTAATCTTACCTTAATTAATTGATTTTAATTGTGATCAATGATTCTTGGTCTGAATTGGTTATTTTGTGTTATGAATATTGCGATAATGCTTGGTTTTGGTCAATGGTAGTGAATGGAGTGGATTTTTAGTAAATTTGATCGCGATTCAGCATGGTTGGTTTCTTTACTTACATCTTGTGGGCGCATAATAAAGCCCAGTGCATTACCTTTTTGTGCCGCAGCCTGTAATCTTACGGTATCTTTTTCCGATAACTTTGGTAGCCAGCCAAGTACCACGCTGTAATTACCACTCGCTAATGCTCTTTCCATTGCCTCTACCGTTGTAATGGAGCTAATGCGATTTAATTGGATAATCTTATCTAAAGGTAATCCAGAGTTAATTAACCATTGGCGACTCAGTTTTTTATGAGGACTAACCCATAGCAACCAGCGGGCTTCATTTCCTGATTGGCGTAACAAAGGTAGCAATATACGATTAATGACCGCTTGGTTATCGCTATATTGGTTATCACTATAAATCAATTCACTCACTATACCTTCTTTACCTTCTTTACCTTCTTTACCTTCTTTACCTTCTTTACCTTCTTTCGCTATACCCTCTCTTTTGGCTGAATTATCTTGTGCAGGTGAAGAGGGTGATAGCCGTTTTTTGGTTGACTGATGTTTAGAAGGGTAAACCCAGGGTGATTGAATGCCCATAATGAACCTCGCCACAATTAACTGTATTAATATACAGTATCTTCATACCAAGCTAAGATCAAGTCTATTTTTTCAAAGAGCTTCGCAAATATTGACTGTAAATGGCTGTAAACTCATTTAACCATTGGCAGATAAAATTGGATTGCGTATGTTTTTAATTGCTTGTTCCTGTTATTTATTTTACTAATAATTGGGACAAATCTATGGATAAGAGATTTATTTGCACAAAACTCATGGAGTGATCTGTATGTTTTTGTCTGAGGTACGTTTTACTCAACTCAAAAATGGTTTTTCTTCGTTTGGGGCATTGACAAGGAAGCCACAGTTTGGTGGTTACAGCCTGTTAGCTGATGGGATTATGTTCGCTATTATTGCTGATGGAGAATTATATTTAAGAGGAAATGGCCATGCTGAAGTATTATTTAAAGCCAGAGGAATGAAAAACTATATTTACTCGAAAAAAGGAGTGCCTGTAACTTTGCGTTATTATCAAGTTGTTGAGTCACTTTGGCAAGATCAAGAGTTGTTATCTCAATATGCGTATTTGGCTTATCATTACTCATTTATTGAAATGGCGGGTAAAAAGAAGATGCCAGAGCGTTTGAAGGATTTGCCTAATCTTGGAATGTCTTTGGAACGTCAGTTATGGAAAGTCGGAATATGTAAAGTTGAAGATTTGCGGTTGTTAGGTGCGAAAGCCAGTTATTTAAAATTGCATCAATATAAAAGAAATTCTAATGTTAGTTTATTACTTGCTTTGGCTGGTGCGATTGAAGGATGTCATTCAGCCGTTTTACCGGTACAGATTCGTAATGATTTATTACGCTGGCACAAGGAATTGGCTTGTTAGATCTTTATCGTGAACAGCTAAAGAAAGGGGCAGTCAACTGCCCCAGTATGTCAATCTGGTTATAATTAATTAATTGTTTTAATGATATTGGCGATTTTAGGTAGCAATTCTATTAATAAACTGATTTGTTGCAATACCAGCTGTTCTTTACTATTTCTTTCTGCCGGCGCTTGCTCAATTCTTTTCACTATGTTGACAGGTATTTGCTTAATTCTATCATCGTCTATTAATATCGATTTTAATGCTGTATCGACATAACAAACAGCATCATTAAGAATATCCAAAATAGCTGTATTATCCAATTTATCTCGATGTGCTCCCAGCGCAGAGATGTAACTTAGCATAGTGTGATTTAGGCACAATAGCCGGAATGCTTTTTCTTGAGAAGTCTGGTCACTTTTCGGCTCGGCAGACATGTTTGAAATAACGGATACCAGTTCTGCATCACTATTATGGGCATCACGGCGGGCAATTCGATAGGTCAATCCATTATCTTTTCCCTGATAATATTGAACTAAAATGGCATCAAGGTAGCGACAGTTGGTATTCATCGTCCGGTTTATCACTTGTGATAACTGGCGGAATTTCCAGTCTGGCCAAATGAAATTTACGGCTAACCAGGCGCTACCACAACCGATTAATGTGTCAATAATTCTTGGTAATGCGACTTCAAAGCCTTCATCTAACAAATTGAAGCATAATAATACCAGTAATGTGATAAACAGGGTTGCATGTGCATATTGGGTGTTACGGAAGACGAAGAACAATACACCAGAAATGACAATTAACACCAGTTGCCCCTCAATAGACGGCACAAAGTAAAGGATTGGTAAGCCAATCAATACCCCGGCAACGGTTCCTATTATTCTCAGTGTCAAACGGCGGTGAGTAGCGCTGTAGTTGGGTTGGCAAACGAATAGACTGGTTAGTAAAATCCAATACCCATGTTGTAAATCCAACAACTGGATCATGGTGTAGCCACTACATAGCAGAACAGACATACGGATTGCATGGCGGAACAGGGCTGATTGTGGGGTTAGATGGCGGTCGAGTCTTAGACAAATATCACGCCAGCCAGTCAAAGTTTCGTCAGATAGTTGAGTCTCATCTTCTCTGTCTTTGGAAAGATTATATCGTCCAGAACTCATGCTTGCTAATTGTGCATCAATCGCGCGCAGGTTTTTCAGCAAATTATATAAGGCGGTAATCTTGAGGTTATGTTTCTGTTGTTTACTGAGTTGTTGTAGGGAACTTTCCAAATAGTTAAATGCACGTTCGATACGTGGATTGTGCTGGTATGGTTTGTGCCAAAGTATCGATTGAGCAATCTGTTCACATACACGGGCTTGCACAGAGAGAAGACGTTGAAAACGGAACAGAATATCGCTGTAACGGAAAATATGTAGTAGGCTCTGATATTGCACATGAGATGAACTTGCCCGTTCGTGAATATCTTGTGCAACAAAGTAATAATGCAGAGTGTGGTGAGTTCCGCGTTGGCGGCTATCGCCTTTCAGACGGGTCAATAGGGAGGTTTTGGCTTGATTTAGCGTGTTAACTAAGACACTGTTTGCCATTGCCACATTAATGACGGATTGCTGATATCCTTCTTCTATTATATCGGGATCAAACAGATTAGCTTTAGCATCAAGGTAAACTGCGAGTTGTTGGTAACAACGTGCTAGATTGTCTTGTAATGGGCGAATAGGGAACAGTAAATGGCCCGTTAGAGTTAGCAGGTTATACCAGATTGCACCTGTCAGCAGTAATAGGGGTTGTTGATACCATAGTGGGAAAATAGACGAGCCAAGCATAGTATAAATTGCGATCAGCAACGCACCAAATGCAATAGTGGCATAACGTTGTCCGAGGGCTCCCAGTAAGATAAAACTGCAAGTGGATAACGCCAGTCCAATGGTAAAAAGCCAAGGATAAGGGAACAGTAATTCAATAGAGGCTGAAGCGATAAAGAAAGAAATCAGCGTGATCACTAGATTACGTAAACGTCCAGTTAGACGATCATCAAGATCAGCGAGTGCTGCGGCAACAACGCCCAAGGTCAATGAGATAGTTATTTTAGGCTCTTTATTCAGAAGCCAAGGCACTAGTGTTGTTCCAGCCAAGGCGATTAGGATACGGTTATAGTAGAGAAAATGACTGTTATAAAGAAAACGGCGCAGACCGGAGAAAACAGTTAGCACAAGATACCTCTGAGGTAATAATAACGGCCATAAATAACTATTATGATAAAAGGTTTATTGGTGATAAAAAACTCTTATAAGACATAATTCAACTATTTTTTAGGTACGGCGCTCGATAATGGAACTTAAAGCAACACAAATTGGCCAACGCCTTGCTCAGCATCCTTATAATCGGGTGCGCTTGCTGAATGCAGGTATTGAAGTCAGTGGTGAAAAGCATCAATACCTGATCCCATTTAACCAGTTAACTAATATTCAGTGTAAACGGGGTATCATCTGGGGTGAGTTAGAGTTTGAACTATCCGATGGACAAGCGGTTCGCCTTCATGGTACTGAATGGCAGCAAACTCAGCGTTTTTACCATTATCTGCTTGGTGAATGGCAGAAATGGAGCCAGGAAATGAGTGATATTAGTGCTAATGTACTGACAGCTCAGGTTAGTGAAATCAACAGAATTGGACAACAGAATCGCTGGTTGAAAAAAGCTGATTTGTTCCAATTACAACAACAAATTAAAGCAACATTTCAAGCTTTACCGTTGCCATTACAACGTCTGGAACAATTTGATCATTGCCGTGATGGGTATCAAATTTGTTTGCGTTGGCTTGAGAATGGCGAAAAGTGCGTTGAAAAAATCAATCTGCAATGGACAGAACGTATATTGGAGCAACACCGTGACTTTTTTCAGCGGGTAGAAACATCTCCTTTAAACCGTTCTCAGAGTCTGGCTGTTATTAATGGTGAAAATTCAGTTCTGGTTCTTGCTGGCGCGGGTAGTGGAAAAACATCGGTGTTAGTAGCGAGAGCGGGTTGGTTATTACTTCTCCAACAGGCGATTCCCGAACAAATATTATTGTTAGCCTTTAATCATCAAGCCGTAAATGAGATGAATGAAAGGATTCAGACTCGTCTTGGTGTGAATGATATTAAAGTAAAAACGTTTCACACTTTGGCGTTGCATATCATTCAGCAAGGGAATAATAAAGCGCTAAAAATCAGCGTGTTGGAAACAGATGGACAAAAAAGAAAAGATTTTCTGATTAAGCACTGGCAACAACAATGCAGCGAGAAGAAAGCACAGGCCAAAGGTTGGCGGGAATGGCTGACAGAGGAGTTGAAATGGGAAGTGCCGGAAGGTGAATTTTGGCACGATAAACAGCTTGTTAACCGTTTGTCAGATCGGCTTGAGCGTTGGTTGGGGTTGATGCGTATACATGGTGGTAGTCAGAAAGCAATGATAGAGCAAGTTCAGGAAGAGTACCTGGATCGGTTTCAAAAATGTATTCGCCTGATGGGGCCTTTATTAAAAGCGTGGAAATCTGAATTGAAAACAGAAGGTGCTGTTGATTACTCAGGGTTAATCCATCAGGCAGTGAATATTCTGGATAAAGGGCGATTTATCAGCCCGTGGAAGCATATTCTGGTCGATGAGTTTCAGGATATCTCACCATTAGGGGCCAAATTGCTCACTGCAATGCGAACCAAAAATAGCCGAAACTGTCTGTTTGCCGTAGGGGATGACTGGCAGGCAATTTATCGTTTCAGTGGCGCGGAGCCGATGTTGACTACCGCATTTGCTAATTATTTTGGCAAAGGTGCTGAATGTGTACTGGATATCTCTTATCGGTTTAATGATAGGATTGGTGAGATTGCTAACGCGTTTGTGCAACAAAATCCGAATCAGTTAAGGAAGTCACTAAATGGTTTGACTAAAGGTAATAAAAAATCAATTGTTATCCTGCCAGAAGACCAGCTTGAACCTTTGTTGAATAAAATGAGTGGCTATATCACTGAGCGGGAAACGATTTTATTGCTGGCGCGTTATCACTATTTGAAACCTGAATTATTGAAAAAAGCAGCAACTCGCTGGCCTAAATTGAAAATAGAGTTTATGGCTATCCATGCATCCAAAGGACAACAAGCGGATTATGTGATTATTCTTGGTTTGCATCAGGGGCAAGATGGTTTTCCTGCACCAGTAAGAGAATCTGTGATGGAGTGGGTTTTATTGCCACAGCCAGAAGATTTTTCGGATGCGGAGGAGCGTCGCCTTTTGTATGTTGCATTAACACGGGCGAAGAAGCAGGTATGGCTGATGCAAGACAAGAAGAATCCATCGGTGTTTGTACGTCAGTTAGAGCAGTTAAGTGTGCCTGTTCAACGTAAACCTTGAGATTTTGCGTTGGCTGAAATATTCAGTGCCATCATGGGATACCTTTCCTGGAAATCCCACTCTGTTTTTTCTAAGGATCTGACTTGGAGAGAGCACATAGTTACAGGTATATATATTATATACCCAATGGATTTCAAGATGGATCGCGACGGCAAGGGAGCGAATCCCCGGGAGCATAGGTAACGATGTGACCGGGGTGAGTGAGTGCAGCCAACAAAGAGGCAACTTGAAAGATGACGGGTATAAAGACTTATTTCAGACGTTCATTCAGATAATGTTGATAATCAGGCATTTGAATATCTACTGAGTCAGAAAATAGAGGAGAACTAACAATAAAATCCGCAGACGCTAGATTAGTTGCAACAGGGATATTCCATACTGTAGCAAGGCGTAGAAGTGCTTTTACATCAGGATCATGAGGCACGGAATTAAGTGGATCCCAGAAAAATATCAACACATCAATTTTCCCTTCTGAGATTAGAGAACCAATTTGTTGATCTCCACCCATTGGACCACTAAGCATATTGGTAACAGATAATCCGGTTTCGTTCTGAATCAGATTACCGGTTGTGCCGGTAGCGTATAAATGATGTTTCTTGAGTAAACTTTTATGTTTTTTGGACCAGGCTAGCAGCGAAGTTTTACAGTGGTCATGTGCAATAAGCGCTATATTTTTATAGGGTAACAGCGTGCGGGTTGTTAATTCCATGAAGATACCTTTGATAATCGTTATTGTGTTTTCGATCGTAGTGAGCTCAATTGATAACAACGTTTATCATATACATTGCAATAAATAAACAAAGTGAAAATATCGGATTTTAAGGAGTAAAAAATGAGTGATCAGCAAATTGCGGACATATTGAAACGAGTAAAAACTATCGCGTTGGTAGGTGCGAGTGAAAAGACTGCTCGTCCAAGTTATAAAGTTATGGCTTATTTACTGGAACAAGGCTATCAGGTGATTCCTGTCAGCCCGAAGCTTGCCGGACAAACACTGCTTGGGCAACGAGTGTATGCACAACTGGCAGATATTCCACAGGCTGTTGATATGGTTGATGTATTCCGTAATGCTGACGCTGCATATGACATTGCGCAAGAAGCTATAGATATCAAAGCAAAAGTGCTCTGGTTGCAACTTGGTGTTATTAATGAGCAAGCAAAAATATTGGCAGAGGAAGCAGGTCTGGATGTTGTTATGGATCGCTGCCCAAAAATTGAAATTCCAAGATTGGGACTCGAAAAATAATATTTGTCAGCTTGTAGTTATTTGGTTTCTAATCAATAGATGAAGGGATCCTGACACCAATATCTAATACAAACTTAAGGCGTTGGATGAGAAGCGGTGTCCGGGTTCAAAGTGTTCAAAATAATGTTTGAATTGGATATTGAGTTTACTTTTCTAGACATCTTATAAAATCTATTTTTACAATATCTTAAGGCAAGTTTAGTTGCTCTTATGTCTGTTAAATTTTGCCAGAATCTACACTTTTATTGCTATAAGATATGGTGCTTTTGTTGTGCCCCAGTTTTGACCCTTTTTTATCATCAAAAAACAACCTATTGATTTAAAAGAAAAATAAAATATCTCCTGAAAAAAGGGTTTTTTCATTTTTTATCACTATATTCTTTAACAGTCAGCAACTTAAGGTTAATATGTAACAGTGCACTGCCGTACAGGCAGCTTAGAAATCAATATCTTCACCGTCCGCTCTTTCCAATAAGTGCACTGCCGTACAGGCAGCTTAGAAAACTGCGTTAGATCGTTTTCGATACTTACGAACGTGCACTGCCGTACAGGCAGCTTAGAAACGGTGAGGTGTTCAGCCGATTCGAACTTCAATGTGCACTGCCGTACAGGCAGCTTAGAAACGAGTGCATGGCTGACATAAATGCATTTAAAAGTGCACTGCCGTACAGGCAGCTTAGAAACAGTTAACACGCATACAGTGTGGATTGGAATCGTGCACTGCCGTACAGGCAGCTTAGAAATCTTACGTGCCAGAAGGCAAGAGGACGCTAACGTGCACTGCCGTACAGGCAGCTTAGAAACACAGTAGTTGTAACCGATTCATTTAAATTGGGTGCACTGCCGTACAGGCAGCTTAGAAAGCCGCAGCAACTAATCGACTAGTAATATCTGAGTGCACTGCCGTACAGGCAGCTTAGAAAATTCAGATCAATCGGTACAGGAATGCCGGCGAGTGCACTGCCGTACAGGCAGCTTAGAAAAGGAGGCAATGCAGAAGAGAAGCCAAATTCAGGTGCACTGCCGTACAGGCAGCTTAGAAAGGTCACTTCGGGATAGAGTACTCCGTCAAGTGGTGCACTGCCGTACAGGCAGCTTAGAAATGATGTTTTAGTATTCGTATCTAACTTTATGAGTGCACTGCCGTACAGGCAGCTTAGAAACGGAAAATTAAATACCTTGCAACTTCGCATGAGTGCACTGCCGTACAGGCAGCTTAGAAAACAATAAATTCCTAGATGCAATATTGCGTTCTTTGCACTGCCGTACAGGCAGCTTAGAAAGTATGAGCTTTGGGAAATTTTTGATGCCGCAGGTGCACTGCCGTACAGGCAGCTTAGAAAGGCACAAAGGTGACCGAGAACATCGCAACCCCGTGCACTGCCGTACAGGCAGCTTAGAAAATCCGCAGGTTCATTAAACGACACTTGCCAGTGTGCACTGCCGTACAGGCAGCTTAGAAACAAATGGCTCAAAAGTTTATATTTCAAATAAAGTGCACTGCCGTACAGGCAGCTTAGAAAGATTTAGCTGGAGTATTTTTTGTTTTCTGAATGTGCATTGCCGTACAGGCAGCTTAGAAAGTGACATGCGCAAAACAAAGACGACTGATGCTGTGCACTGCCGTACAGGCAGCTTAGAAAGCTTAAACAGAATCATGGGGCGCTCTGGCATTGTGCACTGCCGTACAGGCAGCTTAGAAATGTCCAGACGCATGGCCCGGCGCAAATCTGCGAGTGCACTGCCGTACAGGCAGCTTAGAAATCATAACAATCACCTTTTATTTATTAACTCACGTGCACTGCCGTACAGGCAGCTTAGAAATACTACGCCTACTACGAAGGGTATGACTGTAAGTGCACTGCCGTACAGGCAGCTTAGAAAAGAGACTCAACCAACGGTTTCCCTCAGTCATGGTGCACTGCCGTACAGGCAGCTTAGAAAGTTGCTATAAATTTGGTCCAGTGAGGGACTGAGTGCACTGCCGTACAGGCAGCTTAGAAAGTGGATTCATTTAATTTAGACACTGATTCTTTGTGCACTGCCGTACAGGCAGCTTAAAACACGATAACTGCCTAGGTTGTTTGGTATAAATAGAGGATTAATTGCGCAGTCTTGGGGCCAGTAGTTGATGGCGGATGGATTCTGCTAGCTCATCGAGAGAAGGTTGCTCTGGATGTTCATCGGATGTTTCATAGGCTAATTGTGCTTCGGCCAGATAAGTATGTACAGGTTGACCATTGTCGTCTTCCATCACAACGTGATACCAGGGAGCGGAACGCAGGGTAGCATTGGATGCAATGTCATCCTCTTGGGGTTGTTCCAGCGAGTATTCCACATCAATATCCACGATGACTCCCAAATAACCCAGAAGTTTGTGACGTACTTGTTGGCCGATACCGAATTTGCTGGCGATAATCATAGTCACCTCCAAAGAAGTCTTGTATTGACATTGATATAAGGGCAGTAAGGTGAATTACAAGAGCCGTACCCGGTGGTTGAAGTCATTTTTTGTTTTAAATTGCAAATGTGACTTCATCTATTTCAGGTTAGCTGTAGTAAATATAAAACACAACCAAGAGTCGCGTGCTTAACTATATATGTGAGCGATACCGCAAGGTGAGTGGTTGATTAGGGGGTAATTATGATTAAATATGGGGTAACAATTTATGTTTATGGTCGGGTTCAGGGAGTTGGGTTTCGTTATCAAACTTTTCGTTGGGCGAAACTTAATAGGTTGACAGGTTATGTCTGTAATTTGCATGACGGTAGTGTCAAAATCGTAGCTTATGGCGATAGTGAACAATTAAATAAATTAACCCATTGGTTGGAGCAGGGTGGTCCACCGGGAGCACGAATAGATAACTTTTCATCTCAATCCTGCGCAGTGGAGGATATTGTGGATTTTAGAGTCCGCCACTGAGCTAGTTTATTGATTAGATACATTTTACCGGTTTTGGCAGACCGGCAATCTTAGTTGCCTGCTTTGCTGGCCCTTTGGGAAACAGACGATAAAGGTAGCGGCTGTTGCCTTTTTCTTCGCCATACTTTTGTGCGATCGCTTTTACTAACATACGGATAGCCGGGGATGTATTAAACTCCTTATAAAATTCCCGGATAAAACGAATGACTTCCCAATGCTGTTCAGTCAAAGTGATTTCTTCCTGTTCGGCGAGGAGTAAAGCTATTGCTTCCTGCCAGTCACTACTGTTTTTCAGATAACCTTGCGCATCGGTTTCGATTTCTTGACCTTCGAATACCAGCATAATCATTAATAACCATTAAAGAAAAGTAGCCGTAATTTAGCAAAAATCACTTCCATACCCAAGGATGGTATGCATATGTGCGGATAAAATAAGCCAACAACCATGAAAAAGGGTAAATTTACGGCAATCGAACAGAAGGATACTTTACATCTTTCTCGGTGCTGTTTATAGTGCACGCCATTGCGGAGGGGTGGCCGAGCGGCTTAAGGCAGCGGTCTTGAAAACCGCCGATGGGAAACCATCCGAGAGTTCGAATCTCTCCTCCTCCGCCACTTCTACTTCTCATCACGTCTTATAAATTCTACTTTTTCCAATAAAATCAAAGAAAGATCCCTGACCAAAATCTCCATTATTGTTTATTGGCATCTATTCAATGTACCCCATAGCTGTGATGGGCAAGGATGCTAGAAATATGGAACTAACAGCTCGATAAGTTGAAACAATAAAACCTCAAGATAAAGACCTCTTGAAATCTCATCAAATCAACGATGCAAAACAACAGCAAGCAGAATTGTTACACAACAAGCAAATGAAACACTCTCATTGCTACAACACTCTGTTGATTTAGAAATCGCCACAGAAACAGGGAAAGCTTCTCTATTCGAATGGAAAAAATACCGGCTATTACTTTTATTCGTGTTGACGTTCTGCAATTGTCTGATGTTCCGTGGCTGGAACAGCTAATAGCCTGAATAAACAGGTCGTTCATACAATGGTTTTGTTGATGTTTGAATTAGGATATTAAAAGAGATTCAGTCTATAACCTGAAATAGAAAAATTATAGTAAGAAATGAAAGAAGAGAGATAATAGTAACTGCTTGATATTGAATTGCTTATTGTAACCAATTATACAAAATTAGTTAACCTTATAAGGAATAAGAACAACACATTATTATTTTTCTAAACTAGACTTTGATTGGCATGAGTTGCAAGGGGATTGTTTTTACAATGATTTAAGTATACTGATTGTGAAATAATGTTATTTAATTTAAGGAAGGTATATGAACCAAAGAAATGATTTTAAAGCTTTTTCTATTAGTGATGATGCTAATATAGTGAATCAAGAAAAATATGAAGAAAGTCAGAGTTTACAGACGGGGTTTCCACCAGAGAATGTTTCTACTCATGTGTTAAATAAGGTATTACGCCAATCTTCAATAATATCATCTGTTGTAGCTAATTTTATTGCGGAACAATCTGGCGCTGATGTTTTGGATAATGGGGGCATAGCCAAACTTACTGCACAATTAAATCGAGCGTTAGAACAAAAAATTGCAACAAACATTCCTTGTGCTTCATTAACACAAAAAGGTGCTGCCCAGCTCACAAATGTGATTGGCGATAGTGACACATTGGTAGTTACACAAAAGCTTGCTCAGGAAATAGTAAATTCATTGCGTGAATATACAGATAATCGAATTAAAACAGTCAATGAAGTTCCTGTTGGTTCTCCTATTCCCTGGCCATTGCCCAATCCACCTGTTGGCTATTTCACTTGTAACGGTTCAGCTTTCGATAAATTACAGTACCCAAAGTTAGCAGAAGCTTATCCTGACGGTAAATTGCCCGATTTAAGAGGGGAATTTATTCGAGGTTGGGATGATAAACGAGGTGTTGATAGTGGCCGTAGAATTTTAACTTCTCAGGGGGATGCCATTAGAAATATTGAGGGTTCATTCGCCGGCATGGTAACACCAAACTATCATTTGGCAACAAGAGGGGCTATTTATGCTAGTCAAGTTCTTGGAATAGCCACAGATGGCAGTTTCAAATCAGTAAATATTTCTGACACGGATACTCCATATGGCTTTGGATTCCTGGCATCAAGGGTTGTTCCTGTAGCCCCAGAGAATCGCCCTCGTAATATCGCATTTAACTACATTGTAAGGGCTGCATAATGATAGGGCCATTTGGCCCTTATTGACCACAGTGATAGCAGCTTACTTTCCCATTGTTCAATAATTTCTCCTTTTTCTTTCAGATAGTTGTAATTTCATGATAATATTTTTTTATGTGTGGAGATGTGTATGGTTTTATTTTTGGAATTAATTTAATTGTTATTTATTAATGTGGGTTATAATCTCTGAATGGGTTTTTATAATAATTTCACTCAAGTTTTTGTTAGCCCGTTTTATTTTTATAATTATATTGGAGTGAAATGATAAGGTAGGGGTGTTAAATTCACTATTATTTTAAATTTCAAAAACTTGGTCAGGGTTTATATAAGCTTTATTCTATTTTTTCCTTATTATTTCAGTCATTTGGTACTATAGATTACAAGCGATTTTATCTGTAAAATTTAATTTAATATTGAAATATGTACGTTGTATACAAAAGTGGTTAATGCTGAGTTACCTCATAATGAATAATAATGATAAATTGGTGTTTGATAACTGTTTATTCTATTCATTTTTATATGCGATAAATATCAAATAATATTTTTATAATTAATTTTTAATTGGAATGCATGTGATTTTTTAGAATTAAAAATAATGGTTTATAGGTTTTTTAATGCAAAGGATTAATTTGATTTCATATGAAAAATTAATTTATTTAAATGATTTTTTTTGCAATAATATGAGTGATTTAAAGTTGTCTTTTTAAAATATCAGGATTTAGTAAAGTTTTTTGTTGATGGATAAATTTATTTATAATCAGGTTAAATAATTGACTATAAAATATGGAATGGAAAAACTAATGAATTATTTAAAGGAATATGAAATTATTTATTCATAGAGTAATAATATTGCATTTGTTAGTTAAATCCGGAGTGGTTGAATTCTATTTTCATACAGTAATTATACCAAAGGGGATTGAAACATGATGTATTCAGTTAAAGGTGTTCAATATCAAACGTTGGTAAATATTCCTAAAAATATTGGGTTAGGATATTCGAGATGGAGTGACGGTAAAGTTCACCTTGTTGATGGTGATTTCCTATTTTATGGTTCTGTTGATATTAAAGGTGAGAACGGGCCTATCGATAAAGAAATGGAAGTTGATGCTAACTGGACAGTGAAATTTAATGAAATGCCTTGTGATAGTCAGGGTAATATCTTGATTAAGTCTTACTGGTTTAGTCCGGCAAGCAATGATAGCTGGCTTATAAAAGACAAAATGCGACTTATGATTCTTTGCTCAAAAGAGCCAACTCATCGATTGATTCTTGAGACCGATGAAATCATTGATAATAAAATTGACAACGATTATCTTCGTAACATGATATTTTCTTACACCATACTACGGCGATAATAGCAAGCAATGCGTTTAATTTAAAAAATGCTCTGATATTTTCAGGGCATTTTCTTAATTATAGAGATAATCCACCATTGTTCAGATAGAGTGGAATGTGAGATACATGAGAAAATAACCTAATATTTTTATTTAATGATGGGAATGGCTGCTGAAATGGTTTATATCAATGATTGATATAATAGAGGTATATTCTGGAAGTGAGTCATTATAGGCTTATTAGTTAATAAAACAGGTGAATGAAAATAAAATAATTCATGAGTAGAGGAATTTGATTGAATTGGAAACTTGGTAAATTGGATAACACTGAACTTTTCAATATTTAAATGCATGGTGAAATTAATGCAACTGTTGGTGTGTTGAATGATGTCATTATTGAAAAGGGCTGTGAGATAAAAGGTGATAATTTTTGTTGATGACAGAGATCAGTGAATGGCTCCATCATCATTGAACATTTTACAGGCAACAATTCTCACTTACTGCATAGATCTTAGGCTTAGGACAGGCGACTTAAGTATGTGATGGTATTTTTGCTGCTACCTTATTTTTACCCTTTTTTTGAAGGGAGTTGTAATTGATTGATTTTATAGATAAATTAATTATGCCTTATAAAAAGGGTTTTTCACTTTTTAATAGCTATGCTATTTAAAAATCAGCATGTTAAAGTTAATATGTAACGGTGCACTGCCGCACAGGCAGCTTAGAAATTCAGCACCACAAAATAGCTCAGGCGCTGAAGGTGCACTGCCGCACAGGCAGCTTAGAAAATGCAGCATTTACCCCCATTGACAAAAGTAAAGTGCACTGCCGCACAGGCAGCTTAGAAACAAACATCTGTTTTTAACTGAATTAGAAAGTCGTGCACTGCCGCACAGGCAGCTTAGAAAACGGGAAAATCAAAGGGTTACCGTAATCTTCGGTGCACTGCCGCACAGGCAGCTTAGAAAGGCTGGCGGGGCTGTTGGAACAATTCGGAAAGGTGCACTGCCGCACAGGCAGCTTAGAAAAGTTGCTTGTTGGCAGCTTCCTTTGCCACCCGGTGCACTGCCGCACAGGCAGCTTAGAAAAGAAAAACTGACAACATTAATCATGGTATTACGTGCACTGCCGCACAGGCAGCTTAGAAAAGTATTTCATGTATTTACTGAGGATGGAAAAGGTGCACTGCCGCACAGGCAGCTTAGAAAGTTCTTTTATTTCTGAAATTCCAGATTATCTTGTGCACTGCCGCACAGGCAGCTTAGAAAGCTGTCAGTTGTGTTGCTTTACGTTATGAGTAGTGCACTGCCGCACAGGCAGCTTAGAAATGACATCCCCAGGATCAGTTGCAAGCCAAAGGGTGCACTGCCGCACAGGCAGCTTAGAAATTCTCAGGCAACCGCATTACCGCCATCAGAGCGTGCACTGCCACACAGGCAGCTTAGAAACATGAATTTTTATCCTCTGTTTTACACCTGCCGTGCACTGCCGCACAGGCAGCTTAGAAAATTACTTAGTGTTTGTGTGATCATGAGTTCAAGTGCACTGCCGTACAGGCAGCTTAGAAACAGTAAAATTGACCCATGGGGAGATTTACCGCGTGCACTGCCGCACAGGCAGTTTAAAAATAGAAAGTTTTCTTTATTCTCTAAACTATCGAGTATGCTGCCATACAGATAGCTTAGAGCATAATTATTCCTGTTTTGGGAAGGCACTATGCTGTGAA
>NZ_NSCM01000010.1 GCF_003287735.1 Photorhabdus bodei | reverse complement strand
TCACGGCAGGTGTGATGGAGGTGTTCAAGTTCGGCTTTTTGTTCATCGGTAATGAAGATTTTCATGACTGATACCATGAACCTCATTTGGGCGAAAATCAAGCAGTTTCAATGAGCACGGGTATATATGTAACATAATAATCGTCATGATAAGGAAACAATAAAATGAGACTGATATATATAAACCCTAATCAAACTTTTGAGCTTTATACTGGTGGAAATATAATAATGCCTACTACTCATCATCCTAGTTTCAATATAGAAAATAGAGGTCCCGCACCAATTAGAGCAGTAAATTACTGGGCGCCTCCATTCGGAGATTACAATCAGTATGCTTTTATCGACATTCAACCCGGTGAAACTAAATTTTTCCGCAGAGTACCTAACGCGGTTTACTTCTACAAAGTTGTAGTTATTAATCTCAGTAACTACCAACACACAGAAGCGGTAATTACTCAGTTTCTCCCCGTTCATCCACTGGCGGAAGTTTAAATTTCAACAATATATTTTTAATATGAAAATTTCTATTTCATTATCTATTTAACTGAAAATATGTAGGATATTTAATTGTCACAATTAAATACATTCAATTGGAAAAATCGCTGGCCTGAAAACCAGCGATTAATATAAATGAGGAAAACCGAATTAACGAAATATTTCAAACAACGACATGCCTTTCATATCGGTAAATGTCTTATACGATGCTTGAAGTACGGCTTGTTGTTGATAATAATTCGAAATCGCTGAGTTCCATTCTACATCAACCAATTGACTCAAACGGCTTTTATTCGCCAGGCTGCGTTCTGCCCCCAAGTTATTTAAGTCTTCTATTTCTCTCAGTTGTAAACCCAATACCGACTCCACAGAAGAGATATTATTCAACGCGTTGCGAGCGCCACGGTTAGCCTTATTCAACAATTCCAGCGCATCATCACGACTCTTTTGATCTGCCCCGGTAAATGGTGTTTTCAATGACTGAATCGCCATGTCTATGGTTTTAAATATATCAGATTCACTCGGGCCGCCATCCGGCTCTTTTATCGGATTACTGGTAGACGAGAGAAAGACCTGCTCCCCGGTATGTCCAATAATCATAGAGCGGTTACTATCTACTTTCTGAGTTATTTCCTCAGAGCCACCTCGATAACTCACTGTACCGCTTGTACTCTCATCAAAAGGCTTCACATCCGTTTTATAACCGGCAAAAATATAGCGGCCATTACCATCGGTAGTATTACCCAAATTCACCAGTTGTTCTTTAAACCCTGTCAGTTGAATAGCCAACGAGTTACGATCTTCATCACTCAATACACCGTTTACTGTGGCTACCAAACTTTCATGAATATTTTGAACCACACCGACAGCTTTGGATACCACACTCAATTGCATGGAAATCGCGTTGTTAGCAAACGAGCGAGCGGTTATATACTGCTGGTTCTGAGATTCAGCCTGAGCAACCATGACACCCTGAGATGCCGCCATCGGATCATCAGATGGATTTATCACCCTCTGACCACTGGATAGCTGTGCTCCCTGCTGCATCCATTTCGACTGAGCAGTCGTGATACTCGTCATTTTCTGCTCGTACAATATATTGGTACTTACGCGCACAATTTCATTCCTTTTAAATATTCAACTAAATGCCCAAGGTATCCGAGTATTCTCAGGCTATTTTTTATACCCGTTATCTTTCAAGTTGCCTCTTTGTTGGCTGCACTCACTCACCCCGGTCACATAGTTACCTATGCTCCCGGGGATTCGCTCCCTTGCCGTCGCGATCCATCTTGAAATCCATTGGGTATATTAAATGGCTCGTTTATTAGTGACGGAGTTCCAAAATAGCATTAAATAGCGTTGTGGCAGTCTGGATAACTTGAGCATTGGCCAGATAATATTGCTGTAAGTTTTGTAATGCGCCATATTCTTCATCTACGTTGACGCCGGAAACCGACTGCTGTTCAGCGTAAAGTTGTTTAGTAATATTATTCTGAGTTTCTAAATCAACATTCGCCGTGCTGGTCTGGTTACCAATAGTACTGACCATCGAAGCATAAGCACCAGAAAATGATGCTTTACCCTCTACCAATTTTTTGTTCTGCAATTCAATGAGTTTTTTAGCATTGACGTTATCACTCGGCCCACCATCTTTAGTACCGGCAACCGCCAATTGCGACGCATCTTTAATATTAACCGCCATACTGCTAATAACACCATTGACCGCTTTCAGTGTATATCGATCGTGTTCTTTTGCATCGGTTGGATCAACTTCAACTTTTAATCCATCAAATTCCAGTGTATTACCTGTTACTTTGGCAGCAATATCCGCCTTATCAGAGGCTCGCTGGATTTTCCAATTAGCCCCATCGTAGCTAATATGATAATCACTAGCTTTCACCGCCGAGGTATCTGTATATTCCACTTTAAAATCAACAGAACCTTTATTTTTACTATCGGCAATTACATCCGGGTTATTAAATGTGAAGAAATCTTCACCCGGTTTGCCTTTTAAATCAAAACCAGCACGGTGAACCTGATTAAATTGATCGCCCAATACCAACGCTAATTGGTTTAACTGATTACGGGAATTATCCAGCACTTCACTACGCGCCCTCAATGTGCCGCTTAATTGCCCTTTATCAATGAATTTCTCATCAATTTCAACAACATCACCAAAACCACGATCATAACCTAATGTCATGCGACTGCTGTCCGCATTGGATGAAATCGCTTCTACTCGGTAAGCGGTTGTTCCCTGAACCAGTGTTAATCCCCCGGCAAAAGCGACATTGTAAGAATCACTATCCTGCTGAGTCACACTCACGCCAACCAGTTTATTCAGTTCATTGACCAATTGATCACGCTGATCCAGTAATGCATTCGGCTCAGCGCTACCACCGCCTCTCATACGGGTAATTTCACCATTGAGTTTAGCAATTTGCTGCGCATAGTTATTAATAGACTCAGCCGAGTTAGCTATTCCCCGATTAATGTTATTTTCCATTTTACGCAGGAAGGCATCCGCACTTTTCAACTGGTTTACCATCCCCTTTGATTTACCCATCGCTGTCGTTCTGGCTGCATCATCTTCCGCATTACTGACGACATTTTGTAAACTGGTAAAGAAGTCATCAATGGTGTTTGACAGGTTATTCGCTTTGTCTGCCAGCAAATTATCAATCTGGGAAATTTGCTGGGAATAAGTGGTTAATGCACCTTGTTTCGCCTGAGCCGCAGACAGTTGTTGATTAATGAATTCGTTATATTGACGGTTAATACTGGTAACAGTAACACCATTTCCGATAAAGCCAACGGACGTCATCGTGCCACCGTTTTGATTGATAACTGTCGATTGCCGGTTGTAACCAGGAACTTTGGAATTTGCAAGGTTATTACTCACGGTTCCCAGAGCAATTTGAGCCGCTTGCAAACCGCTCATCGCGGTATTAATAAGACTGTTGGACATCAGAAGATCCTTTTGCGTTTTATTTATGTCTCCGCTAGTGGGTGGCGGCAAACAATCTTTCAGATAACTAAAAACAAAGTCTGAATTGCTTTAATTTATCGGCTGAGCTCAATAAAACTTGAGCAAAATAGAGATCAAAATAGTTTACTCAAATCGTAGGTATAGGCTTTTACCGCCTGCTCTCCAGCACCTTTTAACTGTTGAATAACTGAGACCAGTTTTTTCGCATATCCGGGATCTGTTGCATAACCTGCCTGTTGTAAGGAATAAGCCCCTTGTTCCGGGGTAACAGAACGGGCAACGTTGGCGTAACGGGGACTTTCTGTCAGTAATTTGACGTAATCCTCAATCGCTTCCACATAAGAGCCATAAACACGGAAGTTATCCTTCATTTTCTGAGGCTCACCGTTGATATATTCCGTGGTCAGGATATTGGTTACCGGCCCTTTCCAACCTTTACCCGCTTTAATACCAAACAGATTATGACTTGGCTTACCATCGGCGGTCAGAATCTCTCTTTGTCCCCAACCAGACTCTAATGCGGCCTGAGCAATAATCAGCAAATGAGGAATACCACTGCGTTGGCTAGCTATCCGGGCAGGGGACGAGAGCGTAGATACAAAATTCGTACTGTTCAGCGGCAGCGGTTTAGGTGTCGTCTCGGGTTTCGGTACCGTTCGACGTATAAATTGCTCAAGCGCCTGCCTTGGCAAGGTTTGTAAAACTTCGTTATCCAGAGTCATGGGGATCTTACCCGCCATTTCGCCAGGGGCAGTTTTAGCGCTAGAAAGCTGCTTGAGCATCATATCGGCAAAACCTAGCCCCTTCTGAGCAATATTTTGCGCGATTTGCTGATCGTATATCGAAGTATAAAGGCGCGTCTGTTCACTGCTCAACATGCCATCTTTAGGCAGAGCTGAACGCATGCTTTTCAACATCATCTGAACAAATAGCCCTTCCATTTGTTGGGCTACTTGCCGTAGCCCCTGTTGTGGATCTTTTGCCAGATTGGATTTTAACGTGTTAACCGACTGTACATCATAAGCCGCACCGGGCAGGGTTAAAAAATCATTCATCAAATGATCTCCAATTTCGCCCGCAGACAACCTGCACTTTCCATTGCCTGTAAGATTGACATTAAATCATTCGGTGTTGCACCCAGTGCATTCAAGGCTTGAATAACATGGCTCAAACTTGCACTGGCGTTAACCTGCTGCAACGCACCATTTTGTTCACGGACAGCAACAGCGGGATTACGAGTAACAACGGTACTGCCACCTGCTAACGGTGTATTGGGCTGACTAACAACCACCTGATTATCGACAATGACAGAAAGATTCCCTTGAGCAACAGCGCAGCTATCCAGCATGACATTACGGTTCATTACCACAGAGCCGGTGCGAGAGTTGATAATCACTTTGGCATCACCGACATCAACACGGACAGTGAGATTCTGCACATGGGAGAGGAATTTAACCTGCTCACTTTTATCTCTCGGCATACGCAATTGTACTGTGCGGGCATCCAACGGCGTTGCTGTTCCCGTTCCGCCCGTACGATTAATGGTATCGCTAATTTGCTGCGCCAGTGAGAAGTCTTCGTTATTTAATTGAAGATTCAGTACGCCATTTTCACCAAACTGCGTGGGTAATTCACGTTCAATCACTGCACCGTTACTAATCCGACCACCCGCAAGCTGATTGACTTTTACACTGCTTCCCCCCGCGCTGGCACCGGCACCGCCAACCAATATATTACCCTGCGCCAAAGCATAGACCTGATTATCGACACCTTTTAGTGGTGTCATCAGCAAGGTACCACCACGTAAGCTTTTCGCGTTCCCCAATGAGGAAACCACTACATCAATATTCTGCCCGGCACGGCCAAACGGCGGTAACTTCGCGGTGACCATCACGGCAGCCACGTTTTTCAACTGCATATTGGTTCCCGGAGGAACGGTAATCCCCAATTGGGATAACATGTTGCTTAAGCTCTGAGTGGTAAATGGCGTCTGAGTCGTCTGGTCACCCGTTCCATCCAGCCCAACCACTAATCCATAACCAATCAACGCATTTTCCCGTACTCCTTGAACCGTGGTGAGATCACGGATACGTTCTGCTGATGCCGTCGTTGTCACCAGAGTCAGCAATACAAGAAGAAGGCTGACAGCAAATTGTTTTATCATAACCATCCCCTGTTAAAATGGTGCAACATTCAGGAAGAAACGCTGTAACCAGCCCATGTTCTGCGCTTCATTGATATAACCATTCCCCACATATTCGATGCGGGCATCAGCGACCTGATTGGAACTGACGGTGTTATTAGCATTAATTGTCCGTGGGTTAACGACACCGGAGAAACGAATAAACTCGGTTCCCTGATTGATAGCAATCTGCTTTTCACCGACCACATGTAAGTTACCGTTTGCCAATAACCGATCGACTGTCACGGTAATCGTCCCTCTGAAGGTGTTATTCGCATTAGCGCCGCCTTTCCCACCAAAAGTATTCTCAGCTTCCATATCCAGATCGGTTTTATCTCCACCAATTAGCCCTTTCAGAAAACGGGGTGTCAGTGCCGCGGAAAACGTGTTTTTTCCATTACGGCTGGCATTGGCCGAAGAATTCTTACTGGCGCTGACATTTTCCTGCAATGTAATCGTCAGGGTATCGCCAATATTTCGTGGTCGGCGATCTTCAAATAGCGGCTGATAACCATAATAAACCGGCTGTACTACTTGAAAAATAGCGCCATTAGGGACTGGCGCGGTTGCCGCGGAAGGTGCTGCGGTGGTTGCTCCCTCAACCAGGGGTTTTTGCGGTATATACGCACAGCCCGTTAGTGACAATACCGCCAGTGCTATACTACAACGCCATTTATTCGCCACATTTTTCCGTAAATGGCGGAACTGACAAACGGCGCTGGTCTCGGCAACAGCCATTGTATCCATCTTCGATACTCTTAATTTATCCCTGAATAACGGGGAAACTTGAATGTTCCCCCGCGGTTCTGATTGACGATTTAGGTTATAACTGAGTCAGTTTTTGTAGCATCTGATCAGACGTCGACACCGCCTTACTGTTAACTTCATAAGCACGCTGAGTCTGAATCATGTTGACCAATTCTTCAGCGATATTGACGTTGGATGTTTCGACATATTTGTGCTGGAGCAACCCAGCGCCATTGATTCCCGGTGTGTTTTCAATCGGTATGCCAGAGCTGCTAGTCTCTACATAAAGGTTTTCGCCGATACTTTCTAACCCACTGTCATTGATAAAGGTTGTCAGAGTAAATTGACCAACTTGCTGAGGTGCCGATTGCCCCTGTACTTTCACGCTGACAACACCATCACGGCTAATGGTGAGGTCCGTCGCGTTATCAGGAATGGTAATGGTAGGGAAGATCAAAAAACCGTTAGCGGTTGTCAACTGCCCGTTTTGATCTTCCTGAAATGAACCGTCACGGGTATAGGCACTGGTACCATCAGGTAACTGGACCTGAAAGAAACCCTTTCCTCTAATGGCAACGTTATGGCTGTTATTAGTTTCAGATAAGTTTCCCTGACTATGTATACGTTCTGTTGCTACCGGACGCACCCCGGTACCTATCTGTAAACCAGAAGGCAAGCGGGTTTGTTCCGATGACATCGCTCCTGGCTGACGAATGGTCTGGTAAAGCAGATCTTCAAAAACGGCACGCTGGCGTTTAAAACCATTGGTGCTGACGTTTGCCAAGTTGTTGGCAATCACATCCATATTGGTTTGCTGAGCATCCAGCCCAGTTTTAGCAATCCATAATGATCGGATCATCGGTTTTATCCTCTGTGTCTAAATCAACTCATTGCTAATAGCTGATTAGCACGTTGTGCATTTTCATCTGAGCTATGGATGACTTTCATCTGCATTTCAAAACGGCGGGCATTGGCAATCATATTCACCATGCTTTCCATTGGGTTGACGTTACTTCCTTCAAGCACTCCGGGAATTAATTTCACCTCATCACTGGCTGGCAAAACATCACCCTGTAACGCCTGCGCCTGTTCCGTCATGTGAAATAGGCCATCATCACCACGGACTAGCTGATCGCTCTCCGGTTTCACCATTTTCAATCTGCCAAGCTGCCCCAACTGTGTTGGCGGATCACCAGGAATCAGTGCAGATATAGAACCATCCGTCGCCAGGGTTAATTCAGCCTGTGGCGGAACATTGATCGGGCCGTTATCCCCCATCAACAAGTTACCTTGAACAGTTAGCTGACCTTCCGCTGAAATCTGAATACTGCCGTTACGCGTGTAAGCCTCAGAACCCTCTTCAAGCTGAACCGCCAGATATCCCCCCTGCCCAATCGCCACATCCAACGGACGAGAAGTATAGTTCATCGGCCCTTGACGATTGTCAAAGCCCGGCGTTGAAGCTACAACTAAAGTACGGGTATTAAAGGTAGCACCTTCCACAGGCACCGCCCGCAAAGCAGCCAGTTGCGCCTTAAAACCCGGCGTCGAGGCATTAGCCAGGTTATTTGCCGTCACTGCCTGATGTTCTAGTGTCTGACGAGCACCGCCCATTGCGGTATAAATGACATGATCCATAATGCTATCCTGAAACTATCAACGCATACTGACCAGCGTTTGCAGGATCTGATCTTGAGTTTTAATGGTTTGCGCACTGGATTGGTAGTTGCGCTGCGCCACGATCATATTAACCAGCTCCTGGCTCATATCGACGTTGGATGCTTCCAGAGAACCACTGAGCAATTTACCAAAACCCCCCGATCCCGCAATGCCAACAACTGGGCTACCAGAAGCACCCGTCTCTATCCAAACGTTGTCACCCTGCGCTGCCAGCCCCTCTGGGTTAGCAAAGTTAGTCAGAACGATCTGGCCTAATAATTGGGATTGCTGATTGGAATAGGTGCCGATGACACGACCATCGTCCTCAATACGGTAGCCATTGAATTCACCTGCGGCATAACCGTCTTGCTTGAGTGTCGATATGCTATCAGCATCAATTTTCTGCTGTTTACTGCCATTAAAATCAATGGTGATATCAGCGGCATTAGAACCATTCAGAGAGGGAACATTAAATGTAAACTGATTATTGTCACCAATCAGCTTACCATTACCATCAAATTTCAACGTCCCCAATGGAGCTGCTTTAGCGCCCTCAACCGCACTATCCTGAGCATGAACCTGCCATTCGTTATCGTTCGTTTTCACAAAGAAAACCTTGATAGCATGTGGGTTACCCAGGCTATCAAAGGTGGTAACACTGGTAGGATAGTTATAAGAATCCTTATTTTCTGGCGAGAAAGCATCTGCCGGTTTTTTATGCATCGAATTAAGGTTGGTTGTCATCGTAACCTTAGTTGTTGCTTTAGCCGCCAGTATACCTTGAGGTATTGTAATCGGCTCTGGGTTAGCCCCTTTCTGAATCTCCGGCGCGCCACCATTGACACCGACTGCGGGATAGCCAGTCAATTTCATGCCTTGCATGTTGATAATATTACGGTTCTCATCCATCTTGAATTGACCGTTACGGGAATAGTAGATCTCACCATCACCGCCTTGCATACGGAAAAAACCGCCCTGAGTGATCGCCAGATCAAGTGGGCGATTAGTCGTCGTCGGCGTACCATCTTTAAAATTCTGATTAACACCCGATATTTTTACCCCCAGACCCACCTGAGAACCGGCAAAAATGTCAGAAAAAGCAACCGTGCTGGATTTAAAACCATATGTCGCCGCGTTAGCGATATTATTACCAATAACATCCAAATTACCTGCCGCGGCATTCAAACCACTTACTGCTTGTGAAAAAGCCATATTATTCTCCGTTAAAATTCTTGCTGGTTAAAGAATTTGACGTATCTGATCCATAGTGACGGCACCGATCCGCCCTAAATCTAGCTTAGCGCCGTCCGCGTCACGAGTAACACCATTTACCTTCGCAAACCTCAGCGGCTGAAATACTCTCTGTTCGCCTTTATAGCTGGCAGTAATGGTGAAGTTATAAGCGCCATCCTCAACATTCGTGCCATCTTCTTTTTTGCCATCCCAAGGGTGGAAGCTATGGACACCCGCTTCCAATCCACCGAGATCAATTTGGCGTACAACCCCGCCTTGTTTATCAGTAATGGTGACTTGCACACTATCCGCAGGCCTTTCCAACTCAATACCATATGGTGTCGTACTGACGTTCCCAGCTTCTTTGTTTAAACCAGCCAAAATAGTATTCCCAGGGATCATAACGCCTCGCCCGATCAGGGCTGATGCCTGTACAGGCTGATTATTATTTATCTGACCGACAATAGACCCCAGTGTGGTATTCAGCTTTTCGATCCCCGCGAGTGTGTTAATCTGCGCCAAATGGGAAGTCAGCTCATTGTTCTTCATCGGGTTAGTTGGGTCTTGATTTTGCATTTGCGCGACCAGCAATTTCATGAAGTTGCTATTCAGCTCTTCACTACCCTTTTTCTTGCTAGCCAATGCTGACTCTCCAACAATCGTGTTATCCCGTGCTCCATTCACTGAACTGGTAATAGCCATGAGTCACTCCTGTTACTGACCTATCATCAATGTTTTCAATATCATCGATTTAGTTGTATTAAACACTTCAACGTTGGCTTGATAACTACGGGAAGCGGAAATGGTGTTAATCATTTCTCCGACCATATCAACGTTTGGCATCCGTACATAACCCCTCTCATCAGCCAATGGGTGTCCCGGCTGATACTCAAGGCGGAAAGGGGTAGGATCATCCACAATTTCACTGACTCTGACGCCGCCTGTTTCTTGCCCCGCCGCTGCGGCAACACGAAAAACCACCTGTTTAGCCCGATATGGCTGACCATCAGGCCCCGCAACACTATCGGCATTTGCCATATTGCTGGCACTGACATTTAATCGTTGGGATTGCGCTGATAATGCCGAACTAGCAATATCAAAAACACTGAGTAAAGACATTGCCCTTATCCTTGCTGTAAGACTGACATCATGCTTTTAACTTGAGAGCTGGTCGCAGTCAGTTCAGCCTGATATTTCAAGCTGTTATCCATAAAATTGCTGCGTTCCATATCCATATCCACCGTGTTGCCATCCATCGCTGCCTGATAAGGCACCCGATACAGTAAGTCCATCTCCATTCTCTTCTGAGGCTGAATAGGAATATGCCGATCGGATGTCAGCGTCAGCCCGATCCCGTTTCCGGTAACCCGACCGTGTGCAATGGTTTTTTTCAGTTGTGTGGCGAAATCAATATCCCGCGCTTGATAACCGGGCGTATCCGCATTGGCGATGTTAGCGGACAATATTTCTTGCCGCCGTGATCGCAATGACAGGGCTTCCTGCTGAAAATGAAAGGCTGCATCTAATTTATCGAGCATATTCCTCCCTCTAATGTGACTGACTTATGTTGTGAACCTTAATAGCGCTTTTCGCGATCGCGAAATTCGCAGTAAACAGAATAAACGCAGAAGGAAAAGCCTATCGGATGAATAGACGCTAATTGGATTGCTATTTATCCCATTGGCCGATATTCAATGTAGGTACACTTATATACGACTAAATGTACGCGACTAAACGGCGGCATATTGACCTACAGAAATAATGAGAGCGAGAAGATGCAAGCTATAAATATTATCGGGCTGTTCGCATTTTTCTTTATCACTTCGATGGCATGGGGCAATAATTTACCCCAAGCCATAGAGCACTATTTCCAGCGGATACACCGGGATAATCATCATAAAGTTTCTGTTAACATCAAAACCCCTGAACAACAATGGCCCCAGTGTGAACGGCCAGAAATTCAACCCGCTATCGGTGGTCAAAACTGGGGAAATCTCTCTTTACCTGTGATCTGCCATCAACAACGCAAATTCATTCAAGTCTCTGTCAGTGTGACAGGGAATTATCTGGTTACCCGCCGAGCTATCTCGCGTAATGATGTTTTATCAGATAAAGATTTTCAGGTCAGAAGTGGATTACTGGAAAGACTACCGCATGATCTGGTCATTAACAAAAATGAGATAAAAAATAGTATTGCGATACGTAACATCCCGGCGGGGCAGGCGATTACTCATAATATGTTACGCCGCCCGTGGGTTGTACGGTCAGGCCAGAGTGTGGCGGTGATTATACAGGGAAATGGCTTTCAGATACGAAACGAAGGGAAAGCTATTAATAACGCCGCTATTTCTGATAAAGTCAGGGTTCGAATAAATTCAGGACATGTTATAACCGGCCAGGCATTAGAAAACGGCAATGTAAAAATCATGTTATAAGTTCTAAAGTTTTCGTTCACTGTGCCGATATAACCAGCAGAGCACGATTTGCAGGTATGCAAATGGCATGTAACCTGCTCCGATCCATAGGTGAACCTATGCCTGGCCATAAAGGATAATGATTATGAGTATCGAACGCACTCACCCCTTATTAGCTATCGCTGCTGTTCAACAGCGACCAACTAATGAAAGCGCTCAGGGCACCCGCAAAACCTCCGGCGTTACCTTACAAAGCAGCGATGCACAAGTAAAACTGAGCGAAGCACAAACAAAACTGGTTCAACCAAGCAGCCAGGATATCAATATCCAAAAGGTGCAAAAGTTGAAAGAAGCTATTGCTCACGGAACCTTAAAAATGAACAGCGGTAAAATAGCAGACGCTCTGCTCAAAGAAGCCGCCGAAAACTTTCAATACGATAAGAAATAATTAAACCCGCTATGGAAGAACTTCAACAATTACTCAAACAGCAAGTGACCTATTTGACCTCGCTGACCCAAGCTATGGCGGAAGAACAACGTATTCTGTGTGAGGGTTTTATTGAAGCACGAGATTTGCACCAGATAACAGAACGAAAAATTTTCCTGTTGTCCGCGCTTAGCCATTCAGAACAGCAACGTCTTAATTTGAGCAAAGCATTAAACATCATTGCGCCTTATGATAAGCAACCTTTGCTGGCCACATTATGGCAACAGATCGGCAAAGCGGTTATCCGGGTTCGTGATTTAAACACCCATAACGGTTCGTTGTTAACCCAGCATCTTGATTTAAATAGCAAAGCCATTGCTTTCCTAAAAAGTCATCATAGCCCCTCTCTTTATGGTTCAGACGGCCAGGCTGCCCGTTACAGCATGCTTTCCGGCCACAAAGTTCAGGTTTGATTCAGTGCATTACCGCCCATTGCGGTAGTGCTACTTTTTATTATTTTGATAGTATTTGTAAGCACCACCTTCCTGTTCAAACCGAGCTTCGTCGCTGCTCACAGAGTCCTCAAGCATGAATAATTCAAACGAAACGAAATGTACTGTGAAACAGTTGTTGCAATCAGGGAAGAAAAGATTAGCAAAAATCACCATTTGTAAGCCAACGTAACAATTGTGCAACGATAACGTTTTGCATGTTACGAAAATATATTGCAGAATAGGAATAAACGACAACGAATATTGACAATATAATTTTTAATCACGCAACGTACGAGTTTCAACTTCAGGAACAATATTGATGCACAAGCAACTAAAAAAAAGAAAATCGAGCGGACAACAGATACCAAAAACGCCTCAGCAACAATTCAAAACTTACTGGAAGTCCATCGAAAAATACCAATTGAAGATCGCCAAGCTACAACAGCAACAAGACGAATTGTTCATGCGCTTTCAACAGGAGATCTTACCGGTAGAACATCAATATATGCAGTCCAGATATGATAAAGCGGCGCGGTTGCTTTCATTTGCCGATAAAAAATCGCTGGGGAAACACCAACGAAAAGAATTATTTTTCTGGATAGAAGAAGAGCTTACTGAGTTATATACTTACCCCTTTAACGAAAACCTTGATCTCGATAAGTTGAACAATCACTTTTCCAATCTTCATGCGTTGAAAGAAGAGGAAATTCCGACACCAGAACAGATGGATGATATCCGACAGACTTTTAGTGAATATTTTGATTTTAGTGAAGAAATATCTGATGAAGAATTACTTGATATGATAAAAAATCCCGAAAAAATGCGTGCCACCATAGAGCAGCATTTTCAACGGGAATCAGAACATTTCTACGATGAATATGATGCAGAAGACACCTTTGACTTCGACCCTGCGGAAGAAGACCAGAAAAAACTGGATTCTTTGTTTAAATCGCAGGAAGTGAGCCAAATGTATAGAAAAATAGCCAAGGTATTACATCCGGATCGTGAACAAGATTTGGATGAGAAAAAGAAAAAAAACCAGTTGATGGTACAGTTATCAAAAGCCAAGAAAGATAATGATGTCTGGACGATAATAAACATGTACCACAAGTACATTGATCCAACTTTCAGTTTTAACAGCCGGGATATATCCGACATCAATAAATTGCTCAAAGCACGTATAGACATATTAGCCAATGAGCTTAATCAGCTAAAAAAATCTGATTCGTTACCGGGTATGATTTGGAGCACACTGGGAGGTGAAACATCGAAGGCAATAGAAAATAACCTCCGCGAACACTGCAAAAAATTGCGGCAAAATATAGAAAACGAAATCCAACTGCGCGAAAGCCTACGTTCACTCACCGTACTAAAAAGCTACCTTGCGGAACGACGTAATACCTTTGAATTTGAACAGGAAATTATCGACTATCTTTTCAAACAATATTGAATCCACGTAATCTGACGAAGATCTCAGCGGTTTACTCTTATACTTTCATAAAGCAGATCCAGCCGCCTTCCGTGTGTAGGCGGAGGGCTGGAGACCAACAGCTTGCAGCCAACAAAGAGGCAACTTGAAAGATGACGGGTATAGGCCGAAATTGAGGGTGATGATATCTACATTATCCTGCACCATTGCATCCAGTTTAATCAATAAAAACGCTAACCGGTACACCAAAACGAACTGAGAGTTTACGCATAGCTTCAAGCGTTAACGAACGTTCACCTTTCAAAATACGACTAACAAGAGAACGCTTTCCTATTTCGTCCTCAAAATCAGTTTGATTCAGACCGTACTGATCCATCAATGTACGTAGAATTGCTACACCGCTTTGTGTGCTAGCAATACGTTCATTGAACTCCGTGAACTCTGGCGCACTACTTTCGTAGATGTCAATTTTAGCCGTAAGCATATCAACCAGCGGGCTATCTGGATTGTGCTCGATCAGATATTCTACCAGCTGCATAGCCTCATCATAATCTTTGCGGGAAGTGCTACCCCCTAAGAGAGGGACAATGCTTACCAAGCCATTTACGGCCTGAATTGCTTCGTTGATCATCATTCTTTATTCCTCCGGTAATAATCCATCAATTTGTCATATTCTGCATGGGTTGATATGTGCTTGATAAAAATTTCCCCACGCTCAAAATCTGCAAAAAACATCACTCTTAAATTATTGCCGCCAACATCAACGACCCACCATTTTTCCCGATATTTCATCCGATCCAGACTAGGAAATACGCACTTCATTTCATCTGGAGAACGGAACTTTAAGCGCAGCAACGACTGATATAGATCATCAAGTGCAACGGAACTATTTGGGTAGCGGCGTGTAGCTAAATCAAACGACTCCCTTGAAATAACATGCATTTCCATACCCTATCATTTCCAATATGGAAACAGTATACCGCAGGTTTATTATGTTGACAAAATGGAAACAAATTATGTTTCCGAAAAAGATTTTCTTTAGACCGAGCAGCCTAACACATGAGGAAAGGCTTCCGGCATGAGCCGAACACCAGACTTAAAACTCGCTTTCAATGAGTCAACAGAACTAATTTCTTTATCAGTCATCATATTTCCTCAAAAGCCACATTAGACAGTCACCGTCACCTGTCTTCTGTCTTCTATACGGTCATCAATTGATATTTTCAAAGATATAAACTGCACCAGCTTTGGGTTGAGAATCAACACTTTCTGACGTTGCCCCAACAGCCAAACTCGTCCCCGCCTTATTCAGACCGACAGGTCCACCAAAACCATTTAAATTGTCTGAATTGCCTGAAGGGTTCAAAATCTCCATCGGTGTTTCCATATTCCACTTATTATTCAGACAGGTATACAGATACACCCTGTAAGACGCTCCTACTGCCAGACGATCTCCCGCATCATTCAGTTCGAGAGAACTACCAAAATATACGCCACTTGCAGGGGCCGAAAACTTAATGGGATTTTCTCTATCCCAGATCCCATTCGTGCGCGTATACAGATAAACCTCCCCATCTGTGGATTTATAAAACTCTGTACCCACCACCAGACGATCTCCCTCTGCATTCAGGCTAAAAGTCTGGCTAAAACTAGATGATCCACCTTCAGGGTGATTAAACTTAATGGGGTTTTCTCCATCCCAGATCCCATTTGTGCGTGTATACACAAAAATCGTGCTTATTGTGGGACCAGAAGAAGAATCGTGACAATGCACCGCCAGACAGTTTCCCGCGGCACTCAGGTGGGCAATCCAGCCAAACTCATAAAAATTAAGAGGGAGCGGAAGCTTAATGGGGTTTTCTGTATCCCAGATCCCATTCCGACGCATAAATATACGGAACGGAGAGTAGTATCTGGCCCCACCCACCAAACAGTCTCCTGCTCCGCTCAAGCTGACATTCACACCAAAGTATTCACCTACAATCGGAAACACAACGGGATGTTTTGTATCCCAAACGCCCTTCCTGCGCGTATACACACAAACCCGCCCTCGGTTATAAGTGGGATACGGCAACATGTTTCCCAACGCCAGGGTATCGCCAGCCGCATCCAGAGAGACATCCCATGAAGATCTATGATATTCATCTTCAAAAGCCTCAAACACAATCGGCTTGCTTATATTCCACTCATCACTCTTCCGGCGCGTATATACATAGACTTTATTAATCATCCCAACCGCTAAACAATCTCCCGCCGCGTTCAGACTAACAGAGCTACCAAAGTACTCCTTCTCTTTGGGGAAGGGAGAAACAATTCGCGTTATCATGGTGCGTTTCAAACCCAACACCTGCGTGATCTCAATCCTCTCCCCCCTCGATAAACTGAAAAAATCCGCGAACTGAACCTGCCGATCTGCATCCAATTTCAGATACCCTCCTCCATCAAAAGAGAGTCCACCTTCTGGTTTCAGTGATAAGGCCAAAGCGCCCTGATTAGAGTTTAACCCGCCAGAATGATGAGTGTTGAGGGCCAATTTTCCTTTACCATCTCGTTTCAGCCCTACGGTTGGGCCATCACCCTGAGCGCCATCAATGATTTCATATGCCTTATATGCCTCATCAATCACACGGGAAAAGGCTTCCGGCATGATCCGAACGCCAGACTTAAAACTCGCTTTCAATGAGTCAACAGTACTAATTTCTTTATCAGTCATCATATTTCCTCAAAAGCCAGCCGTATTAGACAGTCACCGTCATCTGTTTTCTGTATGGGCATCAATTGATATTCTCAAAGATATAAACCGCACCGGCTTTGGATTTAGAATCAACACCTTCTGACGTTGCCCCAACAACCAAACTCGTTCCCGCCTTATTCAGGCCAACAGGTCCACCAAAACCATTTAAATTGTCTGAAGGGTTCAAAATCTCCATCGGTGTTTCCATATTCCACTTATTATTCAGACAGGTATATACATACACCCTGGAAGACGTTCCCACTGCCAGACGATCTCCCGCGTCATTCAGTTCGAGAGAACCGCCAAAATTCTTTACGTCACTTGCAGGAACCGAAAACTTAATGGGATTTTCTCTATCCCAGATCCCATTCGTGCACGTATACAGATAAACCGTCCCATCAGAGAGTCCATAAAATTTCGTACCCACCGCCAAGCGATCTCCCTCTGCATTCAGGCTAAAAACCCTGCTAAAACTAGATGATTCATGATCAGGGCGACGGAACTTAATGGGGTTTTCTGTATCCCAAATCCCATTTGTGCGTGTATACACATAAATCACGGAAATGTAATCATCACACACCGCCAAACGGTTTCCCGAAGCACTCAGGTGGGCAATCGCGCCAAACGCATAAGAACCTGAAGGGGCCGGAAACAGAATGGGGTTTTTTGTATCCCAGATCCCATTCCTGCGTATAAACATACGGAACGGAGAGGAGTATTGGCCCCCAGCCACCAGACAGTCTCCTGCGGCGTTCAAGCTGACATTCTCACCAAATTTTACAGCAACCCGCGAAAACACAATGGGATGCTTTGTATCCCAAACGCCCTTCGTGCGTGTATATACATGAACCACTTCGTGCCATATCTCTCCCAACGCCAGACAATCTCCCGCCGCATCCAGACCGACACTCCATGAAGATAGAACATATCCAGGTTCAGTATCCTCAAACACTATCGGCTTGCTTATATTCCACTCACCACTCTTCCGACGCGTATACACACAGACTTTACGATTCGACCCAACCGCTAAGCAGTCTCCCGCCGCGTTCAGACTAACAGAGCTACCAAAGGACTCATCTTCTATGGGAGAAGGAGAAACAATTCGCGTTATCATAGTACGTTTCAAACCCAACACCTGCGTGATCTCAATCCTCTCCCCCCTCGATAAACTGAAAAAATCCGCAAATTGAACCTGCCGATCTGCATCCAATTTCAGATACCCTCCTCCATCAAAAGAGAGTCCCCCTTCTGGTTTCAGTGATAAGGCCAAAGCGCCCTGATTAGAGTTTAACCCACCAGAATGCTGAGTGTTGAGGGTCAGTTTTCCTTTGTCATCTCGTTTCAGCCCCGCGGTTGGGCCATCACCCTGAGCGCCATCAATGATTTCATATGCTTTATATGCTTCATCAATCAAATGGGAAAAGGCTTCTGGCATGAGCCGCACACCAGATTTAAAACTCGCTTTCAATGAGTCCACAGTACTAATTTCTTTATCAGTCATCATAATTTCCTCGAAAGCTATATTAAACAGTCGCTGCCACCGGTTTCCGTTCAGGGAAATTTAGACCCACTACCCGGTTATTAAGAATGCGAACTGCCAGCATTCAATAACAACTCTGACAATTTATTCCCGCATCCCTTAAAAACCCATGCCGACAATGTTCCGCTTAGTGTTAGTGATGATGGGCATCATTTAACATTCTCAAAGACATAGACCGCACCAGCTTCAGACACAGAACCAACCTCGGCTGAAACTGCACTAACAGCCAAACTTGTCTCCCACCTATTCAAACTGACAGCCTTACCAAAACCATTTAAATTGTCCGAATTACCTGAACTGCCTGAAGGATCCAAAATCTCGATAGGTGTTTCCATATTCCACTTATTATTTAGACAGGTGTACACATACACCCGGGAAGCTGCCCCCACGACCAGACGGTTTCCTACATCATTCAGTTTGATAGCACTGCCAAAATACGTTACGTCACTTGCAGGAGCCGAAAACTTAATGGGACTCTCTGTATCCCAGATCCCATTCGTGCGCGTATACAGATAAACCTTCCCCTTAGTGGGGACATCATAATCTACCCCCACCGCCAGACGATCTCCCTCTGCATTTAGGCTAAAAATCCGATTAAAACTGGATGAACGATCTTTAGCAGCCATGAACTTAATGGGGTTTTCTTTATCCCAAATCCCATTCGTGCGTGTATACACATAAACCACGTTTATTGGATCATGAGAATAATCAACACAATATCCCGCCAGACAATTTCCCGAGGCACTCAGACAAACCTTGATAAACGAGCTCATCAACTTAAAGGGGTTTTCTGTATCCCAAATCCCATTCGTGCGTGTATATATGTAGGACCAAGAGTCGCCCGCCACCGCCAGACAGTCTCCTGTGGCGCTCAAGCTAACATTGTGACCACCAGAGTATCCACGTTGATCTTCCAGCGGAAACACAATGGGATTTTTGGTATCCCAGACGCCATTCGTGCGCGTATACACACAAGCCTTCACTTTTGGAATAACATCAATTAAATATCCCACCGCCAGGCAATCTCCTACCGCATTCAAACTGACGTCCCATAAAGAACGACGAGATTGATCTTGATCATCCTCAAACACAGTGGGAGCGTTTATATTCCACTCACCCTTCCGGCCCGTATACACACAGACTTTATTATCCATCCCAACCGCTAAGCAGTCTCCCGCCGCGTTCAGGCTCACAGAAGTGCCAAAATGTTCATTCGCTTTAGGGGAAGGAGAAACCATACGCGCCATCATGGCACGTTTAAAACCCAACAACTGCGTGATCTCCATCCGTTCCCACCGCGATAAACTGAAGAAATCCGCAAACTGAACCTGCCGATCGGCATCCAATTTCAGACGCCTTCCTCCATCAAAAGAGAATCCACCTTCTGGCTTCAGTGATAGGGCCAAAGCCCCCTGTTCAAGGTTTAACCCACCAGAAAGGTGAGTGTTGAGAGCCAGTTTTCCTTTATCATCTCGTTTCAGCCCTGCGGCTGGGCCATCACCCTTACCGCCATCAATGATTTCATATGCCTTATATGCCTCATCAATCAAATGGAAAAAGGCTTCAGGCGCGGGCGGAACACCGGACTTAAAACTCGCTTTCAATGAGTCAACAGAACTAATTTCTTTATCAGTCATAATATTTCCTCAAAAGCCGTAATTAGACAGTCACTGCCACCAGTTTCTGTTCAGGGAAATTTAAACCCGCCACCCGGTTATTGAGAATGCTTAGTGCCCGCATTCAATAACAACTTGGCAATTTGTTTCTGCGTCTCCTCAGGAAGCAATTTAAAAGCTTGGGCCGAAACCGCTACAGTCCCATCCACCGACAACACTCCGGATTTATCCAACATCAATCCCCCATCGAGCTGTAGCTTTAACGCAAGCCCTTTCGGTTCCAACGAGATGCCATCACCAATCTTAACCGCCAAACGGTTGTCGATAACCTGCAACCCAACTCCCGGATGATAAGTTTGATCACTATCCCGCCAACCAAAAAGCTGTCGCCACAACATGGCCCAATCAATCAGTGAATAAAATGCCGCCTCAGTCGGGATCTTGCCAGGGGCGAAGTGAGCACTAAGCTGGCTAACCGTTTCATCTGTTATCTCTTTTGCCATCGTTTTTTCCTCATTCAGCTAGTCGTAAAGGTAAACTTTCCCTTCTCCACTCTTCCAGCCACTGGCGCCAATCGCCAATGTATTGCCGTCACCGCTAAGACAAATGCCGGCACCAAATTTATGGTTTAATTCCCCATCCACTGCCAGTAATCTGCCCTGCGTAATCCATTGTTCATCCTGATAACTAAACCACCATCCCGCACCGGTTTGCACACCTGTGTTATCTTTACCAACAGGTGTTGACACCACCAGTACCCGACCATCACCACTCAAAGAGAGTTCGCTACCAAACCTTTCCCCGGCAGTCACCGCTTCTCTCAGTATCCCCATGGATTGCCATGCATTACGGTGACGCAGGTACAAATAGACCGCACCAACATTGCCCTTCTCTCCCGGACACCCCACCGCCAAAATATCGCCGCTATCGTTCAGGCTGAGACTAGCACCAAAGCCGTCACTGCCGTCGAGTGAAGGAGAAGTCAGCGAATTGAGTGGCGGTCGCGGCTGCCAGTATTCCCCGTGACGATGAAATAGCGTCACTTCACCGCTATTACCATTACGCCCCGTTGCCGCCACCGCTAAGGTTGAACCATCCGCACTCAAGCTCAGTTTGACGCCAAACATATCGCCCTGTGCCGGAGAAGCCAAGGTCAGACGCTCACCAAGCTGTGACCATTTCTTTCCGTCATACTGATAAAGATACACTGCGCCACAATTAGTCAGTGAACCCGATCCCCAGCCATAAGCACCTACTGCTAATAGGGTGCCATCTGCGCTCAGGCTCACAGAACAACCGAAATGCTGCTGAACGTTCGCCTCACTCAGCCAAAGTTTGGCCGATTTCTCCCACGCGCCATTTTCCAATCTGCGATAAACGAACACCGAACCATGCCCACCATCACTGTTTCGGTTATCAATACCCACCGCGAGAACATTACCGTTTCGATTCAGACTTAATGCTCTGCCGCCATAACCACTGACGTAATCAGCGAATTGCTGCCGCCAACCGTTATCGGTATAAGAAAATAGATATACAGGATCCTTTCCTTCTGCCCCACTAAACGCGATAGTTTTCCCATCGCCGCTGACACTGACAACAGCGCCAAGGTTTTTATTGTTACCGTTGGTCGGCAAGTCAAACGCGGGCAACTGCACGTTACTCGCTGCCATCTCCCCAGCATGAATCAGCCAACGGTAAAGTTCTCTTTGTTGTTCCTCTGTAAAACTCTCAAACAATTCCAGCGACAATTTAAAGTCGGGGCGTAACCCCAATTCACCATTAATAAACTGTAAGCCGCTGTTCTTATCAATATTGACAGCAATTTCACGGTCTTCTCCGATACGCACCCCATCACCGGGATTCACTAAGAGTAAATTCACTTCATCCAGATCCCGGTTCAATCCTGCCCCTGGATTATTATCGATCTGACCTAGGTCCAGCCCAGCTAAACGCCGACCTTCCGCCGAGATTTGCACCAATTGAGTATAATTTTCACTTTTCGGCAGGGAATATAATTTAAACCAGGATTTAACTTCCTCTTTATCCAACAAATTATTCTCGCTGGATGTAAATATCTTGTTGTGAGCCATTAATACCTCCAATGCAGAATGACAAATAAATTAACGTTGTTACACGCCGTTCTATTCTTTTATTTTCGGAATAAACAATATTCTGGCTTTATCCCCCTCTTAATGTTTCTTTTCATTCTAATTGGCCGCTTTATCGGTAAATTTTGCCGAATCGTCGGGCGTGGCGATATATTTCCCCCTAACCGGGCATTCCTTCTCTGGGTACAAACAGCACCTCTGCGGCTTTTAGCTGTTCGTAGTCTTTCTTACTCCAGAAAAGTTCTTTATCGGCAAACTTCACCAAATCATCGGGCGTGGCAACATGTTTGATCCCCACACCACGTATTTTTTCTGCTGGTATAAACAACACTCTCACAGCTTCCATCTGTTTGTAGGTTTTCTCATTCCAGTAACCTTCTTCATCGACAAACCTCGCCAAATTATCGGGCGTGGCGACATGTTTAACGCCCAGACCAGGTGGAGTTTCTCCGGCGGGTGTAAACAACACTTCCGCAGTTTTCATCTGCTCATAGGTTTTTTCATTCCAGAAGAGTGATTGATCGGCAAACTTCGCCAAATCACTGGGTGTGGCAACATGTATCACGACAATATCTTCTTGATATAGCGGCGGTTCGGTGGACATAATGTTCCCCCTATTAATAATGTCAGACCTTGGTTATTTATAGCTGATACTGCCCTCGGCAGACTCGCTTCCGATAACACTTATTTAATATTTAATTTGACTACGTTATTCGTTTTTCGTGTGAAACAATCAGATATATTTAAGCATTATAGAAAAGTGAATTTTTGCCAGCCATTTAATAAATTTTTAATTACTTTTTTTTAAAAATCTCACATAAAAAGATATCGTTTAAACAATATTACACTGGTATCACAACAACTATTAATTTAATTAGATTTAAACTAATCAACCAAGGATTTTATTAGAGCAAATATAATAATCAATGATGTTTATAAATGTTACATATTTATACCAAGACATCTCACTGCTACATAATAAAAACATTTAGCGAATCAGACTAAATACAACAATTAAAACTAATTTTTCCAACATGACTAATAATCCATTTAAATGAAGAAGTTTATTAGTTAATTGCAAGGAATTAAAAATATAGAGATTTAAAATTAACAAAATATAAAAATAGAGTTCATCCTCCAGATTTATATATTTGATAATAGGACTGGTAATATGAAGTCTGAGAGTTACCTGACGTTTTATTTAAGATTTTAAATCTATACCAAAACCGGCAACTCTCAATTTTTTAAGGTGCTGTATCAGCTCAAGTTGCGCTTAATACACATTAAATTAACTTAATCGATCATTTTCCAAATATCTTGGTTTTGGCTGGTATTCCATCTGAGAATTTTGTACCACTCCAGTCTATCTGATTAGGCGGTATGCCGAACTTTTTCCATATCAAATTAACGGGTACTCCAAGTATACATGCAGCAATAAATCGATGCTGACCATCCATGATATGGGTAAGCCCTGTCCGACTATTATGCCAGACAACAATTGATATTGGATTTCCCTTTGTTTTGAAGTTTGCTATTTTTTCGTCAACAACTTTTTGAAAAACTTCTGCTTGAGCGGGTAATGGCGCGGAATTCCCAATATCCCTTCTTCCTACAGGACTGCCTTTTAATATTGATGTGTCATATGTACCCTCATTTCCTTTTAGTTGAGGTCCGTTTGCTGTTTTTCTTAATGTTACGGGATTTAACATATTTTTATACATATTTAACTCTCATCCTTTTGAATTGTTTAGGGCATCAGATATTACTGAATTTTCCTTTCTCGTCACCCAATTTTGTGTATTATTTTTTATCTTTCCTTTATCATTCTTTTATTCAACATTAGGCTGTTCAACCCGTTATTTATTATTGTCATTCAGTACAGCCTGATCTATTTTTAAGCTATTTCGAAAGCTTTTAACATCAGCCAGGATATAGAATCATTACTTATCAACTTGAAATAAAAAGCATATTGGAAATAAATAACATATAGATTATTTCCATTATTTATATTTATCCAAGATGGAAAAGTTAAAATAAATACATTTAAAGAAATATTATTATAAAAGGGAATTAATTGATATAAATATACTATTTTCATTATTCACAATTTCAATATGAATACATAAGATTAATTCGACCATAAAATACAATTTTTCATCGACGGCAGAACAGGGCACAATTATTCGTCATGAACAAGCTGAATAATCCTCCTCGTAAAATATTATGATGCAAAGCATCCAGTGAATTATTTTCAAATAAAGAAAGTTCGTTTATCATGTGAATTCAATGAATTAAATTAATCAACCAATAATTTTATTAGGATATACATAATAATCAATGACATGTATAGATATTGCATATTTATACTCGGGGAAATAGCACTAATGTTTATTTCTTGCCCAACATATTAAACCATGCGGCTAATACCCTATCCAAATAACCAATATCCATACTGGCAATTCTTCGCTTTCGACAAATATCAGCATTTTTTGTCGTTTCTACCCGAAGCAGATTCAGGCTCAGATGGCGCATATACGCTGATGTTAGATAATATTCGTGATCTCATCCTGTATAAACTGATTACCACTCAAATACTAGCTGGCGCTCAAGTTGTGGATCCAGTAATGTTACATGTATACCAACTAACCTAACTCCTCTCCCCTTACGCCGAGAATCCCACGTATTCCGAGCAATGAAGAGTAGATCACCTAAATCTAGAACGGGGTAAATATGTTCATGAGTCGTCAAATGAAAATCATCAAATTTAAACTTAACTCCCTGACGAGAAATTTTTAGCTCGGAGTTGTATTTTTCAAGTCTTCTTATCAACTCTGGATATAACTGTTCAATTATAGCTTCACACTCTTCCCATATGTGAATATCTTTTGGTAGCGTGATCTCAACACCAACGGATTTCCTTGGTACGTCTACGCAAATAGAATTATCATCCAGTCCATGACAACGCTGCCAAATCATTAATCCAAATTTCCCTAATTCTTTAATAAAAGCCCCAAAATCGTATTGTCTTACATCTGCACAAATTTTTAATCCCATATCTGATAGACGGTTTTCTGTTTTGGGACCAACTCCTGGGATTTTTCTCAGTGGCAACGATAAAACAAATTGATCAACGTGTTCAGGAGTTATCACAAATTGCCCATTCGGCTTATTCATATCCGAGGCAATCTTAGCAAGAAATTTAACAGGAGCGATTCCTGCTGAAGCGGTTAGCTTTAACTCTTCAAATATGGATTGCCGTATCTTTTGAGCTATCAACGTAGCCGAGCCATGACAACTACGGCACTCCGTTACATCAAGATATGCTTCATCTAGAGAGAGAGGTTCAATCAGATCGGTATATCGAGAAAATATCTCATTTACTTGAAGAGAAACTTCCTCATATATATGCATGCGCGGTGGGATGACTTTCAATTGAGGACACAATTTAAGCGCCTTTGCTGTTGACATTGCACTGTGAATACCAAATTTCCTCGCGACATAATTAGCAGTACTAATTACCCCACGTTCTTCAATACTGCCGCCTATAGCTATTGGCTTTTCCTTCAAAAAAGGATCATCCCGCATTTCTATAGCAGCAAAAAAGCAATCCATGTCTATACCCGTCATCTTTCAAGTTGCCTCTTTGTTGGCTGCACTCACTCACCCCGGTCACATAGTTACCTATGCTCCCGGGGATTCGCTCCTTTGCCGCCGCGATGCATCTTGAAATCCATAGGGTATATATGGATGAATTTACGCATATGCAAACCTATTTCGATGAATACATAACTATTTTAACTAATAGAATTGCTTACAGCCTCATTTGAATCAAAATATGCAATCTGTCTGTCCAAAAGTGATAAAATAAATGCCACAATTAATGGGTGAATTCAAGTCCGAAGTACAGCACTAGGGCACTTTTTTAATTTCCTGAATATCACTAAATATGACCTGTACCCCGAACACTCTTTTGGTCTGTTGCTTGTTCTATCCTGATAATTTAACCTTCAGTCAGCTATTGGTTATTCAATTAGTCGAATTTGCAATATGCCTGCCTTATTACGTACCCATAAATACGTTTTCTTCCATTTATATCAGTATCTACGTACACCCCTTGCATCTCAGGGGCAAAGCATGGCAGCTTGTTTATGAGCTCCTCTAACACTAAGAAATAATCTAAAACAGCACCATCCCAAATCTCACCAGGAGCTATAGATACAATTCCTGGAGGGTATGGTAAAGCTTCTTCTGCCGCTATCCTTCCTTTTGCTTGTGCAATAGGGATAAAATCCACATGCCCACGGATTAATTGCACATTAGCAGCATGGGGAGTAATAACTATACGAGGGAAGTGACGCTCTTTAAATATTTTTTGTTGGAGATATTGTATATTATAGCTGGCGTAAATATCATGCATTTCCTGACAAAGACGACCAATTGTATAACCTCGGCATTGGCTAATATTACTATTATATACCCGTCATCTTTCAAGTTGCTTCTTTGTTGGCTGCACTCACTCACCCCGGTCACATAGTTCTCTATGCTCCCGGGGATTCGCTCCCTTGCCGCCGCGATGCATCTTGAAATCCATAGGGTATATATAGCAGGCAAGACTTCAGATATCATGGAATCTTGTTCTACATGCTTTTCGAACTGAATTATTTTCGATATCAAATGTTGAATTTTTGCATTATTTACAGCAGGGGTTAGCAAAAAAACAATTGAGTTAAGTTCGGATTTTTCAGGTATAACACCATTTTCTCTTAAGTAGTTTGCTAAAAAGATTGCGGGCACTCCTGATTTTTCATATTGCCCAGTTTCAGAGTCTATACCAGGTGTCGTTAATAGTAATTTGCAAGGATCAAGTGAATATTGAGATTTGCCATAACCTTCAAATGTATGCCACTTCTCATCAGGATCAAAACTGAAAAAACGTGAGTCACTAGCAATAGTATTTGTATCATAAGATTGCCATGGTTTATTATCAACGAAAGGTGGTACAAACGGTTTTACCAATTTACATGATGAAAATATAAGCTTACGTGCTTCAATTCCAATTCGTACGCATTCCCCCCACATTTTTTCACCATACCCATTTGAATGAATTTTGGCATTAATATCTAGAGCAGCAAAAAGAGGATAAAATGGGCTTGTAGATGCATGAAGCATAAACGCATGATTAAAGCGTCTGTGCTCGCAATATCTACTTTGCAGCTTTATGTGCTCATCTTTTTTGTGAATCTGTGATGTTTGCGAAAAACCAGCCTGCTGCTTATGCACTGACTGAGTGACTATGATTCCTGGAGAGTTTTCATTTAAATCTAATAACAAAGGGGAGCAATCTTTCATGAACGGAATAAATTGCTCATATCCCACCCATGCAGAATCAAACAAAATGTAATCACATAAGTGCCCTATTTTATCTACTACACTGCGTGCATTATACACGCTTCCATCATAAGTACCTGCTTGTATAATTGCTAATCGGAAAGGTCTTTTTATGTTTACTTTATCTGAGGATACCTTGCCAATTAACTGCCGCAAGTAGCCTTCATCAAAGCAATGTTCTGGTATACCTCCTATAAGCCCAAATGAATTTCTCGCAGCTTCTAAATAGATTGGAGTCGCACCTGCTTGTATTAATGCTCCATGATAACAAGATTTATGGTTATTTCTGTCAAATAACACAAGATCGCCTGGTGCAAGCAGAGCATTAGTTACTACTTTATTCGCAGCTGAAGTACCATTTAAAACAAAATACGTCTTATCCGAATTGAATACTTTTGCTGCGTGTTGCTGTGCTGCATCGGGTGCTCCCTCATGAGTCAAAACAACTCCAAGAATGGGATCTGCATGAGGAACATCTGCTAAAAAAATGTTCTCCCCCAAGAAATCTATAAACTTTTTACCCGCAGGATGTTTGCAAAGAAAATCGATTCCCTGATGACCAGGGCAAGCAAGGGTTATATTACCTTTAGAAATATATTGTGTTAATGTCTTAAAAAATGGCGGAAACAACTCATCTTCGTATTTCTTAGCAAAGGCTTCCAATTGAGTGCTATAGGAAGATGCGCTTTTACTACATTCACTGAATACACCCGTTAAACTTGGCAATATAGATTCATCTATCTCATCATTATTTTTAACTACCGCAAATATAGGAATATCTAAGCCGCTTTTAACTATATCACTGACTCTTTGCATAGAAAGATCTTCATAAGACAAAACTATTGCAGCTATTTCACTAAAATCACGTATCTTATTGATACTTATTATTTCCCTATTAGTCTCAAATTGAATAGCTACATTTTCACTTATTGCTATTCTAAAATCATACATCATACTCATTATCCTTCCCCTTTAACCTAGAAATAACTAATCTAGCTGACATTGCAATAAAAAGAGCCATTATTGAAAACGAAAACCCACCACTGATGACAGAAAACAATCCTGATACCACCCCAGAAACAGACTCACATGTATTAGCGATTGTGGAGTACAATCCATAATTTTTGCCAACTTCATTTTCCTTTGATAGTGACTGTATATTAGTAATTATAGATATATCTACAATGGCTCCAGAGAATCCAAGAAATAACGCAAAAACAATTAAAAGCACAAAGCTGAATTTTATAACCAATGAAACAGTCAGGAAGAAAAATCCATATATCATCCAAGATTTCATTACTTGCACCGGGGTTGAATTTTTGATTATACGTGTATAAAAAACCCCACCTAATACAGTTCCCATAGCTGTTATTGAAAATACATATCCAACAAGTTCCTCATTTTTGTAAATATCAATAATTGAGGCTGGCAAAACATATCTCAATAGAGCCGCTGTAAATAATACACATATAGAAGTTCCAATTATTACCATGAATAAATTTTTATTGTTTCTCCGCATATCTATGATACTACTCCTAGTATCATAGATAATTCTCGAAACAGAAAATTTTTCTCTCCCATGAGGCTCATTTCTTTTTAAAGAAAACAAAAAAAGCACTGAAAGAAAATATGTCGCACTATCCATTAGAAGAACATATGATTTATTACCCATAGCAATTATTATGGAACAAGCCAATGGACCAATTATGGATGCCAGATCTTCGATAACTTGAAATAAGCTATTACCCTTTGGTAAATTTTTCTTTTCTAGCATTTCAGGTAAATATGCTCTAAAACTAGGCTGAAAAAGGCTTCTCCCAATTGTCATGAGCATAGAGCAAACGATGAGGATGTATATATTTAACAAATCATTTAGATAGGTTATGAATAATATAAACGTGATGACAAAACGTAATATATCACTAAGTATCATATTATTCTTTTTCGGAAAAACATCCGCGAGCCATCCCCCCACAGGCCCAAAAAATAAATATGGAATAAATCTAAAGAAATATACTATCCCTATGTACATAAAATTGAACGACAGCAACTCAATTGCGATAATTGCAAATACAACATCATGTGCAAAGTCACCTATTTTCGATATTAAACTAGATAAGGATAGAGGTAGTATTCTTTTGTTAAAAATGACATTCTTCATGCTATACTCTTATACATTTAAACCAGCGGTATATATTATTTCTTTCTTCGACAAAAATTTCCCAGGAGTTTTTAATTCCTCGTGAACAATTTTCTTGAGTATAGCTTGCTCTGCCTCAGGCATAAGATAAAACATAATATTACTATACCAATACCAACCCAATTTTGTTAGCCGAAATGAATGTGTATCATCTACAATTAAGCCAGAGTCGATCAGTTCATTAAGCCTACCATATAGCCGATCGGGGACTAGATTCATTTTAATCTGTGACTTATCTGCATACCCATGATAAGGTAATCTCAATATCAGAGGCTTCATTTCATCTAATAATTCATCATGCTGGCTGATTTTACACAAATAAATATTTTTATTCATTGAATCAATATATTTTTCCCTACCTGTAATATTAGTTATAACGTGCCCCCTCAGAGAAGATATGGCATTAATGCCAAAACCGAGAAAATCATGATCTCCATATCCATATACATGCTCATGATAAATAAAACTATAATTATCAGTGACCACTTGATCCGTAATACTCGATCTCACATAACCATGTCCATTATGAGGCATGAAACCTTTACTTCTCATGTGTAAATCAATTAATAATTTCATTGAGAATTTTCGTGTAGCAGATGTAATGTTATCTGTATAATCACGAACAGACTTATGAAGTTTAGATGATGTGACAACATTATTTATTGGATATATATCAACATTACTTAAACCCAGATCAATAGCTTTATCTAGGTCAGAAATAATAACCTCTTCATCCTCACCATGCATTCCATATATTATATACCTGTCATCCTTCAAGTTGCCTCTTTGTTGGCTGCACTCACTCACCCCGGTCACATAGTTATCTATGCTCCCGGGGATTCGCTCCCTTGCCGCCGCGATGCATCTTGAAATCCATAAGGTATATCACATAAAACATAATCAAAATTCGAAACCAATAAATGTGAAGACTTTTCAATTGTATCTATTGACGCAGTGAGATTAAATAGTTCTCTCCACGTAGGATCCATTGTTTGCAAACCAAATCGAGTATGTGTAACGCCTATTTCTTTTAAAGCATCAATTCCCTCCCTAGTTACACTATTTATGCTAAGCTCGAAAGAGAATTCTTGTAGAGAGGATAAGTCAAAATATTTCTTAATAGTTTCACCTATATCGATAATATTTTCAGGCGATAATAATGACGGGGTTCCGCCTCCGAAAAATATTGCTCGTATAGGAATTGCCTTATAGTCAATAAATCTACTTTTATACTCTACTTCATTGATAAGTGCTTTTACATACCTGTCTATCACTTCATGGTTTTTGTATAGTCCCTTGGTGAAGGGGCAAAATGTACAGATAGATTCACAAAACGGAATATGGAAATAAAGAGCTCTCGAATTGACCTCAGAATTCGCATTTCCTAATATCCTTGATATGGAGTTTTCATCTCCACTAAAGGAATTAAATGTTTGATTTGGGAAGAAAAAATTGTATATAGGGAATTGGTAATCGAACTTAATTATTCCATTATTAATTAATTTCATAAATAAATCACCCTGTTGTTAATGGATAGGTATCTAGACTACTCCCTCTTTGCAAACCACGAACAGTAAATCTTTTACTATCCTTGAAAAACTTTTCTATATCGTTATGTATACATGTATCTTGTTTTCCACAAGTGTAAACATCAATGCTTATGTAGTTTGTCTCGGGATATGTGTGAAATGATAGATGTGATTCAGAAAGAAGGAATAATCCAGTGACACCTTCTCCCCCATCAGTAAATTTATGACAGAGATGACCTATTATTCTGAAGCCAGATCTCTTTAGCGCTTCATAAAAAAAAAGTGTTCAATGAATCCGCATCAGATAATATCTCATTATCATGCAAGACAATATCCCAGACATTGTGAAATCCACGATCGTCCAATTTGAGAGCCCCTGTTGATAATGAATAATAAGATAGACAAGTAAGGGAAGCATTAGCTTCCCTTACATTTTATTACCACATGCAGAGACCTTGCAGGTCGCAATCATTAATATCTACTTCAAAAAGTTCCATTGCTGATTCCATGATACTTTTCCTCACAATAATTTGATTAGTGTACCACTTCATTATTAGCCCTAATGCTTGAGCTGAATGAATCGTATGTTAGGAAATTGTCAATGTCAAAGAATAAATATCATTTTTCAATTTATTTATTTATTTTATTTTTCGATCCTAATCACGTCCAACTCATCAATCAGGTCAATAGCATGAATATTTATTTCTTGCCCAACATATTAGCTCCGGCATCTAATACCCTATCCAAATAGCCAATGTCCATACTCGCAATTCTTCGTTTTCGGCAAATACTGGCTGTTTTGTCGTTTCTACCAGAAGCATATTCAGGCTTAGATGTCGCATGCACGTCAATATTTCAGAGGAATCTCCCTTGCGGGGGAGACAGAGATCTTCCTTCATGCAGACATCAAAACCCTGTGTAACCGTGCTTCTGTCCTCCAGTGGCTCCGGAACAGCAGCCGCAAAGTCGGCGCGACTGTGTTCCGCTGAACTGATGTAGTAATGATAGTCAAGTGACTCTTTTCCTGTTTTATCAATATGATAACTCATTGCTGCGTCAATGCTTTTTAAGCCTTCCCATTCAGGAAACTTATTGCCACATAATGAAAATATTTTATTTTAATTATTAAAAAAACATAGCATACATATTTATTTTTCGCGTAGATACACTATAAGCATCAATATATTCCCTGCCTATAACTCTATCATGTGCAATGGAAATTTCATTGCCATCACATTTTACACCTGATGCTACAATGAAATAATAATTCCTTTTATTTTTTCTGAATTGAAGTTGTAGTCCCGATATCTGAAACATATTTTTTTATTAAAGTTATACCTACACTCTGACTGATACGAAAAATTTCTCCCATCAGCGTTAGCAATTCGGGCAGCATATGGATGTTTTAACCGAACAGGGCGGCTATGTCCCCAACAACTCATCCGATTACATCGGTGCTCCTCGTTTGTCTGGAGATGGAGGGGTTATTACTCTTATTGAATTAGACCCAGAGAAATATGAGTCAAAGGTCATCAAATTCAATTTAACCATACTTAGCAATCTGTTAACTGCTATAGATCGCTGCATTGAGGAAAACAACCACCATAAAAATCGTTCTGCTTTTCTAGCTGAGTTAACTAGAAAAGAAATAGTTCATCACTAACGAATTAGGGCGGGAAACTGCTCTAAACATAAAAACCGCCATAGCAGCATCTGATTTGATATTTGCTTATCGTTAATAAAATACTGTGATCAATGATAGTCTTCGGTATATCCCGGCTGGAATAATTGCCATACCGATTTTGCAGGTTCCGCACAGAAATTAAAAATCAATTAATTTTGATGACTAAAAATGACTATTAATGTCGAAAGATGATTATATCAGGCCATTTAGGAATAAAATGGCCCACTATTCTATTGATACCGCTATCCGTTACCACCAATGGTCGCGGTCATACGAATTTGACGGTTATCACTGATTTCAAGATTAGATAAAACCACTAATTGAGGCAAAGTTCTACGTAAGAAACGCGATAACAGCGGGCGTAATGCATGATTGACCAACAGCACCGGAGGCGCGCCCAGCATTTCTTGGCGTTGCAGTGCTTCCGTCGCTTGCCGTTGTAAGTTATCCGCCAATCCGGGTTCCAAACCACCGCCATTTTGTAACGCCTGAATTAACAAGCGCTCAAGGCCCGCATCCAATCCGATGACCTGAATTTCCTGCGCTCCGGGGAACCACTGTTGAGCAATTGCCCGGCCAAGCGCAATTCTAACCAAAGATGTCAATTCATAAGGATCAGTTTGTCCAGGTGCATGTTCAGCCAAGGTTTCAATAATTGTCCGCATGTCTCGAATCGGCACTTGTTCGGACAACAGATTTTGAAGCACCTTGTGCAAGGTTGTCAGATTAACAACATCAGGAATAAAGTCCTCGGTCAGTTTAGGCATCTCTTGGCTGACTCGCTCAAACAGTTGCTGGGCTTCCTGACGGCCAAACAATTCATTGGCATATTGCGTCAACAGATGATTCATATGGGTCGCAACCACCGTACTGGCGGCAACCACCGTGTACCCCTGAACCTGAGCTTGCTCTCTGAGGCTATCATCAATCCAAACCGCAGACAGGCCAAAAGCGGGATCTTTCGTGATATCACCTGGCAATTCCCCCACGGCACCACCGGGATTAATCGCCAGCCAGCGCCCCGGATGCGCTTCACCACGACCAATTTCTACCCCTTTCATCAGAATACGGTAGCCCGCTGGAGCCAGTTCAAGGTTATCCCGGATATGAACAACCGGCGGTAAGTATCCCATCTCTTGGGCAAATTTCTTACGAATGCCGCTGATTCGCCCCAATAACTCACCATTCTGGCGAAAATCAACCATCGGGATCAGGCGATATCCCACTTCCATACCCAAAGGATCTTCAAGCTGAACATCGGACCATGAAGCTTCTGATGTCTGTTGCTGCTCTTCTATTTTTGGTTTTTCTGTATTTATCGCCGGCGCATCAGTACGGCGATACAGATACCAGCCAAGACCAGCTAATGCCGCGGTAAATAACAGGAAAACAAAATTGGGCATTCCCGGTACCATGCCCAACAATCCGAGAACACCCGCGCTCAACATCATCACTCTGGGATTGTTGAACAGTTGAGTCACCATCTGCTGACCAACGTCCTGATCCGTTGCTACGCGAGTCACAATAACACCCGCCGCAGTAGAAATAATGAGAGCAGGTAACTGTGCAACCAAACCATCACCAATGGTTAACAGGGTATACGCTTCTCCCGCATCCCCCAAACTCATACCATGTTGGGCTACACCAACAATTAAGCCGCCAACGACGTTGATAACTAAGATCATCAATCCCGCAATCGCATCGCCGCGCACAAACTTACTGGCACCATCCATCGAACCATAAAAATCCGATTCTTGTGTCACTTCAGCACGGCGTTTCTTCGCTTCTTCTTCACCAATTAATCCGGCATTTAAATCGGCATCAATTGCCATCTGTTTACCTGGCATGCCATCCAGCACAAAACGGGCACCCACTTCGGCAATCCGCCCTGCACCTTTAGTAATGACCATAAAGTTAATCAATACCAAGATGATAAATACCACAATACCGATAGCAAAGTTGCCACCAACCAGAAAATGGCCAAATGCCTCTACAACGTGCCCCGCTGCCGCAGAACCCGTATGCCCTTCCAATAAAATGATACGGGTTGAAGCTACGTTAAGAGATAAGCGCAATAACGTGGAGAACAGCAAAATGGTCGGAAATGCAGCAAAATCTAGCGTGCGCCGGGTAAACATCGCCACCAGCAACACCATGATTGATAGCGCTATGTTAAACGTAAACAGCAAATCAAGCATGAATGGCGGCAATGGCAATACCATCATAGACAAAATCAAGAGGATCAATACCGGCCCGGCAAGCATTTGCCATTGCGAGCCTTTCATATTGCCCGGTAAACGAAGTATAGAGGCCAGGTTAGCCATGACGATTATTTTCTCCAGCAAAATCCAGTGCTGGCGGCACTGGCAGATTTTCAGGTTTCTTAGGCTTCAAGCCGCCTTCCCGTTTCCAACGTTTCAATTGGTAGACCCAAGCAAGGACTTCCGCGACCGCCGCATAAAGTGTCGCGGGGATCTGCCCGCCAACTTCACTATGGCGATAAAGTGCCCTGGCAAGTGGCGGCGCTTCAAGTAATGGAACGCGGTTTTCTGTACCTATTTCTTTAATCCGTAATGCAATAATCCCCGCCCCTTTCGCCAATACTTTTGGCGCACTCATCGCTTTTTCATCATATTTCAGCGCAACAGCATAGTGAGTTGGGTTGGTGACAATGACATCCGCTTTCGGTACATCCGCCATCATACGCTGACGAGCAGCCGCCCGTTGTTGCTGACGGATACGCGCTTTAACATGTGGGTCCCCCTCTTGTTCTTTAAATTCATCCTTTATTTCCTGCCGGGTCATTCTCAGTTTTTTCAAATGGCTGTATATCTGGTAAACAACATCGAAAGCCACCATCGGTATCAACATGAAAACCACCACATAACCGGCGAATATTAGCATTTGCATAGCATCATCCAGTGCCAACAGTGGCGGTTGAGCTATGAGCCGTAACATGGCAGGCCAGTTCATCCACAGGAACAAAGCAGCACCCATACCGACAAATCCCGCTTTAAGTAGCGCTTTGAATAATTCCGCCAACGCATTCATTGAAAAAATACGTTTCAGGCCAGAAATGGGGTTCAATTTTTTCGGATCAAATTTGATGGATTTGGTACTGAATACTAATCCACCCAATAGCGCCGGGGCACTTAATGCAACTAACACTAATCCAGCAAAAACTGGCAGCAGGGCCAAAACAGCCTGTTGCAGCAACCTGCCAATCTGTTGAACCATCTGCTTATCATTGCTGACCATGCTGTGATCAAAGCTAAACCCTTCAAACACCATCAACGACAATTCATGCGTCATTGACTGACCACTCATCCAGAGCAAACTTAAACCACTGGTCAACATCAATATAGAACTCAGTTCTCTGGAGCGGGCTATCTGCCCCTCTTTTCGCGCTTTTTCCCGCTTATGGGACGTGGGTTCTTCTGTTTTCTCAAGATCGCTATCTTCAGCCACGGCTTTCCTTGTCAGATTTTCAAACGCTATCAATCAGAAAATATGGAATCAAATGGCGGTTAGCATGACAAAAGAGAAAAAATCCGATGGCTGGAACAATGAGAAATTTGACCGGGTATTTGCGGGATAGAGCTAGCAGCAAAAAATTCGATTTTATTTTCATTAATTCTGAACTTTTCCATATCTCTTTAACTCAAATCCATTGTATTACCGATCAATTATTACCTTTTAAGTTGTAACAATATGGTAATTATTTTAGTTAAACAAATGATTAATGTGGTTAGTCAAAGGGGAAGTGAAGTAGATGGCAATAGGGTATTACCTGCTGGTTGGTGACAAAACTACCTGTGGTGGACAGATTATTACGGGTGATCACACCATGACATTTAATGGGCGAGCCACCGCGCGTGAAGGGGATAAGGTTACCTGCGGTAAGCATCCCGGTACTTATGTGATTGTCGGCGGCATATCAGATATGTTTGATATGGGGCAACGATTAGCCGGCACATTGGATAGTGTCAGCACCTGCCCTTGTCGGGCCCGGTTTATCAATTCGGTTATGGACAGCTACGAGAAGCAGGAACAGCCTCGTCAACAAGCGGTAACACCTGCTTATACGGCGACGCAAAACTTCTCATCACCAATGAAGGAAGCAACAACAGTTCAGTCCAATCCTCCACCGGTGACACAAGTGCCGCCTCCACCGATCCCGGTATTTGCCAAATCTCGTCAACGGGGCAAAGGCTGTACCGACGCCGGTACGGAGGCTGAACCGGCAAATAATTTCGGTAGGATGGGGATATATCAGGTTCTATCATCGCCCACCCCTGTCACGGAATCAAAGCCTGAACAGCCTCCGCAAGGCAAAAAACATCCACCAGAACCGGATAAGCCACAGGATAAAAAATTACCGTGGTATAAACGGTGGTTTAGCGACAGCAAAGGTAAGGCCGAAGCCGCTGCGACTGTTGTAGCTGCAACGACCCGTAGCGCGGTGGCGGATGGCGAAACGCTGGTGATGCGTTACATTGGCGGTGGCACTAGCAGTGCCGGGCGCTGGCTGGCGGTGCCGAATCCATTGACAGTCGGACTAATGGGGCTGTTTTATTCATCGGGGCTAAATGAAGGTGAGGAAGATTACTTAAACGAATATCATCTTAGTGAAATTGCCAGTCAGTATGGTAAAGCACCGACCCGTGTCCGTTTTCGCTGGATCAGAGATGAAGAAAGCGGCAGGATGACAGTTCAGGGGTATCACGTCAGCCCGGAAAGTGGTCTGGATAAAGTGCCGGTTCATATGATGAAACTGAATCCGGCCACCGGTAATTATGAGTTCTGGGAACCAGGAGAACACCGGCCAACGATTTTATGGACACCAAACGAGCAGGAATTCAAAGTTCCACCCCATACCGGGAATGAGGAACAGCCATTTATTCCGTCGCAGATAACCGTATTGCCGATCCCAGATAAAGTCGGCAGCAATATTGAATCGTTGCCAATGCCGGAAGAGAAGGATTTTCGGGATTATATTCTGGTCTTTCCCGCCGGTTCAGGAATGAAACCAGTTTATGTGATGTTTAATACTCCTCGGAACCAACCGGGAGTGGTAACTGGCCAAGGACAAAGAGTTGAAGGTAATTGGTTAAATCTCGCAGGACAAGATATGGGGGCACCCATCCCTAGCCAGATAGCGGATAAGTTACGAGGGAGGAGATTTAATAACTTTGATGATTTCAGAAGGGCATTTTGGAAAGAGGTTGGTAATGATCCTGAGTTGTCTCAGCAATTTAATTCACATAATAAAGAGTTTTTAAAAAAGAGTTACTCTCCATATTCACCACGACAGGAACACATTGGAAATCGAGAAAAATATGAGATCCATCATGTTAAATTTATTAAAGACGGTGGTGAAGTCTATAATCTCGATAACCTTCGTGTAACAACACCAAAAAGGCATATCGAAATTCATTCAAGCAAAGGTGGAATAAAATGAAGTTAAATAAAAAGTTAGAAGATTATACAGAAGCTGAGTTTTTAGAATTTGCCAGAAAAGTATGCAATGCAGACTATGCGACGGAAGATGAAGCTAATGTTGCAGTTCAAGATTTTATCCGTTTATCAGAGCATCCAGATGGTACTGATATCCTTTTTTACCCATCGTCTGGTCAGGATGATTCTCCTGAAGGAATAGTGAAGCAAATCAAAGAATGGCGAGCCAAAAGCGGTAAACCTGGCTTTAAAAAATAGCAATTAAGTCAGTGATAAAAAGGATTTTTATAATCCTTTTTATCACGGTTAAGTAAGGTTAATACCTCACACAGCTATCATATTGGTATTGAATCGCTGACGATGCCGGAAGAGAAGGATTTTCGGGATTATATTCTGATACTCCCCATCCCGAATATGCCGCCGGTGTATGTGTATTTGAGTAAACCGCCGGTGAAATTGTTAGACGTGGATTTGTATAGTAATTTTGCGGGGAGACCAAGAAATGGGATGCATGCTGATCATATGCCTTCGGCTGCTGCGGTTCGGACAAAATTGAAAGTGTTATATCCTGATTTAGATAAGGATGAATTAAATCTTTTAGCAAAAGATGTTGCAGCAATTATCATTCCAGCAGAGGTTCATCAAAAATTCAGTACAACCTATGGTGGTCGAAATTCCCAGACTCAAATAGAACAGGATGCACAAAACTTAAGAGCAGCGTTAGATCGTGATTTTAATACTATAAAACCAGCATTGAAGAACTATGGAGCAACAGAAGAGCAGTTAGAAGAAGCTCGATCTAAGATGCATAAGTTAAACCATGAGAAGGGGTTATATTAATAATGGCGGTTAATGTTGAAGCGTTAATTAATAGTTTAGGTAGAACTTATCAGGAAATTTATAGTGAAGGATTAATTCCTTATAAGAATAAGCCGAGTAGTTTTCCAGGTGATCCTGATATTCATATTGATATGGTGAGAGAGGGGATTTTCTTATCATTTGAACGGAGTAGTAAAATACTAAATGAAATTACATTAAGGCTACTTAGAGAAGATAAAACTTCTTTTATATTTCCAAGTGAATTACCATCACCATTAAAACCTTCTATGGATAGAAGGTGGATTGAAAAAAATTTAGGGACTCCGATTAAATCAATACCACCAAGGGAAATTTTAAAGAGACAATTTGGTTGGATAGATTTATATCGTTTCACAGACAAAATCAGTATGAGAATTTCTTATGATTTACGTGAGCAAGTCAAATCAGTGACATTCCTACCTACTTCAGAAGTGTGTTGGTAGTCAATATAAAGAGGAGATTTTTATTGAGAGCCAATTCATTAATCAGCAGCTTAAAAGGTTAAATTGAAGATGAATTGGCTTAATTGAGAAAAGAGGTTATATAAATAATGGCGATTAACATTGAAGTACTAATTAATAGTTTAGGTAAAACTTATCAGGAAATTTATAGTGAAGGATTTATTCCTTATAAAACAAAGCCTAAAGGAGATCCAGACTGTGATTATATATCATTGAATATGATTAAAGAAGGTGTGTATTTAGCGTTTAAAAGAGATAATAAAGAACTGCTTGATGTGACTGTCACTTTAATTAATAGGGATAAGCCATCGTATCAATTTCCTAATGAATTACCATCACCACTCGTCCCCAAAATGTCACGTAAATGGATTCATGAACATTTTGGTGCGCCTGAAAAATCTCATCCTCCAGAGATGATTATGAGACACCAATTTGGTTGGACAGAATTATATACATTGTTCAATTTTCGTATTCCTACAAGTATGCAAATTTCTTATGATCTCACTGAACAGGTTGAATCTTTGACTTTTTTACTCACCTCAGAAGTGGGCTGGTAGTTAATAAAAGAGGAGATTTTCTTGAGAGCCAATTCATTAATCAATAGCTTAAAAGGTTAAATTGAAGATGAATTGGCTTAATTGAGAAAAGAGGTTATATAAATAATGGCGATAAATATTGAAGCATTGATTAATTGTTTGGATAAATCTTATCAGGAAATTTTTGATAAAGGATTAATCCCTTATAAAACGAAACCAAAAGGTTTTTCCGGTAATAATGTTATTTATTTAGATATGGTAAAAGAAGGCGTATTTTTAGCATTTTATCGGGAAGGAAAGCGTTTAAAAGAAATTACCTTAACTTTGCTAAATGAAAAAAAACCGCTATATCAGTTTCCTAACGAATTACCATCTCCCTTGGTGCCACTAATGTCCCGGGAATGGATTCATAAACAGTTTGGTAAACCTGAAAAATCACTTCCTCCGAGGAAAAGATTAAAGAAAGATATTGGTTGGACCGAACTATACCTGTCATCCTTCAAGTTGTCTCTTTGTTGGCTGCACTCACTCACCCCGGTCACATAGTTATCTATGCTCCCGGGGATTCGCTCCCTTGCCGCCGCGATGCATCTTGAAATCCATAAGGTATATACCTTCTAGAAAATGAATAAAACGCTCGATTTTACCAATATCCAAACGCAAGCAATGCAAACAGTTCAATCATATATTCTCCCTTAAGTGAGATTTGAGCTTTTTGTAGAGTGCGTCGGGTGCCAGATCAGCATCATTCGGCCAGCACACTGCGCCACACTCATCAACACGCGCTTGGGCAAAGAATTTCTGCTCTTTCAGTGGCTCGAACATGGGTCCGAACAACCGATCTGCGATGCATACCTCTCCATAGGTGCCATCATCGAACGTCACCGCCAGGGTGTATTCTGGCTTTATTTCCACTTTCGTTACTCTGCGCATGATAATCACTCCAGCAGTTCAATCTTGTTGAGAGGCCGATGTTGTTCAGCCAGTTGCCAATCATTCAGCAGATACTACCTGTACTCAACCGCCCATTCGATGACCAGAGCCTTTGCTCGTTTGGGCAATGAACCTTCCATGACCTCCAAAGTTTCAATTGAGATAATAGCCTCATATTCACCGTAGCACTGAGATTGACACTACTCAACTATTAAATACGAGATATAAATATCGAGAAAGGGAATCCTTTAGTTGGTTCATCAATCCCCAAATACGGATACCCAATATTTCTCAGATAGAACATTCACGACACTGTAGTGTGCAAGGATTAATGTTAAATGTGTTAGGGCGACAGATAACTTATTGTCACAAAGAGAACAAAATCACTGAATATTTCCTGCTTAGAAATGGATATGTTAGTAACGGCTTAACCAGAACTCAGGTTATTTAAATTAATTTCAATTCGAAAACTCATTACCACCACCCATTGAAATTATTTCCCAATTTAAATGTCACATTAAAATAATTTCAATAATCATTCCAACCTTTATTATTACAATAAAACATTATCTCTAATATATTTCTCCATTTTATTTCCAGTAAATCTAATGTTTCATAGGCTAGTGCCTGATCCCCTTCATAAGATTCCCACATTATATTAATTGAAAAAATCCTATATCATCCTTTTATCACTCCAATAATTTATCCTTATTTATAATTATCTTCATGAATATAATCTTAGATACTTTATCTCTGGCAAAATATCATGGCATTCTCGCAACTCACCAAGCACTAGCACATGTTTAATTCAATTTATCCCAAGTTAAATCTTTAATTCTTCTGGGGTTCCTTCCCTATATGGCACCAGCGTCGTCCTATCTTGCGAATCAACCGCACAATGATTATTACCGACAACAAGCATAACCAAATCGCTAGTTGCTTTAATCGCGTGATCTATTTGCCCATTCACAAAATAGCAAACTCCAGGCTCTATTTTATGCTTTTCACCCGCATAAATAACATAACCTGTTCCTGCGAGTACAAATAAGATATGATGACCTAAGTGAGTATGATTCTGCATCCCTTCATCTTTGCTGAAACGAATTAGATCAGCACCAAAGCCATCAAACGAAACTAATCCCTCGCCCGTTCCCATACTGTTTACCATTTTATGACTTCTAGCCATTGTATCGACAACGAGATGTTCACCGTTCCAGTGACAAAATCTATTTTTAATAAATTCCATATTACTTTCCTTTTATCTCTATAAATAAGATTTTATTTTAAAGTAACTATCATCTCTCTTTATTAATTGAAATTACACTATACCCGTTATCTTTCAAGTTGCCTCTTTGTTGGCTGCGCTCACTCACCCCGGTCACATAGTTATCTATGCTCCCGGGGATTCGCTCCCTTGCCGCCGCGATGCATCTTGAAATCCATAAGGTATATACCTCTATCAAATAAATAATATTTCCCAGTAAAATTTCAATCATCACAAAATTATATCGACAAAGAAATTAACGGGTTATTTACAACATATCAAATAGTAATATGTAATTCCATAGTAGTATTTTACAAAAACTCACTTTGTGATAACAATCACTGAAAAACGCTTATTTTAAATATCTTTGTAGAAGATAACCTAAGTTTAAAATAATACCAAACAAAAGTTAGATTAAATACATTATTAAATCATGACAATAATAGCGTTAATTAAACCAGCCTTAACTCTCACTAAAAACAACCATTTCAAATAGATATAAACACAATTTTTTTATTTTAGTTAAGAAAGATATAATTAATCCTGACACCACTCTCAATAAAAATCTTATTATGCTACAGCAGCTAAAGTACTCATGAAAAAATACCCTGTGACTGCTTGAGTATCGTTTCAATTAAATACTAATTTCTTAGCCAAATCCGCAGAGGCTCCTCTTTCAATGCAAACCGGAACATCAGACAAACAAAAGAAACCCCACAACCTCTTACGAGATTGTGGGGTTTCCACCATGCTCTCTGGTTTTCCTGTCTCGCTTCACTGCCTACTGTTTTGCAACCACGGATTCATTGTGAGGTAACCAGTAACGCCGATGTTCAAAAGCATATTTGGGCAATCGAATACGCAACGGTTTCTGCCCGGAAGGCCAGCAGGTACGCCAATCTATATCCTGACCTCGTAACCATAAAAATCGAGAGTCGTCTTCTGCCATATGAAGCCACTGATCTTCTTTCGTTGAAGTAGACGAAGCAAAATCCCGTAACTGCTTCAAAAGATCCTGCCGTGATGTTGCAACAAACAGTGCCCGATAGGATAACGCTGCCCTGCCAAACTGTAATGTCCAGCTAACCGCTGGCAGTTCAATGCTTTCATCGTTTTCGATAAAATCCCCTAGCATAGTCACCATTTTTTGTAACGATACCAGGCTATTAGCCGAAATAGGATAATAATACCCCTCCAAATTGGCTTTAATCTGTTGCTGCGCTTGAGTTGGCGCCTCCTCTAAAATGACATGAGAATTGCTGCCTCCCAATCCAAAAGAGCTGAGTCCAGCGAAACGCTTTTGCCCTGCCCCCACTCGCCAAGAATTTTCCTCTGTAGCCAGTTGTAAACGTGAATCCACACTATCAATTTCAGGATTCAAACGCTGAAACGCGGCGCTAGGTACAATAGATTTATGCTGCAACATTAGTAAAACTTTAACGATGCCAGCTAACCCCGCAGCGCCTTCTAAATGCCCAATGTTGGCTTTTACTGAACCAATATAGCAAGGTTGTAGCGTTTCTCCTGATTCATCACGATTAAAGACCTCATTAAGCGCATTAAATTCTATAGGATCACCCAACGAGGTTCCCGTTCCATGTGCTTCAAGGTAACTGATTTGTTCCGCAGAAATTCCAGCCTGTAGCAAGCAATCTTTAACCAACGCAATTTGCTGCTCAGGATTAGGTGAAGTCAATGAATTAGCACGTCCGCCATGATTGACTGCCGATGCCCGAACGTATCCATAAATCGGATCCCGATCCTCTAAGGCCTGTTTTTGCGTTTTCAAGAATAGACAGACAGCCCCTTCACCACGGACAAAACCATTAGCATCCGCGTCAAAAACCCTACAACAGCCATCTTTGGATAACATTCCCGCCCGGTAATAAGCAGCCATGTTGAATGTGTTGCTCAATAGGTTAACGCTGCCAACTATCGCCTGTTGGCATTCCCCCGAACGCAATGAATTCACCGCTTGAGTCAGTGCCGTCAATCCACTTGAACACGCGGTATCAATTTGCAAACTTGGACCAATAAAGTTGTAATAAAATGACAATCTGTTAGCCAGAAGGCAATTCAGTGTCCCTGTCGTTGCATAAGCATTTGCCATCGCCATATCGGCCGCAACAAGTTCACGATAATCATTACTGCACGAACCAATAAAAACACCCGTCTTTGATCCTGAATAGCCAAGCGGATTGGCACCACTATCTTCGATCGCTTGCCAGGTCAGCTCTAATAGCATTCTCTGTTGCGGATCCATCATGGCCGCGACTCGCGGAGAAATACCAAAGAATGGCGCATCAAAACCATCAATACTATTGAGTAACCCCGCTTTCAGGGCTTTTTTAGGTAACGGAATGACGTAAGGTTTTCCGGATGCAAACCGCTGCTCTGGAATCTCTTCTATCACACTGCGTCCAGATCTTAAGATCTCCCACATCTGCTCTGGAGAATCTTCCGCCCCAGGAAGTCGGAAAGCCATGCCCACAATAGCAATAGGCATCTGTTTCGTATCACCCGCACTACTTACCGAGGAAGTAATGGAACTTAAATGCTCCAACAAGGCAGATTTAGCTATCCGTTGTTCATCCGGACTAAGCGAATGATATATGTGATACAGATTATCCATGCTTTCCTCCTTCTATGAGGCGCTGTAACCTTAATGCTGCTTCGCCATCAAGACTACGCATCGCATTAATAAAGTCATCTAAGGAATGTTTATTCTCAGTCAGTTCAGTTTTGGAAACGTCCAGATATTCAATCAATCGATGCGGCGAGCTATAACGCCAGAACAGCGTCGGCGATAATTTTCGACGAAAATGCGCCGACATCAACTCTGCAAGTTTTACTGCCTTGAGCGAATCAATGCCCAAATCAGCCCAAGTGCGCTGCATCATTGATTCAGTAAAATCTTCGTCCCAATTCAGGAAATCCGCCAGCAGCGTGCGTAATTGCCCGGAAACCGATTTACCTGATTTACCTTCTATCTGATGCGCGGTAGATCGTGGCCCAGACAGAACACGAACCTGAGTAATAATCTCGGTAATAAATTCAGACGCCTCTACCCCATTGAGCAGATAGTGATTAAATGCCAGAACGAGGTTCATCTCTTTGTTGTGAGGCGCACCGATGAACAATGTTGACTGAGATGGCGGCACAATAACCGGTACGGCAAAGGTAGCACCATCGTTGCCGGTATACGAGATCATCATAGGAACATCAATATCAACGGGCAGTTTTTCCACATCGGGATCAAGTACACCATTCAATTGTTGCCTGAACTCAAAAAAGCTCATGGTTTGCGTTCCCGGTACTTTTAACGAGCTCAAATCGCCTTTTTCATCCAGAAAAGCAATACCTAGGTTGATATCCGTATAAGTGTGATAACGCTCTTGATCAAGCGGTCTCGAACGCAACATCGGGAATTTTTTCAATGCCTGAGAAATCGCATAAGTGATGACCTGAAATGGCGTTATCCATTCCTGTTGCCCGGAGGTTTCCGTTAAATGATGAATGGCGTTATCAACAAGCTCAATCGGTAGTGGTTTAGCTGCCCAACAAGGTTGTACCGTAGCACTATTTAACCGTATTGCACGATTAAGACGCTGCTGATCTCTGGACAGAAAACCCACATTGTCATTTTCTGCATTGCTCTTTTCTGACGGCCTGGTTTCTTCTGATATCTTAGTTTCGCGGTACTGCTGGAGGTAATCATCTATATGACCAGGCAATAATGTCCCATGTTTTTCCGCCAGTTGGCTAAGAATGTGCGGCTCAATTTGGTGTTCTTGTGCATACTGACGGGTTTTTGGCGGAATACGCGCAGGAGGAGCGGATACTTCTGGAGCCGCCTCCACTTTCTCTATTTTTTCTACTTCCTCCGCCACTCTCTCCATTTTCTCCGGCTGAGGCGTTAACGCTTCACTGACAGAGGAAGGCTCTGCCATCTCGCCAACAGCTCTGATAACTGCAATAGGCGATCCAACAGGGATAATATCATTTTCCGCCGCCAACCATTTTTCCAAGATCCCCTCAACATCAGACTCAATAGTAAAGGCGGCCTTATCCGTCTCCATTTCATAAACAGGTTCATCACGCTTGACATGATCCCCCACCTGCTTAAGTAACTGGATGATGACGACTTCAGTGGTTCCTTCTCCCATCGGGGGAATAAGCAACTGTGCCATAAGTTCTCCTTAGCTCATTACCGCATGGACGGAGGCCAAAATGTCATCCGTGCCGGGTAAAACAGCTTTCTCTAAACAAGGATTAAAAGGAATATGAATATCTTCACGCGTCACCAAGCGCGGAGGTGCCAATAAAGAGAAGAAATTGTCATTCTCATCCAAAATATCAGCAATAATGGATGCACCAACACTGGCCGTCCGGGTATCCTCCTGTACAACGATAAGCCGCCCGGTTTTGCGTAAAGATTCCGCAATCCGTTGTTTATCCCAAGGTACCAGACTACGTAATTCAATCACTTCAATGTCAATATTGTCTTTTTCCGCCTGAAGAGCCGCCATAGTCGCAAGTTGAATCGTATTTCCCCAAGCAACCAGTGTAATATCTTTTCCTGCCCTGACAATATTTGCCTGCCCAAGCGACACCGGACTCACCAACCGACGCTCATGGCGCTCTCTCATAAGGTGTTTAGGGATCAGGATCAGACTCGGCATATCCAGACTTAACGCGGTACGGAACAATGCGACGGTATCAGCCGGTGTCGTTGGAACAAGAACGTTAATACCGGGAATATGCGCCAGGATACCGTCCGAGCTTTGGCTGTGCCATATACCACCACCAGGGAGATAAGCGCCATAAGGAGCATATATCACTACCGGACAGCGCCATTTTCCTACCGTTCTCCAACTTAAAGTGCCAAGTTGTGACTGTAACTGATTGAGACCTAGCCCAACAAAGTCAATAAATTGCAGTTCAACAATCGGACGCCAACCACAGGCGGACAATCCAACAGACGAGCCAATAATCGTGGCTTCCGAAAGGGGAGCATTAATAACACGATCAGGATAGCAAGTGGATAAGCCACGGGTGAAACCAAAAACACCACCTTTAGGATCTTCAATATCCTCACCAAATAGCAGCACATTCGGATGCTGACTCAATGCCTCGTCCAAAACCTGATTTACCGCTTTGACCTGTGTCTCTTCGGCTTCCATCTCAACATGTACGGTAGGCGTTCCTTCACGATTGCATAAATAGGTACTGACACTTGCAGGATCCGGCTCTTCTTCGTGGTAAACACGCTCAAATATTTCCGCGACATCCGCTTTAATGCGCTCTTTTTGTCCAGCCAGAGCTTGCTCGGTAATCGCTCCTTTTTCCTTTAAATAAGCGACATAATTTTCAATAGGATCCTGTAGTACCTCCAGTTCATCCGGGGTACGGTACAGTTTGTGAGAATCTGAATTGGAATGAGAATCTAACCGATCCATACGACAAACCAATATGCAAGGAGTCCGCTCAAATCTCGCCTTATTGAATACCTCCTGTGCAACAGGAAACAAAGTTTCCGGTTTGCGGGCATCAACACGGCGAATCAAACACTCGTTAAATATTCCCAACCGATACGGAGCCATCTTCTCCGTTGAGGTACTAATACCCAATTTATTATCGGAAACCACAAAGACTACCGGCAAACGCCTTTCAACTGCAAAGCTGACCGCTTCATAAAATTCTCCCTGCCGGGTCGCCGCATCGCCGACACCACACACGACAAGCCCATTTTTATTGTCTAACACACTTGCCCAGGCGGCTCCAGCCGCGGGAATACATTGGGTTCCGGTCAAGCTGACTACCGAGAAGATATTATGCTCTTTGGAGCAGAAATGATTCGACATGGTTCGGCCGGCCGAGTGAGAAGTGGCCTTACCCATAAGTTCCCTTGTCATTTCAACAATAGACATACCACGCGCTAATACTAATGCCCGATCACGATAGTAAGGAACCAGTACATCATTCTTTTCCATAAGCTGAGGCAGCACAGCCAACCCTTCATGTCCAGCAGCCGACACATGGAACCAAGCTCGACCTTGTCGTGTGACTATCGCACTACGATTATCAAATTCCCGTGACAGCAGCATGTCATAAAGTAACTTTTGCTCATCCAAACAATCATTAATTGAAGGGCTGTGTTCCTTAAGAGGTACTTCATTGATCTGTACGTCTATCACTCTCTTTTTCCTCACAAATAGTTAACGTGGTAGTTGTCGTTATTGCGCTTAATGCTTGATAAAAAAGCGAATACGGGGTAGTCCCGTTCATGATTACTTGAGAGACTATAGATCCCGATATAAGAAGTGAATGTAGGGCTATTGCCTACACGAATTGCAAAAGATAGAGGTATACGGTCACAATTTTTAATTACGTTTATGCACCTAACATGGAGGGAAAAATTATCTCCATAACCATAAATGGCTTCGGCTGTCATGGTATTTCCTAAATTTTTAGCATTGTCCTGAACATAATGTGACACCATTTAAAAAACTCCAACCGATGAACAACCGCCATTCGTTAAGAGTAGGGCCAACAAGCACCGGCATTTCCATGATTACAATACAATATAATCACAATACAATTAAAAAAATAGGTTCTTACCTATATCTTTGAGCTCTGCAATGATAAGACATAGGAATAATTCATTACTTTGCTAAATTATTTTGATAATCAGATTTTTTCGACAAGCTTTTCATTAGGTATTTTTATGTTTAACCAAGACATAGCCTCAATAATAACACGTATTATATCAATCGAACTTGAGCCTTTATGCTCACATTAGAATTCATTATGTTTTGTGATGAATATCAATAATGACCTCCTCATATCAAACAATAGATAAAGCTGAATTGACGACATCATCCAGCATCAATCCTGATATTTTATAAAAATTTAGCTTATTATCTCTTATGTTTTATCATAAAAAAAACTGTAGTAATGCGGGAATGATCACAAAAAGGGTAGCAAAAAATTTAACTATATGATTATTATGAAGTTATCATCCCAAACAGCGCTGATATTATAATGCAATCAGTAGGATATCAACATATAAAAATATATTTCATAACCTTTTGAATATATTACCAATCATTCAAATAGTAAATTTAAAAAATGATAAGATAAAATATAATTCCCAATAGATTGATTTTAATGAATTTATCTCTATAAATAATAGAATCGAATGCATCATTTTCACACTTCGAAAAATGATTAATTCATGCAATTATTTCTACTTCAGATACTCTTTCTCATTTCAAATAACAACAACTTTGACAGCCCCCTTTGTTTAACATTGACAAACAATTCCAGCACTTTCGTACCATGCCAATCATTCCTGTTGATCTTGAAGACGCAACCCTGACCACTCGGTGGTGGAAATCCATTCCACCGTTACTTATCTTTCATACCGAATTTGAGTATTCGATCACAATAGCTTTATCTGGTTAGTAGAGTTGATTGCGATCTGCTAATCAACTCAATTATCTTTTAGCCCAAAAACCAGCTTGATAATTTAACTACGATATAATAACTCATATCCCAAAAGGGTAGCATACCATGAAAAACCTTCACTATCTGATTGTCACACCAGGATTAATATTTTCAGCCTCTGCCCTTGCTTCACCCACCAATAGCATCGAGGCACGCCTGGATGCACTGGAGCAGCGACTGCAACAAGCAGAACAGCGGGCTGCCCAAGCAGAAGCACGAGCCACCGCCGCCGAGCAACGCGCGCAGCAACTAGAACAGCACACTATCGAAACCAAACAACAGACCATACAAATAGCACAAAGCACCACTCCGCTGGAAAACAGTGCTTCATCAACTAGCAACTTGAAATTGAATAATTTTGGCGATCTAAAATTGTACGGCGATGTAGAATTCAATCTCGATAGCGCCAGCCGAACCGGTCAGCTTACTTCACTTAAAACCAGCGATAATAAAGACTGGAAACCTGGCGACAAAGAGCGTTGGAATGTTAATGGCCGCATTTTGATCGGGCTGGACGGTTACCGCCGTGATCAAAACAACAACTTTGCCGGCTTTAGAGTGCAACCATTAGCAGACATGACTGGCAAAATGAATCTCGACGACGCCGCTTTCTTCTTCGGCAATGAGAAAAACTGGCAGGTAAAAATCGGGCGTTTTGAAGCTTACGATATGTTCCCACTCAACCAAGATACTTTTATTCAGTATTCTGGTAATACCGCCAATGATTTGTATGCCGACGGTTTCGGCTATATCTACATGATGAAAGAAGGACGTGGCCGCAGTAACAGCGGTGGTAACTTGATGCTGAGCAAATACGCAGGCAACTGGTATTTCGAACTCAATACTCTACTTGAAGATGGCACTTCACTATTCCGAGATAACATTTACCACGGCAACACACTGGAAAATAAAAAAAATGTCGCCTATTTGCGCCCGGTAGCAGCCTGGAAAAAAGATCAGTTTAGTGCAGCCATAGCGATGGAGAGTAATGTCGTCAATAACGCCTATGGCTACCAGAATAATCAAGGGCAATGGGTCGATCAATCCAGACGCAATGGTTACGGCATGACATTAAGTTGGAACGGTCTGGAGGCCGATCCTGATGATGGCATTGTTGCTAACCTGAATACCGCCTATCTGGATGCCTCAGATGAACATAATTTCACTACCGGAATTAATGTGATGTGGCATCGTTTCGAACTGGGTTATATCTATGCCCATAACAATATCAAAACGTTCAATACTGACGATACAACCGCATATATTAATCACCCATTCAATGAGCCGGGTAAATACGATATAAATACCATCCATATGTCATATCAGATTCCTAATATTATGAATATGAAAAACTTTAATCTCTATCTTGGTGCCTACGTCTCTATGCTGGAAGCAAATGCCAACAACAAAATTGCCAACAGTAATAATGACCGACGCTACGGCGCACGCGCCAGATTTAAATATCTTTTCTAAAAATTTCACAAACAGAATTGGCCACTGTTATGGGGGTTAAACAGCCTTCCGTTGCTCGGATGGAACAAGCTGACAATGATCCAAGGCTATCAACACTTAAGCGCTATGTGAAAGCATTGGGCGGTGAATTAAGCCTTGAGGTGACTCTTCCAACAGGTAAGCGCATAGCTTTCCACCTTTAAGGAAGAAAGTCCGCAGAGCGGACTTTCTTCAGATCATTGACAACGTGCTGTTTTTTATCCGGCACTTTGGTTTAATTAATCTCGGTTTCGTTTAAAAATAGCGATATCACAATCCCGTAAACTCAAGCTCGGTTTTTTAGGTTGGAATGTATAAGCAATTAGTCCAGCGACGATTTCCAATAAAAAACCGATCTGATTACGGTGTCTTAAATGCTCTATCTGAGAAATATTTCTTGAGTTGGTCCACGACTGGTTCTATCAAAAATCGCCTTCTTAACATCAGTTTATCCCTGAGAGATAAAGACACATCAATAATATATTAAATTCTTCACCTTGATTACGTATTTTAGCATTATATTTAATCTAAAAAAATAAAAACAAATAACGTGGAAATATATCTCATATTAAATTAACTTATTGAAAAAATTAATAATTATATTATAAGTACTTTTAAAGCATATTAGTCACCATTAAACACACCACGTTCAGTACCATTACCCCAATTTTATTATAATTCCCCAATTATTCATATGGTTTAAAGATCTATTTTAATCCATGTTGAGTACCAGTATTAATACTAAAATCCGTAAAACAGATAAATGGAAGATAGAATTTAATGAGTATAGTGCCGTTCCTACAAGGAATAATCAGACAAAGATCGTATTAATAAAAAATTAGCACGAGAAATTAAATCCACGTTTTCTTCCGAAGATAGTAAGAATTGATGGATATTTGAAAAATTGGCAATCTATTATATTCAAACAATATATACCCTATGGATTTCAAGATGCATCGCGACGGCAAGGGAGTGAATCCCCGGAAGCATAGATAACTATGTGACCGGGGTGAGCGAGTGCAGCCAACAAAGAGGCAACTTGAAAGATGACGGGTATAAAAGGCAGAATTTTATTACTGACAAGCCTTTACTAGCTAAACTGGTACTAGATAGTCCATTAATTTCTTGAGTTGATGATATACCAGATTTAAAATCAATTAAAAATAATATAATATTCTAACACCCCTTTATATGTAAATTTTTTTTGCCAAATAAAAAATAAAAACCCAAGTTGACATTGTATATTCTGAGATCTATTTTCTAATTAAATTTTAGTGAAAATATTTTTATTGTTAGGCTGTTTATATGATTGACGGAAGTTACAGCAAAGGCGCTTCACCCATTAAATAAAGGGTTAAAATAATGATGTTTAATAATGAGTTAGGATTTTCGAGTCATGAAATGATCAGTGAAGAATTTAGATAAAAAAATTGACTTTACTAATCCTTATGCGCTGCTAGCCAGGGATGATAAAGGAAAGATGGATGTCAAAGTATTGTCGGAGGATGCTATTGTTTCACCCAGCAAGAAAGGCAATGCTATTGAGGTGATTAATTCACTCAAAAAACGGTTGTTATACTATACCTTATGGATTTCAAGATGCATCGCGGCGGCAAGGGAGCGAATCCCCGGGAGCATAGATAACTATGTGACCGGGGTGAGTGAGTGCAGCCAACAAAGAGGCAACTTGAAGGATGACAGGTATATAGTAGATTTGTCTAATGGCCTATTGATTTAAAATTATCTCTCTCATTTATCTAGCAATATTCTTTACTATCTGATTTGTCAGAAATTGATTGATTGATTTTGTAGATCGACAAAAAGCATGGCAATGTTGTTGCACTTACTATGCAAAATCGAGATATTCTTATTTATAGGTGTTTTTTTAAATCATTAAATATAACTAAATAATCTTTTAAGTTAATTAGTATTAACTGGTTTTTCCTAAGATATCGTAATTAATTTAATACGATGTCATCGTAGTTCACCCTAATAAAGAGATATTACAATGGGCTGGAATATATTTATTAACGCACCAAATAGTTACCGTCTTACTGCCGCACATATCCGCAACAGCTTGCAGCAACAAGGGTTTGCCACTTTCAATGCCACCGATCTTGACCTTTCTGACAGTGAAAAAATCGATCTTATCTCTCTGTGTGAATTATCGAAGTCACTGCCGTTAGATCGATTTGGTGAAGATGGTCGTCACCGCAGTTATTGTGAAGGAGTGTGGAGCCGTGAAACAGAAACTATTCATTGGAAAACAGGTTATCCGCAGCCCGATGATAGCATAGAGATTGATTATCATCAGGGAAGTGAATATCAACCTGAATTTGGTGGTGTAGTACGCAAATTCCTGCGCATGTCTGATGAGATACTTAATAAAGGACTACTTAATAAACTCATTTGGCACGATCTAAGTCTAACCGGCATGGCAGAGCATTATTCCCGTTTGCTGTGTGGTGTGCATCTGATCAGAATGCAGGCACTACCTGGTAAACCGGCAAAAATTACGCCTAACTGTTTTCATCGTGACGGTCAGCCGTTCACTGCTGTACATTTGATTGAACGTTACAATGTCGAAGGCGGTGCAACGCATATCGCACCCCCTTCTTATGCAAATTGCCAGCTTGAAGAAGTCCCTGCTCATGAGATAACTCGTTTTCTCCTTAATGATCCCCTTGATAGCTACATCATCGATGATGCAGCGATTTGTCATTATATCAATCCCGTAACTTGCGATGAAAATGCCAGCGTTGGCGTTCGCACTATCATTCTGATTGATTTCACCCCGCTAGAACAGAGTGATAGGCGTTCCCAGTAGCTCTTTTACCATGAAAGTGGCTGACAACCAGGAGTGCCAGGAGTGCCAGGAGTGCCAGGAGTGATAGTTTTTACGGCAATCACTAAGCTGCAAAAATCTTTTTATCTTAGGAAAAATTTTGTGAGTAATTATTCAAACACCTTACCGAATGTTCCATTCTTATTGCCAACGCCTGCTCAACGCAGGCTATGGTTCATCAGCCAAGGAAATATGGACTTAGCATTATATAACGTGCCATTTTCGTTACGTTTGCATGGTTTGTTAAATAAGGAAGCGCTTGAACAAGCTATTATTTTTATGATTGAACGCCATCCGGTGTTGCGTTCACAATTTCATGTTCTCAATGGAGAATTGCAGATAGCATTGAATCCGCAGTGGCCTGAATTACGTATCAGTGATCTCAGCGATTATTCCCCAGAGGAACGCGAAACCAAAGTACAGTCTATCTGTGATAACGAAGCCAGATATTGTTTTAATCTCAATAACGATTTGCCTTTTCGTTATTTACTGCTTCGCCGGCAAGAGAACGATCATCAGTTGATATTTACACTTCACCACATTGTATTTGATGATTGGTCGACTCACGTTTTTCTTAATGATTTTAGCCATGCCTATAACCAGTATAAAGTAGGTCAACAGCCTAAGTTGGCGACAATTACCTACCCGCATGCCAGTGACTCTGTAATAAATATTCATATGAATAGCGCTCGTCGGCAACGCTTACGCGATTATTGGAGAAAACAGCTGGCGGAATTGCCTGAACTACATAAATTACCCACCGATCGGCCACGGCTATTAGAACAACGGGGACGTGGTGCGGTATATCAGAAATCACTTCCTTTATCTCTCGTTGGACGTATTTCTAAAATCTGCCAACGTTATGGACTAACACCTTATATGGTGGCAATTTCCGCTTTTGCCGTATTGCTGAATCGTTATTCACATGATGACGACATCGTTATTGGCAGTCCATTTGCGAATCGTCACAGTATTGATGAGCATGTCCGCCTTGGCTTTTTTATCAATTTATTACCGTTGCGTTTTCGCTTTAACGAAGAGATAAGTTTCAGTGATCTATTAGTTCAAGCGCGCGATATATTGCTTGATGCATATGAAAATGCTGATTTGCCGTTTGATGAGATCGTCGATGTGGTACAACCCCTGCGTTCTCTGAGTCATCCCCCTGTTTTTCAGATTATGTTTGATTATTTGAAGAGTCCGGGACAAGCATTGCAACTGGATGGGTTAGCAGCAGAAGTACAATTTATCCATTCTGGTACTGCTAAATATGATTTGACGTTATCGATAGAAGAATCCCCAAATTCACTACTTTGTCTGGTTGAGTTTGATACCGATTTATTTGATAACCTCACCATTACTCGCATGGTGAATCACTATGAGAAATTGTTGGATACATTGTTAAGTGAACCTGAGCGTTCTGTCGCCAAATGTAGCATGTTGCCGCCAGAAGAGCTGGAAACACTGGCTCGCTTCTCCCGGCCAGCAGAACCTCTGCCGGTATTGGAGTTTATTTCGGTAGCTGAACGCATCAAGTCACAGGTGCGTAATAATCCAGATGCACGAGCTATTGTTTGGCGTGATCAACGTTTCACCTATGCTCAACTGGACGAGTACGCGCAATGCCTGCTCGCGAAGATGCGCCAGTGTGGCGTTGGGCCGGGTAGCCGGGTTGCAGTATTGATGAGCTACCGGCCAGAAATTGTCATCTCTTTTTACGCTATTCTCTCTGCCGGTGCGGTTTATGTGCCGTTGTCCCCCTCTGATCCTCGCTTCGCCGATAAGATAAATGATGCACAGCCAGTACTGATCCTCACCAGTGAACAGGATGCTGTTGGTTTGCTTGATTTTCGTGCCATTGTGCTGGAAGTTGATGGGCTGTTTCGTCAACCAGCGCCGCCGGATGTGCAGCCAATCTGGTCAGTTCAGGAGAGTGATTCAGCCTATGTTATTTACACTTCTGGTTCAACCGGTAATCCAAAAGGAGTAGAGGTAAGCCACGGTAGTCTGCATGCATCGTTCCATGCCTGGTGCCATGACTATCGTTTCACCCAACCCGGTGAGCCGGTATCACTACAACTTGCCGCACCGATTTTCGATCTCAGTATAGGGGATTTCAGTCGTACTCTGGGCTGTGGTGGATGCTTGGTTATGTGTCCGCGTGAGTGGTTGCTAGATGCCCCTGAAATGCACCGCTTAATGATGAGCGAAGGCGTGACCTTCGGTGATTTTCCTCCTGTGGTACTGCGTCAATTAATTCAGTTCTGTCAGGATAATGGGAAACGTCTGGATGGATTATCAACACTGGTATGTGGAGCTGATGTCTGGTTCGGTCATGAGCTGCATGCAGCACAAGCGCTGTGCCGCCCAGACACGCGTATTCTGGGTTCTTACGGTGTAACTGAAGCAACCATTGATAGCACTGTTTTTGATCCGGAAACACATCCATTGGAAGCCGGGCGAGTAATTCCATTGGGTAGGCCGCTGGCTAGCTGTGAGCTATTCATTGTTGATAAACACCTGCAACAAGTGCCGATTGGCGTTAGTGGTGAATTGTTGATTGCGGGTGTTACCGTAGCAAAAGGATATCTCAATAATCCTCAACTCACGGCAGAGAAATTTATTACCGGCAAATTCGATAGCCAAGGCCGTTTTGTGGCAGACAGTTTTGTGGCAGACAATAACAATAATAGTAGTACACGATTCTATCGTACCTCAGACATTTGCTGTTTCCTGGCTGACGGCACTATTGATTTCATGGGACGCAGTGATCATCAGGTTAAAATTCGCGGTTTTCGCGTCGAGTTAGGCGAGGTGGAGAGTGCATTACTGGAACACGCAGATGTGCACCAGTGTGCGGTTGTCGCCTGTAATGACAGTACAAATAATAAAGTACTGGTCGCCTATGTTGTGTCATCGGCTGATACTGACAAGTTACGTGGTTATTTGTCCCTGCGGCTACCCGGCCATATGATGCCACGTGCTTTGGTGTTTCTCGATAAATTACCAACCACCCCCAACGGGAAGGTTGATCGCAAGCGCTTGCAAGTTCCAGATTTTTCGCTACCAGAAAATCAGGAATCTATGACAGAACCAGCTAACGCCCGTGAAGAACAATTGCTGGCATTATGGAGAACAGCATTAGGGGTTCAGGTCATCGGTACGGAAGATAATTTCTTCTATTGTGGTGGCAATTCATTAATTGCTGCCAATCTGATTACACAGATCAATAAGACATTTAATGTTCAGCTTAAGCTTTCCACTATTTTCAATCATCCGACTATCGCCGGGTTGGCCTCGTTACTGGACAGTATTGAAAAGGATAGTATTGAAAAGGATAGTATTGAAAAGGACAGTATTGAAAAGAGCGGTGCGAAACAGAGTGTTACTGTGCAGCACGTTTCGCAGGTCAGTGATTTACTCTCATTCGGTCAGCGCAGTTTGTGGTTGATTGCCATGCAACGGCCGGATGATTGCAGTTACAACGTGCCTTTCACATTGCGTCTGCATGGTAATCTGCATTTTAGTGCGTTAATGCAGGCGCTGAATGATGTAGTGCAACGTCATGATGTATTGCGTACCACATTCTCCAGTCAAGTCAGCAAAGTAAACGCATCGGATGGAACATCCAGTTTTGAACCCAATTATCAGGTTGCGTCTGAATTAACGTTAACCCTGCGCCAACAGAATATCTCCGGCGGTGAGTCTGCGCTGGCATCGAAGTTGCGAGAAGAAGTGATGGCAAGTTTCGATCTCGCCAATGGGCCTCTCATCCGTGCGGTACTGTTTACATTGTCTCCGCAAGAGCATGTGCTTTGTATTACTCTGCATCACATTATTTCCGATGGCCGCTCGCTGGCAATACTTTTTGATGAGTTACGGCATTGCTATCAGGCACGTCTGGCCGGTAAAGCACCCATGCTACCCGTGTTGGAAGCAAACTATGGGCATTTCATTACCTGGCAGCGCACTCGACTGGCTGAACCAGCGGTACAGCAACAGATTCATTTCTGGCGTCAACAATTGGCGGATGCGCCAGCTACTCTGATACTGAATGAGATGGCTGCGCCAACTGACGAAGCGGCTGCAATAAGTTGTGTTGTTCCCCAGGTGTACGTTGAAGGTGTAGAGAAATTGGCTCGTGAACAGAACTGTACACCGTTTATGGTCTGGTTGAGTTTATTTGCACTCCTGCTGCGCCAGCAAAGCAATGAGCAGGATCTTATAGTCGGAACACCGGTGTCGCTGCGTACCATACCTGCATGGAATGCGCTGATTGGCTACTTTGCTAATACTTTGCCGGTACGTATCAATAGCCGTGAGTTGCAAACTTTTCAGCAACTCTTAATGCATACGCGACAGGTTAGTCTCGACATCCTTGAAAATCGTGATTTGCCGTTCGATTATTTGGTGCAGACACTTAATTTGCCGCGTGTGGCGGGTAAAAATCCTGCGTTCCAAACTATTTTCTCCTGTGAACTGGATCAACCAAACGATGCAACATTCGGGGACATGAAGGTCTCGGATGTTGAGTTGGGGGACTATCGCGCCAAAATTGATTTGGAGCTGGCTATTAATCGTGTAAATGGTCAGGTTTACGCTCACTTTATGGCAATGCCGGGGGGGTTATCTGCCGTCACTCTGGGACGGATGAGTGAGTATTTGCTGGCTATGTTGCCACAAATCATTGAAAAACCAGATACTGCATTGGCGGATTTGTTGACGGTTAATGCTGGCCGTAGTACTCAACCAGAACTCATGGCTGATAAGCCACAGGGATTGTTTCAGTTGTTTCAGCAGAACCTGTCCCGGTATGGCAGACATGTGGCGCTGGAAAGTGATGAATTAAGTCTGAGTTATCAGCAGCTTGATACATTGACCGCATATGTGGCGCAGCAACTCCAACAGGTAGGTGTAGGCCGAGGTGATCGAGTTGGCATTCTAATGGGGCACCATCCACATAATGTCACGGCGATGCTGGCAATTAACCGGATCGGCGCGGTGTTTGTGCCACTGGCTCCTGATAACGCCGAACCAGCAAATCGGTATGTGATTGATAATGCGAAAATAAAAGCGATATTGTGCCGAAATGAAACAGCGCCTCTGTGCCAGCGTCTTGGTCTGGCGGCAATTAATATCGATGAGTTAGATATAGCCAATGCACCCTATATGACTATGGAGGCGATCTGTCAGCCGGATGATTGCGCTTACGTTATTTACACTTCTGGCTCAACGGGTAAACCGAAAGGTGTTGCTGTCACCCACCGCAGTGTCTGCCATAACATTCTGGTCATCCGCGATGAGCTGAGGCTTGAACCTTCTTCTCGCATAGTGCAGTACTCTTCGCCCGTGTTTGATGTGATGTTGGGAGAAATTTTTCCGGCGCTTGCAACAGGTGCTTGCGTGGTCTTCGGTAAGAAACAGCAACTGTTGCCTGGCAGTGATCTGACAGAGTGGCTGACACATAAACAGATTACGCATATGTGGATTGTACCTTCCGCGTTGGCGATAGTGCCGTTAGTTCCGCTGCCTAATCTCCAGGTGCTTATCGTAACCGGTGAACCTTGTATGCCCGAAGTCGCCCAACGTTGGTCTGTAGGGCGCAGGCTGATGAATGGATACGGCCCTACTGAATGTGCGATTGTGGTATCCCTTACCGATTATCATGCCGAAGGACAAAATCTAGTGCTGCGTCCAATGGGCGATGTTCGCTTCCATCTGCTTGATGAACAGAGAAAGCCCGTGACACCGGGGGAAATGGGTGAACTTTATTTAGCGGGAACCTGTGTTGCACAGGGCTATCTGGGTATGGATGAAAAAACCGCTGAGGTGTTTTTACCCGATAGCTTTGCACCACAATTAAAGGCTCGTATGTACCGTACCGGCGACATGGTGCGCCAACGCATGGATGGCGCACTGGAGTTTGTTGGTCGGGTTGACCGTCAGGTAAAAATCCGTGGTCATCGAATTGAACTGAATGCTGTGCGGGCCGCCCTAAGTGCGTTACCGGGTGTACGTCAGGCCGAAGCGCTGGCGATCACCGATAGCCAAGGGAATAAAGAGTTGGCGGGATACATTGTCGGCGAAACCAGCCGCAGTGAGATCCTGAGCGAATTACGCCAACAGGTTAATGAAGTGATGGTGCCAACAGCGCTGTTCTTCCTTGATGCCCTGCCTACCGGCATTACGGGAAAAGTCGATCTGAAAGCGTTGGCTGAAATGAAACTGACACGTGCCGGTCAGCATCAATCTTCTCCCTTGCCAGCCAAAGTCGTGTCATCACTCAGTCGCGTTGAGGCTATCTGGCGTGAACTGCTGGAGAGGGATGAGATCGGTTATGACGAAAACTTTTTCGATGCTGGCGGCCACTCACTACGGGTTATGGCGCTATTCCAGCAATTGAATGAGGCGTTTGGTGGAGGCTTGTCTGTGACCGATATTTTCGCTCATCCCACCATTCGACAACAGGCTCAACTACTGGACACGCTGTCGCAGCAAAAAACACCTGTTGCAGTTGCAATGACACCGCCGATAGTCACTGAAAAGAGAGCAAGACCAACGTTGGATGTTTCGACTCAGGATAGCAAGGCTATTGCGATTATTGGTATGACTGGCCGTTTCCCACAAGCGCCAGATCTCGACACTTTTTGGCGGCGGTTGTTGGCGGGTTACGATGCCAGTGTGGAGTTGTCTGACGAGGAATTGTTACAACGTGGCGTCGATCCAGCGCTGTTAAGTCACCCACAGTTTGTCAGACGCGCACGTTTGCTGGAGGGTTGTGCGGAGTTTGATGCGCGTTTCTTTGGTTATTCATCACGTGAAGCGCAGGTGATGGACCCGCAACAGCGGTTGTTTCTTGAAATGGCATGGGAAACGCTGGAACTATCTGGCTATGGCAATGATAGTACACCGCGTTCAGTAGGTGTCTTTGGTAGCAGTGGCTTCAATTATTACCTGCTGGAAAACGTCATGCCAAATAAAGACCGGATGCACCTCGACCCCGGTCAGTGGCAAATAGGTAATGACAAGGATTTTATCGCTACACGTACTGCTTACAAGCTGAACCTTAGCGGACCGGCTGTCAGTATTGGCACCGCCTGTTCGTCATCACTCACCGCTATTCACTTTGCCTGCGAAAGCTTACGACGCGGTGAATGTGACATGGCATTGGCAGGTGCTGTAGCGCTGGACCCGCAACAGGTTGGCTTTGTCCATGTCAGTGGTGGAATTATGTCTCCAGATGGCCTTTGCCGACCATTTGATGCGGCGGCCAACGGTACAGCCAGCGGCAGTGGCGGTGGGATGATATTACTAAAACGTCTGTCCGCTGCTTTAGAAGATGGCGATACCATCCATGCGGTAATTAAAGGTTCTGCTGTCAATAATGATGGTGCACAAAAGGTGAGTTACACGGCACCAAGTATTGACGGCCAATCTTCAGTGATCAAAGACGCACTACGTAATGCCGGGGTATTGCCTGCCAGCATCAGTTATATCGAAGCACATGGTACGGCGACCTCTTTAGGCGATCCAGTAGAAATACGTGCGCTGACTCAGGCTTTCCTGGAACAATCTGATGGTGAAGTGTTACCTGTAGGGAGTTGTGCAATAGGCTCTGTGAAAGGAAATATAGGACATATTGATGCTGCCGCCGGTATAGCCGGTGTAATCAAAACCGTGTTGGCGCTGCGTCACCAGACTTTGCCACCAAGTATTCACTATCATCAAGCCAATCCTGCGATCCACTTCGAACAGACCCCGTTTTCTGTAATCAATACAGCATGCCCTTGGCCGCAAACAAGTAAGCCACGTCGTGCCGGTGTAAGTTCTTTCGGCATTGGTGGCACTAATGCGCACCTTATTCTGGAGGAAGCTCCGCGTCAGCAAGATGTCCGTATATTAGATGACGAGCGCTGGCATCTGCTGCCGATTTCAGCGAAAACGCCACAAGCGTTAATTCAGCAAGGGGAACGCTTGGCAGTCGCACTGACTACCGGTAATGAGCCATTGGCGGATATTGCCGGGACTTTGCAACAAGGACGCAGCGCTTTCAGCGAGCGTGCTTTTGTTGTGGGAAGAGATCGGGAGCAATTAATCAATCAACTACGCCGACTATCACCACAGACTAAGACTATGAGTCGCAAACAACAGCCTCGATCGGTGATTTTTATGTTTCCGGGACAAGGCAGTCAGTCTATTGAAATGGGTCAATCGCTCTATCTGCGTAATGGTGTATTCCGCCAGCAATTTGATCGCTGTGCCGAACTGCTACAGCCACACATCAAACTGGATATCAGGCAGTTAATTTATCCGCAATCGGAACGCGACAATGCTGTCAACCGGTTAAATGCTACACGTTATACTCAGCCTGCGCTGTTCACTGTTGAGTATGCGCTGGCCTGCCAGCTACAAGCTTGGGGTATTACCCCCCAAGCAATGATTGGTCATAGCCTCGGTGAATTGGTTGCGGCCTGTGTAGGGGGTATGCTTGAGCTGGAAGATACACTGGCATTGGTAGCAAATCGAGCTGCAATCATGCAGCGCCAGCCCACAGGGGCAATGCTGGCGGTACAGGCATCATCTGAACGTATGGTTTCGCTGGCACCAGAGTGTGAATTTGCAGCGCTCAACGGACCTGAACAGTGCGTGATAACTGGCAGCCATGACAATATCGCGGTACTGGAAGAGCAATGCAACAAGGCAGGTATTTCTTACCGGCGACTAACGACATCACATGCGTTTCATAGTTCATTGATGGATGCTGCCGCGCAACAGATGCGGGAATTCAGCGCAGGCTTCACGCTACAATCCAGTACCATTCCGATGATATCCAATATCAGTGGCAGTTGGTTCAGTGAACAAGATCGCGATAATTCTGGTTATTGGGGAGATCATCTGCGTCGGCAGGTACGCTTTTATGATGGTATTCTTACGTTGCTGAACCATTTTGACAATCCAATCCTGCTTGAAGTCGGTCCAGGGCGTGCACTGACCAGCATGCTGAAAGATCTACAGCAGAACGGCCAGGCTCAGACACTAACCACGATGCGCCATACTCACCAGCAGAAACTGGATGAAGAGGTACTGTTCAATACCATCGGGCAGTTATGGCAGCAAGGAGTCGCTATCGATTGGGCTGCATTTGGTCATTCACACAAATTACATCGGGTTATGCTGCCAGTGCATCCCCTCCAACGCCAACATCTCTGGTTGGAACATCCTGTCACTACATCAGCCGCTGTCATAAGTACACAACAGAGAAAACTACCGATTTTCACACAGTTATCGGATAGAGAGGGGGCCACACAATTTACTTGTAAGCTAGATGATAATGTCTGGTTTATTGATGAACATCGCATTTTCGCAGGGCAAGGTGTATTACCGGGCACAGGTTGCCTGGAATTAGTGCGTCGTGCTTTTAACGAATTGCAACCCGGTGGCACAGCTACTTTCAGTGAAGTTTACTTCCCCTCACCGTTGGTACTATCGTCAGGTGTTGAACGTCAGATACGCATCAGCTTGACCACCATTGATCGCAGCTTTGCCTTTACGCTGGAGTCTCGCGATGATGGTAATGATATGTGGCAACTTCATGCAAACGGCAACGTTACTGCCATATGCTCTCCACCAGCAGAGATTGTCTCACCTTATGAGTTGCGTCGGAATTTGCAGCTTGAAGAAGTTGCAGAGGCGCCGGAGCGTTTCAATCAGGCATTCGCTGACTATGGACCGCGCTGGCAATGCATTGCAGGTGTATGGATGGGTGATCGCTGTGCGTTGGCACAGTTGCGACTCAATCAGGCATTTATCGATGATTTGCCTGATATTGCATTACATCCGGCTTTGCTCGACTTAGGCACGGTGTTCTTACATGCCTGTCTGTTGCCGGGTGATGCTTCAATACCGTTCCATTATGGTTCGCTGACGCTGCACCAGCCATTATGCGCCGAATTTTACAGTCTGGCGGTTGAAACGGCTCCACGGACTTATGACATAACGCTATTTAGTTGGGATGAGAGTCAGAATTGCAAGCAGGTGCTGGTTGAAATCCACGGTTACAATTTACGGCAGTTCAATTCTTTACCATTCCAGCCAGCGAACGAGTCGAATGTAGTACGGTGGTGTCGTTACCCTCGATGGTTGCCGAAGCCTCTAGGCGAAGCAAAACAGAATCGTGCGCCGTGGTTGATTTTTGGTGCCCAAGCCGCTGAGCTGAGTGATTTATGGGAAGCGGCGGCACCCGGCAGTATCGTTGTTGAAGATGCTGATGAATTTCTGCAACAGAGTACCTACCGCTTTCGTTTGCGTAAGGATCAGCCCGAAGATTATCAACGACTGATAGATTGTCTGATACAGCAACAAATGCTACCAGAACGTATTATCTGGTGCTGGACTGCGGCAGGGATTTCTCAACCAGAGGCTGCATTTGAACAACTGGCGGCTGCAATTAAAGCGCTTACCGGTCATCACAGGGTTTTTAATATTACCCTAATTTCCCGTGGGTTACAGGCAGCCAAGGTGCTGGAAGCCTGTAATGCCGCACCCGCGCTTGGTTTGCTCGGAATATTGGTGGCCGAGTACCCGGGGTGTTCCGCACGTCATATCGATCTGGATGATGACACTTTTGCTACATATCAATCGCTGATTGCGGAACTGTATACGGATATGCAACCGGAAGAAGCAACAGAAGGAATACCGGTTACCAGCATTACGCTTAAGCAGGGTGAGCGTGAATTGCAGACATTTACTGAGCTTGATGAGATCCCGCACCGGCAAATTCTGCGTGATGGCGGTGTTTATCTAATTACTGGTGGGCTGGGAGGTATCGGTCAGTCACTGGCGCGTCACATCAGCAATAAATGCAGTAAGGTTAAACTCGGTATTTTGAGCCGCCGGGGAACTCATGCGGCAAGTGAAGCTTTACTCGATGTGTTACGGAAATCTGGTGCTGAAATCATGATGCTGTGCGCTGATGTTGCTGACGGTGTGGCATTAAATGAAGCATTGGCACAGATGAGAGCAAGATTTGGTGCTATCAACGGTGTGATTCATTCAGCGGGTATTGAAGCCAGTGGATTGCTGGCGCATGGCACGTCGCAGGACTGGCGGCATGTGATGGCGGCAAAAGTCAGTGGTACACAGCAATTGATGACGGCGATGAGTCAGGACTCTCTCGACTTTGTTCTGTTGTGCTCTTCACTTGCCTCATTGGTAGGTGGAATGGGTCAGGCAGACTATGCGGCGGCGAACCGTTATCTTGATGCCGTGGCACACTACTGGCGACAACAGGCTATACCGGTAACGTCAGTTAACTGGGACACCTGGGCAGAAGTGGGAATGGCCGTGGATTATGCCGCACGCCGTCAAGAAAGTGTGATCGGTCTCAGTAATCAAGAAGGCTGCGCTATTTTCGATCTGGCCATTGCTGGAAGGGAAGCACAGGTCGTTGTCAGTAAATTGACTCCTGTTCGGCGCGTACAATTGCAGAATTCATCGGCGATATCTGATTCTGCCAGCCCAGAGGAAGCAGTTCGTCAATTGTGGTATGAGCTACTGGGTGAAGAGACGATTAACCTGGAAGATGATTTCTTCGAGCTGGGCGGTCATTCACTGTTGGCAACGCAGATGATCTCCCGTTTGCGTGACCATTTCCAGCACTGTCTGACGCTGGCGGAGTTTCTCGAACAGCCGACAATGGCACGTGTTGTCCGTTCACTATCTGACGATAAAAAGAGCCTGGCTCCTGAAAATGCTCATATCCGCTACTGCCTGGTACCAATTAATCACGGCGGTAATGGTAATTATTCACCTTTCTTTTGTGTGCCGGGTATGGGCGGCAATGTTACCCAATTTATGCCCCTGGCCGCGGCATTACCACGAGAACTGCCATTTATCGGTATGCAATATTTGGGGCTTGATGGAAAAACTGCGCCGCACCAATCGGTGGAAGAGATAGCAACACATTATATTGCCTGTTTGCGCTCGGCTCAAAAACAGGGGCCATATCATATCGGCGGTCACTCATTAGGTGGAAAAGTGGCTTATGAAATAGCCCGGCAGCTTCATGCCGAGGGAGAAAGCATCGGTTCTCTGGTGCTACTCGACTCTGCCGCGCCACCCTATGCACCAGTTCCGTATCAGGAAGATGCTGATATTGCCAAAGTTATTCTTGGTATTTTTGCCTACTACACTGACCGACTGGAAATGATCGACAGCTTGGATGACGACGAAATGCGTGCATTACCCCGCGAGGCGTTACTAAGCTATATCAAAGAGCAGCTAAAACGTTTCTCGTTGATTCAGGCGCAGAATGATATGGGCTCAATTAACGGATTGTTCAATGTCTATCGGGCTGCGTCGGATATGTCACCGAAATATCGTCCAATACCCGTACAGTTGCCAATTCCCATGCTGTTAGTAAAAGCGGTGGAACCACTACCGAAAGGGGTTGTTGTGCCGGAGATCCGCGAGACCAATGCCTGGGGTTGGGAGAAGTTCTCCAGTCTTCCCATTCGTATCGCAGAAGTGCCGGGGAATCACTATAGCTGCCTGATGGAAGAGCACGTAGCACATGTATCGCAGGCGATAATCCATCACTTTCCGTCAATAATAAAAGGAGGACAGGTATGAGTGATTCTTCCCCAACGGTTCACCTTCCTGAAAACCGCCAGCATAAACGCCGATTGGCCGTGATCCTAATGACATTGGCTGTGGATGCTTTGGGTATCGGGATTGTACTCCCGGTTTTACCCGATCTGTTGCGGGAGGTTGCCCCTCAATCACTGGAAGCGGATGTGCCGTTAATCGGGTTATTTGTCTCACTATATGCTTTTGCACAGTTCCTTTTCGCCCCGTTGTTAGGGGCGCTTAGCGACGCTTGGGGAAGACGGCCGGTATTACTTTCAACACTGTTTGGCACAGCGCTGAGCTATACGTTGGTGGCGACAGCACCGTCATTAGGATGGCTGGTGGCCGGTATATTTCTTTCAGGCTCCACTGCCGCCAGTACTTCCGCTGCATCAGCTTACGTAGCAGATGTGACACCAGAAGCACAGCGGGCAGCGCGTTTCGGTCTGGTCAGCGGTGTTCTTGGCTTCGGCATGGTTGCCGGGCCAGCCTTCGGAGGGTTATTGGGCATGATTGCACCGCGCCTTCCGTTTGTGATTGCTGGCTCACTGGCAGCCGTGAACGCTATTGCCGCTATGTTCGTTCTGAACGAAAGTCTGACCAAGGAGAACCGGCGTTCGTTCGACTGGCGCCGTGCCAACCCCTTGGGCAGCCTGAAACTACTGGCGACGGATGGGGTATTGAGACGACTGGTTTATGCTTCGGCTCTTGGCATGGTGGCTTATGGCATTTTTCTGGCCTGTTTTGTCTTACTCAATGAAATGCGTTTGGGCTGGGGACCACGTGAAAACGGTCTGGCTCTCACCGGGCTCGGCGTCGGGATCATCATAACGCAAACTTGGTTGCTAAAAATGTTCGTAGCGCACTGTAACGAATACCGCACAGCGATCATCGGTTACGGACTCTATATGCTGGCGTTTATCGCTTATAGCCTGGCGGTATCACCACTTATTGTTGCTGGTGCAATTGCTTTGCATGCACTGGCGTTGATCAGCGATTCAACGCTTCGTGCTTTGATTTCATTGCGTGCCGGTAATGAGCGACAAGGGGAATATCTGGGAGCACAGAACTGTATGTTGGGTCTGGCTATCACTGCTTCACCGCTGTTGGGAGCATTATTGCTGCATTTTTCATCTCGTCAAGGACAATCTCTCTATTTTCAAGGGCTTCCCTTTGTTATTGCTGTCGTTGTTTGCTTCTGCGCCATATTGATTTTGCTACGTGGTTCTCAGGCAGACATCACATTACGCAATTTATATAAATAAAAATATCACCAGCTTGTGAGGATTAATTATGAAACAACATCAAGGGAGCTATTACCCCCTGACCGCAGCACAGCAGGAAATTTGGCTGGCTGAACAATTAAATGTAAGCGCAGGAATTTATAACACGGGTTGTTATATCGATATTTCAGGCGCTATCGATATTGAGACACTTAACTCGGCATTGTCCCAGTTGATAGATGAAGCTGAATGTTTACGAGTGGTGGTTGTACCGCACCCACAAGGACTACAACAACAGATTGTTACCAACCTGCAATGGAAATGTCCGCTTATTGATTTATCTAACCATGCGGATGCGTTAACAGAAGCTGAAATCTGGATGAAAGCTGAATTGGTGCGGCCGATGGAGTTAACACAGGGGCCGTTGTTTGGTTTTGCGCTGCTAAAAATCAGTGATGACCACTATTTTTTGTTTATCCGTGTCCATCATCTGGTTAGTGATGCTTTTGGCACTACATTGCTGATTCAGCGGCTTGCTGAACTGTATACCCAGAAATTGACTGGCGCTGCTGAGCTGGAAAATCCTTTCGGGCCTCTTAGCGATCTGTTGGCTTTTGACGAAGAATACCGCCGCTCGGAAAATTTTCAACATGACCGTCAGTGGTGGTCACAGTATATGGCAGGCCGAAGTGAGCCACAGAGCCTTGCCGTAGGGGCGAAACCTGGTCAGTTCGCCGATTTGGGTTCGTTCAGTTGCACCCAGTGTAAAATCCCGGCAAAGGTCAATGATATTCTGCGTACTCTGAGTGAAGAGAGTGGAAGTAGTATGGCTCAAATTATTATTGCAATCGTTGCTTCCTGGATTTCTCGTATGACCGATAAGCAGGATATTACTTTGGGTATGCCAGTAACTGCGCGTTCAGGGCGTATGTTACGTAGTATTCCAGGTATGGTATCCAATGTATTACCTCTGCGTCTGACAATAGATCCTGCTCATTCCATAGGTGACATTAGTAAGCAGGTCAGCCAGGAAATCCGCCAGTTACTCAAACATCAGCAGTATCGTTCTGAAGATATCTATCGTGATTTACAGCGAAATGGTTCTGCCCCCCGCTTGTTTGCACAGAATATCAATGTGATGCTGTTTAACAGCAATGTGAGCTTTGCGGGTAATTTTGGGCGTACCAAAAATTTGTCCAGTGGACCGGTAGAAGACCTCACTGTGACCATTTATTATCATGGCGAAGGCGACAGTTTGCAGTTTACGCTCGATACCAATGATAACCTCTACACTCCCCACGATATTAACCTTCAAAAATCTCTTTTTCAGCATTTCATCACTGAATTGCTGGCGGATATATCACGCCCCATTGGTGAACTGACATTGCCAGGTTGGCACATAGGAGGCAGCCTATTACCTGCACGGCGCACAGTATTAAATGAGGAAACTCTGACCTCGCGCTTTGAACAACAGGCAATTGCAATGCCAGATAGTGTGGCGCTGACTTATCAGCAGGAGAATATTAGTTATACGGTATTGAACCAACGTGCTAACCAACTGGCTCGCTATCTGGTATCACAGCAAATAGGCCCGGAACAGCGTGTTATGGTCTGCTTACCTCGTTCTATTGAGATGATGGTGACACTGCTAGCTATCATCAAGGCTGGTGCTGCTTACGTGCCAGTGGAAGCAGATTATCCGCAAAGTCGTCTTGATTTTATGATTGACGATGCTGAACCTGCTTGTGTGATCACCACCAGTGAAATTGCGCAACGCCTGACAACCCATACCCCCATGGTATTGCTAGATGATCCCGAATTGATCACCCATCTGGAAATGCAAAGTGTTGCTGATCTGTCTGACAAAGAGCGCTTGCAACCGCTGATGTCAGCGCATCCTGCTTATATCATTTACACTTCTGGCTCCACCGGTGTGCCCAAGGGCGTGGTAGTGACTCATCATAATATGATGCGTTTGCTACAAAGTACTCAGCGCTGGTTTAATTTCTCTGAAACTGATTGTTGGACAATGTTTCACTCTTATGCTTTTGATTTTGCTGTCTGGGAGTGTTGGGGAGCATTGTTGAATGGCGGAAGATTAGTGATTGTTCCCTGGGAAGTCAGCCGCTCACCTACAGATTTTTTGCAGCTTTTAGTTAGCGAAAAAGTGACGGTGTTAAATCAGACACCTTCAGCGTTTCAGGCGCTGATCCATGCTGATCGCGAAGCCCCTGAGCTTGGGCGGAGTTTGGTGCTACGCACGGTGATTTTTGGCGGAGAAGCGCTGAATGCGCATATTCTGGAGGAGTGGTATCAAAGGCACGATGACAACGCACCTCAGTTGATCAACATGTATGGTATTACTGAAACCACTGTACATGTGACCTATTTCCCTCTTTCTCGTGAAGTCGTTGCTCAGCCTGCTTCAAGTCTTATTGGTGAACCTATTGATGATCTCGGTATTTATATTCTTGATGAGGCTCAGCACCCGGTTCCGGTAGGTTTTGTGGGTGAGATATATGTGGGCGGTGCAGGGGTAGCGCATGGTTATCTGAATCGTCCTGAACTCACTGCTGAACGCTTTATTACTGATCCTTTTATCGGCACAGATGCACGCATGTATCGCACGGGTGACCTGGCAAGATTGCGTCGGGATGGAGTACTGGACTTCCTTGGCCGCACTGACGATCAAGTTAAAATCCGCGGTTTCCGTATTGAATTGGGCGAGGTGGCGGCAGCGTTAAATGCACACCCTGATATCGTGCAGTCTGAGGTCATTGTGCGTGAAGATGAAGGTCAACAGAAGCGGTTGGTGGGTTATGTCATTGCTCATAAGGGTATTACGCTTGAATCACAGTTAATACGGTCCAGTCTGACCACATGCTTGCCGGAAGCGATGATTCCAGCGGCAATAGTGCAGCTTGATCACTTCCCGTTGACCATTAACGGAAAGTTAGATCGTAAAGCGTTACCGAAACCCACGTGGAACAGTGTAGTAGTCAATGAAAGTGGCACCTCCAGCCCACAGGAACTCTCGCTTTGTCGTCTGTTTGCCGAGTTGTTGGGATTAGAACATATCTCTCCAGAGGATAATTTCTTTGAGCTCGGCGGCGAATCTTTAGTTGCAATGCGGGTAATAGCAAGAGTGCGTAGTGACTTCGGCGTTGAAATAACGTTACGCGATCTATTTAACGCACCGAGGGTCAGCCAACTGGCGCAACGATTAAACGTTTTGCAGCAGGAAAATGAAGTAATCAGCTAAGCCTAAATTTTTAATGGGATTATGTCGGTAAATAAATAAAACAGAGGACAAAACATGATGAACCGAATAGATGAGTTAACCGCAGAACTTCTCAGCTCAATGAATCAGTATGATATTAAACGATTGGATAATATTTTTTCCGAAGATATTTCAATTTATTATCCGGGTATTCCTCCAATGGTAGGTAAAAAAATGTCGCTTATTTTTCTCAAGAAACTGTTCTCGAATTTTGAATATTTACATTTTAGGCAAACTGGTTTCATTGCTAGTAATAGCCAGGCTTGCGTTATTTGGGAAAATGAAGGGCGTCGTAAAAATAGTGATATTTATAGCAATATGGGCGTGACATTAATCGAAATTATGGACGATAAAATAGTTCTCCTCAGCGATTACTTTAAATTTGAAGTGCCTCATTAAGTAGGATATCGCTGTAATAAAAATTTGGAGCTCTCTGGATATTGTATTTGGCTTAGATATTATCGCTACGCTCTTGTTTTATTAGTCTGGCTTGCAAGGCGAAAGGTGAAACGGCGGCTATATACCCGTCATCTTTCAAGTTGCCTCTTTGTTGGCTGCACTCGCTCACCCCGGTCACATAGTTATCTATGCTCCCGGGGATTCACTCCCTTGCCGTCGCGATGCATCTTGAAATCCATAGGGTATAGTGATATATTTTTATAATTATCATAAGTATATGTATTTTCCCACTGATGTGTATCTTCAAGTTGATATTCATTAAGTTTTCAGCTTTGTGCATGAGTTAATAAATTCAATAACCAGAGGTGTTCCTGAAAGGCCTGCGAAATAATATATGAGAGAACCAGATTATCGGCATATTTCGCTAATTGTATGCCCTGCCACAGAACAGGCGGGTAATACTGTTTATCTGATAATAAAAGATAGAGATCGTGTTCGTTGGTATTAAAAGGGCCTAAATATTCAAATTGGCAAATGATATTGAGTCATTTGCTGGCAATTCCCCGGTTCCTGAATGCCGATAATACAGATAAATAACTGAACGTTAAATTATCGTCTTCTTGCTCAATTAATACAACCGCAACACCCTGATTATCATATTTAGCAATTCTCCAATAAATTAACTTCTCCAGAATACTGACAGGCGTTTTATTCAGTGCTGTCGGCAGATAAACGTCTTGCAAGAGTGCCAATATTCCCTTGATATTTTCCTCAGTTGGTATAGAGAAGCTGATCACTATTTCTGACATTATTCGTTTCCAGAATTAACCTGCTTAACAACCATAAACAGTTGGCTTTCATATAAAATTGCCAATTTCCCCTCAAATTGATATTTATCCACCAGCATTTTTAATCTTTCGATAAATAACTCACCGTGAACAGCTAAAGCACGTTGCACTTGAGTCGATGAACGACTCATCCCGATAAATGCTTCGCTAGGAATAGGCATACTCCAATGGGTATTGAGTGTAATATGGAGGACATTTTCATGCAGGAATGCCGTATTCAATTCCTGCGCATAGTCAAAATCCCGATAGTGACGGCTATAGTTAGGGCTTAATTCTTCCAGCAGATTTTCATACTCATTCAGAAATTCACTATGCCGGTAATCTCGGTTATTTTGCAGGATCGCTATGATGCCATTATCTGCCAGACTGTTTCTGACCAGATTTAATACTGTTGTCCGACCCATCCATTGAAAAGATTGTGCTGCCATGATCAGGTCAGGATTACCCACATTGGCGAGATGCTGTTCGGCACTGCCATGTAACCAACTGACCCATGGCAGTTTCTGTTTACCGGTGTCGATCATATCCTGCGAAATATCAATGGCAGTGTAGTGGTGTTGCTGACCAAGCAGATTTGCCAGCCCCTCGAAAGCAATGCCGGTTCCAGCACCAATATCGACAACAGACAGTGCCCTGTCTTTAGGCAGCCAGTGGCAAATTTCACGGAAAAGTGCTTGCGGGTAACGAGGGCGGTAGCGATCATAACCTTTAGCCAAACCATCAAATTTTTCTTTATGCTGTGTCATATTATCCTCTGCTCCTTCTCTTTGAGTGATGGGATTTCGGGCAATTGATTAAAAATGTAATTGAGTCGTCCACCTACGTGGACAACGGCCAACATTTGTTCGGATAGTGGATAAAAAACCGCTAATAAAGTGCTCACCGCCTGTTCCCTTGAACTGCCAATATCAAAAATACCATTACAGACAATGATATCTCCGGGTTGAAGTGTAGAGACAAACTCAGTAAACCGGTTTTTAAACAGATGAGGAGCCAGTTGAGCTGGCTCGGTGTACATGTGTTCAGCGGCCCCTGCCACGTTTATTCAGAAACCTAAGCTATCCAGTAGATCATCAACCTGAGCCTGATTAGCAATAACGCCCACGCCGTTTTGGTTCACCTGCGGACCATTTAGTAAGCTGTCAGCCTCTTTCTTAGTTTTCGCCATCTGATCAGCCGGCATGTTTTCCATTAATACCATCACTAACTGTTTTTCTATTTCCTGAATAACATCCATCATCCGCTTGATAACTTGACCGGTAAGATCCTGAAAGTCTTGTGCCATCATGATCTCCAGCAGTTGAGCGTTAGTGAAAGCAGTATGTTCAGGTACCGAATTGAGGTAATTCCGGGTATCCATAACCAACGAGCGTGCCACAGGCATCTCAACTGGGTTTTCAAACCACTCATCCCAACGTTTTTTCAGTGATATTGCCGATGATTCTAACTCATTCTGACGAGGTTGCGCCGCTTCAACGCAATTAAGCGCCCTTTCCGCCGCCTGCGCTGTCATCTGCACAACATAGTCCAGGCGTTCTCTTGCATCGGGTATTGCCTCAGCGGCTTGGGCAATGGTTTGATCCAATCCCAATTCACGTAAACTATCACGCAACATACGCGTAAGCTGGCCGATACGGCTGATAATTTCACTGGCACTAATGGTCTCATCCCTTGGCATGACTGGATTTACACTCATTATGTCTCCTTAGAGGCCCAGTTTTTCAAATATTTTGTTGAGCTTTTCTTCCAGAGTAGCTGCGGTAAAAGGTTTAACAACATAGCCACTGGCACCGGCTTGTGCGGCTGCAATGATATTTTCTTTCTTCGCTTCTGCGGTCACCATCAAAACCGGTATCTTAGCCAATTGGGCATCTTCACGAATGATTTTTAGCAACTCTAAACCATCCATATTGGGCATATTCCAATCAGAGATGATAAAGTCAAATTGCGATGCACGAATCTTAGCCAGAGCTTCTGCCCCATCTTGAGCTTCTTCTACATTATTAAAGCCCAATTCTTTTAAAAGGTTACGAACAATGCGACGCATGGTTGAAAAATCATCAACCACCAAAAATCTCAGATCCTTATTCGCCATAAAAACTCCTTGAAATTATTTACCAGTCAGCATAGAGCCGCTTAAAAAATTAAATTTATCCGATAGCCGTTAAATACGGACAGCTTGCCCCGAGCTTATTTTTGCCAGCATGCTCTTGCTCATTTTGAGTATATCCATGACCTCATCCACCGCCCCCATTTGTATTGCCGCTCTTGGCATACCAAATACCACACAACTTGCTTCATCCTGCGCCAATGTGTACGCTCCCGCTCGCTTCATCTCTAGTAAACCCGCTGCGCCATCACTGCCCATGCCGGTCAGTAACACTCCGACAGCATTCTTCCCGGCAAATTTAGCAATTGATCGAAACAACACATCTACAGACGGACGATGACGATTAACAGCCGGTGCATCGGAGATCAGAACCTGGTAATCAGCACCATTACGACATAGTTCCATATGACGATCACCCGGAGCAATGTAAGCATGCCCCGGCAAAATCCGTTCACCATTTTCAGCCTCTTTTACGGTAATTTGGCTAAGTTTATTCAGCCGTTCAGCAAAAGAACGGGTAAAACCAGGTGGCATATGTTGAGTAATAAGTAGTGCCGGGCTAGTGACAGGTAACGGTTGCAACAAATTCTTTATTGCTTCCGTTCCTCCAGTAGAAGCGCCTACTGCTATCAGTTTTTCACTGGATAACAAAGGCTTAAAACTTAAAGGAGCAGAACTTACGGGTGTGATTATTGGTACAGATAATTTAGCCTGTGCTGCTGTCCGTATTTTCTCCGCGATAAGTTCACTGTAAGCCAGCATGCCTTCACGAATACCCAATTGAGGTTTGGTTACAAAGTCAACAGCACCAAGTTCCAATGCCCTTAATGTGATTTCAGAACCTTTGGCTGTTAGAGAAGAGATCATAACCACCGGCATTGGCCGTAAGCGCATTAATTTTTCCAGAAAATCAATACCATCCATGCGTGGCATTTCAACATCCAGTGTAAGCACTTGTGGATTATGCTTTTTAATCAGATCACGTGCTACCAGTGGATCTGGCGCACAAGCCACTACCTCCATATCCGGGTGACTATTGATGATCTCTCGCATGATTTGACGCATAAGCGCTGAATCATCGACACAAAGAACAGTTATTTTATTCATGACCTCTCCTTGCCCGACCTACACCGTAAACGGTCTGTCCTTGCAAGTAGAATTCCCGGCTTATTTGAGTGACATTTTCAGAATGCCCTGCAAAGAGCAATCCATCGGGTTTTAACAAAGAAACAAAATGGCGCAGTATCCGTTCCTGCGTCTTTTTATCAAAATAAATCATAACATTACGGCAAAAGATGGCATCAAACTTCTCTTCAAATGGCCAATTGGGATCTAACAGGTTTAGATGCTGAAATGTCACCATGTCAGCAAGTTGGGGCCGGACACGAGCATAACCCTCATAAGATCCAATACCTTTAAAAAAGTAACGTTTTCTCTGTTGATCGGTCAGTTGACGCAATTCATCCAGTCGATAAACCCCTTTGCGTGCTTTTTCCAATACATGGGTATCAATATCACTGGCAATAATTTTTGCCCGGTGAAAACGCTCCCCTAAGACATCACTTAGCGTCATTGCAATCGAATATGGCTCTTCTCCTGTCGATGCCGCCGCACTCCATACCCGGTACGATCCATTTTTTTTACTTGCATGTTTAGCTAACAGAGGAAAATGATGAGCTTCCCTGAAAAACGCCGTCAGGTTAGTTGTCAATGCATTGATAAACTCCTGCCACTCCTCACTATTCATGTCATTTTCAAGAATGAACAGGTATTGCCCAAAATCACGTATTTCAAGGGTACGCAAACGCCGAATTAAACGGTTGTAAACCATCTCCCGTTTATGTGCAGCCAGCACAATACCCGCACGTTGATATATGAGCTGGCAGATGCGCTCAAAATGCGCATCTGACATGGTATAACGCTGAATCATGTGATGCAGTGGCGAAGATGGCAAACTTGTCACTGAAGCAATTAAATTTGATTTCATCTGGCCTCAGCGAGTCTGATTGACTGCCCCTTCGCTATCCGCAGACTTCAGCGTCAGTGAAAGTTCATTTTCAAGCTTATTTTCTGAATTATTGGGTAACTCAAATTGTGCCACTATTTGCACCAAAATATCGGCCTGGTCTTCAAGTGCCGCCGCCGCCGCCGCTGACTGTTCAACCAATGCCGCGTTCTGCTGAGTAACCTGATCCATCTGTGTAACAGCTTGTGCTACTTGATGAATTCCCCGACTTTGTTCATCAGATGCCGCAGCAATTTCAGCCATCAGATCTGTAACCTGGTTTACAGAAACGACCAATTCATTCATGGTCTTCCCTGCATGACTAACCAACTCGGAACCTTGGCTTACCCGCTGAACGGATTCACTAATTAATGTCTTAATCTCTTTCGCTGCTTCGGCACTTCGCTGAGCGAGATCCCTCACTTCACCAGCAACAACAGAGAAACCTCGGCCTTGCTCACCTGCCCGTGCGGCTTCTACTGCCGCATTCAATGCCAAAATGTTGGTCTGAAATGCAATACCATCAATGACGCTGATAATGGCACTGATTTTCTGTGAGCTATTGGCAATTGCATCCATTGTTTCCACAACATCAACTGTCAGTTCGCCCCCTTTAGAGGCTGTTTTCGATGCAGATACCGCCAATTCACTGGCCTGGCGAGCATTTTCCGCATTCTGACGCACAGTTGCAGTCAGTTGTTCCATACTGGCTGCCGTTTCTTCCAGTGATGCAGCTTGCTCTTCAGTGCGGGAAGAGAGATCGGTATTACCCTGAGTAATTTCCTGAATACCATTATACATCAAGTTAGTATTCTCTTTTACCAAAGTAATGGAATTAACCAATGAACGTTGCATTTCACGTAATTTTAGGAACACTTCACCAATTTCATCTTGAGTAAAAACAGAAACTTCTTTATTGAGTTTTCCTTCCGCAACATTCTGGAAGTGGCTACGCATATTGGCAAAAGGTCTGAGCAGATTCTTTTTCAACCACCAATGAGCCGCCCAGGCAACAACCAGTACCATTAATATCGCACCTGCAAACATGGCAACTGAAATTTGGTAATAAAGACGACCATCTTGAACGGCGGTGGTAATCTCCTCACCGATATATTGCATATAATGATTGAAATCAGATTCAAGTTGCTGCTGATACTTTTCTGTCGGCTGGTCTAAGAATGCATCATAATTACCACTTTCTAAAAAAGCCGAGAGTTCTCTAAGCGCTTTGATATATTCCTTATAACTGGTTTCTACCGAGGCCAGCAATACACTACTACCATCCTCGTCATTCAATTTAGGCAGCGCAATAAACTCAGCAAAATGCATCTCAGCCCTATCTAAGGTCTCCTTAACATTAGCAACCATGCTGCCAATATGATCCTCAGATTGTTGCAGCGTTTTCCCTACAGCGATTCGATTAAGTGTATTACGCGATTGCAGCAGAGCTGCCCAGCTCAACCCTAAGGTATCCCTCTTCTGTGTTCCCAGATCAATCCGTTCAATATAAGACTGATCTGCGTGAATGATTCCAAGTGATAAACCACTTGAGATTATCTGCATTACACAAAACATCATCAGTAACAGATATAAACTGGTTGATATACGAAGCCTGCCTAACATGTAATCACCTCTGTTAACGGCTGCATGTGCAGCCGTAGTTATCGCTTAGTGTTTTAAAATGTTTCCCAATTAGCTTGTTCTTCCACATTGTTGGCTTTCTTCAACACCAGTGGATTCGATTTAGCAGGAGGAGTCTTAGCCACAGGTAAATGCTCAATTTTCATTTCGGGTTGAGATTTATCGCCAAGATTTGGCAATTGGAACAGAGAAACTAGTTTCTTCAATCCAGCGGCTTGATCTTCCAGTGCAGCCGCTGCTGCCGCGGATTGCTCAACTAAAGCAGCATTTTGCTGTGTTACACGATCCATTTCGGAGATAGCCAGGCCAACCTGAGTTATCCCTCTACTTTGTTCATCGGATGCAGATGCAATTTCACCCATAATGTCAGTTACACGGGTGACTGAACTGACAATGTTATTCATTGTTTCACCGGCGCTCTCAACCAAGACAGAACCGGTATCTGCGCGGCTTACTGAATCTTCTATTAATGTTTTGATCTCTTTTGCTGCCTCAGCACTACGCTGTGCAAGGTTACGCACTTCTCCCGCCACAACAGCAAAACCTCGCCCATGTTCACCGGCACGTGCTGCTTCCACTGCGGCATTCAGCGCCAAAATGTTAGTCTGGAACGCAATAGCATCAATAACACTGGTAATATCGGAAATCTTCTGAGAACTACCGGCAATTTCACGCATTGTCTGTACAACATTCGCCACGACTTTTCCACCCTGGCGTGCAACTTCAGAAGCACTATCAGCCAAGTTACTTGCCTGACGAGCATTTTCCGCATTTTGGCGTACAGTTGCTGTCAATTGCTCCATACTGGCGGCGGTTTCTTCCAAAGAAGCAACTTGTTCCTCAGTGCGAGAAGAAAGATCATTATTTCCAGCAGCAATTTCACTGGTTCCGTTATAAATACTTTCACTGCTTTGACGTACACTACTGACAGTAGTGATAAATTCTTTTTGCATATGCTTCAAGCCAACAGCCAGCGTACTCATCTCATTTCTGCCTGAAACAGTCACATTTTGTGTTAAATCACCGGTAGAAAGTGCCTTAATATTCTCCAATAATTTGTTTAACGGATTCAGCAAACTATGTTTAATGCTAACCCAACTAAAAATCATGGCTGAAACCAGAATCAGCATGATAATACCCAACATAATCACCGCATTTCGGTAAGAGATACTTGCATCAAATACCACATCAGAATAGAGATGATCGTTTTGGGTCAAATAGAAGTTATATTCTTCCTCAAAAGCACTCTGATATTTGCCCGTTGGCTGGTTGAAAAATTCTACCGCCCGATCATGTTCAAGCAGAACAATAAGCTCATGAAGCGCTGAAATATAAACATCATAGGCTTTTTTAAGGCGATTAAGACTTTCTGATTCATGAATAGGCAATTTAGCGGTCTGTTCGTATTGTTCAAAACGCTGCTCTGCGATAGAGAGGTTACTTCTGGCATCTGTCAGTAACTGCTCCAGTGTGTAGTAATTATCGACTCCCTCATCTTTTTTCATCATGTAACGAATGCCAGCACGGTTCAAATTGTTACGGGCCTGTAACAAATTAACCCAAGTGTCATTCAAAAATGTCTGCTGTTCCCGCATTTTATCCAGTATTTCTAGATTTTCCTTGTTACTTTTCAACTCATGGAAGAAAAGCCCTCCAGATATAAATTGCAGAGCACCAAATAATATGATGACCGCCATCAGTCCGGTCACTATTTTCATTCGGTTAAACATGTTTTCCCTTTTTACAATAGATCAGCATGGCTCTGTTATCGGCATCATCAAAGGAAACTTTACTGGTCGTATAAAAGAAATTTGAATATTTTTTCTGACGAAATTAACGAGGGATAGACAAAAAGTAGCTGCCATCTGTCGATGTCGATGATGGCAGTGATATTTAATGATTAACTTTTAGCTACTGAATCTACCAGAGCCATCTCTTCACTGTTAAGCAACTTCTCAATATCCACCAAAATCAGCATGCGATCATCAAGTGAACCCAATCCTGTTAGATATTCGGTAGATAATGTTACTGCAAATTCAGGTGCCGGACAGATTTGCTCAGCTTTGAGCGATAAAACATCCGAAACACCATCAACTACAATACCCACCACCCGGTTTAACAGATTCAAAACAATAACAACGGTATTATCATTATAGGTAACCGTTTCCTGAGCAAATTTAATTCTCAGGTCAATAATAGGCACAATAACGCCACGCAGATTGGTTATCCCTTTAATGAATGCCGGCGTATTTGCAATACGGGTAACCTGATCATAGCCCCGTATCTCCTGTACTTTCAGTATTTCGATACCATACTCTTCATCACCTAGGGTAAAAACTAAATATCCTTCCCCGGCAGTTTCTCCTGACAATTTATTAAACGCTTCTATGGCCGACATGATCTTACCTTTTACTGTGAGATTGACGATTTTTCATGGAGATCCCCCCCATTCAGTGCTTATTTTTTGCTAATAACTCAGCTTTGTTGAGTGCCAATTGGTCATGATTGAGTTGCTGCAAGGCAGAAACATCAATAATCAACGCCACACTGCCATCACCCATAATTGTGGCAGCGGAGATCCCGGGTACCTTGCGATAGTTACTTTCGATATTTTTCACAACCACCTGATGCTGCCCAACTAATTGATCAACCAGCAAGGCATAACGTCGGCCAGCACTTTGTACAATCACAATAATCCCTTTCGTCGGATCTGTCTTTGCATCAGGAATATCAAAAACTCGATATAACTTAATGAGTGGCAAATATTCTCCTCTGACATGCAATAATTTTTCATCTCCCGCCAAGGGATAAATATCTTCTTCCTGCGGTTGAAGAGAACTTACTACTGCACTTAACGGCAAAATAAACACTTCGTCATTCACTTTCACTGACATACCATCAAGGATTGCCAGTGTCAGAGGTAACAAAATCCGCGTCACTGTCCCTTTACCCGCCTGGAAGTTAATTTGGATTTGCCCTCCCATTTCCTGAATATTTCGCTTAACTACGTCCATTCCTACACCGCGGCCAGATACATCTGTTACAACTTCAGCCGTGGAAAAACCAGGCGCGAAAATCAACATCGCAACCTCTTCGTTACTCATGTTTTCACTGACTGAAAGCCCTTGTGATGTCGCTTTGGCCAGAATCTTTTCACGGTTCAACCCGGCGCCATCATCTACAACTTCAATACAAATATTCCCGCCCTGATGTTCAGCAGAAAGTGTCAAGTTGCCCGTTTCAGGTTTACCCACAGCAAGCCGAGCTTCTGGTTCTTCAATACCATGATCTAGACTGTTACGGACTAGATGAGTCAGCGGATCAATAATGCGCTCGATTAAACTCTTATCCAATTCAGTGGAACTGCCAACCAAAGTGAGATCCACTTTTTTATTCAGCTTGCTAGCAAGATCCCTGACTAAACGCGGGTAACGGCTGAACACATATTCCATCGGCATCATACGGATAGACATCACAGATTCTTGCAAATCTCTGGAATTTCTCTGTAACTGAACCATGCAATTTAGCAAATCGCCATGCAAAGTCGGTTCAAGAGCGTTACAGTGCTGAGCCAACATAGATTGAGTAATAACCAGTTCACCAACCAGATTTATCAGTTGATCAACCTTCTCAACCGCAACCCGAATACTGGAAGATTCTGCCCGTTGACGTGGCGATCCAGCCGGTGGTATCGGCGCAGGACGCCCGGCAGGCGGTGTGGAACCTTTCTCCGGCGTAGTTGTTTTAACGACTTTAGCTGTATCTTTATTTTTAACTTTGTCTTTGGGTTCAGCTACCGGCAAGAAAGTGATCTGTTCCGGTTCAATAACAAAACAGAGAACTGCCGTGATATCATCCTCTGTGGCTGATGTTACCAATGATGCTTCAACACTATCCCTAGTCTGTTCAGCATCATAAACCTCCCCCAGATTACTCAGCTCATCAAGCATCAGAGAAACTTCACGCTCTTTCAGACCAGAAAGATGAACCCGAACTCTACCTTGCTGATTTTCAGTCGCAACAGGTTCCGATTTTAATTCTGGTTCAGATTCAGTCACCTCTGGCATCACCGCATCTATGACAGACTCAACCCCGCCTTCATTCTCTCTCTGTACTTCCAATGCAAGCTGGCGCAAAGTCTCACAGATGTAGGTAAACGCACTTTCATCCGGCTCCTGAGAACTTTTATAGGCATCCAACTGTTGCTGCATAATATCTTTCGCTTCTAAAAACAGGTTGATAATATCAGTCGTCAGACTCATTTCATCTCGTCTGGCACTGTCCAGCAAATTTTCCAGAACATGCGTGGTTTGCTGTAGTTTGATAAAACCAAAAGTCGCAGCGCCACCTTTTATTGAGTGGGCACTACGAAAAATAGCATTCAATTGCTCCTGATCTGGCGCATCAGGATCGAGCCGCAATAGATGCTGCTCCATATCCTCCAGCAATTCGTCTGCTTCATCAAAAAAAGTCTGATAAAACGCGGTAATATCCATCGTTACTTTGTCACCTTGGTCGGTACACGATTAGGCTCAGCACTCAACGACGCTGGTGCTGGCTGGGCCAATACTGTGATTTCATTGGACTGTTGTGTTGGCCTACTTTCAGCTGAATCCTTTCCAATCACCTCGTGAATTTCCTTACTATCATTAATAATCAAGGAATCGCTGCCGGTGTTTTGCTGTTCAATCCGCTCTTCCGCTTGTTTATTGAGCACTAAAATACTGATGCGACGGTTAACCGGTGCACTGGCATCTTCCTGTTTCAGACGAACCGTTGAAGCCATACCAACCACCCGCAATATCTTTACTTCATCCAGCCCACCTATCAACAGCTCTCTCCTTGATGCATTCGCCCGATCTGCGGAGAGTTCCCAGTTACTGTAACCACGCTCACCATTAGCATATTTCAAGTCATCGGTATGACCTGATAGGCTGATTTTATTGGGAATATCGTTCAAGATTGGCGCAATAGCCCGCAAAATGTCACTCATGTAGCTTTCAACTTTTGCACTGCCAACCATAAACATTGGCCGGTTTTCCCGGTCAATAATCTGAATACGTAACCCTTCATCCATCATGTCAATCAACAGATGTGGACGTAATGCTTTAAGGCGAGGATCCGTAATGATCAATTGATCAAGTTGCTCACGCAGCCTATTTAATTTGCGAGCCTCATCATTAGCTTCAACGACTTCAACCTGACGCAGAATATCGCCTTCTTGATGAAGCACATCTTCCCCTCCACCTGGAATAGGATTCGAGCTATCACTGCTACGCTCCCCTTTATTAATTGCAACTTGTAACGGAGTACGGAAATATTCTGCAATTCGAGTCAATTCTTGTGGGCTGGAAATTGCCAACAGCCACATAACTAGAAAAAATGCCATCATGGCGGTCATAAAATCAGCATAAGCAATTTTCCATGAACCACCATGATGTTTGATGCCATTCCTTTTACGTCTTTTCACCCTAATGACAGAGACGTTACGCGCCTTCATGCCTGTTCTTCAGTTTCTTGTTGAACAGGTGATTTTACCCGGCGAACATGTTCTTCCAACTCAGTGAAAGAAGGGCGATCTGTGAGATACAGTGTCTTACGACCAAATTCAACCGCAATTTGTGGAGCATAACCATTCAGGCTGGATAATAATGTCACTTTAATGCATTGCATCATTTTAAGATGTTCACCGCTGCGCTGACGTAACAATGTTGCCAATGGCGAGATAAAACCATATGCCAGCAAAATACCGAGGAATGTCCCAACCATTGCATGAGCAATCAGCACGCCAAGTTCTCCTGCCGGGCGATCCGCCGAACCCAAAGCATTAACAACCCCCATAACAGCAGCGACAATACCAAAAGCAGGAAGAGAATCTCCAACCATCATCAAGCTGGTTGCCGGAATCTCGCTTTCCTGCTCATAAGTTTCAATTTCTTCATCCATCAAAGCTTCAATTTCATGGGGATTCATATTGCCACTCACAATCAATCGCATGTAGTCAGTGATAAAATCCATCAAATGCCTATCCTTAAGCAAACGCGGATACTGGGTGAAAATATCGCTCTGCTGAGGATGTTCGATATCTCGCTCTAATGCTAAGAGACCATGCATGCGAGATTTTGCTAACAATCGAAAAAGCAACGCCATCAGATCCATATACATCACCTTGTTATATTTAGATCTACGCATTACCTTTGGCAAAACACGTAATGTTGCCTTAATCGCTTTTCCGTTGTTACCAACAATGAAAGCACCGATACCAGCACCAGTGATAATTAAAAATTCAGCGGGTTGATAAAGTGCGCCCAAATGACCACCTACAATCAGGTAACCACCGATTACCGCACCAAAAACTACGATATATCCTAAAAGTACTAACACGCGATATCCTTTAGCTAAGTTGGTGAGCGGATGGGAAGTTGAGCAGTTTGAATCCAGAATGGTTGTGGTTTCAATACAGGTTACAGGAGGAAAAAGTAAAATCTGTAACCTGTAGGAATAATTTTCCCATTTAAATTCACACTGCGTGCTGAGCAAGTCCATCCAGCAGTTGTGAATTAGTATCGGCAGACTCAAAGGAAAGTTTACGTTTTTTTACTGCACGTGATGGAGGTTGGCAAAGGCTACAAACAAAGCTATTCACAGGTTGATGAGCATGAGTAATAAAAGTTCCACCACAGGTCCGACATTGTGAAGGTTGCAACATGCCACTGTCCACAAAACGTACCAACGTCCAGGCACGAGTCAACGCCAAAACCGGCGCGTCCCCTTCAACAGGAGGACATTGTTCAAGATAGAGTCGATACGCTTTAACAACAGCCTCTACACCTCCACAATAACCACTCTTGAGTAAAAAACGATAGGCATTATAGAACATCGATGAATGAATATTCTGTTCCCACGTCATAAACCAATCTGTTGAAAAAGGCAGCATCCCTTTGGGCGGGGGACTCCCCCTCAATTCTTTATAAAGCTTAATTAGTCGCCCTCTGCTCAATTGTGTTTCACTTTCAAGCATTTGTAACCGTGCCCCCAAAGTGATGAGTTCCATCGCCAATTGTATATCCTTAGCTTCTTGAACTATACTTTTCTCGGCCATCTTTTATGCTCTTTTTTTCACTGACGTATCGTCTTTCGAAAATAACTTCTGAAACAAATGAGTAGATAACAAAATGCCTGTATGTATTTGTTGTAAATCATCCACTCGAGATTCCCTAGTAAGCTGCTGAATAGTTTCACTGTCTTCGAACCGGAAATTACAGACTAATTGATTAGTCTCAGCGAGCTTGACCAACTGAGGTAATGTCAATTCAGACAACGTATCAGCCATAGAATCGCTAATACCTAAACGGAACATCGCTGACGCTTTTTCATGGTTAATTAATCGCTGAGCTAAAAGCAAATACGATAAATTTATGTCATAAATATGTTTGAGCAATTCAACCGTACTCATTTCTCTATCCCGTCCGATTACATTAAAAAATCAGTTAAGTGTTCGAAAAACCACTCGTGACAAAATTCCTAAAATAGCTTAGGGATCAATAATCTCTTACATAACTAAAATATACAGGCTTAGTCAGAGCAGTAACCATCCTTTGTATTACTTTTGATTCATCTAACTTCAAAAATATTACGGTAGTGAGTTGAAAAAGTATTATTGCGTTACCTGATATAACATTTTTCATTAGCGATTAAGAATATTCTTAATGCAGAACAACTTTACTCCTGAATCATCAACTTATACAACGGAAAGAGGGCGCAATTTTAAATACTATGTGACATAACTCACAAAAACAAGGGCTTTTAATATGCATTTAATCGATGAATTGCTCATTAACTATTCAAACAATTAAATAAAATCCGAATTCTCAATTTTAATAAGTTAAATTATCTAAATAAAAATATTAGATATATTTTTTGATTTTATACGATCTATTAAACTTATAAATTTAAAATAACGATAAAAAATCCTATCCTGAGTCAAACTAACACTAAAAAAGACAGTTTTATCCCTGACTAATAAGTGTAAACAATAATCTTATTCTGAGATTCAGCATCGCCGCTTGTACGATAAAACAGATTGAGTTTATGTAAAATTTGGTTGCAAAAAAGATACAGGTATGATCACTTTTCGTTTAGATTTGTACCTTTTTTAACCAAAAGGCTTAACTAAAAATACATACCACCATGCACAGATAACACTAACCATACAAAAATAGCATAAAATACAGTAAGATAATGAATAAAAAAACAACTATAACAACATTTTATTGATTGCATAACAATCAATATCCAGCATAGAGATAGCCAGAAAAATCGGTCTATTTCGACTCCTGACAACCCAAACAGCAACAAAATTAATTAGAAAAACTTATCAAAAGTTGTATCTCATAATATAATAATACGCAAAACCCCTCTATTGATTACTTTATCTTTTTCATCTTTAGTCTTCATACCTCAAATTAATCATTAATTAAATTCACACATTGTCAATATATATATTTTAAATATATTAGGTATTTTAAACTAATTGAATGTGATTTATTATCCTTACAATCTGCTTTAAAATTCTATAAGAGATACAATTCCAGAAATAAAACTTCCAACCCACATAAATATATAACCTTATTAAATATCTATCATAAATTAAATTACCACTCTTTATATAATACAAGAAATGAATAGTTTACACATTAATATTTAAATAAAAACACACGCTATTTCCCAATTCATATTCTTATGATACAAATCAAGTGAAATATTAAAAGTCATTTTTTCCATTTTTCATTATTTCATGTAATATTTACGACTATCATCCCAAAAACATTATTTATACATATAAAAAACACAGCTAATAATGTCATTAACATATATCAAAAATGTCATTTTATTAAATGATAAGAATAGATAAAACAATTAACTCTATAGGAACAAAATAATTAATTGAGATTTACCGCACAAATAACTAATAGGAATAGAGATAAAAATCAATATCATTTCCCATCAGAATAATGAAATCAATAATCATTGGTGATATAAATATCCTGATATTCCATAAAAAAGATGAAAAAAATAGGATTTTGATAAGAAATTTATTTTCCTATATAAATAATAGTGATAATTTTCCGAGTAATTATAACTATTCCTCAAATATGACAGTTAATGCAACAACAGATTACAACCTAACCTAATCACAGAAACACTCTCAGAACAAAGGCACTAAACCCAATAGTCCATCAAACAAGAAGGGAATATAGCTATCGAGAATCATTATCAATTATGTAATCAATAACACTGGAAATGCATCTGTTTTTTGGACAAAACACATCCTTTATATGCACAATATATGAACAAAAGATATCTGAAAAAATAACAATTCAATACACTAATCTGGCTAAAATAAAACCTGATGAACAAAATTTTTCACTAAAAAATTATAAATATCAACATATATATCTATAAGATAAAAATGAAACAAACTAGCTCCACCAATACCATAGAATATCCAACATTTTTAATACCTCATTTATAATGATCTTCTCAGGAACTGTTTAATCCATTTTACCTCAATGTAAAAAAACCAAGAAATATCACACATCAGATCTTGTACTAGTAAATGAATATTTTGCGCCAAAAAGAATGGAATAAATACTCTGGTAACCAACATTGAAAAAACATTCCAAAATTCAAACTTGCCGTTATATTCAAGCACTTGATAATACTCCCACTCGCCTCTCTTCTCTTAACGGCCCTTCATTTGACACCCCTAAATTCTTATCAAGCCTAGTAATATCTATCGCTTTTTTTGCACTATCTGTACCTTTGCTAACAAAAACTCCTACATCAGCGTATCTCAATACCACAGCACCATTAATGTTATCATCAAGAAACCAACTGTATGCCCGTTCTTTTGCAATACAGGATTTTTACGATACACAGTTTGCTAAATACCAATCTGATTTCATTTCTCAAGATTTCAGTCACCATCAACTCTGTTTGTTAGAATGCCAAAATAACTTTGAGTTCTAACCCTACATCATGACAAATCCTGACAGTAATAGCAGAATTATCCACGGTAAGAACTCCTGCTGCTGTGTTACTCTTTCTTAATACAGAAATAACAGGGACCACACTCCCCTCCACTGGATCAAGGAAAGTTAGCAACTCCTGTAATATCATCATTCTTTCATCACCATAAAGATGACAAACGTTTTTACTTTATCATCGGATAAATATCGAACTGTTAAATTAATACTCTAAAATTTTGTCTGATGGCAACCATCAGCCACTTCCATTATTTTTTCACGACATTCTCCATCAAGCAGAATTATTATCTATTTTACTCTTATATAAGAACAAACTTAGATCACTTCTTCTACTTACCCTTTGAAAATAATTGATATTTTCACTGAAAATTCTGAGCAATAATGAGCAGCTGATGGAGAACCAAATTAAATATCAACTCATCAATTTTTCTGTACCCACGTATGATACCTATATCAGGTTTACCACGGCTAAATTCTGATATGAGAATAGCAATGTTCAACAGTCAGTCCAGTGACAAAACCAAGGCTAAAAATACCGCATCGAACGATTTTTACCTAGAGAAGCATTAATCAACAATACCATCCGAAACTATTGCTAGCATAAAGCAAATTTGTAATCAACTTGGCTTACGACTAAACGTCAGCTGAAATCTACATCAACTATAGATTTAATTGTAACAACAGTAACTATTTGACCGGTACCACTTCGCATATCTGCCTCAAATAGCAGCAAGAACATCATCTGGTACAAGATATTCGATCAGTCATTCTTAGTACCAGGATCCGCAAAATTACAACACAGTGCTGAATGATTTCTTAATTAACGTTGCCTAACCGAAAGAACACACCATAGGCAACGTTTTGTTTGTTTCTTATGACGAAACACCATTCGTCAACGGTGATTCCTTATCAAACTAGTGATCGCTGTTTTACACAAAAGATTTTCAGATCGGTAGTTCAGAAGCAATTTTCCAGTTTATTGAGCTAACGCTCTTTTCCAGACTTATACGACAAATAATTGCTTCTATCTCTTTTTGCTTATCCAGTGTTGCTAACACTTCAACGCACACTTCAAATTTTCCAGGTTGAACTCTATCAGCGAAACTCAGTGATTTTAACCTCACAGCTACTCCATTGAGAGCCTGTAATACCAAAGTTCTCACCAGAATTTCGTCATCACTGTCACACACTACGTGAATTTTATAACACTGTACTTGATCAATGGCCTGCGGCCTGGGTTGTAAATTAATACGTTGGGCTGCCTCACGTAACAATATATTTGCACAAAGAATAATGGCAGTTGCTATCGCAGCTAGCCAATATTGCCCAAGACCACACAGCACACCAATTCCAGCAGAACACCATAAGGTTGCTGCGGTATTTAATCCACGAATGTTCATACCTTCCCGCATAATGACACCCGCACCAAGGAAACCAATGCCTGAAACAACTTGTGCAGCAATACGACCAGCACTATCGGGTGAAGTTGTTATTGAACTGAGGATAAAAACTGCTGCACCGGTCGCAACTAATGCATTGGTTCTTAAACCTGCCATACGTTGACGCCATTGGCGCTCAGCACCAATTAATGCGCCAAAGCACATAGCCGATAATAAATGAAAGACAAAAGGAGTTATTAACATGACATTCTCCATACAACCGAATGGATAAATAATCATGTGCATTTATTTTGCACACAGAAACGTATGCTGAATGTTTAATTCAGCCCTACTTTCTGTCCATACCAGGAGGTAACAAAGCGTAAATATATAACAGCATAATAAAAACCCAATATATACCCGTTATCTTTCAAGTTGCCGCTTTGTTGGCTGCACTTGCTCACTCCGGTCACATAGTTACCTATGCTCCCGGGGATTCGCTCCCTTGCCGTCGCGATGCATCTTGAAATCCATAGGGCACACTATCCCGGCTACTTGACCAAGTACCGGATAACACCATTCTTTGAGTAAGTACAGCTCAGATATTTTGAGTGGTACTGCCCGCTTTATTTGGCAAGCAGCAAATCGGAAGGAAATAAACAGCTTGCCGTTTTATTGTCTATTTAGCTGAAAACTTTGACTATCCAATGGCTATCTCTCCAATAAAATTCGTACAAAGTATAATCAGGAGTAATTAATAAGTAAAGAAAGATATGACTTTAGCAAACAAAAAGCCCGTTACTATGGAAAATAGTGACGGGCTTCAAAATCATCCAAACAATCAGATAGCCATTACGTTTGCTGCTGCTGGACCTTTCGCACCATTTTCAATGGTGAATTCTACGTTCTGGCCTTCTGCTAAAGTTTTGAAACCGTTACCCTGAATGGCAGAGAAGTGAACGAATACGTCTTTACTACCGTCAGCTGGGGTGATGAAACCGAAGCCTTTAGACTCGTTGAACCACTTCACTTGACCTTTCATTTTGTCAGACATTGTGACTTTCCTATATATCAAAAAAATTTTGCCACCATTGGGCATGTATTGGCCAGTTATATCAGCTATTACTTATGGAGGCACTAAGAAGGAAACGCGTCAACAAAGGCTATCTGAGGATAACACTTACACATAACTCATTAACTCAAGATGTCGTACATAAAGTAGGTCTGTTTATCAGGCCGGCTGCATTAACTCATGATAGAAAAGGAATAGCAACCTTTTTATGCTTTGGTGTTTTAAAAAAAATATTTATGCTCATTATTAAAGCAATAATTTAACAAACAATGTCATTAGTTATAAATTTTTTTGATTTATTCAACCTTTATCTTAATGAAAGCATTAGAGTTAATCTTAGTCAATAACAATTGGCAGATTAAAATAAAACAACTGATCTACGTAAGATCACCTCCCCCATGCTAACCTTAAGGGCAATATACCTGTCATCCTTCAAGTTGCCTCTTTGTTGGCTGCACTCACTCACCCCGGTCACATAGTTATCTATGCTCCCGGGGATTCGCTCCCTTGCCGCCGCGATGCATCTTGAAATCCATAAGGTATATAGTTATGAAAATATTTCACTTTTCTTTTGCTTAATCAGGTCAATATATGAATATCATTAAACAGATACTGATTCAGGATCTTGAACGAATCAACATCGAAGAACAACGTGATGGTAAACCCCGTTTTAACAGCCAATTTATCAGCAACCATCCTTATCTCTGCCTGGCTATGCTTGTATCCTACCTGTTTCTCGCTGCACTTATTTGGTACGCCCCATATTTTAGTTTACTTTCACTGCTAGCTTTTACAGTACTCTTCATTATTATGTCGGCGGTTTTATTACTCGAAATCAAACCTGTGTATCGGTTTGATGATATCGGCGTACTTGATCTACGGGTATGTTACAACGGCGAATGGTTCGTCAGCGAAAAAATCTCAGACTGCGCAATCAAAGAGCTTTGTTCCCACCCTCATGTTCCATTGGCAATAAAAGATGAAATCAAGCGCATTATACAAATGAAAGGTGAAATTCATTTTTATGATGTTTATATCATGATGTTTCCTGAGCAATCCCATATAGCAACATCGTTACCGATCATGAATAGCCGATAATGAACAAAAGTACTCAATTTCAGTGAAATAGCACAGTTATAAGACAATGCGCTCATATGGCAAGCAAATAATAAACTAGTAAGCTTTTTTGCATTGACAGCGTTTCAATTGATCGCTAGTATCCGCCCCGTTCTCAAGAACGATTCCTCCATAGTTCAGTCGGTAGAACGGCGGACTGTTAATCCGTATGTCACTGGTTCAAGTCCAGTTGGAGGAGCCAAATTCAAACTTGGAGATGCTAAAGAGAATCTCTAGTACGCATGGAATAGCTAGTATACAAAAATATGGCTAGCATGCAAAAAAGCCCAATAAGAATTGGGCTTTTTTTCTATGTAAGCAGCAACACATTCGCCGGCACCAAAATAATCAATCCAGAACTACCTTATAAATCTTCTCTTTAGATTTATGCAATACATTCAATTCACCAACAAATGATATTTCGTAGTGAATTCTTACCTGACCATTACCTATATAATTAAAGAAATCAATTCCACCCGGTTGACCATCTGCATTTTCTTCAGGCTTAATTACAGCTAACCGAAAAATATTATCTTCACTACCTTGTAAAGAATCTATCTTTAATACCAATTCCCCTGTATCTTGATTGTCAGCAGAATACCCTCTTATGTGTACTGTGCCTTTTTTCAACTCCTTATCTTTAAGTTTTACATCGTTGACCAAAATATTGATGTCATAATCAATAATACTCTCACCAATTGGCCGGCCCCTATTTTCATCATACTCTTCAATATAAGGCACTTCTAAATCACGACGGACCTGGACTGTTGCAGAATCTTCATCAAGCTCTACAAGTACACGTTGAATAGCAGAAAATCTAGCAGTACCGCTTTCGCTAATAGTATAATAAAGGCTATCATGTTTACCTTCAGTAAGGAGATCATTTTTCACCGGCAAACTACGAATATCACCGCTATTTTGTACACCAGGAACAACTTCAACATTATCATTATCAAAAACAAATTTCAGTTCATGTTTATCTAAAATATTAGAATCAGTAAAAAGTACTCTAACTCCTGCTTTTATATCATCACCGCTAATAACATTATCATAATGTGCCGGATATACAGGTGCTGCCAATCCCACTGACTTTAGTTTAAATCGACTCAGAGCGGCTTTCGCTACCACACCACCACTCGCATCCGTTACTTCGGCATCAAAGCCAATTGTTGCATTAACTCTCTGATCTGTCTTGATTTTTACTAATATTTCAGATGCTCTACTAATGGGATCAAATATGCTATTGTTATTTACGATTTCATATTCGCCCTCATTCAAGCCATTCACCACGATTTTACTTTTGTAATTTTCTAATGATACAGAACCATCATCATCCTGTAGAACTACAAACAATCGTAATGGAACGTTAAACCAGTCTTTATGTGAAACCCAGTTAGTTACATCAGTATTAATTAAAAACTTCATGACTTCTCCTCATCTGTTTTATAAAAATCACCAGAAAATTAACCACTCTTTTCGGGGGGAATATTATCTGCTTATTTTATATTTAAAATTATTTCCACCTCCTTACCAATTATTTAATTTAAAATATTTTTTGAAATAGTTTTTATTCATTTCATTGCATTTTATATGCATATACAAATACATTATTAGAATCGAGAATATCTTAGTATATTAGCAAAAAATGATATTTCATTATTAATGTCAAACTCTTTATCATTCGCTTTGGCGTGGATTAATATCATGTTTTCCAAATCAGATATCAAATAATAAATTACTTTTTCAGTTAATAATTATAGACAAGTAAATCCGATAATAAATATCAAAATACAATAAGTGATCTGTTAAAACAGATAAAATAGGAAAATTACTATGAAATATAAAAATATCATAAATAACACAAAGAAAAAATTATCTAATATATATTTAATTATATTTTTAATGCTCATGATTAATTATTTTCTAAATAAAAATATAGATGGTATTTTCACCATCTAATTATCATGGGTAAATATCAGTTAACTCTCGCGTTTCTTGAGCTGAAAAATTTAATTGACAAAAAAATGGTAAAAAACATCATTATTGAACATCAGTTAACCAATCAAACTCAATTTTTACTTTTCCCCTTTGACAAGCCCAAAATACCCAGATATTATTCGCCTCGTTGTCAAGGACAATTCCTCCATAGTTCAGTCGGTAGAACGGCGGACTGTTAATCCGTATGTCACTGGTTCGAGTCCAGTTGGAGGAGCCAAATTCATAAGAAGCCCGCCAAGTGCGCTGAGGAATCCCCACAAATCAGCGCTAATAAATCAAAACCATATTTTGGTAGATTTTGGCGAGGTGCTTGAGTGTTTTATTAAGCACTATTTCAAATAATATTAGCGGAGAATGGCGTAATACATTCTCCGCTAATGTTAGGTGAGAGATGACTCTTCTTGATTTGATACTATTTGCCTGATAATTAAGGTGTATTCCTTTATTTTCGGCATAAAAACCAATCAGCC
>NZ_NSCM01000009.1 GCF_003287735.1 Photorhabdus bodei | reverse complement strand
ACAAGAACATTTACCGCACCACCAGCATCAACATTCATTTTTCCGCTCTGGCCTTGGTGAACCAGAACATTGGCTAAACCCGCACCATGAAATGTCAGATCGCCCTTTTCACCACTTTTCACAATGATGTTGGCTGCACCCGCACCATCAAAATTCGTATCACCGAATTTTGAACCATGCAAAATGACGTTTGCCGCCCCTGCGCCTTTAAAATTAACATTTCCCCGAGTAACATTAGATTTAATAACGTTTCCACCACCCGCACCGTTAAAACTCACGTAACCACTGCTTGTGGATGACTCAACAAGGTCTTGCTGACTATATTCTTCGCTATGTACTAATCGATGAGAAGCATGGTGCACTGTATTGGCACTATATTGAAGCTGGCTTAACGTGTAGCCGGCACCAATGGAGGTATATCCATTATCATAGGAAAACTTTTCATTGGCTAAATTACCCGTATGATCGCCTGTTTTGTACCATGCTGTTGCTTTGTATTTCAGTTGTCCTGTATCAGGATCATTGGTCAACTGAACTTCAACCACTTTGGTATAAGGTTCCAGAAATATTGCATATACATAAGTATCAGGTTGCTCATTTGATTTAACCGGAGAGACATCGATTTTCAGTCCATTAGAAGAGATCGCGTACCCTCCCATTTTGGCATCACCTAGCGAGATATCCTCTGCTTTAACCACCATGCCACCCGCATAGGTTACCCACTGATCTATCAGCAGGCTTTCCTCGATAGCATGAATCTCGACGGGTTGCTGATGCTCAAAAACCAAACTGGAGAGACGGTAAGCGCCATTAGCGTTTACCGCGACAAATCCATTGCCCGGCGAAATTTCTTTCGCAGCAAGATTTTCAAGGTGATTACCTGCTTTATACCAAGAAGTGGCATGATAACCGAGTCTACCCGTGGTGGGATTATTTTGAAGCTGGACTTTGCTGATTTTAGTATACATTTCGTCAGCAAACGCAAAAAGATAGGTATCCGGTTCGACGGTTGATTTAATACCTGTGACATGTTGAGACTCCTGGATCCAGCTTCCTCCCATCGTTGCCGTCGTCAATACGATTTCTTCGGCTTTAGCAAATTCCAGTGTCTCACCATAGAAATCGCTATTCATGCCTGTTCTGGTGATTTCATTGTAAGCACCAGCACCGGAGAAATTAATATTGCCATGCGCGACATCAGAATAGAGTTTGTTATAACCACCCGCACCTTCAAAAGTAATATCACCACGCGTCTGTTCATACCCATCTTTATTTTGGCGTACACGCTCAATTCGATTCGATGCCCCCGCACCTCGTAAGATAATATTACCTTCTTTACCTTTACGTATGATGTGATTATCAGCACCTGCTCCATTGAATGTAACGTTACCGCTTTCTACTCGTGAATTGATACTATTTGCAGCGCCTGCGCCATTAAAAGTCACATTTCCCTGTGAATCTTGATAACGGTTAAACCAGGTATGGTCAATGTCGTTGTATCCCCCTGCACCAGCAAAATCTAAATCTCCCCGGTTAGTTTCATGCCATAACTTATTGTATCCACCGGCCCCTTTAAAATTTGTATCACCAGACAAACCTTTACGAACCAGTTTATTATAGCCGGCAGCACCTGAATAATTTAAATTTCCCGTTTCACCTGTGTGATCAATAAAAGCCGAACCGGCTGCACCGGCAAATGACAAGCCGCCATTTCCCGTTTTACTAATACCGGTATAACCTGAGGCTCCCTTTACCGAAAGTTCACCATTCGTATGGTATACATCGACCTTTAATGAACCAACAGTAACATCATCATTTCCGCCATAAGCATAAACTTCACCCCCGACACCAATAGCAGTAATACTATTACCATCATTATCGTCGTAGTATTTTCCAGTAAAGAAATACTCTGTACTTCTATTTGATGATTTCCCCATCAAAAATCCCTTTAAGTCATACAAAAATTAAACAAAAAACCACTGTACCTGACGAATACAGCGGTTATTTTGAACATCCAGCTTCCCGCGGACAGTACAAGCTTTCCGGCCTTTCCACGGCAAAAAGACACGGCGGCGCAAATCCCTGGCAACTTCACGACCGTGACCAAAAGGAGCAATCATTTCGGGAAAAAAGATATGTGGACCTGAGCGCCAATCTGTGTGGATAAGCTCTCTTTCTCCCGAAAGAAGCTCATCTCGATTCTGCTCAGATAAAAAAGCCCAATTACAAAAAGCGATTGGGTTCCCGTGTTCATCTTCGTAATAGCAAAACTGATTCAACTCAAATGAAGGCAAGATACGCTGATGCCACTCGGACACCAGGTATCTCCGATGCAGAGGAGAATGCTGACTCAGCAGCATTACTCCTCCAATCATTGCTTGAATTTCTGCGTTATTCAGTTTCACTGGTTGATGTATAATCGCCATCCGCTAATCAACCATGAGATCTTATTTTGTATTTTTAGATAGGCGTTTTTTAGCGTTAGCAGGCTCTTCCGCTATAGATTCCGATACAATTTGCTCTTCAGCCACTTGTGGAGCAGGTAAAAACCCTGCTGCAACCAATTTGTCAAATTCAGCCGCCATTCGTGGATCTTCCAACATATTTTTAACCATCGAAACCATATACATAAATCCCGATGCTGGCATATGGATAACTTGCTTTAATTCAAGTTCATTATCATTTTCTGCCATTATCCCATTCGCCATACGATTAGGTTCTTGACCAACGAAATAAAGAGAAAAAATCCCTTTATTATAATTAACACTAGAGATGGTTTGTACGAATTTTTCAGACATATTTTTATTTACCAAAAATAAACAACTTATTAATGAAGTTATACAACGTTTACAACAAATAAGACATTTGATTCACGGGTATCTTGAATTTTTATATCTATAAATACATTAAGAGTAAAAAAACCAATGAAATAATATAGATAAAAAACTCAAAATCAACATTTACACACAAAAAGTCCTTTTACCCCACATATATAGTCCCATTTACCTACATCGATAATGACAATAAATATAAGATAATAAGTAACACTTAAATGCTACACAAAATTAATATAACCATTTGTTTTAATTCATATTTTGTGGATTTTAAAGATATTTTTTCATGAATAAAATTGAGAAATTAACCATAGCATCATTAAAATTAATATTGATGATATATAATAGAAAAGAAAACATCACTGACATTGATAACTTAAAAAAATCTAATTGTTATTATTCATCTATAAGTAATATAGAGGAAAAATTTAATTTATCGATTTCAAGTAAAAATTCCGTAAGAAAAAAGCACCATAATATACTTCTACCCGCAATCTTGTTTGATAATAATGGCCTACCCTTTGTTTTAGCCAAATCGAATAAAGAGAACTCACTAATACAGAGGGTTGATAAAGAAAATCCTGAAATATGGTCCGAAGAAAGGCTGATAAAAGAGTGGAATGGAAAATGGATTAAAATAAAACAGAAACAAGCTAAATTTAACATCCGTTGGTTTATTCCAGAATTTCTGGCACAAAAGAAAAATCTATGTGAGATACTGTTATTTTCCTTTGTATTACAAATTCTTGCGCTAATTTCTCCCTTAGTTATTCAAGTGGTAATGGATAAGGTCTTAATCCATCAAGCGCTATCAACACTTGATGTATTAGTCTTTGGCTTAATCATCGCCGGCATCATCGAGGTGATTTTACGTGGATTACGAGAATACCAATACGCTCACACCGCAAACCGCATTGATATCAAACTGGGATTAAAACTAGTCCGGCATCTGTTCGGGCTACCTTTACTCTTTTTTAAATCCCGCCAAGTGGGAGCTATTGTTACTCGGGTGCGTGAACTGGATACCGTTAGAGAGTTCCTGACCGGCTCAATGTTCACCTTATCTGTCGATGTTCTATTTATGTTTATTTTCATCTACGTGATGAGCCTGTTATCCGGCCTACTAACTTGGGTTTTTCTCGCAACCTTCCCTTGTTATGCCATTTTGGCATGGTGGGTGACGCCTCGTATGGAAAAAGCGGTTGAACAACAATTCACCCATGCAGCAATAAATACCTCTTTTCTGACTGAAACGGTTTCTGGTGCTGAAACCCTGAAAAGTCTGGCGGTAGAGCCTAAATTCGTTCGCCGTTGGGATAGCCAGACTGAGAAGATGGTCGATACTAGTTACGCAGTACAGCAACTGGGTAATCGTTCAAACCATATTGTTATGCTACTGCAAAAAGTTACCATTGCGGCAATTCTCTGGTTAGGCGCATCAGAGGTTTTATCACTGCAAATGACCATCGGTCAGTTGATCGCCTTCAATATGATGGTAAATCACACGGCCCAACCATTAGCCAGATTAGTGGAACTATGGGGACAATTTATCAGAACGCGGGTGGCCGTCGATAAGTTAGGAGATATGTTAAACCTGCCAACCGAGCAACAATCCGGCCAGCAGCAAATCACACTGCAAGGAGCAGTCTCATTTAGCCATGTTGTTTTTCGCTATCAACCCGATATTCCACCAACGATTAAAGGATTGACTCTCGATATCAGAGCCGGAGAAACCATTGGTATCATCGGTGCCTCTGGTTCCGGAAAAAGTACATTGGCTCGTTTATTACTCCGCCTTTATACCCCAGAAATAGGCGCAATTACCTTAGATGGAATCCCATTACAAAATATAAATATTGAAACACTCAGACAGCAAGTCGGTGTGGTTCTACAAGAAAATTTCTTATTTAACAAAACGGTATATGAAAATATTGCCCAGTCAAAACCTGACGCCAACCTGGAAGCCGTGATTAAAGCCGCTAAGCTGGCAGGTGCTCATGAATTTATTCTCAAGCTGCCGATGGGATATGACACAACTATCGCAGAAGGCGGACAATCTTTATCCGGCGGTCAACGTCAGCGGCTGGCGATTGCCCGAACTCTCCTGACTAACCCCAAAATTCTCATTCTTGATGAAGCAACCAGTGCGCTTGATGATGAATCACAATCACTCATTCAATCCAATATGGCGGAAATTGCCCAAGGCAGAACGGTTATCACAATCGCACACCGCCTTTCAACTGTACGTCATTGTGATCGCATCATTGTTCTTAAACAGGGGGAAATTCTCGAACAAGGCTCTCATGAACAGCTACTTAACCACGGTAGACAATACCGGAAGCTCTGGCAGTTACAACAAGAATTAAAACAGGAGATGCCTTGTCATGATTAAAGCTTTTAAGAATAAAATTAAAACCTGGCTGCGCCCTTGCCCGCGGCATTATGACTTTTTACCGACACATTTAGCGTTGTCACAACGACCACCGTCGCCTTTTGCCCGCTACACTGCAATAACGCTCAGTATCGGCATTATCATAGCCTTGCTCTGGGCCTATCTGGGTAAGTTGGATGTTCAGGCAACCGCAACCGGTCGCCTGATTGTCTCTGGCCGTTCTCAGATAATTCAGGCATACGAACAGAGCCGAGTGACCGCTATCCATGTTCAGAATGGGCAGCGGGTAAAGAAAGACGCCCCACTTCTGACACTCAATACACTCGGTGTTAACCAGGATATCACCCGGTTATTAAAGCAGATCGAATATCAAGCCCACGAAAAAATTCGTTATCAGGCTTTGACAGAAGAGCAGGAACCGACAGAACAGGAACTATTTCAGGCTTTGCCGGCATCTCAACAAACACAAGTTGCTGACAACTATTCCCGGGAGAAAAGAGAATACGAAGCTGTTGTAACAAATCTGAAAGCAGAGATGAACGTCAATCTCTCTTCTCAACAATCACGAAAAAGCGATATCAATGCGCTCACTAAGCTCCGGCAAAATATCAGCCAGCGTTTAAAAGCACGTCAAACCTTAAGTCAAAAACAAGTGATCAGTAAAGTTGAATATCTTGAACAGGAAAAAGAGTTTCTGGAAACAGAACGCCTGATTGCCCAACAAAATGCGGAGCTTCATGTTCTGCAATCGCAATATATTAGCCTGGAAGAACGCTTAAACAGCCTGAAAACACAAAAAGAACGCGAATGGTTTGATAAAAGAAAACAGGCCGAAGTTCAATTGGTCGTTTTAGAGCAAGAGCTGGCAAAAGCTCAGATACGGGAACAACTTGAAGTCATTCGCTCCCCCGTCACAGGAACAGTTCAACAACTCAGCGTCCATACATTAGGCGCGGTACTGCAACCGGCACAAAACTTAATGGTGATCGTCCCTGATGACAATGTGCAGTTAGCGGAAGTGCAAATTTTAAACAAAGACGCCGGATTTGTTTATCCAGGCCAACTCGTCACCGTTAAGGTAGATGCTTTCCCTTATACACGTTATGGCACGATTGACGGCGAACTGCTGAGTATATCCAGAGATTCAACCACCGATGAACGGTTAGGATTGGTCTTTCCCGCTCAAGTGAGCCTTAAAAGTAATAGCATTGCCATAGACGATACCCAGGTTGAAATTACCCCAGGTATGTCAATCGTCGCTGAAATCAAAACCGACCAACGCCGCGTTATCGATTATCTCTTGAGCCCTATCAGAGAGTATCAATCTGAAGCATTAAGGGAGAAATAATCGTGAACCTATTACCTTCTTCTGCCACTGATTCCAGTAACTACACTCATAATCAGGCGCTAAATTGTATCGTCTATGTGGGGAAACAATTTCATAAGTCAGCTACTGTTGATCAACTTCAGCACAGCCTGGGTTTTGACTCCTTATATCTGAGTGATTTACAGCTACGTGAAGCCGCCAACACTATTGGGCTACACAGTAAAATTGAGCAATTAACTGTCAACACAGGGCCAACATTACCCTTACCGGCATTGATTGAGCTGGAACAACAATGGTGGGTACTCATTGAAGTCAAGAATGACAATATTACCATTCTCGATCCTGTGACTGAACAAACTCAATCACTTTCCTTATCTACATCTACTGGTAATAAAGAGAATGTATATAAGATTCTTTTAATCGCAGATCAGGAATTAACTAAGAAGCATGTCAAATTCGGCTTGAGCTGGTTTTATCCCTCCATTTTCCGGCAGAAAAGTCAGATAAGAGATCTGTTTTTGTTTGCCATAGTTCTCCAGTTATTTGCACTGGTCAGTCCGATCTTGTTTGAAAACATCATCGATAAGGTATTAGTAGGACGAAGTTTATCTAGCCTGCATGTATTAGGTATGGCTATGCTCGCTATCGCCCTTGCCGAACCCTTGTATAGCTTTATGCGCAACACCGTGTTTGGGCACATGGCAAGCCAGATAAATTCTGAGCTCTCCGGGCGACTGTATCGTCATCTGGCAGGATTGCCGCTGCAATATTTTAAGCAACGGCAAACAGGGCAGATCATTGCCAGAGTCAGAGAGATGTCTCAAATCCGCCAGTTTCTGACAGGTTCTACCCTGATGCTGTTGCTGGATTTAATTTTCGTCATCATGTTTATTGGCATCATGTTTTATTACGCCTGGATACTAACCTGGATTGTTATTGGCTCACTTTTTGTTTACTTCGTATTCTGGGTAGTCGCCGGGCCGGTTATTCGCCGCAAAGTAGAAGCAGAATATGAAACCGATGCAAATGCAACAAGCTTTCTGACTGAAGCCGTCACTGGGATTGAAACCATCAAAACCACCGCGACTGAAAACCGTTTCTTACATCAGTGGCAACGTATTCTCAGCCAGCAGTTGACTAAAAGCTTCGCGGCACAGAAAAGCGGTTTAATCGCAGGACAGGGAATCGATTTTGTCCAGAAATTTACCGCCGCGATCCTCCTATGGTGGGGGGTGACAGAAGTCTTACGCGGTGAACTGACTCCGGGGCAACTTATTGCCTTCAATATGCTGGCCGGACACGTCACGCAACCGATCCTCCGGCTCGCACAGGTTTGGCAAGATTTTCAGCATACGTTAATCGCCTTGAAACGTGTGGGGGATATTCTTGATGAGCCAATGGAAAACAGTAAACAGGGATTGGCTTCTGTACCTGAGCTGGAAGGCCAAATTGAATTCAAAAATATTCGCTTCCGCTACCATGACGACACACCAGAAGTTCTGGCGAACCTATCGTTATTGATAAAATCGGGTCAATTTATTGGTATAACTGGACCGTCCGGTTCAGGTAAAAGTACTCTCACCCGTTTGCTACAAAGGTTGTACGTACCTCAACATGGACAAGTTTTGATTGATGGCATGGATTTGGCTATTGCTGATCCCGTCTCTTTACGCCGTAATATGAGTGTTGTGCTCCAGGAAAGTATCCTGTTTTCTGGCAGTATCACCGATAACATTCGGCTGTGTAAGCCCAACGCAACAGATGCAGAAGTCTATCGTGCCGCTGAGTTAGCCGGGGCCATTGAATTTATTCAATCCTTTCCCCACGGTTTTGCGCATCCAGTTGGGGAAAAAGGAGTAAATCTTTCAGGTGGTCAAAGACAGAGAATCGCATTAGCAAGAGCGCTCCTGGTCAACCCAACTATTCTGATCCTTGATGAAGCCACCTCAGCATTGGACTATGAATCCGAAGCGGCAATCATGGCAAATATGGACGAAATATGCCGTAACAGAACAGTGATCAGTATTGCTCATAGGCTCAATACAATTCGCCACGCGGATAAAATCTGTGTATTAGATCAGGGGCAAATTATCGAATTTGACTCGCATGACCAATTGCTCCAGCAAGGTGGCTTATACGCGCATCTGTGGCATCAACAAGTTGGCGAAAATTAAATGACAATTCAGCCAACTCTTAACAAAGACGGAATAAGTTTTGGCTGAAATTATTTTTTATTTTACTTGTTTGTTCAAAAAAAATAATTCAATGTAATTAACTTATTTAAATTGTTACAATAAGTTATTAAGATGTTAGACAATGAAATATCTTGATACATCTTAATTTTTAAGTTGGAGAATTCTTATGGACAGGAATCCAGTTTCTTTAAGCGTGTTAGTATTTTCAGGAGGATCTCTGACTTCTATTACTGGCCCAATAGAAATTTTAACCACTGCTGCTCGTTTAGCCGGAGCGCCGGAGCCAGAAATCAATATTGTCACACAGGATAATCAGGATGCTGTCGGGATGGGGGGTATTCGGCTAAAACCCAATAAACTCATAGGAGAAATAAAACAAACAGATATTGTCCTGGTGGGTTCAATTGGGGCCCCTTATTACGATTTCGATTTTTGTACTAAAGAAACCTTAGATTGGCTCCAGATGATGGAAGAAAAAAATGTTCCTATCGTCTCCGTTTGTACAGGTTCTTTTGTACTGGCTAAAGCTAATTTACTCAATAACCGCAAAGCCACCACACACTGGCTATTTACCAAATTATTCAAGGACATGTTTCCGCAAGTACAGTTACATTCAGAAATAAAAGTCACCAGCGATAACAATATTTTTTGTACTTCTGGCACCTATGAATACAACGATGTCATGATGCATATTATTGAACAGATATATGGTCAAAATACTAGGGAAACCTGTAGTCAGCTCATATTTGGTAATATGGAAGGTCTCCCCTCTCACACTCTCGCAAGTTTTGTACCCTATCGCCAACATTCAGATACATTAATCCACAAACTACAAGACTGGATGCATTCTGCCCCATCAGACAGATTATCAGTTGGCAATTTGGCCGATAAAATTCATCTGTGTGAAAGACAGATGAAGCGGCGCTTTAAGACTGCAACCGGCCAGACACCTATTCAATATATCCAACAGATTCGACTATCTCTGGCGAAATGCCGGTTAGAAAAATCGAATAAGACCATAGAAGAAATCAGCCATGAAGTTGGCTATGAAGATACTCGCTATTTCAGAGAGTTATTCAAGAAACTTAATGGGTTAACACCAATAGAGTACCGTAGAAAATACCAACACCGCTAAAACGGAAACTCAACCACAATCCTTTACAGATAAGCAATGACGCCGCTTTTATCTTTGTCAGGCAGTAGCGATACACTAGAAGCTGGGGTATCATGGCGTGCTATATTTTATGGTATACGCCCTTTACTAATTGAATTTATGGCAAAAGAACAAATGGATCGCACCACTCTGGATTTGTTCGCAAATGAACGCAGACCGGGGCGCCCAAAAACCAACCCACTTTCCAGGGATGAACAACTCAGAGTCAACAAGCGTAACCAACTTCGCCGTGATAAGGTGCGCGGTCTGCGTCGTGTGGAGCTGAAAATAAATGCTGATGCAGTAGATGCGCTTAACTTTCTTGCACAGCAACGCAACATCAGCCGCAGTGAACTCATCGAGCAAATTTTGCTGGCCCAGTTAGCAGAAAGTAACATCACGACTTGATAGCATTGAAGGCACGAAATCACACAAATTTGACAGAATTGTCCTGACTGTTTAGTCAGAATAGGATTTTGTTTTTTTATTAATACAATCAGAACCTTTTCTACTGATTTTTAACATTTTATACGTATATCTCATACAGAAATACACAAATAAAACAAGAGGTTATATTATCCTATGGCAATTATAGGTATATTTTTTGGCAGCGATACCGGCAACACAGAAAATATTGCCAAAAAGATCCAAAAAATTCTGGGTTCCGACATTGCAGAAGTTCATGATATTGCCAAGAGCAGCAAAGAAGATATCGAACAGTTCGATATTCTGCTGCTCGGCATCCCTACCTGGTACTACGGTGAAGCACAGTGTGACTGGGATGATTTCTTTCCTACTCTGGAAGAGATCGATTTTGAAGGGAAGTTGGTCGCCCTTTTTGGTTGTGGTGATCAGGAAGATTACGCGGAATATTTCTGCGATGCCATGGGAACTATCCGTGACATTATTGAACCCCGCGGCGCCATTATTGTTGGTCATTGGTCAACCGAGGGCTATCACTTCGAAGAATCAAAAGGTTTGGCTGATGATAGCCATTTTATTGGGCTTGCTATTGATGAAGACCGCCAACCAGAATTAACAGAAGAGCGTGTTAATGCCTGGACTAAACAGATCTACGAAGAGCTGAGTTTGTCAGAAATTCTTGCAGGATAGCGGCCTATCCCAGTAAGCGTAATTGGTGCAGGCCATTTCTTATCAATAGTGAACCCACGGTAGGTGAGAAGTGACTCGCTTCACTCGCCCTGTGGGATCGCATTCAAAGGCTATTACTTTTGTCAGAACACTGCTTAAATCCGCTTTTCATTACGAAGAATGGCAAAAAACAGCCTAAGCATGATAAATAGTAAGGTTATTCCTGCGTTTTATAAACGATTATTCTGGCAAAATGTGTAATGAAAGTTAAGGTTAACGTGGTTTTCATTTTCATTAGCCATGCCTATAATCATAATCTGATAACTAACTGGTACTTTTTGAAGTATCACTAAGTTCACTTTACTGAGTAACAGGACTGAATCCGCATGACCGACAACAATAAGGCATTAAAAGATGCTGGACTTAAAGTTACACTTCCTCGTCTGAAAATATTGGAAGTGTTACAGGAGCCTGAATACCACCATGTCAGTGCGGAAGATCTCTACAAGAAACTGATTGATAACGGTGAAGAGATTGGACTTGCTACTGTCTACCGCGTGTTGAATCAGTTTGATGATGCCGGTATTGTCACCCGCCATAACTTTGAGGGTGGCAAATCGGTTTTTGAACTCACTCAACAACACCACCACGACCATTTAATCTGCCTGGACTGTGGTAAAGTCATTGAATTCAGTGACAAATATATCGAAAAACGCCAGAAGAACATTGCTGAGCGTTATGGGATTAAGCTTTCAAACCACAGTCTTTATTTATATGGTCACTGCTCTGCCGGTAATTGCCGCGAAGATAGTAGTGCACATGACGAGAAATAATTCACGCCTGAACCGCTAATTTTTTATCTACCTAGAGAGGGGAACCCATCAGGGTTCCCTCTTACTACAACATTATCATGCCCTTACGTTATCAATTCGGCTGTAACGTTTACCATCCGGGCTGACAGAACGGATCAACACATCACCCCTCACTCTTGGGCGTTTATGGTTGTTATAAACTTCCCAGTTACGACCGCCATCAGTCGAATACTGGATTACCAATCCAGGCAGAGCAACATTAGCCCGCAAGATACCCCGTTTTATCTTAGCCCCCGGAACCGGCAGACGATAAGCAATACCTGCTTTATCCAGTTTACTAAGTTCACGTTGCCCTATCAGGTTAGCGAATCGAGTCCAGTCACGATTAAGCGCATCTATATCGACTTTATACGTTTCTCCACGCTGATATACCTGGCCCGGAACATAATCCAGCTCCCAACCGGCCCGGTGCCATGCCCGTTCTGCCAGCGGTAACAAGCGCGGATAAATCATATATTCCATCTGTTCATCAGTCCGAACCGTTTCACTCCATCCTTGACCTGAAAGCCCATAAGCGCCCGGCCACGGTTTATCACTTTTCGCACGGAATGCATTACCATCACGGTCAACGGAAGTTTCAGCATTTTGAGGTATGTTATTGGGTGCAAAACTAAAGATCTTAGCTTCATCGTTAAAACGAGCCGCCCAATAATAGCCACGCTCCTGTGGATGAACTTCATATGGCATATCCAGATAAATATAATCTGGGCTAGATATCACCACTTCATAGCCCTTATTCGCCCAATCATTGACTGAATCAAAGCCGCCATCGTAGAGAGCGTCCCAGAAATTCACCCCAACGCGTTTGGTGGCAAAATCTTTAGCGCTGCCAACATGTTTAAAACCATCCTGCCACGCCTGCATCCTTTCAATGCCATTAGCATTCACAATTTTGCTCACTTCAATTGCGAAGTCGCTGGCAAGATAATCAATGTCTTTCACAACACCCTGTTCTATCAACTTCTGACAAATCTGAGACTTAGCCCATGGTTTATCTTCCGCATTTTTATCAATAATGCCCTTACCCGGTACGATAGGACCATTTTTATCCTGGAATCCGTCTCCCAAACGGATATTCTTCGCTTCATCTCCCCCGAAATGCCAAGTCTCCAATGGTGAGCCCGCTGCTTTATGCATAGCGGCAATTTCACCAATGACTTTCTCAACAAACCGTTTTGAAGAATCCATACACGGATTCAAATAACTGCGACGATCATAGAGCTGAACCGATGTTGCTCTGGTGGTATCCGTTGGATCGAGCAAACGATATTCATTCGCCCCTTTCACATTCCCCTGAGCGATTAATTTCTTATAGCGGGCTTCCATAGAAACAACGGCGGCACGAGCATGGGCTGGCATATCAATTTCAGGAATAACGTCGATATAACGGGCTTTGGCATATTTCAAAATATCAATGTAATCTTGACGGCTGAAATATCCGCTACCCATGTTGTTGTTATTGGGGCCTGAACCCAGTTGTGGTAACAAACATTTAGTTTCACTTAAATCATGACACCGCTGGCTGCCAACTTCCGTCAACTCAGGTAATCCAGGAATTTCCAAACGCCAACCTTCATCATCAGACAGATGAATATGGAATTTATTCAGCTTGTAACTTGCCATTTGGTCAAGCAAACGCAGAACAGCCTGTTTACTGTGGAAATTACGCCCTACATCAAGGAGAACCCCACGATACTCAAAGCGGGGCGCATCTTTTGCCGTCAAAGTAGCAATCTTCCTATCGCCATCAACAGGAATTAATGACAACAGAGATTGAAGACCGTAAAACACTCCTGACTGGTCAAAAGCAACAATTTGTGCCCCATGTTGGGTAATATTTAGACGGTAAGCCCCTTTAACCTGCAACTCACCAGTAAAATCTGAAGAGACAATCTGGGTCGCAACGAGATAGCCACTATTCTCTAATTTAATTCCTTGATCAGTAAAACGTTTTCTGACAAGAATAACTGCCTCGTCATTTAAACCACCTAATTCCAGTCTCACCCCACCAGATAAATCAGCATCCCCGGTAAAAATCTGAACCTCTTTTGGTGTCGGGATAATTTGCCCACGCAACTTTTTTGATCCAACCTTTTTGACCTGCAAATTCTTCATATAACGATTTTCAGGTGTCATCAAAATATTATTATCTGTCTGTGTGCGTTTCCATTGATCACCGGTGAAAGCAGATAAGAATTGACTTAGATCTTCTGTATCTGTACTAACAAGCACTTTAGGTTTCGCATCACCCGACGTTGCATACCAGCGAGGTAGAAAATCAGTGCTGTAAATCTGCCAGTATTCTCCAATAAACGGCAGTTTTACCTGCTCGTTAGCTTTAATACCGGTGAATTTTTCGGTCGGTTCCAGTCTATGTAAATCGCCCGTGATACGCGTGACTTTGAACTGTTCATTATCTACGCTCAGGACTTGGCGAATACTGTGGAAATAAATCGCCCAATCAACAGAGTCAATCACCTGATTACCATTGGTTAAAGTAATATCCACTCGATTACATTTAGCCCAGTCAGCCCCCAGCACTGCACAGTTAACGCCGTGATCTCCCGCCTGATTATCAACGACCTTATAATTAACTTTTAATTGACTCAGTGCATCAACCACTTGCTGCGCTGTTTGGGAGGCATATGCAAACCCCATAAGTCCAACTGTTGCAGTTAGTGCTGCTAATGTATGCAATTTAAATTTCTTCATTAATTACCTCTTTCAAACACCAAAGTTATGTAAGGTAAGCCGCTGCTCAGAAGCCATTAAAAGCAGCAACAACGAGCCATGAGAAGACAATAAACAGCATGATGACATTGAATTTAATCATCTTTCTCATTTTGAAAAAAAATGTCAATCTTTACGCCATATGTAACCATAAAATTATGGTCAAAAATGTAAATCGATTTATAAAATATAAAAATATTACATTAAGAAAAATTAAAATCATCTAATCAACATCTATAAAGACTATTTTTCACATCATAAATTATCAATGGTAAAAAAGGGATTTTTTGTAAAACATGACAGAGAACACATTAAAAAGAAACGAGATAACAGTTATATATCTCATTGATATAAAATAAAAAACAATACAAACCCTAAAGATTAATAATATAAAAAACATACTAAAAAACAGATTAATTAATACAAATATTTTCCAACTAAAATAGATATAAAATTATTTACCAATGATAATATTTAAAAAAATAAACTACCAATTGTGATTTGTTTTACTATTATAGAGAATCATTAAATGATCAGAGTTTAACTGAATAAAAAATTCAATCATTGAGATGCAATTAATATATATAAACCACCGGGATACTGCTAATATACCCGTTATCTTTCAAGTTGCCTCTTTGTTGGCTGCACTCGCTCACCCCGGTCACATAGTTCGCTATGCTCCCAGGGATTCACTCCCTTGCCGTCGCAATGCATCTTGAAATCCATTGGGTATAATAATTTCTATCCCGGTGAAATCATTATCTGTTTTTAAATACAATCTATAAAACCTACACTTACTTAAATTCAAAGCTCTTCACGAACAGCAAGACCTAAGTTTTGCAACATTGGCGCATTCTCACATGCAATATAGAATACTTCATCAATAGCACCACTATTAACATGTTGATGCCATGCCCATACAGGAACATATATCGCATCACCGGCTTTCCATGAAATATGTTGTTCACCAATGAGTGAATACCCCTCCCCATTAACGATATATATTATGGTTTCATAACTATGTCTGTGTTTACGGGTCGATTGTCCAGGTTGTAACCCTCCCAGAGTCATACTGAGAACTTTACTGGGTAAATTAACCATAGCCACTTTATGGCGCCTTTCATTTGAGAAATTCAAATCTTGACTCACTTCAGAGTTCAATACATTTTCATGAATCAATTGAGTAGGCTTATCTTCAATTAATTCTGCGGGAACTTTGCCAAAGTCTCCAGATGAGAAAAACGTTTTTTTCACTATAATTACCTCTAATATTGTAGTTTATTGTAAAATTTGTATTTTTTAACTATCTTGAAATAATACTCAACATATTTTATCTTAGTTATCATTTCTGCCTATCTTCTCTAATTATCCTAGCAATACCATGTCATATGTCCGTGATTTCTGACAAACGCACAAGAAGTGCCATCAAAATTACCGATAAGTTTTTTTTATAATATTAACTGCATCATTCTGCGTAATAACAGTGGTGGTTGAACTATATTATCGTTCTATACACCCAACCACCCTTTCCACAAGCACGCTTTTCTTAATGTGCTAACACCAAACCCCGATAATATTTCGATTGTTCGCTGATTTTTTATATGCGCAACAAATGTATTAGTCAACCATCAATGCCTTGTGATGACCATTATATTAGTCCTATACCTGTCATCCTTCAAGTTGCCTCTTGAAATCCATAGGGTATAGATATTACCAAAAGGGCTGTTACCTGCCATAAAAACATCCGCCTTAACCATCATATTGTGATCCCTGTTTCATTAGCGTTAATATCTTCATCCCAGAAAATCATCCCTTTACTTACCTACCGACAATTTTATCCAATATTGAACCTATATTGCCAGGAACCCTATCACCTCTCCAAGCAATATATTGGTCAGGACGCACTAAAAGGAGCCTGGTTTGATATAATTGCCAAGCATCATGACCAGGAAGATCAATAATCTTGACCGGAATTTTACGTTGATATGCCTGAGCTAATAATTCAGATATATCGGGAAAACGCGATCCTACTCGAAGCAAACTAAACCCGGTGCCTAAAATATCGAACAGAGATACCCTGGTGCCAGGAATAGGTGTGAGCCATAAGTGCGGCAATCTCCCTCCGGGTACACTACTTGGTTTATAATTAAGCCAATCATCATCCGGTACGGGATCGCTATTAATAATATGAGGAGAACTATCATATCGGGCACCAAGTTCCACTCCGATAGAAGTAAATTGACAGCGAAAATGACTTAGCTCAGTATTAATCTTTTCACGCGCCAGCTCACCCGCATAATCCGCATCTTCCAAATTTGCAGGCACATATAGTGATGCTGTCTGCCGGGTATAAGAACGAGCAACGGCAGTATTTCTCCATGCAATTGGACGACGCTCGCTTTCATAAGAATCCATTAACGCATTACCTGCCCAACCATTTATAGACGCAACAATTTTCCAAGCTAAATTGCTAGCATCGTCGATCCCCGTATGCATGCCAAAACCACCGGTGGGAGCAAATAAGTGAATAGAATCTCCTGCTAAATATACCCTACCCTCAGAATATTTATCAGCAACGAGAGCAACACCGCCTTTCCATATCGTATTGCCAAGGACTAATACCTCAACATCTGTACCTATTCCTGCCTGAGCTATGCGAACGACTTCCAAATCATCAATAACTTTCCCATCCTTACTCTGGGTCACAAATAAAAAATCATCTTCACCGTCCAGGCAGATAAATAACATATTTTCCCTAGGTGAGACGATATTGTACATCCAGGATTTTTTGCCTCGTAATAATCCCTGGTGAATTCCGGGAACACGGATATAACTGGAAACCATTCCACCCGTTAGAAAACCTGCCTTAGCTTCAACGGTTCCTTCGTAAACTATACCAAGTTTAGATCGTACAAAGCTCTGTCCGCCATCACACCCAACCATATATGCTGCTTGCCAGACTTCATCAGCGTACTTTCCATCAATATGCTCCGCATAAAGTTTTACTTCATCTTTATATTGGATAAAATCTTTAACGCGCCAGCCATATCTTATTATGATATTTGGACGACTCTTTGCATGTTGTAGTAGAAACCTTTCAACATACATTTGATTTGCACGTATTATTGGTTCTGGAACGGGATCTGTCGAAGCCGCATTTTCGCGCATAGACATTTTCTCCATTTCCGACGGTAACGTAATCCGTGCAAGCTCCCATCCATTAAACTTGGTAAAATATGATACGTCCAAAGGAAACTCTTTTGGCACGCCTAATGACCGAATAGGCTGAGATATACCTACACGACGAAAATGCTCCATAATACGGGCACTATGGGTACTGCCTTTAGGTTGCCATCGGGTCTCTTCCTCCAAATTAAAGATAACGGAACGAACACCATATAAATCCAGGAATAAAGCCAACATTAGACCAACGGGTCCACCACCAACGATGGCAACTGGTGATACAGAAATATTTTCCGAAGTCAAAATATACTCTCCTTAATAATGATTAATAGCAATAAATATTTCAGACCAAATATATTAATTAAAAAATTTATATATTTGTGAATTATTTCCTTTTCCTCTCTCCTCATATAAAACAAAATAGTTATAGCCATGCTCTATGCATCATTCACTAAACACCGTTTCATTTCCCTGGCGGTTAAGCTCCACAACTCTTTTTCCTGAGTAATTGTGATACTTTCTCATTTCTTTAAGGAAACGCTTATATATTATATATTGTGGTTCGTCAAACACATGATAAGTTTCCCTTTTAAAAGAGCCACTTTCAAGAATAAATAAAAAATTAGAGTTCAAAAAAAATAACATCAAAGTTTTCACTATTTTTTAATATTTCAAATAAATCGCCATATCTAACAGAAACGAATTCATTTACCTTATATCACACTATAGTGACTGCTCCCCGCCGTAAAAAACGGCGAGGCTTCCCACTTCTCAGGCCTCCGCCGTCGATGCAACGGATTTACGCTGGCCTCCGTGGGCAGAAACGACGAGTCCCGCCGCCTGTAATTCTGTTATGCCCTTGCGCTGGATGTTGATCGCCGCATTGATATCGCGGTCATGTTCAACACCACAGCAAGGACATTGCCAGATCCGCTTATTTAGTGGCAGTTCTGGCATTTTGTGACCGCAGCCATGTTACCCGAGATGGCTTTACTGGCGCTTCCATGCCGTCATTGCAGAGTATTGAGGATTAATACTTGCCTGTTGCGGTGCGAGTGATTGTGATGCTTTTCACTTCCCCGTTAATTTCACGATGCAGCCGGGCTTCTACCGGCGATAATTTCGGTATTTTGATTGCACCATCAAACACTTTTACCCCGACACAATGATAACTGGATTGCTTACCGTGCTTATTTTTAAATGCCGGGAAACGCGCTTTCAACTTCGGATTAAAGAAGTTATCAAACGCAGTATTCAGGTTAATCACCGCCCGCTGCAAGGCAATAGAATCATATTCTTTAAGCCAGGCATATTGACGGGATTTTTTTGCTACTGCCAGCAAAGCTTCAGGTCTTTACGCGGGTTTAAATTTACGCCGTAACGCTGATAAGCGTGTTTTTTGATGTGCAGAGCCTTGTTGTACGCGAAACGGACCGCACCGAACTGGGCGTTAAGATACTCCGCCTGCTCTGATGTGGGGTAGATGCGGACTTTGGTGGCTCTTAACATATTCAGCGCTCATTGATAGAGTGTATTCATTTTAGCCTGTTTTACAGATAGATATCAATTCAGTCCGGATACGTCGCAGTAGCCAGCCCTAAAGCCCTTTGGGCTTTTCGCCTGATATCCACGCACTGTGCAAGGGTTTACGGCGGTTTTTTCTAAATTCTTAGTAAAAATACCGGTGGACTGAAAGTGAGTTGATGGGAACACATCTTTGTGAATGTTAAAGAACCACTCCATGCGTTCAAACTCAGAGACATCGGGAGATTCAGCAAGAATCAATCTTTTTACAGCTGCGATAACAGTATTTTCATAAAAACCTCCATTCACAATATTTTACCTTCGCCATAATCAACTCTAATTACTGGATGTATACCTGTCATCCTTCAAGTTGCCTCTTTGTTGGCTGCACTCACTCACCCCGGTCACATAGTTATCTATGCTCCCGGGGATTCGCTCCCTTGCCGCCGCGATGCATCTTGAAATCCATAAGGTATAGTATTTCTTCTCGACCTTTTCCAATATTAGCTGAATAATTTATTGTCCAACAATATTTACATCTAAATTTAACTTTCCATTCAATAGAATCAATAATTACTAATTTCGTTTTTTTATTTTTGACATCATACGAGTTCAATCCAATAATTATTCCATTATATATGATTATGATCGTTGGTATTGCTTATCTTGCCAAAAATATACCCACCAACGCTTTATGCTGATATTTCATCACCAGAAACCATATCAAGTACCTTTGCTGTACATGTCATTATGTACACAAAGTGTCTCAATCACACTCGGATAAAAGCGTTGTTACATCTGTATTTATCCTGATATTGTTTTGATATAGTTCATTAAGCATCCCAATGCGAAAACGCACCATCTCTTCACCAACCGCAATAACATCCCCCCTTCGGTAAGGTTTCTCTTCAATCATTCTATCAATAATTTTTCTCATCGCAATCGCATGATCTTCATCCTCTTCAACATGGATTCTAAAGAAATGTAATGCATCATTAGGCGCCTTTATTAATTGCAAGGCGTCTAAAATTGGGCCATAAACCAGAGGTACGATCGCTTCAGCACCTAAACACAGTGCCGCAAGCCCTCTTAGAGAATCATCACTGCGGCAGTGGCGAAACATGGCATCAATCAGTTGTTGAGTACTGTTAAGAATCGGGTCACTTTTAGGAACAGCGTTAATAGCCGCCATCGCTTTTTTATATAACTCTGCATGAGATATCTTTGCTGCATCGGTTCCTGTTAGCTCTTCCAACAGATTATGAGAAAGCAGCATAAAATCTTTTTGATCTGCTAAACCTCCCATCAATGAACACAGATAACGGGTGAAATATTGTGAATAGTAATGGTGCTGGATCATAAACTTTCTTAATAAACTCTGCTCCACCTGACCAGAGCGGCAAGCGACCAAAAATACATTCGAATTGAGCTCCTCCAATAACACCTTAGAGAAAACGTCTTCCCATAGTGGAGATAAAAAGTAACCGGTTTCTTCTTTAAGCTCATTTTGAGTATTGATAGTGAGTTCCATAATAAACCCTTTTAGTAACATTCAACCGATGAAATAGATGATATACAAGCTCTTCTCAAGCCAAAAATATTAGTTCTATGTTTATGCAACCCTATCAATCTCTTAACAGAGATTGCTGTAAAGCCGTAGGTAAGTTAGTGACCCAACTCAATTCTACTGTGCTGCCATTATGTACTGTATTCAAAGGGATAAACGCAGCAACAAGACAAGTAGTCAGGACAAGTGAAATTTTATTTACACTCGACCCTATGTCTATTTTGGTTTTCATGGCCATTTGAATTTTCAGCCTTGAATCTGTGTGGCTTTCCGCTATATAGCAGCTAAAGCAAGATAAATTCTATTTCATACTACAGATTCGCTAATAGTGGATAAATAGACCTACAATCACTTCTGAAGTGACTTTCTTGTCACCAATAACAACCTAAAAAAACCCTGGAGGCCCAAGTGAATAATTTGAGTGGATTCATAATCTTCATTCATGTCGCCGAAGCTCGTAGCTTCGCAACCGCAGCCAGGCAACTCGGACTCTCTCCTTCGTCCGTTAGCAAAAGCATATCCCGATTAGAAAAAAAATTAGGTGTACGTCTGCTCCAGCGCAACACCCGTAGTGTCAGTTTGACGGCTGAAGGCACACTGTTCCTTGAGCGCTGCAAACGCATCCTGGACGAGATTTCCACTGCGGAAAATGAGCTACTAAGCTCTATCTCTGCCCCTCAAGGCCGCCTGCGAGTGAGTTTGCCATTGCTCAGTAACCTGATGTTACCCGTATTATCTGCTTTTGCGACTTGTTACCCACAGATAGAACTGGAACTGGATTTTAGTGATCGATTAGTTGATGTTATCGATGAAGGCTTCGACGCCGTGGTTCGCACTGGAGAACTCAACGATTCACGACTGATGAATAAACGTATAGGGTCCAGCCATTTCGTCTATGTTGGTGCTCCAAGCTACTTTGCACAACATGGTAAACCATCACACCCCGGAGAGTTACTACACCACGCTTGCTTGATGCATCGTTTTCCTACTACCGGCCTTTTAGAGAAATGGCCGCTGTGCTTAGGAAGATCCGAAATAGACATACATCTTCAAGCAAAGATAACCAGCAATCATGTCGAAACACTGCTACACATGGCGATTCAAGGCCACGGCATAGCCTGTTTGCCTGATTTTACCGTTAAACAAGCATTAGCTAACGGTACACTGTTAACAATCTTGGATAAGTGGGCGGGTACTTCAAGCACCTTCCGTGTTCTCTGGCCATCTAACCGTTGGTTATTACCTAAAGTCAGAGCTTTTGTCGATTTCATGGCAGATAATTTATTCCCAAAAGAGAAATAAAATATTTATCAAGAAATTGATTATATTAGGTACTTAAATATAAATGACATAATTAATCTCTTTGACTTTATTCTGTAATTCTGACATCTCGTTTATTCATGACTCAATCTTCTCTAGTAATGACAAATTTAGCCATAAAAAACTGCACCTCAATGCCGGATTAAGTGCCCAACTTGTGAGGTACAGTTTATTATCTCAATTAATCCTGAGAAATTTTTGCCCAGGTATCACGCAGGCCAACGGTACGGTTAAATACCAAATTTTCCGCACTGGAATGACAACTATCAGCACAGAAATAACCTTCACGCTCAAACTGATAAGTTTGTTCTGATTTAGCATCAGCTAAACTTGGCTCAACAAAGCCCTGACGGATCACCAGTGACTCTGGATTGATTGTCGCCAGAAAATCATCCTCCGCACCTGGATTCGGCACGCAGAACAGACGATCATACAGACGGAATTCAGCAGCAACCGCATGAACCACACTGACCCAATGAATGACACCTTTCACTTTCCTACCATCCGCTGGATCTTTATTCAACGTTTGATCATCGTAGCTGCAATAGATTGTCGTGATATTATCATCAGCATCTTTCTCAACGCGCTCCGCTTTAATGATATAAGCGTTACGCAGACGAACTTCTTTACCCAATACCAGACGCTTATATTGACGGTTCGCTTCTTCACGAAAATCTGCTCGGTCAATATAGATCTCACGACTAAATGGCACTTCACGGCTACCCATCTCCGGTTTGTTCGGATGATTAGGCATACTCAAAATCCGCTCCCCTTCTGGCATGTTTTCGATCACTAATCTAACCGGATCAAGAACAGCCATTGCGCGAGGGGCATTTTCATTCAGATCATCACGGATACAAGATTCCAATGCCGCCATTTCCACATTATTATCCTGCTTGGTGACACCAATACGACGACAGAATTCACGAATAGACGCGGCAGTATAACCACGACGACGCAAGCCTGAGATCGTTGGCATGCGTGGGTCATCCCAACCTTCAACAATCTTATCCGCCACCAGCAGATTCAGCTTACGCTTAGACATAACCGTATATTCAAGGTTCAAACGCGAGAATTCATATTGGCGTGGACGACAGTCAATGGTGATGTTTTCCAGTACCCAGTCGTACAGGCGGCGGTTATCCTGGAACTCCAGCGTACACAGCGAATGTGTAATACCTTCAAGCGCATCAGAAATACAGTGAGTAAAATCGTACATTGGGTAGATGCACCATTTGTTACCACACTGATGATGTTCTGCAAATTTAATCCGGTACAAAACCGGATCACGCATCACAATAAAAGGGGATGCCATATCAATTTTAGCACGCAGACAAGCTTTACCTTCGTCAAATTCACCGGCACGCATTTTTTCGAACAACACCAAGTTTTCTTCAATATTGCGGTCACGATATGGGCTATTTTTACCCGGTTCTTTTAACGTGCCACGATATTCACGGATCTCTTCCGGACTCAATTCATCAACATAAGCCAGACCTTTGTTGATCAATTCAATAGCATACTGATACAGCGTATCGAAATAATTAGAAGAGTAGCGAATATCGCCGCTCCACTCAAAACCTAACCACTGAACATCATTTTTAATAGAATCGACGTATTCAACATCTTCCTTAACTGGGTTGGTATCATCAAAACGCAGATTACACTGCCCCTGATAGTCCTTTGCAACACCGAAGTTCAAACAGATAGATTTTGCATGACCAATATGCAGATAACCATTGGGTTCAGGCGGGAAACGAGTATGTACCGATGTATGTTTACCAGTTGCCAAATCTTCGTCAATTATCTGACGAATAAAGTTTGTCGGGCGGGCGTCTGCCTCACTCATTGTTTTATACCTCAATAATGCCAAAAACGCGTCACGTAACCGCCTATAATCCAACAAGCAGTGCCGAGAAACAACCGTTTGTTCGTGTAAAATGGCGATTCAGTACAAAGTTGGAGCGAAAAAACGATGACGAGTTTTTAAAAGGGACTGTTTTAATAATTTTTTACTAGAAAATAAGATTGATACCTAGCAACCAGCTAATGGGTCTATGTTTAAACAATATTATATATAACAATGAGTTACAAAAAAATCACTCTTCTATCGAAAAAACACTCAACAGTGACGCATATCGACAATACAGCAAACTTTATTATGAAATAATCAATGAAACTATCACCAATCAATATTTCATTCAACCATAACAAATATTACTGAATAATAACCATCCAATTTTAAAGAATAAATAATTGGCACTATACCTATTACTAATAACTGTTTGATAAAATGAAAATAAGTCTATAATTTAAATTTCTAAATTATCTATTGATTGATGCTTTTACTCTGTAAATATAAAAAAATAATTATATATATCAAATTTATTATCGAAAGACTATTAATGACGCTCTAAATTTAAATTTTACAAAAAAATAAAAAATAACAATGAGTTAATTTCAAAATCAATTCGATAATTCAGGCATTTCACTACCGGACTTTATCTAAATCACACTGCTATTCTAGTGGGTATTTATTTAAACATAAATTTACAATCAGGCCAATAAAATAAACTATACCCTATGGATTTCAAGATGCATCGCGACGGCAAGGGAGCGAATCCCCGGGAGCATAAATAACTATGTGACCGGGGTGAGTGAGTGCAGCCAACAAAGAGGCAACTTGAAAGATGACGGGTATAAAGCATAATAAAGGGTTACGTCACATACACGCATTTTAATGTTTAAACCACCGTAAATAAACAATAAAATACTTTGCAATTTATTATTAAGGTAATAATATTATTAAGAATCTTAGTAATAAAATTATCCGGGTACAATACGATACACTTAATCAATTCTAATCATTCTAAATATTAAATTAAAAAATTAACATGTAAAAATAACACCAAATAATTTCACGCATTTAATAAAATACCCCAAGGGAAATAAAAATGACTAATATAACATCAAGCAACAAAATAACCCCAGCAGTAATAGTCATTAATGGCAACTACATATCAAATGATTATCGTTCTGGTTTTAAAGTTGGAGCGACATCATTCACACTAAAAGTTGCTGATTATTTTATAAAAAGGGACTTACTCTCTGGTTTTATATTCTACAAAAGAGATGAATCATTAATTTTACCTAAAATAACTGAAGATATAATTGAAGGTATAAAATGTATAAATATCTTTTTTAATTTCTCTATGAAAAGCAAAGATGTAAAAAACATGCTAGAAAAATGTATTTCAATATTATCAATTAAAAATGATCAAATAATCCCTGCAATAGTTTATTATCAAACAGATACATTATTATCTTATCATCCTCCCCATATACCTTGTTGTATAACACATCATGGCCCTTTTGTAGAAGATTTTCAACAACACTATTCTCTGGAAGAGACATATGATGCTTTTGAAAATAAAACTAAAGCCCAACACCTTAATATTCAACAAATGAAAGGCATTGAAACATTAATTAATAAAAAATATTTTATTTTCCAACATTCAAAATTACAAGGCAATTTCTTACTCAAAAAAGGAATAAACCCAGACAATATTAAAAATATTATTCCACCTATTTCCATAGAAGAAATTACTAAATTAAAAATAGAAAATAAATATATTAATGATTTTATCAAAACCAATAAAAATGAATTATTGTTGTTTACTGCGGTCGCCAGATTAGATTATTTTAAAAATATAGATCTATTAATCAATTCAGCAATTGTTTTACTAAACAAAGGTATTCCCGTTAAAATTTTCATTGCAGGTGATGAAGAGAGCAAAAATATCAGAAGGAATAAATTGATATCGATGGTCCCCCCCAGATATCAGGAACAATTTTTTATATCACATAAATTATCCCAAACAGAACTATTCAGTATTTTTAATAAAATAAAAAATAAATCTATTTTTGTATGCACATCACGCTATGAAACCCTTGGCATTACACCATTAGAAGCTGCATTAAATGGCGTATGCACAATCGTACCCAACTTAAACTTAATTGAAGCAGCTTCTTATTTTCCTTCAGAATACAAATTCACATATAATATCGATTCTCTTACTGAAAAGATAATATCAATATACGAAAAAGATCTATTTACCTCTAATCAGCAGTTACAATATATAAGCTCTTTAATTTCAAAAGCATGTTTTGAAGATAGTATGGGCAAAGCCTGGGAAGAAGTTTCAATAAGTTATATGGCAAACAAAAAACCCGTTTCTGAGTGTCTCTCATAACGCTTCAACTATTTACCAAATCAATGGGCACATACAGGTGCCCATTTACAAAACTCCTGACAACATCTTCCCGCAATTAACTCATTAAGTTAATTCAGTTAAAAATTTGACCCCGTTTACTACAGATGACTCAATTTATGCAATTTTAAACAATATCGCTACAGTGATCACAATTACTTACTTATGTGTAGCTTTTTATTATTTTTCGACTAAAAATAAGTTGTATTGCTGTTGTTAATAGCGAGCTATTTTTTCAATAAAATTTCCTACAACTTAAGGTAAGCATTATGGGTATATTCAATTACTTGCAGCGATTGGGAAAAGCATTAATGCTTCCCATTGCCACGCTTCCCGTAGCGGCGCTTTTGCTACGTTTCGGCCAACCCGACGTATTTAATATTCCTTTCATCGCCAGCGCTGGCGGTGGTATTTTTGAAAACCTCCCTCTGCTATTTGCATTAGGTATCGCGATAGGCTTAGCAAAAGATAATGCTGGCGCTGCCGCGCTGGCAGGTGTCGTCGGTTTTTTAGTACTCACTAAAGCCACGTCAGTCATAGACTCGACTATCAATATGTCTTTTTTCGCAGGTATTATCGCAGGTATTGTTGCCGGTCATTGTTATAACCGTTTTTCAAATACACGTCTGCCAGAGTTTCTTGCTTTCTTCGCCGGTAAGCGATTAGTCCCTATCATGACCGGCATTATTTGTCTGTTCATTGCATGGATATGTGGCTATGTATGGCCATATGTCCAGCACGGTATTGATACTTTCAGCCTTTTAGTATCAAAGAGCGGCATGGCCGGATGGTTTACTTATGGTGTGCTTAACCGCTCTCTCATTCCATTTGGTTTGCACTATATCCTGCATTCTGTTTTCTGGTTTAGTCTGGGTGACTGTCTGAAAATTACTTATGACTTAGCCAGTTCTGTACATAATATCTGCCTGGCTCCAGATGTTGTCCGTTCTCTGACCATCGGCGCAGCGGTTCCAGGTATTGATGGCTCTACTATTACCCAAATAGCCACCGATATGAGCCGCGGCGACTTGAACCGTTTCTTCGCCGGTGATCCACATGCCGGAATCTATATGGCCTGGGCTTATCCCATCTTTATGGGCGGTTTGCCCGGTGCTGCGCTGGCAATGTATCTTGCAGCACCAAAGGAACGTCGTCCTCAGATTGGCGGGATGCTATTATCCGTCGCTTTGACAACATTCTTAACCGGTATAACTGAACCAATAGAATTCTCATTCCTATTCTTGGCTCCAGCTTTATATGTTCTGCATGCAATATTGGCTGGTGTTAGCATAGTTATCGTCAATTCATTGGGTATTCTGCATGGCTTTGGATTCTCTGCCGGATTAATTGACCTTGTATTGAGCTGGGGTCTGGCAACCAAGCCGTGGTTGTTAATCCCATTAATCGCCTTGTTCTTTATGCTGTATTTTGTTTGCTTCACCCTCATGATTCGTATTTTCAACTTACGTACACCAGGCCGCGAAATTGGAGAAACAACTCAAGCGACTTCCGCCTCCCAAGACAACGAAACAATTCAACATTACATTACCGCTCTTGGTGGTTCACAAAATATTCATACCGTAGATGCCTGTATTACCCGTCTTCGCTTAACCGTTGAAGACAACACACAATTGGATGAACACCGGTTAAAACAATTAGGTGCAAAAGGCGTCCTGAAAATAGGTAAACAGAGTGTTCAAGTGGTATTGGGACCCCAGGCAGAAAGTATTGCCGGGCAGATACGTACTCAGCTACCCTCAGATAGACCAGACAAAAGGTCGCCAAATAAAAGATCGTAGTTAAAAACACCTCGAACTTAAAAGGGAACTCATCTCTCGTTCCCTTTTATTTTTCTTGCAAAAATAAGATGACTTAATAAGTGACAAAAACAGTAAAACCCATCATTTCTCCTATTAATTTTCTGGCTATTTTTAGCGCCTTATTTTAAGATGAAAAATATCTTTGAAGTACAGCATATCTCTGCTTATAAAAATGATTTAATATTCACGCGATAAAAAGATTAGTTAATCAACTAATTTATCCAACTGCTATAATTTCTTGTTTTAAGAGGCAACTATGAGGCTGATCCCCCTAACGAATGCAAGTGACGTTGGTAAATGGTCCGCACACTATATCGTTAGCAAAATCAATGCATTTAACCCCACCGCCGAGCACCCTTTTATTTTGGGGTTGCCAACCGGCAGTACACCACTGGCAACTTATAACGAATTAATTGCTCTGCATAAAGCAGGGAAAGTCAGCTTTAGACATGTCGTGACATTCAATATGGATGAATATGTCGGTATCGCCGAAAATCATCCACAAAGCTATCACCATTTTATGCACCAAAATTTCTTTGATCATATTGATATCCCGGAAGAAAACATCAATCTGCTCAATGGTAATGCCTCTGATGTCGAAGCGGAATGTCAACGTTATGAAGACAAAATTAAATCTTACGGTCAAATACATCTATTTATGGGAGGCGTCGGTAATGACGGTCATATTGCCTTCAACGAACCGGCATCATCTCTGACTTCCCGTACACGCATTAAAACACTTACCGTAGAAACCCGCACAGCTAACTCCCGCTTCTTCGATAATGATATTAATCAGGTGCCTAAATACGCCCTAACCGTCGGCGTAGGCACGTTGATGGATGCAGAAGAAATTATGATCCTTGCAACAGGTCTCAATAAAGCTCAAGCCATTCAGTCGGCAATTGAAGGCAATGTCAACCATATGTGGACGATAAGCTGTCTGCAAATGCATCCTAAATCCATCATTGTTTGTGACGAACCGGCAACAATGGAATTGAAGGTAAAAACAGTCAAATATTTCCACCAACTAGAAGCAGATATTATCGACGAATTCGCCAGCAAAAATTAACAATCTACACAGCCTGACGCCTCTCTCGCAGGCTGATTACCGTTATTATCTTCAATCATCATCTCCCGATCCCATAGGAGGCTAAGATGTATGCTTTAACCAACTGCATTATATATACCGGTCACAACAGACTAGATGAGCATGCCGTTATAATTGCAGACGGCTTAATCAACAGTGTTTGCTCAATACAAAATTTGCCAAAAGATATTGTCACACGCGATATGAATGGTGCAATACTTTGCCCCGGCTTTATTGATTTGCAAGTTAATGGCTGTGGTGGTGTTCAGTTCAACGATCAGTTGGAAAACATTTCAGAAAAAACGCTGGATATCATGCAAAGAACCAATGAACGTTCTGGCTGCACCAGCTATTTGCCAACTCTGATTACCAGCACAGACGAATTGATGATGGCCTCTGTTGAGGTAATGCGCACTTATCTTAAACATAATCAGCATCAGGCCTTAGGTTTGCATCTGGAAGGACCTTATCTCAACCCAGCAAAGAAAGGCACTCATAATCCAGAGCTTATCCGTAAGCCTACATCTGAAATGATAAATTTCCTGTGCGATAACGCTGATGTCATCACTAAGTTGACCCTCGCACCGGAAATGGTTGAGCAAAAATATATTCAGCAGTTGGTAGAAGCTGGTATTGTTGTTTCTGCCGGTCATTCAAATGCCAGTTATGAAGAGGCCCGACAGGGATTCCAAAACGGAATTACTATCTCAACCCACCTTTATAATGCCATGCCTGCTATTTCGGGACGCCAACCCGGCTTGATTGGCGCTATCTTTGATACACCTGAAATCTATGCTGGAATCATCGCTGATGGTTTGCACGTTTCATGGCCAAATATTCGTAATTCTAAACATTTGAAAAATGATAAATTAATTTTGGTAACGGATGCGACGGTCCCAGCAGGACTTGATCCTGCCATCAGTAAAATGGAACATTTCACCTTTGCGGGTAAGGTCATATACTATCGCAACGGATTATGTGTTGACCAAAACGGCGTTCTAAGTGGTTCCTCTCTCACTATGATAGATGCCGTTAAAAATAGCGTTGAACATGTTGGTATTGCACTGGATGAAGCACTGAGGATGGCAACTCTTTACCCTGCCCGCGCAATTGGTGTTGATAAATATCTTGGCACTGTTGAAACCGGGAAAATCGCTAACCTCATTGTTTTCAGTCACGACTTTGAAATTCGCAAGACCATCGTTAACGGAAAAGAAACTGAACTTTGACGGACTAAATAGCTGATGAGTTATAACAACACACAAAAACAAATTGGTAATATTGACCTTGTAAAGCAACTTAACGGAGCCGTGGTATATCGGCTGATTGATCAACAAGGGCCAATCTCTCGCATTCAAATTGCTGAACAAAGTCAACTTGCGCCAGCTAGTGTGACTAAAATTACTCGTCAGTTACTTGAACGCGGCTTGATTAAAGAAGTCGATCAACAAGCCTCTACCGGAGGCCGCCGCGCCATTTCCATCGTTACAGAAAATCGTCGCTTCCATACTGTTGGTGTCCGCCTTGGCCGCCATGATGCTACTCTTGCTCTTTATGATATGAGTAGCAAGGCATTGGTTGAAGAGCATTATCCACTGCCTGAAGCGACTCAGCAAAAAGTTGAAAACCAGCTTATCAACGCAATAGAAAATTTTATCCAGCAAAATCAACACAGAATCTGCGAACTGATCGCCATTTCAGTTATCCTGCCCGGATTAGTTGACCCAGATACCGGCATTGTCCGTTATATGCCTCATATCAAAGTAACCAACTGGACTCTGGTCGATAACCTGAAAAAACATTTCAACATTAGCTGTTTTGTTGGTCATGATATCCGTAGCTTGGCATTGGCTGAACACTATTTCGGCGCCACCCGTGATTGTGAAGACTCGATACTGGTACGTATCCATCGGGGTGCCGGTGCAGGGGTGATTATCAATAGCCAGATACTGCTCAATAATAGAGGAAACTTAGGTGAAATTGGTCATATTCAAATTGATCCACTCGGTGAACGCTGTCACTGTGGCAATTTCGGCTGCCTGGAAACTATCGCCGCTAACTCAGCGATAGAAGCGCGAGTTCAGCATCAATTAAAGCAAGGTTTTCCAAGCCAGCTAACATTGAATAACTGCAATATCAGAGCTATTTGCCAAGCCGCTAATCAAAATGATCCATTAGCATCTGAAGTAATAAAAAGTGTCGGCCATTACCTCGGCAAAACTATCTCTATCGCGATTAATTTATTTAATCCACAGAAAGTTGTTCTGGCGGGAGAAATTACTGAAGCTCAGAAAGTACTCTTACCCGCTATTCAAAGTTGTATCAACTCTCAGGTCCTGAAAGAATTTCGTCGAGATCTGCCGATCGTTATTTCTGAATTAGTCCACTGCTCTGCTATTGGTGCCTTCGCTCTGACTAAACGTGCTATGCTTAATGGCGTTCTGTTACAACACTTACTCGAAGGGTAATGTTATTTTTTGTTGATTTTGTCATCAAAATGCTTATATGCCAAACAAACAAGCGACTTTAAACAGATTTCGAGAAAAAAGCAGTTGACGCATTTAGCTGATATACGCATAATGCGCCCCGCAACGCCGATGAAGGTAATGCAAAAAAGATGGCTACGTAGCTCAGCTGGTTAGAGCACAGCACTCATAATGCTGGGGTCACAGGTTCGATTCCCGTCGTAGCCACCATCTTTGCGGGAGTGGCGAAATTGGTAGACGCACCAGATTTAGGTTCTGGCGCCGCAAGGTGTGCGAGTTCAAGTCTCGCCTCCCGCACCATTCATTCATCGAGTTGTCGTTACTCAGATGGGGTATCGCCAAGCGGTAAGGCACCAGGTTTTGATCCTGGCATACCCAGGTTCGAATCCTGGTACCCCAGCCATAGTTCTGATAACACAATTCTGACAACATGTTGTACAATGACCACTTTCAGTTGGGGTATCGCCAAGCGGTAAGGCACCAGGTTTTGATCCTGGCATACCCAGGTTCGAATCCTGGTACCCCAGCCATTGACTGGATGTCGTTCACTGGTATTTTTAATAAATTTTCTCACATCAAAAAAGGCTACGTAGCTCAGCTGGTTAGAGCACAGCACTCATAATGCTGGGGTCACAGGTTCGATTCCCGTCGTAGCCACCATTTATTGGGGTATCGCCAAGCGGTAAGGCACCGGATTCTGATTCCGGCATTCCCAGGTTCGAATCCTGGTACCCCAGCCATATTTATCAATATGTTACGTGATGTGACGTGTTGAAAAAATATACACAAAGAATATACAGTAAGAATATTCTTGTAGCATGAAGCCACTTAAGCAGTAGCTTTTTTGCTCTCCTGCCATCAAAATACCAACATGTGACTGCTCCCCGCCGTAAAAAACGGCGAGGCTTCCCACTTCTCAGGCCGCAACCGTCTTTATGACGGATTTACGCTGGCCTCCGTGGGCAGAAACGACGAGTCCCGCCGCCTGTAATGCTGTTGTGCCCTTGCGCTGGATGTTGATCGCCGCATTGATATCGCGGTCATGTTCGACATGACAAACCGGACATTGCCAGATCCGCTTAGGCAGCGGCATTTCCGGCGCATCTTTGCCATCGTCACACAGGATAGCGGCGAAATATTTTCCCGTGGCGGTGCGAGATAACGTAATGCTCTCCACTTTCCCTTCAATTTCTCGGTGTATGCACGCCTTTATCGGTGACAATTTCGGGATCTTCACCGCGCCTTCCAGCACTTTCACCCCAACACAGTGATAGCTGGATTGCTTGCCCTGTTTGCGTTTGAACGTGGGAAATTGGGCGCGTAACTTCAGATTGAAGAAATTATCAAACGCGGTATGCAGATTAATCACCGCCTGCGGTAACGCGATGGCATCATATGCCTTGAGCCAGGCGTACTTGCGGGATTTCTTCGCGACCTCTAGGAGCGGCTTGAGGTCTTTGCGCGAATTTAAACTCACGCCGTGACGTTTGTAAGCCTGTTTTTTGATGTGCAGCGCCGCCTTGTTGTACGCAAAACGGATCGCCCCGAACTGGCCGTTAAGATACTCGGCCTGTTCGGGGGTGGGGTAGATGCGGACTTTGGTCGCTCTTAACATATTCAGCGCTCATTGATAGAGTAGCCTATTTTACAGACAAATATCAATTCAGCCAGGATACGTCGCAGTAGCCAGCCCTAAAGCCCTTTGGGCTTTGAGCGCATTGCCCAAGCCAAAGATGGCTTAAATTTAACACAATGTAAAGTACAACTCTGGTTGTTAAATTTGTTGTACTGGGAGTTCGATCTGACTATTATTACCTCAATGAATATTTATCAATTTGATAACTGCTAATCATCTATTCACTTGAATTTCATAATGTTAGGGGGCTATATGAGAACTGAGCATACCAGATCTATACAGACTATTAGCCACTCAACAGAAGTTATCGATTCCTTTTTTGATGAACCCTCGCAGAGGATGTTTTCTGTTAGGCGTTTAAATTGTAGAGTTGATGTTAAGCGTCAACTGTTCATCGTTACTGTTGAAAATGCAGACAACTCAAGCAAGTTCCGGGTGATCCCGTATGCTGAACTTACAGTATGTAAAGATAAGGTGAGATATCTTGTAAATCCGGCATATCAATATCCTGAACTGGAAGATAGATTGTCTTCAATAAATACCAGTATTGAAAAAACTGTTTGTGATTTTATTCAGAAATATAATCCTGTTGCTAATGTGTAATTGAGATAAATACCCTATGGATTTCAAGATGCATCGCGACGACAAGGGAGTGAATCCCCGGGAGCATAGATAACTATGTGACCGGGGTGAGCGAGTGCAGCCAACAAAGAGGCAACTTGAAATCCATAGGGTATATATTATTTGCGATAATATCCAAAGTGTTGCTGGTGGTACTTTGTGGGCGAGTGGAATAATAACATTAGCTGACGTTAGGGTATATGACACTATACGGCATGAATTTGTCGATGTTCTAGCAGAAGGTGGAATTGGGATTAATGGCGTTAAACCCTAGAGTGCCACGCATCTTTCTATGAGTGAGCTCTCTCAATGGGAACCGAACTTGATATCTCATGATTGCTGCCATCATATCGTTAATGTTATAAGCAAAGATAAATTATACAATTAAATCCGCTTCGGTGTTTTTTTCATATATGCCTCTTCATACAAGTGGATTTTCGCTTCTCAGGTTTTCTGTTTTTTCCTTCTATGGATACAAAAAACAAACTGTCCACGCCATAAATAATTTACGATGTGCTTGTGCTCTTCACTACCAATCTATAACGGCTATAATCCTAACGCATACTTAAGCACCGCTTTTTTCATTACGCCAGCCCGTTGAGCTGCCATCAGCGCCAGATTACGAGCAACTTTCAGCCCTGGTAATTCATTACTGAACACGGTGTAAAATAGATCCATTCCAGCTTGCATCATTAGGTTATCCGGCATTCTGCGGCGCTGATAACGCATCAATACTTCCAATGAATCCCACTGCTCTGTTAATTCTCTCGCCTTCACCAAAACATCAAGCAGAGTATTCACATCCCGATAACCAAGATTTACTCCTTGCCCAGCCAGTGGATTAATGGTGTGAGCTGCATCACCCAACAATACTAATCCTTCACGCACATAACTGTTAGCATGATGACGAGTCAAAGGAAATGAACCGGCGGCAACGGGAGTCACTTTACCTAACCGTACAGGAAATGCCTGGAAAATCTCCTGTTCAAGTTGAGCCATTGACATTGCCTGTAATTGTCGTATGCGTGCCGGTTTGTCGTACCACACCAGCGAAGCCCATTGATCAAACAGTGGAAGAAGCGCTCTCGGGCCAGAAGGAAAAAACTGCTGCCAGGTAATATCCTGCTGTGGCTGTTCTGTTTTTACCGTGATCAACATACAAGACTGTCTGTACTGCCAGCCACGACTGCCAATTCCTGCCATTTGCCGAACCTGAGAACGAGCACCATCAGCCCCAACAATCAAGCGAGCTGTCATTTCTGTTCCGTCAGCCAGAGTCACCAACCATCCCATTTTCTGCCACCGCATTGATTGCAATACTGCCGGGCATAGCAAAGTCAGATTGGGATGTTTTTCAAACTGCTGCCACAGAGCCAGTTGCAAGATACGGTTTTCAACCATATAGCCCAACTCAGGCAGCCCTAAACTTTGTGCATCAAACACCAAATTAGAATCATTCTGTTCCCAAGTCTCTAATGTACGATACGGCGCACTGCGCATCTGTAATACCGCATCCCATGCGCCAAGTTGTTTGAACAAATCTACAGAAGCACAACTGATTGCTGATACGCGTACATCAGGCTGACTCTGTGTATCATAAGATTGTGGTGGTTGATGATCCAATAAAGCGACTTTCCAACCTTCCTGTGCCAACCCCAATGCTGTTGCAGCACCGATCATGCCAGCACCGACCACCACTACATCAAAAATCTGTTGTGAATTATTCATATCAGCCATGCTATTAACCCATTGATTAGTACAGTGTACCGAATTTTTAATTCTCCGGTAGAGAATATCCTGTTTAACAGTCTGGTCACTGCTCCTGCAAATGACTACAATATCCAACAACTTTATGCCTAATACACAATTGCTTTTGCCGTGTAATAACACTTTTCAGCGCGGTAGAAAGCTCGGATGCACAAGAAAATGTCGACGATAAAAAAACTGTATATTAAAACTTGGGGCTGTCAGATGAATGAATATGATTCATCTAAAATGGCCGACCTGCTGGAAAGTACTCACGGTTATCAGTTAACCGATGTCGCCGAAGAAGCAGACATTTTGCTATTGAATACCTGTTCAATCCGCGAAAAAGCACAGGAAAAGGTTTTCCATCAATTAGGCCGCTGGAAAAACCTAAAAGATACTAATCCAGATATCATCATTGGAGTCGGTGGCTGTGTAGCCTCTCAGGAAGGAGATTTCATCCGTCAGCGCGCTCAATGTGTAGATATCATTTTCGGGCCGCAAACATTGCACCGTTTACCTGAAATGATCAACCAGGTGAAAGGCACCCGCAGCCCGGTTGTTGATATCAGCTTCCCGGAAATCGAGAAATTTGACCGTCTACCTGAGCCGCGTGCTGAAGGGCCGTCTGCATTCGTTTCTATTATGGAAGGTTGCAACAAATACTGTACTTTCTGTGTCGTACCTTATACCCGCGGAGAAGAAGTTAGCCGCCCATGCGATGATGTTCTGTTTGAAATCGCTCAACTTGCCGCTCAAGGCGTACGTGAAGTCAACCTTCTCGGTCAGAACGTGAACGCTTATCGTGGTGCCACTTATGATGGTGATATCTGCTCTTTCGCTGAGTTAATTCGTTTGGTCGCGGCTATAGATGGTATTGACCGTATTCGCTTTACGACTAGCCACCCAATTGAGTTTACAGACGATATTATCGCTGTTTACGAAGATACACCGGAATTGGTTAGCTTCCTACATCTACCGGTGCAAAGTGGCTCGGACCGTATTCTAACGTTGATGAAACGTGCCCACACAGCCCTTGAGTATAAAAGCATTATCCGCAAACTGCGTAAAGCACGTTCTGATATCTTGATAAGCTCTGACTTCATTATCGGATTCCCAGGTGAAACCCAAGATGACTTCGAGAAAACCATGAAACTGATCGCTGATGTCAATTTCGATATGAGCTACAGCTTCATCTATTCTGCTCGTCCGGGAACACCGGCAGCCGATCTGCCTGATGACGTTAGCGAAGAAGAGAAAAAACAGCGCCTTTACCTGTTACAACAACGTATCAACCAACAAGCCATGAGCTACAGCCGTGCTATGTTGGGCAGTGTACAACGTATTCTGGTTGAAGGAACTTCCCGTAAGAATGTGATGGAACTTTCTGGCCGTACCGAAAACAATCGGGTTGTCAACTTTGAAGGCCAGCCTGATATGATTGGCAAATTCGTTGATGTTGAAATTGTTGATGTCTACGCCAACTCACTACGCGGTAAAGTTATCCGTACCGAAGATCAAATGGATCTTCGTACACACGAATCACCTGAGTCCGTTATAGCCCGTACCCGTAAAGAAGATGAAATCGGGGTCGGCACTTATCAGCCATAAATATAGAGATAATCAGTGATTCAACAAATTCATTCACAAATAGCAACTCAGGAAATTTTCCTCGAACCCGCCGACAATCAGCGCCTAATGAGCCTGTGTGGTCCGTTTGACGACAATTTGAAGCAGCTTGAACGTCGGCTAGGTATTGAAATTAACCGTCGTGATAACTGTTTTAAACTGATGGGCAAACCGCTGTGCGTTAGCACAGCCACCAATATCCTACGGCATTTATATGCGGAAACTTCCCCTATCCGTGGTGTGATCCCTGATATCAAGCCAGAACAGATTCATCTGGCAATTACCGAGAGCCGGGTTCTGGAGCAAACTGCCGAGAGCATACCCGAATACGGTAAATCCGTTAATATTCGCACCAAACGCGGCATGGTGAAACCACGCACGCCCAATCAAGCACAGTATATTGCCAATATTCTTAGCCACGATATTACGTTCGGGATTGGCCCTGCAGGCACAGGAAAAACTTACCTGGCCGTTGCTGCTGCGGTTGATGCACTGGAACGACAAGAAATTCGCCGTATCCTGCTAACCCGTCCGGCCGTCGAAGCAGGCGAAAAATTGGGTTTTCTACCGGGCGACCTGAGCCAAAAAGTGGATCCATACCTGCGCCCACTCTACGACGCTTTGTTTGAAATGCTCGGTTTTGAAAAAGTTGAGAAGCTGATCGAGCGTAACGTTATTGAAGTTGCCCCATTAGCTTATATGCGAGGACGAACCCTAAACGACGCTTTTATTATTCTGGATGAGAGCCAGAATACAACCATAGAACAGATGAAGATGTTCCTGACCCGTATCGGCTTCAACTCCAAAGCGGTTGTTACCGGTGACGTTACGCAGATTGACCTGCCTCGTGGGCAGAAATCCGGTCTACGCCATGCCATTGAAGTTCTATCAGGCGTCGGCGAGCTGAGTTTCAACTTTTTCCACAGTGATGATGTTGTCCGCCATCCGGTGGTTGCCAAAGTTGTCATTGCCTATGAAGAGTGGGAAGCAACCGAGCAAAAACGCAAACAGTCACTCAGTGAACAACGCAAGCAGGAAACACAATGAGTTCAGTAATACTTGATTTACAAATTGCCTGTGAGCATTCACAAGGTCTTCCTGAAGAAACCCTGTTCCAGCGGTGGCTGGACGGGGTTTTACCTCAATTTCAATCTGAAAGCGAAGTCACTATCCGCATTGTTGATAAGGCAGAAAGCCACGATTTAAATCTGACCTACCGTGGTAAAGATAAGCCAACAAATGTGTTATCTTTCCCATTTGAGGCACCACCAGAGGTTGATTTACCCCTGCTTGGCGATTTAATTATCTGTCGTCAAGTCGTTGAAAAAGAAGCGGAGGAGCAACAAAAAACAATAGAAGAACATTGGGCGCATATGGTTGTCCACGGCTGTCTACATCTGCTGGGTTATGACCATATCGAAGATGATGAAGCTGAAGAAATGGAATCTTTGGAAACAGAAATTATGCAAAAGTTAGGTTATGCTGACCCCTATCTTGCAGAAAAAGAGTAACCATTCGTACCATTTTTATGCTAAAAAATACCAACAATAACTTATTTAATGGGAAATTTTCATTAAAACGCCATGAGCGACGACCATCCTTCAAGTAACGACAACCCTGGCCCTAAGAAAGGGTTTTTCACTCTTCTTCTTAACCAGCTTTTCCATGGTGAGCCAAAAAGCCGTGATGAACTGGTGGAATTGATCCGTGACTCTGAACAAAACGATCTGATTGATCCTGATACCCGCGATATGCTCGAAGGGGTAATGGATATTTCCGATCAGCGTGTCCGAGATATCATGATCCCCCGTTCTCAAATCGTTACCTTAAAACGTAATCAAACCCTGGACGAATGTCTGGATGTAATTATCGATTCGGCTCACTCTCGTTTCCCTGTGATCAGTGAAGATAAAGATCATATTGAAGGGATTTTAATGGCAAAAGATCTATTGCCATTTATGCGCACCGATGCCCCACCATTCAGCATAGATAAGGTTCTGCGTCAGGCTGTCGTTGTACCTGAAAGTAAACGGGTTGACCGCATGCTGAAAGAATTCCGTTCTCAACGTTATCATATGGCAATCGTCATTGATGAGTTTGGTGGTGTATCGGGTCTGGTCACTATCGAAGATATTCTTGAACTGATCGTCGGTGAAATTGAAGACGAATACGATGAAGAAGAAGACGTCGATATTCGTGCTTTGAGCCGTCATACCTATACGGTACGAGCGCTGACTCAGATTGAAGACTTTAATGAAGCCTTTAGCACCCAATTCAGTGATGAAGAAGTGGATACTATTGGCGGTCTGGTTATGCAGGCATTCGGTCATTTACCAGCCAGAGGAGAGTCCGTTGATATCAACGGCTATCTCTTTAAAGTTGCTATGGCCGACAGCCGAAGGATTATTCAGGTTTATGTTACGATACCGGACGATGCGCCAATACCTAATCTTGAAGAAGAATAAAATCTGAATGAACAAAGCTTCATTATTAAATTGCCAGCGGCTGCGCGCCTTACTGGCACTGTTTTTTGGAGCCAGTGGAACACTGGCTTTTTCGCCTTTTGACTTCTGGCCCGCCGCGATTATCTCCCTGTTTGGACTACAACTTCTGACTTTAAACAGAACACCCCGACAAGCGGCATTTATTGCTTTTTGTTGGGGGTTCGGTCTGTTCGGCAGTGGTACAAACTGGGTGTATGTCAGTATTGCTAATTTCGGTGGCATGCCAACCGCAGTCAATATTCTGCTGGTCATATTACTTGCCGCCTATCTTTCGCTCTATCCTGCTTTATTCGCTGGCTTACTCAATCGTTTCTTCGCAAAAACGAACGGGTTGAGGCTGGCTGTAGCAGCACCTGCATTATGGCAACTCACCGAATTCCTGCGAGGCTGGATTCTAACCGGTTTCCCCTGGCTACAATTCGGTTACAGTCAATTAGATGGTCCGATGAAGGCTATCACGCCAATTTTCGGTGTTGAAGCAATCACTTTCCTGCTAATGGCTATCAGTGGGTTATTCGTTCTGGCTGTGGTACACCGGAAAATTGTCGCGGGTATTATCGCTATCGTCATTCTACTGTTACCATTGCCTATGCGTCATTATCAGTGGTACAGCCTACAACCTGAAAAAACCGTTGATGTAGCGCTAGTTCAAGGAAATATTCCACAGTCCCTGAAATGGGACCCTAAAATGCTCAGCGAAACTATAGACATCTACATGGGCAACAGCCTGCCATACATCGGTAAAATACCGATAATCATCTGGCCGGAATCCGCTATTCCTTCATTGGAAAGTTATCAACGCCACTTTCTAACAAAATTGGATGAGCTATTACGTAATCAACATACCAGCCTTATTACCGGTATTGTCGATGAAAGAGCCGTTGGTGACAGTGATAAAATCTATAATAGCGTGATTGTCCTCGGCGATAAAAAACCTTATCAATATCCAGCAGCTATTCGCTACGATAAATATCATCTGGTACCATTCGGTGAATTTGTCCCGCTGGAATCCCTACTCCGGCCTCTGGCGCCATTCTTCAACTTACCCATGTCTTCATTCAGCCGTGGCAACTACATTCAGCCACAGCTTTCTGTTGCAGGATATAACCTGACGGCTGCTATTTGTTATGAAATTATACTGGGTGAACAAGTTCGTGCGAATTTCAAGCCGGATACCGAATTCTTACTCACTGTTTCCAATGATGCTTGGTTTGGTGGTTCAATCGGCCCTTGGCAACATTTCCAAATGGCACGCATGCGTTCCCTTGAATTAGGACGCCCGTTACTACGTGGTACCAATAACGGCATTACAGCCATTATCCGCCCGGACGGAAAAGTGCAAGCAGCGCTCCCACAATTTACCCGTAATGTTTTGGTAGCTAAAGTGACGCCCGCAACCGGGATAACACCCTATGCTCGCTGGGGTAACTGGCCGGTATGGGTAATTACCGTATTGTTTGCCCTATTTGCCTTAACATATAACCGCCGTAAATCTTAATTCGAATATCCATCTTGATTCAAATATCTATATAGCCAAAAGGGAGCGAAATTGCTCCCTTGAGATTGTCGATTTAACATTATTAATCGGCCTTATCAACCTATGGAATCGTCTGGCAATGGGAATGAAATATACCTTGCCCAATTCTGCCATTGACCCATGCTAACCCTCAATAACTGATATCACTCTATGTTATACAAATAACCTACTTAAACAACTTATTGGTGCTAATTTTACCCCTCTTTACTATTTTGGCACGCTAATTGCTGCTATATCCATGAATGAAAAGGGAAATAGCTGTTTCAATAACCAAAAATGGGAAAATGCACTAAAAAAATGATAATCACGTATCTTTATTGTGCAAGATAAACAACATTGTTCATTTATAGTGCGAGACAGCTCCCGAAATAGAAACAATTCATTTTCATTATCTAACCCTTTTGTACTATTTTTTAACACTATATACACATATAACAGCAAATGATCCTCGATAAAAAACAAATCCCTGAGAGTCTTTTGCAAACACAACATCGCAAACGATAGCCACAACATTAAAGGAGTTATATATGCGTATGCGTAACCTAGTATTAACCATGATGTTACTTGGCATCGCGGGGGCTGCTCAAGCCGAAGAATTAACGGGAACACTGAAAAAGGTTAAAGATGATGGTGTGATCATTGTGGGACATCGTGAATCCTCCGTACCTTTTGCTTACTACGATAACCATCAAAAAGTCGTCGGCTACTCTCAGGATTATTCTAATCTGATTGTTGAAGCGGTGAAGAAGAAACTGGACATGCCAAATCTGCAAGTAAAATTGATACCCGTGACTTCGCAAAATCGCATCCCATTGCTACAAAATGGAACTTATGATTTCGAATGCGGTTCCACTTCCAATAACCTTGAACGTCAGAAACAAGTCACTTTCTCTAACAGCATCTTTATTATTACGACGCGTTTGCTGACTAAAAAAGGTTCCGGTATAAAAGATTTCCCAGATTTGGCAGGTAAAAATGTCGTTGTCTCAGCAGGTACGACTTCTGAAATATTGCTGAATAAACTCAACGATGAGAAAAACATGAAAATGCGCATCATCAGTGCAAAAGATCATGGTGACTCATTCCGTACTTTGGAATCTGGCCGTGCAATCGCCTTTATGGTGGATGATGCACTACTAGCAGGTGAACGCGCCAAAGCGAAAAAACCTGATCAGTGGGAAATTGTTGGTACACCTCAGTCTAGAGAAGCCTATGGTTGTATATCACGCAAAGACGATCTTCAATTCAAGAAGCTGATCGATGAGACCATTGTTCAAGCGCAAACCTCCGGAGAGGCAGAAGAATCATTTGAGCGCTGGTTCAAACACCCCATTCCACCCAAGAACTTGAATTTGAATTTCTCTTTGTCTGATGAAATGAAAGCACTATTTAAATCGCCAAATGATAAGGCACTTGACTAGAAATATAATTAAAAAAATGACTATTTGATTGGCGTCACAGGGTGCGAGGTGGTCGTTCCCTACCTCGCTTTTTTTCTCAGCCAATCAATCGTTTTCAGGGGATCAAGCTACACCCTAACAGGGAGTATTATTATGTCAATCGATTGGAATTGGGGCATCTTTTTGCAAGCTGCCCCTTTCGGCAATACGACTTATCTAGGCTGGTTGATAGCTGGATTTCAGGTGACGATTGCCTTGTCTATCTGCGCCTGGATTATCGCTTTCATTGTCGGCTCACTGTTCGGCATCTTACGCACTGTTCCCAATAAAATATTATCTGGGATAGGTACCTGTTATGTTGAGCTCTTTCGTAACGTACCACTGATAGTTCAATTTTTTATCTGGTATCTGGTTGTACCTGAACTACTACCAGAAAAAATCGGTCTGTGGTTTAAAACTGAACTGGACCCTAATATCCAATTTTTTCTCTCATCCACTGTCTGTTTAGGTCTTTTCACTGCTGCTCGGATATGTGAGCAGGTTCGTGCCGCCATACAATCACTACCACGCGGTCAAAAAGCGGCAGGGCTGGCAATGGGGCTAACTCTGCCACAAACCTATCGCTATGTCCTATTACCCAATGCCTATCGAGTGATTATTCCACCCATGACATCAGAAATAATGAATCTGGTGAAAAACTCCGCTATTGCCTCCACTATTGGTCTGGTAGATATGGCAGCACAAGCAGGTAAGTTACTTGATTACTCAGCACATGCTTATGAAACATTTACGGCGATTACATTAGCTTATATCGGAATCAATCTGGTGATTATGCTTGCCATGCACTTGCTTGAGAAAAAAGTGCGTTTACCGGGTAATATTGGAGGTCAATAAATGTACGAGTTTGACTGGAGTTCGATTATCCCCAGTATCCCATTTCTGCTACAAGGCTTAGTCATTACCGCAAAAATCACGATTATTGCTGTTGTTGTCGGTATTCTCTGGGGAACTGTACTGGCTGTTATGCGCCTCTCTTCGGTAAAAATACTAAGCTGGTTTGCCACTTTATATGTCAATCTGTTCCGTTCTGTACCATTGGTTATGGTACTGTTATGGTTCTATTTGATTGTGCCTAGCTTAGTGCAAAACGTTCTGGGGATTTCTCCAAAGACTGATATTCGTTTAATTTCAGCTATGGTAGCGTTTGCCTTTTTCGAAGCTGCTTATTATTCAGAAATTATCCGGGCGGGAATTCAGAGTATCTCCCGCGGGCAATCTTCGGCAGCACTGGCATTGGGTATGACACCAATGCAAAGTATGAGACTGGTTATCCTGCCTCAGGCATTCCGTGCGATGACCCCGCTGTTACTGACTCAGGGTATCGTACTGTTTCAAGACACCTCATTGGTGTATGTGCTCAGTCTAGCGGACTTTTTCCGTACTGCGGCAAATATCGGTGAGCGTGATGGCACTCAGGTCGAAATGATCCTATTTGCTGGTTTGGTTTATTTTATTATTAGTATTGCCGCATCTATGCTGGTTAACTATTTGAAGAAAAGGACTGTTTGATGATCTCCCTGAAAAATGTATCCAAGTGGTATGGCCAATTTCAGGTTCTCTCCGACTGCTCAACTGAAGTTAAAAAAGGTGAAGTCGTTGTGGTCTGTGGCCCATCTGGCTCAGGCAAATCCACCCTGATAAAAACGGTCAATGGCCTGGAATCCATCCAACAGGGTGAAATTCTGGTTAATGACATTAAAGTTAATGATAAAAACACCCATCTGGCACAACTACGCTCTAAAGTCGGCATGGTGTTCCAACATTTTGAGCTGTTCCCCCATCTATCCATCATTGAGAATTTAACTCTAGCGCAGATTAAAGTGCTTAATCGCAATAAAAAAGCGGCGGAAGAAAAGGGGTTGAAATTACTTGAACGCGTTGGACTTGCCAGTCAAGCGAATAAATTCCCGTCTCAACTTTCCGGTGGTCAACAGCAACGTGTAGCAATCGCCCGAGCCCTTTGTATGGACCCGATTGCCATGCTATTTGACGAACCTACCTCCGCACTCGACCCTGAAATGATCAATGAAGTGCTCGATGTCATGGTTAAACTGGCAGATGAAGGGATGACCATGATGGTTGTTACTCACGAAATGGGCTTCGCTCGTAAAGTAGCCAACCGAGTTATCTTTATGGATGAAGGCAGAATTGTTGAAGATAGCAAAAAAGAAGATTTCTTTGCGAATCCAAAATCAGATCGCGCCAAAGAATTTCTAGCTAAAATTCTTCACTAACCTCATTTCATCCCCGGTGGTGGCTCCCGTCGCCATCGGATTTTCCCTCAGAACCTCTGTTTCTTATATATCAAATCAGATATGCTATGCCGACCTCATATTTTACCAACTAAATGATTGCTACAAACGTAGCTTTTTACTCACCATAGGATCATCGGTGCCATGCAAGAACAATACCGTCCAGAAGATATAGAGCCGCAAGTTCAGCTTCACTGGCAAGAGAAGCAAACTTTCAAAGTGACAGAAGACAACAGCAAAGAAAAATATTACTGCCTGTCCATGCTACCTTACCCTTCTGGTCGACTACACATGGGCCATGTACGTAACTACACTATTGGCGATGTTATCTCCCGCTATCAGCGTATGCTTGGCAAAAACGTTCTGCAACCTATCGGTTGGGACGCGTTTGGCCTGCCTGCGGAAGGTGCCGCGGTCAAAAACAATACAGCACCTGCTCCGTGGACCTATGCCAACATCGAATATATGAAAGGTCAATTGAAAACACTGGGCTTCGGTTACGACTGGGATCGTGAAGTCACAACCTGTACCCCGGAATATTACCGTTGGGAACAGTGGTTCTTCACCAAATTGTATGAAAAGGGCTTGGTTTATAAAAAAACCTCCGCAGTTAACTGGTGTCCCCACGATCTGACTGTTCTGGCTAATGAACAAGTGGTCGATGGCTGTTGCTGGCGTTGTGATAGCAAAGTTGAACGTAAAAAAATTCCGCAATGGTTTATCAAGATCACTGATTATGCCGAAGAGTTGTTAAATGATCTGGATACGCTGGAAGAGTGGCCTGAACAAGTCAAAACCATGCAGCGCAACTGGATTGGTCGTTCTGAAGGGGTAGAAATCACTTTTGATGTGGCTGATAGTCAGGAGAAGCTGACCGTTTATACCACTCGTCCTGATACGTTCCTGGGTGCCACTTATGTTGCGGTTGCCGCAGGTCATCCTCTGGCAAAACAAGCAGCAGAAAATAACCCTGAACTGGTTACTTTCATTGATGAGTGCCGTAATACCAAAGTTGCAGAAGCAGATATGGCAACAATGGAGAAGAAAGGCATGGCAACCGGTATGTTTGCTATTCATCCATTGACCAAAGAAAAAGTGGCAATCTGGGTTGCAAACTTCGTCCTGATGGAATACGGCACCGGTGCTGTCATGGCAGTGCCTGGTCACGATCAACGCGACTGGGAATTTGCGACAAAATATAACCTGCCAATAAAAGCCGTTATTCTGGATAGCGAAGGCAATGAACCAAACGTCCATGAAGCGCCTATAACAGATAAAAATATCCTGTTTAATTCCGGTGAATTTAGCGATCTGAATCACGAAGATGGTTTCAATGCTATTGCTGATAAACTGGTGGAAATGGGCGTAGGTAAGCGTAAAGTCAACTATCGTCTGCGTGACTGGGGAGTTTCTCGTCAACGTTATTGGGGCGCTCCTATTCCAATGGCAACGCTGGATGATGGCACAGTTGTTCCGATTCCAGCAGCTCAACTGCCAGTTATTCTGCCAGAAGATGTCAAAATGGACGGCATCACCAGCCCAATTAAAGCTGATCCTGAGTGGGCGAAAACCACTATCAACGGCCAACCAGCACTACGTGAAACAGATACCTTCGATACTTTTATGGAGTCTTCTTGGTACTACGCTCGCTACACCTGTCCAGATTATGACAAGGGCCTGCTCAATCCAGCAGCAGCTAACTATTGGCTGCCAGTTGACCAATACATCGGTGGTATCGAACATGCTATCATGCATCTGATGTATTTCCGCTTCTTCCATAAACTGATGCGTGATGCTGGCCTGGTCAATTCCAATGAACCCGCTAAGCGCCTGTTATGTCAAGGCATGGTTCTGGCCGATGCTTTTTATTACCTCGGCAAAGATGGTGAAAAAATCTGGGTTTCCCCAGCTGATACTATTGTTGAGCGTGATGATAAAAGCCGTATCATTAAAGCGATGGATAAAGAAGGCCATGAACTGGTTTATACCGGCATGAGCAAAATGTCTAAATCCAAAAACAACGGTATTGACCCACAATTGATGGTAGAAAAATATGGGGCTGATACCGTTCGCCTATTTATGATGTTCGCGGCTCCACCAGAGCTGACGCTAGAATGGCAAGAATCCAGTGTTGAAGGGGCAAATCGCTTCCTGAAACGTGTATGGCGCCTGGTTTATGAACATAGCAGCAAAGGGGCAACACAACCGCTAAACATCACAAACCTGACAATGGAACAAAAAGATCTATTCCGAGATCTGCACAAAACCATTGCTAAAGTCACAGATGATGTCGGTCGCCGCCAGGCATTCAATACTGCTATCGCTGCCGTAATGGAATTGATGAATAAACTGGCCCGCGCACCACAGGAAACTGAGCAGGATCGCGCTCTGATGCAAGAGGCTCTGCTGGCAGTTGTCCGTATGTTGTCACCAATAACTCCCCATGTTTGCTTTATTATGTGGCAAGCTCTGGGGGGTGAAGGTGATATTGATACGGCTGATTGGCCACAAGCTGATGAACAAGCAATGGTTGACGATACCAAGTTAGTCGTCATTCAAGTTAACGGTAAAGTGCGTGGTCGTGTTACTGTGCCAGCTGAGGCGACTAAAGAATATGTTCATGATCTGGCAGCAAAAGAGTATGGTGTGACGAAATATCTTGAAGGCGTCACTATTCGCAAAGTCATTTATGTACCAGGCAAACTGCTGAATCTGGTCGTCGGCTGATAAAGGAGGCAATGTGCGACATCGTATTTTAACGTTGCTGCTGGGGTTAGCGGTGCTGGTCACCGCTGGCTGCGGTTTTCATCTGCGCGGTACCACCCAGGTGCCACCTGAACTCAAAAAGCTGCAAATAACAAGCAGTGACCCATATGGGCCACTGGCCCGTTCCGTTCGCCAACAGCTTCGTCTGAATAACGTCACTATCCTTGAGGATGGTAGCGCTGATGTTCCTGTTTTGAAGTTAATTAACTCTTCTGAAAATAAAGATACTGTCTCTATTTTCCAAGATGGTAAGGCGGCTGAACGTCAATTGACACTGAATGTCGATGCTCAGGTTATTATGCCAGACGGTAGCGTATACCCGCTGCGATCCAGGGTTGACCGCTCTTTTTTCGACAACCCATTAGAGGCCCTGGCGAAAGATGCTGAAAACGAGATAATCAATCAGGAAATGCGTGAACAAGCTGCTCGCCGGTTAGTTCGCCAGTTATTGACCGTTCACAACGCAGAAAAGCAGAAAGCCCGAGAAAAACAGGTGGGACAGCAAGCTGCGCAAGCACAATGATCAAACTCTATCCCGAACAACTGATTTCGCAGCTCAATGAGGGGCTGCGAAACTGTTATCTAATATGGGGTAATGAACCCCTACTATTACAGGAAAGCCAGGATCATATTCGCAAGGCTGCTGAAAAACACGCCTTCACTGAACACTTCACCTATACACTGGATAATCACACCGAGTGGGATGAGATATTCAATATTTGTCAGTCATTAAGTCTGTTTGCTAGCCGTCAAACACTCACTTTACTACTGCCGGAAAATGGCCCTAACACAACCATAGCCGAACAACTGGTGAAACTAGCAGGGCTACTTCACCCAGATATACTGCTAATACTACGTGGTTTGAAATTGACCAAGGCTCAGGAGAACAGTAACTGGTTCAAAATACTAGGAAAAAATGGTGTTTATGTCAGTTGTCAGTCCCCCGAACAGAACCGTCTGCCGCAATGGGTTGCACACCGGGCCAAAGCCATGAAATTGGCACTGGAAGAACAAGCCAATCAACTACTGTGTTATTGTTATGAAGGAAATTTACTGGCGTTAGCTCAGGCACTTGAGCGACTTTCCCTGCTATACCCAGACGGTAAACTGACCTTACATCGTGTCGAAAATGCGGTGAATGACGCGGCTCACTTTACACCTTATCACTGGGTAGACTCACTATTATCAGGTAAAGCAAAACGAGCCTGGCATATTCTGAAACAGTTAAAACAGGAAGATTGCGAAGCTGTTATTCTATTACGTACCGTACAGCGTGAATTACTATTGCTACTCACGCTGAAACGTCAAAGTACCACAACCCCGATGAAAACACTGTTAGATCAGCATCGGGTATGGCAAAACCGCCGTCCATTACTGACAAGCGCACTGCAACGTCTCACTCAACATGATTTGCAGCGAGCAATTCATTTACTTGTACAGATGGAACGCCAGATCAAACAGGATTACGGCCAGTCTATTTGGTCAGATTTAGAAACTCTTTCTATGCTGTTATGTGGAAAAACCTTACCTGAGAGCTTTTTTAATGCCTCATGCCATTGATTCTACTTGCCCGAAACAACCCGTTATTAAAGCATTATTTGGTGGAACATTCGATCCCATCCATTACGGGCACTTACAACCAGTTGAAACCCTGGCATATCAAACTGGCCTGAATCAAGTGATTTTACTACCAAATCACGTCCCCCCACACCGCCCACAACCGGAAGCCACTGCACAACAGCGGCTTGAAATGGTACAACTGGCAGTACAGGATAGCCCACTGTTTACCGTCGATAAGCGTGAACTGGAGCGCACTATCCCCTCTTACACAATTGATACGCTAGAGTCATTCCGTCAGGAACTTGGTAACAAACCACCACTAGCATTTATAATCGGCCAAGATGCTTTGTTATCACTGCACACTTGGCATCGTTGGCCAGAACTACTGAGTTTCTGCCATTTGCTAGTTTGTGCTCGTCCTGGCTATCAAACTCAGTTTTCCACAACTGAAATGCAACAATGGCTTACAAAACATCAAATCTACGATCCAAGTCAACTTGGCAGTAAACCTAACGGTTATATCTATCTGGCAGATACACCTCTGCTGTCGATCTCAGCAACAGACATCCGTCAACGCCACCAGCAAGGGTTAAGTTGTGACGATTTACTCCCCCTTTCAGTACAAAAGTATATAGATTCACAGGGGTTATATCGCCAATAGCGGAATCTGCCTCGATTAGTCGCTTAGTTGACTTACCCTTAAGTGACCTGACATGCTATTATTCCGCACTATTTAATCAATTGTGATAAAAAATAAGGATGAGCCTTTTGCAAGGTAAAGAACTCCAACAGTTTGTTATTGATAAGCTTGAAAACTCCAAAGCACAGGATATTGTTTCCCTTGATGTCCAAGGGAAATCAAGTATTACCGATTGCATGATTATCTGCACCGGAACTTCCAACCGCCATCTGATGTCTGTCGCGGATAATCTGGTTGATGACTGTCGCGCGAGCGGCCTGATCCCACTTGGCGTTGAAGGACAAGGCGTATCTGACTGGATTGTCGTAGACCTCGGTGAAGTTATCGTACATGTCATGCAAGAAGAGAGCCGCCGCATGTACGAACTCGAAAAGCTCTGGAGCTGAGTTTGAAGCTGCAATTAATCGCTGTAGGTACAAAAATGCCGGACTGGATACAGGCCGGCTTTACAGATTATTTGCGTCGTTTTCCCAAAGACATGCCATTTGATCTGATAGAAATTCCGGCTGGCAAACGGGGGAAAAATGCGGATATTAAACGCATTCTGGAAAAAGAAGGCGAACAAATGCTAGCCGCTGTCAGCAAAGGCAGCCGTATTGTCACCCTGGACATTCCGGGTTCCCGCTGGGAAACGCCTCAATTGGCGCAACAGCTTGAACATTGGAAACGGGATGGTAGAGATGTCAGTTTGTTGATAGGTGGGCCCGAAGGTCTCGCTCCGGCATGTAAAGCCGCCTCAGAACAAAGCTGGTCACTGTCACCGCTAACCTTACCCCATCCTCTGGTCCGAGTTTTGGTTGCGGAAAGCCTGTACCGGGCATGGAGTATTACGACCAATCATCCCTATCATCGGGAATAATTTGGTTATCAACGGATAAAAGCGAATTTCTGGCAATGGGATGAAGAATAAACGTACCCCTTTTCGTGATTATACGGCTGAATCAGCCCTATTTGCTCGCCGCGCATTGGTGGCGTTTATTATCATCCTGGTACTGACTGGTATCCTGATGGTCAATCTTTACCATTTACAAATCACCCGCCACGAAGACTATCAAACCCGTTCAAACGAAAACCGTATTAAACTGGTTCCAATTGCGCCAAGCCGCGGGATCATTTATGACCGAAACGGCACGCCATTGGCACTTAATCGAACTATCTATCAGTTGGAAATCATACCTGAAAAGGTAGAACACCTTGAGCAAACGCTGAATGATTTACGTAATGTTATCGATCTGACTGACGAAGATATTGCCAACTTTGAAAAAGAGCGTAAACGCTCGCGCCGCTTTACCTCTATTCCATTGAAAACTTCACTTGATCATATTCAAGTAGCACGCTTTGCCGTTAACCAATATCGTTTCCCTGGTTTTGAAATAAAAGGCTACCAACGCCGCTTCTATCCTTATGGTTCAGCACTGACACATATCATCGGCTATGTTGCTAAAATTAATGATAAAGATGTAGAACGATTGGATAAAGAAGGTATTTTACCTAATTACGCCGCTACCCATGATATTGGCAAACTGGGTATTGAACGCTATTATGAAACTGTTTTACACGGCAAAACGGGTTATGAAGAAGTCGAAGTGAATAACCGAGGCCGGGTGATACGCCAATTACATGAACAACCACCACAGGCCGGACAAGATATTTACTTAACCATCGATCTCGAATTGCAGATTTACATTGAGAAACTCCTCACAACCAGCCGTGCCGCGGTCGTTGTCAGTGATCCACGTAATGGGGAAATTCTGGCACTGGTATCTAACCCAAGCTATGATCCAAACCTATTCGTAAACGGTATCTCCAATAAGAGCTACCAGGAACTATTAAACAATCCTGATAGGCCGCTTATTAATCGTGCTACTCAAGGAATCTATCCTCCAGCTTCGACAGTGAAACCTTTTATTACCGTCGCAGCACTAAGTACAGGCGTTATCAATAAAAATACCACTATTTTTGATCCAGGTTGGTGGCAATTACCGGGTTCAGAAAAACGCTACCGTGACTGGAAACGTTGGGGGCATGGTAGTCTCAATGCACATAGAGCCATTGTAGAATCGGCGGATACTTTCTTCTATCAAGTGGCCTATGATATGGGAATTGATCGTCTATCTGAATGGATGACCAAGTTTGGCTATGGCGAACATACTGGAATCGACCTAGCCGAAGAACGCACTGGTATCATGCCTACCCGCGAATGGAAACAAAGAAAATATAAAAAACCTTGGTATCAAGGAGATACCATTCCTGTGGGTATCGGCCAGGGATATTGGACAGCAACCCCCATTCAACTGGTAAAAGCGCTGACAACCTTAATTAACGACGGTAATGTAAAAACACCACATCTTCTGCTAAGCAAAAAGCTGAAAGGTGAGATGATCCCTTATCAACAAATAGAAAATATTCAGATCGGTGATATCCATTCAGGATATTGGGAATTAGCAAAAAACGGTATGTACGGTGTTGCTAACCTGCCAAACGGTACCAGCCATAAGAGTTTTATCGGCACGCCTTATAAAGCAGCGGCCAAATCAGGAACAGCACAGGTCTACAGTTATGAAACCTACAATGCCAGTAAAATTGCTGAGCATTTACGGGATCATAAGCTGATGATCGCTTTCGCTCCTTATGAAAATCCGACAGTAGCCCTTTCCATTATTTTAGAGAATGGTGGTGCAGGTCCAGCAGTGGGAACCCTTGTTCGCCAAATCCTCGACCATGTACTATTAGGGGATAACAACACAACATTGCCGAATGCTGTCCCTATACCTCCCGGAACAGAAAGTGACTGATTAACACCATGACAGAAAACCAAAAAAGGGTTCCTCTCTGGACCAGATTACATATCGACTTACCGTTACTCCTGTGCATTTTAGCATTGCTGATATACAGCGCTTTTGTTATGTGGAGTGCCAGCGGTCAAGATATGGGTATGATGGAGCGCAAAATTGGCCAAATTGGTGCTGGACTGGTTGTCATGCTCATCATGGCGCAAATTCCACCAAGAGTTTATGAAAGCTGGGCGCCCCATCTCTATATTGTTTGTGTCATTTTACTGATTTTTGTCGATGCTTTCGGCCAAATAAGTAAAGGTGCCCAACGCTGGCTAGATTTAGGGATCATCCGCTTCCAACCTTCAGAGATTGCCAAGATAGCCGTACCTCTGATGATCGCACGTTTTATGAACCGCGATTTATGCCCCCCATCACTGAAAAATACGACTATCGCTCTGATGCTCATTTTTCTGCCTACTTTACTGGTTGCCGCTCAGCCAGACCTAGGGACTTCAATATTGATCGCGGCTTCTGGTCTGTTTGTCTTGTTCCTTTCTGGCATGAGTTGGAGGTTGATCGGTATCGCAGCTCTACTGTTAACCTGTTTTATCCCCATCTTGTGGTTCTTCCTGATGCATGGCTATCAGCGCGATCGCGTCATGATGCTACTTGATCCAGAAAGCGATCCACTAGGTAAGGGTTACCATATTATTCAATCAAAAATCGCGATTGGCTCCGGTGGTTTATCAGGTAAAGGCTGGCTATTAGGAACACAATCTCAATTGGAATTTCTGCCAGAACGTCATACAGATTTCATATTTGCCGTACTGTCAGAAGAACTTGGTTTGATTGGCGTACTACTGTTATTAACATTATATATGTTATTAATTACTCGTGGGCTGGTTATCGCAACCAGAGCACAGAACACTTTTGGTCGGGTTATGGTTGGCGGCCTAATGTTAATTCTATTTGTTTATATCTTCGTCAATATTGGCATGGTGAGTGGCATCCTGCCTGTAGTAGGCGTTCCTTTGCCATTTGTCAGTTATGGCGGCTCTGCGTTAATCGTCTTAATGGCGGGTTTCGGCATTATCATGTCGATTCACACACACAGAAAATTGTTGTCCAAAAGTTTATAGAGGAGAGGTTTCAATGCGTCAACACTGGCTTATATTTGGCATGATTGCAGCCCTGCTATCTGGCTGTACTACTCCTGACAAACAAAAACCTGCCCCGTTACCCGTAGTACCAACGCAGGATGTTCTAGGTGCAGAACCTCGTTATGAGCCTTATCATCCTAGCGCCAATGATGATTATCAGATGAACGGACATACTTATCACATTGTGCAAGCCCCCTCTCAGTTTAGTGAGACAGGTTACGCTAGTTGGTACGGTGAAGAATCTAGCGGCAAAATGACCGCAATTGGTGAACGTTTTAATCCTTATGCTCTGACAGCCGCCCATCCTACCCTGCCAATTCCAAGTTATGTCCGTGTGACCAATTTGAGCAATGGCCGCATGATGATTGTTAGAGTCAATGACCGTGGTCCTTATAAACCAGGGCGAATTATCGATCTATCGAAGGCTTCCGCTGAACGGTTAAACCTAACTCAAAGTACCAAAGTTAAGGTTGATTTTATTGAGGTTGCCCAGGACGGTTCTGTATCCGGTCCCGGTACCATTGGCAGCCAGATAGTTAAACAGAGTTATGCTCTACCGGGTAGACCAACGCTGACAACCAGTCCATTAGGAACACCAACAATGGAGAATATCCCTGATCAGACTAGCAGCCAGCCCTTAACAAATCAGCCGATGAAACAGACGATACAACCGGAAGCGACTGAACAACTCCCCGCAATGAAGCTGCAACCACCTAAGCCTGTTACAAACAGTACTTCAATAGTCACAACGCCAACAGCCGCCTCAGCAAATGGTTTTATAGTTCAGGTTGGTGCTGTTAGCAGTGAGCAACGAGCAAAAGAGTGGCAACAAACACTGGCGCAACGCTTTAATGTTCAAGGCCGCGTAACTCAATATAATAACGTTTATCGTGTACAGTTAGGACCATTCAACAATCGCCAGCAAGCTGCCGATTTACAACAAAAACTGGCTGACCAGATACAGCAATCTTCTTTTATCGTCAGTCCTTAATCGTTCTCTTACTGATATCTCACTTTGATTCAGATATCAGTAAGAGGAGTAAAAAAATGTAAACCTGAGTCTTGTCAAAATTTGGCAATGTCAGTATTTTTTTCATTTGCTATGATGTGGCTCGATATCAATCTTTTCTCACGGATGTTGTCAAACTAACCATGAAATATACAACCACTTCTCGTTTTATAAAAAGCACCACCTTGGGTATTGCGCTGGCAATAAGTGCTTCTGCCTTTGCCAATGGGAATGATGTCAACCTGAAAACGATGATCCCAGGAGTGCCTCAGATTGATGCGGAAGCTTATATCCTTATCGACTATAACTCAGGCAAAGTGCTGGCTGAGATGAATGCAGATGCACGCCGTGATCCTGCCAGTCTGACAAAAATGATGACCAGCTATGTTATTGGTCAAGCAATCAAATCAGGCAAAATCCACCCAAATGATATGGTCACTGTTGGCACTGACGCATGGGCAACCGGTAATCCGGTATTTAAAGGCTCTTCCCTGATGTTCCTCAAGCCAGGCGATCAGGTCTCGGTTTCTATGTTATCCCGCGGTATAAACTTGCAATCCGGTAACGATGCCTGTGTTGCAATGGCAGATTATGTTGCCGGTAGCCAAGAGTCTTTCGTTAATTTAATGAATGGCTATGTGAAATCGCTTGGATTAAAGAATACGAATTTCAAAACCGCTCATGGCCTGGACGCAGAAGGCCAATACAGCTCTGCCCGTGACATGGCATTGATTGGTCAAGCGCTGATCCGTGATGTTCCCGAAGAGTACACCATCTATAAAGAGAAAGAGTTTACCTACAACAATATCCGCCAGACAAACCGTAATGGCTTATTGTGGGATAAGAGCCTGAATGTCGATGGTATTAAAACCGGTCACACTAGCGCAGCGGGCTATAACCTAGTCGCTTCTGCGACGGAAGGCGATATGCGCCTGATTTCTGCGGTATTAGGAGGCCACACTTATAAAGGCCGTGAAACAGAAAGTAAGAAACTGCTGACTTGGGGTTTCCGTTTCTTTGAAACTGTTGCTCCTCTGAAAGCAAGCAAAGAATTCGCCTCTGAACCAGTCTGGTTTGGAGATAACGATAGGGTTCAATTAGGTGTTGATAAAGATGTTTATCTGACTATTCCCCGTGGCCGTCTGAAAGATCTGAAAGCCAGCTATGTCATGAATAATAGTGAATTACATGCACCACTGGCGAAAAATCAAGTCGTAGGTACTATCAACTTTCAACTTGATGGCAAAACTATTGAACAGCAGCCTTTAGTCGTCATGAATGAAGTAAAAGAAGGCAGCATCTTCGGCCGCTTTATCGATTACATCAAGCTACTATTTCATCATTGGTTTGGCTAATTCTTGAGATAATTAAGCGATAAACAGAGTCCATCAAAGCGAATCGGACTACCGCCCGATCGCAATAAGCATCTCCGCGTTTTAAGGCGGAGGAAAGTATCAAATTTTACAGAAGAAACTGACCGTGCGTATCGCGGAAAGCAAAACAGGAGCGCCCATGAAAACGAAATTAAATGAACTGCTTGAGTTCCCTTGTTCATTCACTTACAAAGTGATGGGCTTGGCGGAGTCTGAGCTAGTCAATCAGGTCGTTGAAGTGGTTCAACGTCATGCGCCGGGCGATTACTCTCCACAAGTGAAGCCAAGCAGCAAAGGTAACTACCACTCAGTGTCCATTACCATCAATGCGACTCATATTGAACAAGTAGAAACGCTGTATGAAGAATTAGGTAACCTTGAATTGGTACGGGTAGTATTGTAATACACACTAGAGAAATCCCCTATAATTTCACAGGGGATTCTTTATCTATCAGGAATACTACAGTTTCAGGCGCACTAAACTGGTGAGAAGCTCTTCTGAGGGTTATACTGACCAAATCTTATAGCTATCAAATGAAGTTTCAATTGCAACATAAAACGATTTTCTTACGTCAATTAGGAATACAACCCTACGAGCCGATTTCTGATGCAATGCACTTGTTTACTGAGCAGCGAGATACTAATACACCTGATGAAATCTGGCTGGTACAGCATCCAAAAGTCTTTACTCAAGGACAAGCAGGTAAAGCTGAGCATTTGCTGTCCCTCGGTGATATTCCGGTTATTCAATCCGATCGTGGTGGACAAGTCACCTATCATGGCCCTGGTCAGCAGGTTATGTATGTCATGATTGACATTAAACGCGCCAAAATTGGTGTACGGCAACTGGTTACGGCGATAGAGGATGCTGTCATTAAAACCCTTGCTCACTTTGGTGTGAAAGCCCATGCTCGCCCGGATGCCCCTGGTGTCTACGTCAATGAAGCAAAAATTTGCTCTCTTGGATTACGGATACGTAAAGGTTGTTCTTTCCACGGACTAGCCCTCAATATCGCAATGGATTTAGAACCCTTCCTGCGTATTAACCCTTGTGGCTATGCCGGCATGAAAATGATTCAACTCAGTGACTTAGTTCCTGGAATTACTGTTGAACAAGTACAACCTGTTTTGGTAGAGAAATTTTGCCAGCAGTTAGGATTTAAACTGAACAGTTAAAAATGCTATAATTTTTTAACATTTTTCAAAAATTTTTTAATTATTTATCATACAGTAGACTGAATGATAAATCTCAACCTGATGAATTTAACACTGGAACCAGCACGATTATGAGTAAACCAATTCAGATGGAACGCGGAGTTAAGTACCGCGACGCAGACAAAATGGCGCTGATCCCTGTCAAAACAGTGATGACCGAACGTACAGAAATCTTGCGTAAACCTGAGTGGATGAAAATCAAACTTCCTGCGGATTCCAGCCGCATTCAGGGCATCAAATCTGCCATGCGCAAAAATGGTCTGCATTCCGTTTGTGAAGAAGCGTCTTGCCCTAACCTGGCAGAATGCTTCAATCACGGTACAGCAACCTTTATGATCCTTGGCGCAATTTGCACCCGCCGTTGCCCTTTCTGTGATGTTGCGCACGGCCGCCCAATGGCACCTGACACCAATGAACCCGTAAAACTGGCACAAACCATTAAAGACATGGCACTGCGCTACGTTGTCATCACCTCCGTTGACCGTGATGATCTACGTGACGGTGGTGCTCAGCACTTTGCTGACTGCATCTCTGCTATTCGTGAAAAAAATCCATCCATTAAGATTGAAACCTTAGTTCCTGACTTCCGTGGACGTATGGATCGTGCACTTGAAATACTGACAGCGACACCGCCCGATGTCTTTAACCATAATCTGGAAAACGTACCCCGGGTTTACCGTCAGGTGCGCCCTGGTGCAAACTATGAGTGGTCATTAAAATTACTTGAAAAGTTTAAAGAAGCCCATCCTGATATTCCAACCAAATCGGGTCTGATGGTCGGTCTTGGTGAAACCAACGAAGAAATTCTTGATGTTATGCGTGATCTGCGCCGCCACGGTGTGACTATGCTGACTCTGGGACAATATCTACAACCTAGTCGTCATCATTTACCGGTACAGCGCTACGTCAGCCCACAGGAATTTGATGAAATGAAAGAAGAAGCGTTAGCTATGGGGTTCACCCATGCCGCCTGTGGTCCATTTGTCCGTTCTTCTTATCATGCTGACTTACAAGCCAAAGGTGAAGAGGTCAAATAACCCAGTTTCTTATACCCTATGGATTTCAAGCTGCATCGCGACGGCAAGGGAGTGAATCCCCGGGAACATAGCAAACTATGTGACCGGGGTGAGCGAGTGTAGCCAACAAAGAGGCAGCTTGAAATATGACGGGTATATTATGATTAATATTATTCTGGCTATATTTATCGGAGGTGGCTTAGGCAGCGTATTACGTTGGTTTATCAGCCTCCGTCTTAATAATATTTCTTCTAATATCGCGATTGGCACCCTTACCGTTAACTGTATTGGTGCATTAATTATCGGACTAGGGTTAGCCTATTTTAATAAATCTACACACCTTGATCCGGCTTGGAAATTGATGTTGACCACTGGTTTTTGCGGAGGTTTAACAACCTTTTCTACATTCTCTGTTGAAGTTGCTTATTTGTTACTGGACGGGAAACTAGGATGGGCACTGGGAACAGTTTTGCTTAATCTTTTTGGATCATTACTGATGACCATGTTAGCTTTCGTATTGATGCATGAACTTTAAATTAAAATTACCTACATATCGGCCTCATACAAGCCAAAAAAACCCGTTGTAATAACGGGTTTTAGAAATATGGAGTTAAAATCAGATAGCGACAACGTTTGCAGCAGATGGACCTTTAGCGCCGTCAGTGATTTCAAACTCTACTTTTTGACCTTCTGCCAAAGTTTTAAATCCGTTACTCTGAATAGCAGAGAAATGCACGAATACGTCTTTGCTACCATCTTCTGGAGTGATAAACCCGAATCCTTTAGATTCATTAAACCACTTAACGTTACCTTTAATTTTTGACATCAAACTTACCTTTAACGTGAAAATTAAGACACAAAATCTGCGTCGCATACAGTACAACAAATAAGTTGGCTCACTGTCTACAACCAAGATCACGAAAAGCATAATAAAATACGATAGATGTTATCTTTATTTAGTTTTACTACTAAATAATACACATATATAAATATCTATAACCCTCCCTGGTCTTTTATCACACAAGTTATCTAATAAACAAATGACTAGGTTTTTTCATGTTCTAATAGCCAGCTTTTAATATTCAGGCCACCGGTATATCCCACCAATTTACCATCATGTCCAATAACACGATGACAAGGCACAATTAATGAGATCGGATTACGAGAATTAGCCATTCCTACCGCACGACAATAATTAACTGAACCTAATGCTAATGAAAGTTGCTTATAACTCCACACTTCTCCAAACGGGATCTTACATAACTGTAACCATACACGCTGCTGGAATTCAGTTCCTGCCGGATTGAGTGGAACGGAAAACTCAGTTCGCTTACCCGCAAAATATCCCCGTAACTCTTTCACGCACTGCTTAGTAATATCATTTTTCACTTCAGGCGCTGTTTTTTCATCAACAAAATATAGACTGGTCACTCCCTTATCATCCGCAGTGATATGAATATACGGTTTAGGAAATCCTTTGGGTGTATCAAAATAGTGATGATACATAACCACCTCCATTGAAAAAAATATCAATCATTATAGAGATTAGAGTAAATCGTCTTTTCGACAAATTGCAATGATGAATTCAGTTGCTCCCTTACCACCGACTAGAAAACTTAAACTTGTCTGAAGGCGAAAAGCCTGCCAACAAACAGAGAATAACCCACATCGTAATTTTAATGATAGTCACTCGATGTAAAATTAACACCATATATAGTGTGGTTGAAATAAAATTTCACTATATATAGTATGATTCAAGTTCTGGCCTTTAGGTAAATTATTACTCATGAACCAAATTTCGCCATTACATGCCCACAAACTGACAAAGGAGTCGTTAATGAGCATTACCATTTATAGCAAACCGGACTGCGTACAATGCAGCGCAACCTATCAGGCGCTAAGCCGAAGAAATATTCCTTATCAGATTGTCGATTTAACCGAAAACCAGCAGGCTTTAGCGACTATCCGTGCTATGGGCTACCAGCAAATTCCTGTGGTTGTAGCAGGTACACAGCATTGGTCAGGATTTCGTCCAGATAAAATCAACGCATTAACCGAGAATTTATAGGTTTATTATGAATATAAATCCGCTGATCTATTTCTCCAGTTCATCCAGTAATAGCCATAGATTTGTTCAGAAACTGGAAATACCAGCCTTTCGTATTCCAATAAATCAATCAGACAGCCCATTAAACGTAACTTCTCCTTACATTTTACTGACCCCCAGTTACGGTGGTGGCAGTACTAAAGGCGCTGTTCCACCACAAGTGATCCGATTTCTCAATATCGCCGAAAACCGGGCATTCATCCGGGGAGTCATCGCGGCCGGGAATACCAACTTTGGCGAAGCTTACGGCATCGCTGGGCGGATAATTTCAGAGAAATGCCGGATACCCCTCCTATACCGTTTTGAACTGTTGGGTACTGAAGAAGATGTACAACGAGTACGCCAAGGTATTCAAAGGTTCTGGCAACATGATTCATTAGAGAATATGTAATTATGACTTTTCAAATTAATGCACAACAGGATTATCATGCTTTAAATGCCTTGCTCAATCTGTACGATAGTGAAGAAAAGATTCAATTTGACAAAGACAAACTGGCTATTCATTATTATTTTCGCCAGCATGTAAATCCAAACACACTATTTTTCCATAGCCTAAAAGAGAAACTGGATTTCCTCCAACAAGAGGGATATTACGAACCAAACGTGCTGGAGCAATACGATTTTACTTTTATTAAAAAGCTCTTTCAGCAAGCCTATAGCAAAAAATTCCGCTTTCAAACCTTTCTGGGCGCATTCAAATATTACACCAGTTATACTCTGAAAACCTTCGATAATAAACGTTATCTAGAACGCTATGAAGATCGGATATGCATGGTAGCACTGACCCTAGCCCAAGGCGATCAAGTGCTGGCTTGTCGTCTAGTGGATGAGATGATCAGTGGCCGTTTTCAACCAGCAACGCCAACTTTTCTTAATTGCGGTAAGAAACAGCGAGGAGAATTGGTTTCCTGTTTCCTGCTACGCATTGAAGATAATATGGAATCCATCGGACGTTCAGTTAATTCAGCCTTACAACTTTCAAAACGTGGCGGAGGGGTCGCATTCTTACTCAGTAATCTACGGGAAACAGGTGCACCGATAAAAATGATTCAAAATCAATCATCAGGTGTTATCCCAGTGATGAAAATGCTGGAGGATGCGTTTTCATACGCCAATCAACTCGGTGCACGCCAAGGTGCAGGGGCTGTTTATCTCCATGCTCATCATCCCGATATTCTTCGTTTTCTGGATACAAAACGGGAAAATACCGACGAAAAAATCCGTATAAAAACACTCTCTATTGGCGTTGTTATTCCTGATATCACTTTTAAGCTGGCTAAACATAATGAAGATATGTATCTATTTTCCCCTTATGATATTCAGCGGATTTATGGTGTGCCAATGTCCGAAATTAGCATGACAGAAAAATATACTGAAATGGTAAATAACCAACAAATTCGTAAATCAAAAATCAATGCTCGTGAATTTTTCATGACGTTAGCTGAGCTTCAATTCGAATCTGGTTATCCCTATATTATGTATGAAGACACGGTGAATAATGCTAATCCGATTAAAGGTCGGATTAATATGAGTAATTTATGTTCCGAAATTTTACAGGTTAACAGTGCCAGCGAATATGAAGAGGATTTAAGTTACCACCATATTGGGAAAGATATTAGTTGTAATCTGGGATCAATGAATATTGCTCATACAATGGATTCACCTGATTTTACCCTCTCTATTGAAACAGCTATCCGTGCTTTAACCGCGGTATCAGATATGAGCCATATCCGTTCAGTTCCTTCTATCGAAAAAGGAAATCAGGATTCCCATGCCATTGGTTTGGGGCAAATGAATCTTCACGGCTATCTGGCAAGGGAAAAAATTCATTATGGTTCTGAAGAGGGAATAGATTTCACCAATATCTATTTCTATATCGTCACTTATCACGCTCTGCGTACTTCCAATCAGATCGCCATTGAACGCAATGGCTACTTTAAAGGCTTTAAAGATTCTCGTTATGCCAGTGGTGAATTTTTCAATAAATATACAGAAAGAGCATGGCAACCTCAGACAAAAAAGGTCTCTCAATTGTTTGAACAAGCAGGAATAACCATTCCTAATCAACAAGACTGGCTTGAATTAAAAGCCTCAATTATGACTCATGGTATTTACAATCAAAATCTCCAAGCTATTGCTCCTACAGGTTCTATTTCATATATCAACAATTCAACCTCAAGCATTCACCCGATTGTATCCCGTATTGAGATCCGTAAAGATGGTAAAACAGGACGGGTATATTATCCAGCGCCATTTATGACGAATAATAATCTTGAATATTACCAAGATGCTTACGAAATAGGACCGGAAAAAATTATTGATACTTATGCTACAGCCACTCAACACATCGACCAAGGATTATCCCTGACACTTTTCTTCAAAGACGATGCCACTACCCGTGATATTAACAAAGCCCAAATTTACGCCTGGCGTAAAGGAATTAAAACACTTTATTACATCCGTCTGAAACAAACTGCTCTGGAAGGCACGGAAGTACAAGATTGTGTTTCATGCTCACTATAAAATAATTCTGGAAATGTATTATGATCAGTAATCCTATATGTGCAATTAACTGGAATCGAATTGAAGATGACAAAGATCTAGAAGTTTGGAACCGACTGACAACTAATTTTTGGTTACCGGAAAAAATCCCATTATCCAATGATATTACTTCATGGAATACACTGACGACAGAAGAAAAAAAGCTGACTATCCGGGTATTCACCGGGCTGACACTACTGGACACAATTCAGAACACTGTTGGTGCTCCAGCGTTAATGGAAGATGCCCTGACACCCCACGAAGAAGCAGTTATGTCCAACATTAGTTTCATGGAAGCTGTTCATGCACGTTCTTATAGCTCCATTTTTTCAACATTATGCCTAACAACTGATGTGGATGACGCCTATCGCTGGAGTGAAAAGAGTTTTTCATTACAGAATAAAGCCAAAATTATACTAAATTATTATAGTTATCATCATCCATTAAAGAAAAAAATCGCCAGTGTTTTTCTAGAATCATTTTTATTCTATTCAGGTTTCTATTTACCTATGTATTGGTCAAGTCGAGGAATATTAACAAATACAGCCGATTTAATCCGACTTATTATCCGAGATGAAGCCATTCACGGTTATTATATTGGATATAAATTTCAACAATCATTAAAAAAATATTCAACATTAGAGCAAAAAGAGATTAAAGAATTCACTTTTTCATTATTATTAGAATTATACGAAAATGAAATCAAATATACAGAAGAACTTTATGATATTGTTGGCTGGACTGAAGATATTAAAAAATTCTTGCATTATAATGCCAATAAAGCATTAATGAATCTTGGCTATGAAACCTTATTTCCGCCAGAAATGACAAATGTCAGCCCTACAATCCTCTCTGCATTATCACCGAATGCCAATGAAAACCATGATTTCTTTTCTGGTTCAGGTTCATCATATGTTATCGGTAAAGCAGTGAATACTGAGGATGAGGATTGGAATTTCTAAAGAGAATGATTTTATTTTATATAGAATACTTCAAAATAACCATAATAATCTAATATTTTAAAAACCAATATTATTAATCCTGTTTTTTAAACGATAAAATGCCATAAAATCCTTATATTTTTATGGCGTTTTTTCATGACTATTGCCATTTCTATGGATATTTTTTGCCATCTCCGCCTCTTATATCATCCGAAACGACAAAAAACATTAATATAGCTAATTAATTTTAAATTAAATTTCACTCTAATCAGATATAATCAACATGATAAACTAATAATCGATTCTATTTACAACATAGTGAATAATTCATTTGCCGATAAAATTTAAAATTCATTAATAACAACAGTATAGATACAATTAATCCTTACAATGACAGCATGAATTTGGGTAAAATGAATGACTAATAACCATGAAATGACTACAAATATATCTAATTTAAGTCATTCAATATCACTATTTTTTACATTAATTATCATTAACATAGGGTTGTCAGGCTCTCTCAGTATGTTAGGGTATATATATTCAAAGAATCATGCAGAGATGAATAATGCATAACACCATCAAATAACCATTGAAAGGAAAGTAACTATTTCATGGCAATTAAACTTGAAGTTAAAAACCTCTATAAGATATTTGGCGACCATTCAGAATATGCTTTCAAGTTACTGAATTCGGGTTTGAGCAAAGATCAGATATTTGAAAAGACAGGTATGGTTGTTGGTATACAAAATGCCAATCTGACTATTGAAGAAGGCGAAATATTTGTCATCATGGGATTATCCGGCTCCGGCAAATCCACAATGGTACGCCTTCTCAATCGTCTGATAAAACCGACTCGCGGCCAAGTATTGATTGATGGTGAAGATATTTCTGAGATTTCAGCAGCAGCGTTAAGAGAAATTCGCCGTAACAAAATCAGTATGGTTTTCCAATCATTTGCACTGATGCCACATTTAAACATACTGGAAAACAGCGCCTTTGGTATGGAACTGGCCGGAATCACCAAACAAGAACGCAATAAAAAAGCATTGGATGCACTGAAACAGGTAAACCTGGAAAATTATGCACAATCTTATCCAGATGAGCTCTCAGGCGGGATGCGCCAGCGTGTAGGGCTTGCCAGAGCATTAGCTAATAACCCAGATATTTTGCTAATGGACGAAGCATTTTCTGCCCTTGATCCATTAATTCGTACAGAAATGCAAGATGAACTGTTAAGCCTGCAAGGCAATCAGCCACGGACTATCGTCTTTATCTCTCATGATTTGGATGAGGCAATGCGTATCGGAGACCGGATTGCCATTATGCAAGACGGTGTTGTTGTGCAGGTCGGGACACCTGATGAAATCTTGAATAATCCAGCGAATAATTATGTGAAAACTTTCTTTCGTGGCGTAGATATCAGCCATGTATTCAGTGCTAAAGACATTGCCCGTCGCCGTCCTGACTCTCTGCTTCATATTGCACCCGGTTTTGGTCCTCTTTCTGCATTGAAAGTCCTCGATGACGAAAACAGAAACTATGGTTACCTGATCGAACGTGGACAAAAATTCGCCGGTATCGTTTCCGTAAATTCATTGGAAAAAGCATTACGGGAAAAAAAACCTATCGAACACGCCATATTGGCGGAACCAACCTCCGTTGCCGCAGATATGCCCCTCAATGAGCTGATTGCTGTTGTAGCACAATCACCTTGTGCAGTTCCGGTTGTTGGAAATAATGACAAATATATCGGCGTTATTTCCAAAGGGATGCTATTGCAGGCATTAGATAAGGAGACACCAAATGAGTAATCAAAACGAACATCAAACTCAGCCTGTACAGAATTCCGAGGATACCCCGTCCGTCGCTGCCGATAATACGGACCCCTGGAGCAATGGAACCAGTGCTGACAATTCAACGGGTTCTGACTGGCTGGATGCCCCCGCAACTACAGTACAGCCTGAACATTTTAATATCATGGATCCATTCCAGCACCCACTTATCCCTTTAGACTCATGGGTAACCCATGCTATTGATTGGATTGTGCTAAATTTTCGTCCTGCATTTCAGGGAATCCGCGTCCCCATTGATTTTGTTCTCAGTGGCTTTGAACAATGTCTGACATCAATACCTGCTCCCATTGCCATCCTATTTTTTGCCCTGATTGCCTGGCAGTTATCAGGCATTGGTATGGGTATTACTGCTCTGATTTCTCTGGTAATTATTGGTGCAATTGGTGCATGGCCCGAATCGATGGTCACTCTATCACTGGCTCTGACATCGCTATTGTTCTGCATTATCGTTGGTTTACCACTCGGTATATGGCTGGCACACAGCAAGAGAGCCGCGAAAATTATCCAACCTCTGCTTGATGCTATGCAAACCACACCAGCATTCGTCTATCTGGTTCCGATTGTCATGCTGTTTGGCATCGGTAACGTGCCTGGAGTTATCGTCACCATTATCTTTGCTCTACCCCCAATTGTCCGTCTGACAATTTTAGGCATCAAACAGGTTCCAGCAGATCTGATAGAAGCAGCCGAATCTTTCGGCGCCAGCCCTCGTCAGATGCTGTTTAAAGTTCAATTACCACTGGCTATGCCAACCATTATGGCCGGTGTCAACCAAACCCTGATGCTGGCCCTATCAATGGTCGTTATTGCATCAATGATTGCCGTTGGTGGTTTAGGCCAAATGGTTTTGCGAGGTATTGGGCGTCTCGATATGGGGCTTGCTACAGTAGGTGGGGCTGGGATTGTTATTCTTGCGATTCTCCTTGACCGCCTAACACAGTCTCTTGGCTACAGCAACCGGGCTAAAGGCGTAAATCGCTGGTATACCACTGGCCCAATTGGATTAATTACCCGTTTATTTAGCCAAAAAACATAACCTTCCAAAACACCTATCAAACCACAATTGTTTGATAAACACATGATGACTGCAACAGGAGGAAAAACCATGCGCAAAATAGTTATCTGGGCTATATCCCTATCATCACTGATAAGTTCTCAATTATTCGCTGTCGAATTACCGGGTAAAGGTATCAGTGTACAACCCATACAAAGCACCCTTAGCGAAGAAACATTCCAGACGCTGATCGTCAGTAAAGCATTGGAAAAACTTGGTTATGATATCAAACCCATCAAAGAAGTGGACTACAACGTCGCCTATTCCTCTATTTCTTCTGGTGACGCAACCTTTATGGCCGTAAGTTGGGAACCACTGCACAACACCCAATATCAGGCAGCAGGTGGTAATGCCAAATTTTACCGTGTTGGTAACTACGTAGAAAATGCGGCACAAGGCTACTTGATCGATAAAAAAACAGCGGAAAAATACAACATTACTAATATTGCTCAATTAAAAGATCCGAAAATAGCCAAATTATTTGATACCAACGGTAACGGCAAAGCTGATTTAACTGGCTGTAATCCCGGTTGGGGCTGTGAAATCGCCATTAATCATCACCTTAAAGCCTATGGTTTAAACAATAGCGTTGAACACAATCAAGGTAACTATGCAGCCATGATGGCAGATACTATTACCCGCTATAAAGAAGGCAAACCCATCTTATATTACACATGGACACCTTATTGGGTTAGCGACGTGCTGAAACCAGGTAAAGATGTTGTCTGGCTGCAAGTTCCTTTCTCCGCTATGCCTAATGATGAGAAAATAGAGACGAAATTACCAAATGGCGCTAATTATGGTTTTCCACCAAGTATTATGCATATTGCTGCCAATAAAAAATGGGCAGAAGACAACCCAACCGCCGCTAAGTTATTTTCTATCATGAAAATGCCTCTTGCGGATATCAATGCCCAAAACTTGCGGATGCATAATGGTGAGGCATCACAAGCGGATATTGAACGTCACGCCAACGGTTGGATTAAGGCTCATCAGAAATTGTTTGATAGTTGGGTTAAAACTGCCGTTGAAGCCGCTGGAAAAAATTAATATTTAGCAAAAACCGCCGTAACCCCCTCGTCCAGTGCGGACGGAGATATCAGGTGAAAAGCCCAAGGGCTTTAGGACATTACAGTGAATTGGTATATACCCGTCATCTTTCAAGTTGCTTCTTTGTTGGCTGCACTCACTCACCCCGGTCACATAGTTCTCTATGCTCCCGGGGATTCGCTCCCTTGCCGCCGCGATGCATCTTGAAATCTATAGGGTATAAAACAATTCACTGTTTTTTTACTGTTATTTTTTCTGATTCAAAATTCTTATTAAAATTTATATTTCAACAATCTTATAGTCATTATCGCTATATTATGGAAAATAATAGGAATTAATATCGATTTCACATTTCATTCTCAGTTCAATTTGATAGTTAAATCACAAGTTAAAACTACCTAAAACAATGAATACTCAATAGAATTTCTTTAGCAACCATCCTCTCGGCTTTACCATTGAACCTGAATAAAAATTCATTACAATGCAAAAAGTTTAGCTCGTGACGACAGACCTTTAACGAGCTGTCCACTCACCCCTAACCTGCCGTTTAACTATAAGAAAATACATTTATGGAAGAAAATATTTCCCGTACACCATTAAGTCCGGCTTTGATTGCACTGATCGCTATTGCCACAGGTCTGGTTGTCGCCAGCAACTACTATGCACAGCCGCTACTCGATACGATTGCGTTACAATTTAATCTGACCGTCAACGAAGCGGGGTTTATTGTAACCACAGCTCAATTGAGCTATGCCGTTGGCCTAACATTCCTTGTACCATTAGGTGATATGTTCGAACGACGCAGTTTAATTGTCTCAATGACAATATTAGCCACTGTTGGATTACTGATTACCGCCACGTCGCAGAACATCTGGCAAATGTTACTGGGAACGGCAATGACGGGCTTATTTTCGGTGGTCGCTCAAATACTGGTCCCGCTGGCCGCAACACTTGCTCTTCCCCATCAACGAGGAAAAGCTGTCGGTACGATTATGAGCGGTTTACTGCTTGGAATATTACTAGCAAGAACCATCTCAGGAACAATGGCAACTCTTGGTGGCTGGCGAACTGTTTTCTGGGTTGCCAGTGTCTTATTGGTGATTCTTTCTCTGACGCTGTGGCGCTACCTGCCCCGTCATAAACAAGTAACCAATCTCAATTATTTCCAGTTACTTGGCTCTATTGTAAACCTTATCACTACAAGCCCGCTTCTAAGAGTACGCGCCCTACTGGGTGCACTGACATTTGCCAACTTCAGCCTGCTATGGACATCAATGGCATTCCTGCTTTCAGCACCTCCTTTTAACTATTCCGAAGGAGTCATCGGCTTATTTGGATTAGTCGGTGCTGCCGGAGCATTGATGGCAACCCAAACCGGGCAACTCGTTGATAAAGGAAAAGGTCCTCTGACCACCAGCATTTCTCTGGTGCTACTACTTCTTTCATGGATACCGATCGGCTTAGTCAAAGAATCACTAATTGGCTTTATAATTGGTGTTTTTCTCCTTGATATTGCGATTCAAGGTGTTCACGTTACAAATCAAAGTACGATATACCGCATCATGCCAGAAGCGAGAAATCGGCTCACCGCCGCTTATATGACCAGCTATTTTATGGGTGGAGCCCTTGGCTCTCTGGTTTCAGGCTATGCTTACAAACATTCAGGTTGGTATGGCGTTGCCACCGCTGGCATGGCTATCTGTATAATAAGCCTAATCGTGTGGTTTTTAGGCAAAAAGTACGAACCAAAGACGTTGTAAGAAACAGGTCATAGTAAAAGAATGCTTAAATAAAAACATTTATGAAACATTTGTTAAGGATGATATTTTCTATTTGGTTTCCTTTTGTTAATGTTACGTAACATTCATATAACCAGATAGATTTTATGCCTGTTTCTGATACATCATCCCCCTTAGCTAGTAAAAAATCTTCTTTTACTGAAGGAATAATAGACAGTTTACCCATTGTTATCGGTTATATTCCCGTCGCCTTTGCTTTTGGTCTCAATGCTGTCAAACTTGGCTTCAACCCAATAGAAGCCATTTTCTTTTCATGCATCATCTACGCCGGTGCAAGCCAGTTCGTCATCACAGCTTTACTAAGTGCGGGTACATCATTATGGATTTCTGCCCTAACAATCATGGCAATGGATGTCCGCCATATTCTTTATGGTCCATCTTTAAGGCACCGTATCAAAGATAAGTTAACGGAGAAAAAAACCGTTATCTGGGCTTTCGGCCTGACAGATGAAGTTTTTGCCGCCACTACTGCAAAACTCATTAAGAACCACCGGAGCTGGAGTGAAAACTGGATGGTTGCTATTGCAATCTGTTCCTGGCTGGCCTGGGTCGCAGGTACCACCGCCGGCGCATTTCTTGGTGACGGTTATTTGGAATCCTATCCTGCTGTAGAAGCTGCCATGATTTTCATGTTACCAGCACTGTTTCTCAGTTTTCTTCTTGCTTCTTGTAGAAAGCAAAATAGTTATTGTGTTGCAACCGCGCTAACCGGAGCACTTTTAGGGATTACATTTTTCTCAATTCCAGTTGCTATTCTGGCAGGTATTGTCGGTGGTTGTATCGCGGCACTGTTACAACCACAAAACAATTGCAATGACTCTTCTGAACAAAAGGAAACACCATGATTGATAGCAAGATTTTGCTCATTGGACTATTTGTTGGGTTAGCTAACTTCTCATTTCGCTATCTGCCACTACGATTTGGGAAAGCACGCCAATCCGCCGGCAGGAAAGGTGGAAAAACAAGCATTATTCTTGACAGTATTGGTATTGCATCCATTTGTTCTTTACTCATCGTATCAGGTGTACCTGATGTGATGAGAGAGAGTCAAAAACTACTTCCTACCCTCATAGGTTGTCTGACCATCTGTTTAGTCTTTTACAAAACAAAGCAAATTATACTCGCAACGCTATTTGGTGCGCTACTTTTTGGACTAACATTCAAAATATTTATGAATTAGGTATCAATATCAAAAGAAATATGATGATAACAAATAACTACAATTGCTAAATTTATCTTTTAATATACCATTTGGATGTTTGATAACAAAAGTTATCTTACCAGTTGAAACTAATAAGGTATCTAAATAATGGAAAGTTCGTTTACGCCTACCGAAGAATTACTGAATATTCGTGCAGCACAGCAAGCCAAATTAAATAAAGATATCCCTTATCAAGAGATCCTGTTGACTAGGTTATCAATGCACGTCCAAAGTAAATTGCTTGAAAACCGTAACAATATGCTGAAAGCTCAAGGTATCAATGAAACTTTGTTCATGGCCCTGATGATCCTTGATACTAAAGAAAGCCACAGCATCCAACCATCAGAATTAAGTGCCGCATTAGGTTCTTCCCGTACTAACGCCACGCGTATTGCTGATGAATTAGAAAAGCAGGAGTGGATTGAAAGAAAGGAAAGTCATAACGACCGCCGTTGCCTTCATCTTCATCTGACAGAACAAGGTACAAAATTTTTAAATAATTTGCTTCCACCTCAACATGAGTGCTTGAGAAGACTTTGGTCATGCCTTGACCAGGAGGAACAAAAACAGTTAGAAAAGTTAATGAGAAAATTACTGGTCAGACTTGATACAATGGGCGATTGTATCAAAAAATAGCTTGTTGTTTAATCGATCAATTTTTATCCAAACAATACTTTCTTGGTTCAATTGTTCGAAAAAATTTTCCTGTTAGCCAAAGATGATATTTTCTGCAAAAAGCTAACTATTATTCTTCGATAACATTGGATCCTGTGTCATTCATCTTTCCAGTAGTGATGCTATACCACTACTGGAAAGTGATCTAAAAATAGTATTACTAGAAGATAAACAATAAGCATGGGGATTTACTATGAGTGCAGATGAGGCAATAGAAGTACAAGCGGCACAAGATCCAACCAGTAGCAAAAAAAGGCAACGCAGTCGTGCCTTAGTGTTACTAACCCTTATTTTTACCCTGCTCGGTGTTGCCTACTTTTTCTATTGGTTTCTCATTTCACGCCACCATCAGGAAACAGATAACGCCTATGTTACAGGTAATCAAGTTCAGATCATGTCGCAAGTTGCTGGCACTGTAATCACAGTTAACTTTGATAATACTGACTTTGTGAAAAGCGGTAGTATATTGGTACAACTCGATCCCCGTGATGCGGAATTAGCATTGGAAAAAGCAAAAACAACATTAGCTAACAGCGTTCGCCAGACTCATCAACAGATAGTTAACAGCAAACAATATCAGGCTAACATCGCTCTACGCAGATCCGAATTAACTAAAGTTCAAAATGATCTTAGCCGTCGTGAAATACTTAGCGCTCAAAAAGTCATTGGTAAAGAAGAGCTACAACATGCACAGGAAGCTGTCGCCAGCGCCCGAGCCGCTCTAGATATTGCAATTGAACAATACAACGCTAATCAAGCAATTGTCTTGGATACACCTTTAGAGAAGCAACCTGCCATTGAACAAGCTGCAACGGAAGTCCGTAATGCCTGGCTGGCGTTACAACGCACGAAAATAGTCAGCCCAATCGATGGTTATGTCTCACGCCGTAGTGTACAAGTTGGTGCACAAATCAATAAAAACACTCCACTGATGGCGATAATTTCGGCAAACGATATGTGGATTGAAGCCAACTTCAAGGAGACACAAATTTCTGGTATTCGTATTGGTCAACCCGTGGAAATCACCAGCGATTTCTATGGTGGAAACAGAGTATTTAGCGGCAAAATCACTGGCCTTGATATGGGTACCGGCAGCGCTTTCTCTTTATTACCCGCTCAGAACGCCAGTGGTAATTGGATTAAGGTTGTACAACGTTTACCCGTCCGCATTGAGCTTAATCCTGGGCAACTAGAAAAATACCCATTACGCATCGGCCTTTCGACTAAAGTCAGAGTAGATACTACGAATCCTGATGGACCCGTTCTGTCTGATAGAACACGCACTAAATCAGCTTATCACACCACTGCTCTGACAATAGATATGTCTCCTGCCAATAAAATAGTTAATGACATTACTAATAGTAATGCTGGAAAATAATATCGGAGGCCAAGGTGATGAGACAGCCGCTTACAGGTGCCAAACTTGCATGGATGACCATTGCGTTATCCTTGGCAACGTTCATGCAAGTGTTAGATTCTACCATTGCTAACGTAGCGATACCCACGATTTCAGGTAACTTAGGATCATCAAATTCTCAAGGGATCTGGGTAATTACCTCTTTCGGGGTTGCCAATGCGATTTCTATCCCGATTACTGGATGGCTGGCAAAACGCATCGGCGAAGTTAAGTTATTCATCTGGTCAACCGCTCTATTTTCCATAGCTTCTTGGTTATGCGGTATTTCCAACAGTCTTGGTATGCTAATCTTCTTCCGGGTTATTCAAGGATTAGTTGCTGGTCCTCTTATTCCCCTTTCACAAAGTCTACTGCTGAACAATTATCCACCAGCGAAAGGAAATATGGCGCTGGCATTATGGTCAATCACGATTATCATCGCGCCAATTTTCGGCCCTATTTTGGGTGGCTACATCAGTGATAACTACCATTGGGGATGGATTTTCTTTATCAACGTTCCTGTTGGTATAGCAATTATTCTGATTGCTATGCAAACGCTGAAAGGGCGTGAAACCCAAACAGAGATCAAACCTATCGACACAATAGGACTCATATTGTTAGTGGTCAGCGTTGGTTGTTTACAAATTATGCTAGATCAGGGGAAAGAGCTGGACTGGTTTAATTCTACAGAAATTATCGTCTTGACAGTTATCGCAATCATCTCATTAGCATTTCTTGTGGTATGGGAACTGACCGACAATAGCCCAATTATTGACCTATCACTATTCAAAGAGCGCAATTTTACCATTGGTTGCTTCTGTTTGAGCTTAGCTTATATGCTCTATTTCGGCACAATTGTGTTATTACCTCAGTTATTACAGGAAGTGTTCGGTTATACAGCAACCTGGTCAGGTCTTGCATCAGCACCGGTAGGATTGTTGCCACTAATAATTTCGCCACTGATTGGTAAATTCGGCAATAAAGCAGATATGCGCTACATAGTGACATTCAGTTTTGTTATTTATGCCATCTGTTATTACTGGCGTGCATATACATTCGAACCAGGCATGGATTTTGCCGCAGTCGCATGGCCTCAGTTTATCCAGGGGTTTGCTATTGCCTGTTTCTTTATGCCACTCACAACCATTACCCTTTCCGGCTTGCCAGCAGAGCGAGTGGCATCTGCATCCAGTTTATCGAATTTTATTCGAACACTGGCGGGTTCAATAGGCACATCACTAACGACAACCATGTGGACCCAACGCGAGTCAATGCATCATTCCCATTTTACTGAGCATATCAATCCTTATAGTCCCGATACTCAACGAATCTATCAACAATTATCGGAATTAGGCATGAATAACCAGCAAATTTCTGCTTATCTAGCAAAAGAAATTACCCATCAAGGACTCATAATCTCAGCGAATGAAATTTTTTGGCTTTCAGCCGGAGTATTCCTGATTTTGATTATGCTCGTCTGGCTAGCCAGGCCACCATTTACCCAAGGAAGTAAAGAAGGCATGAGCGGAGCCCACTAAATCTTAAATGGCAAAACCGGGAGCACTCCAGCTCCCGCTTTTCCTAATCAAGCTTTATTCTGTCGCCACCATTCAGCTAATAGAATGCCAGTTGCAACAGAAACGTTCAGACTTTCAACCAAACCCGTACCACCAACGAACAAACTCATATCACCATGTTTCCAAGCACTGTCACTCAAACCATCACGTTCTTGACCAAGTACCAGAACCATTTTTTCCGGTAATTCAGCTTTCGCTAAATCGGTACTACCCTTATGGCTGGATGTCGTTACAATGGTGTAACCCGCTTGACGAAAGTCATTCAGTGTAGTGATCAAACCATCAGCATCAATACCTTTAATATGCTCAGCACCACCTTCTGCTGTACGGATAGCCGCACCCGACTCCAGCAAGGCCACATCTTGCAAAATCACCCCTTGCACACCGAAATGTGCACAACTTCGCATAATCGCGCCAAGGTTGTGAGGATTACCCACATCTTCAAGAGCCAAAACACAATCTTTTACTGGAGCATCTTTCAAGTAGGTCTCTGCATCCAAACCGTTGCGTTTCTTAATCAGAAAACAAACACCACCATGATGTTCAGTACCTGACACTTTTGTCAGTTCAGCCTCATCCACAACATGATAGGCTTTACGGTTAGCAGCCATCCATTTTAGCGCATTACGGAAACGTGGTGTCACTGACTCAACGAACCATGCACGAACTATCGCTTCAGAACGGTTTTTAAACATCGCCTGGCACGCATTTTCGCCATAAATCCGAGTTTCTTCCATTCGCTGACGACGGAGCTGTTCAGGATCAATCTGGCTTTTCCCACTGATACCACCATGCACTGACGCTACAGAATCACTCTCAGGGCGTGACACGGTTTTCCAAGGCGATCTTTCACGCTCATTGGCACGCGGAGAACGGGATGTTCGCTCATTGTCCCGACGACGCTGACCTTGATCGCGTCCTTTGCCAGATGGACGTTTATTATTGCGGCTGTCATTATCGCCCTCACTGCGGACATACATCACTTTGACTTTGCCATTTTTACCACTATATGAATCGTTCATTCGTTTCTCCAACTGCTTTATGGCGCGAAGATTACCTGATGTGCGCATCTTAAGCTACCTCTGACAACTATAATCCATTAAAATGCGCCCTTAATTTTCCTGCTCTCGGCGAGACATGCTGTACTTGCCATGGAAGGTACAGTCAGGCTACCTATTGAAACAGCTCCCCACCGAAGATATTCAAACTACAGCTTGGTACTATTTTGCAACAAACTGGCAATTTAATTGCTTCTCAGCAACTGCATCCGATAGCGTAAATCACAGCAACAATTTGCGAAATCCGCTACAGTTATCGACTAACCACAAATAAGGAGCCTCCTGATGAGCCAGCGCGGACTTGAAGCTTTATTACGCCCTAAATCCATTGCTGTAATTGGTGCCTCGGAAAAACCAGAACGAGCGGGTTCAGTTATGATGCGTAACTTGCTTGCAGGAGGCTTTGCTGGACCAATACTACCGATTACACCCAATAGCCGTTCTGTTCAAGGGGTTTTAGCTTATCCTTCAATAGATAAATTACCGATCACACCAGATTTGGCTGTTATTTGTACTCATCACCGCCGTAATTTGCAATGTTTAGAACAACTGGGGCAGTTAGGTTGCAAAACGGTGATTATCCTTTCTTCCCCAACGTCCCAATTCGCTGAACTAAAGCAGTGCTGCCAGCGCTATAGTATCCGACTACTTGGGCCAAACAGTTTAGGAGTATTAGCCCCCTGGCAAGGGCTGAATGCCAGCTTTTCTCCGGTTCCAATACTCAAAGGGAAATTAGCCTTTATTTCTCAATCGGCGGCAGTCTCAAATACGATTCTTGATTGGGCAAAACACCGGGGAGTCGGATTTTCCTACTTTATAGCGTTAGGTGACAGTGTAGATATCGATATTGATCATCTGCTTGATTTTCTGGCTCGTGACAGTAAAACCAGCGCTATCCTGCTCTATCTAGAGCATATTCATGATGCCCGTCGCTTTCTTTCAGCATCTAGAAGTGCTTCCCGCAATAAACCTATTTTGGTGGTTAAAAGCGGCCGTACTAAGCGGGCACAGAAATTACTTGGTGAACAACAAAATCTGGATGCGGCTTATGATGCAGCAATTCAGCGAGCAGGGTTATTACGCGTGCAAGATACACATGAAATGTTTTCTGCTGTAGAAACGTTAAGCCATATGTCACCTTTACGGGGAGAACGGCTATTTATCGTCAGCAATGGTGCTGCTCCAGCCGCAATGGCGCTGGATGCGTTATTCCGCCGTAACGGTAAGCTCGCAATATTAGGTGAAGAGACAACGAAGGCATTAAAAACACAACTACCAGAAACTATCTCCCTACATAACCCGCTAGATTTAAAAGATGACTCCACGGTGGAACGTTATATCGCTGCGTTAAAACCGTTACTAGATAGCCACGACCATGATGCTCTGTTACTTATTCACTCTCCTAGCGCAATTGCTCCCGGTATTCAAACCGCAACCAAAGTCATTGAAACAATCCGTAAACACCCACGGGGAAAATGGCTAACTATCTTTACCAATTGGTGCGGTGAATACTCTTCACAAGAAGCCCGCCGTCTGTTCAGCGAAGCAGGTATTCCAACTTATCGCACCCCTGAAGGCGCGATTACTGCTTTCATGCACATGGTTGAATATCGCCGCAATCAGAAACAATTAACAGAAACACCCGCACTACCAGCAAACATCACAGCTAACACAGCACGTGCCCATCAGTGCATACAACAGGCTCTGGAACAGGGAAATTCTCGTCTGGATACTCATGAAGTTCAACCTATTCTGGAAGCTTATGGTCTCAATACATTGCCAACATGGATTGCTCATAACAGTGATGAAGCAGTCAATATTGCCCAACAGATCGGTTATCCTGTTGCGTTGAAATTACGCTCGCCAGATATCCCGCATAAATCAGAAGTTCAGGGAGTGATGCTCTATTTGCGAAATGCAAATGAGGTCAAGGCTTCTGCTCAAGCGATTATCGAACGTGTCAATCAGAATTTCCCACACGCAAGAATTCAAGGACTATTAGTTCAGAGCATGGCAAACCGTGCTGGTGCACAAGAGCTACGAATTGCGGTCGAACAAGATGAAGTATTTGGCCCACTGATTATGTTAGGTGAAGGAGGTATTGAGTGGTCACAGGAAACACAAGCAGCCGTTGCGCTGCCACCTCTTAATATGGCGTTAGCGCGATATCTGGTTATTCAGGCGATTAAAAGTAGAAAAATTAAGCTCAGGGGAGCTCCTCAATCATTAGACGTACTGGCACTCAGCCGACTGTTAGTTCAGGTATCTAATCTGTTACTTGATTGCCCGCAAATTGTACGACTAGATATTCATCCATTACTGGCTTCTGGCGATGAATTCACATTATTGGATGTTTCAATGGAATTATCTTCGATAGACGGTGATCCACGAACTAGATTAGCTATCCGTCCATATCCAAGCGAATTAGAAGAAACTATAAAACTCAAAGGGGGCGCAGAATGCCTGCTACGTCCGATTCTGCCAGAAGATGAACCGTTGCTGAAAGATTTTATCGGCCAGGTTACGAAAGAAGATCTCTATTACCGCTACTTTAGTGAAATCAGCGAATTCACACACGATGATCTGGCAAATATGACTCAGATTGATTATGACCGTGAAATGGCATTTGTTGCCGTACGACATCCTAAAACGACCCCAGAAATTATCGGGGTTACTCGTGCCATAGCTGACCCTGATAATGTCGAAGCAGAATTTGCTGTGCTAGTGCGTTCTGACTTAAAAGGGATCACCCTTGGATATCAACTTATGACAAAACTGATTAACTATACACGAGAACATGGCATAAGCCGCCTCAACGCCATCACCATGCCAGAAAACCGTACTATGATAAAACTGGCTAAAAAACTGGGATTTACCATAGATGTTCAATTTGAGGATAGCATTGTAAACTTATCCCTCGAACTCTGAATCAACTACGTGATGAACCGCACAGACTTAAATCATTAGGCATTAGATCGTTAAATCATGCTCACAATTAGCCAGACTAATGGTATTATCGCCAGATCATTTGATTCATTGCTTTACATATCGCCATCCAACATAAGAGAAAAAGCGCACTGTGATGTTGTCTAAATTCAAACAAGCTAAACATCAACAACACCTTGCACAACTGCCTAAGCTACCTCAGTCAGTTGCTGATGTTAAAACACTTTATCAACCTGAAGTGTTCCGCAGCACCCTGCTGGAAAAAATTGCTAACGCTGAAAAACATATTTATATCATCTCCCTCTATCTGGAAAATGATGATGCAGGGAAAGATATCCTTAATGCACTTTATACAGCTAAACAACAACGCCCGGACTTGGACATTAAAGTGCTCGTTGACTGGCATCGAGCGCAACGTGGACGAATTGGCGCGGCTGCAATGGTAACGAATGCCGATTGGTATTGTTCTATGGCAGAAGCTTATCCTGATGTGAAAATTCCAGTACTAGGTGTACCTGTAAATACCCGCGAAGCACTGGGTGTTTTACATTTAAAAGGTTTTATCTTTGACGATACTGTGGTTTATAGCGGAGCAAGCATTAATGACGTTTATCTCCACCAACATGATAAATATCGTTATGATCGCTACCACTTGCTTCACAATGCAAAACTTGCAGAAGCAATGAAACACTTTGTTGATAATTACATTATCGCTACAGGAGCCGTACAGAAACTGGATTGTAAAAACCGTCCTCGTATTCCTGAAATTAAAAATTTGATCCGTCAATTACGTTTTTCTCTGCGGCACACTACCTATAAAATAAATAATCAGGCAACGAATGACGAACTATCTGTCACTCCCCTTGCCGGTCTGGGAAAGAAGAATCTACTAAATAAAACCATTAGTCATCTGATCGCCAGCACAGAACAAAAGCTGATTATTTGTACTCCGTATTTTAATCTTCCAGCCATCATTGTCCGACGGATTGTTCATCTACTTCGTAAAGGTAAACATGTGGAAATTATTGTTGGCGATAAAACTGCCAACGATTTTTATATTCCACCGGAAGAACCATTTAAAATTATCGGTGCATTGCCCTATTTATATGAAATTAATCTGCGCCGTTTCATCAGTAGACTACAGCGTTATGTTGACAACAATCAACTGACTATCAGGTTATGGAAAGATGGTGATAATAGCTACCACCTAAAAGGTGTGTGGGTGGACAATCAATGGCAATTGATTACAGGAAATAATCTTAATCCTCGTGCCTGGGGACTCGATTTAGAAAATGCCATTCTTATCCACGATCCTCATAAAGAAATGCAGGAACAACGTACAAAAGAACTGCACTGTATCCGTACTTATACTACGGTTGTCAGTGATTATCAGGAATTGGACAGCATCCAGCTTTACCCAGTCAAAGTACGTAAACTTATCCGCCGCTTACGTCGCATCCGGGTAGACAAACTGATTAGTCGTATTCTGTAATTGAATCGATAAAGCGAATTATCTTTTCTAAATCAAATCTCCTGATATTGAATAATCGCGGGAGATTTTTACAATCGAACTTTAATTTGATAAATCTCAACTTTGTTTAAATAATAGTAATATTCAAAAGTACGTAAATCTAGATTTAGAGATTAAAAAAATATAAAACAACCAATTCTGTTAACACTCTATTTTTAACAAAAAATTAATCGAATTACAATCCTCAAATATTCTATTTTGAAATGTTATTTCTCTGCTTGGAATATCTTATTAATCATATACCGATTTAAAGTTTAATATATATAATTCCTTTTCAAAACTTCATTCATTTATAGAGCAAGTATGAGTAGGACTAAAATAATGAAACTTGTTTTCGATACTGATATATTCACTAATTCTAACGGGAATAGCCATCAGATAAAACCCCGGAATAGATTAAGTGAATAAGCACCCAAAACCGCCTCATTTTCAGATGCTTTCTCAATTAAAAATAGAGCCAGTATTAATGAACATTCATAAATCATAAATGAAAAATAACTAATTGTCGACTGGGAAAATGATACGATAATTGGAAAAGATAAAAATGAAGATAAAGTAAGTGAAACGCGTATGAAATACTCAGATTTATCTATACCTGTCATCCTTCAAGTTGCCTCTTTGTTGGCTGCACTCACTCACCCCGGTCACATAGTTATCTATGCTCCCGGGGATTCGCTCCCTTGCCGCCGCGATGCATCTTGAAATCCATAAGGTATAAAATACTGGAAATTTAAGGTTATGATTAAGTAACTAGTCCTATTTAAACATTACACTTAATTTTCCTATAATAAAAAATCATATTAAAACAGGTAGATATTCAAATATAGAAGATTATTTAGCGGATCTGTTTTTCATCGCTGTTCTTTAATATGGCCTGCTGAATATTTAGATAATAATAACTGAAAAAAATTATTCCACAACGATAATATCGTAATAATATATTATTAACTATATAAAATATCATTGAGAACATAAAATGCACTTTATATACCTTATGGATTTCAAGATGCATCGCGGCGGCAAGGGAGCGAATCCCCGGGAGCATAGATAACTATGTGACCGGGGTGAGTGAGTGCAGCCAACAAAGAGGCAACTTGAAGGATGACAGGTATATCAAATATCACTCTACAATTCATTAATATGTGGAAAAAATCACAAACCGTGGGGCGTAAAGAATGGTTATCCGTATTTTATTTACGATAATTTAGCAACAAAATAATTTACTCATAATATTGAAAAATTATTTAATTGGAGAAAGTCTTACAATCATGAGCTTCCTTGGAATGGATCTGAATTAAATAATAAACAACAATTCGGTCTGCTTAAAACAGTAAAAAACTAGAAAATTCTTATGAAAAAAGTCAATTTTATTGCTATATTATCCCAGAAAACACGAGGGAATCCCAAAGTAGAATGTTTATTTAATCTTCAAATTATGAAGGAGATTTTATGAAGAACTGTACGATATCGCCTCAGATTATCAATACAATGGAAATAAGTAATGAACCTTGGGGAATAAAAGATAGTTCTTCATGTTTTATTTATGGTAATAAAGCATTAAGTTCTATCAAAAATTTCTCACAATCATTTGATTACAGTGGGCTTTATGATCATGAACTCCCTTGGGGCGGTGCTGAATTTGCAAAGGAATATATTCATCATGATCAAAAAGTAATGAAAAAAGGGCAAAATATATGCTCACTTGAAACACATGTATTTGGTAAAGAGCAAATTCTATTATCTTATTTCTGTGAAAAGATGCCTTTTTATCACGAAGATGGAAGTTGTATAGGCATTATATATCATTGCTGGAAGGCGAAGGACTATTCATTAACCTGTCTGTATCAATATCACAATAAACTTCCCTCATCCATTTTACTCCAACCACCGACAGATCTTTTTACTGAGCGTGAATGGGATATTATTTTCCTTTTCTTACAGAAATACACAATAAATCAAATTGGAATAATATTGAATCTTGATTCTAGTGTAATTGAAAACCATACGGCCAGGATATATCATAAAATAAACATTAACTCCACTCTTCAATTAGAAGAATATTGTCGAGTCAATAATCTTTATCACTATATACCTGAGAAATTTTTATTAACTTAAAGGGCTTCTTTTACGGACGAAGTTAGCCTTATACCCTATGGATTTCAAGATGGATCGCGACGGCAAGGGAATGAATCCCCGGGAGCATAGATAACTATGTGACCGGGGTGAGCGAGTGCAGCCAACAAAGAGGCAACTTGAAAGATGACGGGTATATAACGCGCGTCACTGATTATGCCTGGGGTAAAATAGAATTTTATTAAAACCTCAGGCATATTCAATATAACAAAAATACCTATTTTATCACCACAAGTAAATTTTAAATTAAAAATAAACCATTTAAAAATATATCGAAATAATATCAATTAATTAAAAATTAAATAAATCAATTCATTAAAACAGAAAATAACTCAATTTATTTAACCAAACTATTTTAAATATATATTTTTCCATATTAAATACGTTCATTTTATTTATATTGACTGATAATTAAACCCAACATTAAATATATAAAAACATTAAGTTAATTTAAATAAAAACCCTATTTACACGCCTAATAAAAAGATATTAAAAATATTCTTTCATCTAACAATATAAACAGAAAACCAAGAATTTTTAATTACCATTACAGATAAAAATACAGATAAAACTCTTTTTAATCAATAAGATACCCAATAAACATGGGCATCTTATTGGTAATTTTAAACGAGTTCTGTCATCACTAATTTCGCTATTTCGAAATAGATAATCAGCCCTGTACCATCAATAAACGTGGCAATAAAAGGAGCAGATACAACAGCCGGATCAATAGATAGCCTTTTCAATACCATTGGAATAATGGAAGAAACAATGGCACTCCAGAGGGTGATTGCAATGATGGCCAAACTAACAGCAATCGTCACTTCAATACCGACACCTAATACCCAGGCACGGATAAGAGCGGCAAAACCTATCGTTATTGCAACTAAAAATGAAGTGGAAATCTCTTTACGTAACACAGCCCATAGATTACGTAAACTCACTTCCCCCAATGCCATTGCTCTGACCAAAGTTGAGGTAATTTGCGTCCCGCTGTTGCCCCCCGTTCCTATTAATAACGGAATGAAAAATGCGAGAGAAATTACCGCTTCCAATTGATCTTCAAATGCTTTAAGCACAGCACCGGTATAAGCTTCCGCAACGAATAGTAATAATAACCACCCGACACGCTTACGCCATAATGTTATTGGGCTGGTACTAAGATAAGGCTGCTCCAGAGGTAAAGTTGCCCCCTGCAAATGAGCATCCAACGTATTCTCATCTTCAACCAACTCAGCAATATCCTGCGATCGTAGTACCCCAACCAATTTGCCAAAATGAGTAACCGGAACACTATCCATACCACTGTGATTTATCAAATTATAAACATCATGACGCGACTGTTCCGGTGATACGGAAAAATAGCTTTGCCTCATAATATCTGACACAAATAAATCATCGGCTACAGTTAATAACACTTTCACCGGTAATATGCCATTAAGATAGCCTTCAGCATCAATAACATATAAGTAAGTTGGGATCTGCTCACCTTCAAGCTGATCAATCAAATGACTTTTTACCGACAAAACAGAATCAGCAACAGATACAGAAATGAAACATTGGCTCATATATGCGCTGACCGTTGTCTCTTCATTTTTCAATCGATGTTTCCGCTGCTGATCAGCATTTATTTCATTAATAGAATGATTAGCAATCGCTAATGCATCCATTTTTTCATGGGATGTGATTTTCATGATGTTGGTCCCTATTACTGTTGTGAACTTCAAACAGCACTCACATAGGGGCGAAACCAGATGAGAGAATACAATGACTATCTCTACGTCTCGGTTTTAGCACTATACAACGTATCCTGAATTATCAGAAAGTTACATGGGGATATACCTTGGTTCGATATATCCTGTCCTAATCTTGGGCGTCTCTCGACGTCGTCAGATCAGCAACCTGTGTTTGTATAGGAGCCTCGCCTAACGAGATACTGCACTTAGAATGCGGCGCACATTGTAAACAAAAGTCGTAATAACTCAAAATTGAAAGTTAGTTTATTTAAGTTTCATTTAAGTTTCATTTAAGTTTCATTTAAGTTTAATTTAAGTTTAATTTAATTTTATGATGATAATAAAAAAACGGCATAAATTTCCATCTTTTGCCGTTTAATGAGAATAATCCTATGAAGGAGTTATTCATTTTTTGATCTCTTAGACTCAATTTTTTCAACTTCAGCAATCAATTGGTCAGCCGTTTTACCATCCAGCAATTGATAAAACTTTTGTTTCGATTCTTTCATGTCACTATTAGAACCTGATTTAACCAAATCATTAAAATCGATACTATTAAACATAGCCGATTGAATTGATTCATCAAACTTCACTTTTTTATCATCAGGTAGCCTATCTCTTACTTTTTCAATGGATGCTTTCAACGCGATTTCACTAGAAGCATCCATTCTAGGTTGGCTATCACAGCCAGCTAATACGCATCCTAACAAACAAATTACCAACAATCTTTTCATATTCATCCCCACAGAATATTAGACAAGGGAATAATAACAGAAGCAGAAACAATAAACCGTTTATTCCCATTATCTTTCAAGTTGCCTCTTTGTTGGCTGCACTCGCTCACCCCAGTCACATAGTTTGCTATGCTCCCGGGGATTCGCTCCTTTGCCGTCGCGATGCATCTTGAAATCCATAGGGTATATAATTAGCCAAATTGATAAAAAATAGCAAATAAAATGAAATTTCTCATCATGTTATTCCAGCATAATTATCTTTGTGGTTAGCAGCTACGATGCCAAAATCCGATCATTTGTTATTTCTTCAACAACATAAAAAACGACTTTCCGCCAAATCGACCAAATGCTTAAAACACCCGCCCAACCGACAACATGACAGATCCAGATACGACCACAGTAACTGCCGATATTCAGACCAATAATATAGTTGGAACCATCACAATTAGATGAGATCATACTTGCGTTTATCGCCTCGCTTAACCATTTAAAAACCAGCACCGAAAACAAAGGAGAAATAATGGCAATCATCCACTACACTGCAAAATATATTCTGACTGCCATATTGATATTACTGCCTGTCTTTGCGCAAGCAAAAGTCATTACAGTCAAGGACATTGCTGGCCGGAAGGTTAATTTAGCGTCGAAAAAGCGGGTATCCCGGTTATCTTTGCTAAATTCCTGCATCCGAAATTATTTGAAGATATCGATCCACAAGCTGACAGCCTATACCTGCATAAAACTTTTATCTCCCTTGATGGTAACGGGGTATTCTAGGTTACAGCAAAATAATATTGCCTTTCAATCCGTTGGTATATTCCAACGGATATTTAATCGCACCCTTTGCTTATAATTTCCGTTCGTTAATATACCTAATATTTTATATAACATGCTAATAGACATCTATTATTTTGTAATCTACTATAGTTGATGTCAAAAAAAATATAAAACATGACAAGATAAATCCAGTTAAGTAATAAATATAAAACACAAATATATTCACATAATGAAACTATATATACCTTATGGATTTCAAGATGCATCGCGGCGGCAAGGGAGCGAATCTCCGGGAGCATAGGTAACTATGTGACCGGGGTGAGTGAGTGTAGCCAACAAAGAGGCAACTTGAAATATGACGGGTATAAAACCTGCTAATTAAGAGCCTATCCCAATAGGCGTAATTGTTGCAGGCAGTTTGAACACGGACAGCGCGGAAAAACCGGAGCGTACACGCAGTACGTGAGGATTTTGAGCACTGCCCAGGTTCAAAATGGCAAATAAAATAGCCCTATTGGGATAGGCAGTAAGTATCGATTCCAATAGGAATGATTAATACAGGACTATTATTATCAATACATCATGTGTATACCCTATGGATTTCAAGATGGATCGCGACGGCAAGGGAGCGAATCCCCGGGAGCATAGATAACGATGTGACCGGGGTGAGTGAGTGCAGCCAACAAAGAGGCAGCTTGAAAGATGACGGGTATATACCCTATGGATTTCAAGTTGCATCGCGACGGCAAGGGAACGAATCCCCGGGAGCATAGATAACTATGTGACCGGGGTGAGTGAGTGCAGCCAACAAAGAGGCAGCTTGAAAGATGACGGGTATATAGGCAAGGTACAGAAATCAGACTATATAGATGATCTACGAGGAATCATTCGCTCTTTACTAACAAAAATAAAATAATCCAATGAAATAGATTCTTGATGTAACTATTCTTAAACCAAAGTACTCGGAGTATGTTAATGAAACGATTACATGATATTGAGAAATCGATGTTGCCCGTTGAATCCTACAAAATGCTTATTGGTGGGCAATGGGTAGATAGTGTATCCAAAGCAACGACCAAAAGTTATAACCCGGCGACAGGAGAACTACTGGCTGAATATGCATCCGGTAATGCTGAAGATGTCGATCTTGCTGTCAGCGCTGCAAAAAAAGCCTTCCACGCCTGGAGTCAAACCTCCGCAATCGAAAGACAATCAGCTTTGCTGAAAATTGCTGACTTACTAGAAGCAGAACAAAAACGTTTTGCCATCCTTGAATCACTGGATACTGGCAAACCATTACATGAATCCCTGAATATGGATCTACCAGCCAGCATTGACCAGTTCCGCTATTTTGCGGGTGTGATCCGTTCCCATACCGACGAAGCTTCAGTTCTGGATACCAATACACTTAGCTTGGTGATCCGTGAACCCATTGGGGTTGTCGGGCAGGTAATTCCCTGGAATTTCCCACTACTGATGGCAGCATGGAAACTAGCTCCTGCTCTTGCAGCGGGCAATACCGTTGTTATTAACCCGGCAACACTGACATCAATCACTCTGCTTGAATTGGGCCGAATATTGGATAAAGTCCTGCCAGCCGGGGTGGTTAACATTGTTACAGGTCGTGGTTCAGTCGTTGGTCAAGCCATTCTGGATCATGAAGATGTCGAAAAAGTGGCATTCACTGGTTCCACCAGAGTAGGCTATACCGTGGCCGAAGCCGCAGCCAAAAAGCTGATCCCTGCAACACTGGAGCTTGGTGGTAAATCAGCCAATATTATCTTCCCTGATGCCAATATGAAAAAAGCAGTAAAATATGCGGCCAAAGCTATTTTGCTGAATCAGGGTCAAGCGTGTGAATCAGGCTCCCGGTTGTTCCTGCATAAAGATATTCATGATGAATTCCTCAAATCGCTGAAAGCAGAATTCGAATCCATCCAGGTTGGTGATCCATTGGAAAAAGAAACTCAGATGGGAAGCCAAGTCAGCCAGGAACAAATGGAAAAAATTCTCGGATACGTGGAAATTGCGAAAAAAGAGGGTGCAACCATCTTCACGGGTGGTAAACGCATTACTGGAAAAGGTTATGACGATGGTTTCTTTATCCAACCAACCATCATTACCGATGTCACTAATGACATGCGAGTCGCGCGCGAAGAGATTTTTGGCCCTGTATTGACAGTGATTCCATTCAGTGAAGAAGAAGACGTCATCAGAATGGCAAATGATTCTGATTATGGCCTGGCTGGTGCTGTCTGGACACAGGATATCGACCGAGCACTACGCGTAGCTAAAGCTGTCAGAACCGGCCGTATGTGGATTAACACTTACCATGAACTGCCAGCTCACGCCCCATTTGGTGGCTACAAAAAATCAGGCATTGGCAGAGAAACACACAAAATGATGTTGGATGCTTACACTCAGGTCAAAAACATCTATATCAAAACCAGTGAGGAATAACCTCAATCAGTGATGAGAAAAGCCTTCCAAACGGAAGGCTTTTATTCAAATTTTTTCTTTAATATCAACACTATCCGCATTCACATCGTTAATATGTTCTTTCGTCAGCCGATAAACAACTGGGCTTAACAATGCTAATGCAATCAGGTTCGGTATTGCCATCATCGCATTCAATGTATCCGCCAATAACCAGACAAAATCCAATGACTGAGTAGCACCTACCATCAAAGCAATAATCCATACTACACGGAAAGGCGTAATGGCTTTTTGCCCAAATAGATACTGAGTACATTTTTCACCGTAGAAACTCCAGCCAAGAATTGTGGTAAAGGCAAATATTACCAGAGCGCCCACGACAATATAGTTGCCACCAGGAATCGCCATAGCGAAAGAAGTCGCTGTCAGTGTCGCACCTGTCTGACCGTTCAACCAACCACCAGTAATGACGATAGTTAAACCAGTGATGGAGCAAACAATAATAGTATCGATGAAAGTACCTAGCATAGCGATCAACCCCTGGCGAATCGGGTTTTGAGTTTTAGCTGTTGCATGAGCAATCGGCGCGCTTCCCAATCCCGCTTCATTGGAGAAAATGCCACGAGCCACACCAAAACGAATTGCCGCCCACACTGCTGCGCCCGCAAAGCCACCTTGTGCCGCAACAGGTGTAAATGCAGATTTAACAATCAGAACAAATGCAGCGGGAATTTCACTGAAATTCATCCCCAGAACAATAATCCCGGCAGCAAGATAGGCAACCGTCATAAATGGCACTAATTTACCTGCGACATCAGCAATACGTTTAATACCCCCAATAAGCACTGCACCAACTAGAATTGCCAATACAATGGCCGTTACCATGGTAGAAACGCCAAAGTTACTTTGCAGCACATCAGCAACAGAATTCGCCTGTACAGTATTACCGATACCGAAACAAGCAATACTGCCAAATACCGCAAACAACGTCCCCAACCAGGCCCACTTTTTACCTAAACCGTTTTTTATGTAATACATGGGGCCACCAACATAGTGACCGTTTTTGTCAACCTCACGGAAACGGACTGCCAGTACCGCCTCTGAATATTTGGTTGCCATGCCCACTAACGCAGTTATCCACATCCAAAACAGTGCACCTGGCCCACCCAATACAACTGCGGTAGCCACGCCAGCGATATTACCCGTTCCTATAGTGGCGGAAAGCGCAGTCATCAGTGCGTTAAATGGCGATATCTGCCCTTCTCCCCGCTGATGATTACGCTCAAATAGTAATTTAAAACCCGTTCCCAATTTACGTATAGGCAGAAAAGAGAGGCGGAGCTGCATGAACAACCCAACCCCCAAAAGACCGACCATCATCGGTACTCCCAATACTACCCCGTTAATAGCACTCAGCCATTCTGTGATTAATCCCATATATTCCCTCGGATGTTTCATAACAAAATAACAACATATTCGCAGCAACTTAATAAAGAATATTTATAGAAAATATGCGAGAAAAAATTTCGTAAAAATGGAAAAAGATTTGATACTTGTGAGTGATATCACTTGATAGAATTTTAAGATTAGAATGTTCAAAAATTTATCACGCCCAATACATTAAAAAATATTTAGGTATAAACCGCTCCCTTAATCAAAATAACTTACTAGAATATTTAATTACTTAAACTAATCAAAACAAAACATTATTCTTTATACTCCGTTTTTTATCAATTAATGAACTGATTAATATTATTTTTAAAAGCAATTTTTTAAGAAATAATCATTGAGTATAAATTATCAGCGATTTTTCTGAGAATATCTTGCTCGCTCTACCTATCATGTTTTTCCTTTTAAACAAACCACTATCCGAAATGTATTTATTACATCAGCCAAAAGAACAATAGAAAATATATGTAATATTTTTCTATTGTCATAAAACTACCGAATCTTTTTCGAGCCGCCTCACAATAATTGAATAACCTCATTGTTTTATTGTTCCACTCAACTCATTTTATCAGCCTGGGTTAATGAGTAAGGAGAGAACCTCATAATGGAACAACAATATTTCATTGGTGTTGATGTTGGCTCCGCCAGTGTCCGTACTGCGGTTTTTGACCAATACGGTAAACGGCATGCATTCTCCGCTCGCCCTATCCAGCAATTTCATCCAAAAGCTGATTTTGTTGAACAATCTTCTACTGACATCTGGGCGCAAGTATGTGCGACAGTAAGAGAAGCTGTTGCACTGGCAAATATTAATCCTATTGATGTTAAATCAATCGGCTTCGATGCCACCTGTTCACTCGTCGCGGTAGCAGCGGAAGGACGCTCTCTTTCTGTGGCCGAAAATGGCAATCCTGAACACGATATCATCATGTGGATGGATCATCGTGCCATCAAGGAAGCCATCACGATAAATCAAACCAATGACCCTGCACTCTGCTATGTAGGTGGTGAAATCAGCCCTGAAATGGAACTACCGAAAATCTTATGGTTAAAAAACCACTTTCCTCAACGTTATCAGGATATATGGCGTTTCTTTGATTTAGCTGATTTTCTGGTGTGGAAAGCAACTGCCGCTGATGTAGCCAGTATCTGCACGTTCACTTGCAAATGGAACTATCTCGCTCATCAAAAACAGTTCAGCGAAAAACTACTCTATGATGTAGGGTTAGAAGATTTAACAAATAAAGTTCCGTCTACCATCATTGAACTTGGCGAAAAAGCAGGTTACCTGACTGCTGAAGCGGCTAAAGATTTTGGGCTGCACACAGGAATCATCGTCGCCGGTGGTATTATTGATGCTCATGCTGGCGGATTGGCACTGGCTGGTGCCTATCCAGAGGGCAGCCTGGTTATTATCAGCGGTACCTCAAACTGCCACATGATTGTCAGTCCTTATCCTGTCATGGTTCCGGGGGTTTGGGGCCCCTATTTCGGCGCAATGCTACCCGGTTACTGGCTCAACGAAGGTGGACAAAGCGCCGCCGGTGCATTAGTTGAATGGTCAATTCGTCAACACAATAGCTGGCTAGAGCTGGAAGCCGAAGCCGAGGAATCTGGTCATCATTACTACCGGCTACTGAATGAAGCGGTTGCACAGTTAGAAAAACAAGAAATATACCCGACCACACAGCTTCATATTTTAAGTGACCATCATGGCAACCGTTCACCGAGGGCAAACCCTAATGCCAAGGGAATGGTAAGCGGGCTGACGCTGGCAAATGGTCGTGATGATCTGGCCCGTCATTACTTGGCAACACTGCAATCTATCGCTTATGGTACCCGCCATATTATTGATGCATTAGTCGAAGCAGGACACCAGATAAACAGGCTGGTTATGTGTGGTGGTGCAACCAAAAACCCTCTATGGTTACGTGAATATGCCAATGCCACTGGGCGCGAAATCCATCTCACTCAGGAAGAGGATGCTGTCAATCTTGGCTCTGCTTTACTTGGTGCCGTTGCTTGCGGTTCCTTTGCAAACTTCGCTCAAGCAGCGAAATCAATGGTACGTGACGGCAACATTATCAAACCGGAAAAAGAGACATTTTTATTTCATCAAGCCAAATATCAGGTCTATCTGCAAATGTACCGAGATCAACAGCGATATAACGAAATCATGCAAACCGGTAATTAGCTTAACGTTAATAATCCTAACGTTAATAATCCATCTATATACCCTATGGATTTCAAGATGCATCGCGACGGCAAGGGAGTGAATCCCCGGGAGCATTACATTTAAAATACATTTTATAATGACATTCTACAACTATAAAGCCATAAAGTAACCGGAGAAAAAGTCTCTGGGTTTTACCATAGCCATGCTTTCAAAATGGAAGGAAAAATGATCCACGTTCTCTTAAATTAAACGAACTGACTCACTATTAAGAAACATATGAAAGAAAATAAGAACTCATTGATAAAATTTCTCCGGCCTCATAAGCCGGAGAAAAGGCGATAAATCCTTATACCTTATAACTGTATTGATAATATCCGCTAGAATCATAATAGAGACCAGACTTCTTCTCTACCGCGTTTAGCAACACACCTTTAATATGAATGCCATTTTGCCTAAATCGGCGAATAGTAACATTAACTTCTTTAACCCTTGTTTTATGATAACGTGCAATTAACAATGACGTTCCTGCATATCTCCCAATAATCGCAGCATCAGTTACAGCCAAAATAGGAGGAGTATCTACCAAGACATAATCATAATGCTCTTCTGCCCAAGATAATAATTCTTTAAATCTATTATTCATAAGTAATTCTGACGGGTTTGGCGGAATAGCACCTCGATTGACAAAATCAAGCTCAGTAAGATACGTTCTGGTAATAATCCCTTTTAACTGATGTTGACCAGACAAATATTCAGAAAGCCCCATAGATTGAGGACTTTCCAAGATTTTATGTAAACGACCTCTTCTCATATCCGCATCGATTAAAAGCACGCGTTTATTACTTAATGCCAATACAGCGGCAAGATTTACTGAAATAAAAGACTTTCCTAATTCAGGAGCAGAACCTGAAAGAAGAATAATTTTGTTTTCAGATTCCATCATTGAAAAATGCAAGGTTGTTCTAAGGCTACGCAATGCTTCAATAGCTAAATCAGTGGGATCTTGAATAGCTAATAACCGCAATTTTTGACGATGAGTTTGCTTTTTCTGTTGTTGATCAAGTTTGATCTGAGTCTCAGATAGTGGAATAGTAGCGTAAACGGAAACACCTATTTCTTCCAATTGTTCGGGGCTTTCGATTCCTTTACGAAACATGACTCGTATGCAAATCAACCCAGCAGACAATATAAATCCCAATACCATCATCGATGCAATAATCAATGACTTCTTCGGTTTTACCGCTGAACTTTCTACAATAGCTTCATCGATAATACGCACATTACCAACCGTCCCCGCTTTCACGATATTCAACTCTTGCTGTTTATTGAGTAACTGCACATAAATTTCTTGGTCAACTTGAACATCTCTGGCCAAACGTAAAATTTCCTGCTGTGTTTTAGGTAACCGTTTGATTGATTGATTCAGCTCCTTTTTGGTATCAACCAAAGTCTTACGTTTATCAAGCAACGCAACATAAGCGGGATGTTGTTTGGTATACAACTGCTGTAATTCAGCTTCTTTGAAAGTCAATTCATTAATCTGTTTCTCAATTTGGACCAATGTCTCCAGAGCCGATTTTGCTTCAAGTGATAAATCGATAGATTCATTCGCTTGACGATATTGATTAAGCAACTCTTCAGAACGATTGAGCTCAATTTTAACTTTAGGCAAATGATTTTTTAAGAAATTAAGGCTACTTTCAGCCTCTTCCGCCTTTCTTGTCACATTTTGTTGCAAGTAATTTTTACCAATACTATCCAGTATCAATTTTATTCTTGCACGATCATCACCTTCTATTTCAAGCAAGATAATACCGGTATTATTACCTTTTTCTTTTACCCGCAAAGCCTGTTGCAGCCCGCGAATAACACCCAATTGTCCCCGTTTAACCAACGTGAAACTTTGCCCTGGAGCAGCTGAAATATTTGAGATAAGCAAATTTATGCCATCGGTATCAAATACTTTGTTTACTTGCCCGTGGAAAACCTGATCGTCAAAAAACAACCGATAATTTTCTGCATCGTCAACATATATTTTTATCCCTTTATTAATATATTCAGGTGATATTGTAAAATGTTTAATAACAATATCAGGCTTTGGCATACCACGAAGACGGGCAATGCCCTTACCTATCACAGGAAAATAATCCGCTGTAACCTGAACATCCAAATTTAGATCCTTTACTGTCTTTCCTAATATCATTCGGGAAGTTAATAACTCCAATTCTGCCGATATATCTGACGGTTTCCCAGAAAACATATCCGACATGTCGCCAATTAAAGGCAATGCACTACTTCTCTTTTCAACCTGCAATAAAGCATTTGCCTTGTATATCGGAGTTACAATCAAGGAATAACAAAGGCCAATAACGGTGAACAATAGGGTAATTCCACCAATCACCCAGCGATAATCGAATAAGGCACTAAGAAGACGGCCTAAATCAATTTCATCACTATCCGTATGAGTGTGACTTGATTTATCTGATGTAGTCATAAAAAGCCTATAATTACTTTATTGATAAGTAATGAAGAACAGCAAACCCATAATATAAAAATACTTATAAGTTATAATTTCCCTAACCAACTATTAGCACTATTAAATAATAACTGATACACATATTCATAAACCTCGATATCAGACTTATAAGGATCGGGGATTACCATTTCATTTAACCAATGACCTAAAAGCATTGTTTTCCCCCTTGCCCCTAGATTTATCCTATTTACAGCCTCAATATGTTTTTTTTCCATAACCAAGATCAAACTTGACTTCTGGCATAATTCACTGGTTAGTTGGCGTGCTATATGCCCTTCTAAGGATAATCCATGTCTAGCCGCAACCCTACTTGAGAATTCATTTGCAGGTTTACCAATTAAAGCCGATATTCCCGCAGAATAAATCTCTTTCTGAGGAAATAGTTGCCGCAATAAACGCTCTCCTGTTGGCGATCGACAGATATTACCCACACAAACAATCAGAATAGAATTGAACATTAATTCGGCCACTTACGAATCCATTTAGTTGTTTCAGTCAGGCTATTAATGCTTGATATCGTTGGCACCAACTGATTAATAACCCGATTCCAGCGAACGACTGGCGCACTGGTAACATAGACAATATCATAAGGTTGCAAATTAAACTCAGTTCCCAGGACTAACGCCGTCGCATCCTTAGCATTGAGCTGATAAATATTGGCTATTTTCCCCTTATTATCAGGCACATTACGCAGCGAACGGATAACAAAGATGCCATTAGCATCACTTGATAATTGATCTATACCTTCAGCATTACCTAATGCTTCGGTCAAAGTCATTCCACTGCGATCCATACGTAGAGTGGTTTGTTTTCTGACTTCCCCCATAACAAACACTTTCAAATCATCATTACGAGGAATGTATAAGATATCGCCAGAATAGAGCAGACGATTTTGCTTCAGATCACCATTTTGCATCAAATCTTGAAGAGAAATAATCGTTTCTTTTCCCTTATGAGTCAAAATGATCCTCCTCCAGTCAGCATTTTCGGTTAAGCCGCCAGCATGGTTAATCGCATCAATAATGGTTAAAGGAACGTTAGTGATAGGTTGTTGAGCAGACCTGGCAACTTCACCTGTTACATAGGCTTTTTGTGAACGAAAAGCAGCAATATTGACATCAACTTGAGGTGATTCGATGTACTTCGATAACTTATCAGTAATCATCGTACGCACCTGAGTGACCGTTTTTCCTTTCACATGAAGTTTACCAACATAGGGATAAAAAATCGTCCCATCAGAATGCACCCAGTTACCCGTATCACTAGCACTACGATATTGTCCTGCCGGTATTGTCAATTCAGGATGATCCCAAACAGTAACCATAATGACATCCCCCACACCAATACGGTATTCATACTGTTGTAATTCTTTATCTAATTCAGGATTAGGACGCGCAATAGCAGAATTCACTCGTAAATTTTCAATTAATTTTGGTGTTACCGGATAAACATTTACCAAATTATTAATATCATAGTTACTATCATCATCATTGATTATTTCTTTATTATAAACAGTAAGGCCACTCCCAGGTATAACAGTACAACCACCTAATAGCATAGAACCGGACAATGCCAGAACTATAATTAATTCCTTAATATTCATCAGAAATTTATCCTTAAAAAATAATAAACAAAAAAGAATACAGAAAATAGTATTAATTATAATCTCTCTAACAAAACTAGATTATAATATAATAAGATATAATATAATATAAAGATTTTGCTTAAGGGCCGCAAGATTCTAGGCTACTGGTCATATCACTTGGTAAAAACAATAGAAATCAACTTAATAGCTTTGAAAAATTCAGACTATTAAATAATAGGTAGTAAATTAATTAATTATTTTATTATTTAATATATCTTATAAGGTATTATTACAAACAGAAAGTAAGAACAGACCTATAAAATAAAGGATAGTGAGGATATTTATCAGAATTTATCGAAACCAAATACATACTCTCGATGACATTGTGAAGAAAACACATACCTACTTACATCAAATCCGTGTTCATATCATCGACTTTGGTGCTTGAAATGGTGATAAAAATAAAAAAACAGACAATCAATTTATCAAACAACTCCAATTATAAAACCCTAAATTTAGTCATATTATAAATAATAGCTCGGCAGTATCGGATATTTTTAGATTGTTTTAACTTTAAAAATCACCACTTTGTACTTTTCACGTTTATCAACTACCATTACCGGTTGTTTTATATAGCAGTAGAAGATCTGAGAATTGGACATATTCCACAAAAACTTTATCAACTGGGATTACCATGAAAAAATCTACTATACTAAGAATCGCCAGGCCAACTGACAATTTAACTCAAGTTGCTGAAATGTACTGCCGAGGTTTAGGATTTATTCTCCTAGAGCAATTCGAAAATCATGAAAATTTTGATGGCATCATTCTAGGGCATCCAAATCATCTCTGGCATCTCGAATTTACGCATCATCGTGGCACAACAGTAGGAAGATCCCCCACACAGGACAATTTATTGGCCTTCTATATACCAGACCATTCAGAATGGTTAGATCAGATATCATTAATGGAAAACGCTGGCTTTCTTACAGTCCCCTCTTACAACCCATATTGGGATATTGAAGGTAAAACATTTGAAGATATTGATGGTTATCGGGTTGTATTACAAAACACAGTATTCCTTGTTTGATTATTAATCGACCTTAAGCATACTTGCCCTAATAACCAACCCACACCTACGTTGTTTTACATTACGCAATAACATTATCAAAACTCAGCTATTGACACTGAGTTTTGATATATTCTTGCAAGTATTTCGTTTGCTGTTCGTTTTCAACAATCATTTTTCGGAGATCGAAATAATCTTGTTCAGTTGCCGGGTTAAGTCGTGGGGTGGCTGCATGGCCCACGCTGCCGGAGGAGCCGGTTTGGCCTTGATGACAGGTGGCCGCGATGCGCAACCGGCGATGACCAGCGGCAACATCATTGCGCAGAACATCAATTTCAGATTTGGCATTAGCAAGTTCCTTTGTATGCTGATTATCCAGTTCAGACAGGAGCCTTATCCTCTCCTGCTGATTAACGATTTCATTCTGCTGCTCCAGCAACTCACTCTGTAGCTTAACGGTCGTATCAAGCTGTTTGGTATACTTACCGTAATAGTGATAAGCCAGAAGCGAGGCAAGCGCCAGAGCAATAACAGTATAACCACGAGAGTTAAACTTCATAATATCGCTCTACAAAAGGGAAAATGCTTTATCAATGACCTCATCGCTATAAGGTTGACTACCATTTTCCATGGTAATAATGGACTTAATAAGCTCTGTCATAAATACTTTATTAAATACATCAACAACCTGATCGCGAGTCACTCCCGTGTTTTTACACACGTGATTAATATAGGCATCAGTATTATTTTCATTAGTGGGAGCCCATCGTGAAATGATCCCTTTCACTGTTTTAAGGCCATATTTCCGATTGTAATTATGCAAAATTTTAATCATTGCCCGAAGACCATATTCAGGACTGACAAACTGACAGAAAGATTTATCAGTACGCTGTGATGCAGGCATCAGACCTTGCCAATCATCGCCCCAACGAATATTACCTGGGTTATTATTTCGAATACCTCTGCTCATAATTCACTCCTATTGTTTATTACCTGTTTTGTTATTAACAACTTTTCTTAAGATCTGACCAAAATAGTCAGTGCCCAGATAACCAATAATGACACTGCTGATGTAAGCCAAATCCGTGCTCATACCAAAAAAATTCAACACATCACGGATAAACCAAGCAATCATGGCACACATAATAGAATCCATAATTGTCGTCCAGAATTTACCACCGTTATATCGACCTCTGAGATAAGCCATTGCGGCAGCCAGCGCCGCACCTATACCTTGTTCTTTGACTGACAGCAGCCATAACCATAGCTGCATCCAGATGTCAGGCTGTTTATCCATGTATTTCATCCTTCACTCCCACTCACATAAATGGGAATCCATAGGCTGCCGTGTAGCCTTAAATTTGAGTTAATAGGAATACTGCGAAATCAGTAGAATAAGAAAAGGCCACACATAGTGCAGCCTTAAATTTTATAAGGTGATTACTTACATTTAATATAATACCAAGCTCATCAACAAACTCTGCTGGTATATCATTATGTGTAAGGGAATGATAATAATTAACAGATAGATATATCCGTTATCTTGCAAGTTACTTCTTTGTTGGCTGCACTCCTCCCGGTCACATCGTTCACTATGCTCCCGGGGATTCTCTCCCTTTCCGTCGCGATGCATCTTGAAATCCATAGGGTACAGTTTATTAAAGCATTGACTTTAAATTACCTGTCCTAATAGATTATGGAAAGGCAGAGTAATCAGATGAAAACGATTAAAAAATTAGATCATATAAAGAATTGTAGTCACTCATCCATGAATCTCCTTAATATTAAGACTAAATTACAACGTATAATAAACCATAGTTCATGGTAATTATGCACACCTGGTAATAAATCTCTCAAGGCAATTTGATCAATAAAACGTTTAGCAAGCAATTTTTTTAAGGATGGATCGTGTATCTTTTTTCTGTACAAAATAAAAAAACTACCAACTTCTCGTATTGCATGACGACTAAGAGATCTTTTTAACGACTTTTCACCTTTAATTTCTTTTGAGATTTTAATAATTGAATTAACCACGGTAATATAGCTATCAGCTCGATGATATAATTTTTTACTTTCTCTTGAGCGAGTTATTGATTGCAAATTATGTCGATAACAATACAATTGCTCCTCACAAAAGCCGATTCGATTCGCTATAAGTGACAAATTAATTGTCCATAAAATATCTTCATGAAAGATATTTTCCATAAAACTCAGTTGGTTATTTATAATTAATTCTTTTTTAATAAGTTGTAACCAAACAAAATGTGGCCATTCTCTACACTCAACGCAATATTTTATCCACTCTTTACCTGTTAATACTCTTCCATAAGGTTGTCTACGTGTTATTCTTCTATTCCCTTGTGAGAATGGATCTTCTGTAAAACTGACTCCATTGCCAATTAACACATCTAATCTCTGTTCAATAGCGTGATCAAGCCATTTTCTTAATATTTGTGGTTTTAGCCAATCATCACTATCAACAAATAAAACCCACTCCCCTCTCGCATATTTTATGCCGTAATTTCTAGCTATTGAAACACCACGATTTTCTTGATTAAGGATCCGTATTCTATTATCTCTTTTTTCATATTCTTTAATTACTTCCAAGCTGTTATCTGTTGAACCATCATTAATAATAATGACCTCAAAATTAACATTTTCTTGCGAAGAAATTGAATCTAACAAATAGATTATATTATTTTCATCATTAAAAACAGGGATAATGATAGTAATATCAAACTGAAACATCTATCATCCTTTTAATGAGTTAGTTATTTTTGATAAAAACACCATTTTCATAATAAAAATGCACCTTTTCCCCATTGCTATTCACAGACCATACAATATTTTTAGCATCAGTTATAGATGGGATTGAAAATTTCCACCAAAAAAGTAAATCATTAAGTATGATAATGATAAAAGGATGCACTGGGAATTTAGGTATTACTATCTCCTGTAAAGATAGAAACAGCATCAAAAATCTATTGGAACAGTTTAAATAAATCGGCAAATGTAGCAGATAAAATTAAAACAATTAAAACAATTAAAACAATTAAAACAATTAAAAGTGATATTAATTTAAAATGGCTTATGTAACCTATATTAAAAATACAGTTAAATACTTTGAGGGTGAAAAAGTAAAATATAATCAAGCATAAGAAATAGAAGAAAATAACAGAAGAGGAACTATTCAACTAATTGTAAAATGAGAGATTCAAATGTTAATGTATTATTCTATAGATATTTAACATTGAAAATATATTAATTTATACCCGTCATCTTTCAAGTTGCCTCTTTGTTGGCTGCACTCACTCACCCCGGTCACATAGTTATCTATGCGCCCGGGGATTCGCTCCCTTGCCGCCGCGATGCATCTTGAAATCCATAGGGTATATACCGAACAATAAAATATTACATGAAATTATTAGGTATAATTCCATGTAATTTAAATAGCATTTAAAAATTTAAAAGACAATATTATCCCTTATTTATTAATGCAAAAATATTTAAAACTCATAGGCATTCTGGATAACATGGTAAGGGAGACAATTGCACTACAATTCTTTTTCCTGCAACGACGCGTTGTTGGCTTTTCGCCTGCACTGTCCGTTTCCCATCCCAACGTAGACGAGTCCTTAAGAATAACTCACCGTGAGAAAACGGCGGACTCAAACGCATAGAAAAAGTGACGGGTAGCATGTCCAAACGATAATGCATCTCACCTACTGTCAATACTTTTCCTTCAACCACCGTCAACAATGACACCTCAACGTTTGCCGTTCTGGGTAGAGAGGCCTGCATGGTCACATCGCCCTCAATCAGACGTGATGCTTCATGCTCAACAACCTCACTAACACAACCGGTAATCAGCAAACACAACATGACCAACCCTATTTTGGTCATGTTAGGCTGATCCTACGTTGTGACAACGGAGTATGCTGCCCATCCAACAAACGCTGTAATGTTGTCTCATGTTCAAGCCCCATGACAAGGCCTCTACTCAGCACCGCAGAAAGCGGCTCATGAACGTTTTGTGGCATATACCCTGACGTAACCCGACGACCACAACAAAGGCTATCATTTTCATGGGGCACATTTGTTAAATGAATGGGTAACGAATTCTCAATTTTCATACTCGCATTCCCAAAGATTCGTTCTGTTGAGAGCCAATCGGAAGTTGAGCTTGCAATAATTCCTGCCAAAATTCAGCATGATCCAACATACTTGAAAGGCTCTCTTCAAAAACAGCCTGATTCAGCCGACTCGCTGACATTTGCCGATAAAGCTGCACCATCAGCGTTGACTCATCAAAACCAAAGTGAAGATCAAACTGATACCAATGACGATTAAAGCTGGCTAATTGGCGGAAAATCCCCTCTCCGACCACAGTGATGTCAGCGACATCTATCTGTAAAACGAGCTGGTCACGTTCAGGAATTAAGATCAAAGAGAGGTGAAGGTGCTCATCAAAACAGAGAGCAGCCACACCTTCATGATTTAAAGCTAGGTGCGGCAAGCCAAATTTAGCAGCAAATTCAGCCAAAACTTGATTGACGATGGCTATCACATCCATGGGTTACTCCTGCTAGAGAAGGCAATCAGACCAACTTGAATTACCGAGTAGTCAAACAAACGGGTTACCCCCGCAGAAAAGGGACTCAGTTTACTACCATCGCCTTTTGGACCTCTGTCACTCAAGGGCAATTCTTTTAATAAAAAAGTCACCCCAGTGATTATCGAAAACCAAACACCGGAACATAGGAAGATGCTTTTTTTCCTTAACACATCCTGCCAGTTAAGGACTGAAATCTTAATTTGATATTTTCGTTTTTCTGCACCTTGGACGGTATGAGTAGATTTTAAAAACGAGATAAAATAACGGTATCCATCAATAAGAGCGCACCTTTCGGTGCGCCCAAGCTTATTATTCAACGGGTCTACTCCGCCAGCATTACACCACACCAGTCGCCGCGCGCCATGCTTGGACATGGTTCTGATAATACTGCTGTATTAATTGCAAAACATCTCTCATGAAATTGTTATCCAATGAAATCTGATCTTCACTCTTCTGTTTTTCATGTTGAGAAATAGATGAATCCACTTCATGTTCCTTGGCTTTAGCCTGAGAAAGCCCCTGTTCTACCTGCACCGAATTATTGGACATACTCTCTAAAGATTTCATTACTGAAGTTAAGAACTGCTGCTTGCTGTTACGACTTTCAAAAACCAAAGTAAGAGATTTCAAAGTGCTCTTGTCAGCATCTTGTGCTACATTCCATACTTTACCAATTGCTGCCCGATCAGCATCGCTATTCTTGCCTAGCTGTTGCGATTTAAGATCGATTAATTCGTTACGACCGGCAATATTACTTTCCAACGTCTTCTGCTGCTTAACCGCTTGACTGTTTTTAACGGAAGAAAAACCACCTATCAGCCCCGAACCAATCGTCATTAAGCCTGAAACCACTGCCGTAGCAATCATCAACTTGGCGCTATGTCGCATCTCATCCACTTGTGACTTCTGAGCATCAATCGACGCTTTATTCTCAGTGTCACGCTGTAAAATACCCAGTTCACGCATCCTCTTGGCAATCTCAAAAAGCAGCGACATCATATTCAGCGTGTTATTTAATTCTTGTCCGACATTTCCTAAGCTACTGGGATCGAGGCCCTGTTTCGGTACAATCAATTCAACCTTATCCGTGAACCTCGTTTTTTCCGGCTGTTGAATAGCAGCTTCATGTGCTGTCGGTGTCGACACAAAGTTGTCAGTTCCAACTTCAACACCGTGACTGGAAGTAACCCCTTGACTACTGACGTTATCATTAATTCTCATCTTTTTATTCCCTAAATTTCCTGTGGTCGGCGGGCAAGGTTATTTATCATGTCTGCCCTGTCATTGAGCATATGGGAAATCATTTCCATCACACGTTGGAAAGACTCTACCAGGTGGGACAACTCCTCTTTGAGCCTGTCCATAACAGCTTGGAATGCGGTCAATTCGCTACGTGAAAGTTGCACGTCAGCTTGTCGGTTAGCCGCTTTACTCTGGAAGGCCGCATTGGTAGTTTGAGCAGCGCCATTAGTAACATCAACCCCCAAATCACTCACCTGCATACCCACTTTCAAGCCCCGAGCCGTGGTATTTGCTGCTGTACCTGCGGCTTTTGCAGAAAATTCCGCTGCCTTTACTGCCATCTTAGCCGTCATCTCAGCCACTTTACTGCCCATTTTAGCGCCCATTTTCGCAATCAAACCGGCAGCAGAACCACCGAAACTGACCGCCGCCGCCGCCACAGCCATCGTAATCTCAATCGCAGTTATGACTGGCCCTAGCCATTTCATGGTTTCTTTGCTGATTAAACCATCTTGAGCCGCTTGTTGTAGACTCTGAGAGACTACGCCCATTACCCCGCCGGCAATCAGCAAAGCGCCTGCTACCGCACCAACACCGGTAGCAACCATAATTGCTCCGACCACAATTGAAGCAATTGCACTGATCCAGCCAAAGATCTTAGAAAACAATCCAGATTTCTGCGCCTCTTTAGCAGAATTTTCAGCTTCTTTAATCTTCTGCTGGTTCTCATCCATTTTCTGCAAACTTTCCTGACGCGCACGCCGGATATCTTCGATCTTGAGCTTGGTTTGATTACGTTCGATCTCGCTGGTCAATTTGCCCAATTCAATCTCTATTGCCTCAGATGAGGACAATACCAGAGAGGACAACAACGAAGTTTCTGTCAGCTTTGCTGTCAGCTCTTTTATCGGTCCTACTGCCTGCTTAGCCTCCTGCGTAACCGATTTAATCCTTGCCATTTCTTCTCGGTTAGGGTGAATATTCACCACCACCAATGGTGCTGGCAATGATACTCCTCGTGACCTAGCGGCATCAGAAGACAGCAAATTACCCGCCTGACTAGGCGTAACGTGCTCCTCGCTTTTAGGAGGGATAGTTGCGCGGATTTCATCAACCTGAAAACTGTTGACCCTCGATTGAGGAACTTTAGATTCACTGACTTGAACCATTTTCCTGAGTCCTTTTTATTGTAATAGCTTCTAACATTGCACTGGAACTGGCAGCCAAAGCGGCCTGTCCCGGCAAAGCTGCCGCAAGTTGTTGGGCCGAGTAGAAGCCACTCTCAGCCCCATCTAGTTCTCCTAATTGCAGGAGACATTCGGCTGCATGAAATGGAAAACGGGGCTCATTAATATCAAGCATGGCTCCGTAGCTATAGCTTTGAATTGCCTGCTCCAGTTGCCCCATTGCCTGTCGGCACGCACCCAATCCAAGGAAGAACCGGGAATCATAGTGATCCAACATACACAAAGCCTGGAATATCTTATGTGCATCCTGCCATTTGCCTGACTGATACTGGTTGAACGCTAATGAGTAAAGTTGCTCCAACGTATCACTAGAAATATCCTTCAACATGGCAAGGGTGCCACCATCATGAAGAAAAGATTCCAACTCTTGTGCATATTGGTCAGAAGTGGTTGATGTCTCTTGATGCTCCATAATCATTCCTTAAATTGCGCCGAGAATATTGCGCACGATGCTGTCATACTTTTGAATAAAACGGTTTAACGCTTCAATAGCCGCGTTATAACGGGAACTAGCCTCATTTAAACGTGTTGTTTTTTCTTGGACAATATTGTTTAGTGGATTTACACGATCGTTAACCGAAGTAGAGAAATTGGCTAAGCGATTATTATCCTTGTCATATTCGTAAGAATTCTCCAGACCTGCCATAGCACCACTTTGCTTATTAGGGCTTTCTAAGAATTTCTTAATAGAGATTTCAGAGTCAGAAGATATCTTCCTTAACAGTTTATATTCATCACTTTTCTCAAAAGCAGCCTGTTCACTAAAACCATATTTCTTATGATCCAACAAATTGAAAGAACCGGAATCGGTAATATTAAGCGTCACATTAGCTGCTAATTTCGCATTAATCTCCGATTGAATAACACTGTAAATCTTTAACTCTGCGGTCAATGTAGCCAATTCATCACGCAACTCAAGTCGTTTTTTATCATGACCTGACATAACAGAAACAAATATATAGATTACATCATCATCAAGACGATCCGGCGTTAAATTAAAATGAACCGCAGCCAGAAAATCCCTTAATGTCCAATCAGTTTTTAATGTCGGGCTATTCAAGAAGGATTTAAGATTATCGATACCATTCTTTATTTGGCTGTCTAAATGACCATCTTTGACAATAGCGTCCGCTGGCAGAAAATAGGCAATCAGTTTTTTCAGGAGATCCTTATTTTTATTTTCAGTGATAACATCAGAACCAGATTTAATCTTGATCCCCTTATTAAGAATAAGCTCAACCAATTCATTGAGCTCAGAAGATCCAGAACCTTGTAATTGATTTAGTGAAACCCCTTTCAGATCTGTCAAGAAAAGCTGTGGGTCATTTTGATATGGCCTAATTTCCACCTTCAAACTCCTTATACAATAATGCCACGCATACGAGGTGGGCGACGAAGACGCTTTCCCTCTTCCAGAGAGGGCGGTTGGTTGCTTCGTAAGCGATTAACTTCTGTCAGCAACTCTTGCTCAGCATTCTGAACCAAAGTAACGTCAGTATGACCAAACAGTTCTGTACCTACACTTGGGTTGATGCCAAGAGACTGCCACATCTCCTGCAATAGTTGCAGTCTGTGATCACTGTCTTTAATGGCTGCCTCAGCAGCTTGCAGTACCTTGGCGTTGGGTTCCTCTTGCATCAGTGACTCCTATAATAAAGAGAGATATTGATTCTTCCTGTCAACGTTGGACTTTTTTTTGTTGTTTTCTCATTTGATGTAGCGATATAACGCAACTGGCTTCTAACTCGAACCAGCCAGCCGCAACCTCACTTGCGCCTGTCCAGCGATGGTAAAACCGGGCCAAACGTTCATCATTAAGGGGAGAGTCAACCAAAGTATTAACTTGACCATAAAGCCGGCTACCCGGCCCAAGCACGGCCATCGTTGCTGTTGCCAACAGATAAAGAGGCGCAAATGGATTAGCAAGCCCTCGACGCTGCCGGGTACGGCGTAACATCACGATCCAAACTCGCGGTGCGTCATAACGCCAGGCAATTTCACAACCTTCATACCACACACGCCAACCAAGAGGGATTGGACTATTCCCCATACAGTGAGGCTGTACAGAATAACCTTGCTCCTCAAACCAAGGGGTAAGCGGATCACGGTTCATAGACACACCCTACCAAGCGGTTGGATGTTGATCTGTTGAGTCAACTCTTGATACGAGAGCACAGGCAAGCCGTGGTGATCACCTTCAATTAACTTACGGACATAGCGACGAATATCCATTGATACGATCAATACTGGCTTATTCTGCATTTGCGTTAAATCGCCCACGGTTTTCTTCATCTGTTCGAGGAAACTTTGCGTCACCGCTGGGTCCAGCGCCAGGTAGCTACCCGCGCTCGTTTGGCGAATACCTCCTCGAATTTGCTCCTCTACCTGTTGATCCAACAGATAAGCGGGCAAGATATTGTTGCCATTAGCATACTTGTAACAGATGTAACGCTTGAGACTACTGCGAATATATTCCGTTAATTGCACCACATCTTTTTCTTTCTGCCCCCACACCACCATAGCTTCGAGAATCGTACGTGTATTACGAATAGAGATGTCCTCGCCTACCAACCGTTGCAGTATCTCAGTCATCCGTTGCAATGGGATTATGCGCATGGCCTCCTTGACCAATTCCCCATAACTGCCTTCCATCTGTTCCAGAAGATAACGGGTTTCCTGCACGCCAATAAAATCTTCGGCATACTCCCGCAACACATGTGACAAATGCCAAGTGATCACCTGAGACATGGATAAAACCGCTAGCCCAGACTTCACCAAACGTTCCTGATGTGCTTCGGCTACCCACAAGGTAGGCTGATTAGGTAATAGAGGTTCCCCTTCTTCATAAGGGATAGCCAGTAATTCTAACTGACTGACCGGTTCCTGCACCAGTAAATGCGCTGAACGCAGCCGACCACGGGCAACGGGCACCTCTTGTAGCTGGATCAGGTATTCCCCTTGCTTCATCCCTTCATTAAAACGTAAGTGAATACCCGGAAATGGTACGCCCAAATCCAAATAGAGGGCGCGTCGTACCCGTATTAATTCATCATTCAGTGAAATAGCTTCCAGCTCAGCCTGTAATCCCGCATCCACATCAATAAGTAAAGGAACCGTCATAGCAAATTCCTCTTTCTCACTCAGTTTTCCAGCTTTAGCCTTACTGCCGCTCTTGGGTTTAGATTTGGCCGCCGGTGCGCCTGCCCCTTGGGCTAACAGTCTAGGAAGATCCGCTTGTTGGCTGGCGTTGGCTTGTCGCTGGCGCTGGAACAGCAAATAACCGCCACCCGCCACCACCAGTGCAAGCATTAAGAAAGTTAATGTAGGGAATCCAGGAATAAGGCCAAATACCACCAATAAAACACCGCCAATTAATAGTGCCTTTGGTTGAGCAACGACCTGATCACCAATCTCACTACCTAGATCAGAGGCGTCTTCCGACGAAACTCGGGTAACAATGATGCCTGCCGTAATCGCAATCAACAAGGCAGGAACCTGAGAGACCATACCATCACCAACGGTCAAAATGGCGTAGAGCTGCAATGCATCGGACGCTGACATCCCTTTTTGGGTGACGCCTATAGTTATCCCACCCAAAATGTTGACAAAGATGATGAGGAGACTCGCAATCGCATCACCCTTAACAAATTTCATCGCGCCATCCATCGAACCAAACATCTGGCTCTCTTTTTCGATAATGCTACGCCTCTCCCTGGCTTCATTGACGTCAATAACACCAGCACGCATATCTCCGTCGATACTCATCTGCTTACCCGGCATGGCATCAAGGGAAAAACGAGCACTAACCTCAGCTACGCGCTCCGAACCTTTGGTTATGACGATAAATTGTACAATAGTGATAATCAGAAAGATCACTATCCCGACTATCAGGTTGCCACCGACAACGAAATTACCAAAGGTGTAGACTATTTTACCCGCATCTGCTTGCAGGAGGATCATCCGGGTGGTACTGACGGAAAGCGCCAAACGAAACAGCGTGGTCACCAGCAAGACCGCAGGAAAAGCGGAAAACTGTAAAGGGGAATTGATATAGACCGCCATCATCATGAGCACAACAGAGATGGTCATATTAATGGCGATCAAAATGTCAAGTAGGACAGGCGGAAGCGGCAAAACCATCATGAAGACCACGGCTAGCAACAATACTGCCAACATGATGTCTTTACGCTCGCCAATCAGACGCAATAACTCAAACCCACGGTTCACAATAGGGCCCCTTGAGCGAGATAACGCTGATAAGCACTGCGTGCTTCTTCCAGGTTCCCTTCCTGTTGACAAGCACGGCTAACACAAAGCCAGAGGGCGGCGCTTTGTTCACCCTGCTCTTGTAAGAGAGTGCAATGTTCTTTTGCCATGCTCCCCTCTTGCAGTTTAAGTAATGAAACCACCAAGGCGCGACGCCCTTCCTGATGTTCAGGATGCAAAGCCAGTAATGCATCCAATAAAATACGAGCTCGGTCAGGATGACCGTATTGAAGTTGAAGCCAGCCGAGCAGCAACAGAGCGCTCTGCTGTTTAGCACTGAGAGTCATGGTCATACCTTGTGCAACAGGTGCAGAGCCATCTGCAACAACTGTTCATCTTGATTCATTTTTTCCAACAGGGAGACAGCATGCTGTACCCTGATGTCATTACCTTGTTGCAAAATTGTACGCAGACCACTAACCGCCTGACGAAAATCATGTGGACGCAACAGAGAGTGAAACCCATCTTGCGGGCAGGCAAAAGCCAACAAAGCCTGATCAGCCTTGTTGGCTGGATAAAGACGTGCGGCGTGAGTCTCAACGGATTGACCATCGGGCAATAATGCGTAGCGATCAGGTAAACTAACCTCTATCTCTTCCCGACTGATCGCCGTTAGTTGCTCAATTCCTATATGGGCGGCAGCGATTTTGCTCACGAAGCGAGCACCTCACGCTGTACTCTTAGCAAAGAGCGAAATGCCTGATGCAGCAAGGGCAACGTTATATGCCGTTCATCCAGTGTCACAAACAATAACAGACGATCTTCCCCCAGCCAGCCACAACGCAAGGGCAGTTCAGGCCCCTGACCACTGAAAGTGAGTAGCATCGCTTTCACCATGACCTCTTTTCCCTGATGCCAGGGAATTTCACGGGCCAGCCAAAGTGTTAATGAGCCACCATAGCGCTCAATTTGCAACGTACCAGAATACTCAAAATCGATTTGGATCAAGGGGCTAGAAGCATCAGACATCTCCATACCCAAATCCTGACAAAACTGGAGCAACTGTGGCTCTATCCAGTTCATGATGCTCCCTCTCCCGACCACAATTCGTCTTCTTCTCTCTCAATTGCTGCATCCAGCGCCAGCTGACAAGCATTAAGCAGGTTTTGGCGCTGCTCTTCATCACTGAACACTTCCACCGGAATCAAACGAATCAATCGCTTCAATTCCCGGTAGAAATGAATTTGAGTTTGGTTATCCTGCAATCCCAAAGCATGACCGAGTATTTCAACATCTCGCACATTGGCCCAACGTTTCTCAACCAGAGAAACGACATCCCCCATAAGGTCAGAAGGCCCGTATGCCATGACTTTCCCCCTCTACCACGCTTTTCCATAACTGCTCAACCTGAACCGATAAACTGTTAAGCAAACGGAGTTTATGCATGTCACTCATCACACGTTCCAACTTAATAGGATCAAGTTGCCGCTGTTGGCTGTCCAGATCAGCACTCAACGCTTTCATGATGAATCCTGTTACTTCCATCAGGGAACTACTCTTGAAATTGGATTGAATATCCCGCCAGGCAGCCGACAACCCTTGATAATCCATCACTGCATCACGATAGATGTTGCGCAACGCTTGCAAGTTGCCAACCCCATTTTTAGCTGCTGTCGTGGCATCAGGCGTAATGCGGGCCCCCAACTCGATAGCAATTCCTTGCTCTTGCGCTAAGCGTGACAACTCCTGTTCAACCAATGTCAATATGGCATGTGCCTCTGGCCTGCCCGCCAGCGCATCACGGGCCTGACTTAGCGCATAGAATTGCTCACTCACCTCTCCAGAGAAACTTTCCAGATAAGCCTGTAACTGAGCAATATTAGTCAGTTGAGCATTATTTAAGTGGGAGATTAATGCCTTGACCTTTTGCTGACGCTCTAAATCTGGCACCTTCTGCAAATATTCACCCACCAGTGCCTCAATTTCTCGCACCCTGGCATGTCCATCACTAACTTTACGTTTGGAGAGTGGCATATCCTTGCGTTCCGAAAATGCAAAAGTCATCTCTTCGGCCGCATCAGCAAAAGACTGGGATGCTGATACCAGCACAACTTTCTCTCCCTGAAACTGACCTACCTTAGCTTGTTCCTGTTGTGCGGTAACCCCAGCACCCAGTTCTGATAAAGTTATCGAATGAAGATGATTCTGGATAATATCCATAGTCTACCTTGTCATATCAGAGTTAATAATGAACAAATTATAAAGATACCGCTCCTGTGCCTATGCCAAAATCAGTCGTGAATTTTTAGCAAAAACCGCCATAACTCAAGGAAGAGCCCCATTGTTCTGATATAAGCCCCATAAAACATGGGCAACACACCGTGAATAAAATAGGAAATCTTACCGATAAAGCAGAGAACAGCCAGGTAAACTCCAACCATTTTCTAAAAACTCCCGACTCAGGTTGCAATCCCTTCCTCCTCCCCTTCTTTATAGTATTTATAGCAGAGGTTATATAAACGATCATGAAGCTTTCCCTAGACCATATTCCCGGCAAAATGCGCCACGCCATTAATGAATGCCGGCTAATTCAGATTCGCGGCAGGGTTACTCAGGTCACGGGTACACTACTTAAAGCCGTTATTCCTGGTGTACGGATAGGTGAACTTTGTCACTTACGCAATCCTGACAACACACTGTCGCTTTTGGCGGAGGTGATTGGATTCCAACAACATCAAGCCTTGTTAACACCTCTCGGCGAGATGTTTGGTATCTCTTCAAATACTGAAGTGAGTCCAACCGGAGCCATGCATCAAGTTGGCGTGGGGGACTACCTGTTAGGGCAAGTCCTTGATGGGCTAGGTAATCCATTTTCCGGCGGTCAATTACCGGAGCCACAAGCCTGGTATCCGGTTTACCGAGATGCGCCGGCCCCCATGAGTCGTAAACGGATTGAGCACCCGCTCTCTCTCGGCGTGCGCGCTATTGATGGCTTACTCACTTGCGGCGAAGGTCAACGTATGGGGATTTTTGCCGCCGCTGGCGGCGGAAAAAGTACGCTGTTATCTACGTTGATTCGTAGCGCCGAAGTTGATGTTACCGTGCTGGCGCTCATCGGTGAACGTGGCCGTGAAGTGCGGGAATTTATCGAATCGGATCTTGGTGAAGAGGGCCTAAAACGCTCAGTGCTGGTGGTAGCGACCTCAGATCGCCCGGCAATGGAGCGGGCTAAAGCAGGATTTGTTGCTACATCAATCGCTGAATATTTTCGTGATCAAGGTAAGCGTGTACTCCTGCTAATGGATTCCGTGACCCGTTTCGCCCGAGCGCAACGAGAAATAGGTTTAGCTGCCGGCGAGCCGCCAACCCGACGTGGTTATCCCCCATCAGTGTTCGCCGCTTTGCCACGGCTAATGGAACGTGCTGGTCAATCCGACAAAGGTTCGATTACCGCCCTCTATACCGTTTTGGTGGAAGGCGATGACATGACAGAGCCTGTAGCAGACGAGACCCGCTCTATCCTTGATGGCCACATTATTTTGTCACGCAAACTGGCGGCGGCTAACCACTATCCAGCTATCGATGTGTTACGTTCCGCTAGCAGGGTGATGAATCAAATTATCACTCCTGAACATCAGGCTCAGGCCGGCCTGTTGCGCAAATGGCTAGCTAAATATGAAGAAGTTGAGCTTTTGTTGCAGATTGGAGAGTACCAAAAAGGGCAAGATCCCGTTGCTGACAATGCCATTGCGCACATTGAAGCAATACGTAGCTGGTTACGCCAAGGCACCCATGAGCCAAGTGATTTACCGCAAACCTTAGCTCAATTACAGCAGATAACAAAATAATGATTGGCCGTTTACAACGTATAAAGGCCTTGCGAGTCGAACGCGCTGAAAAACATTTTTCCTTGCAACAAATGAAACTGCAAACGGCCCGTCAACACCATCAGCAGGCTTTGCAAACCTTGCAAGATTACTGTCAATGGCGAATAGAAGAAGAACAACGGCTTTTTGAATTGTGTCAGGGCCAACCTATTGATCGCAAAGGCCTTGAACGCTGGCAACAACAAGTTGCCCTGTTACGCGAAAATGAAGCGCAACTGGAAAAGCAAGTGGCTGAAATGACCGAAAAAGTGGAACTGGAACTCCGTCAATTAAAAGAGTGTCAACGTGTTCTGCACCACGCACGTCAACAGCAAGAAAAATTTAATGAATTGGGTCGTCAGCAACAAGAGGCGATCCGAGCCCAAGGTGAATACCAGGAAGAGCTGGAACAAGAAGAGTTCCATCGCCAGGAAAGAGTGTAAAACAGAAGAGTATGAACCCACTGACAGCTATCGGCAAAAAAGATGTCTCCTCCCTCCCAACGTCGTCTCCCGCAGAAGCAGACGCAGATTTGCAACGCCGTTTCGAGCAAGCTATCACCTCTCATGCCGCCAACACGCGTCAGTCAACCACACGGCGGACGGAACAACCGTTAACCAATACGACGACAAACAATAAACCAGCGGATCAACATGCCACACATGACTCAGATGAGGAGCTTCCACTATTCGACTCTTCCCAACTGGCAATTGATGATCCGCGCAAGCAAGCCTTATCATTGACAGGCCATGACATGCCTGCACCACTTCAAAATCAGAAAAAAAACGTATCGGTCCCCGCTCATCGCCTCAATGAGATCGCTAACGAGATAAGGGAATCTCTGTCAGCACCCGAAGTCCCAACACGTCAGTCAAACCTGAGCACCTTGATTGATTCTGGCCTAAAACCGGTTGATATCACGGTAACTTCTCATCTTGACACAGCAATGATGCAGACAACACCTGGCCGATCCCCATCTCAGCCAGACACACAACACGGTGCCATTCCTCACCAACAAACAGACCCGACTTTACCTATTGCCCGCCATGCCAACGAAATCAACCCTGCGGAAGGAAAAACACTGGATGAAATCGAAACATCCCATTTGTTGGTATTAAAACCAAAAGAGTCCGACTCTCAATCCTCTTACTCTGGTGGATCAGACGGGAAAACACCTTTCTTCCCACAAACGCAACTCCTGCCGGGGGAGCGCATCCTCGCCACGATGCAAGCAACTTCAACCCTATCTCCCCTTTTGGAAGCGTTAATCGACAAACTGAGTGTGGAGATCAGTATCGAACTAACCCAACAGCAACGTCCGGCGACATTACATCTGACACTTCCTAGCCTGGGAGCACTTGAGATCCAACTCACCAGCGAGCATGGCAAACTTCAAATAGAGATTTTAGCGAATCCGGCGGCTCAACAACTCCTGAAACAGGCACGCTTTGAACTGATTGAACGTCTACAACTTCTTTACCCAACACAAACTGTTGAACTCTCCCTTCCGTCTCAAACGGATAGTGAACATGGATCACGTCAACGTCGCAGCGTATATGAAGAATGGAAAAAAGATGCATGAATAGCCTGACCTTATCCAAAGTTTCATTGGAAGAATTAACGCTGCACCAGACCCTGAGTCGCCACCAGCAACAATTTAATTGGGATAATAACTATCTCTCGCTGGATGTGATTTCTCCTCCTCAGACGTTAGACAGGAAACTGATCGCCCATTGGCAGGGACAAACCTTCTCCTTGTACTGCCATGCAGCCGAGTTAGCGCTGTGGCTCGCACCTGATCTACAACAAGCGGACCTCACATCACTCCCTCAAGATCTGCTGTTGGCACTACTGGAATATCAAAGCAAAGTGCTACCCACTCTGTCATGGTCAGCACTGAGTACCACGTCAGAACGTCCTTTGTCAGCTTGCTTACGACTACGCCTTGAACGGCCAGGGGCCACATTGCCGCTCTGGTTACCAGAGCCATCCCCCTTAATTGCCATATTGCCAGAACGTCAACCTGGAGAATGCCTGCCTATTCCATTACGGCTTTCTCTGCAATGGGGAGCAATAATCCTGACTTTAGATGTGTTTCGTACTCTGGAATCAGGGGATGTGCTACTACTGCCCCCACAGCAACAACCAGATGACCCTTTATTAGCGTATCTGGAAGGACGCCCTTGGGCCTACTTTAAATCCCATGACCATAAATTGGAGTTAATCACTATGCACACCCCCTCTCCTGATAGTTCTGACAACGCTCTGCCAGTAACAGACTTAAACGAACTAGAGGTTCATGTCAGTTTCGAAGTGGGCCGTCAGACTCTGGATCTACAGACACTCACCAGCCTGCAACCCGGCTCATTACTCGATCTTGGTGTTCCTTCAGATGGCGAGGTACGTATTCTCGTCAATCAGAAATGCCTGGGTTCAGGGCGATTAGTGGATATTGAAGGACGTCTGGGTGTAAGAGTTGAACATCTCTCCGTGGAGAAACAACCATGATCCAGCTACCGAACGAATTGGATCTCATCATCGGTCTGGCCTTGCTAGCTCTGCTTCCCTTTATTGCCGTGATGGCGACCTCTTTTCTCAAACTGTCCGTGGTATTTTCCTTACTGCGTAACGCATTGGGCGTACAACAGATCCCACCCAACATGGCTATGTACGGATTGGCAATTATCCTCACTATCTATGTGATGGCTCCGGTGGGTTTCGCCACTCAAGATTACCTGCGTCAAAATGAAGTTTCATTCAGCAATGCGCAATCTGTAGATAAATTTGTGGAAGAGGGCCTGACACCTTACCGGAATTTTCTCAAACAACATATTAAACCCAGTGAACGCACTTTCTTTATCGATAGTACCCGACAAATTTGGCCAAGCCAGTATGCAGATCGGCTAGAACCAGACAGCCTATTGATACTGCTACCCGCCTTTACCGTCAGTGAATTAACCCGGGCTTTTGAAATCGGGTTTCTTCTTTATCTACCATTTATTGCAATCGATCTCATTATTTCTAACATTCTGCTGGCAATGGGGATGATGATGGTTTCTCCAATGACTATCTCACTTCCTTTCAAATTACTGTTATTTGTCCTGCTTGATGGCTGGACACGCCTGACACACGGCCTTGTTATCAGTTATGGAGATTGAACATGAGTAATGCTGATATTTTGCATTTCACCAGCCAATCTCTCTGGTTAGTGTTAATCCTTTCCCTGCCGCCGGTACTCATGGCTGCGGCAGTAGGAACATTGGTTTCATTGATCCAAGCACTCACTCAAATACAAGAACAAACGCTTGGTTTTGTCATCAAATTAATTGCGGTCATTATTACTCTATTCGCTACAGCTACCTGGCTTGGCAACGAACTCTATAGCTTTGCCAACATGACCTTTCTTAAGGTGCCGCTAATCAAATGACCCTACCAGAGCTCCAGCAACAAATGCTTGCTTATACCCTGTTGTTACCACGCATCATGAGTTGCTTTGTGATATTTCCTGTGCTCAGCAAACAGATGCTAGGTGGTGGGTTAATCCGCAACAGCGTGGTCTGCTCACTGGCCCTTTATGCTTACCCAACAGTAGCAGGCAGTCAGTTGCCCACATTAGGTAGTCTGGAATTGACGCTGTTGCTCGGTAAGGAAGTCCTGCTTGGTCTGCTCATCGGCTTTATCGCCTCTATCCCATTTTGGGCGATGGAAGCCACCGGTTTTATTATAGATAACCAACGGGGAGCAACAATGGCTTCAGTGCTTAACCCTTCCCTGGGAAGTCAAACCTCACCCACGGGTCTATTATTGACTCAAACTTTGATAACACTCTTTTTCTCCGGCGGCGCTTTTCTTGGTCTACTTGGCGCCCTATTTCAAAGTTATAACAGTTGGCCAGTAACGCAGTTTTTTCCCCAAATTACCAATCAGTGGATCCACTTTTTCTATGGTCAGTTTAGCTATCTACTACAGCTCTGCGCTTTAATGGCAGCTCCTTTGCTAATCGCCATGTTTTTGGCAGAGTTCGGGCTGGCACTGATTAGCCGTTTCGCTCCCTCTCTCAACGTTTTCGTGTTAGCAATGCCGATCAAAAGTGCAATTGCCAGCCTGCTACTGGTTATCTATATCCGGTTATTGATGCATCATGCCTATGATAAGGTGCTGTTAATTCTCTCCCCAGTGCGCATGTTAATCCCTATTCTGGAGGCACCATGAGTGGAGAAAAGACTGAAAAACCTACCCCCAAGAAACTCAGAGACGCCCGGAAGAAAGGCCAGGTAACCAAAAGTAACGAAGTTGTCTCCACCTCCTTAATATTGGGGCTAATCGGCATGATAATGGTCATGTCTGAATACTATTTGGAACATCTGGGTAAACTGATGCTAATCCCGGCTAATCTACTGGAGAAACCCTTTCCTCAAGCCTTCAACCATGTGGTTGAAAACTTGATGCAAGAGCTGGTCTACCTCTGCCTGCCAATTCTAAGCGTTTCCGTTTTGCTATCGCTGGCATCACACTTCGCTCAATACGGTTTTCTACTTAGTGGACACTCCATCAAGCCTGATATTAAAAAGATCAACCCTGTTGAAGGTGCTAAGAGAATCTTCTCTATCAAGAGTCTGGTGGAATTCATCAAATCAATACTTAAAGTAGGACTGCTCTGCACCTTGGTTTGGATTACTCTGGCAGGCAATCTACAAGCACTACTGCGCCTGCCGGAGTGTGGAACAAGATGTATTGTTCCTGTACTCGGCATAATGTTAACCCAGCTCATGACCGTATGCGGCATGGGGCTTATTGTGATTTCTATTGCCGATTATGCCTTCGAACACTACCAACATATTAAGCAGCTTAGAATGAGTAAAGACGAGATCAAACGGGAATATAAAGAGAGTGAAGGCAGCCCAGAGATCAAAAGCAAACGACGTCAATTTCATCAAGAATTACAATCAAGCAATATGCGCGCTAGCGTTAAGAATTCATCAGTTATCGTCGCCAACCCAACCCACATTGCGGTAGGTATCCGTTATAAGAAAGGAGAGACACCGTTACCCCTTATTACACTCAAGTTCACCGATGCGCAGGCCCTGCAAGTTCGACGTATTGCTGAAGAGGAAGGTATTCCGGTGTTACAACGCATTCCGCTGGCCCGAGCACTTTATCAAGATGGCCTGATAGACCAATATATTCCTGCTGATCTTATCCAAGCTACCGCAGAAGTTTTGCGCTGGCTAGAACAGTGGCAAGATCGCCCGCCGGAGCCGTAATCTGTCCTCAAACAGCGTTTTTTGACAGTCAAACCGCATATATGAACTGAGCATTGGCATTTAACATACCTTGCCAATGCTCAATTGCAAACGAAATACAATTTATACCCGTTATCTTTCAAGTTGCCTCTTTGTTGTCTGCACTCACTCACCCAGGTCACATTAGTTACCTATGCTCCCGGGGATTCGCTCCCTTGCCGTCGCGATGCATCTTGAAATCCATAGGGTATATCCGTCATTCCGCACCGTATTTCTGATTTAAAAATAGTGTGATCTTACACAGGTTTTTTGTATTGATGATATCAGTGGGGTTGACGGTAATCGCCAATTTTGATCTATTACTTTTATTTACCGGAAAG
>NZ_NSCM01000008.1 GCF_003287735.1 Photorhabdus bodei | reverse complement strand
TAAATTTTGTGGTAAACCGGTTAAATCATCGTCCCCGAAAGACACGGGGTGGGAAAACACCGAATGAATTATTTAAGGGAATACGAACATGTTTACTTCCAGATTAACGATGTTGCACTTATTATGTGAATCTACCCCTGAAGATATCTCGGCAGATGATATTGTAGGTTATGCACCAATGACTGAAGAAGCGTCGGATCTGGTTTACCATCGGATAGGTGAGGTTCAGGCTGAGAACTTGAAGAACTATAAATATCAACATGCGGAAACGAGAAAGTTTGTCCTTGATGATGGAAAAGTAGTCAATTTAAGGTTGCGAGAAAAGATTGATGATGAAACCAAACCTATGCTTCCTACATCAAAGATTAATGGTGTCTTATTCAGAGAACTGCCGTCTATAAGGACAGGCAAAGAAAGCTGTATTGTTCCTCTAACGCGAAAATCACCATTATATCTTGTGGAACATGGAACAAAACACTACGATTTCGACTCATATGGTTTACATCTTGGTCAAGAAGATCACCTCATATTTCTTGGCAGTTCTACACAGAAAATAACGTTGAAGCTGGTTGATATGCGGGAAGGCTCAAATACCATTTTTGTCGAGGATGAAATAATATTTTATCCGTCTCCGAATTTTGAGCTAATTATTCCTTGTGGTGTTGCTCACGCTCTTACGAATATGGCGAATATTATTACGGTAAACCGTCCAGTTCTTTATCTTGATAGCCAACGGGAATATCTGCCTGGTCACGATATTATTGATTGGCCAATTGAAAACACAAATTATATGAGTTATAAGACGAATCAGATTGAAGCTGATGATGATTTTTATACTGATATGGTATCCAAACAGCGTGAAGTTATAAAAGAACCTCCGACTCATAATACGCCAAAATCTGTTGTAGTCTATGACGAAAATACAGGAAAGTATGTCAAGGTTATTTTAAAAGAAAAAAGTAGCTTGTAAGGAATTTAAATGAGCACTCTGTTTTTTTATTTTTTATTTTTAGTTCTGACTGCTGATGGACTCATGGTATTTCTAACACCAGTTGTGGTTTACATGCTAACGGGTAGTATAGAATATTCTGGATTGTCATATGCCATATGGTGGTTACCACGACTCTTACTTATTCCTTTAATTGGAAGATTTATAGATAATATAGGGGTGAGGCCGCTATCCATAATTTCAGATTGTGTTAAGATTGCAGGGTGTTTATTTCTTGTGATTTGTAATTTTCATGATCCATTAATTATATCTATTGCATTTGGCATTGTGGGGAGTTTAATATCAATTGGTAACTCTCAGACGATGATTTCCTATGAGAAAATAATTGCTATATTAAGCATACATAAAGAACATCATGTCAATTTGATGGCTAGGATGGATTTCTTAGGTATGATAATTGGCCCGATTGTTGGAATGTTATTTATAGATATGGGGTATAAGTATATCCTTTTGATACCTTGCTTATTTTATTTCTTTAATGCTGGTTATTTTATTTTCACCAATGCTAATTTAGGTAATAAAGAAGCGAATGAAATATCAAGAAATAACTTTGATACAGTTGATAAAAAATCTCACTTTCATTCATTAGCTTTTATTATGTCTACCCCCATTATTCTTGTTGTGATAGGACTTGCTATTGGAAACAATATATTCGATGGATTGGTGGAGTCATCAGGGGCAGCGCTTATAGACAAGAATATGGAACTGCCAGTTAAATATTTCGGATTTATAGATGTTGCGGCTGGTATTTGTGGTGTACTGGGAACATATATTTATGGAATGGCATTGAAAAGAATTTCAAGAAGTTCCCTTCTATTTCTTGGATTGTTTGTTATTGCTATACCATCGTTTGTTTTAATTTTAAACCCTAATTCTATCTGGGTATTCGTTATATGTTATGCCTTGACTATTATTGGTAAGGTGATCACTGGTAATGTAAACAGAATAGTAAGAATCGAAATTATCCCAACGACTATATTGGCTAGTACATCATCAATCATAGTATTGCTTTGTCAGTCAGTACTTCCCATTGTTGGTATTCTCTTGTTTTTCTTTGGAGGGAATGGGAATATTGTTTATTATTTGATGACACTTTCTGTATTTATCGCGTTACTTTCTGGTGTTCTTCTTGTGAAATTTATGAAGAATAAAGTCATTGAAAATACTATTTATAAAGATCAATGAATTCATGCCGCACTTGCCTGTGGAAGAATGGTGTCGTTAAGTCGTCTAGTAAGGAGGTAATCCACAATGCTTATTAAACTTCAAGCAACTTCAACGAGCATTATACCCGTCATCTTTCAAGTTGCCTCTTTGTTGGCGGCACTCGCTCACCCCGGTCACATAGTTATCTATGCTCCCGGGGATTCACTCCCTTGCCGTCGCGCTCCATCTTGAAATCCATAGGGTATAGACATTGAAAAATAGGGTAGCAATATGCTCATAACGGACTGGAAGAGGGGAAAAATTTTTGCCTTCTTCCAACCCACGGTTTATTACGGTTTTATCTCGCCAATGGGCAGAATAGTGCGTCCATACTGCTCATTCAGCACTTCCGCCATTGCCAGATAAAATGCGCTGGTACCACAAATTATCCCTTCATAGCCGGCAATCGTCAGAAGAATGGTATTGCCAGTAAAGTTGCCAATCGCTAACAGAGCGAACAACAGTGTCAGGCCACCAAAGATAAACTGTAGTACACGGTTAGCCTTGAAGGTGCCAAAGAACATAAACAGAGTAAATACCCCCCACAGGCCAAGATATACCGCTAAATATTGGCTGCTGGTGGCTTCTGCCAGTCCCATTTTGGGCAGAAATAATAACCCAACCAGACTGAGCCAAAACAACCCATAAGAGGTGAAAGCCGTTGCGGCAAAGGTATTGCCTTTCTTATATTCAAAAATCCCTGCCAATACTTGAGCCAGGCCGCCGTAGAAAATGCCCATACTCAGGATAACGGATGCTAGTGGAAAGAAACCTGCGTTATGCAGATTCAGAAGAATGGTTGTCATGCCGAAGCCCATTAAACCTAAGGGGCCGGGGTTAGCTAGTTGATTCGCGTTCATAAGTCCTCTGAAAGAAAGTCATATACCCGTCATCTTTCAAGTTGCCTCTTTGTTGGCTGCACTCACTCACCCCGGTCACATAGTTTTCTATGCTCCCGGGGATTCGCTCCCTTGCCGTCGCGATGCATCTTGAAATCCATAGGGTATAAATAGCAAAGGTGGCGAATCATAATGATCTGTCAGCAATGAAACAATAATCTTTGAAATAATAAAAAGGTTTTTTTTCGCATCCCCCCTTGATGATAGCTTTAACGACCCCATCTTATAATCAACCGCAGTTGCTAATCGCTGTCCTATACAGCCGGTGTTATAAGCAAGGGTGAGGAATCGCGTAGAGGCATAAAAATAGGTGCCATTGAAAAGCAGAGAGTTATCCTCATATTGGTTAGCAACTTGATTGATTACGAATTTCTTTGGAGGCGTTTAGATGGGTAAAATTATTGGTATCGACCTGGGAACTACCAACTCTTGTGTAGCTATTATGGATGGCACGACAGCTCGTGTGCTGGAAAACAGCGAAGGTGATCGCACAACCCCTTCCATCATTGCTTATACCCAGGATGGTGAGACTCTGGTTGGTCAACCGGCTAAACGTCAGGCTGTTACTAACCCGCAAAATACGTTGTTTGCTATTAAGCGTCTGATTGGCCGTCGTTTCCAAGACGAAGAAGCGCAACGCGATGTAGCTATCATGCCATACAAAATTATTGCGGCAGATAATGGCGACGCATGGCTGGAAGTGAAAGACCAGAAGATGGCTCCTCCTCAGGTTTCTGCTGAAGTTTTGAAGAAAATGAAGAAAACGGCAGAAGATTATCTGGGTGAGCCAGTGACTGAAGCGGTAATCACCGTACCTGCATATTTTAACGATGCTCAGCGTCAAGCAACCAAAGATGCTGGCCGTATCGCAGGTCTGGAAGTAAAACGTATTATCAACGAACCAACCGCTGCTGCACTGGCTTATGGCTTGGACAGAGAAGTAGGTAACCGTACTATCGCGGTTTATGACCTTGGTGGTGGTACTTTCGATATCTCTATTATCGAAATCGATGAAGTTGATGGCGAAAAAACCTATGAAGTGCTGGCAACCAACGGTGATACTCACTTGGGCGGTGAAGACTTCGACAGCCGTATGATCAACTACTTGGTTGACGAATTTAAGAAAGATCAGGGCATTGATCTGCGTAACGACCCATTGGCAATGCAACGTCTGAAAGAAGCAGCGGAAAAAGCAAAAATTGAGCTCTCTTCTGCACAACAGACCGATGTTAACCTGCCATATATCACCGCAGATGCAACTGGTCCTAAGCACATGAACATCAAAGTGACCCGTGCGAAACTGGAATCATTGGTAGAAGAACTGGTTAAACGTTCTATGGAGCCTGTACGAGTCGCATTGCAAGATGCCGGCCTGTCAGTTTCTGATGTGAACGATGTCATTTTGGTGGGCGGTCAGACCCGTATGCCAATGGTACAGAAAGTGGTTGCTGACTTCTTCGGTAAAGAGCCACGTAAAGATGTGAACCCTGACGAAGCGGTAGCAATGGGCGCTGCGGTACAGGGCGGTGTTCTGGCCGGTGATGTGAAAGATGTCTTGTTGCTGGATGTTACACCACTGTCTCTGGGTATCGAAACAATGGGTGGCGTTATGACTTCCCTCATTGTGAAAAACACCACGATCCCAACCAAACACAGTCAGGTGTTCTCTACGGCGGAAGACAATCAGTCTGCGGTAACTATCCATGTGTTGCAGGGTGAGCGTAAACGTGCCGGTGATAACAAATCTCTGGGCCAGTTCAATTTGGATGGTATCCAAGCAGCACCTCGTGGTATGCCTCAGATTGAAGTGACTTTTGATATTGATGCTGACGGTATTTTGCATGTATCTGCTAAAGACAAAAACACCGGTCGCGAACAGCAGATCACTATCAAGGCCTCTTCCGGTCTGAATGAGGACGAAATTCAACGGATGGTTCGTGATGCAGAAGCTAACGCTGAATCTGATCGTAAGTTTGAAGAGTTGGTACAAACGCGTAACCAAGCAGATCAACTGGTTCACGGTACCCGTAAGCAAGTAGAAGAAGCGGGTGACAAGCTGCCAGCGGAAGATAAAACTGCGATTGAAAGTGCTATCACTCAGCTAGAAACCGCAGCGAAAGGCGAAGATAAAGCGGATATTGAAGCGAAAATTCAGGCTTTGGTTCAGGCTTCCGCTAAGCTGTTGGAAATTGCTCAACAGCAGGCTCAGGCTGGTGCAACCGCAGATGCTGGTGACAGTGCGAAGAAAGATGACGACGTTGTAGACGCTGAATTCGAAGAAGTTAAAGATAAAAAATAATAGCCCTTAGCGGGCGCGGTGACAGTTAGATGATGACAACTGTTGCTGATTAACCGGCACGGGCGTTGAGGGAACTCTGCGCCCGTGCGCGTATGTTAAGGGTAAAATAAGAGATGGCGAAAAGAGATTATTACGAGGTTTTGGGGGTTTCCAAAACAGCGAACGAAAAAGAGATTAAAAAAGCCTATAAGCGGCTGGCGATGAAATATCATCCTGATCGTAATCAGGGCGATAAAGAGGCAGAAAGCCAATTCAAAGAAGTTAAAGAAGCTTATGAAATTCTGACGGATGACCAGAAACGGGCTGCTTATGACCAATATGGTCATGCTGCTTTTGAACAAGGCGGCATGGGCGGCGGCGGAGCTGATTTTAGCGATATCTTTGGTGACGTTTTCGGTGATATTTTCGGTGGTGGTCGTCGTCAACAGCGTCCAAGCCGCGGTGCTGATTTGCGTTACAGCATGGAGTTGACGCTGGAAGAAGCGGTTCGTGGTGTGACCAAAGAGATCCGTATCCCGACACTGGAAACTTGTGATATCTGTCATGGTAGCGGCGCTAAAGCAGGAACCAGCCCTGTAACCTGTTCAACCTGTCAAGGTGCTGGTCAGGTTCATATGCGTCAGGGATTTTTCACCGTTCAGCAACCTTGCCCACACTGTCATGGCCGTGGTCAGATCATCAAAGATTCTTGCCATAAATGTCATGGTCATGGGCGAGTTGAAAGATACAAAACCCTGTCTGTCAAAATCCCGGCGGGTGTGGATACCGGTGACCGTGTTCGTTTGAGTGGTGAGGGTGAAGCGGGGGCTAAAGGCGCACCCGCAGGTGATTTGTATGTTCAGGTACAGGTGAAATCACACCATATTTTTGAGCGTCAAGAAAGTAATCTCTATTGTGAAGTGCCGGTTAACTTTGCAATGGCGGCACTGGGCGGAGAAATTGAAGTTCCAACTCTCGATGGCCGTGTGAAACTGAAAATACCTGCGGAAACCCAGACAGGTAAAATGTTCCGCATGAAAGGCAAAGGTGTTAAATCTGTCCGCGGTGGTGTTCAGGGTGATTTATTGTGCCGGGTAGTGGTAGAAACGCCGGTTAAATTAAATGAAAGACAGAAAGAATTACTGCGCGAATTGGGTGAATCTTTCGGTGGGACCGGCGAAGAAACGAATAGCCCACGTTCTAAAAGTTTCTTCGATGGCGTAAAGAAATTTTTTGATGATTTGACCAAGTAAATATCTTCACATAATAGAGCTGGATTGTTAAATAAAGCTCGAATTATGGGTAAAAAGTCCTCGTTTTAGATGAGGACTTTTTGTTTTGGTTAAGAATTATAAACTAAACGTAATTTGTGTGAGCAAATTATAGGCATCATCCTCTTTTGGTGTCACTGATGGGTGATGAGTATACGATAAGCTATTAGTCCAATAGATGCCGTTGTAAACACGATAGCTATACGCTACAGAAGCGGTTGCACTATAACTTTCAGCAAGTTGACCATTGCGAGCAAAATAATTTTTTGCATCGTCGCTGAACTTATTATAGGCCAGACCAAAAGTAACCATATCGTTTGGACGCGAATCAAATGGACCAATGCTGAACAGTGATAATGAAATGTCGGCATTAAACAGGTTACGATCCTTTGGCGCATAGTTGGCTTTACCGTCAATATACCAGCCACGGAAAGGCATTGACGTATCCGGCTTGGTTATTTGGTGGGTAGCGGCGATATAATGAGAGTAAGTGTAATTTTCATACTCTGAATTGTTATAGTTAAAATAAGGGGTTTTATTGAACACCGATCCACCCCGAAGCCAGATCATATTTTCCGTTTCATTGGCATTAACACGATAACCTAATTCGTTGATGACTAAGGTTCCTGCACTGGGAAGTTTCCAGCGCAGACCATAGGTATTATATTTTGAATCGGTTTTTAAACCTTCTGAGCTTTGACTTCTGGCAACGCCAATGTGGTCATACCAACGTTTATTTTCCGATAAAAACCGAATATCTATCGATGGACTTGGTTTGCTAATGGTTAGTCCAGCTTGGGACAACATCACACTGGTTGGCCCTAGCGCTGATGATGCTGTACTGCTACCCAAAAATAAGCCATAAAAATGGGAGAGTAGTGTCGTATAGCCATAATTTAATATGACTCGATCATTCAATAAGGGTTGATTAATGGAAAAGGCTGAGACAAAAGGATGTCCATCTTGACCATTATTTTTGAAGTTATTATAAGCATAGGTTAAACCTAAACGCAGTTGTGCTTTATCAGTGAAACCAATCCGTGATAAATCATAAGTGAGTTCTGTCGCGGCGATATTACCGGTAGTTAAGCGCTGTCCCATATAATTGGGATTAGGCGTATTTTTCCAGCTTCTTGATATATCGTAGGTTAGATTAGTAAGTAATTGAAAATTTGCATAAAAGCCACGATCTGCCATCTCTTTTCTAAGGCCGCCCCATTCAGGAAATACCGTATCGCATGCAGATGAAACCGAAGGTGTTTCTGGTCCTCTTGGTAAAAGGGTATCATACGAGTGGCAGTTATTTTCCGCTGCTACAGTGACATTGTTATAAAGCAAAATAAGTGGAATCGTGAGTAAAAGAAATTTATTGGTTATTTTCATTTTCTACCTCCGGGGCTTGAAGGGTATTACCGTGACTGCTGATCACTGCTTTATACCAATTAAAACTTTTTTTACGCCGCCGTTCTAATGTTCCATTGCCTTGGTCATCACGATCAACATAAATAAACCCATACCGTTTTGACATTTCTGCGGTAGAAGCGCTGACCAAATCTATTGGCCCCCATGAGGTATATCCTAATAACTGAACTCCATCTTCAATGGCTTCTCGTATCTGAAATAAATGATCGTTAAGATATTTAATACGATAATCATCAATAATAGAGCCATCGTCTTGAATAACATCTCTGGCGCCCAAACCGTTTTCTACAATAAACAGGGGTTTTTGGTAACGGTCATATAGCATATTGAGAAGATAGCGAATGCCTTTAGGATCGATTTGCCATCCCCATTCTGAGCTGGACAGATAAGGATTTTTCACCGGATTAATGATATTCCCTGACGTCTTGATAATCTCAAGGTTTGTTGTTGCGCAGCTACTCATGTAGTAACTGAAAGAGAGGAAATCAATCGTTTCTTTGAGTGCTATTTTATCTTCATCTGTGATATCAAGTGTGATATTTTTTTCTTTAAATAGACGGGTCATATAAGATGGATAATATCCACGAGCTTGTACATCAAAGAAGAATAGCCATTCACGATTCTTTTTCAATGATTCTAATATATCATCGGGATGACAAGTTAATGGATAATAAGGGGCCGCTGCCACCATATTACCTATTTTTGCATCAGGAATAATTTCATGGCAGGCTTTAACTGCGTTGGCACTGGCAACTAATTGATAATGTAGTGCCTGATAAATATCTTGAATTTTACTGTTTTCTGGTAATCCTGCACTGGTAAAACAGGAGAATAAAGACATATTAATTTCATTGAATGTCAGCCAATATTTTACTTTATGCTGGTAACGTTCAAAAACAGTTCTGGCATAATGGTCAAAAAACGCAATTGTTTTCCGATTTCCCCAACCACCATATTTTTTTACTAAGCCGTAAGGCATTTCAAAATGAGAAAGCGTAATGAGTGGTTGAATATTATATTTTATCATTTCGTCAAACAGGCGATCATAAAAAGCCAGGCCATTTTCGTTCGGTATTTCTTCATCTCCCTCAGGGAATATACGTGTCCAGGCGATGGAGGTTCTCAGGCATTTAAATCCCATTTCAGCAAATAGCGCAATATCCTCAGGATAGCGATGATAAAAATCGATACCAATATCCTTAATATGAAAATCACCTAAATTGCGTTCTATGCTGTGACCAATGACGCCGTGGGGTTGCATATCTGAGGTTGATAACCCTTTTCCATCTATTTGATGGGCTCCTTCAACCTGATTTGCCGCCAGCGCTCCTCCCCAAAGGAAGTTATTTGGAAATTGTTTTTTCATGATTTTCCTCTTGTTAATTGCTCGTTAAACTTGGAAGATATCCTCTTAATATTATTCTTCCTCTCAGAGTTTAAATTAATTTTTTGTACCGGATGTTATTGGTGAAACTTTTACTTCTGATGGTAAACCGAATAAATAAGTTGCGATACAAGAAAAGATAAATGAACCTAACGAACCTAATATGACACTCCAGAAAGCACTATCTATGCCGGTGGGAGAAATAAATGAGGTGAATGCAAAGATACCCATGCCGCCAACGTTATATGCTGTTCCTGAATAGAAGCCGACAATTGCTCCGCCAAGCGCCCCACCAATACAACCGATAATAAATGGGCGTTTTAGTGGTAATGTCACACCGTAAATAGCAGGTTCAGTGATGCCAAAGAGACTTGATATCAGTGCAGTACCTGATAATGTTTTCATATTCTTATCACGTGTACGTAAAAATACCCCCAGAGTTGCACCTGCTTGACCAAATATTGCTGGCTGGAGCAGTGGGGAGAGCATATCTTTTTTCTGGGTCATCATGTTATTGATCATTATTGGGATAAGTCCCCAATGCAGACCGAAAATGACACAAACCTGCCACAATGCACCCATCAAAAGTCCAGCAATGACCGGGTTTAATTGATAGAAGAAGAGATATCCGGCAGCCAGGCCATTACTAAGCTCTGTTGCTACAGGGCCAATAACTAGAAAAGTTAAAGGAACGGTAATTAACAGGCACAGGAAAGGTGTGGCAAACAGTTTGACGGAGGAATGAAACCAGCTATTAAACTTCTTTTCCAGCAAGCAGCTAAACCATGCTGATAAGATAATGGGAATAACGGTTGAGCTATAATTAATGAAAGAGATAGGAATGCCAAGGAAATTGAGGTGAACAGCAGGAGTCGTTTGCGAAAGTTTAAATGCCTCGGTCATGGTGGGATAGGTTAAGGCGGCCCCGATCACCATAGTAATAAAAGGGTTGCCTCCGAACCGTTTACCTGCGGTATATCCTAATAAAATAGGCATGAAATAGAGCATGGCATCGCCGGTAGCGTATAAAATTTTATAGGTCCCGCTGTCTATGCTCATCCAATTGAACACGTCGGATAAAGCGAGAATACCTTTAATTAATCCGGCGGCGACCAATACACCTAATAGCGGTGTAAAAATACTGGAAATGATATCAATGGTGACATCAAGAATACGTTTTAAACCTTTTGCATTATCTTGTTTTATCCCTTGCGGTGACGTTACACTTTGTTTAACTTCGGTTTTTTTTGTATTATCTTGTAAGTATCTATTAATATCGTCGTAAATATCCACTACGTGACTACCGATGACGACCTGATATTGCCCACCACTCTCTACTACGGTAATAATTCCCTTAGTCTGTTTGAGTAATTCGCTATTGGCCAGACTGCTATCTTTAAGTTTAAATCGTAAACGAGTAGCGCAATGGACCAGGCTAGATATATTCTCTTTCCCACCTATTGCGCTGACTATTTTCTCTGCCAGACTTTCGTATCTCATTAGACTTCCCCTTCATTTAATACGCTGAAAACAGCGAAAGACCGAATTTAAGGCAAAAAAAAACCTAACCCATCATCTATAATCGCCCTGGAATAAGGGGATCGTGACGTGATGGATTAGGTTTTGCCCGACGTCAGTCGCAACTAAGTCGGTAACAAGCCTATATCAGTTGGTTAAAAGCTAGTTATTCCTTGTGATACTTGCAAGTCATTAAATATAATTTTGGTAAAAATGTGATACTTATCATAAATACCTTGGGTAAGTTGGGTATGTTGTTGTGCCGTTGACTTTGTAAAAATAATGCCTTAGCCTGAAGGATAACATAATGAATATAGTGTACAGGAGTGTTACTGATAAGATCAGGCACAACCAGGTCACAAATATATTTCACCTATTTTATAGGCTTAGGTTGGAGCATATATACCCTAAAGATTTCAAGATGCATCGCGACGGCAAGGGAGTGAATCCCCGGGAGCATAGATAACTATGTGACCGGGGTGAGCGAGTGCAGCCAACAAAGAGGCAACTTGAAAGATGACGGATATAATAGTTTATCCTGTAAGGTATCTCTTTTGTTAACGATAGTAAAACTCATAAATAATAATGTCGTTCTTGCCGTTGATGAGAATAATAATGAAGTTATTCTAATGGATAAAGGCATAGGTTTTAATAGAAAAAAAGGTGATAGGCTGAATATTCAAGATGTTGCAAAAGTCTTCACTGTTGAAAAGAACGATAGAATTAATCAAATTATGGCGACTATTCCAGTCTCAGTTATAGAGCTAACCGAGAAAATTATCGCATTAGGGGAAGATCTTCTTGGCAAATCTCTCAACGATTCATTACTCATTACTTTGTCGGAGCATTTAAACTTTGCATTTGAGCGTGTGAGTAAAGGATATCAGATTGGTAATGTCTTACAATGGGAGATCCCTCATCTTTACCCGTTGGAATATGAAGTCGGTAAACAGGCGCTTATCTATATTAATGACCAGATTGAAAAACCATTACCGCCGATAGAAGCCTCATTGATTGCCTTGCATTTTGTCAATGCTCAATATGAAGGGCAAACAATGGGAGATACATTAAAATTAACGAATTTGATTAATAAAACGGTTAAGCTTATTCACTACTATTTTCATGTTAACCTTGATACAACCTCGGTGAATTACTCTCGTTTTATTACGCATTTGCGCTATTTCCTGATTAGACAAAATAAAAATGAGCATTCTTCTGCGATTGAGATGGATTTTTCTCTGCAAGAGTTGATAGAAGAAAAGTATTTCAAAAGCTACAACTGTGCAGTTAAGCTAATTAAATATCTGAGGGAGAAATACCAATGGAAAGTGCCCGATGATGAATTGATTTATTTAGTCATTCATATAGAACGGGTGGTTAATGATAGTTACAAGAGCAGAGAATGATAAGTAAATGGATCGTCAAATAAGTGTCAATCGCTAATGATAATAGATTAGAGGTGGTGGATAAAATGAGAGATGAAGATTTTGCAAAAGAGATCATTATATTTATTGGCGGACAAGAAAATATAAATAAAAGTTGGCATTGTGTTACCAGATTGCGTTTTAATATTATAGATAATAGTAAAGTAGATATTGCTGCGATTAGAAAAATGCAGGGAGTTATTGGGGCACATTTTCACAGCGGGCAATTACAAATAATTATTGGTAATAGGGTTGTTGAAATATTTAGTGAAATCATTAAGCAATTAAAAGAAAATGAAGAAAATCATTATGGTCTAAAAAAGGGTTTCATTAGTCATATTCTTGATGTCATTTCAGGCATATTTGTTCCCGTATTGCCGGCAATTGTAGGGGCGGGTTTACTTAAAGGTGGGTTAATTTTTTTCTACATGATGGATTGGGTTTCAGAGCAGAGTAATGAGTATAAGTTATTATATATTCTTTCTGATACACCTCTCTATTTTTTGCCTGTTCTTTTGGCTTTTTCAGCGGCAAGAAAATTTAAAACAAATGAATTTATTGCAGCCACATTAGCGTGTATTTTAATTTATCCAACATTATCTGATCTTGTGAGCAGTTCTGGTGGCGGATATTTCAGTGTATTTGGTATTACTATTCCCGCTAATCATTATAGTTATACTGCTATTCCAATTATTTTAGGGGTTTGGTTGCTCAGTTATATTCATCGATGGGTAGATAGGTTTATTCCAACGGTATTGAAAATAATACTTACACCATTATTGGTCTTATTAATTTCTGCACCTATTTTATTGATTATTGCTGCACCGTTGGGAAATACAATTGGTTTGTATCTTGAAAAGTGGCTTTTAATATTATTTTCCGTGGCTGGACCGTTTGCGGGATTATTGTTAGGTGGATTGATACCTATTTTAGTTATTACTGGGATGCATTATGCCTTTTTGCCAAGTGTTTTTGCTAACTTTAAGTCTCTTGGATACGATTTTATGTTATTACCTATCAGTTTTGCGAGTAATATTGCACAAGCTGGTGCGACATTAGCCGTCGCAATTAAAATTAAAGATAGGCAAATGAAATCATTAGCTTATTCATCTTCATTCTCTGCTTTTTTAGGTGTAACTGAACCTGCAATGTATGGCGTTACGCTTAAATTAAGAAAACCTTTTTATGCTGCATTAATGGGTGGAGCTGTTGGTGGCGCTATTGTAGGTATTTTCTCTGTGAAAATATTTGCTTTTAGTGTACCGGGATTGGTGTCATTACCTTTTTATATGCAAAAAGATAGCAATAACTTTATTTTTATTTTGCTTGGCATTTTTAGTAGTTTCTTAGTGGCATTTATATCCACTTTATTAATGAAATTAGAATCTAATGTTGATTCTATAATCTTAATAAGGCCACGCTTTTCAAAAAAGAAGAAAATCATATTACGCTCTCCGATGACCGGTACAATAGAATCTCTCTCAAGAGTACCTGATGACACTTTTTCTGAAAAAATTATTGGTGATGGTATTGCTATTATTCCTACCGAAGGTGTGGTTAAATCGCCTTTTAATGGCAAGGTTTCAATGATTACTCCGACTGGACATGCTATTGGTTTAATTTCCGATCAAGGAGTGGAGTTATTAATTCATATTGGTATTGAAACGGTAGGTTTGCAAGGAGAGGGATTTAATTTGCAAATTATGGAAGGGCAGAGAGTGGTTGCTGGTGAGGTATTAGTTAATTTTGATCTGGAATTTTTTCAAGAGAATAAAATTCAGATTATATCGCCAATTATTGTTACTAATAGCGAGGAATATCACTCAATAGTGCCGACTAAAAGAAAAAATGTTATTGGATGTAAAGATGATTTGTTGGTTATTAATCGATGTTGATTTGTTTTTCAAGTAATTAATGTATATTGATAATATTCTTAATGCTTTTTTGTATTTAAATATTGCAATATGACCAGTTTTAATACCTGTTAATTGTTCATGCTGTTTTCTCGTTATTATTGTCTTATTTTATCTTTTCTGTCGAATCCTTAGAAATTATCTAGCTATATAAATTCTGAAAAAATATATTTTGCATAATATGAAGTCATATTGAATACTAATATTTTTAGGTGAAAAATTAAACGACTGATCGGCAATTATTCTCCTCCTACTACAGAAGATCTCATTAAACTCAAAGAAGAATTAGGTTTCACGGGAGAACAAATGGCCGATTTAGCGGGAGTTTCCGGTAACAATCAATGGAGAAAATACACGGGCGGGAAAATGCCACGTGTTATTTCTCCGCACATTCTATTCTATATAGCAACACAGTTAACACTATCAGAAGATGATTTAAACTGCATTTTGGCTAAGATGCGTGAAATTGGTGCTAATGTAAAATAAATAGGCACGCTCCACTTAACGATTTCCTCTGATTGATAATCTATTTTATTGAGATGTAGATCATCAATAGATCGGTTATATCGAATTATTCTGGTTATAAAATCGATTTTTTTCGAAACTATAGCTAGAGTACCATTTAAGCTCGATCAGTTTCAGAGGTTAATCATCGTGACAGCAATTATTCGTCAATTCCTGAAATTAGAAGCGGCTGGAGGGCTCCTTCTTATCATTGCTGCCATTATTGCGCTGATAATGGCAAACTCGCCATTACAGGGTATTTATCAGCAATTTCTTAATATTTCGATGGTAGTGCAATTCGCTGCACTGGAGATCAATAAGCCTTTATTGTTATGGATTAATGACGGCTTAATGGCTGTCTTCTTTTTGATTGTCGGTCTGGAAGTCAAGCGGGAATTGCTGGAAGGTTCCTTGGCGGGGCGTGATAAGGCAATATTTCCGGTAATAGCGGCGATAGGAGGTATGGTCGTTCCGGCACTGATATATCTGTTATTTAATGGCAATGATGAATTTACCCGTCAAGGGTGGGCTATTCCTGCGGCAACCGATATTGCTTTTGCCTTGGGGGTGATGGCGCTTCTGTCTAAGCGGGTGCCAATAGAACTCAAGGTTTTCTTGTTGGCACTCGCGATTATTGATGATCTGGGCGTTATCGTGATTATCGCTCTGTTTTATACCAAAACGGTTTCTCTTGTGGCGCTTGGCTTGTCAGCGGCAATGATTGTTTTGCTGGTTTGGATGAATTGGCGTGGTGTCGAAAAAACATCGGCTTATCTGGCTGTTGGCACTATCCTTTGGGTTTGCATCTTGAAATCGGGTGTTCATGCAACACTAGCTGGCGTCATTGTTGGTTTTCTGATTCCTCTGCGTGGTCAGAATGGTCATTCACCATCTGAATTACTTGAGCACGGTTTGCATCCTTGGGTGGCGTATCTTATTTTGCCATTATTTGCATTTGCCAATGCAGGTGTAGCCCTGAATGGCGTTACGTTAAATGGTTTGACCGATATATTACCGTTAGGTATTGCCGTGGCTCTGTTTCTTGGTAAGCCATTGGGCATTTTTCTTTTTAGCTATATTTCTATTAAGATCGGATTTGCTAAATTGCCACGGCAGATTAATCTTAAACAGATATTTGCGGTCTCTGTTCTTTGTGGAATCGGCTTTACTATGTCTATCTTTATTTCAGGATTGGCTTTTGAAGGAGCGGATGAATCTTTCAGTGTCTATTCCCGTCTTGGCATTCTGATGGGTTCAACCATCGCTGCGTTTATGGGGTATGGCTTGTTACGAATGGTCTTACCAAAGAAAAAGTGATGGCAGAGTGGGGATAAATTCATTAACTTAGCCAAATGAAGTTCTACATTTTAGAGAAAATTTCTGGACTGACTCATCATTTTTGTATTTGCGGTACAACAACTAAAATTGTATCGCGGATACTTTATGTAGTGAAAAAACAGAAAATCACCGGGAGACGGTGGATTAGTAATGTATGGCTGGCGTTGTCTACCAGACGTAAGCGATACATAAGGAAAAACGTATGCGGGTGTCACATCTGAATTTTAATCATCTCTATTATTTCTGGCATGTTTGCAAGGAAGGATCAGTGGTTGGGGCGGCAGAAGCGCTTTATCTAACACCTCAAACGATCACAGGACAGATAAAAGCGCTGGAGGAGCGTCTGGGAGGGAAACTGTTCAAACGTCAGGGCAGGGGATTAGTGCCATCAGAGCTAGGACAGCTTATTTTCCGCTATGCGGATAAGATGTTTATGCTAAGCCAGGAGATGTTGGATATCGTTAACTACAGTCGTGAATCTAATCTTTTATTTGATGTTGGTGTTGCTGATGCGCTGTCCAAACGTCTGGTTAGCCAGGTATTAAAAACGGCGGTTGTGGAACATGAGCAGATTCATCTACGTTGTTTTGAATCAACCCATGAGTTGTTGCTGGAACAACTCAGCCAGCACAAACTCGATATGATATTGTCTGATTGCCCGGTGGATTCTTCCCAACAGGAAGGGCTGTTCTCGGTAAAACTGGGTGAATGTGATGTGAGTTTCTTCTGCCGACAACCTATCCCGGAAAAACCTTTCCCGGAATGTTTGGAGGAACGTCGCTTATTGGTTCCAGGGCGTCGCTCTATGTTGGGGCGTAAATTGTTGACTTGGATACGTAATAAAAATCTTCAGGTTGAGGTACTCGGTGAGTTTGATGATGCCGCGTTAATGAAAGCGTTTGGTATGTATCATAATGCGATTTTCGTGGCACCATCTTTGTATACCAATGATATTTTTACAGATAATGATATTGCCGAGATTGGTCGGTTGGATGCCGTGCAGGAAGAGTATTATGTGATTTTTGCTGAGCGAATGATTCAACACCCGGCTGTTCAAAGGGTATGTAATAAAGATTTTTCTGCGTTGTTTAATGTGCTATCTAAGAAGCGTACTTAAAAAATAATTGATAGTAACTGCAAACACAAAAAAACCGGCGTAGGCCGGTTTTTCAGTAACCCAAACGCAAATTATTACATTGCGTTGATTTGCGCCGTCAGATTAGATTTATGACGTGCTGCTTTGTTTTTGTGGATCAGTCCCTTACAGGCGTGACGATCGACAATAGGTTGCATGTCATGAAATGCTTTCTGCGCAGCTTCTTTATCGCCGGTAGCGATAGCAGCATATACCTTCTTGATAAAGGTACGCACCATAGAACGACGGCTAGCGTTATGCTGACGACGTTTTTCAGACTGTATGGCGCGTTTCTTAGCTGATTTGATATTAGCCAAGGTCCAACTCCCAAATATATTCTATCGAGGACAATTCAAAGGCCGAGGAATATGCCTGTTCAACCTTCTTTTGTCAATGGATTTGTGCAAATAAGCGCCGTTGTACCGCGGCAACTTGTTTCGTTGTGATGGCGCAGGATTTTATCAGTTTACTTAGTGGGAATACAGTCTTTCACAATAAAAATCTCATTGAATAGTCCAGATAGAAATAAAATGAATATTTTTCGGGATTCCTGCTCGTTTTTGTTGTATGAATCAGGGCTATTGATTTAAATCATCTTATGATGATGGGTTAACCTTGAGCTTTGTACAAGGTATAATTTGGTAATTTCCAGGGTATTGAGCCAGCTATGGAGCTAATTCGCGGTATACGTAATATCCGGACATGTCACCGCGGTTGCGTGTTGACGATTGGTAATTTTGATGGTGTCCACAGAGGTCATCAGGCACTACTGAAACACTTAAAACACGAAGGGCAGCGTCTGGGATTACCAGTAATGGTCATGATTTTTGAACCACAACCTTTGGAGTTTTTTGCTAAGGGTAATGCTCCTGCGCGTCTAACGAGATTGAGGGATAAAGCCAAATATCTCGCCCAATGTGGAGTGGATTATTTATTATGCGCGAAATTTGATAGAAATTTTGCGGCAAATACGCCAGAAGCCTTTGTTTCACGGTTGCTGGTGGAAAAATTGGGTGTTAAGTTTCTCGCTGTGGGAGACGACTTTCGTTTTGGTCAATCTCGCAGTGGTGATTTTGCCTTTTTGCAGCGAGCCGGTGAGACATACGGCTTTGATGTGACCAGCAGTGAAAGTTTTTGTGATGATGGTTTACGGATTAGCAGCACAGCTATCCGTCAAGCACTGCAAGATGATGATTTGGTATTAGCCGAAACATTATTGGGACATCCATACAGCATTTGTGGCCGGGTCGTTCATGGTAAGCGACTAGGGAGCACTATTGGTTTTCCAACAGCAAATTTGCCGTTAAAACGATTAGTGGTTCCGGTACACGGCGTTTATGTTGTTGAAGTCTATGGTTTGGGAGACCAGCCTTTACCGGGTGTTGCCAATATTGGTACACGTCCAACAGTCTCTGGTCAGGGTCAACAACTTGAAGTACATCTAATTGATACCCAAATGGATCTCTATGGGCGTTATATTGATGTGGTGTTACGTAAAAAATTGCGTAATGAACAGCGGTTTGCTTCCCTTGATGCACTCAAGCAGCAAATTGCGAATGATTTGGTTGCTGCGAAGGAATTTTTTAAGCAGCTACCTGTGTCATGTATCTAGCGGAAAATTGGAATTGAGAATCGAATGAGTGACTATAAAAACACCCTGAATCTGCCAGAAACAGGGTTTCCAATGCGCGGAGATTTAGCAAAGCGCGAACCAGATATGTTAAAACGTTGGTACAAAGATGGGTTGTATCAGGTAATTCGTAAAGCAAAAGCCGGTAAAAAAACATTTATTCTGCATGACGGCCCTCCTTACGCGAATGGCAGTATTCATATTGGTCACTCAGTCAATAAGATTCTCAAAGATATTATTATTAAATCCAAAGGAATGGCGGGATATGATTCGCCATATATCCCTGGTTGGGATTGCCACGGTTTACCCATTGAGCTTAAGGTTGAGCAGATTATTGGTAAGCCGGGGGAAAAATTTTCCGCCGCTGAATTTCGTGCCGAGTGCCGCAAATATGCCAAAGAGCAAATCGAAGGTCAGAAGAAAGACTTTATCCGTCTGGGCATATTAGGTGACTGGGAACGGCCATATTTGACTATGGATTTTAAGACCGAAGCTGACATTATTCGCGCATTGAGCCGTATTATCGCTAATGGTCATTTGTTGAAAGGTGCCAAGCCTGTTCACTGGTGTACCGATTGCCGTTCATCACTGGCCGAAGCAGAAGTTGAGTATTACGACAAAATTTCGCCATCGATTGACGTGCGTTTTAACGCGGTTAATGCAGCTGCCGTTTGTGAGAAATTTGGTGTGCAGGCTCCAGATCAACCGGTCTCTTTGGTTATCTGGACAACCACGCCGTGGACGTTGCCGGCTAACCGAGCGATCGCTTTGCATGCTGAATTTAGCTATCAATTAGTACAGATTGAGGGTGAATGCCTGATCCTGGCTGCTGATTTGGTAGAAAGTGTGATGCAGCGTGCGGGTATAACTTCGTGGACAGTGCTAGGGAATTGTGCGGGTGCTGCGTTGGAGTTATTGCGCTTTAAACATCCATTTATGGGTTTTGATTCACCGGTTGTACTGGGTGATCACGTGACTTTGGATGCGGGTACCGGTGCTGTGCATACGGCCCCAGGTCACGGCCCGGACGACTTTGTTCTCGGTCAGAAATATGATTTGGAAGTTGCAAATCCGGTTGGACCTAATGGTTGTTATCTACCCGGTACTTATCCTTCTCTGGATGGCGTATTTGTCTTTAAGGCGAATGATATTGTGCTGAATATCCTGAGTGAAAACAATGCATTGTTGCATTTGGAAAAATTACAGCATAGTTACCCCTGCTGCTGGCGTCACAAGACACCTATCATTTTCCGTGCCACGCCGCAGTGGTTTGTCAGCATGGATCAAAATGGTCTGCGTAAACAATCGTTGCAAGAGATCAAAGGGGTTCAGTGGATACCGGGTTGGGGGCAGGCCCGTATTGAGGCAATGGTTGAAAACCGTCCTGACTGGTGTATTTCACGTCAACGTACTTGGGGCACGCCGATGTCTCTTTTTGTCCATAAAGAGACGGAAGAGCTTCATCCACGTACTATCGAATTGATGGAAGAAGTTGCAAAACGTGTTGAAGTTGACGGTATTCAGGCGTGGTGGGATCTGGAGCCAGCCGAACTGTTAGGTGATGATGCGGCTAACTATGTCAAAATTTTTGATACGTTGGATGTCTGGTTCGATTCGGGATCAACTCACGCATCGGTGGTTGATGCCCGCCCTGAATTCCAGGGTAACGCTGCGGATATCTATCTTGAAGGTTCAGATCAGCACCGTGGCTGGTTTATGTCTTCCCTGATGATCTCAACGGCAATAAAAGGTAAAGCACCTTACCGTCAGGTGTTAACGCATGGTTTCACTGTGGATGGTCAGGGCCGTAAGATGTCTAAATCTATCGGTAATACCATTAGTCCGCAGGATGTCATGGATAAATTAGGGGCAGATATTCTGCGTCTATGGGTTGCTTCTACCGATTACACCGGTGAAATTGCGGTATCCGATGAGATTTTGAAACGCTCTGCTGATGCATATCGTCGTATCCGTAACACGGCGCGTTTCCTGCTGGCAAACCTGAATGGTTTCGATCCTGAACAGCATAGGGTTAAACCAGAAGAGATGGCTGTGTTGGATCGTTGGGCTGTGGGGCGTGCTCAAGCGGCGCAAGCGGACATTACCAAATGTTACGATAGATATGATTTCCACACCGTTGTTCAACGTATGATGCAATTCTGTTCCGTGGAGATGGGATCGTTCTATCTCGATATCATTAAAGACCGTCAATACACCGCTAAGAGCGATAGTTTGGCTCGTCGCAGTTGTCAGACTGCGCTGTATCATATTGCGGAAGCATTGGTTCGCTGGATGGCACCTATCCTCTCCTTTACTGCTGATGAAGTTTGGAATGAGTTGCCTGGCAAACGTGCTCAATATGTATTTACCGAAGAGTGGTACGACGGTTTGTTTGGTCTGGCCGCAGGCGAACCAATGAATGATGTTTTCTGGGCTGATTTGTTGGCTGTGCGTGGTGAGGTTAACAAAGTGCTGGAGCAGGCACGTGCGGACAAACATATCCGTAGTTCACTGGAAGCCGTGGTGACGCTGTACGCCGATAATGAATTGGCGGACAAATTGAATAGCCTCGGAGATGAATTGCGTTTTGTTCTGCTAACATCTCAGGTTGTTGTTGCAGATTATGAGCAGGCTGGTGAAGATGCTCAACAAAGCGAAATCAGTAGTCTGAAAATTGCTTTCCGCAAAGCGGATGGCGAAAAATGTCCTCGTTGCTGGCATTACGCTAAAGATGTGGGATTGGTGGCGGAACATGCAGAACTTTGTGGCCGCTGTGTAACTAATGTTGCCGGTAACGGCGAAGAGCGTAAGTTTGCCTGATGAATAAACCCATTTGCTCCACCGGCCTTCGCTGGCTTTGGTTAGTTGTTGTGGTATTGATTTTGGATCTGGGTAGTAAGCAGCTAGTGTTGCAACACTTTCATCTGTATGAATCCGTTCCATTGATACCTTATTTTAATCTGACTTATGCCCAGAATTTTGGGGCGGCTTTCAGTTTCCTTGCAGAGAAAGATGGTTGGCAGCGTTGGTTCTTTGCATTCATTGCCGTTGCTATTTCAGTTGTACTGATGGTGATGATGTATCGTGCCAGTGCAAAGAAGAAACTGAGTAATATCGCTTATGCCCTGATTATTGGTGGAGCATTGGGTAATCTGTTTGACCGGTTGGTTCATGGTTTTGTCATCGATTTTATTGATTTTTATGTCGGTGATTGGCATTTTCCAACTTTTAATATCGCTGATATGGCGATATGTATCGGGGCTGGATTGGTTATCATTGATAGCTTTCTAAGCCCGGATGAAAAGACCATCAAAGTGGGATAAGTAATATGTCAAATCAGGTGCAGGCGAATAGTGCGGTTTTACTGCACTTCACTTTAAAACTGCAAGATGGCTCTATTGTCGACTCCACTCACACTCAGGGCAAACCTGCATTATTTCGTTTAGGTGATGGAACCCTTTCTTCACCTTTGGAACAGCAGCTTACTGGGCTAAAAGACGGAGATAAACATACCTTTACTCTGGCTGGTGAGAATGTATTTGGTAAACCAAATCCTGATCTGATCCAATATTTTACTCCGCGTGATTTTGCTGAAACGGGTATTCCTGAAATTGGCACTATAATGTTATTTACGGCAATGAATGGCAGTGAAATGCCGGGCATAGTCAAAGCCGTAACAGAAGAATCTGTGACTGTTGATTTCAATCACCCGTTAGCTTATCAGAACGTCACGTTTGAAATTGAAGTGTTGGAAATTGATCCACAATTGGAGGAAAACCATGCAGATATTGCTGGCTAACCCCCGCGGTTTTTGTGCCGGTGTTGACCGTGCTATCAGTATTGTAGAGCGCGCACTGGAATTATATGGTGCGCCGATCTACGTTCGTCATGAAGTTGTACATAACCGTTATGTTGTAGATAACCTGCGCAAGCGGGGTGCTATCTTTATTGAAGAAATTTCAGAAGTACCGGATGATGCGATTCTGATTTTTTCGGCACATGGTGTTTCACAGGCTATTCGTGCTGAAGCGCGTTCTCGCAATTTGACAATGTTGTTCGATGCGACTTGTCCTCTAGTGACTAAAGTCCATATGGAGGTAGCAAGAGCCAGCCGCAAAGGCAAAGAAGCTATTCTGATTGGTCACGCTGGACATCCCGAAGTTGAAGGTACAATGGGTCAGTACAACAATGCGGAAGGTGGAATGTATCTGGTTGAATCTCCGGAAGATGTATGGAACTTGAAAGTCAAAGATGAAGACAACATGTGTTTTATGACTCAAACCACATTATCTGTTGATGATACTTCAGAAGTGATTGATGCACTTAATGCACGATTCCCAAACATTGTTGGTCCCCGTAAAGATGATATCTGCTATGCGACGACTAACCGCCAGGAAGCGGTACGGGATCTGGCGTCTGACGCCGATGTTGTTTTGGTTGTGGGTTCGAAGAATTCATCTAACTCTAATCGCCTTGCTGAGTTAGCTCAGCGGGTTGGTAAACCTGCTTACTTGATAGATTCTGCTGAGGATATTAAAGAAGAGTGGATTACCGGCATCTCTTTGGTTGGCGTAACCGCGGGCGCTTCGGCACCGGATATTTTAGTTCAGCAAGTTATTGAACGCTTGAAATATCTTGGTGCTGATTCCGTCCAAGAATTACACGGTAGAGAAGAAAATATTGTATTTGAAGTGCCAAAAGAGTTACGTGTTGAAGTTAAAGAAATTAGCTAAATTATCAAGATAAATAAGAATAAAGTATTGCATATACTCTTTATTTAGAGCATTCATCTGACTGTTCATCGTGTTAAATATAGTGAGGGCTTATGGCTGATACAGATATTCGTGTTGCTATTGTTGGCGCTGGTGGGCGTATGGGACGTCAGTTGATTCAGGCCATATATCAAATAGATGGTGTTGCTCTTGGTGCAGCTTTGGAACGCTCCGGTTCTTCTCTGATTGGCGCAGATGCCGGAGAGTTGGCGGGTATTGGTCATACAGGTGTGACTGTTTGTGATGACCTGAAAAGTATCGTTGATGATTTTGATATCCTTATCGATTTTACCCGCCCGGAAGGAACGTTGACTCATCTTGAAATTTGTCGCCAGAACGGTAAAGCGATAGTGATCGGTACAACTGGCTTTGATGAGGCTGGTAAACAGGCAATTAAAGAGGCTTCTGCTGATATCCCGATTGTATTTGCCGCGAATTTCAGTGTTGGTGTAAATCTGGTGCTTAAATTATTGGAAAAAGCAGCGAAAGTGATGGGCGAGTATAGTGATATCGAAATTATTGAAGCACATCACCGCCATAAAGTGGATGCACCATCAGGAACAGCTTTAGCAATGGGGGAGTCTATTGCCCATGCTTTGGGGCGGGATCTTAAAGCGTGTGCTGTCTATGCCCGTGAAGGTTATACCGGTGAACGTGATCCGAAAAGTATTGGTTTTGCGACTATCCGTGCCGGGGATATCGTGGGTGAGCATACCGCTATGTTTGCAGATATTGGGGAGAGAGTAGAGATAACTCATAAGGCTTCCAGTCGGATGACGTTTGCAAATGGCGCGGTAAAGGCTACTTTATGGCTAAGTGGTAAAAATAGTGGTCTTTTTGATATGAAAGATGTACTGAATCTCGATTTACTTTAAAAATCTATTTTTGTAACTTATTGATATCGCATAATTAAATATTTTATTGTGCGATTTTTAATTTCTTTGTTTAATCCTATTGTTTTTTTGGTTTATTTTTTCTATTTTTGTCTTATTTATAACCTTAATTTTCTGCTTTTTTCTCCTTTTTGTGATTATTTTCAACTTTTCATCTGAAAATCAAATCTTCTATGCTAATTACCATTTTATAAATTAACTTTATTGCTATTTTAAGTCTTATTTCATTGGTCTGTCTGGCGAAGTGTGCAAAAAAATAAGAAAAGTAACATTTTTTGTAGACAACTCTCCCTCTCATCATTAGAATGCGCGCAATTTGCCAAAATTTTGCCTAAAAAGCAGCTTTTGCATTGATTTTGAGGAACAAATCTGAATTAATATGCACTAATTGCGAGTAATTATTCTTTGGAGGGTGTTTTGATTAAGTCAGCTATATTGGTTCTGGAAGATGGAACCCAATTCCACGGTCGTGCCATAGGTGCGGAAGGGGCGGCAGTTGGGGAAGTGGTTTTCAATACCTCGATGACCGGATATCAAGAAATTCTCACAGACCCTTCCTATTCCCGCCAAATTGTCACTCTTACTTATCCCCATATTGGTAATGTCGGTGTTAACTCAGTCGATAAAGAATCACTAAAAGTACAGGCCCAAGGGTTAGTGATTCGTGATCTACCACTGTTGACCAGTAACTTCCGCTGCGAAGAAACGCTTTCCGATTACCTTAAACGTCATAATATTGTTGCGATAGCAGATATCGATACTCGTAAACTGACGCGTTTGTTAAGAGAAAAGGGTTCACTGAATGGTTGTATTATAGCAGGTAAACAGATTGACGCTCAGGTTGCACTGGAAAAAGCACAAGCGTTTCCGGGGTTGGAGGGGATGGATTTAGCAAAAGAGGTGACAACTAAACAGATTTATCCGTGGTTACAGGGGAGCTGGAAGCTAGCGGGGGGATTACCGGAAGATAAGCAAGAACAGGATCTGCCTTATCATGTTGTTGCTTATGACTTTGGCGCAAAACGTAATATCTTGCGAATGTTGGTGGATCGTGGCTGCCGCCTGACAGTTGTTCCTGCCCAGACATCGGCGGAAGATGTACTGAAATTGAATCCGGATGGTATTTTCTTGTCCAATGGGCCAGGAGATCCGGCACCTTGTGGTTATGCAATAGACGCAATCAAAACCCTGCTTGAGACAGAAATTCCGATTTTTGGTATCTGCCTTGGACACCAATTGTTGGCGTTAGCCAGTGGCGCTGAAACGATGAAAATGAAATTCGGCCATCATGGTGGTAACCATCCGGTGAAAGATCTTGAATGCAATGTTGTAATGATTACCGCACAAAACCACGGCTTTGCCGTGGATGAAAAATCACTGCCGTCAAATTTGCGCGTTACTCATAAATCCCTGTTTGACGGCACGTTGCAAGGGATTCATCATACCGATAAACCTGCATTCAGCTTCCAGGGGCACCCAGAAGCTAGCCCCGGTCCACATGAGACTGCATCGTTATTTGATCACTTTATTGAACTTATTGAGCAGTATTGTCAGAAAAATAATCGTCATAACACCAAGTAATCAGGAGAAAATAAAATGGCAAAACGTACTGATATTAAAAGTATCCTGATCCTGGGAGCGGGTCCAATTGTTATTGGTCAGGCTTGTGAATTCGACTACTCAGGAGCGCAAGCTTGTAAAGCGTTACGGGAAGAAGGTTATCGTGTCGTTCTGGTGAACTCGAACCCTGCTACCATTATGACTGATCCAGAAATGGCCGATGCCACTTACATTGAGCCGATCCACTGGGAAGTGGTACGTAAAATCATTGAAAAAGAGCGTCCCGATGCGATTCTGCCAACAATGGGCGGACAAACCGCACTCAACTGTGCGCTAGAACTGGAGCGTCAGGGAGTACTGGAAGAGTTTGGTGTTACCATGATTGGTGCTACCGCAGATGCGATTGATAAAGCGGAAGATCGTCGTCGTTTCGATATAGCAATGAAAAAGATCGGCTTGGAAACTCCGCGTTCTGGTATCGCCCATTCAATGGAAGAAGCGTTGGCAGTTGCTGATCAAGTCGGTTTTCCTTGTATTATCCGCCCTTCCTTTACTATGGGAGGAAGCGGTGGTGGCATCGCCTATAATCGTGAAGAATTCGAGGAAATTTGTGAGCGTGGCCTGGATCTTTCACCAACCAACGAACTTTTGATTGATGAATCTCTGATTGGTTGGAAAGAGTATGAAATGGAAGTTGTGCGGGATAAAAACGATAACTGCATTATTGTCTGCTCTATTGAAAACTTTGATGCGATGGGGATTCACACCGGTGATTCCATCACGGTCGCCCCGGCGCAAACGCTGACGGATAAAGAGTATCAAATCATGCGTAACGCTTCGATGGCGGTATTGCGTGAAATCGGTGTAGAAACTGGGGGGTCTAACGTACAGTTTGCGGTGAACCCAAAAAATGGCCGTTTAGTTATCATCGAAATGAATCCACGCGTTTCTCGCTCTTCTGCGCTGGCTTCGAAAGCGACAGGTTTCCCGATCGCTAAAATTGCCGCTAAATTGGCTGTGGGCTATACTCTTGATGAATTGATGAATGATATCACTGGTGGTCGCACGCCAGCTTCCTTTGAACCTTCTATCGACTACGTAGTGACTAAAGTTCCTCGCTTTAATTTCGAGAAATTTGCTGGAGCCAATGATCGTCTGACAACTCAGATGAAATCTGTTGGTGAGGTGATGGCGATTGGCCGCACTCAGCAAGAATCTCTGCAAAAAGCATTGCGTGGTTTGGAAGTGGGGGCAACCGGTTTTGACCCGAAAGTCAGTTTAGATGATCCAGAAGCATTGACTAAAATTCGTCGCGAATTAAAAGATGCAGGTGCTGAACGTATCTGGTATATCGCGGATGCTTTCCGTGCGGGTATGTCTGTTGATGGTGTTTTTAACCTGACTGATATTGATCGCTGGTTCTTAGTGCAAATTGAAGAACTCGTGCGATTGGAAGAGCAAGTAGCAGAGCAGGGCATTAACAGCTTGACGGCCGACTTCCTGCGCCATCTGAAGCGTAAAGGTTTTGCTGATGCACGTTTGGCGAAACTAGTCGGTGTGGCCGAAAAAGAGATCCGCAAACTGCGCCACAAATATAATCTGTATCCGGTTTACAAGCGCGTTGATACCTGTGCGGCGGAATTTGCGACTGATACTGCATACATGTATTCCACTTATGAAGATGAGTGTGAGGCTAATCCGAATAGTGACAAGCCAAAAATCATGGTATTGGGTGGTGGCCCTAATCGTATTGGTCAGGGGATTGAATTCGACTATTGTTGTGTTCATGCGGCCTTGGCACTGCGTGAAGATGGGTATGAAACCATCATGGTGAACTGTAACCCGGAAACCGTTTCAACAGATTACGATACTTCGGATCGTCTCTATTTCGAACCGGTGACTTTGGAAGATGTTCTTGAGATTGTGCGTGTTGAGCAGCCAAAAGGGGTGATTGTTCAATATGGTGGGCAGACTCCGCTGAAATTAGCTCGTGAACTGGAAATTGCCGGTGTTCCCATTATTGGTACCAGCCCGGATGCGATTGATCGTGCGGAAGATCGTGAACGTTTTAAACAGGCGGTAAATCGCCTTGGCCTGAAACAACCCGAAAATGCCACAGTGACCACGATAGAACGGGCAGTTGAGAAGGCAAATATTCTGGGTTATCCGTTGGTGGTTCGTCCATCCTATGTTTTGGGTGGCCGTGCGATGGAAATCGTATATGACGAAGTTGACCTACGTCGTTACTTCCAGACGGCGGTCAATGTCTCTAATGATGCCCCAGTATTGCTTGATTGTTTCCTTGATGATGCAGTGGAAGTGGATGTTGACGCTATCTGTGACGGTGAGCGTGTATTGATCGGCGGCATTATGGAACATATTGAACAGGCCGGTGTGCATTCCGGCGACTCAGCTTGTTCATTGCCTGCTTACACCCTAAGTCAGGAAATCCAGGATGTCATGCGTCAGCAGGTAGAAGAACTGGCGTTTGAATTGGGTGTACGTGGCTTGATGAATGTCCAGTTTGCTGTCAAGAATGACGAAGTTTATCTGATTGAAGTCAACCCGCGTGCGGCTCGTACTGTGCCATTTGTTTCTAAAGCGACTGGTTTACCACTGGCGAAAGTTGCGGCTCGTGTGATGGTTGGTCAATCTCTGGTTGAGCAAGATGCAACTCAGGAGATCATTCCACCATACTATTCGGTGAAAGAAGTTGTATTGCCTTTCAACAAATTCCCAGGTGTGGATCCGATTCTTGGGCCTGAAATGCGGTCAACCGGAGAAGTGATGGGGGTTGGGCGTACATTTGCCGAAGCTTTCTCAAAGGCACTATTGGGATGTAACGCCAGAATGCCGCAAAATGGTAGAGCACTTTTGTCCGTGCGTGAAGGTGATAAAGGCCGGGTTGTGGATTTGGCCGCTAAATTGCTGAAACAGGGCTTTGAACTGGATGCGACTCACGGTACTGCGGTTGTGCTAGGTGAAGCGGGGATTAACCCTCGTCTGGTGAATAAAGTTCACGAAGGGCGTCCGCATATTCAGGATAGAACCAAAAATGGTGAATATAGCTATATTGTAAACACGACTGCGGGTCGTCAGGCGATTGAAGATTCCAAACTTATTCGCCGCAGTGCACTGCAATATAAAGTGCATTATGACACCACATTAAACGGTGGATTTGCTACAACAATGGCACTGAGTGCCGATCCAACTGAGCAGGTGATTTCTGTACAGGAAATGCATGCGATGATTAATAGTTAGTCTCTGACCAGACCCCAGCAGTGGCTGGGGTTATGATTTATTTTTCCGATAGATAATTGTAATGATCAGGTATTTTGTAATCTTTTGGAATCTCAGGCCACAAGCCCTGACTGTTTATTGATACAACATCGTCGATAATATCTGCATATAGATTAGACAGATTCAATGATGTAATCCGAACTCTTTGGCATCACCGCCGCCAATTTCCGCAGCAAGGCGAGTTGAAAAGAAATCAGAAAATAAAATAATACTATCTGTAAGTTTAAAACCTGCCTATCAAAGTTATTAATGAAAAAATTGGCTTTGTTAATGCTTATTTATCCCAGTGCCACTTTGACACCTAAACCAATCAAAACAATGCCAAGTAGTTTATCGATGATCTTCTGAGCCTTAGCTAATCTGCGGCGTACCGGTGTGCTTTGGATCAATATGACTAACAGTGGCCAATAGATGACCGACAATCCCCAGATAATAGAGGCATAACACAATTTTTCACTAACACCAGAATTGATATTTAGAAACTGAGTAAATATTGCCAGGAAGAACAACGTTGCTTTGGGATTGAGCAAATTACATAAGAACCCCTGCATAAACGCTTTTTTGAAAGTGATAATCTGTCGTGGCTGATTGTCTAGGAGAATGCTATTGCCTCCGCGAGAAAGCAAGCTATTGATCCCGATCCAAATAAGATAAGCCGCTCCGGCATATTTCATCAGATTAAATAGCCACGGCGTTGTGGTGATAACAATAGCCAACCCGGCGACACAGTAAGCCATATGACAAGTGATAGCGGCGATTAAGCCCGCAACTGTCATCATGGCGGCAGAACGTTGATAACGTATGGCATTTTTGACTACCAGAAAGAAATCGGGGCCGGGAGAGAGCATACCCAACGTTGAGATAATGATGACGACTAGTGATGTTTCCAGCATAATGTACCCTATGGTTAATATTAGCTTTGTTATTATTTTGATCAATAAATGTCTTAAGTAATAAACCAAGTATAAATTAATCTTTTGTACTTAAGAAAGCGTTGAGCCTATCGACTGGGTACATCCCTTTCCGTATAGTGTCATCAATTTTTATACTATTTGCCTATTAAGGTGGCTTAATGAATATCAGCTTGATCGCTGCTTTAGCTATGGATCGGGTTATCGGCATGGAGAATAAAATGCCGTGGAATCTACCGGGGGATCTAGCCTGGTTTAAACGTAATACATTGAATAAACCCGTTATTATGGGGAGGGTGACTTATGAATCCATAGGTCGCCCGTTACCCGGCCGACTCAATATTGTATTGAGTAGTCAGCTGGGTAATGACGAGCGTGTAACTTGGGTCAGTTCAGTTGATGAAGCACTGGCTGTAGCAGGTGATGCAGAAGAGGTTATGGTCATGGGTGGTGGTAAAGTTTATGACCAATTTATTTCACGAGCGAGTCGTATGTACCTGACTCACATTGATGCAGAAGTGATAGGTGATACACATTTTCCTGACTATGAACCGGATGAATGGGATTCTGAATTTACTGAGTACCATGATGCCGATGAATTAAATTCTCACAGCTACTGTTTTGAGATTTTACAACGTCGTCTGTGATTGATAGAACACGCCGATGAGCTTTTTTCACGGCGTGTCTGGCTTAATGCTGTTTTACTGCCGGTAACGATGATTGTGTAAAATATTGCTTATCTTCCCAACGTAACATCGTCAGTTGTCCTCCCCAACAGCAGCCTGTATCTAATGCATAAAACCTTTCGGGTGTTCCCTGGCCTTCCAATGATGCCCAGTGACCAAAAACGATGGCATACTCTGATGGGATCTGCCGTTCCAGTTCAAACCAAGGTCTTAGCGGCGCAGGCGCGTTTTCGGGCTTATCTTTGCACAACATGTCTAACTGACCATTTGGAAAACAGTAACGCATACGTGTCAATGCATTAGTACTGAAACGTAAACGTGCCAGCCCAGAGAGTTCTGGTGACCAGTTGTTTGGCATATCCCCATACATGGAATTGAGAAACAGAGGGTAACAACTACTGTTGAGCATGGTTTCAACTTCGCTAGCACACATTTTGGCTGTTTCCAAATCCCATTGAGGCGTAATACCGGCATGTGTCATGAGCAGTTTTAGATCATCATCGAACTGTAGTAATGGTTGTTTGCGTAGCCAATTAATTAATTCATCGGCATCTGGTGCAGATAGTAACGTATCAATTTTATCTTTAGGTTTATTACGGCTGATCCCGGCATAAACGCCCAATAAATGGAGATCGTGATTACCTAATACCATTCTTACGGCTGAACCTAGCTGTTTAACATATCGGAGAACTTTAAGAGAGTTTGGGCCTCGGGCAACTAAATCCCCCGTTAACCACAATGTATCCTTTTTAGGATCAAAATTAGCATTAGTTAATAAAGCACGTAATTCACGGTAGCAGCCATGAATATCACCAATGAGATATGTAGACATAATCAATTAATCAGCGTTGGGATAGCCAGACGGAAAACCGGAATGGCAACGCGAAATGGTTCGCCATTGTGGTCAACCATTTCATAATGGCCTTCCATAGTACCCAAGGGCGTTTCCAATATCGCGCCGCTGGTGTAACGGTATTCGGTACCTGGCTGGATTATGGGTTGCTCACCAACAACACCTTCCCCTTGAACTTCCGTTTGATGGCTATCGCTATTGGTAATCAGCCAGTAACGATTAATTAACTGAACCAGTTCGCGCCCAAGATTTCGAATAGTAACTGTATAGGCAAAAACGAAACGCCGTTGATCGGGACACGATTGGCTTTCTACATAAACACTTTGTACCTGAATAGAAACCCTGGGCGTATTAATCATAATTGACTCCTGTTATGACTGCATTTCAGGTTGTTCTGATAGCCAGTTTGCCATTTTACAGTACTGCTCAACAGAAATATTCTCTGCACGAGTACTTGGATCGATACCAAGTTCTGTTAGCTGTTCTACAGTAAAAAGATCACCGAGGCTGTTACGGATAGTTTTACGCCGTTGGTTGAAAGCTTGAGTCGTGATCCGGCTCAGCATACGAATATTTTTGACGGGGTGCGGTATGCTTTTGTGCGGTACCAGACGTACAACGGCTGAATCGATTTTAGGTGCGGGAGTAAACGCGGTTGGCGGTACTTCCAGCACAGGGATAACCTGACAATAATATTGGGCCATGACACTCAAACGCCCGAAAGCTTTACTTCCGGGGCCAGCTGCCAGACGGTTTACCACCTCTTTTTGTAACATAAAATGCATATCAGCAATAGCATCAGTATAGCTGAAAAGGTGGAACATTAACGGCGTGGAAATATTATAAGGTAAATTACCAAAGACGCGTAGCGGCTTCCCTCTTTGCTGAGACAATTCGCCAAAACTAACCGTCATGGCGTCTTGCTGGATGATGGTAAGTTTATCTTTTAATTGTGGATGAACTTGTAGACGTGCGGCTAAATCGCGGTCGAGTTCAACCACGGTCATTTTATCCATACGTTCGCCGACCGGTTCTGTCAATGCACCAAGACCGGGGCCAATTTCTAACACTGCTTGGCCGGGTTGTGGATTGATAGCGGCAACAATACTATCAATGACAAATTGATCGGTTAAGAAGTTCTGCCCGAAACGTTTACGGGCAAAGTGCCCTTGGTGGACTCTGTTATTCATTACTGTTTTGTATCATTTTAATTGCTAAATTTAATGCGGTGATAAAGCTTCCCACATCAGCTTGACCTGTCCCGGCCAGTTCCAGTGCTGTGCCATGATCGACCGAAGTACGGATGAACGGCAGGCCCAATGTAATATTCACTGCTCTGCCAAAACCTTGGTATTTTAACACGGGTAATCCCTGGTCGTGATACATCGAGAGTACGGCGTCTGCATGTTGAAGATATTTAGGTTGAAACAAAGTATCTGCCGGTAAAGGGCCTTCCAGCACGATGCCTTCTGCTCTCAGACTGGCTAACGCAGGAATAATAACATCAATCTCTTCCCGTCCCATATGGCCGCCTTCTCCCGCATGAGGATTCAGACCGCAAACATAAATACAGGGTTTTGCCAGGCCAAACTTTGTTTTTAAGTCATGGTTAAGAATAGTAATCACTTCTCGTAGGCTATCGAAAGTGATGGATTTTGGTACATCAACAATGGGTAGATGCGTCGTTGCCAAGGCAACTCGAAGTTCTTCTGTCGCAAGCATCATGACGACTCGTTGGCATCCGCTGCGATCGGCAAAGAATTCGGTATGGCCGATAAAAGGCACGCCAGCATCATTGATATTCCCTTTATGAACTGGCCCTGTGACTAATGCTGAAAATTCCCCGTTTAAACAACCGTCACAAGCTTGTGCCAGTGTTTCGGTGACATATCTACCGTTTTCTTGATTCAATTCGCCAGCGATTGCGGGTACATGAAGAGGAACTGGCAGTATTGTCAACGTCCCGGCAGCCTGTGGTTCGTGGGGCTTGTCAGCAGAATATTCTTGTAGTTGCAAAGGTAAATTAAGTTGTCTGGCTCTGTCGAGAAGCAGGTTGGGGTCTACGCAAGCGACCAATTGCATTGGCCAACTTTGTTGAGCAAGAGCCACTGTTAAATCAGGCCCAACCCCGGCAGGCTCGCCGGGGGTAATAACAATCGGTTTATTGTTGTGCATCGCTGCCATCTAAAATTTTCACATAAGCTGAGGCGCGTTGTTCCTGCATCCAGCTTTGTGCTTCTTCGGTGAATTTACGGTTGAACAACATACGGTAAGCACGATCTTTCTGAGCGACATCTGTTTTATCAACTTTGTGAGTGTCCAGCAGTTGGATCAGGTGCCAACCAAAAGATGAGTGAACTGGTTGGCTGATTTCACCTTTGTTCAGTCGCATTAATGCGTCACGGAAAGCAGGATCGTAGATATCAGGGGTAGTCCAGCCGAGATCACCACCACGCAGGGCGGAGCCTGTATCGTCTGAAAACTCTTTGGCGGCATCGGCAAAATCAGTTTTTCCACTGCGAATATCACTGGCGATTTGCTGCAACTTGGTACGCGCTTGATCATCGGTCATGACAGGAGAAGTTCTTAATAGAATATGGCGGGCATGAACTTCAGTGACGGCGATGGTTGGATTACCGCCACGGATGTCATTAACTTTGAGAATATGGAAACCAACACCGGAACGAATTGGGCCAACAACGGCGCCTTTCTGAGCTAATTGCAGTTGTTCAGCAAACAGAGTTGGTAACTCCTGAAGCCTACTCCAACCCATATTACCGCCTTTCAGCGCTTGTGGATCGGCAGAATAGGCGATAGCCAATTTACCGAAATCAACACCATGTTTAAGTTCAGACATAATTTTCCGCACTACCGTCATGGCTTTTTCCATTTGTGCCTGATCAGGATTTTCTGGCAATGGGATCAGAATGTGGCTGATATTCAATTCAGTATCGTTAGTATTCTGGTTGCTAATTTGTTTAACTAAGGCGTCGATCTCTTGAGGCAAAATGGTGACACGACGGCGGACTTCATTATTGCGCACTTCTGCTATCAGCATCTCTTTACGGATTTGATCACGGTAAGTATCGAAACTCATTCCGTCAGCAGCAATGCGATGTTTCATTTGTTCCACAGTGATGTGGTTCTGGGCTGCAATATTGGCAATTGTAGAATCCAATGCTTGATCAGGAATGGTGATCCCCATCTGTTTTGCCATTTGTAGCAGGATATTATCCATAATCAGACGTTCAAGGATCTGATGACGTAGCGTTTGTTCATCCGGTATTTGCTGGCCGGCATGTTGCGCATCCAGTTTGACGGATTGTAAGCGGTTATTGATGTCGCTCTCCAGTACCACCCCGTTATTAACGACCGCAGCAATTTTATCCATTTGCTGAGGCGCAGCGAAGGCAGTACTCACTGAAAGCATCAATCCGAAAATGAGAGTTCTCCAGTTCTTCATACTTTTCCCATCATATGTAGGTTCCGCAATAGCGGATTTATCATGTTTAATATCAAAATGAAATCCATAGGGTATAGCATCAGAATGCACGTTGGTATGGCATGATGCCAGACTGCAACATTTTTTTGCTACCCAAACTATGATTGTTACTTAAGCCACGAAGTTCAAAGTTAAATGACCATTTGTTGTCATATTCGCTATTATTGTCTTTCCAACCAACGATCTTACGTTCATAGCCAACGTTAATTGCCCAGCAACAAGTGTTGTACTGCAAACCCACTAACTGACTTGCTGGTTGCTGTTCTTTAGTATCGTAATAGTAAGCACCTACTAAACCCCAGCGATCACTTAACGGCCAACTTGCAACCAGACCAACTTGAGAAATCCCTTGCTGGAAAGCCGGAGCACTCTTAGCCGTAGCTTGGATATAATCTCTGTCAACAAAACGATAGTTCAACTGTACAAGTCGGTCTTCATCACGGCGATATTCTAGTACTGCATTCCCCATCGTTACGCTGCTCAGGCGAGTATCGTACTGCATACCACCTTTCAAGCCCCAGGAATCATTAATTTTCCAGTAAGTATCACCTGCCCAGGTCATCATGCCGGTACTATCTTTACTGTTGATGATGGTTTCTTTACCGGTGCGTGGACGTTCAAAGTAATAGATTTGACCTAATGACAGGTTAAAACGTTCAACCAAACCTTCATCATAAATACGGGTAGTGAGACCGGTAGTCACTTGATTGGCCGATGAAATACGATCCAGGCCACCATAAAAGCGGTCACGGAACAGGCCGTTGTAGTCAGTTTGCAGTAAAGATGAGTCGAAGTTATTGATATTATCTTGGTCTTTGTATGGCACATACAGATACTGAACCTGCGGTTCTAGCGTTTGGGTGTAATTGTTGTTCAGGTACGTTGAACGCTCAAATACCATTTTGGCTTCGCTTTTGAACTGTGGCAGAACCCGGTTAACAGATTCTTTATATTCAGCATTCTCGGTAGCTTTGGGAATATCCTGCTGATAGTGAGTCGCCATCAGCTTAACTTCATTATTCATACTGGCCCAGCCATTGGAGAGTGGCAGGTTAATGGAGGGTTCCAGATGCCAGCGGGTTGCTTCCGGGTTATTTTTACCTACACTGGTAAATTTCGCCGCCTGACCATAAACTTTAAGGTCAAATGGTCCTAGATCATTTTTGTAATAATTCAAATCTAACTGAGGTTCTGCTCTATAAGCTTTTCTACTGGTATCTTTAGAAAAAATCTGAAACTGTTTAGTTGATAGCGTGGCATTCCAGTTTTGTTGAGCATAGCCCAGACTGAATTTTTGTGTGGCATAGCCATCGGTGGTGGAACCATATTGAGAGCTGAAATCAGAAAAATATTCGGGATCACTGACTTTGGTATAGTCGATATTAAAACGCCATACCCTATCCATCACACCACTGTGTCTCCAATAAAATAACCAGCGATTATCACTTTCTCTGGCGGTACGTGTGTTTGTCTTTTTGTCTTTGACATACTGTTCGTCGTTATTCAGCCAGTCGAGAGCAAGGGTTCCTGTGCCTGCTTTGGTTAAGTAACGGAATTCATTATCCAGTTTTAAACCACGTTTACTGATATAGTTCGGTGTAATCGTGGCATCATAATTTGGTGCGATATTCCAATAATAAGGCAGCAGAAATTCAAAGCCGTCATTTTTGGAATAGCTGGCGTTAGGAATAAGAAAACCGGAACGGCGTTTATTACCGATCGGTAATTGAAGATACGGACTGTAAAATATGGGAACGTTAGCCACTCTGAAACGGGCATTCCATATTTCTGCCACTTCTTCTTCGCGATCGAGAATAACTTCGGAGCCGACAACGCTCCAGCTATCATTACCCGGCAGGCAGGAAGTAAAAGTACCGTTATCCAGAATGGCATAACGGTTTTCACCACGCAGTTTCATTTTGTCTGCGGTGCCGCGTCCTTGACGCCCGACCATCTGATAATCACCTTGATACATATCGGTATCTTTATTATTTAAATTAGACCAAGCGTGTGGACCTTTCAGAATAATCAAGGGATCATCATAATGGACATTGCCCGTTGCAGTTACGGTTCTTAACGGAACTTTATCTTCTGTTTGATCAAGTTGTACCTGATCGGCGGTCAGGGTTTTATTACCCTGTTTAATATTAACATTACCGATAAATTTAGCGGAACGCGGATAATCTGCGCGTGAATCATCTGCCAGAATATTGATAGGAAGTTGATTTAAATCGCCATTAATGATTGGCTGATCATAAACAGGTATCCCCAGCATACACTGCGCTGCGAGATCAGCATGTGCATGCTGACCATAAAGTGCGGCCCATACCGTTGTGGCCAGCAAAGTTGGATAACATTTCTTCATAGATATTTATGCGGTTCCGTCATCAGTGGCATTATGCCGGGCAAACCTCAAGAGACTAGCGTACTCGATGAATATACGCCAGTGTAAAGTCATACCTTTACTTATACCCGTCATCTTTCAAGTTGCTTCTTTGTTGGCTGCACTCACTCACCCCGGTCACATAGTTAGCTATGCTCCCGGGGATTCGCTCCTTTGCCGTCGTGATGCATCTTGAAATCCATAGGGTATATCTTGCCGTTAGGCACAGAGCTGAATGAATAGTATGATAATGCAAAACTACACTCAGAGCATTGGTGAATTGAGGAGTATATGCATTATTGGGGAAAATTGCTTGGGCTGATCTTTGGTGTTGTGTCTGGAGCAGGCTTCTGGGGTATTGTCATTGGTCTATTTATTGGCCATATGCTTGATAGGGCCAGTGTACGGAGAAACCAAGGTTTTTTTGCAAATAATCAGTCTCGCCAACTGCTATTTTTCAGCAGTACTTTTCAGGTGATGGGCCATATTACTAAATCAAAAGGGCGGGTGACTGAAACGGATATCCGGCTTGCGAGCCAGTTAATGGAACGAATGCAACTTCACGGACAAGCCAGGATTGCAGCACAGCAGGCTTTTCGTGAAGGTAAAGAGCCTAATTTTCCTTTGCGTGAGACACTAAGACAATTGCGTCGTGCCTGTTTTGGCCGGTCTGACTTAATTCGCATGTTTTTGGAGATCCAATTACAGGCGGCATTTTCTGATGGTCAATTGCATCCGAACGAGAGGACGGTGCTGTTTATTATTGCTGATGAACTTGGGATCTCTCGTAACCAATTCGAACAATTCCTTGCCATGATGGAAGGTGGCCGCAATTTCGGTGATGGAGGAGAGTGGCAGCAACGGCAGTATGGCGGTTATCAGAAGGCTGCGCAGGGGCCAACACTCGCGGACGCCTGTAAAGTGTTGGGGGTGCGTGAAAAGGATGATGCGACGACAATTAAACGTGCTTATCGTAGATTGATGAGTGAACACCATCCGGATAAGTTGGTAGCAAAAGGTTTACCACCGGAAATGATGGAGATTGCTAAACAAAAGGCCCAGTCAATTCAGGCTGCCTATGATTTCATTAAAAAAGAGAAGGGTTTTAAATAGCCCATTTTTTATTTTTAAAAACATGTCACTAAATGTATAGGGGAATAATATCCCCTACGGCTGTTGAGTTTATTTTTTATTCCTCTAAAATATTAGAATATTTTATGTTTTATTTTGTTTTAACTTAGGAGGAATGCAAAAAATGGCAAATATCCGTGTTCTTTTGGCTTGCTGTGGCTTGGCCTTGTGTCTGATATTGGCTTCATTGGATTCGGTTACCGTATTTGTCTATTAATTAAAAATCGGCTTTACACTGAAAATGCATTGGCGTTCCATAGACCGGATGTGTGATATATAACTCTTGTGCATGTAATTGCAGGCGAGATGCCATTGCTCTTGCCTGCTGATGAGCGTAAAACCGGTCTCCCAAAATTGGGTGTTCAAGTGCTAGCATATGCACCCTGAGCTGATGTGAACGACCAGTTATCGGTGAGAGTTTTATTCGAGTTGCCTCATCTTCGTAAGCGAGTACTTCGTATTCAGTCTGGGCTGATTTCCCGGTTTCAAAACACACTTTCTGCTTTGGCCGGTTCGGCCAGTCACAAATCAGCGGTAAATCGACAAGACCCGTTTCTGGTTCCAGACGTCCCCAAACCCGCGCAATATAGGTTTTTTCCGGTTCTCGTTCACGGAACTGACGTTTCAGTTCACGCTCTGCATCTTTGGTCAGTGCAACTACCATTACGCCGCTGGTTGCCATATCCAGCCGGTGAACAGATTCTGCCGCTGGAAACTGTTGTTGTATCCGCGTCATAATGCTGTCTTTATGTTCTTCTGCCCGACCGGGAACAGAAAGTAGCCCACTGGGTTTATTGACCACAATGATATATTGATCCTGATAGAGCACATGTAACCAAGGATCGGTAGGAGGATTATAAGCTTCCATTAAGGCTCCGGTAGCTGAATATCAGGGGAGGCGCGGGAATAGGGTTCTTAGTAAAGGTTACCCTATCCCGGTCCAGCCTCCAGGTATTGCTAATATTTACTGGTGTGTAACGACAACAAGGCGAATAGCATCCAGACGCCAACTTGCTTGATTTAAGTTAAGCAGTGACTGTTGGCGATTGGTTTCAATGGCTTCCAATTCATCATCACGAATATTTGGATTGACCGCCTTCAATGCTTCCAAACGGGAAAGTTCAGCGGCAAGATTTTCATCTGCTTCCTGTTTTGCTTGTTCAATCAATGATTTTGCCTGAGTTTCTACTAAACCTTCGGCTTGTTGCAAAATAGCGTGAACTTCCTTTTGTACCGCATTGACCAGTTTACTTGCAGTATGACGATTCACTGCATTAAGCTGGCGGTTAAAGCTTTCAAACTCCACTTGACCAGCCAGATTATTGCCTTTCAGGTCCATCAGTATCCGCAATGGCGTTGGTGGAAGGAATCGGGTCAATTGCAGGCGTTTAGGGGCTTGTGCTTCAACTACATAGATCAGCTCTACCAGCAGAGTTCCAACAGGTAATGCTTTATTTTTCAAAAGGGATACCGCACAGCTACCTGTATCACCGGAAAGGATCAGATCCAACCCATTACGGATAATTGGGTGCTCCCAACTGATAAACTGGGCATCTTCACGGGACAGTGACTGTTCACGATCAAAAGTGATAGTACAACCATCTTTTGGTAATCCAGGAAAATCTGGGACCAGCATATGATCGGATGGTGTCAGCACTATCATATTGTCATTGCGATCTTCCTGATTGATACCAACGATATCAAATAGATTGAGAGAGAAGTTCACCAAATCAGTATCATTGTCATACTCTGAAATTTTTTCTGCCAGCCGCAAACCATGTTCGCCGCCATTGGAGTTCATTTCCAGCAGCCGGTCACGGCCTTGCTCCAGTTGCTGTTTGAGTTGCTCATGTTGCTGACGGCACTGATCAATAAATTCACCAAATTTTTCCTGCTCCTGGTTGTTGGGTTTGGCAAGATAGTTCAGCAGAGTTTCATAATAGTGATCGTAAATAGTACGACCCGTTGGGCAGGTATGTTCGAATGCATCCAAACCTTCGTGATACCAGCGAATCAGGATTGCTTGGGCGGTATTTTCCAGATAAGGCACACTAATTTGGATATCACGGCTTTGGCCGATACGATCCAGACGTCCGATACGCTGTTCTAGTAAATCCGGATTGAATGGTAAATCGAACATCACTAATTGGTTGGCGAATTGGAAGTTGCGGCCTTCTGAGCCAATTTCGGAGCATAGTAATACTTGAGCTCCTTCTTCTTCGGAAGCAAAATAGGCTGCGGCGCGATCACGTTCAATCAGTGATAGACCTTCATGGAAAACAGCACCACGAATCCCTTCTCGCTCACGTAGTACCTGTTCCAATTGCAGAGCGGTGGTTGCTTTCGCACAAATTACCAGCACTTTTTCATGGCGATTTGCCATCAGAAAACCGAGTAGCCATTCTACGCGGGGATCAAAGTTCCACCAGGTAGCGTTTTCGCCTTCAAACTCTTGATAAATTTGTTCTGGGTAGAGCATATCCCATGCGCGTGCTTCCAGCGATTTTTTAGCGCCCATAATATCGGAGACTTTAATGGCGGTCTGATATTGGGATGGCAGAGGCAACTTTATCTGGTGCAATTCCCGATGGGGGAAGCCTTTCACACCATTACGGGTATTACGGAACAGAATACGACTGGTGCCGTGGCGATCCATCAGCATGGAAATCAGTTCACGTCGTGCAGTTTCACTTTCATCGCTATTACTATTGGCGGCTTTCAACAGAGGCTCAATATCCTGCTCACTAATCAACTCACCCATTAGGTTTAATTGATTATTATTAAGTTGTTTACCTGATAACAGCAGTGTGACAGCATCGGCAACTGGACGATATTTTTGTTGTTCGTCGATAAAAGTCTGATAATCGTGGAAACGGTTTGGATCAAGTAGGCGTAGACGGGCAAAATGACTTTCCTGTCCTAGCTGCTCTGGTGTTGCAGTCAATAGCAGTACACTTGGGATCTGTTCAGCTAATTGTTCGACAACCTGATATTCACGGCTAGGTGTATCCTCGCTCCAGGCCAGATGGTGAGCTTCGTCCACCACCATCAAATCCCAGCTGGCTTCAAGCATATGCTCAAAACGCTGTTTATTACGGCGGGCAAAATCCAGTGAACAGAGTACCAATTGTTCTGTTTCAAATGGATTGTCACTGTCGTGCCGTGCTTCGATATAGCGGCTATCGTCAAACAGGGCAAAGCGCAGATTGAAACGGCGCAGCATTTCTACCAACCATTGATGTTGAAGGCTATCCGGCACAATCACCAGAACACGTTCAGCACGACCGGCCAGCAATTGCTGGTGGATGATCATCCCGGCTTCGATGGTTTTACCCAAACCGACTTCATCGGCCAATAGAACTCTTGGTGCGTAGCGCTTGCCGACTTCATTTGCGATGTGAAGTTGATGAGGGATCAAGCTTGCGCGGATACCCCGCAAACCACTTTCAGCCAGTTTAAATTGTTCGCTTTGGTATTTACGGGCGCGAAAACGTAAGGCAAAGCGGTCCATACGGTCAATCTGACCAGCAAACAGGCGATCCTGTGGTTTGTTGAAGGTAAGTTTACTGTCAAGTAACACTTCGCGCAGACTGATATTTTCTTCCAGAGTATCAAGTCGTGTGCCTGTATAAATCAGCAGGCCATTTTCTTGTTGGATTTCATCTACTTTGAGTTGCCAGCCTTCATGGCTGGTGACAACATCTCCCGAGTTAAACATAACACGGGTAATAGGAGAATCATTGCGTGCATAGAGGCGGTTTTCACCGCTGGCAGGAAAGAGCAAAGTGACCATTCGTGCGTCCAGTGCAACAACGGTTCCTAATCCAAGTTCGCTTTCTGTATCGCTGATCCAGCGTTGACCGAGGGTAAATGGCATAAATTTTAACTCAGTTTCTGTTAGATAATGTTATTCATAGGTGGAGGACGACAGCTTTTTATTTGATCTCACGGAGATAATGGGTAGACAGTAAGACACCCCGTCAATCCCCTTATCACTCGTCAAAGGGGCGATATGTTAATGGAAGCAAAGCCGGTCGTCACCTGCAAAAAATAGTAATCAGCCAAATAGTAATTAGCCAAAAGGCATTACCATCTGTCCGGTGAGTAAAGTTATAAAATCATCCTGTAAAAACGGCAGGATAGCATCAGCGATAGGCTGAAGTTGCTTATTGATATAGTGATCATAGTCTGGTGATGAATGCAGATTTTCCAGTGGTTCCGGCCCGGATTGTGTCATGACATAGCTTATCCACCCCCCATTTTGGTACTGCAAGGGCCGGTTATGTTGCAGATTGTATTCATCTGCCAGCCTTGCTGCCCTCACATGGGGTGGTACATTGCGCTGATAGTCAGACAACTTACGGCCCAACCTTTTACGGTAGATTAGTTTATCATCAAATTTTCCTTTTAGGGTACTGGTAACATAACCACGGATAAACTCTTGATAAGGTTGTTCATGAAAAATCAGTGAATACAGTTGCTTCTGGAAATTTTGCGCCAGAGGTGTCCAGTCAGTGCGTACTGTTTCCAGACCTTTATAGACCATGCGGTCACCACTGAGACCGGCATAACGCTTTTTACTGCCTTGTTCAGCTCCACGGATGGTTGGCATCAGAAAACGGCGATAGTGAGTTTCAAATTCCAACTCAAGGGTGCTTTTAAGCCCAAAATGTTCTTGCAGGTGTTTTTGCCACCATTGGTTAACGAATCGCGCAAGTTCTTTGCCGATACTGAGAGCCAGTTCTTCTTCATGCGCCTGTTTCAGCCATATAAAGATAGAATCTGTATCACCGTAGATAACTTGATAGTTTTGAGATTCAATCAGCTTTCTGGTCTGGAGCATAATTTCGTGGCCGCGCATAGTAATGGAAGACGTCAGACGTGGGTCGAAGAAACGACAGCCCTCCGCCCCAAGAACGCCATAGAAAGCGTTCATGATGATCTTCAATGCTTGTGACAATGGGGCGTTATGCTGTTTTTTTGCTGCGTCACGTTCATGCCAGATTTGCGTCACGATATCAGGCAGACAGTGCTGAGTACGGGAAAAGAAGGCATTGCGAAAACCGGGAACCGCATGCTCGCTGTCCGGCTGTGCCAGACCTTCCACCATACCGACAGGATCGATAAGAAAAGTGCGGATAATCGAGGGATACAGACTTTTATAATCCAGCACTAGCACTGAATCATACAAGCCGGGGCGAGAATCCATCACGAAACCTCCGGGGCTGTTATCTTCAGGCTTCCCGCCTGGATTTGGGGCAACATAACCGATGCGGTGCATTTTTGGCATGTAAAGATGGGTGAAAGCGGTGACTGAACCGCCACTGCGATCTACGGCGAGACCGGTAACTGTTGCCCTTTCCAACAGGAACTCCATTAAGTGGGTTTTATCGAAAATCCGGTTTACCAGAATACAGTCTTGCAGATTATATTGTGCCAGTGCGGGCTTATCTTGCTGGAATCGACGGTCAATCTCATCCATACGCTGATAGGGTGTATCAATGGCTTTGCCTTCGCCCAATAGTTCTTGCGAGACATATTCCAGACTGAAAGAAGGGAAATTCCAGGTAGCGGTTTTCAGTGCTTCAATACCATCAATAATCAATCGACCGGCGGTGGAAGCGAAAAAGTGTCCCGGTTTAAAGCCGTGCTCCCGCCATTCCAGTAACCCTCCGGCCCGTCCAAATTTCAGTGGAACGCCGTAGCGTTCAGCATGTTTTTGTAAAATCCGCAGATCGAACTGAATCAGGTTCCAGCCAATAATGGCGTCAGGGTCATATTTTTCCAGCCACTCGTTAAGTCTTTCCAGCATTTGCGGACGACTTGCTACATATTCCAAATCGAAATTTACCCGGTGCTCATTACCGTTAGCAGGGCCAAGCATAAATACTTTTTGCTGATCACATCCTGCTAATCCAATGGAATAAAGTTCTCCATGCTGGCTGGTTTCAATATCCAGCGATACCCATTTCAGTGTTGGGCGATAAGCCGGGTTGGGTTTCATCTGATAGCTGCCATTAGGTGCTTGACTGAACCAGATGGGAGCTGTGATAAAACGTTCCATCATAAACCTGTCTGGTGGACGGATATCTGCTTCATAAACCTGAATTTCCTGTTGCTGTAGCACTTTCTCAATCCGTTGTAATTGGCGATATTGCTGGCAATAAAGCGCGGCAACAGGCTGGCGATTGAAATCTTTCAATGAAAGTGGGCGGAGATGGTAGTTGCGCTCTTGCGCCAGAATTTTTTCCACCTGCGGCATATTAGCTTGCAAGATAAAAGCAACAGCTTGTTGGTGAAGAATTTTTATATGACGTGGCTCCTGATCTGTCACCAGCCAATATTCCACCTCAATACCCGAGGGAGTATCCCGCCAATGGCGTGTCAGTATAAAACCTTGTTCAGCATGATTCTGTTGCATATAGAGGCAGGCGCTTATATTTGTTGAAAATAACTACAATTATAGCATTGGATAATGGTTATTTATACAGTTGCCTAATCTGACTATATCGTGATGTGGTGTATAAATGATAATCGAGGCTTTGCCGAAATTATCTCTTTATTGCAAAGAACGGAAAATAAAATAGTTCTAACGAGATAGGCAGGTATTATTGAATATACCTGTCATCCTTCAAGTTGCCTCTTTGTTGGCTGCACTCACTCACCCCGGTCACATAGTTATCTATGCTCCCGGGGATTCGCTCCCTTGCCGCCGCGATGCATCTTGAAATCCATAAGGTATATATCTGTAAGAGTATAGTAATAGAAAACGTATTGCATTCGTTATTAGCAATACGTTTTTAATATTATATAGCTTTATTCTTAAGTGTATTTCTATAATTCCATACTACCAAGAATTAAAGTTACAGTAATGATGGATAATAACGTAGTCCATGTGATAATAGATGCCATTGCCTCATGGTCACCGCCCATTTGTCTGGCTAATATATAAGCATTGCCGGCACAGGGCACGGCGGAATATAGAATAGAAATATTTGCAGGCACGTCTGACGAACCTAAATATTTAATACTCTAAATAACTATTTATTTAAATTGTTAAAAATCATGGTTATTAAAATATGGTTATTATTAGTAGAAAAAATTGTTTGAGAATATTTAGATTTTATCTGACTAGTAACCCATCTGGTAACGTTCGAGAGAGCGGCTGGCTTTATGGGTAGGAATAAAATGTTTCATTTTACAAAAATTCGCCAGAAATGAGTTATGGATGATAATCTACGATGGATAATCACTATTGAGATAGGTTTTTATATTTCATAATTCAACCAGAGCTATTTTTCTTATCTTATCTAGCAATAAAACATAAATCTAGCGTAGTAAGTATAGAACCAATAAAGAATAAAAGTGGAGGCAAAAATAAAATAGCTTATTGATCTAATTTTATTGTTTTTAAATAAAGCATATGACTTGTAAAAACAGGCTATATAAAAAGGACTAAGTGGGATTAATATAAATATGGAAGTGATTATATCAATACCTCCATCTTCATATTGCCATATATCACAATCAATTGAGTTGAAGTCAAAAAAGTCTGTAACCCTAGGAAAAGCGAATGAGTTAATTAATCCAAAGGATAAAAAACTTAACATAAAAAATGTAAATATATCTGGTATTTTCATTTTTTATCCTTTAAGTAAATTATCTAAATAATCCAGCCGCTTATATATACTTACTCCGTAAGAAATCCATTTTTTTTCATCAGTAGTGCTTAATTTAGGCGGAGTATTCATTATTCTTATGAAATCTCCCTTTTTTCTTGTTATACCACGGTTATATCTAGAACCAGCCATGATATATTGTTCTTTTGTTAAGTTCTTGGTATCTGCATTAGGATAATCATAGAGAATTAAATCTCTTAAATGACGAGCAACCATTTTAATATTAAATTCATCAATTTGAAGGCAAGTTGCAATTTCTAACTGGTCTGTTGTTGTTAATGTATTTGAGTCGAAACCCATCATATCTGCTACATGTCTTATCTGTATTGCAACTATACCCGTAGAAGTTTCATTTGAGCCTTTTGAGCGAGTTTTATCAAGATTAAAAGCCTGTTCACGCCATTGCCTCATTGTAATAGTGTTTAACTTCCACATATCTGGTTTACCGCCCGCTTCTATTCTGGCAACACCAGCCAAAAGATTTGGTGGGATTTGTTCTATATGGGCATATTTTAAAATTAGGTTTCTGTTATATTTCACATATGCATCTTTATAACCATCCAGATAATTTACTGAGCCTGGAATAAATTGATTAAGAAGATAAATTGAAGCATCTATTTCATCCCATCGCCTAAAAGATGGCCTAGAACTTGGGTTATATGTACAAAAATTATTACTTAATACCCTGTCCCGCAATTTATTCATTCTTAATAAACCTCATCATCTCTGATGCTATAAGCAGAAGTACCAGCAATGTGATGACTCCACGTTATATTTTGATAAATGACAGAGATACTCTCTTCTGGTTGATTTTCTGCATGAGTTAAAGAGTGGGGGTAATTAGTATGAAAAGCATTTATTTTTGCTTTTGTTAATTCTATTGAATAAAACTTTTCTTGAGCGCCTTCTGATGAAGTTCTATAAAAATCTAACAGGATATGAAGTTCTTCGTTGTTTGAAATTGCTAGTCCAAGTAAAGGAGAGGATTTATCGATGGGTTTTATGATATTAAAAGGATGATGGCTTACATGTTGTATTCGAGTTAAGGAATGTGTGGCGGAGTAAACTAGTATTTGATCCCGGTGGTTCTCTTGATATTTATTACCAATAGAATCAAAAGTAGAACAGCCCGCTGAAATTAACCCTTGGTTCTTTCCTTTTATGGTCGCATAAATCAAATTAGACATTATCAAATCCTTTATGAAAAATTAATACATAAAAAATACTTATAACAAAAAAGATTTATATTGCCCAGTTTTATTTTTAAAATATAGACTTTGGTCACAGAAGGAAATAATCTAAATACTAAGCTATATCCTGTTCCCATTTATTCTGATAGCGATGACATTAATAACGCCTAAATGGAAGCGACCTTCTTCCCCAAAATAGCTGCTTCAGGAACAGTACCGGCAGCCAGTGCATTTGTTGATCCGTCATAATGAATATTGCCGTCAACAATTAATAAAGCGCGATTCGCTATACGAACGGCATCATCCAAATTGTGGGAAACCATCAGTAATGTAAGTTGGCGTTCATGGCAAACTTGTTCCAGCAATACCAGCATTTCATTACGCAGTGCCGGATCTAGGGCAGAAAAGGGCTCGTCAAGTAATAAAATGGGCTGTTGGCGTACTAGACAACGGGCTAATGCTGCCCGCTGCCGTTGTCCACCAGAAAGTTGAGCTGGCAGACGGGGCAGACAATCTTCCAGTGAAACTTGAGATACTATTTGCTGTAATGTCTGTTTCTGCGTGCTATTGAGACGTAATCCGGGATGTAAACCTAGCCCGATATTCTGCTCAATTGTCAAATGAGAGAAGAGATTATTTTCTTGAAACAACATGGAAACCGGGCGTTGAGCAGGTGATGTGCTGGTATGATTTTCTCCGTTCAGCCATAGGGAGCCTTTTTCTGCTGTTTGAAAGCCGGCGATTAAGTTCAGGAGTGTACTTTTACCGGCCCCACTAGGGCCTAGGATTGCGATACGTTCTCCGGCCTGAATTTGCAAGTCAAAGCGCATCACCAGATGTTCATAGCGGTAAGTCAGATTTTCAAGTTTGAGCATTACGTGGTCTCGGTAAGCGTTCAAGTAAACTAAACAGCGTAAAACATAACAATAACAGCAATAAAGCAGTGATCGCGCCATCCTGACTACGATAAGCCCCGATTTGCTGATAGAGGTAGAAGGGCAGGGTACGGAAATCTTCATTACCAAACAGCGCGACAACGCCAAAATCTCCAATGGAAAGGACACAAGCAAAGGCCAGTGCTTGTGCCAGCGGAACTTTCAGTGCTTTTAGTTCAATCCAGCGCAGTCGGTTAATACCTTGAATATTCAGGGAGCGACACAGTGGATTATAGCGGGCCGCCAGATCTTTCATTGGATTATCCAGAACTTTCAGTGCATAGGGAATTGCCATCAGTGCGTTGGTTAAAATCACCAGACCATAGGGTGAGTGGGGCAAGCCGATGGTGTCGTTAAGGAGTAGAAAAAAACCGGTTGCCAGCACGATGCCGGGCATAGCCAGGATCAACAAACCGCTTATTTCCATCGCTTGTCCCCAGCGGGGTGAATAACGCAGGTACAGCTCGCGGCTGCTCCACAGCAACATCATCGTAAATAAAACACACAATAATCCGGCACCTAACGCAATCACAACGGATGTGATAAATGCCTGCCACAATACAGGCTGGCGCAATACGTTAAGCAACCCGCTGTTAAGGCCATCCACGACAACCGCCAGCAATGGTGGCACGAGTAGTAATAATGCGGCGATAATTAACAAGCTGTCGCAGATTTTTCTCAACAAAGTATCTTGTGGGTTACGCCACTGTTGTTGGTTGCTGTAGCCGACAGATAGAGCACTGTTAAGTTTCTGACTGAGGAGCACAAGGCCAAGGCAGCAGGTAATCTGAATTAACGCCAGTAACGCGGCACGGCTGAGATCGTAGTCATAGCTTAACGCCTGATAGATTGCCAGTTCGACAGTTGTTGCAGCAGGTCCGCCACCTAACGCCAGCACAGTAGCAAAACTGGCGAAACAGAGCATAAAAATCAGTGCGCCAGTGGGCAGGATCTGGCGGCGTAGATAAGGCCATTCAACAAAACGGAAATGTTGCCATTCATTCATACCTAGCTGCGCCGCTAATTGCCGTTGTTCCACCGCAATGTTTTCCAGCGATTGCAGTAAAAGCCGTGTTGCCAGTGGCATATTAAAGAAAATATGCGCCAGCAAAATGCCTGGTAAACCGTAAGGGGTGAAGTGGTAATCGATGCCGATCCATTTGCAGAACTGAGCCAGCCAGCCGGCTCTGCCATAAACCGTCAGAATGCCGAATAGAGCGACTAGCACGGGCAAAACCAACGTCATAGCACACAGGCGCAGAAAGAGGGTTCGACCTGGAAAATGACGGCGATAGAGTGCTCTGGAAAGAAAAATAGCCGGAATAACAGAAAATAGTGCTGATAAAAAGGCTTGCCAGAATGTGAAGCGTACCACGTGCCACAAATAGCGATCTTCTATCAATAAATACCAGTCACTTGCCGGTGAATTAAACCAGAGCGTTCCGAATGCCAGTAAGGCGACCAACAGTAAAAAACCGGCGGCAATCGCCCCCGGTAACAGCCATCCGGCTATCAGCGGCTGACAGCGCTTTGCCATGTACGAATCCATTGGTTACGGTATTTTGCGACTTCTTCCGCGCGATATTGTAGAGATTTTGCGGGTATGGAAAGCTGCAAATATACTTCCGGGAGTGGGATATCAATGACCGGATACATCCAGTTAGTGGTTGGAATTTCCTGTTGGAAAGTTGGAGTCAGCATAAACTGCATAAATTTCTGAGCAAGTTCCGGTTGCTTGCTGGAGGCCAGTTGTGCGGCCACTTCGATTTGAAGGTAATGACCTTCACTGAATGTAGCCGCAGCGTAATTGTCATTCTTCTCAGATAACAGGTGGTAACCCGGTGAAGTGGTGTAACTCAGCACCAGATCGCCTTCTCCTTTGAGGAACAGACCATAAGCTTCGCTCCAGCCCTTGGTAACGGTCAGCGTTTTCTTTGCCAGTTTTTGCCAGGCTTGTGGAGCATCATCACCGTAAATTTTCTGTATCCATAACAGCAAACCTTGCCCCGGGGTGCTGGTGCGAGGATCTTGATAAATCACTTTCCAGTTATTGTGGCTGTTAATTAGCTCATCCATGCTTTTTGGCGGGTTTGGTAAAGTCTTTTTGTTGTAAATGAAGGCAAAATAGCCATAGTCATAAGGAATGAATACCTTGTTATTCCATGACACCGGCAGTGTCAGTTTGCTGGTATCCACCTGACTCTCAGTAAACAGCCCCGTTTGTTGGGCTGCTTGAATCAAATTGTTATCCAACCCAAGAATAATATCGGCAGCAGTACGCTTGCCCTCCATTCTTAGGCGATTGAGCAAGGAAACACCGTCTTCCAGAGCAACCAGTTTCAGCTCACAGTGACATTCAGCTTCAAACGCTTTTTTAATTGCGGGCCCGGGTCCCCATTCAGTGGCAAAAGAATCATAGGTATAGACCGTTAATACTGGCTTGGCCTGTACAACTTGACTTAATAGCAACGCAGGAGCGGCTAGAACTGTCAGTACGATTAATTTGGAAAATAACGTCTTAAACACTTTGCTCTCCTTAAATTAAGAGGATTGGCAAAGGATTTGAGGAAGCGCTAAACGGCGAGATAACGTCTGTGAAATAGTTAGCAGCTCAAATCCCTACGCCGGTATTAGCCGGATCAGGTTCGGCGGGTTTACTCTCAGCAAGGCTGTTTTAAACAGCCAGCACCCCGTTGAGATGGCGCTATTGTAGAGATTTAGCTAGCGACTGCAAAGTCCAATGATAGAGGTTTACCACTTGAGGGTAGTGTGAAACAATTAGTCATCTTTCAAATTTAGTTTATCGAGGTAGTCTGGTGATCGATGATGATGGCTACCGCCCGAATGTAGGAATTGTAATTTGTAATCGGCAAGGTCAGGTTTTGTGGGCCCGGCGTTATGGGCAGCATTCCTGGCAATTTCCTCAAGGGGGAATTAATCCGGGGGAATCACCAGAACAGGCTATGTACCGGGAACTGTATGAAGAAGTGGGGTTAGGTCGGAAAGATGTACGCATTCTGGCCTCTACTCGTAATTGGTTACGTTACAAATTACCCAAGCGTTTGGTGCGTTGGGATACACGACCTGTCTGTATTGGTCAAAAGCAGCGATGGTTTTTATTACAACTGCTCTGTAATGAAGAAGATATTAATGTGCAACACAGTAATACCCCGGAGTTCGATGGTTGGCGTTGGGTCAGCTATTGGTATCCTGTTCGGCAGGTAGTCTCTTTTAAGCGTGATGTTTATCGGCGCGTGATGAAAGAGTTTGCTTCGGTTGTAATGCCAATGCAGGAAAGCGTATCTCTGCCACGTTCTTCGTATTTTTACCGTCGTAAAAGAAGTTAGGTGAGTTCCATGCTCATGCGTTTACGGGAAATTGTTGAAAAAGTTGCTATGGCAACCAATCTGGCCGAAGCGCTTGAGCTATTGGTGAACGAGACCTGTCTGGCAATGAGCACGGATGTCTGTTCTATCTATCTTGCTGATCATCAACGGCGGTGTTATTACCTGATGGCAACCCGAGGGTTGAGGAAACCCCGAGGAAGGACTATCAGTTTGGCTTTTGGTGAAGGAGTTGTCGGGCAAGTTGGCCAATTATCTGAACTGATTAATCTGGCGGATGTCCGCAGCCATCCAAGTTTCAAATACTTGCCTCAAGTTAAAGAGGATAGCTTTCGCGCTTTTTTGGGCGTTCCCGTGGTTTACCGCCGTCAGTTGCAAGGTGTTTTGGTCGTTCAGCAGCAGGAACAACGCTTGTTTAATGAAACCGAAGAGTCCTTTATGGTGACGCTTGCGACACAACTCGCGGTGATCCTTGCTCAAGCTCAGACTAAAGGCTTGTTTGGTCGATATCGGCAGACCAGAATTAAAGCATTGGCGATTTCCAATGGCATCGTGATGGCTCAGGGGTGGCAAGATTGCTCCCAACCCTCACTTGACCAAATTTTTGAAGCCTCAACCCTTGATCATGCAGCAGAACGTTCTCGTTTAATTCAGGCACTGGAAGATACAACAGCAGAATGTCGTCGGCTCAGTAAACGTTTTACCGCGGGTTCTCAAAAAGAGAGCGCCGCGATTTTTGATCTTTATTCCTACCTTTTGAATGATCCCCAGTTGAAACAAGATCTGTTCTCCTGTGTTGAACAGGGCTCTGTTGCGCAATGGGCTGTTAAACAAGTTATTGAGAAATACGCAGAACAATTTTCCTGCTTGCAGGATGCTTATATGCGGGAAAGAGCATCAGATTTACGGGCACTTGGACAGCGATTATTATTTCATCTGGATGATTCACTTACTGCCAGCCATCAATGGCCTGAATGGTTCATTCTGGTTGCAGATGAACTGAGTGCTAACCTATTGGCAGAAATGCCGCAGGAAAGGTTAGCAGGGGTTATTGTTCGTGATGGCGCCACTCATTCACACTCTGCCATATTGGTTCGAGCAATGGGTATTCCGGCCATTATGGGGGCGGATATCCAGCCGGAACTCCTGAACAATCGTATGCTAATTCTTGATGGTTTCCGTGGGGAAGTTTTCATTGAACCTGAGCCACTGATTTCGCAGGAATATAAACAGATTATCGAAGAAGAAAAAGCACTTAGCAGACTGGCTGAGGGAGATGTTGAGCAGGAAGCACGGTTAAAAAGTGGCGAGCGCATTTTGGTTCAGCTTAATGCGGGTTTGAGCCTGAAATATGAGTTGCAGATCAGTAATAGTATTGATGGTGTTGGACTCTATCGCACCGAAATACCCTTTATGCTGCACTGTGGTTTTCCATCAGAAGATGAACAAAAAGCGCGTTATCAGGAGATGTTACAATTATTTCCCGATAAGCCAGTGGTATTGCGTACACTTGATATTGGTGCGGATAAACAACTGCCCTATATGCCGATCAGCGAAGAGAACCCTTGTTTGGGATGGCGTGGTATACGAGTGACGCTGGATCAACCGGAGATTTTTCTTATCCAACTGCGGGCAATGCTCAGAGCTAACGCTGATATGGGTAACTTGAAAATCCTGCTGCCAATGGTGACGAGTGTAGAAGAAATTGATGAAGCTAAGCGATTGGTAGACAGAGCGAAAGAGGAAGTCGAGCAAATGCTGGCGCGCCAAATATCTATGCCTCAGCTCGGTGTCATGATTGAGGTTCCTTCGATGATTTTTCTGTTGCCACAACTCAAAAACAGAGTCGATTTTGTGTCTATTGGCACCAATGACCTAACACAATATCTATTGGCAGTGGATCGGAATAACACTCACGTCGCTTCACTTTATGATTGCTTACATCCGGCGGTGATTCGGGCATTAAAACTGGTATTTGAAAATAGCCAGCGGGCAGGTCTTACGATCAGCATTTGTGGTGAAATGGCAAGTTTCCCTATGGGAGCGCTGTTATTGATTGGTCTTGGCTATCGCAGTTTGAGTATGAGTGGTTGTAGTGTGCCAAGAATTAAGTATTTATTACGTCATCTGGAGTTGGCTCAGGTTGAAAAATTAATGACCGAAATACTACAAGCTGAAACCAGCCTAAGAGTAAAGGAGCTGTCAGCAACGTTTATGGAGCAGCATGGGGTGGGCGGTTTGGTCAGAGGTGGCATTTAATCCGTTTAACGGCCTGTGCTATGATTCTCAATCAATTGCCTTAGGGCATTAACGCTAAATATTAAGTGGGGAAAGATGAGTAACAGCTACCTGGCATTTCCTAATATTGACCCGGTCATTTTTTCAATAGGTCCAATAGCCCTCCATTGGTATGGTTTCATGTACCTGGTTGGGTTTGTATTCGCCATGTGGCTAGCGACACGTAGGGCAGCGAAACCCAATAGTGGTTGGACGAAAAACGAAGTAGAGAACTTGCTTTATGCGGGGTTTGCTGGCGTATTTGTCGGTGGCCGTCTAGGTTACGTCCTGTTTTATAATTTCCCGGCATTTCTCGATAACCCCCTTTATTTGTTTAAAGTTTGGGATGGTGGGATGTCTTTCCACGGTGGTTTAGTGGGGGTTATCTGCGCAATGTGGTGGTTTGGCCGCAGAACGAAACGCCATTTCTTACAAGTTGCTGACTTCATTGCCCCGTTAGTCCCTTTTGGTTTAGGCATGGGGAGAATCGGTAATTTTATTAATGGCGAGTTGTGGGGACGTGTCACATTGGATACGCCGTGGGCGATGTTATTCCCAAGCTCCCGTGGTGAAGATATTGCACTGGCTGCAACAGATCCCTCACTGTTATCAGTACTTGAACAATATGGTGTTCTGCCTCGTCACCCTTCACAGCTTTATGAAATGGTGTTGGAAGGGATCGTTCTGTTCATTATTTTGAATTTATATATCCGTAAACCTCGGCCGATGGGCAGTGTTTCCGGTTTATTCTTAATTGGCTACGGTATTTTCCGAGTGATAGTCGAGTTCTTCCGCCAACCAGATGCACAACTGGGCTTATTCGACGGGATCAGTATGGGGCAAATTCTTTCTATACCAATGATCCTGGCGGGAATATTAATGATGATATGGGCATACAAACACCAAGGTAATAAGGTACAAGAGGTAAAATGAAACAGTATCTGGACTTAATGAAAAGAGTGCTTGCAGAGGGCACTCCGAAAGCAGACCGCACTGGGACGGGGACACTCTCGATTTTCGGGCATCAGATGCGTTTCAATTTACAGGATGGTTTTCCACTGGTCACAACTAAACGTTGCCATATCCGCTCAATTATTCATGAACTTCTCTGGTTCCTGAATGGTGATACCAATATTAAATATCTGCATGAAAATGGAGTGACTATTTGGGATGAATGGGCGGATGAAAATGGTGATTTAGGGCCGGTATATGGTAAGCAATGGCGCGCATGGGGGGCCGCGTATGGTCGCCAGATTGACCAACTAAAAACCGTACTGGAACAACTTAAAAGCGATCCAGATTCACGTAGGATCATTGTTTCAGCTTGGAACGTTGGTGAACTAGATAACATGGCATTAGCGCCATGCCACGCTTTCTTCCAGTTTTATGTCGCGGATGGCAAACTTTCCTGCCAGCTTTATCAGCGTTCCTGTGACGTATTTCTTGGCTTACCGTTCAATATTGCCAGCTATGCATTGCTGGTTTATATGATGGCGCAACAGTGTGATCTAGAAGTGGGTGATTTTGTCTGGACTGGTGGTGATACCCATCTTTATAGCAACCATATGGAGCAGACAAAGTTACAACTCAGCCGTGAGCCGCGTTCACTGCCAAAGTTGGTGATAAAGCGTAAACCGGAATCACTTTTTGATTATAAATTTGATGACTTTGAAATAGTCGATTATGACCCGCATCCAGGAATAAAGGCTCCGGTTGCTATTTAGTTGTTTGGTTATTAGCAATAATCTGGAGGGAGACTATTGAGTATAAATTGTCTCTCTTTTAATTTTGATGATATAAACACAGACATGCAGAAGTAGAGAAAAAAGGCCATCAACTATTTTTCAAAAGAAGATTTCTCAGAAGAACGTCAGAGATCTGCTTGGCAACTCAGAGTATTTGGAGCGTAGGATGTTTATCATGAAAAATGAGATATCTGAATTGAAAGGTGAGAAAGATCAAACCGATATAAACGCAGAACAGCAGGCGATAGCGTTGCTTAAAATCGCCATGTTGTCTAAGAAAGACATTATAGAAGGTAGAAAAATGCCTCCTGGAGAAGTACTTCGTAGACGCAGGGAATATCGGATGTGATATGTAAATAACCCACGACTGAAGTCGCAGGCTTTTAACTGCGACTACGGCACCGAGCCTTATTGTAGAGTCAGTTCCTGGCACCCAACATCAGGCATATTTACCAACGCCCTTGTCGCAACCGCTGTCCTGATAATCCTCGCAAGATTCCGACTGGCATTCAAGTCGCTGCGTGCGCGGAGACCACAGTGAGGACATTCGAAACGATGTTTGTTACGTCTACCGATACCACCGCAGCGGGAACAGGTTTGACTGCTGTAAGCTGGGTTAACATATTTAACCTGAATGCCTGCCGCCTGAACCTTGTATTTCACAAACAGTTGGTTAGCTTGTCGTATTCTGCGTGGGATACGATGTGTTTGATGTAACAGTGCCCCCGTTGAAAATTCGATAAAGGGTGGTAACCGGAATTATTACCACCAATATTGATACACCACTATTGATTGCTATACCCGTCATCTTTCAAGTTGCCTCTTTGTTGGCGGCACTCACTCACCCCGGTCACATCGTTATCTATGCTCCCGGGGATTCGCTCCCTTGCCGTCGCGATCCATCTTGAAATCCATAGGGTATATATTTAAAACATTGAACGCTATACTTAATAAAATATTCTCAATTAATTATTTTCTGGTCTGATATTATTTATTTTTATAGAATAAATTAATAGTAATAACATCCTTATGTCAAGCACTCAATCTTTTCTTTATTATATTCATGAAACTTCTTCCTCATAGCCATATAAGCTTACAACGCATGACAATAATAATAAATAAAAATCGCTATTCTTATTGGTTTTTGCGAAGCTCTACGCAATTTAAATGTAACAATGATAAACTATTATTTTTTTATTGATGCACTCTCGCATAAAATTCAAATTTATATTTATCTTGTTTTGAAAATAAATAGAATGTCTTACGAAAGGAAATAAGGAATTATCAATGGTAAATAATATGAATATAATCGGTCATTATAATATTGATAATCAATCAGGTTTTTCTTTATTGGAATTGATGATCGTTATTGTTTTGGTTTCAATATTTTCCTTATGGGGTGTGCAGGAATGGGGCGATCACCAGGAAAGAGCCAGGTTACAGGAATCAGCACAGAAGATATTGACATTTATATCCAGGCAACAATCTTTGGCAAATTATTTGAACAAAAGGGTGATATTGTGGTTGAAAACTGGAAAAAACTGGTGCATAGCGCTCTCTAATTCGGTATTGGCTAATTGTGATTTAGAAAATGTTGAGGGAATAAGTTCCCCCTATCAGGATGTTATTATTAGTTCAGCAACTAAGGATCAGATAGAGTTTCATGGAATAAGAAACACCATGATACCTGCGAGTTTTACTTTGGCGAATTCCGCAGGTGAAATATCCATTATTTTTTCTTCACGAGGTAGGATGAGATCATGTAGTAATAATAAGTTTAATCAAATTCCAGCTTGTGATTAATTATACTTTTTCCACTAAATAAGAGATACTTTATTGGAATAATGAAAAATAAAAATCAATCTGGAATGACATTATTAGAGGTTATTGTAGCAATGGCTATTGGTAGTATTATCTTACTAGCGATTGCTAAAAGTTATCCTATTTTAACTAAACAAGTAATGGAGTTATATCAGAGATATCGTTTAGGTTATTTTATTAAACAAACATTACATATTATAGAAAAGGATATTCGCCGTGCTGGATATTGTCAGCATTATTGTGATGGAAAACCAATATTCATCGATAATAAAAGTGATGAGAGTGAGGATTCATGCCTGATTATTGCATACGATCTTAACATCAATAACCAATGGGAGCCGCCAGAACACAGTGAATCAGAATTCTTTGGCTATCGTCTTAGCAATAAGTCAGTAGAGTGGAAAAGGGGGGCGGGTAACTGTCAGGAAAATGGCTGGGAAAGGCTGTTTGATCCAAATGAAATAGTGGTAGATTCCTTTAAAGCTGAAAAATTACCGGCAAAAGATGGCTTAGTTTTTATCAAATTGGTGCTTATTGCACATTGGTTTAAACATCCATCGATAAACTACCAATATCAGTCAGTAATACGTTTGCGCAATATCAGGGGATAAGTACCGTGGCTGAGCATTCTCCACATGTCTGTTTTCAATATCAGCAAGGTAATGTATTGCTCATTTCAGTGCTGATATTACTGGCCGTTAGCCTGATGATGTTAAAGGCTTTGCATCATCATCTGGATAACGCTTTAATCATGATGGTCGATGAACGCAGATATCTAAAAGCTTTTCAGCAAGCAGAATCTTCATTGGCATGGGGAATTGCTCAGTCATGGTCACTTGATAGTAATAAAACAGAAGAGTGGTATTGCCAGCAACAACAAGAATTTCATTTGACCAGTTGTTTAAAAAGGCAATCGAGCCATTTTTTTCTACTGAAAGGTATGGCTGATGTGGCATCCGGGCAATCTGTTGGATTATATCAATGGATGAAATTACACTCATCTGGTGGAAGTGATTCCCTTATTCCGGTAGAGAGTGGTTGGCTGGATTTTTGTCCTGAGGTAGATGTGGGATTTTGTTCATGAAGTCAGAGCCTTTTTATGAGCATCAAGCAGGCATGAGTTTGCCCGAAGTAATGATTGCTGTTATGGTCTTTTCGGTCTCTTTATTGGGATTAATGCGTTATCATCAGGCGTTATTATTTGGGTTTCAGCAACATTGGCAGCAATCAAAGGCGGATAAATTATCTTATGGATATCTGGAACAATATGAATTAATTGCAGGTCAAAATGCTTTACCAGAAATAACATTGCCACCGGGATGGCATGCTGAATTTCAGACAGCCTATCCGTTGTCTGGCTGCTATCAGCTTACAGTTATAGTGACAACGCCTTATAATCAGCAAAGTAAAGCAAGCCGATTGATTTGTTCAAATGGGAGTTCTGATGTTTAAGGTTTATCATTCTAATCAATTAGATCTTCTTAAGGAATTGATAGCAATATTGATCGGGGGTAACCCACTGACTGATCCATTTGCGCAGGAAGTCATTTTGGTACAAAGCCCAGGTATGTCACAGTGGCTGCAAATCCAACTAGCCGAGAGAATAGGCATATCAGCTAATATTTCATTTCCGCTTCCCGCTACGTTTATTTGGGATATGTTTGCCAAAGTATTGCCTGATATTCCTAAAGAGAGTGCTTTTAGTAAAGATGCTATGACATGGAAATTGATGGCGTTATTGCCTCAATTATTGCCGGAAGCGGAGTTTGTCGCACTTAGGCACTACCTTGATCAAGATTTTGATAAACGGAAGATTCATCAATTAGCTGGACGGGTTGCTGATCTGTTTGACCAATATCTCGTTTATCGTCCGCAATGGTTGGAAAGTTGGCAGCAAGGTCAGCTTATTGATGGCTTGAGTGATAATCAGTTGTGGCAGAAAAGATTATGGCTGGAGCTGACGAAATATACTCACCAGTTACAACAACCCCAATGGCATCGTGCTAATTTGTATCAGCGTTTTATTTCGATGCTGGAAAATAATACTGAACTGGAAAATAGTACTGACTTTTCAGCTTGTTTACCGAAGCGGGTATTTATCTGTGGTATTTCTGCCTTACCACCGGTCTATTTACAAGCTTTACAGGCATTGGCACGGCACATTGATATTCACCTAATGTTTACCAATCCATGTAAATATTATTGGGGAGATATTCAGAATTATGCTTTTTTGGCAAAACTGAGTAGCCGTAAACCACGTCATTATAAGAGCGAACAGGAGCTGGAATATTTTAAAGATCCTGGTAATGCTCAATCATTGTTTAACGATGACGGTGAACAAGATGTAAGTAATCCCTTGTTGGCATCGTGGGGACGGTTGGGCCGTGATAATCTCTATTTATTGTCGCAGCTTGAGCAGAGTTCGGATATTCACGCTTTTGTTGAATTAGAACAGGATAATCTATTACATCAATTGCAAAGGGATATTCTCTATCTGGAAGATCATGCCCAAATTGGTTCAACAAAAGAAACATTTGAAAACAGTTTGAAAAAAAGAGTACTTGATCCGTTGGATCGTTCTTTATCTTTCCATGTTTGCCATAGCCCTCAACGTGAAGTGGAAGTTTTACAGGATCAGCTATTGAGATTATTGGAAGATAATCCATCGCTGACGCCAAGGGATATTATTGTGATGGTCGCGGATATTGACAGTTATACTCCCTATGTTCAGGCAGTATTTGGTAATGTCTCTGTTGAACGCTATATTCCATTTGCTATTTCTGATCGTAAAGCCCGTCAGGCACATTCGATTTTACAGGCATTTATTACACTGCTTGATTTACCTCAAAGCCGTTTTACAACAGAACAGGTTTTAGCATTGTTGGAAGTACCCGCGCTGGCGAATAAATTTGACATACATGAAGATGGTTTGCGTTTATTAAGACGTTGGGTTGAAGAATCAGGCGTTCGTTGGGGGCTGGATGACGATAATGTCGAAGAGCTATCTTTACCGGTGACAGGCCAGCATACATGGCGTTTTGGACTGACCCGAATGTTATTGGGTTATGCAATGGATAGCCGGTCGGGCCCTTGGAAAGAGGTATTGCCTTATGATGAGTCCAGTGGTTTAGCTGCGGAGCTTGCCGGCCAATTGGCTGAATTTTTAATGCAATTAAGCTATTGGCGCAAAATTCTTGCTGAGAGCCGAGCATTAACAGGTTGGTTACCTGTCTGCCAGCAGTTGCTGGAAACATTTTTTGTATCAGATAATGAGACTGAATTAGTACTGGCAATGATAGAACAGCAATGGCAAAAAGTCATAGTCAATGGCTTGAATGCCCGTTATCAGGAAAGTGTGCCATTAGTTTTATTGCGAGATGAATTGGCGCTTCAGTTTGATAATGAAAAAATCAGTCAGCGTTTTCTCGCCGGATCTGTCAATTTTTGCACTCTAATGCCGATGCGTTCTATTCCCTTTAAGGTTGTCTGTTTATTGGGAATGAATGATGGTATCTACCCCCGTTCAATTCCACCGCTTGGATTTGATCTGATGGCGGAAAAAGGTCAGAGGGGAGACAGAAAACGGCGGGATGATGACCGTTATCTATTCCTCGAAGCCTTGATATCTGCCGAACGGTTTCTCTATATCAGCTATATTGGTAAGTCTATTCGTGATGATACGGAATGTAATCCTTCCGTGTTGGTGAATGAATTACTGGACTATGTTTGCCAAAGTTTTTGTTTACCGGGAAATGAAAAACTGAATGTTGATGAAAGTGCTACCCATGTTAGAAAACATCTGTTGTATCTTCATGCCCGCGTTCCATTTGCACCGGAAAATTTTATACCGGGCAGTTATCAGCAAAGCTATGCCGGGGAGTGGTTACCAGCGGCAACTGAGCAAGGTGCGGCATACGCTGAATTTTGCCAATCTATTGAAATAGTGCAAATTCAAGAAATTACACTTGATAATTTGAGCAGTTTTTACCGCCATCCCGTTCGGTTTTTTTTCCAACGTTGCTTGAAAGTAAATTTCGTTATTGAAGAAACGGAATTACCAGAGGAAGAACCTTTCGTTTTAGATAATCTTCAACGTTATCAGTTTAATCAGCTATTGTTGAATACGTTAATTGAACAGCAATCGCCTGAACCACTTTTCAATCGGCTGCGTGCTGCTGGAGGATTACCTTTTGGTGCTTTTGGTGAGGTTTATTGGTTAAGACAGCAAAAAGAGATGCAGCCTTTGGCGGATAAAATTCGTGAACAACAAATGGAAACTTTATCTGTCGATTTACATCATGATTTAGGCCAGGTGATTCTGACGGGGCGTATTAATAAGGTACAACCAGATGGTTTGCTACGTTGGCGGCCTGCCAGTTTGACAGCCAATGATGGTATGCAATTGTGGATTGAGCATCTGGCTTATTGTCTGACAGGTGGTGAGGGTGAAAGTCGCAGCTATGGGCGTGATGGCAACGAATGGCGTTTTGCTCCTGTACCTTCAGAGCAAGCTAAAGATTATCTTAATCAATTGATTGAAGGCTATCAGCGAGGAATATCCGCGCCTTTACCGCTGTTTTGTAAAAGTGGTTGGGCGTGGCTTTCAGCATGTATGAATAAAGAGACTGGTGAGATTGATGATAGTGATGAAATTCAATCAAAAGCTGAAAGCCAGTTATTGAAAGCATGGCTTGGAGATCAAGGACGCAGAGGCGAAGGGGATGATCCTTATATTCAGAGGGCTTTCAGGCAAGTGGATAAATCATTTTTGGCAAAACTTAAACAGGAAGCGCTCAGTTATTTGTTACCGATAGCGCGATATCAGAATACATAGGGAGAATATCAAATAATGCATAAACATTTTGTTCGCATGATAACTGTGATGTTCCTGCTTTTTTGGGGAACGGAGAGTTATGCGCAAACACCACAATCACCACAACTACAGTGGCAGCTACTGCAAGAGACAATTTATAAAAGCGAAAATGATCATCGTCAGTATCAGGGAATCAGATTGGCAAACAATATGACGGTCTTGCTGGTATCTGATGAGAAGGCAACCAAATCTCTGGCAGCGGTAGCAATTCCGGTTGGTAGTATGGAAAACCCTGACAGCCAGCTCGGGCTTGCACATTATCTGGAACATATGGTTCTGATGGGATCTGAACATTATCCACAATCAGGTGATTTATCTGAATTTTTGCAAAAACATGGTGGTAGCTATAATGCCAGCACGGCTTCTTACCGCACGGCTTTTTATCTTGAAGTAGAAAATGAAGCGTTAGCTCAAGCCACAGATCGTCTGGCTGATGCACTGGCTGAGCCGTTACTTGACCCAGTGAATGCAGATCGGGAGCGAAACGCTGTTAACGCAGAGCTGACAATGGCGCGTTCGCGTGATGGGATGCGGGTTGCCCAAATACGGGCAGAAACCTTGAATCCTAAACATCCCAATGCCCGTTTTTCTGGTGGTAATCTAGAAACATTGAAAGATAAACCAGGGAGTAAATTACAGACAGAACTGGTGGATTTCTATCAGCGTTATTATTCAGCCAATCTGATGAAAGGTGTCATTTACGGTAACCAGCCTATCGATAAACTGACTCAAATTGCTGTTGATACTTTTGGTCGGATACCTGACAGAAAAGCGAGTGTGCCGCTGATTACTGTGCCGGCAGTAACGGAAAAAGAGAAAGGGATTATCATCCATTATGTTCCTGCCCAACCGCAGAAGGCATTGCAATTGGAGTTCAGTATTGACAACAACAGTACTGATTTCCGTAGTAAAACTGATGAATATCTCGGTTATATGATAGGCAACCGTAGCCTGAATACATTATCAGATTGGCTGCAAACTCAAGGACTAGCGGAAAGTATCAGTGCTGGCGCGGAACCTATGGTTGATCGCAACAAAGGCATCTTTTTTATTTATGTGACGTTGACAGACAAAGGGCTTGCACAACGGGATCAGGTTATTGCGGCCATTTTTGCCTATATTAATTTGTTAAAACAAAAAGGCATCCAGAAAAGTTATTTTGATGAGATCGCAAAGGTTTTGAATCTGTCTTTCCGATATGGCTCCATTGTTCGTGATATGCATTATATTGAATGGTTATCGGATGCTATGTTGCGAGTTCCTGTTTCCAATGTACTTAATGCCGGTTATCTGGCTGATAACTATGATCCGGAAGCAATCGCCAACCGGCTTGCCGAGTTGACGCCTGAAAATGCAAGAATCTGGTATATCAGTCCAAAAGAGCCGCATGATAAGCAGGCTTATTTTGTTCAGGCGCCTTATCAGGTTGATCGAATCACATCACGGCAACGAATGGAATGGCAGCAGTTAAAGGCGCGGATGAACTTTTCTTTGCCTGTGCTAAATCCTTATATTCCTGACGATTTGAAGCTGATAAAAGCCGGTAAAAATCAAAAACATCCAGACATGATCCTTGAACAGCAGAATGTCCGCCTGTTCTACATGCCGAGCCAATATTTTGCTGATGAACCTAAAGCCAGCATTACGCTTAATTTGCACAACGCAGAGGGTTTGAATAACGCTCGTGAGCAGGTCACTTCCTCTTTACTTGATTATTTGGCAGGGCTTTCCCTTGACCAGCTTAGTTATCAGGCTTCTGTTGCAGGAATGAATATTTCTACGGGTTCATCCCAGGGGCTGCAATTGGGAGTAAGTGGTTACACTCAGAATCTGCCAGCGCTTTTAACCTCTTTAATCAGTAATTACATGGCATTCACGCCAACTGAGGAGCAACTGGCACAGGCTAAGTCCTGGTATCGTGAGCAGATAGCGGTTTCTAATAACGCTAAAGCTTATGACATGGCTATGCAGCCATTGAAGCGCCTTTCTGTGGTGCCTTACACAGAACAATCCACTCGCCTGGAAGCGCTGGAGACTATCACGGTTCAGGATATTGTTACGTATCGTCATGAAATGATAAAAAACGCTGCCTTGCAGATGATGATCATTGGGAACTTGACCGAACAGCAGAGCAAAGTGATTGCTGAATCTGCCCATAACCAACTGGCTAATCAAGGAACGGGCTGGTGGATTGGGAATAAGGTGGTGATTGATAAAAATTACCCGGTTAATTTCCAGCGTGTTGGCAGCAGCACAGATGGTGCTTTAGCAGAGGTTTATATTCCGACGGGTTATAACCGTATAGAAGGTTATGTTTATTCTAGTTTGTTAAGCAATATGCTCCAGCCGTGGTTCTATGATCAATTAAGAACAACAGAGCAACTGGGATATGCGGTGTTTGCTTTCAATACCAGTGTGGGGGAACAGTGGGGGTTGGGGTTCCTGTTACAAAGTAATAGTAGGCAACCAAAATATTTGAATCAGCGTTATCAAGATTTCTATCAGAACGCCGGTAATAAATTGAAAGCAATGTCTCAAGCTGATTTTGAGCAGTACAAGAGTGCGCTGATTAATGAAAAGCAGCAACCGCCACAAACTTTCTATGCCGAAGTTGCCCGCTTCTCTGGTGATTTCAGCCGCAATAACTTTAATTTTGATAGCAGAGATAAAATGCTTGAGATTCTAAAGAAAACTACACAGCAGCAACTGATTAATTTCTATCGGAATGCGGTAATCGAACATCGGGGGCTGTCATTAATTTCACAAGTGATTGGTAAATCAGGAAACTTGGATGGATATGCGAAATTGAAAGGTTGGAAAACCTATCAGAATGTGACTGAATTTCAGAAACGGTTACCTGTTGAGGTAAGAGAGCAGTGATCACAGAGATATCTGTTCACAGGCTTAATGTATTAACTCTGCCGCTGAATGGTCAGCGGCTGATCGAAGCATCGGCCGGGACGGGTAAAACCTACACTATCGGTATCTTATATTTGCGTCTTTTACTTGGACTGGGGAAAGATGCCGCTTTTTCACGACCTTTGAGTGTGGAAGAGATTCTGGTGGTTACTTTTACTGAGGCAGCAACAAATGAGTTACGTGGGCGTATCCGTGAAAATATTCATAAACTTCGCCTCGCTTGTATTCGAAACGAAGTAGAAGATGCAGAACCAGCCTATCAACAGCTATTGGATGAAATCCCAGATAAAGGGAGGGCGGCTATCTGGTTACTGGCCGCAGAGCGGCAAATGGATGAAGCCGCGATTTATACCATTCATGGTTTTTGTCAGAGGATGTTGGCGCATAATGCTTTTGAAGCTGGGATCTTGTTTGAACAGACATTAATTCAGGATCAACAGCCATTAGAACGACAGGGGTGTGCCGATTTCTGGCGGCGCCATTGTTATCCATTGCCGTTATCAATGGCACAGGTAATCAGTCAGGAGTGGAGTGGGCCGGAAGCCTTGTTGGCTGAATTACACCCTTATTTACAAGGGGATATGCCATATATCGTTAATGAACCGGACAGTGATGAAACGTTGTTAAGTCGCCATGAAAAAATTATCCAGTTGATCAGCGATGTTAAATACCAATGGAATGAAGTTGCTGGAGAATTGCACGATTTAATGGCGGGCTCTGGTGTTGATAAAAGAAGTTACAGTAGTAAGCACTTACCAAATTGGTTGAATAGTGTCTCGGATTGGGCTCAAGCGCCTACAGAGGATTATCTGTTGCCAAAAGCATTGGAGAAATTCCGACAGTCGGTATTGGCAGAAAAGACAAAAAAAGGTGAGGTGCCTGAACATTCACTTTTTGTTGCGATAGATGATTTATATAAGCAACCACTTACTTTACGTGATTTGATTATCTCCAAGGCTATTATTGAGATTCGCCAATCAATCTGTCAGGAAAAATTAACGCGTGGTCAGATGGGGTTTGATGATTTATTAACCCGTCTTGATGATGCTCTGAGAGGCCCTGGCAGTGATTTGCTTGCTGAGACAATTCGCCGACGCTATCCGGTTGCGTTGATCGACGAATTTCAGGATACCGACCCACAGCAATACCGGATTTTTCATACCATCTATGGCAGTCAGTCTGAAAATGGGCTGCTGTTTATCGGCGATCCTAAACAAGCTATTTATGCATTTCGCGGCGCAGATATTTTCACTTATATTCGTGCCCGTTCTCAGGTAAGTGCTCACTATACTCTGGAAACAAACTGGCGCTCAGCCTATTCAATGGTACAGGCAGTAAATAAGCTATTTATGTGTTCGGAAAACCCATTTTTGTTTGAGCAGATCCCTTTTATTGAGGTTTCCGCGGCAGAAAAAAACCGAGAGCTATCTTTTAGCTATGATGGTGAAGGACAGGCCGCACTGAATTTCTGGTTACAACCGGGAGAAGGCGTTTCTACCGGAGATTATGAGCAAACGATGTCACGACTTTGTGCTGCGCAAATTCGAGATTGGTTACAGGCAGGTAGTGAAGGGCGGGCTTTGTTACATAAAAGTGAAGGTTCTCGACCTGTGACGGCTGCTGATATTACGGTTTTGGTGCGTAGTAGGAAGGAAGCTACACTGATCCGTAATGCACTTAACCTGTTATCTATTCCTTCTGTATTTCTTTCTAACCGAGAAAGTGTATTTGCTACCGCGGAAGCCAAGGATATTCTCTGGTTATTGCAAGCGGTGTTATCACCAGAGAAAGAGCGGGTTTTGAGAAGTGCGCTTGCCAGTGGTTTGTTTGGTTTGACCGCTCGACAGATAGACAAACTAAATCATGATGAGAAGGCGTGGGATCAGTTAGTTGATGAGTTTGATGGCTACTTTCGTCTGTGGCAACGCCGTGGCGTGTTACCTATGTTACGAGCGGTAATCGCCAACCATCATATTGCTGAGAACCTGCTTGCCAGTTATGACGGTGAACGGCGTTTGACAGATGTGATGCATATTGGTGAGTTGTTGCAGGAGATATCTTTACAACTTGATAGTGAACATGCCGTCACCCGCTGGTTGGCTCAGCAAATCTCTCATCCTGATCCACAATCTGAAAATCAGCAGATTCGGCTGGAAAGCGATCGTCATTTGGTACAAATTTGCACTATCCATAAGTCTAAAGGTCTGGAATATCCGCTGGTATGGCTGCCATTTATCTGTAATTTCAGGGAGCAGAAGCGGGCGATATATCATGATCGGACAAGCTTTAATGCTTGCCTTGATATCTTTCCTGACGACGAGACGATTAAGCTGGCGGAACAAGAGCGATTGGCAGAGGATTTGCGTTTACTCTATGTCGCATTGACGCGCTCTGTTTACCATTGTAGTGTCGGCGTGGCTCCGCTGATAAAAGGCAATAAGAAAAAGATCGGGGATACGGATCTGCATCAGTGTGCTCTAGGCTACCTGTTGCAAAAGGGGGTGAAAGGGGATGCTGATTTTCTGGCGACATCGCTTAAAGAATTAAGCGGGGATGGCATTGTTGTATCATCAATTAATGAGACAGATGGTCATCCCTGGCAATTGCAAAGTAAAAATGATTTAGTCCTATCGGCCAGGCAATTTAAACGCAGAGTTCAGGATGAGTGGCGTATTACCAGTTATTCTGGTTTACGAAACTCTGTGGTTCATCGTGGTAATGCTTCTGCTTATTTTGCGGGAGAAGAATCTATTGACGTGATTGTCCAGTCTATTGCGCCAAAGCTTGATGTTGATGCTAGTGGTGAAAAGCAGTTAGCAGAACAACCTGAAATGACGCCACATACATTTCCTCGGGGAGCCTCGGCAGGGACTTTTTTACACGCTATTTTAGAAGAAATTAGTTTCAGCCAACGACCTGATGAAAAATGGTTGGCAGAACAACTGCAATCAGCCGGATTTGATGAACGCTGGAGTGGGACATTACAGCAATGGATGACCGACATTTTTACCATTCCATTGAATGATGAAGGAGTGCAACTGGCAAAAATTCCGCTGCATCATCAACAGGATGAAATGCAGTTTTATCTGCCTGTTGAGCAACTTTTGCGATCTCAGGAATTGGATATGGTAATGCGTCGTTATGACCCGATTTCTGCTCGTTGCCCCCAACTGGAATTTCAGCAGGTGAAAGGAATGCTGAAAGGGTTTATTGATTTGGTCTTCTGTTGGCAAGGCAAATTCTACGTGCTGGATTACAAATCAAACTGGTTGGGGGAAGAGAGTCAATCTTATACCCGCCAGGCAATGGAAATAGCCATGATTGAGCATCGCTATGACCTGCAATATCAACTTTATACACTGGCATTACATCGTTACTTACGTCACAGGTTGGCTAATTATGACTACCAACAACATTTCGGCGGTGTGATTTATCTGTTTCTCAGGGGGATAGATAAACAACAGCCGGGGAATGGTATTTTCAATTGTCGGCCATCGGCTGAATTTGTTGATGCTTTGGATCTGCTTTTCAGTGGTAGTGAACAGCTTGAGAAAGAGAAAAATTGATGATTTCGTTATTACAACAAGCAGTAAACCTCAGGCTTTTGCGTTCATTGGACTTACAGTTTGCTCATGTATTGATTGAGGATAAAGATCCTGTTTTGTTGTTGGTGATGGCGCTGTTAAGCGCTGAAACCGGTACCGGCCATGTTTGCCTGCCGGTTAATCGGATAACGCCAGAATATTTTTTTGATGGGCGACATCGTGAATTTGCAGAGCAATTATGGCGAGCTGCGGGAAAACCTGATGAGCAGAGTTTGCTGATAGCGCTGGAAAATTGTGCTGCGGTTAGTGATGGGCTTCAACCAACGCCTGTGGTGCTTTCCCATGACCGGCTTTATTTGCAGAGAATGTGGCAAAGTGAATGTCAGGTGGCGGCTTTCTTTTCCGGCAATCAACCAACCGATAATATTCAGGAACAGCAACTGAGAACTGTTTTAGATGAATTATTCATGCTGCCTGAGGAAACGGTGGACTGGCAAAAGGTGGCTGCGGCTGTCGCGGTGACTAGCAGAATTTCGGTTATCTCTGGCGGACCGGGAACTGGGAAAACAACGACAGTTGCTAAGTTATTGGCTGCCTTAATCAAACTTAATCCTGATAAAAAGCAGGTTATCCAACTGGCGGCTCCGACTGGAAAAGCAGCCGCCAGATTGACCGAATCTCTTAATAGCGCGGTCAGAAAATTGCCTCTGACGGAGAAACAGTTTGCATATATGCCGGATCAGGCGCAGACGATTCATCGCTTGCTAGGAGCGCAGCCTGATAGCCAGCGATTACGCTATGATCGAGATAATCCACTTAGTCTGGATGTGCTGGTGGTGGATGAAGCTTCAATGGTGGATTTACCCATGATGGCTAGGTTGATTGATGCATTGCCACCGAAAGCGAAAATTGTTCTGCTTGGTGACCGAGATCAATTGGCATCAGTGGAGGCTGGAGCGGTGTTGGGTGATATTTGTCGTTTTGCTGAACTGGGATACAGCATAACGAGGGCACAACAACTAAGCAGATTGACAGGATGTTGGTTAGTTGCGGGTGATCAGCAAAATATTCCAGAGGTTCGTGAACATTTATGTCTTTTACGCAAAAGTTACCGCTTTAATGTAGATTCTGGAATTGGTCGGTTGGCTGCGGCTGTTAATCAGGGAAAGAGTCGGCAAGCTCTCTCTATTTTGCAGCAACCGTTGAAGGATATCTGTTTTTACCCATTGTCCGACGATGAAGATTATCAGCGGTTGCTGACAGAAACGGTATCGGGTTATCACGCTTACTTGTGTCTGGTGGCAAAGCAGGCACCTGTCAAAGAGATTTTAGATGAATTTAACCGCTATCGTTTGTTGTGTGCACTTAGAGAAGGGCCATTTGGTGTCGCTGGGCTTAATGAGCGTATAGAACAGCTACTGCATCGTCAGGGGTTTATTCGTCGCCCGGTCGGGACTTTCAGCCGAGGTTATGCAGGCAGGCCCATCATGATATCGCGTAATGACAGCACACTGGGCCTGTTTAATGGTGATATCGGTATTATGCTCAGAGACGAAAATCATGAACTGCGTGCTTATTTTCAGTTGCCTGATGGACAGATTAAAGGAATCCAGCCAAGTCGTTTACCACAACATGAAACTGCATATGTGATGACCGTACATAAATCACAGGGCTCAGAATTTGACCACACAGCTTTGGTATTGCCGACGCAGTTTGTGCCGGTTGTCAGCCGTGAATTGGTCTACACAGCGATAACCCGTGCTAGAGAAAACCTGACCCTTTATGCACATGAAACGGTATTGCGTCAGGCAATCCAGACGCCAACTCAAAGGCGAAGCGGGCTAGCAGAGCGGCTTAACTTACAGGGGTATTAGCGTTTGCTCTGTTAGACTGACGTATGCAAAAAAATTTATATGTTAATGATGTAGTCATATCTTTTATGGCGTTTTTTGTTCAATATTTGAACGAGTGATGAGCTAAAACTTTTGAACTGAACAAGAAAATTATCAATATCTTTGATGGATTTTCTGATTTGCCGAGCTAACTTCGGTAAATACATCTTTTTGTTTCTGTAAAAAGTTATCGTTTAGATGACTGATTAGTTTTTGTGTAGTGATCTGGCGATTATACTAACCTATGCAAGAAGAATGTGTCTTTAACCTGCCTGTATGCCAAATTTTGGCTAATTTCTAATTGAAATTTCTTTTCTTGGTTTTTTGGTTGATTAATTATTAGCCGTGATATCCGATCGGTAATACCGATTGGTTTCATTATGATGGCTAATAACTGATCGATATCTTATTTTCACTGATTCAAGAGTCGTTGCAATTATTGAATCAGATTGTTGATGCTTATATTTTTCATTCGATACAAACAACAGCGTTATAAGTTTAGCAAATGTTAATATTATTTTGTGGTTAATGTCACTATTTGTTAATATTTTAAGTGAAATTTATTATTAATTAATGATATAAATGTTTAATTACATGAATTGTGATTTGTTTACTAAACGGATTGCGGATATTTCTGGATAGCTTACTAGGGGTGAGATGAATATCCAGGTGTTTGATTTAAAGGATAAAGTTGTCTGATGCAGGATAATGAAATGAGTACTGAGTCACCCCACTCTTCTCCGGAGCTGGATACCGGCTTGATTTGCCTGGCTATGTTGGCCAGGTTTCACAATATAGCTATATCGACTGAACAACTTTCACACGAATTTTCCACTTCCAACCAAGGTCTTACCCTGAAGGAGCTACTGCTGGCTGCCCGTCATTCAGGGCTGAAAGCCAAGGCTGTACACACAACACTTGCCAGACTTGAACATACTCCCTTGCCCGCCATTGCCATTGACCGAGATGGGCGGTTTTTTATTTTGGCTAAACTGGACAAAGAACAGGCTCTGATTCAAGACCCACGTTCGGCGCGTCCCGAAGTTATCAGCTTCGAGCAGCTTGAGCAGCGTTGGACAGGGCAACTGGTGCTTGTGCGTTCCAGTAACAGTCTGTCCGGAGAGACTTCTCGCTTTGACTTCACTTGGTTTATCCCGGCTATCGTCAAATATCGCAAGTTGTTGGGGGAAGTTTTGCTAGGGTCTTTTGCCTTGCAGCTGTTTGCCTTGGTGACGCCGTTGTTCTTTCAGGTGGTTATGGACAAAGTACTGGTGCACCACGGCCTAACCACACTGGATGTTGTCGCGGCGGGATTGCTGGGCATCATGCTGTTCGAGTCGGCCTTGAGCGGTTTGCGTAGCTACGTGTTTGCTCATACGACCAGCCGTATTGATGTGCAGTTGGGATCGAGTCTTTTTCGGCACTTGATTAATCTGCCGCTGGCTTACTTCCAGGCCAGGAGAGTCGGTGATTCTGTGGCTCGTGTACGTGAACTGGAAAACATCCGCAGCTTCCTTACTGGCAACGCCATTACCCTGATGCTCGACGTGCTTTTTTCTCTGGTGTTCATCCTTGTGATGTTCTATTACAGCGGCTGGCTGACTCTCATTGTGGTGTTATCATTGCCGCTTTATGCACTCGTCTCGGGGTTGGTTACACCTCTCTTGCGTAAGCGATTACAGGATAGCTTCACCCGCAACGCTGAGAATCAGGCATTCCTTGTCGAAACGGTCAATGGCATTGATACCCTAAAGTCAATGGCGGTTGAACCGCAGGCCATCCGCAAGTGGGACAACCAACTGGCGGCTTATGTTGCCGCCGGTTTCAAAACACAGACCTTATCCACTATCGCCAATGAAAGTGTTTCGCTTATCGGCAAGTTAGTGACGGTTGCCACACTCTGGCTCGGTGCCCGCCTCGTGATAGAGGGGCAGCTATCGGTGGGGGAACTGATCGCATTCAATATGCTGGCTGGCCGTGTCAGCGGCCCTATCATGCGTTTGGCGCAACTGTGGACCAGCTTCCAGCAGACCGGGGTCTCAGTGCAGCGCCTGGGAGATATCCTCAATTCCCGTACGGAATTGTCTCAGGCTACACGTAGCACAGTACCGCCGCTCAAGGGGCAGGTAGAGTTCGAACAGGTGCATTTTCGTTATCGGGCTGATGGTTCTGAGGTGCTGCGCGGCGTCAATCTGGTCATTGGCGCGGGAGAAATCATTGGTGTGGTGGGCCGCTCTGGTTCCGGCAAAAGCACTTTGACCCGCTTATTGCAGCGGCTCTATGTTCCGGAGCGCGGACGGGTCATGGTCGATGGCATGGACTTGGCATTGGCTGATGTGTCCTCGCTGCGCCGGCAGATCGGCGTGGTGTTGCAGGACAATATGCTATTCAACCGCAGCATTCGCGAAAACATTGCTTTGAGCGATCCGGGGGCGCCGCTCGAAGTGGTCATGCACGCCGCCCGCATGGCTGGAGCTCATGAATTCATCCTTGAACTGCCCGAAGGTTACGACACCATTGTGGGAGAACACGGCGCGTCACTTTCAGGCGGTCAACGGCAACGGGTAGCCATTGCCCGCGCCTTGATCGGCAATCCTCGCATTTTGATTTTCGACGAAGCGACCAGTGCGTTGGACTACGAGTCTGAGCGGGTGGTTCAGCAGAACATGCAAAGCATTTGCAAGGGGCGCACGGTCATCATTATCGCTCATCGGTTGTCCGCTGTACGCGACGCGCATCGTATCCTTGTGATGGATCGCGGGCAGATCGTTGAACAGGGCACCCACGCCGAGTTACTGGCACGTCAGGACGGCCACTATTCACGACTGCATCGAATGCAGCAGGGATGACAGGCTTCCATTTCTGGAAAGTACGATCAAAACGGCTAATCACGCAATCAATGGTTAATAACATAATCAATGGTTAATAACACCATCAGAGGCAGATGTGACCAAGATAAACATACTCCGATTCAAGGAAAATAATTTCAAATGAGCGCTACCCTTTCCTTATTGCAGCGTTATCGTCACGCGTGGCGTGAGTCTTGGCACCAACGTAAAAACATGGACGTGTCGCCGCGACTGGCTCATGAATTACAGTTTTTACCGACGGCTTTAGAGTTGCAGGAAACACCGGTTCACCCAGCACCGAGAGTTTTCACCTGGACCATTCTGGGTTTTGCTGTATTGGCGTTGCTCTGGGCCTACATCGGCAAAATCGAGGTAGTGGCTATCGCTCCGGGAAAGGTTGTTCCCAATGGCAAGACCAAGTTGATTCAACCCAGTGAAACGGCGGTGGTCAGAGCGATCCACGTCAATGACGGTCAGACGGTGAAAGTTGGTGAGTTGTTAGTCGAGCTCGACCCGACGGCGGCGAGCGCCGACGTCAGCCGGATTCAGAGCGAGCTGTTGGCTGCTCGTATCGACAGTGCGCGGAGTGCCGCCATGCTCGACGCGATCAATCAACAAAAGTCGCCGGCTTCGCTGGTAGGAACGATTGCCAATGCCAGCCCTGAGCAGGTGCTCAGTGCCCAACGCTGGCTTCAAGGACAATACCAGGAATACCGCAGCAACCTGGAGTTGGTGGATGCAGAAATTCTCCAACGCAGCGCCGAAATCCAGTCAGCCCAATCTCAGGTGGCTAGCCTGCGAAAAACGCTGCCGATTGCTACACAATTGGCCGAGGATTACCAACGGTTATTGACGAAACAGTATGTGTCGCGGCATGAATATCTGGAAAAAGAGCAGACGCGGCTGGATCTGCAACGCCAGTTAAGCGTACAACAGGCCAGTGTCTTGCAGTACACCGCCGCTCAGGACGAGGCGCGGCGTCGGCGTGAGGCTGTTGTTGCGCAAAATCGCCGCGCCATGCTCGACCTGCAACAGGAAGCCAACAAAAAGGCAGCGACCTTGGTTCAGGAGCTGGCGAAGGCCCGTTATCAAGAAACTTTGACCAGCCTCAAAGCCCCGGTGGCCGGCACAGTTCAACAACTCGCTATCCATACTGTCGGTGGTGTGGTGACACCCGCTCAGCCGCTGATGGTCATCGTCCCCGCAGACCAATCGGTAGAAGTGGAGGCCAGGCTGGAAAACAAGGATGTGGGTTTTGTCCATGTTGGTCAACCGGTCACCGTCAAAGTGGAAACTTTTACTTTCACCAAGTACGGCACCGTTGACGGCGAAGTGCTCAACGTGTCGAACGACGCCATCGAGGACGAAAAGCATGGGCTCATCTATAGCAGCCGCATTCGTTTGAAGTCTGATCACGTGATGGTCAATGGTCAGCGAGTCCCACTGGCTCCGGGCATGTCGATCACGGCAGAGATAAAAACCGATCAACGACGAGTAATCGATTACTTCTTGAGCCCATTGCAGCAGCATCTGGATGAAAGTTTGAGAGAGCGGTGAGAAAACGGAGGTTCGTGAGGGCAGCTCTGTGAACCCGGCTCGCTATACTCACCGTTTTCCGGGTTTGAGATAAATGACCGTTAATGTTTTTCGCCGCCTTACTTTATTTGGAGTGAAGAAATGAAATTATTACGTATGTATGAAAGGTTTAAAAATTGGCGAAATATTATTGTTTTTATGAGCTTTACCTTATTAATGTCCTGCTCTAAGTTCATTGATATATACAGACCTATTGACGTATCGAAGTCTGGTCAATCAGTCAAAATTGATTTTGAACTCAGCAAGGAAGGTAATTATCAGTTCACCTTACTGTTTGAAACTGGGGAGGGTTATGATGAAATGGAAAGGAGGTTTAAGTTTTTTGGGAGAGCTGATAAAGATGGAGTAATAATCCCTGTTTCACTCCATATCGTTAAAGATGGCGAGATTTTTTTTGACAAGAAAATAAATGCTAGGGGATACGATGGGGGACAGGCTTTCTATTACGAAGAGAAATATGTAAATACGGCGGTGCGAGAAATTAAGACATTTTTGCTACCCCCCGGGAGTTACTCTGTGGTTATTACTACCCTGGAGGATGCTCCCGCTTTTAATGGCATCGAGAGTTTTGTTGGATTCACCTATTACGATCCGAAGATTTAAAATGGTATCAATATAAACAAAGGAAATATCAAAATTTGGAGTGACGTGATGAAAGTATTACAGGTACACGAAAGGTTCAAAAACTGGCGAAATATTATTGTTTTTATGAGTTGCACCTTATTAATGGCATGCTCTAAGTTCATTGATATATACAGACCAATTGACGTATCGAAGTCTGGTCAATCAGTCAAAATTGATTTTGAACTCAGCAAGGAAGGTAATTATCAGTTTGCCTTACTGTTTGAAACTGGGGAGGGTTATGATGAAATGGAAAGGCGGTTTAAGTTGTTTGGGAGAGCTGATAAAGATGGAGTAATAATCCCTGTTTCACTCTATATCGTTAAAGATGGCAAGATTTTTTTTGATAAGAAAATAAACGCTTCAGGGTCCGAAGGAGGGCGTGTCTTCAATTACGAAGAGAGAAGTATAAATACGGCTGTGAGAGAAATTAAAACATTTTCATTACCTCCCGGACGCTACTCTGCGGTAATTACCACCCTGGAGGATGTCCCTGTTTTTAATGATATTGAGAGTTTTGTTGAGCTCACCTATTTTAATCCGAAGATTTAAAATGGTATCAGTATAAACAAAGGAAATATAAAAATTTGGGGTGACAAAATGAAAGTATTACGGGTACATGAAAGGTTTAAAAACTGGCGAAATATTATTGTTTTTATGAGTTTTACCTTATTAATGGCATGCTCTAAGCACATTGAGACTATACGCAAACAGATTAATGTGTCGCATTCTTGGCAATCCGTTGAGATTAATTTTGAACTCAGCAAGAGAAAGGCTGGAGATTATCAGTTTGCTCTGCTGTTTGCTAATGGGAATGGTTTTTTATGAAATGGAAAGGCGAGATAAATTGTTCGGAAGTATTGATAAGAACGGGATTGCAATTCCCGTTTCGCTTCGTCTGGTTAAAGACGGTAAGGTTTTTTTTGACGAGAAAATAAACGCAGTGGGCAGTGGTTGGATACAATCCTTCTATTACAAAGAGAGAAGTATAAATACCACGGTGCGCAATATAAAAATACTTGAGTTACCTCCGGGACGTTACTCTGCGGTAATTACCACCCTAGAGGATGTCCCTGCTTTTAATGGCATTGAGAGTTTTGTCGAGTTCACATATTTTAATCCGAAGATTTAAAATGGTATCAGTATAAACAAAGGAAATATCAAAATTTGGAGTGATGAAATGAAAGTATTACAGGTACACGAAAGGTTTAAAAACTGGGGAAATATTATTGTTTTTATAAGCTGTATATTATTAATGGCCTGCTCTAAGTACATTGATATATACAGACCGATTGACATATCGAAGTCTGGTCAATCAGTCAAAATTGATTTTGAAATCAGCAAGGAAGGCAATTATCAGTTTGTCCTGCTGTTTGCTACTACGGATGATTACGATGAAATGGCAAGGAGGTTTGAGTTGTTTGGGAGAGTTTATAAAAACGGAGTAATAACCCCCGTTTCACTCCATATCGTTAAAGATGGCAAGATTTTTTTTGACAAGAAAATAAATGCTGCGGGATCCGAAGGAGGGCGTGCCGTCAATTACGAAGAGAGAAGGATAAATACGGCTGTGCGAGAAATTAAAACACTTTCGTTACCCTCCGGACGTTACTCTGCGGTAATTACCACCCTGGAAGATGTGCCAGTTTTTAATGGTATTGAGAGTTTTGTTGAATTCAACCATTACGATCCAAAGATTTAAAATGGTATCAGTATAAACAAAGGAAATATCAAAATTTGGAGTGATGAAATGAAAGTATTGCGTATACACGAAAGGTTTAAAAATTGGCGAAATATTGTTGTTTTTATGAGCTGTACATTATTAATGGCATGTTCTGAGCCCATTAATATATACAGACCGATTGATGTGTCGCATTCTGACCAGTCAGTCAAAATTGATTTTGAAATCAGCAAGAAGGGAGACTATCAGTTTGCCCTGTTGTTTGCTAGAGGGCATGGTCATGATGAAATGAACAGGCGAGATGAGTTATTTGGGAGTATTTATGATGACGGGGTGACAACTCCCGTTTCGCTTCATCTGGTTAGAAACGGTCAGGTTTTTTTTGACGAAAAAATAAACGCAGGGGGATACGATGGGGGGCACTCCTTTGATTACGAAGAAAGAACGGTAACTACGGCGGTGCGAGAAATTAAAACATTTTCGTTACCCCCCGGACGTTACTCTGCTGTCATTACTACTCTGGAAGATGTCCCTGAATTTGATGGCATTGAGAGTTTTATCGAGTTTACCTATTTTAATCCAAAAATTTGATCAACATCTGTAAAAAAACAAGGAAATAACAAGTATGGGAAAGAAATATACCGTAACCTATAAAGTTGCCCCGCAGGGGTCTCAGTATGTTTATCAGGCCGATAAGAACGAGCACAAAGCCGGAGACGTACATTCTTCAACTGGCGGTCATATGTGGTATGTTTTAAGTGACGGGAACGGGAATGAAAAAAGTGTCGGTTTTGAGTCACAGTTTGATCAAGCGTTTGGCCCCGGGCGAATAACGCCTTTTGATAATGCCGCCTACCAACAGACCTCTTATGAAACCACCATAGAGTTGACTGAAGATCAGTACAACAAGTTAGAAGATTTTTCAAAAGACCCGCAGTCAGGTGAATTTGGATTTAGATTTGATAATAAACGCTATAATCTGTTTACCAACAGTTGCGTAGATTTCGTGTTTTCATCATTAAAGGTCATTGGATACAATCATAGAGATTTTGAAGGAAATCTGTTCCCCAATAACAATGTTGCTCCTTTGCGGAGATTGTTAGATGTTAATGGAGCTCAAATCATTCGTGACAACCTGACTCGTCATGGTGAGTATTATGAAGAAAAAGGTGGTATGCAATGTTTATGGCTTGGCGTAGACGATATACATCCTCGCCCGCCATCGACAAACTTGATTAATATTGATATCAATTCCTCCCCACAGCCGCAGAAACATATTCAGGGCGAAAACAAAGCGCAGCAGGATGTTGCCAATGGGTTTATACAAAATTCTGCAACACATAAAATATCTGCCCGCGGGGATATGCTCAATAAAACAGACTTCACTTCAACCCAAATGGCCAGCCTTGCCACCGGTGGTATTCGTCCCGGTGAAATGCAGCTCGACCCCAATGTCAAACCCAACAGCTATCTGTCGGAATTCTACAAGCCTTTCTACCAACCCGGAGACATCAGCAAGCTGGACTTCGGCCTGCGCAACGCTGTGACGTTGAATGGCTTGTCGGCGATGACAACGTTTAACACTTATGTTGACCCGCTGTTATTGGATCTGAGCGGCAATGGTGTGCATATGACTGACATTCGTGACGGCGTGCTGTTCGACATGGACAACAGTGGCACGCTTAAGCGTAGCGGCTGGGCGGATCGCAATACGGGAATACTGGTGATCGACGATGGTAGTGGTCAGATAAAAAATGCCGCCCAGATGTTTTCCGAATACTACGGTGGCAAGGCCGGAATAAACGGAGTCGCTGGCGAGAAAAAATTCAAGGAGGGTTTCGGTGCTTTAGCCAGTGAAGATGCCAACAAGGATGGCGTGATTGATGAACGTGATCCGATCTGGGGTAAATTACGGGTCTGGGTTGATGGCACCCACGATGCAAAAGTCGATGCGGGCGAACTCAAAACACTGGCAGAATGGGGTATTACTCAGATAAACGTCCGGGCTTCGAACAAAACAGACGTCCGTGATGGGAATAAGGTCGTTGCCAGTGGGTCGTTTACTATCAATGGTAAAACTCAGGAAGTGCTGGCCGTCGACTTTCTTGGTGACCCCGTTAGTAATACCTTGAGTACTCAGGGAGCAGGCACACGAGTGACCTCCACTCACAACGATATCACAACCACGGCTTACGCCAGCCAGAGTGAAACAGATGAAATCCTAAATGCGCAGCAACTGGGAGTAAGCAATCTGTATGGTGGCAGCGGCAATGATACGTTGATTGCGGCAAAAACTGGCAGTTGGCTGGTCGGGGGCGCAGGGAGCAATACCTATGTCGGTGGTGCTGGCGATGATGTTTTTGTCATCAGCGCTTCTGACGATACGAAAAACATTCACGGCAATGGCGGGCACGATACGGCGATCATTGTCGGCAAAAAAGGTGTAGAGCTGAACATGGCTCAAGCCGGTTTAACTATGGCTCAAGGCGGGAGTGGCAGTGATGTCATCAGAAGCGGTGGAGCCAATGGTGTCTTTATCAAGGGCGGCTCCGGCGATTCGGTGTTGGTCGGTGGCATGGGTAACGACGTCCTGGTCGGCGGCAGCGGGCACAACACTATCATTGGTGGCAGTGGCAAGTCGGTTATCTATGCCGGTCCTCAGGGCGACACAATCTATGCTTCCGAAGGCGGCAGCATTATTCACGCTGGTGGCGGCGATGATAAGATTTTTGGAGGCTTTGGTGACGACGTAATCGAAGTGGGTCACGGCAATGCTAGGATTGATGGGGACGGAGGGGTCAACATCGTCAGCCTGCACGGTAACCACGGCGACTATCAAATTACCCGTACCGACAGTGGGTATGTGGTGGCCGATAAGGTCGCCGGGCGTGACGGCACGGTTACGCTGAAAAATATCCAAAAACTCAATTTTTCAGATATTTCGGCGGTTGATTTACAAACACCCAATGCGATGCCTGTCGAGGATGTCCTCACTCACGACAAGGACGGCAAGGTTTTTGATCGTACTCAGCCACATCTGATTGCCGCAGAAAGTCTGTTGGCTAACGATCAACATCTTAACAGTCAGGGTGCCCTGCGCATTGCCAATGTTGGGGATGCGATAGGCGGTACGGTCAGCCTCACAGCCCAGGGTGATGTCTTGTTTACGCCGGATGCAGATTACACCGGTGTCATTAGCTTTAAATATGGTGTAACTGACGCAGCCGGTAATCCATCAGCATCGGTAGTCGATCTAAGCAGTGGGGAAACCGCGCCGATGCGCGCCGTTGCGACATTATTGACCCCGGAAGTCCCGCTCGATCCCTTGGCTGCTCAACAATGGTATCTGAGCGATGCCAACATTCTGCCGGTCTGGAAGGACTACACCGGTAAAGGGGTACGCATTGGTCAGTTCGAGCCGGGCGGTAAGTTTGCCACCGCGCCTGAAATATTTGATATCAATCACCCCGACCTTGCGGCGAATGTCGACAAAGCCTGGTTGCAGACTCAACAAACCAATGGCGCCTTGCCGAATGTGGTCTCCAACCACGCGACGATGGTGGCGGGTGTGATGGTTGCGGCGAAAAATAATACAGGTGGTGTCGGGGTTGCCCATGATGCGACGTTGGGCGGCTATTATCTGGCCAATGACGGTGCCGATCTTGCGGGACTGGGGCATATGGTCAGTTTTGATATTGCCAACAATAGCTGGGGATTTGCCAACGATTTCGCGCTCAGCAGCTTTCAGGGCGGTTCCATAAATACTGCCGCGTCGCTGAGCCTGAATGCGCAGTATGCGGCGGCTAATGGTCGTGGCGGATTGGGTACCGTCATCGTGGCGGCGGGCGGCAATAATCGTGCGGAAGGCGGCAATGCCCAAGGGTCGTTGACCAATAACAACCGCTTTTCGGTGGAAGTCGGTGCAATCAACGCGCAGGGCGATTTGTCGACTTTGCAGATTGGCTCCTCACCGTTCTCCAATCCGGGAGCCAGCCTGTTGGTTTCGGCGCCGGGCAGCAATGTCGTGTCTACCAGCTATATGCTGAAAACCGAACGTGGCTCAACTTTCGGCAATGACTACACCAGCATGCAAGGCACCAGCTTTGCCGCGCCGATAGTCTCCGGTGTTGTTGCGTTGATGCTTGAGGCCAACCCGAACTTAGGCTATAGGGATGTGCAGCAGATCCTTGCTCTATCCGCTCGCAAGATCAATGACCCATCTACCGCATGGAGTGATAATAGCAGTCATAGCTGGAATGGCGGCGGTATGCATACCAGCAACGATTACGGTTTCGGTCAAATCGATGCGCGAGCCGCTGTTCGCTTGGCTGAGTCTTGGATGACTCAAAGCACCGCTGCCAACGAGTTTGTCTATAGCGCATCCAGCGGCCCTCTGGGGAAAACCTTGGCGGCGGGGGAAACGCTAACATCGTCCATCGCCATGAATGCCGGTCTGAATGTCGAACATGTCGAGATCGATTTTGACGCTCAGGTAGGCCGTCTTGGCGATCTGACGCTCAAACTGATCTCTCCTGATGGCACTCAGAGCATATTGCTCAATCGTCAGGGTAAGGTTCCAGACGGTATGCCGGGCGCGAGCGCGACTGATCTAGGTAGTAGCCAGTCGGGGACGTTCAAATACAGCTTTATGTCGACCCATGATTTGGGTGAACGCTCGGCTGGCAACTGGACCCTACAGGTGAGCGATGCGAATTCCGGCCTGCCGGTCACATTAAATGCCTGGTCGCTACGTTTGTACGGCAGCAAGAGCACCCCGGATGACACTTACTTTTACACCGACGAATATATCCAATCGGTGGTCGGGCAGGCCAACCGCGCGGTGTTGGATGATGCGGTGAATGGCGTGGCGGGAGGGCGTAATACCCTCAATGCGGCGGCTGTTTCGCGGGATACCTCGGTCAACTTGCTGACAGGTGTTGCCAGCATTGGCGGCACAGCGTTGACGATAAAGAATCCATCGGGCATTCAGAACATCGTCACCGGCGATGGCAACGATACGCTGGTTGCTGGTAATGCCGATGCATTGCTTGATGGCGGGCGTGGAAACAACACACTGGCAGGTGGCGCGGGCAAGGACTTCTTTGTGGTCCACCGCCGTGAGGCGGGTAGCGATATCATTAGCAACTTCGAGGCGGCTCGTGGCGAGATCATCGATCTGGTCGGATTTCGTGGAAAAACGTTTGCCGATCTGTTGCTGACGCAGCAGGGGGCGGATGTTAAGGTCGATCTGGGTAAGGGGCAGAGCATTGTCCTGAAAAATCAGACACTCGCCGGGATCGGTGCGGCGAACTTCAAGTTCCAGGACACCTTTATCGCCCCGGTGGCTTATACGAGTAGCGACGCCTCAACGCTCCAGCCGCAAGAAGGCTTGGGAACCGTGATCCTTAAGGGCGGCGGCAAGGGCGTCATGCTCACTAGCGATGCTCAGGGTCAGATGAAATTTAGCTTGAATGGGACGATCTATAGCCATGACAGTGCGGCGTCAGACGTTTTTGTGGTGGCAGCCCAACCGGGTGTTAAGGACTACAAGAATGCATTACGTGGGTTCCGTCACGGCATTGATAAAATTGATTTGCGTCAAACCGGCGTCACTGATTTCAGCCAACTCACCATTGCTAAGAGTAATCGTGGCACGATCAACGGCCTGTCACAAATTCATGGCGTTGAAGTGATCTTTAATGGGGCCAGCGGTACTGATTCAAACGTGAAGTTGCTGTATCTCGATACTCTGGATATTTCGCAGGTCGATGCGGCCGATTTTCTTTTTGCGGAGCCTATGCCGGATTTGGTTCCAACGGTCAAGCCAGTGGTGACGCAATCTCTTGATAAACCAACGATTACTGTACCGGGTTCATTGACACCAATTGTCGACCCCCTTGGCGTTGATAAGCCTTTACCACTTTCCCCTATCGACCTGAAGCCGATTAGTATTCCCCCAAGGAAGCCGGTTAGCATTCCCCTTATAGACTGGAATCTGACTAAAGTTTCTTCTACTGATATTAACCGGGATATGATTAAAGTTACCCCTGTTAAGCTGGAGCCGATTAGAATTAACACTGGCCTTGTCGACCTGAGGTCGCGTATTGACCAGAATGTTGACCGGATGTCACCTATTAACCGGGATATGATTAAAGTTACCCCTGTTAAGCTGGAGCCGATTAGAATTGGCACTGGCCTTGTCGACCTGAGGTCGCGTTTAAACCAGAATGTTGACCGGATGTCACTGATTGACCGGAAGCCGATTAGCACTCCTCCTGTTGAGCCGCGCACAACGCTTAACGTTCCGAAAATTGAGCCAGCAGTGGAACCTACACCGGTGACCACTGACCCTAATTCCATTACGGTCCAAAAAACTTTTGGCGAGGTTACCTTGGGGGACGAGAGCAAGACTGTCAATGTGAAAGCTGTAGGTGTCAAAATGGTTGCGGGTAACGGTGACAATACAGTCAATGTGGCAGAATCGATGTCAAATATTACGCTGGGTAATGGTAATAACGTCATTGTCGGAGATATCGACAAACTCACCGTCGGACATGGTAACAATAGTATCACTGGTACAGGAGGGAGGGCGACAATGAAGGTAGGGGACGGTAATAACCATATCGTGACTAGTGGTACCATGTCGCGAGTGGAAGCTGGGAATGGTGATAACCATATCGTGACCAGCGGTACTATGTCGAAAGTGAAAGTCGGGGAGGGTAATAACCATATTGTGACTAGTGGTACTATGTCGACGGTAGAAGTCGGGCATGGGGACAACGATTTGGAATTTAGCGGTAAGATGGGGAACTTGGTGTTCGGAAAGGACATCAGCCCTGAGCGTCTGTGGTTCCAGCATGAAGGGCAGGATCTGCAAATATCGGTCATTGGCAGCAAGCAGGAGGTCACACTGCATAATTGGTATGCCAGTCCTTCCGAACGACCCGGTAGCATCATGGCGGGTGACGGTCATCGGTTGATGGACCGTAATGTCGAAAATCTTGTCCAGGCGATGGCTGCCTTCGCGCCACCGGCGCCTGCGACCGCAATGCTCGGCGATGTTGAGCAACAGCGGCTGCAACCTGTGCTGGCAGCCAACTGGCACTGATCGGTGACAAGGCCCGCGATGGTTATCGCGGGCCTTATAAATAGGTGAATTGCGCCGTTTAAATGTAAGCGCCCCATATGGGGACTTCTGCCTTTCGACAGGCAAAATGTCTAACTGTTGGGGCGCGTTTCACAATTTAATATGAATGGAAAATACAAAATAACCATTTATTTAATCGCCAAGTATGTCAGTCAGTGTGGAATTAAAAACAGATTAACGGTGTTGCACTTATTATGTGAATCCAGGCTGTGGTTCCAAATTCAGCATAAGAATTTTAGAACGGCGCTGATAGTTATATAACACTTGTTTCTGAATCGGTAGCATTGAGAGTTCTGCGGGCTCAAAACCTCGCTCTTGGAACCAATGAATGCTGCGGGTAGTCAGAACAAACAGTTTTTCCAGTCCGAGCTGTTTGGCGTGTTCCGCAATGCGATTCAGTAATACTTCACCCCTTAAAGAGCTGCGGTATTTAGGATTCACCGCTAAACAAGCCATTTCGCCAATTTTCTCCTCAGGATAAGGGTAGAGCGCAGCACAGGCGATAGTCAGGTTATCGCGTTCGATAATGATGAATTTATCAATTTCTCTCTCAAGTTGTTCTCTTGAACGGCGAACCAGAATACCTTGTTGTTCCAGTGGGCGAATGAGTTCGAGAATACCACCAATATCATTGATATTAGCCCGGCGTATTTGTTCTGCGCTTTCCATCACTATTTGAGTGCCAATACCATCTCGGGAGAATAGTTCTTGAAGTAGAGAACCATCTGCCTGATAACTTAATAAATGGCTGCGACGAACGCCACGGCGGCAAGCTTTTACTGCACTCCGTAAAAAACGGATTGTACCTGAATAGTAGTCACCTTTAACTTCGAGCTCTTTAATCAGCTCTGGTGCTTGATTAAGAAAAACTTCCGATAGAATGTTTCCGTCTTTGTCTTGTACGCCTTGAGTAGAACAGAAACCGATCAGTTTTTCAGCCTGTAATTTGATAGCTAATTGGGTGGCGACATCTTCAAATGGCAAATTAAAACTCTCTCCGGTGACAGAAACCGCGACAGGGCCAATTAGCACGATTGCGCCATTGTCTAATTGACTATTTATGGCATTCTCATCAATACGGCGAATTTTTCCGCTGTGGCAATAATCCACACCATCATCAACACCAAGAGGCTGAGCAATAATGAAGTTACCGCTGACAACATTAATATTGGCTCCTTGTAACGGGGTATTATTCAGGTTCATAGAAAGACGTGCGGTAATATCCAGTTGCAGCAAACCAGCGGATTGTTTGACTAATTCTAATGTTTTATTATCGGTTACACGGGTATGTTTGTGGTAAACCGGTTTGTAATGATGGTCTGCAAGATTTTGTTCAATTTGAGGTCTGGCGCCATAAACGACGACTAGGCGGATACCCAAACTATGCAGTAATCCTATATCGTTGATGATATTAGAGAAATTTTCATGAGCAATAGCTTCTCCACCGAGCATAATCACAAAGGTTTTACCACGATGTGCATTGATGTACGGAACAGAATGACGAAATCCTTCAACTAATTCGGTGCTGCGTTCTTTCATAACAGACTCTCGATTGAATTTTTATTCGTAATTTATGCTTTTTTATTCCTTTTGAGAGAAAATGGCAAGAGGCAATTCAGATAAAAACATTTTCATATACCTGTGGACGTTAATAATTTGCAAAATATAAAATGCTGTTTATTGATGACAGCATAATGCCGATTGGTTAAAGTTTTTAATTTGATCGTTTCTTTGGTGAATATCACCTGAGTATTTGTATTTTATGAATGGAATATTAAGTAGATGAGTCATTCAGATCATAGTCTGTCACGACGTCGTTTGTTGCAGGGAGCCGCGGCGATGTGGTTACTTAGTGTTAGCCAGGTGGGTTACGCAGCGTCAGCAAAAGTTATAGCGGTACGTATTTGGCCAGCATCCAGTTATACCCGTGTGACTCTTGAATCCAATATTCCACTCAAATATCGCCAGTTTGTGCTAAAAAATCCAAATAGAATTGTGGTTGATCTTGAAGGTATACAACTGAATCATACTCTAAGCGGGATGGGGGAGCAGATTCAATCCCGTGATCCTTATCTTAAACTGGTGAGGGTAGGGCAGTTTAATCCTAAAACGGTTCGTTTGGTGTTTGAAGTTAAGCAATCGGTCAGCCCACATATGTTTACTTTGAAACCGGTGGCGAAATTTAAACATCGTCTGGTGTTGGATATTTATCCGGCAGAGAGGGTTAATACGGATGATGATCCATTGCTTGCCCTACTTGAAGAGTATAATAAAGGTCATTTAGCAGAAGATCTGCCAGTAGAAAAACCAAAGTCAGGCAAAGCAGGTAAAGACAGGCCAATTGTTATCATGCTCGATCCTGGACATGGCGGGGAAGATCCTGGCGCTATTGGCAAATATAAAACTCGTGAAAAAGACGTTGTTTTGCAAATTGCCCGTCGATTAAAAACGCTTATTCAGCGTGAACCGGGTATGAAAGTTTATATGACCCGTAATGAAGATGTGTTTATCCCGCTAAAAGTCCGGGTGGCAAAAGCGCGTAAAATGCGAGCTGATCTCTTTGTTTCTATTCATGCTGATGCTGTTACTAACCGAGTTGCCCGTGGTTCTTCGGTTTTTGCACTCTCGACTAAAGGTGCAACCAGTAATACCGCACGTTTTCTAGCCCAGACGCAAAACGAAGCTGACCAAATTGGCGGAGTGAGTAAAAGCGGTGATAAGTATCTGGATCATACGATGTTTGATTTGTTACAAACTGCGACAATCAATGACAGCCTTAAATTTGGTAGCGAAGTGCTTAAGCGTATGGGCAAAGTGAATAAATTACATAAAAATCGGGTGGATCAAGCTGGATTTGCGGTACTGAAAGCACCAGATATCCCTTCTATTCTGGTAGAGACTGCGTTTATTAGCAATTTGGAAGAGGAGCGGAAACTGAAAACCGCACGTTTCCAGCAGCAAGTCGCAGAGTCAATTTTTGCGGGTATCAAAGCTTATTTTAAGAATGGGGGTAGTTTGGTAATTTGAGCCTACTGCGACCAGTTAATTTTGCTGTTAAAAGAAAGGGAAGCTGTCTTCCTCCAGGTTTCCTTCGGCTGACAAGGTGCGATAGAGCTGATTCGGATTCAACTCAGCTTCCTTGGCCACGTTACGAACTCCCCCCGAAAGCCTTGGTCATCTGGCGAAGAACAATCAGTAACTCGGCTTGTTCGTCATCTTCAAGGATGCTATTGAGTAGCTCGATCGCGTAAGTTGGGTCTTTGCGGAACACCTTAGCCATTGCGTCGTCGTGTGATCTGCATTTCATTGCTTGTCCTCCTATCTATTTCTGCTTTTCCATGCACGTCAATATTTATGTGCTCGGGCTATAGCGGAGTCTGCTTGCATTTATTATCGCCGCAGAATAACGGATGTGGCGGTGATAAATCGTCTAGAAACTGTTTTGGGAGTTTGTACGCTGAAACGCATAGAGAATTGGTTGCGGGGGCCGGATTTGAACCGACGACCTTCGGGTTATGAGCCCGACGAGCTACCAAGCTGCTCCACCCCGCGTCCGTATAGATATTCTGAGTAGCGAAAATTGGTTGCGGGAGCCGGATTTGAACCGACGACCTTCGGGTTATGAGCCCGACGAGCTACCAAGCTGCTCCATCCCGCGTCCGTATTAGAACCTACTTTGTATTTTCCTGCATCACTAACGCCTGCTGGAATCGGTTCCATTCGCAAATATTGAACGACTTTATAGTGTTGGTTGCGGGAGCCGGATTTGAACCGACGACCTTCGGGTTATGAGCCCGACGAGCTACCAGGCTGCTCCATCCCGCGTCCGATGCGGGCACTATACTCAGGATAAGATCTGTTGCAAGTTTTTTTATTAATTATTGTTTGTTTCGTTACGTTTTTGATTAGTTACTCTGCGTATCGATGTTTTTCTATTCGTTTGTGTCGTTGTTTTGTTAAGTTATTTTTTTTATGGTAAGTTTCATCGTTTCTATTGGTTTAGTATTTTGTTCGCCACAGAGTTATGTTGGTAAGAGAGAAAACAACAATGAAATACTGGGGTAAGTATCTGTTGTGTGGAACCGTGATTTCACTGTTGGTTGGATGTCATTCTCGCCCAACAGAACAGGGCCAACAATATAGAGATGGTCATATTGCTCAGGATTTACGGCTGGTTAATCAACCTAATGCGCAGGGTAAGCCAGTTAATGCAAAGGATTTTTCAGAGCAGGTTGCGCTGATTAGCCAGTCTGCTCCTCGTCTGTATAATCGTAATAGCTTAACTTTTGACGCTGTTCAAAACTGGATGCTAGCGGGTGGTGAAACCAGTAAGTTGAATCTGTTTAATTTACGCGCTTACCAGATGGAAGGTGTGGATCATTACGGTAACGTCCAATTTACCGGCTACTATACGCCAGTGTTACAAGCTCGTCGTGTTAAACAGGGGGAATTTAAATATCCTCTGTACCGGATGCCGCCTAAGAGTAAATACCGTTTACCAAGCCGAACTGAAATAGACAATGGCGCTCTTAGCCCCAGTCTGATTATTGGTTATAGTCGTTCATTGATTGATAATTATATTATGGAGGTACAAGGGAGTGGTTATGTCGATTTTGGTGATGGTGAGCCACTGACTCTTTTGGGTTATGCTGGTAAGAATGGGCATATTTATCGGAGCATTGGCAAATTGCTGATTGAGCGCGGAGAAATTGCGCAGGAAGATATCTCTATACTGGCGATTCGTAAATGGACAGAATCTCACAGTGAGGCAGAAGTCCGTGAGCTGTTGGAGCAGAATCCATCATTTGTTTTCTTTAAACCTGAAAACTATGCGCCGGTACGAGGTGCGAGTGGTGTTCCTTTAATTGCAAAAGCTTCTGTGGCCGCTGATAAAATGCTTATTCCACCAGGAACAACCCTGTTAGCAGAGATACCTCTGTTGGATAGAGAGGGTAAATTTACCGGTCAGTACCAGATGCGGCTGATGGTTGCATTGGATGTTGGTGGGGCGATAAAGGGACATCATTTCGATATCTATCATGGTATTGGTGGGGCGGCGGGTATAGCGGCAGGTTTCTATAACCACTATGGTCGGGTTTGGGTGTTAAAAAAAGCGCAGCCTACCATGTTGATGGTAAATCAGTGATTGCTTTTCATAAATTTTATAACAGGTTTTCAGGATTGATATTCAGTAATGCAAACTTCTCTTTCTGATGCATATATGCAGCGCTTTGTGGGGACTGCCCGTTTATATGGTCAAAAAGCGCTTTCTTTGTTTTGCCATTCTCATGTTTGTGTTGTGGGTATCGGTGGTGTTGGCTCTTGGGCGGCTGAGGCTCTGGCTCGTACAGGAATCGGTGCGATCACTCTGATTGATATGGATGATGTTTGTATCACCAATACCAATCGCCAATTACATGCTTTAAAACAGCATATTGGGCAACCAAAAACTGAAGTGATTGCCGAGCGTATTCTGGCAATTAATCCAGAGTGCAAAGTGACTTGTGTTGATGATTTTCTTACACCCGATAATGTTGAAGAGATGATGGCGGCTGGATTCAGTTATGTGATTGATGCTATCGATAGTGTCAGGCCGAAAGCTGCGCTGTTGGCTTATTGCCGTCGCCATAAAATTCCGCTGGTGACAACCGGTGGAGCAGGAGGGCAACTTGATCCTACACAGATTCAGGTTGTTGATTTGGCAAAAACGGTTCAGGACCCTTTAGCGGCTAAACTGCGCGAAAGGCTGAAATCTGATTATCGTGTTGTAAAGAATGGCAAGGGTAAATTAGGCATTGATTGTGTGTTTTCAACCGAGCAATTAGTTTATCCGCAGAGTGATGGTTCTGTTTGTGCCGCGAAAAGTACCGCAGAGGGAACTAAGCGTATGGATTGCGCTTCTGGTTTTGGTGCCGCAACGATGGTCACGGCGACATTTGGATTTGTTGCGGTTTCCCATGCTCTGAAAAAAATGGTGGCTAAAGCGCAACGTCAGGGTGATCTTTGATATACCCGTTATCTTTCAAGTTACCTCTTTGTTGGCTGCACTCGCTCACCCCGGTCACATAGTTACCCATGCTCCGGGGGATTTACTCCCTTGCCGTCGCGATGCATCTTGAAATCCATAGATATATAAGATGTTGCGGCGTTCTGCACAGTATTGATTAGCGATTTGACGCCGTTCAACCGTGAGCCACTTATCTGTTGTTCCAGCCCTAGTTGGTGGAACAGTGCCAATAGGTTAGTTGCTAAAACTTGTTCCGGTGTTTTGCCTTCTACGGCAGTTAAGATTACCGCCAGCAGGCCTTTTACAATGCGGCCTTCGCTGTCACCATAAAAATGTAAATAGCCATCTGGCAGTAATTGATGCCCTAACCAAACCCGGTTTTCACAGCCGGACATTTCAGTGTCTTGCTGTTTCAAGTTCTCTGGTAATGCGGGCAGTTTCTTTGCCAGTAAGATTAACTGGCGATAACGATCTTCCCATTGGCGGCATTGGTCAAAGGTTGCAATGAGCTGTTGTTGGCTGATTTCCCGGCCAAATGGGTGTGGTGCAATCCGGTTTTCAGCGGTTTGAGTCATAATGTCATTCGTCCTGTAGTTCATTCATCCTGTAATTCATTCATTCTGTAATTCATTCATTCTGTAATAGAGAAAGGCCAAATTTTACTGCCTGAATTAAAGCATCGGCATCCTGTTGGTTGTTGTAAGGCATAAAGGAGGCGCGCAAACAGCCGCTGATGCCTAACGCTTCGATCAAGGGTTGAGCGCAATGCTGACCGGAACGTAAAGCAATATTTTGTTCTGCCAGAATGGCTGCCAAATCACTGTGATGAATGTCGGTAAAATTAAAAGCCAATAAGCTGGAACCGGCAATGCGATAGCTGATAAATCCGGGTAAAGCGGAGAGTTGTGCTTCGGTATAATCAGCAAGTGCGACTGCATGGGTTTCGGCTTTGGCAATATCAATATCTTTCAACCATTCCAGCGTGGCAGAAAAACCAATAATACCTGCGACATTCGGTGTGCCCGCTTCAAACCGGAAAGGTACTGCTTCGGGTATAAAACCGCTGAATGAAGTGTGGGAGAGCATTTTCCCGCCACCTTGCCAGGGAGACATAGCATTAAGAAGCTCACTTTTGCCGTAAAGTATACCAACGCCGTTCGAACTATAGAGTTTATGAGCAGAGAATGCGTAGAAATCGATATCTGATTGTTGAACATCAATGGGATTATGAACAATGCCTTGGGCTCCATCCACAACGACCAGGCAACCATGTTGGTGTGCTATTGCAGTTATTGCAGCGAGATCAACTGCTCCGCCAGTCACATTGGACATTTGGCTGATGGCTATCAATCGGGTGTGTTTGTTTAGCAGTTCAGGCAAGATGTTGATATCAGGCAATTTGCCATTGCCTAAAGGCCATTTAATAACCTTGGCACCGATTTGCTCTGCCAACATTAACCACGGTATCAGATTGGAATGGTGTTCCTGCTCACTAACGATAATTTCATCATCGGGCTGGAGATGAGGGCGGAAATAACTTTGAACAACTAGATTGAGGGATTCTGTTGTTCCTTTTGTCCAGATAATATTTTCAGCTTTGGGGGCGTTGATGAATTCAGCAACTCGTTGCCGGGCCTGTTCATAGCGGGATGTAATTTCCAGTGCTGCTTTGTGTTGGCTACGATGTACGGTAGCGCTACTGTTTCGATAATAATCTTGAGTTGCCTTTATCATGGTTTGTGGTTTGAGTGCAGTGGCTGCACTATCCAGAAATACCGTCTGTTGTTGTGATGAAAATTGTTGTGATGGCAATTGTTGTAGCGCTGGAAATTGCTGGCGGAACTGTTCTGGTTCGAACTTTTTCATAGATGTATTAATTTTGTTTTGGTGGTGATGGTGCTTAACCATTTATTTCTGGCTGAAAATGGATAGGTTATTACATGGAATAATATTGCCATGTTCCACGCCTTATGCCAAAAAAAAGCACCGCAACTGCGGTGCATTAAAAAATCACTATGGACAGACAGGGTAAATGTACAGGAAGTGAAAAAACAGTAGCTTGAGCTACAGGGTCCGGTTTCCCAGACAACTTGCAAACACAACATCACAACCACAAAGCCAAAAGTTTCATAGCGTTAAGCTGATTCACTTTTCGTTCCGGCTTAGGAAGTGGCGCCACTATAGGGATTTACTGGTGTATCCTCAATGGACAATTTATAATGATTCGGATTACAAAAACTAATAACTAAATATAAAGAGTTACCGGTATCGTCAACATTACATAAGGGCTCACATGTCCAAACGTTTACCTCCACTTAATGCGTTGCGGGTTTTTGATGCCGCAGCGCGCCATTTAAGTTTTACTAAGGCGGCTGAAGAGTTATTTGTGACGCAGGCCGCAGTTAGCCACCAGATGAAAAGTCTGGAGGATTTTCTTGGGTTGAAGTTGTTTCGTCGTCGCAATCGATCACTATTGTTGACTGAAGAAGGTCAAAGCTACTATCTGGACATTAAAGAAATATTCACGGCGATAAATGAAGCAACACGTAAACTTCAAGCTCGAAGTGCCAAAGGTGCTTTGACGGTTAGCCTTTCACCTAGCTTTGCTATCCAGTGGTTGGTTCCAAGGCTGTCCAGCTTTAATTTAGCTTATCCCGGCATTGATGTCAGAATACAGGCGGTAGACAGAGAAGAAGATAAGCTTGCCGATGATGTTGATGTTGCCATATTTTATGGTCGTGGAAATTGGCCGGGGTTACGCACCGATCGCCTTTACGCAGAATATTTGCTTCCCGTTTGTTCTCCTTCGTTACTGACTGGAGAAAATCCTTTGAAGACCCCCGCAGATTTGGCGCGTCATACGTTGTTACACGATTCTTCTCGTCGTGACTGGCAAGCGTATGTGCGCCAGCTTGATATGCAGCAGCAGATAAATGTTCAGCAAGGACCGATATTTAGCCATAGTGCAATGGTGATCCAAGCCGCTGTTCATGGGCAAGGTATTGCACTGGCAAATAATGTCATGGCTCGGACTGAAATTGATGCGGGGCGCTTAGTTTGCCCATTTAATGATGTGTTAGTGAGTAAGAATGCATTTTACCTTGTTTGTCATGACAATCAGGCTGAATTGGGGAAAATTGCCGCATTCAGACAATGGGTTTTGGCACAGGCAGCCAGTGAGCAGGAGAAATTGGGCTTTATTACCAATGAGTAAGAGTGGAATAAGGCATTCGAGCTGTAAGAGCTCTCAGATAGAAGAAAAAGGAAGATAACAGTGAATAGTCGCTTAATGCTTATCTTTGCTGGCTTCAGTGGGTTTTTCTATGTGGCGTTTGGTGCTGTAGGGTCACATTTATTATCTCCGATGATGGAAAAATATCAGATAAGTTGGATTGATCTCGGTCTGCAATATCAGGGTATTCACACTCTGGCAATGATGGCGATGTCTGCCATGCTAATGCGTAAAGTTGTGCTCTGGTTTTACTGGAGTGGCGTTTTTTTTGCAGTAGGTATTTTGTTGTTTAGTGGCAGTCTCTATTGTATGGCTTTATTGCAGGTTAAATTTTTCGCTTATATTACGCCAGTTGGAGGATTTAGCTTTCTTATCGGCTGGTTTTTAGTATTAATTGGCGCTTTGCGTCTAAGGAAATCGGCGCTTCGCCATGAATAAAATTGCTTTATATTGCCGCCCTGGTTTTGAAAAAGAGTGTGCAGCAGAAATCACTGATAAGGCGGGTCAAAAAGAGATTTACGGTTTTGCCCGGGTGAAAGACAACAGTGGTTATGTCCTGTTTGAGTGTTATCAATATGAAGACGCCGATCGGCTGATTCGTGAGATCCCATTTCGGGAGCTGATTTTTGCCCGCCAGATGCTGGTCGTGGGTGAATTATTGCGAGATTTACCTCCTGAAGATCGGATAAGCCCGATTGTAGGTATGCTGCATGGTGTCATTGAGCGTGCCGGTGAGTTACGGGTTGAGGTGCCTGATACTAATGAAAGTAAAGAGTTATTAAAATTCTGTCGAAAATTTACTGTTCCGTTGCGTAATGCTATGCGTCAGGAAAAGATCTTGCAGATTCGGGAAAACGTTAATCGCCCGGTGATACACGTTTTCTTTATCGCTCCGGGTTGCTGTTATGTTGGTTATTCTTACAGTAACAATAATTCGCCATTTTATATGGGTATTCCTCGGTTGAAATTTCCTTCGGATGCACCAAGTCGTTCAACATTAAAACTGGAAGAAGCCTTTCATGTTTTTATCCCACATGATGAATGGGAAGAGCGGTTGGCTAGCGGTTTGTATGCGGTTGATTTAGGTGCATGCCCTGGTGGTTGGACTTACCAACTGGTGAAACGTAGTATGATGGTTCATGCGGTAGATAATGGCACGATGTCGAAAAGTTTGATGGATACGGGGCAAGTTAAACATCACAAAGTTGATGGTTTTAAGTTTGAGCCTTCGACAAAAAACATTTATTGGCTGGTATGCGACATGGTGGAAAAACCAGCAAAAGTGACGCAGCTAATGGCAGATTGGTTAGTTAATGGCTGGTGCCGGGAAGCTATTTTTAATCTTAAATTACCCATGAAAAAGCGTTATGAAGAAGTTGCTCATAATTTGCAGAAAATGAACTTGCAATTAAAAGAGGGGGGTATAAATGCACAAATTCAGGCAAAACACCTTTATCATGACAGGGAAGAAATAACGGTTCATGTTCGTCGTATTTGGTCTGCTTATGCAGCTAGCCGGAATGATTACTGATTCACTGTTGTTCATCATCATTCTGGAATAACTCATAAAATAAGATTTCCTAAATTGCCTCAGCTATACCCTGAGGCGTTTTTTTCAGTATTGAATGGCATTATTGCATTTTATCTCTTATTACCGTGCGGAGTAAAATGAGTGTATTAGAATGATTTAATTCATTTTTTTAACTAAGAAAGTATTACATAATACTCTATGTGTGAGGTGATTATGATTTAATGTAACAATGAATATTGTATGATTTATGTCGTAAAATTGTTGATTTTTTTACTTCACTTAAGGTAAATATAAAAATAAATATATTATTATAAGCGTTTAATTAAACGTGAAATTAATGTTAAATAATCCAATAAATTAAGATTGTAAAATGGAAAATAATGAAAGAGATTGTTTTTTTAATTAGTTTAATTAAGATTATGAGTATGAAATTTAATTGTGATATTAAATGGGAATAATATTTGTATTATATAAATTTAAATTTCTGTTTTAGATTTAATATATTTATGGATTAATTGGCTGTGTTGATGTTGTTATTCTATGTTCAAAAGTCACAAATATAATTTGATTATATCATGACAGAGTGATTTAGAATAAATGAAATATTAACTACTCTGTGATATATGTTTTTTATTGATTTAATCAAGTTGTTATTAATTTATTAATAATATATAGGTGTTTACTGGTTTAGAGCCTTTTCATATGAGTCATATCGTTCAATATTGCAGTCGAAGGCGGTCGATTATTCTGATTTTGTCTATTTATATAACGGCCTGGGATAATCTCAGATTAAAATTATTAATAATAATGTTATAAATTTTTAAAAGTTTACTTCATAGATAGTTAGATAAATAGATAATTAAACCGTAAGAAAATACCGATAAGAAATTAGCGGTATTTTTTTCGCCTTAAACAGTTATGTTATATAAAACAATCGTTTATTTGTTTTATGTTATTTTTATCACGTTTATATTAAAAAAATATGTTAATTGCTTTTTACATAATTAACTTTAGTGTTACGTTTATGTGAAAGGGATTTTAGTTGTTAATTTGTATGACCAAGGGCGGTCTGTTGTTTTCAGGTTTTATTGACTTGTATTTAATTAAATAAAAAGAATTTTATATCTAAGTCCTGAATTTATGGAGAAATATATGTCTTTAAAGAAGAAAATTTCATACTCGGAAGACGTTAGCGGTTCAGAAAAAGCAAATGAGTTGCTGAAATGGTTACAGGCTTATATACCAGGTAAAGATTCTAATATTGTTGTTGAGCATGAGCCCAGTAAAGATGCTGCTAAAGAATTAATCCGGGGTGATTATCGTTGGGGGCATCAGGACGACGATAAATCTCAAGCTTTCCAATTAAAGTATACTTTCCTGGAAAGTAAGCCGGATAATATGCCGTGGCATATTTCTGAATTTTCAGCATTTAATGAAGAACAAAAAGCGGCTGCAAAGCTGTCAATACAATCTTGGGCTGATGTTGCTAATATTAATTTCGTTGAAACCACTGATGTCAAAGAGGCAAATGTCACCTTTGGATTCTTTGATGTTAGCTTGACGGGGAGTTATGCGTTTGCTTATCTGCCAACCCCCGATAAGACACAGATAGGAACTTGGTATAACGCGAAAAGCCGTACTTTCTTAAACAACGATATCGACGTGAATGGTTATGGCCGTCAGACGTTTACTCATGAGATTGGCCATACTCTAGGGTTGCAACATCCGGCGGATTATAATGCGTCTGATAAGGTCAGCCCGACTTATAAGAACAGCGCTACTTATTTTGAAGATAGCCGTGCTTATACCGTCATGAGTTATTTTGGTGAGAAAAATACGGGTCAGGACTTTAAAGGTATTTATTCTTCTGCGCCATTACTCAACGATATTTCTGCCATTCAGGCGGTATACGGCGCGAATAGTACAATCCGTGCTGATGACACCATATATGGTTTTAATTCCAACACAGATCGTGACTTCTATACCGCAAAAGATGAGAACAGCAAACTGTTGTTCACCGCTTGGGATACAGGGGGTAATGATACGTTTGATTTCTCTGGTTTTACTCAGGATCAACGTATCAACCTGAATGAAGCTTCTTTCTCTGATGTCGGTGGGCTGAAAGGAAACGTCTCTATTGCCCGTGGTGTCACGATTGAAAATGCGATTGGTGGCAGTGGTAATGACGTTTTAATCGGGAATGACGCCGCCAATACCCTGAAAGGTGGGGCTGGTGATGACATCATTTACGGTGGCTTGGGAGCAGATAATCTTTGGGGTGGGGAAGGCAAAGATACCTTTGTCTACCTGAGTGCCAAGGAATCACCTCCTCTTGAGCGTGATTGGATCCATGACTTTGTTTCCGGTGAAGACAAGATTGATGTGTCACTGTTTGATCTGGGTGAAGCCGGGAAGGGGGGCGTTAAATTTGTAGAGGAATTCACGGGTGAAGTTGGAGAAGCTGTGCTTCGTTATAACACTGTTGATAAGGTGAATGATTTCGCCATTAATTTGGGCGGTAAATTTTCCTACGATGATTTTTGGGTGAAGATTGTTGGAGAACCCATATTAGAGTCTGATTTCATCCTTTCGTAACACAACAACACAACCGCATCTGACTTAGATGCGGTTATTTGTTTGGAGGCGGCATGGTTTTTGCAGCTTGGTATCTGAAATTTGCATTCTTTGTTGCTCTGACATTCAGCATTATCGGAGGAAGTATGGCTAGTAGTCTTGATCTTCCACACGCGAGTGAATTGAAAGGCGTGTGGCAATTGTCGGATAAACATCAACAATGCGATGTGTTATTGACTGACCATCCCTTACCAGAGGGATCAATTTGGTCACTTAATGGTGATAACGATTGTTTAGCGTATATGTTTGGCGAAGTGCCTGCCGGTTGGCGGCCAACTCCAGATGGGCTCACAATTACGGATGAACAGGGGAGTGGTTTGGCTTTTTTTGCTCATGAGCCAGATGGTTGGTTTGCCCGCTTTGCCGATGGTCGGGAATTAATGATAAAGCCCAATAAGACTAATAAGAAAAATGAATAAGAAAGGAAGCATTAACATCAGATAGTTATATTTTTAAAAAAATAAAAATAAGGAAATAGTGTGAAACTACTGCTCCCGAAGGATGAAATTACGGATGTCATTCGTGCTCGTAGCCGGGTATTCTGGGCTATCGGGTTGTTCACTGCTTTTATTAACCTGCTGATGTTAGTTCCGTCTGTTTATATGTTGCAGGTTTATGACAGAGTATTGCCGTCGGGCAATGAAATCACTTTGCTGATGTTGACTCTGATTACCCTCGGCATGTTTGCCATGATGGGAATGCTGGAATATATCCGTAGCATGATTGTTATCCGTATTGGCAGCCAGCTTGATATGAAGCTGAATAACCGGGTTTATACCGCATCTTATGAATCGAATCTGAAAAATGGCACTACTGATGCCGGTCAGATGCTCAATGACTTGGCCAATATCCGCCAGTTTTTGACGGGTAACGCCTTGTTTGCCTTCTTTGATGCCCCTTGGTTTCCAATCTATCTGCTCGTTATTTTTCTTTTTAACCCCTGGCTTGGTCTGTTGTCACTGGGAGGTGCCCTAGTATTGATTGCCTTGGCTGTGCTGAATCAGTGGTTATCAAGTCAGCCATTATCCGAAGCCAGTAAACTCTCTCTACGTTCAGCAAGTCTTGCTAGCACTAATTTACGTAATGCCGAAGTCATCGAGGCGTTAGGTATGTTGCCGGTGCTACGTCGGAGATGGTTTGGATTACATGAGCGTTTCCTGGATTTCCAGCGCATCGCGAGTGAGCGGGCTTCAGTGATTAATTCAGTCACTAAAACAGTGCGTTTGGCCTTGCAGTCACTGATCCTTGGATTGGGGGGCTGGTTAGCGATTGGTGGGCATATTACGCCGGGTATGATGATTGCGGCTTCAATTTTGATGGGACGGGCACTTTCACCGATTGAGCAACTGATTCAAGCCTGGAAAGGCTGGAGTGGTGCTCGTTTGTCATGGCAACGGTTAACCAACCTGTTGGAACAACAACCGGAACGTAAACCGGGAATGTCATTGCCGGCGCCAAAAGGAAGTTTAGCCGTGGATAAAGTTTCCGCAGCGCCGCCGGGAAGAAACAGTAAGGTTGTTTTACAGGATATTAGCTTTTCGTTGGATGCCGGTGATGTGATGGGATTAATTGGTCCCAGTGCGTCTGGGAAATCGACTCTTGCCCGGTTACTGGTCGGAATATGGCCGGCACAGGAAGGCGTTGTTCGTCTGGATAATGCGGATATTTATCAGTGGAATAAAGATGAGCTGGGCTCCTCAATCGGTTATTTACCGCAAGATATTGAGTTGTTTGGTGGCACTATCGCTGAAAATATTGCTCGTTTTAATGAAGTGGAGCCAGAGAAAGTGGTACGGGCGGCAAAGAAAGCGGGCGTTCATGAGCTGATATTAGCACTTGATAAGGGCTATGACACCGTGATTGGTGCTGGCGGAGTTGGATTATCTGGTGGGCAGAAACAGCGAATTGGCCTTGCTCGTGCGCTATATGACGAGCCGTCATTGGTCGTGTTGGATGAGCCTAATTCCAGCCTGGATGAGGCAGGGGAAAGAGCATTAAATGAGGCGATTTCTCAGTTAAAGGCACAAGGAAAGACTGTGATTGTGATTACTCACCGCACCTCATTGCTATCACAGACAAACAAAATATTGCTACTGGTTCAGGGGAAAATGAAGATGTTCGGTTCATCTCAACAGGTGATGGCCGCTTTATCACAAAGGAATAATAGTCAGGAACATTCTGCGACTAAGGCAGTCCCACAAGCATCATAGGTAAATGTGCATTTAATGATAATAATATCAAATAGCTGAGACGGAGATTTCTGTCCGGGAGTGGATATGTCTGATCAGATTACGCCGGTAAGAGATGAAAAAGGATTGTTGCCTTTGGAAGAAAGGCATTTTTTACGACTAGGATGGTTAGTGATTGGTGTGGGGATCCTGGGATTTCTCATTTGGGCCGCGTTAGCACCGTTGGATAAAGGGGTTGCATCTTCAGGTGTGGTGGTGGTGGATGGTAATCGTAAAACAGTTCAGGCCCCGGCAAGCGGTATCATCAGCCAGATTAAGGTTGTTGAAGGAGAAACAATAAAAGCGGGTCAGACACTCGTCCAGCTCAGTCAGGTGCAGGCAAAGGCACAGGTCGATGCACTTCAAGATCAACTGTATACCACGCTGGCAACGGAAGCCCGTTTATTAGCAGAGCAGCATGGTGATGAAGCGTTAATTTTCCCCGACATATTACAGCAATTACAATCTGAACCACGGGTGAATGAGATTATCGAACTGCAAAAACAACTTTTTGTCTCACGCCGTGAAGTGTTGAGAAGCGACTTGGCAGGGCTTGAGCAATCTGTCGAAGGAATAGATTTCCAAATTAAAGGGCTGAAATCTTCTTTTCTCAGTAAACGCATGCAGCAGGCGGCGCTTAAAGAGCAAATAACTAATCTGAAATCTTTAGCGGATGAGGGCTATTTTCCGCGAAATCGTTATCTGGAACTTCTGCGCGAACAGGCTGAACTCAACAGCAGCGTAGCGGAAATGGAAGGACGAGCGGGTCAGCTTGAAAAGCAATTACAGGAAACACAGCAGCGTATTATTCAGCGCAAAGCAGACTATCAGCGGGAAGTGCGCGCGCAATTAGCAGAGGTGCAAGTCTCTGCCAGTGAATATAGAAATAAGCTAGATACAGCACAGTTTGAACTGACTCATACCTCAATTGTTGCGCCGGTTGATGGCACCGTGGTGGGATTAAATATTTTTACCCAAGGTGGGGTTGTTGCTCCCGGCGAAAAACTAATGGAAATTCTGCCGGACCAGATGGCGTTTGAAGTGGAAACTCGTGTTGCGGTTAATTTGGCCGATAAGATTAGTAAAGGGTTGAATGTGGATCTGATGTTCACCGCTTTTAACCAGAATCGGACGCCAAAAGTTGAAGGAAAAGTTGCCGTGATTTCCGCAGATAGGTTGGTCGATCCAGCAACCAGTCAACCTTATTATCAGATGAGAGTGGTTGTCTCTCCCGAGGGAATGGAAAAACTGAAAGGGTTGGATATCAGGCCGGGGATGCCGGTTGAGGTCTTTGTCAAAACGGGTTCCCGCTCTCTGTTAAGTTATCTGTTTAAGCCATTGTTGGATCGGGCTTCAACATCGTTGATAGAGGAGTGATGATGAAACTGAATAATGCTTCTTTATCAATGGGTTTGCTGATTTTTTTCTGTGTCGGTTTGTTCTCTTTTCCGGCATGGGCATTGAGTTTGACCGAGGCCTATGCGCTGGCGTTGGAAAATGACCCCACTTTTCTTGCCGCAGCGAAAGAGCGGGAAGGCGGTGAAGAGTATGAAAAGCTCGGCAGAGCAGACTTGTTACCTAAAGTAATAATGTCTTACCAAAATTCACCGCGGAATTGGCAACATATGGAGTCTGTTGGGTATGACTTCTGGGGTAGGAAGACAACTAGCAGCCGGGATCGCCAATACAGCAGTTATAACGCGGCTGTTGTGTTGACTCAGCCGTTGATCGATTTTGAAATATGGGCTCGTTATAAAGCCAGCCAAGCTCACACTTTGATGAGTAATGAGCGTTTTCGGGCAGATTTTCAGCAATTGGCTGTTCGGGTCGTGAATGCTTACGTAGATGTGGCTTATGCACAGGATCAGATTGATTTAGTCATACGGCAGAAAATGGCTTATGAAAAACAACTGGAACTGAATAAAAAGTTGTTTATTTCTGGTGAAGGGACACGTACTGATGTGGTGGAAACACAATCTCGTTACAGTCAGGCGATTGCTGATGAGATAGCAGCTAAAGACGATTTGGATGCGGCAATCCGAAGTTTACAGCTCATAGTGGGTGTCTCTCTCCCTGTTGATTTACCGGTGCAACGGTTATCAAATAAAAAACGATTCCAGATATTGAAGTTGTTACCTGAACGTTATGAGGCGTGGGAAGCATTGGCATTAGCCAACAATCCGGTTCTGGCCGCTTCGCGTCAGGAGGTGAAAGCCGCGTACCATGAAGTACAGCGTAATCGGGCAGGCTATTTACCTAAGCTGGAGTTCTATGCTTCTCATTCTGAAAACGAATCCAGCAGCGATAATACCGTAGATCAAAAATATCGAACCGATACCATTGGCTTACGGATGAGCATGAATATCTATAATGGTGGTGCTACGTCTGCCTCTGTACGTCAGGCGGCGGCCCACTATGGCAGGACTAAATATGATCTTGACGCTCAGGCTGGAGAAATCCTCAATGCATTACGCCGCAATTATAATCAGTACTTAAATAGTGAAAAACGGATTAGTGCTTATGAAATGGCGGTTGAATCAGCTAGCTTACAGGTAGACGCGACCAGTAAAAGTGTTGCGCTTGGGCAGCGGGTTAATGTGGATGTCTTGAATGCTGAACAGCAGTTATATACTGCTCGACGCGATCTCTCCCAAGCAAAATATCATTATATTAAGGCTTGGATCGGCCTGCTTAGTGAGGCCGGAGAATTAAAAGGCGAACATCTGGATCAGATAGCGAAGTATTTTCGTTAGGTTGTTGTCAGCCGGAGTTGTTGCAGATTACCATTTAAAGCCAGATCGGTACGTAATGATGCAACTTTCCGGCTGATAAATGCCATTTCTTGATTTGATTCTAGTTTATTGCGCCATTTATCGGGTTGTTGGTCGAGGTTCTGGAACAGATTATCCAGTGTACCGGCCTGTTGCAGTAAAGTGGCAGCGGTTTTCGGCCCGATCCCCTGAATCCCCGGAATTTTACTGCTACTTATTCCCGCCAGCCCCCAATAATCAGGCAGTTGTTCTGGTAAAACGCCAAACTCTTGTTGAACAAATGGCATATCCAACCAGCGTTTTTGGAAGTAGTCACGGATACGAATATTGGGTGAAAGTAATTGGCAATAACCTTTATCAGTAGAAACAATCGTCACGTTGTGACCAGCGGAAGTCACTTTTACGGCTAGTGTTGCTGCCAGATCATCAGCTTCATGCCCTTTGGCATGCCAGCAGGTGACCCCTTGTTGTTCAAATGATGCTCTGATTTGTGGCATTTCTTGTTGCAGATTGTCAGGCATGGGCGAACGGCCGGCTTTGTAGTCAGGTAATATCTGGTGACGCCAACTGTGACTGCGATTCTCTTCATCGAATACTGCAACGGCATGCGTGGGATGAGTATGTTGGATAAGCTGCCGGAGCGCATGTTCACAAGCAGGAATGCATGGACTACCCTGTACAGCATGAATGCGTCGGATAAGGTTAAGAGCGTCAACAATGAGAAGATGTATCATATGGGATCACTTTAAATAGCATAATGCTCCATCCGTGGAGCGCAGATATTTTTTCAGGTAATTTTATTTGATGATTTCGTAGCAAGGTTCGTAGGCAGTACCTCCCGGTAGTTTCATTCGGTGCTGTTCCACAAAGTCTTTCAGTAGCTTATCCATATGGCGCATTATCCTAGCATCACCGTGGATTTTGAATGGACCCTGTTTTTCAATCGCTTGAATACCCACCTCTTTTACATTGCCTGCAACAATTCCGGAAAAAGCCCGGCGCAGTGATGCTGCCAGTTTTTCAGGTGGTTGATCAGGATAGAGATTAAGATCAGCCATGTTTTTATGGGATGGTTCAAACGGCTGTTGCAAATCATAATTGATTTTCATTGACCAATTAAAACTATATGCATCACCGGTACTGTGGCGGCTATCTCTCACTAATGGCATCGCTTCTTTCATTATTCTGGCAACTTCAGGCGCATTATCAATGATGATGTGATAGTAGCGTCGTATATCTTCGCCCAATGTATGAACAATAAATTCGTCCAGAACCTGGAAATAGTCCTCACTCTCTTTCGGTCCGGTAAGAATCAATGGCAGTATTTGCTCCTGATTTTCTGGATTCATCAGAATACCTAGCAAATAAAGCAATTCTTCTGCTGTACCGACACCACCTGGAAAAATAACGATACCATGAGCGATACGAACAAAAGCTTCCAGACGTTTTTCGATGTCTGGCATGATAATCAACTCGTTCACTAATGGATTTGGGGGTTCAGCCGCAATGATTGATGGCTCGGTAATACCAATAAAACGGCTATTTTTGTAATTCTGTTGGGCATGGCCGACAGCCGCGCCTTTCATCGGTGCTTCCATTGCTCCGGGACCACAGCCAGTACAGATATTCAGTCCACGTAACCCAAGCTGATTACCGACTTTACGGCCATACTGATACTCTTGCTTACTAATTGAGTGGCCTCCCCAACAGACGATCATGTTGAGATCTTCATCGGTATGCAGTGCTCTGGCGTGGCGCAGAATAGAGAATATTCTGTTGGTGATATGCGCGCTATTCTCTGAATCGGAATAATCCTGTTGTTCTGGATCGGTAATCTGTGTATGAACAAACAAGATATCCCGCAGCACTGCGAACAGGTTAGCTTGTAGTGAATGAATAATTTTTCCATCAACGAATGCATCTTCTGGTGGATCCACCAGTTCCAGTTTTACCCCGCGCTCACGGCGCAATACGTTAATCTCAAAATCGGTGTATTTAGAGAGCAGCTCTTTGCTATTATCGGTTTGGCTACCTGAATTGAGTACGGCCAGTGAGCAATTACGGAACAGGCGATACAGATCACTTTTTGCGGTACTCTTTAGCATATCTACTTCAAGTTGAGATAATAAATCCATCGAGCCGAGTGGGTTGATATGTGTGATCAAGAATGACTCCTTGTATACCGTGTATGGATTACATATCAATATCACTAAACTGAATGTATTACATGCCCTATTTCAGCTTATTTTTCACGAATTGCGTTTAGGAAAGCAGATTTAAAACGGATTTATTGACGTGCCAATCTGCCTGTTGCTGGAACAAAGCCTTCACTATTTGTACGCCACGGATTGATATCTAATCCCCCACGACGGGTATAACGAGCGTAGACTGAGAGCTTTTCTGGTGCACATAATTGTTGTAAATCGCTGAAGATACGCTCGACACATTGCTCGTGAAACTCATTGTGATGCCGGAATGATATCAAGTAACGTAACAATGCTTCCCGATTGATTTTTAACCCTTTGTAGTGAATCTGGACAGATCCCCAGTCAGGTTGATGAGTGATCAAGCAATTAGATTTCAGCAGATGGCTAACCAAAACTTCTTCTACCAGCGGACCTTGTGCTGCATCTTGCAGATAATGACGATTGAAATCATATTCAGTCACTTCAATGTCTTGATCGTCAATACATTCACCTGTAAAAGCGGAGATTGGCTGGTTATTGAAATGATCTAAGTGATAAAGTGCCACTTCCACTTTGCCTTCAGCACAAGCAGCCAGATCGCGCTGTAGTGTTTCTTCGACGGCTTGCCAGTTTTCAAAACGAGTTTGGTTAAAGCTGTTCAGATAGAGCTTAAAACTTTTAGATTCAATCAGGTTTTTACTTATTGCATTTAAACTAACATGTCCGACAGCAACTTGTGGCAAACCGCGGCTATTCAGCCATGACAGTTCATACAGTGTCCAGATATCAGCGCCATGAAATGGCAAATTATCAGGGAAAATTTCCAGAGGTTCACGGTTCATATTACGGGGTACAGCTTGCAATAAGCTGGCATCATATTGGTCACGATATAAAGTGGTTTTACCCAGAGTAAGTTGCTCAAGAGCTTGGTGATCCCGATATAACGACATGTTATTCCTCAAAATCTGATAATAGTGGTTGCTTAAGTTTAGCAAGTTAGCGCGTTTGCCTGAATTTTATTTGTTCGCTCATTTTACTATCTTTGGTTTACTATAAAATTGCTAAGTACACCCTAACAGTTACTGGTTGAAAATAATATGATTTCTAATGTTACAGAAGCGTTGTCTAATTTTACCCGTTGTTATGTTGATTTGTGGCAGAAGAAAACCGGAGCCCCTCCTGCAAGCCGTGAACTTTATGGTGTACCATCACCTTGTATTACCCAAACTGGTGACAACGAAGTTTATTGGCTTCCTCAGCCTTTTCCTTTAGAGGATAAGCTGAATAGCGTCGAAGTTGCACTGGATATACAATTGCAGCCAGCAATTCATGATTTTTATACATCACAATTGGCCGGTGATATGACGGTAACGTTTGAAGGTCAACGGCTTAGTTTGATTCAGGTTTGGAGTGAGGATGACTTTATCCGTTTACAGGAAAACTTGATAGGACATTTGGTGACACAGAAACGGCTGAAACTGTCGCCAACGGCGTTTATTGCGACGATGGAATCAGATGATATGGGTATCATTTCTCTGTGTAATTTGACCGGTGAAGTGATCTTGGAACAGTTTGGCAGTCATAAACGAAAACGCTTATTTACCGACTTAATTAGGTTTCTTGGCGCAATTGAACCTGTCTCTATGCGTTAGACCCCGATTTTTAACGCTGCCTTTGTGAGATATCTCTTACACTTCATGTAAGAGATATCATAGTTTACTTTTGTGAGTTTCACATTAGTTTATTATTTTCATTTTATTTCAATAGCCTATAAATAATCACAGATTTTATTCTCTGCCCTGACTTACTGGTTCCATTATGTGTGGCTTGTTTCATCGAAAGAATTAATTCATTCTGTCCTCAGCAGGAAAGGAATCATTGCGCACAATTTCTCAAGGACAGATGAGTGATGATGGTCAGGATGACACAATGCATAACAGGATGATATGCAACAAATAAAATGATGGGTAAGGGATGACCAACTAGGGACAATTTGTCAAGGAGTGAGCAGGGAGCGTGTTATTAGCGGGACTGCTATAGAATTTAACTTAAGGGGAGCGCTTGTGCGCTCCCTTCTCTTATTGGTGGAACAAGCAAATTTTCAGCTAAGGGGTATCGATGGTATTCTTGCGAGCTTGGTTGTTTTGAATAAAAATTGAGTCAGGCTGAAAATATGAGTACTGCAAAACAAATTCTGTATAAATTACAGTTAATTGAAGAAGCCATGAGGGAAATTGACCTGTGGCAGAGTCATCCGCCTAAACCGGAAGCTTTCGAAAGTGTTGAGCCGTTTTCCATTGATAGGATGTTAGCTGAAGAGTGGTTGCAGTGGGTATTAATTCCGAGAATGTATGCATTGTTGGAGCAGGGATTGGTGTTGCCTACGGCATTTGCTATCGCGCCTTACTTTGAGGAGTCTTATAAAGAAGATACTACCGGGCGTTACCAGCAACTGTTTAAACATCTTCGTGCGTTGGATCGCTTATTTATGCAGGATAACGTCTGATATGTTGGAAGTGTTATATCAGGATGATCATATTGTGGCAGTTAACAAGCCAGCGGGGTGGTTAGTTCATCGTAGCTGGTTGGCGTGTCACGAAACTGTCTTTGTTATGCAGACATTGCGTGATCAGATTGGTCAGCATGTTTTCCCTGTACACCGTCTGGATAGACCAACGTCAGGCGTATTGCTGATGGCGCTTTCCAGCGATGTTGCCCGTCAGCTCTCTCAACAGTTTGAACATCATCAGTTACAAAAAACTTATCACGCCGTCGTGCGCGGTTATGTGTTGGAATCAGCTATTATTGATTACGCTCTAGTTGAGGAACTGGATAAGATCGCGGATAAATTTGCCGAGGGTGATAAAGAGGCTCAGCCCTGCGTGACTTATTACCGACCACTGGCAACGGTGGAGTGTCCGGTAGAAATAGGTCGTTATCCTACATCACGTTTTAGTTTGTTGGAATTGACACCGAAAACAGGCCGAAAACATCAATTAAGACGCCATATGGCACATATTCGTCACCCAATTATTGGTGATACAACGCATGGCGATTTACGGCAAAACAGAGGGGTTACCGCTCATTATCAAACCAGTCGGTTGATGCTTCATGCCAGTTGTCTTGAGTTGGATCACCCTGTTACGGGGGAGAAATTATCGCTTACGGCAAAATGGGATGCATCATGGCAGCATTTAATACAACAATTTGGCTGGCAAGGTATTATCCCAGATTTGGAGTGTGATGGTAATTAGCGAAAGCCGTCGTCGACTCTCGCCACCCGCCAGTACTACGAGCAAAGCAGGTTCTCGACGACAGTAACCCAGTCTTGCTTTGCACCCGTAAATAGGTATGTTGCTGGCGTAGTAGATGGAATGTTTCACCCTGACAAAACCCGAATTGCCTATTGCAAAGCGCAAAGACGGGGAACAAAAGGATGGTATGAACACACCCGTTGCGACTTCCTTGGATATACCTTTTCAGCCGAGGCTTAGTAAAGCTACAAGAGAAACGATCTGCTTGTGAGTTTTATTCCAGTAATGAGCAAAGTAGCTCAAAAAGCCATGAGATTCAAAATCCACAAGTCGAAGATTGAGAATACGGATAGAATTGAATATCGTCCAGACAGTGGCCTGGCTTAATTTCATGATAATAAGAAAGGTACAAGGTGTTCGGATAACTCAATAAAGCACTAGTGCGTTGAGTTAGGCGTAAGTTTAAGAACCCGTTGGTGATACTGCTGAAATTCTGGCTTGTATATGATCTGACTTTGAATATGCTTCGTGCGGAAACAACAAAAAAGCTAGTATTCGCATATTACGTTAGTATTTAAATAAAAAATGGATTTAAATATTATTTTCGGAAATATTTTTGTTCGATTTGAAAAAAGATGTTTTTTCCATGAAGGTGAATGTAACTTTTTGAAAATTATGAATAAAATAAAATTTTAGAAATAATAAAAATGTAAATAAATGTAAGGATAGTTTGGTTTTAAACTAAAAAATAATACAAATTCTCTGAACCAAATTGGTCTTTATTATATTAACTATATTAGAGTAGGAAGATGACATATATTAAGGAAATTAAGCCTGAGCAAAGTGAAAGTAAAGTGATTAAAGATTTAATAGATCATATTGTTTTTGATGAGAAATTAGATAATCAATATGACTTTCTAGAAAGAGCCTCAATTTTCGCACAAGAGTTGCCTCGTAGTATTAGAGAAGAATTTTATCATTTTAAGCGGTATGAGAAATATACTGCTATTCATGTTAAAGATAACCCTGTTTTGCTTAATGGTGTTCAACCAACCCCAAGAAAATTAATAGAATTATAAGATGGATATAAAATTAATGATGCAAAAATATTATTAGGTCTATACCTGTCATCCTTCAAGTTGCCTCTTTGTTGGCTGCACTCACTCACCCCGGTCACATAGTTATCTATGCTCCCGGGGATTCGCTCCCTTGCCGCCGCGATGCATCTTGAAATCCATAAGGTATATAAATAGCTTTCCATAATACCGATACACCTATGCCTTTTGTTTTCTTTTTGAACAATATTGGTTCTGTAGCCTATCTCATTGATTCTACGGACCACTTGGATGAAAAGGCTGTATGTCTTGGTACACAAGGGCTGGTTGGAAGTGGAGCATAATTATGAAAACTTATTTATCATCCTCATCACTTGGCATAAAATAAATACTTTCTGTAAGTATATAAGTATTTGAATTTTTTAGATGATATAATTGAAGAATATGAATGTTTCTTCTATTGAGAAAAGGAAGTTTGGTTGTATTATTAGTCAGTGCGGTTGATTTGTATTCGGGTGAAATACCTATCATTATTATGCCTCTTCATCGCTCCATAAGTATTTTAATATAATAATTACGCTGGCTTTATTGCTTTTTAGAGTTAATGGCAAAGAGAAAAATAGTCGAGATAACTATTGAAGAAATTAATAATATTGTAAATCCAGCAATGATTTCTTCAACGCCAACACCTAAATAAATAGTATAAAAAAGAATGACCATAGTAATAAATACATAAATCCCTGATTGCATACCCAAAGTATAAAGAGAGTTTTTTGAATATAACCCTAGATAAGAGAAAAAAACAGGTTGCATAATGGTATTAGCTAAAAATACCATAATTGTGAATAGCAAATAGAGTATGCCAGAATTTGTTATAATGCTAAGTAAGCAGAATCCGAGAGAGAATAATTGCATGATATTACCTATCATGATTCTTTTGGTTAAAAGTGCGGATTTAATGATTTTTATGATCCTAATTGCACAGGGGAACCATATAATCAGTAATATGATATACATTCGAATTATATCAATATGTTCAAAATATTTTGTTCGCATTGCTGGCATAATCATTAAGGATAGGAAAAAGCAAACATTGATGATAACTAAACTGGAAAAGGCAAAGAAAACAACCAATTTATTGGTTATTTTCACAGGATATTTAATATTGTGTTTTTGTTTTTTTAAGTTATTACTTTTTAAATTGTTATTTTTTAAATTATGGCTTTTAAAGTCAGTGAAATAAATAATTGAAGCAATAGAGTAAATAAAAGCAGAAAAAAAGTCTGCTGATGTACGGGAATTTAAACCTAAAAGAGAGAAAATAACAGGAATTAAAAATGGTAGACTTAATAACGCCAGGCTTAAAATAGAAAAATTACTATTCGTTTTCTTTTCATTTCCTGTAGTTATAAGAATATTTCTTCCCATTATGACAATAAATCCACTTATTACTCCCCATAATATTCTATGCAGAGCATCCAGCCAAACTGGAATAAGTGTTGTTTCTCTTGCAAAGAGAATGCAGTTTATCGTTGCTATTAATAAGAATAAGCCAAAAATATGTTTTTCAAACAAAGCAATATTCAATTTTCGAATAAAAAAGGATATGGTCATATACCTTATGGATTTCAAGATGCATCGCGGCGGCAAGGGAGCGAATCCCCGGGAGCATAGATAACTATGTGACCGGGGTGAGTGAGTGCAGCCAACAAAGAGGCAACTTGAAGGATGACAGGTATACATCCCAGAGATAACCCCAATAAATAGGAAAAAACAGGAATATAAGCGTTTAAAATCATGCCTCCGTTTTTAAGCTCGGTATCTACCCAAATCATGAGACCCGATGAGCCGGTAATATTTGCGGCACTTAATAGTATACTCAGCACAACAGCTCTATTGTTAAACATGGTGAGGGTTTTCCTTTATTTAGTGCTTATTTGTGCCATTCTATTAATCTCATTATGCTATTGTTGATCTTGAAGAAAAGGATATAGTCATTTTTCATATTAATATCAATATTATCAACTAAAGTTGTTTAAAAAAGTGATTTTAACACTGAATTATTATTGATTAAATAACTTGATTTAAGACGGTGTCACTTCTGTTACTTTATCTTGGTTGTTATAGAAAACGATGCTGTTGATGATTACTTGTTACCGTTTTAGGATACTGTTTACATGACAGAGTCAACTTGATAGTGGCAATATTTGATTTGACGCGACGACTTAGCTGGTAAGGTAATTATCCCTGATTTGGGAAGGGTTGAGTTTTCTGCTGTTGCCAGCGAGGATAACTAATAATTCCTTTAAAAAGAGATAAATAAGTTATGGCAAAGATAGGTATTTTTGTTGGTACTGTTTATGGTAACGCGCTCGCTGTTGCAGAAGAAGCACAGCAGATCTTTGAACAACAAGGTCACGATGTAGAAGTCTTTGAAGAGGGGGAGCTGGAACAGTGGCAATCCTATCTCGATCAAATGGTTTTAGTTATCACTTCAACGACTGGACAAGGGGATTTGCCCGATAATATTCAACCTCTTTATTATGCCTTGCGAGATGAACTGGGTTATCAGCCAGAATTACGCTATGGTGTGATCGCCTTGGGTGATAGCAGTTACGAGAATTTTTGTGGTGGTGGCCGCACTTTTGATGAATTACTACAAGAGCAAGGATCAATAAGAATCGGTGAAGTTTTGATGGTGGATGCAGTGGAAGAAGCTGAACCGGAAGTTTTTGCTCAGCCTTGGATCAGGCAATGGGGAGAATTAATTGAATAATTACAATACACCGCTTATACCGAATAGGATATAGGCGGTGTAATTAATAGAACCGTTTTATTTACGGGTTAGTTTTTCCAGATCGGCTTCAATCTCGGCAATCTTGTTGGCAACAACGTGTTCAAGATGACGCAGGTCGTCAAGGATTTTGTGTTTCAAATCGATTTCTACTTGGTCACGTTTGCAAATCTGATCCAACTCTTCAATCACATAACGCAGGTTGGTATTGATTTCGTTGATCTCTTTGTATCCTTGCTCTGCATTGTTTGCAGTCACAGTCTTGCGCTGACGCGGATATTTGAATTTCACGCTTTTAGCAAAGAATTCACCTTTATCCTTACGAAAATAGATTTTCAGAATATCGTTGTTAGCTTCTTGACGCAGACTATAGCGGTCAATTTCTTCGGGATATGTGATCCCCAGACTCTTTAAGTTATCGTACATGGCACCACCTTAAGGGTATTTTTCCCAGTAGGTTATTCTATGCGTCATTTTGAATCCGGATCGTCTCCGAATACCTTACGGACTCTGTGTACGTTTCGGAGCGTGCATGTTGTCCGTATTCAAACTGCCTATATTAATAACACTAACTGGGGTTGGTAATGATGATAAAAAGCAAAAAAATAGCGGACTTATTTATTATCCGCTATTTTAAAGTTTAATCTATCGATCTGAGGAGTTCATTAATGCCCACTTTTCCTCGTGTTTTGGCATCCACTTTTTTGACAATGACAGCACAATACAGGCTGTAACCACCATCTTTTGATGGGAGGTTGCCAGAGACAACAACAGAACCCGCAGGGACACGACCATAATGGATTTCTCCTGTTTCACGATCATAGATTTTGGTGCTTTGACCAATATAGACCCCCATTGAAATCACTGAACCCTCTTCGACAATCACACCTTCTACAATTTCAGAACGGGCGCCAATAAAGCAGTTGTCTTCAATGATGGTTGGGTTCGCTTGTAATGGTTCCAATACACCACCGATACCGACACCGCCGGATAAATGGACATTTTTACCAATTTGGGCACAGGAGCCGACTGTTGTCCAGGTATCTACCATTGTTCCCTCATCGACATAAGCGCCGATGTTGACATAGGAAGGCATCAGTACGCAGTTACGGGCAATAAAGGCCCCTTGACGTGCTGCCGCGGGAGGCACTACACGAAAGCCCCCTTTTTCAAATCTTGCCTGATCATAGTCAGAGAATTTCATCGGAACTTTATCGAAATAACGGCTTTCTGTGCCATCGATGATCTGATTTTCATTAATACGGAAAGAGAGCAGTACAGCCATTTTTAGCCATTGATGAGTGACCCACTGACCGTCAATTTTCTCTGCAACGCGTAGCTTTCCACTATCCAGCAGGTTGATGACTTGAGTAACTGCATCACGTGTTTCATGGTTGACGGTTGCTGGAGTAAGCGTTGCACGGTTTTCAAAAGCATTTTCGATAATGGATTGTAATTGCTGCATTGCATCGGGTTCCTTGGTTATCGCCCGAATCATGGGCTTATATTGAGTTATATTTTATCCTTTGGATTTAGGGTTGCTGTCAACCTTTCTGACAATTCTTCTCTGACTTTTTTATTTAATGCCTTGTGGTCTTTATCTGCCAGCACAAAAAAATCTTCGACACGTTCACCGATGGTGGTGATGTGTGCACCATGCAGTGAAACCTCCATTTCGGCGAAAATATTACCGACCCTTGCCAGCAATCCCGGTTGATCCAGGGCAAATAGTTCCATATAGGTTCGTCGTTCGTTATGGGTAGGTAAGAAGGTTACTTTTGTTGGTACGTTGAAGTGACGCAGTTTGGTTGGCAATTTTCGTGTTTTCGGTGTTTTGGTGTGGGGAGCCAGAACAACTTGTAAAAGTGAGTTACGTATTATTTCATGGCGATCCGATGCTAAAGGATGACCATTGGGTTCCAGTACCACGAAAGTGTCCATTGTCATACCATCACGATTGGTAAAGATTTGAGCATTATGAACACTCAGGTTACGTCTATCCAGTTCGCCGACAACCGCCGCAAACAGGGAAGGACGATCTACGCTCCAGATAAAAATTTCTGTACCGCCACGGGTTGACTTGGTACTTATCAGTATCAGTGACTCTTGAGAATCATGTTGCACTAAATGACGGGCGTGCCAGGCAAGTTGTTTTGGCGTATGGCGAAGAAAATAATCTGCATGACAACGACTCCAAAGCTGATGAAGTTTCTGTTCGTTAATATTATCCTGGCGCAACAGAGCAAGTGCCTGGAAACGGTTATGACGGATGCGTTCCCGAAAATCTGGCGTATTTCCCTGGCGCAATTGATTCTCTGTAGAGAAATAGAGTTCCCGTAACAAACTCTGCTTCCAACTATTCCATAGGTTGACATTGGTGGCGCAGATATCAGCGACTGTCAGGCATATCAGGTAGCGTAACCGGGTTTCATTGAGGATTTGATGGGTAAATTGCTTGATGATTTCTGGGTCCTGAATATCTCGCCTTTGAGCTGTGACTGACATTAACAGATGATGACGAACCAGCCAGGCTACCAAATCAGCTTCTCGTGAGTTAAGCCCATGTTGCAGTGAAAACGCTAGCGCATCGTCAGCGCCAAGTTCAGAATGGTCGCCGGTACGCCCTTTGGCGATATCATGAAATAGTGCAGCAAGATGTAGAAGCTCTGGTTGAGGCAGACGAGGGTATAGCTCAACACAGAGTGGATGGGCTGGACGATTATTCTCATCGGCAAAACTTTCCAGTTTTCTCAGTACGCGGATGGTATGTTCATCGACGGTATAGGCGTGAAACAGATCAAATTGCATCTGACCGACGATATTGGCCCAAAGCGGTGTGTAAGCGCCAAGGACACTGTGACGATGCATGGGCACAAATGCGCTTTCAACCGCCCTTGGGTGACGTAGGATATCCATAAAGATTTGGCGAGCTTCCGGTAATTCACACAATGGCTGAGACAGGTTGCGGCGTGCATAACGGAGGTGGCGTAACGTAGTAGAATAAATACCTTGAACTTCTTCATGTTCCGCCATGCGATAAAACATTCGCATAATAGCGGCGGGTTCTTTGATAAACAGGGTTTCATCGATGAGATCAATAAGTTGCCCCCGTAGTTGGAATTCACTATCCAACGAGCGGGACTTTTCATGGGTTTCCAATGCCAGAATGGCTTCATCAAACAGTTGCAGTAGCATATTGTTGAGTTCGCTAACGCGGCGTGTCATCCGGTAGAAATCTTTCATCATTCGTTCTACCGGTTGATTACGCTCTCCGTGATAGCCTAGTAATTGAGCAATACTGAACTGGCGATCAAATAACAGACGATTATCATAACGATTGACTATCAGATGAAGAGCAAAGCGGATACGCCAGAGGAAACTTTGGCATTCATTTAATTCATTACGTTCTTCTGCTGTCAGGAAACCAAAGTCGACCATTTCATCTATGGAGGTTGCACCAAAATGGCGGCGGGCAACCCACAGTAGGGTATGAATGTCTCGCAATCCTCCGGGGCTGCTTTTGATATCAGGTTCCAGGTTATAACTGGTGCTGTGATAGCGCTGATGGCGTTCGTGTTGTTCGACAATTTTGGCATCAAAAAATTCAGTGGAAGGCCAAAAACCATCACTGAAGGTATGTCGCTGTAATCGAAGAAAAATGGATGGATCGCCACAAATTAACCGTGATTCGATTAAATTTGTCGCAATAGTCAGATCTGATAACCCTTCCAGCAAACACTCTTCAAGTGTGCGGACACTGTGGCCGACTTCCAGTCGGATATCCCATAGTAAAGTGATAAATTGTCCGACATTCTGAGCTTGAGGTGGTGTGAGTGGTTGTTCACTGAGTATCAGCACGTCGATATCAGATAGCGGATGCAGTTCTCGCCGGCCATATCCGCCGACGGCAATCAATGAAAGTGATGAAATTTTATCAAATCCATAGGCATACCATAATTGTTGTAACAACTGGTCTATGTAATCACTGCGTGCGGAAATCAAGGCTTCCGCGGAAATACCCGCTTTAAATGCATGTTCCAGCCAAAGCTGAAATTCTTCGAGGTGCTGTTTCAACACGGGGTAGCGAAGATCTTCACTGGAAAAATCAGCGGGAGAAAGTGGCGGGATAGGGGCTTGAATTGTGGCGATATCTGCTGACATAAGTATAAACCTATGAGAAAGGCGAATCATAACGGCCAGATTACTGAGAAAGTAGGGTGTTAAACAAGGGGATATTGCGGAGAAGAGATTTAGCAAAAACCGCCGTAAACCCTTGCCCAGTACAGGGATATAAGGCGAAAAGCCCAAAGGGCTTTAGGGCTGGCTACTGCGACGTATCCTGGCTAAATTGATATTTGCCTGTAAAACAGGCTAAAATGAATGCACTCTATCCCACGCCACCTTATCAACACCAGCCGCAACCTGCGGCGTAAACAGAAAGCGTTATCCCGTAAGATAAGAACAGGGGGGAATGCCAATCGTCGCAAAGCTCGTATACAGCTTGCATGGTTTGTCATGTCGAACATGACCGCGATATCAATGCGGCGATCAACATCCAGCGCAAGGGCATAACAGAATTACAGGCGGCGGGACTCGTCGTTTCTGCCCACGGAGGCCAGCGTAAATCCGTTGCATCGACGGTGGCGGCCTGAGAAGTGGGAAGCCTCGCCGTTTTTTATGGCGGGGAGCAGTCACAAGCCTTGTATGATTTCAACAAGGCTTCATAGTTTGCTGCTTTAATTATTCATTTACCAAGACTGCGGAAAGCGTTGGCTCTTCTTCTTTACGCAATGTCATGATTTCGCAGCCGTTATCAGTAACAACGATGGTATGTTCATACTGCGCAGACAGGCTGCGGTCCTTGGTTTTGACTGTCCAGCCATCTTTCATGGTACGGATGTGGTAGTCACCGGTGTTAACCATTGGCTCAATAGTGAAAGCCATACCTTTTTGCAGAACAACACCACTATCATCTGCATCATAGTGCAATACTTGTGGTTCCTCGTGGAAGCCTGCGCCGATGCCGTGACCGCAATATTCACGGACCACAGAAAAATCGTTGGCTTCAACAAATTGTTGGATGGCTCTACCAAGGGTGCGCAGACGAATACCGGGTTTCACCATTTTCAAGGCTAGATAGAGGCTTTCCTGAGTGATGCGGCACAGGCGCTCACCCTGAATGGTTGGTTTACCAACTATGAACATTTTTGATGTATCACCGTGGAAGCCCTCTTTGATGACAGTCACATCGATATTAACAATATCGCCATCTTTCAAGGTCTTATCATCACTTGGGATACCATGACACACTACGTCATTAACAGAGATACAAACAGATTTTGGGAAACCGTGATAGCCAAGGCAGGCAGAGACAGCCTGTTGTTTATTGGTAATGTGATCGTGACAGATACGATCCAATTCACCTGTTGTTACACCAGGTTTGACGTAAGGTTCAATAATTTCCAACACTTCTGCCGCCAGCCGACCGGCGACGCGCATTTTTTCAATATCTTCAGAGGTTTTAATTGAGATTGCCATGAAACTTGTCCATTCAAAGCCAGCGAATCTGCTGGTTGTCTGTTTTTCAACAAGGAAAAAATTATTGAACTAATGGTATCAGCCTACAGAATATCTGCCAATAACAGTTGGCAGCCCTATTTCCCTCGTTACCTTTATTTACTCATCAAGAATACCGTTCGTAACCGGGCTTTTCTTTCCACATTGAGCTATCAGAGAATGGCAACAAAAGTTGGTGTCTTAGGCCGGTTTATGATATAAAGCGCGCCGGCGTTCTGTGTATTTGCCACTGAGGCAAAACAGGGTGGCGTTAAACATACTCACTGTGTAAATAACACACACGGGTCGGCACATACACCGGGGTGCTCTCATGCAGAACATGCAGCTAAAGAGTCGGTGTTATGGGGCTCGTGGAGGCATAACCCCAACTTAATATTTTACAGAGGTTTACAATGGCAACTGTTTCCATGCGCGATATGCTGCAAGCGGGTGTTCACTTCGGTCACCAGACTCGTTACTGGAACCCAAAAATGAAACCATTCATCTTTGGTGCTCGTAACAAAGTGCATATCATCAATTTGGAAAAAACTGTTCCAATGTTCAACGATGCGTTAGCTGAACTGAACAAAATTGCTTCACGCAAAGGCAAAATTCTGTTTGTTGGTACTAAGCGTGCTGCGAGCGAAGCGGTTAAAGAAGCAGCTCAGAACTGTGATCAATACTTCGTTAATCACCGTTGGTTAGGCGGTATGCTGACTAACTGGAAAACCGTTCGTCAATCCATCAAACGTTTGAAAGATTTAGAAGCACAGTCTCAGGACGGTACTTTTGACAAACTGACCAAGAAAGAAGCGTTAATTCGTTCTCGTGAACTTGGTAAGTTAGAAAATAGTCTGGGCGGTATCAAAGATATGGGCGGCTTACCTGATGCTCTGTTTGTTATCGATGCTGAACATGAACACATTGCTATCAAAGAAGCAAACAACCTGGGTATCCCAGTATTCGCTGTTGTTGATACTAACTCTGATCCAGATGGTGTTGATTTCATCATCCCTGGTAATGATGACGCAATCCGTGCAGTAAAACTGTATCTAGGTGCTGTTGCTACTGCTGTTCGTGAAGGTCGTTCTCAAGATCTGGCTGTTCAGGCAGAAGAAAGCTTTGTAGAAGCTGAATAATAAGGCAAGCTCATTATTGAGCCCTTATTAACCAGGTATTGAAATATATTGGTTAGGGGGGCCTGTTATGGCCCCCTTTTACGTATCTGATATAAGAACTATCCATGCGGAATACTCTCTTCCTGCGGGATACATCGAGGAATAAAACAAATGTCTGGAATTACCGCTGCTTTGGTAAAAGAACTGCGTGAGCGTACTGGCGCAGGTATGATGGAATGTAAAAAAGCGCTGGTTGAAGCTAATGGCGATATCGAATTAGCGATTGACAACATGCGTAAATCAGGTCAAGCGAAAGCGGCTAAGAAAGCTGGCCGTGTTGCTGCTGAAGGTATAATCCTGGCGGAAGTGGCTGCTGATAGCAAATTCGGCGCTCTGGTTGAGCTGAACTGTGAAACTGATTTTGTTGCCAAAGATGCAGGTTTCATCGCTTTCGGTAAAGAAGTTATGGCAACAGTATTGGCTGATAAAATCTCTGATATTGAAACTCTGAAAGCTAAGTTTGAAGAACAACGTACTGCACTGGTTGCTAAAATCGGTGAAAACATTAACATTCGTCGCGTTTCTGTATTAGAAGGTGAACAACTGGGTACTTACCTGCATGGTGCACGTATCGGTGTTCTGGTTGCGGCTGAAGGCGCTGGCGCTAATGAAGAGCTGATTAAGCATGTGGCTATGCACATCGCTGCGAGCAAGCCAGAATATGTTAACCCAAGTGATGTACCAGCTGATGTTGTTGATCGTGAGCACCAAATCCAACTGGATATCGCAATGCAGTCTGGTAAGCCACGCGAAATCGCAGAGAAAATGGTTTCTGGCCGTATGAATAAATTCACCGGTGAGATTTCTCTGACAGGTCAGAATTTCGTGATGGATCCAAGCAAAACAGTTGGCGATCTGTTGAAAGAAAACACTGCTACAGTGACTAGCTTCATCCGTTATGAAGTGGGTGAAGGTATTGAGAAAGTTGAGACTGATTTCGCAGCAGAAGTTGCTGCAATGAGTAAATAGTCTTAATTTTTACAAACAGGGCCGCCAAATGGCGGTTCTGTTTTATCTAATCTAAATCGCCTATCCCAGTAGGTGTTGAGTTTTTGCATCTGGTCAGAATGGCTCGGATGTATGTAAATCCCCAATATACTTTTCTGCTTAGGACAGAACATCATGGCAACCAATGCAAAACCCGTATATCAGCGTATCCTGCTTAAACTCAGTGGAGAAGCCCTGCAAGGTGCAGAAGGTTTTGGTATAGATGCCAGCGTGTTAGATCGCATGGCTCAGGAGGTCAAAGAACTGGTTGAGTTAGGCGTACAAGTCGGTGTCGTCATTGGCGGTGGTAATCTGTTTCGTGGTGCTGGCTTGGCAGAAGCAGGGATGAACCGTGTAGTCGGCGACCACATGGGCATGTTGGCAACAGTGATGAATGGTCTGGCAATGCGGGACGCATTACATCGCGCCTATGTGAACGCCCGTCTAATGTCTGCAATTCCTTTAAATGGCGTTTGCGATAACTATAGTTGGGCAGAAGCGATTAGTTTATTACGTCATGGTCGTGTTGTTATTTTCTCTGCGGGTACCGGCAATCCGTTCTTTACTACAGATTCGGCAGCGTGTTTGCGTGGTATTGAGATTGAAGCAGATGTTGTGCTAAAAGCAACTAAAGTAGATGGTGTTTACTCGGCTGATCCGGCTAAAGATTCGGAAGCGGTATTGTTCGATAAGCTCTCTTACCAGCAGGTATTAGAGCGTGAATTGAAAGTTATGGATTTGGCGGCATTCACGCTGGCTCGTGATCACAGCTTACCTATTCGCGTATTTAACATGAATAAGCCGGGAGCGTTGCGTCGTGTGGTAATGGGGGAAAATGAAGGCACCCTGATTTCTCACGAGTAATGTTCAAAGACACCAGAGATGTTTAGCGGTATGATGAGTCGCCTGATACGCCAAATTTAACAAACATGGTCATAATAGCTTATGGCTTTAAAACAACCAGTTCCCAAGGGTTTGTAACGTGATTAATGAAATCAAAAAAGACGCACAAGACCGTATGGAAAAGAGCGTCGAAGCACTTAAAAACCAAATCAGCAAGGTTCGTACTGGCCGGGCTTCTCCTAGTCTGCTGGATGGTATCACTGTTGAGTATTATGGTACACCAACGCCTTTGCGTCAGCTTGCTAACGTCGTCGCTGAGGATGCACGTACCCTAGCTATCACGGTATTTGATCGTACTATGACGCCGGCGATTGAAAAGGCAATCATGGCTTCTGATTTAGGGCTGAATCCATCTTCTGCGGGAACAACAATCCGTGTTCCTTTGCCACCATTGACAGAAGAGCGCCGTAAGGATCTGATTAAGGTGGTTCGTGGCGAAGCTGAGCAGGGGCGTGTCTCTGTGCGTAATATTCGTCGTGACGCTAACGACAAAATCAAAGCACTGCTGAAAGACAAAGAGATCAGTGAAGATGATGAGCGTCGTGCGCAGGATGATATTCAAAAGCTGACGGATAATTTCATCAAAAAAGTTGATGAAGCTTTAACGAAGAAAGAAGAAGAACTGATGGAGTTCTAATCTCTTTTATGAGATACATCAAGCGCTGCTATCGTGCGGCGCTATTTTTTATTCGGCATTTCTCTGAAGTCATGAGCGTTCATAGCCAGGCAAATCAGACAAGTATTAATACACATCAAATAAAACAATTCAGAGCATCAGTATGAAAAGGTTGACCATCCTTGGTTCCACAGGTTCCGTAGGCAAAAGTACACTTACTGTAGTTCGCAATAATCCTGATAAATTCAAAGTAACAGCGCTTGCCGCTGGAAAAAATATCCAGGTTATGGCTGAGCAATGTCTGGAGTTTCGGCCTCAATATGCTGCAATGGCGGATGAAGTTTCCGCAAAAGAGTTGCGTCAGCTGCTTATTGAACAAGGTTGTAAAACCGAGGTATTTTTCGGGGAACAGGCTGCGTGTGATTTGGCTGCTTTGAATGATGTTGATCAGGTTATGTCTGGGATTGTTGGTGTGGCTGGTTTATTGCCAACGCTGGCTGCCATCCGGGCGGGTAAACAGATTTTACTTGCTAATAAAGAGTCGCTGATCACCAGCGGCCGGTTTTTTATGGATGCCGTAGCGAAACATAATGCTCAATTATTACCCATTGATAGTGAGCATAATGCTATTTTTCAGAGCTTACCAGAGGTAATACAACGAAACCTTGGGCGCGGAGATCTAAAACAATATGGAATTGCTAATATCATTCTGACAGGATCTGGCGGGCCTTTTCGTCATACCCCTTTGGAGCAATTAGCTTTTGTAACACCGGACCAGGCTTGTGCTCATCCGAATTGGTCGATGGGGCGTAAGATTTCGGTAGATTCTGCGACAATGATGAATAAGGGCCTGGAATATATTGAGGCGTGTTGTCTGTTCAATGCATCTGCTGCGGAAATGGAAGTGGTAGTCCATCCTCAGTCAGTCATTCACTCTATGGTCCGTTATCAGGATGGTAGCGTTATTGCTCAATTAGGAACACCGGATATGTGTACACCAATTGCCTATGCAATGGCATACCCAAATCGTATTGCTTCTGGTGTTGAACCTCTTGATTTTTATTCTTTAGGTACACTGACGTTCTCGAAACCAGATTATGAACGGTATCCATGTTTGAAGCTGGCTATTGAAGCTTGCCACGCAGGTCAGGCTGCAACGACGGCGTTGAATGCAGCGAATGAAGAAATCGTTAAGATTTTTTTACAAAATGGAATCTCTTTCACAGATATTGCAATTATAAACCGGCAGGTTGTAGAAAAACTAAATTTGCCGGAACCTCAGAGCATTGAGGAAGTCTTACAGATTGATAATCTCGCAAGAGATTTAGCTATAAAGACTATTCGTTCATTTATCAGATAGTCTTTGATTGGCAAATGGGTATTTGTCCGCATTTTTACCTGATGGTATAGTTTGCGTATAACTGTTGGTTGATATAATTAACGGTTCAGATTTTGGAAGTTCTCTTCCAGATAATTAGGCTTTTACCCAAGCCGTGGATATCAGACACGGCTTTTTTATGTTTGGATGCCTGAACTTGTAAGAGAATTACCCTGACCAGCAAAGGATTAATTGAGTGATATTATCCAGCGATCATCATCAGAACGATTTATTGTCATTATTACCTAAACATGTTGCTATTATTATGGATGGTAACGGCCGTTGGGCAAAGAAACGAGGGAAATTAAGAGCCTTTGGTCATCGTGCAGGGATTAAAGCGGTACGTAGTGCGGTGAGTTTCTCGGCTAAACATAAAATTGAGTCACTGACGTTGTATGCTTTCAGTAGTGAAAACTGGAATCGGCCGGAACAAGAAGTCAGCTCTTTAATGGAATTATTTATTTTTGCACTAGATAGCGAAATCAAAAGTTTACATAAGCATAATATTAGATTATCTGTTATTGGTGATATCAGCCGGTTCAGTGAGCGTTTACAGGATCGAATCCATCGCTCAGTTAAGTTGACCGCTAATAATACGGGTCTGCAACTTAATATTGCTGCAAATTATGGTGGTCGTTGGGATGTTGTTCAAAGTGTTCAGAAAATTGCTCAGCAGATTAAGGATAATTCCCTTGGGCCACAGGATATTACTGAAGAATTAGTTAATAATTATATGAATCTAAGCCAGCAGCCTCAGGTTGATTTAGTCATCAGAACCGGCGGTGAACATCGTATCAGTAATTTTTTGTTATGGCAGATAGCTTATGCAGAATTCTATTTTACCGATATACTCTGGCCTGATTTTGATGAAAACGTTTTTGAAGGTGCAATTAATGCCTTTGCCAAAAGAGAACGCCGGTTTGGCGGAACAATACCAGACGATGCCGATGTGGGATCATAGGAGGAACTCTTGCTGAAGTACCGCCTTATAACGGCTGTGATATTAATCCCTCTTGTGATTGCCGCTCTATTTTTGCTGCCACCAGTAGCGTTTGGGCTGGTGATTATTGCTGTTTCAGCCCTTGCTGCATGGGAATGGGGGCAATTCGCTGGCTTATTTAACCAAAAGAAACGGGCTATTTTGGCGCTTCTGTTTGCTATTGGTTTATTGGCCTTACAATATACTCTGCCAGATTTCACTGATTTGATTGGACAACCACAAATCGCTTTTATCCTATGGGGGGGAATGATTTGGTGGATTGTCGCGACACTTCTGGTTGTTACCTATCCTTCTTCCGCTGTAATTTGGAAGAGCTCCATTTTATTGCGCCTTTTGTTTGGTGTCCTGACATTAGTGCCGTTTTACTGTGGAATGATGGTGTTACGGACTCAGGGATATGATGATAATTCATATTATGGTGCATGGTGGTTATTGTATGTCATGTTGCTAGTGTGGGGAGCGGATTCCGGTGCTTATCTCTTCGGACGTACTTTAGGTAAACGTAAAATGGCACCGAAAGTTTCTCCAGGAAAAACGCTGGAAGGATTAATGGGGGGGTTAATGACAGCGGCCATTATTTCATGGTTGTTTGGGAAATATGCTCCAGTACCTGCAATGCCTGAAAAACTCATGTTGTGTTCTGCTATTGTTGTTATCGCTTCTGTATTTGGTGATTTGACTGAGAGTATGTTCAAACGTGAATCGGGTATTAAGGATAGCAGCCAGCTAATTCCGGGACATGGCGGTGTTATGGATCGTATTGATAGCCTGACGGCTGCGATCCCTGTTTTTACTGGCCTAATGTTGCTGGTATTTTGATCTCTATGTTTGACGGTGTTTGAAGAATATGATGGGAATTCTCTGGAATCTGGCGGCTTTTATTATTGCGCTAGGGATATTGATCACTGTGCATGAGTTTGGCCATTTTTGGGTGGCCAGAAAGTGTGGTATTCACGTTGAACGTTTCTCCATTGGTTTTGGTAAAGCTCTATGGCGGCGTACAGATCGTCAAGGAACTGAATATGTTATAGCCCTTATTCCACTGGGGGGATATGTGAAAATGCTTGATGAGCGTGTTTCACCTGTTTCTCCTGAACACCGTCATATGGCATTCAATAATAAAACACTTGGTCAGCGTGCTGCGGTAGTCAGTGCCGGGCCAATTGCTAACTTTTTATTGGCGGCTGTGGTTTATTGGTTAGTGTTTATTATTGGTGTGCCGGCAATACGTCCTGTTGTTGCGGATATCAAACCAGATTCTATCGCTGCGCAAGCAAATATTTCATCGGGAATGGAACTAAAATCCGTAGATGGTATCGAAACGCCTGATTGGAATTCAGTTCGTTTTGCTCTGGTAGGTAAGATAGGTGACGATAACATGACTGTTCAGGTTATCTCTCCAGGCTCATCATATCCGGTGGAGAAAACTCTGGATTTGCAGCAATGGAGCTTTGATCCGGATAAGCAGGATCCTGTATTGTCACTAGGGATTATGCCTGTCGGTCCTCGTTTGGATTCTCTGGTGGAAAAAGTTATCCTTGGCTCCGCAGCAGAAAAAGCGGGTTTGCAAAAGGGGGATAGGATAGTTAAAGTCGGTGACCAGGAAATAGATACTTGGCATACTTTTACATCCTTTGTCAGCAATAATCCGAATGTCCCGCTGGAACTTTCCGTGGATCGGGCTGGTCATATTATTTCTCTCTCTATGACGCCAGAAGCAAGACAACAGTCTGGTGGCAGGAAAGCTGGTTTTGCCGGTGTGGAACTGCGAGTTGTGCCATTAGCCGATGAATATAGAATCGTTCAGCAATACGGGCCTTTCTCTGCCATGTATCAGGCAGGAGATAAGACTTGGCAACTGATGCGATTAACTGTCAGTATGATTGGTAAGCTGATCGTTGGTGATGTGAAAATTAACAACCTGAGTGGGCCTATCTCTATCGCTAAAGGGGCGGGGGTGTCGGCTGATTCCGGCTTGGTGTATTATTTGATGTTTTTGGCGCTAATAAGTGTCAATCTTGGGATTATTAATCTGATCCCATTACCTGTGTTAGATGGTGGACACTTGCTCTTCTTGTTTATCGAAAAGATAAAAGGTGGGCCAGTTTCCGAGCGTGTACAAGACTTCAGCTATCGCATCGGTGCCATAGTACTGGTGTTATTGATGGGGCTTGCACTTTTCAATGATTTCTCCCGTTTTTAAAGCGGAAGACTAGTTAGGAAGACGCATTACAACGATGGCGATGAAAAAGTTACTCATAGCGTCGCTGCTGTTTGGCAGCGCCACTGCATACGGTGCAGACGGATTCGTAGTTCAGGATATTCACTTTGAAGGTCTTCAACGCGTCGCCGTAGGTGCAGCATTACTGAATATGCCAGTTCGCGTAGGTGATACGGTCAGCGATGAAGATATCGGTCGTACCATTCATGCACTATTTGCTACTGGTAACTTTGAAGACGTTCGTGTCCTGCGTGATGGCAATACACTTATTGTTCAGGTAAAAGAACGGCCGACTATTGCCAGCATCACTTTCTCTGGCAATAAATCGGTGAAAGATGACATGTTGAAACAAAACCTTGAGGCATCTCATGTTCGGATCGGAGAAGCCCTTGACCGTACGATGTTGTCCAATATCGAAAGAGGGTTGGAGGATTTCTATTATAGTGTGGGTAAATACAACGCCAGTGTAAAAGCGGTTGTTACGCCACTTCCACGTAACCGTGTCGATTTGAAACTGGTTTTCGCTGAAGGTGTTTCGGCAAAAATCCAGCAAATTAACATTGTTGGTAATAAATCATTTTCTTCTGATGAGTTATTGAATCGTTTCCAACTTAGAGATGATGTACCGTGGTGGAATCTGACTGCCGATCAGAAATATCAGAAACAAAAACTGACTGGTGACCTTGAAGCATTGCGCAGTTTTTACCTTGATCGCGGTTATGCCCGTTTTAACATTGATTCGACTCAGGTCAGTTTGACGCCAGATAAAAAAGGTATTTATGTCACGATAAATATAACTGAAGGTGATCAATACAAAATATCAGGTATTGACCTGAACGGTAATATGGCGGGTTATCAGTCTGAAATTACTAAACTGGCTGCCATTGAGCCTGGATCTCTGTATAACGGGACTCAGGTGACTAAAATGGAAAATGATATCAAGAACTTGCTTGGTCGCTATGGTTATGCTTACCCACGAGTAATGACGCAACCTGAAATCAATGATCAAGACAAGACAGTAAAACTGCATGTCAATATTGATGCAGGTAACCGTTTCTATGTTCGTAAAATTCGTTTCTCTGGTAATGACACCACTAAAGATTCCGTTCTACGTCGTGAAATGCGTCAGATGGAAAGAGCATGGTTAGGAAGTGATCTGATTGAACTGGGTAAAGAGCGTCTTAATCGTTTGGGTTATTTCGAAACGGTAGATGTTGAAACTCAGCGTGTACCAGGCAGCCCTGATCAGGTAGATGTCGTTTATAAAGTGAAAGAACGTAATACCGGCTCTTTGAACTTTGGTGTTGGTTTTGGTACAGAAAGCGGCGTTAGTTTCCAGATTGGTGCTCAGCAAGATAACTGGTTAGGTACAGGTAATGCTGTGGGGATTAATGCCAGTAAGAACGATTATTCAACCTATGCAGAGCTCTCCTTCACTGATCCATACTTCACAGTTAATGGAGTGAGTCTTGGTGGCCGGGTATTCTACAACGATTTCAGGGCTGATGATGCTGAATTATCCGGCTATACTAACCAAAGCTACGGTATAGATGGTTTCCTCGGTTTTCCGATTAATGAAAATAACTCTCTGCGTTTTGGATTAAATTATATTCATAACTCGCTGTCTGATATGCTTCCGCAGGCTGCAATGTGGCGTTATCTGAATTCTATGGGAGAGAAACCAGATTTTGAAAGTAAAGCTGAATTCAAGGCGGATGACTTTGCTCTAAGTATGGGGTGGACATATAACAACCTTGATCGTGGTTTCTTCCCAACATCCGGGGTGAAATCGACACTGAATGGTAAAGTGACTATTCCTGGTTCGGATAATAAATTCTATAAAGTGACTCTTGACACCTCTGCGTATTATCCGATTAATGATGATCATACTTGGGTGATTTTGGGGCGCAGCCGTTTAGGCTATGGTGATGGATTAGGTGGTAAAGAGTTACCATTCTATGAAAACTTTTATGCAGGTGGCTCCAGTACGGTTCGTGGTTTCCGCTCAAACAATATCGGTCCTAAGGCTATTTACCTGAATAAGGACGGGCTGCCTAAGAAAGATAGTCCATCTCGCGATGCGGTGGGGGGGAACGCAATGGCGGTAGCCAGCCTTGAGTTGATTACGCCAACGCCATTCCTCGATAGTAAGTATTCGAATTCTGTCCGAACTTCATTCTTTATTGATTCAGGTACGGTTTGGGATACTTATTGGAATGATTCTGCTGCGATGAAGAGCAGAGGTATACCTGATTACAGTAAACCAGGTAATATCCGTGTTTCGGCGGGTATTGCATTGCAATGGATGTCTCCTTTAGGTCCGCTGGTGTTCTCTTATGCTAAGCCGATCAAAGACTACGAAGGTGATAGATCGGAGCAATTCCAATTTAATATTGGCAAAACCTGGTGATAATGCGTTTTTATCTTATTATTGATAGAGCAAGCTCTGAAATCGTAGGTTTCAGAGCATTAACTAAGTTTTCCAATAGGTTACAGATAGCGTGGTTTAAGGAGTTTATAGTGAAAAAATGGTTGTGTGCAGCAAGCTTTGGTATTGCATTAGCTTTCTCTGTTGGTGCTCAGGCAGCAGACAAAATTGCCGTTGTAAATGTTGGTGAGATTTTCCAGCAGCTACCAGCCCGCGAAGCTGTTGTGAAGCAGTTGGAAAATGAGTTTAAAAACCGCGCATCTGAATTGCAACGGATGGAAACTGACTTGCAGTCCAAGATCCAGAAATTACAGCGCGATGGCTCCACTATGAAATCCAGTGAACGTACTAATCTGGAAAAAGAGGTGATGGCTAAGCGTGAAGAATTTGGCAAAAAAGCCCAAGCTTTTGAACAAGATCACCGTCGTCGCGAGATGGAAGAGCGCAACAAAATTCTAAGTCGTATCCAGGACGCAATCAAAGTGGTTGCTGGCAAAGAAGGCTATGATGTCGTTATTGATGCGAATGCTGTTGCTTATTCAGTATCTGGCAAAAATATTACTGCAAGTGTATTAAAACAGGTTAAATAATAGATGTCTTCAATTCGATTGGCTGATTTAGCTCAGCAGTTGAATGCACAATTACATGGTGATGGCGATATTGTTATCACCAGTATTGCACCAATGCATTCGGCCAATAGCGAACAGATCACTTTTTTGTCTGACAGTCGTTACCGTGAACGTTTAGGTGAATGTCAGGCTGGCGCTGTTGTTCTCCAGGCGTCAGATCTTCCTTATTGCAATATTCCGGCGTTGGTTGTCGATAATCCTTATCTGGCATATGCCTATATGGCTCAGATTATGGATACAACACCGGTTCCCGCACAGGATATTCACCCTTCTGCGGTGATTTCACCTCAGGCAATTTTGGGTAAAAACGTTGCTGTTGGAGCCAATGCGGTTATCGAATCTGGCGTTGTCCTTGGCGATAATGTTGTTATCGGTGCAGGCTGCTTTATTGGTAAAAATGCGCGTATTGGCACGGGAACTCGTCTCTGGGCGAATGTCTCTGTTTATCATAATGTTGAAATGGGTGAACAGTGTTTGATTCAGTCAGGAACAGTGATTGGATCTGATGGTTTTGGCTATGCGAATGATCGTGGTAAATGGGTTAAAATCCCTCAATTAGGTTCAGTCATTATCGGTGACCGGGTTGAGATTGGTGCCTGTACAACTATCGATCGAGGAGCTTTGGATAATACCATTATTGGTAATGGTGTCATTATCGATAACCAGTGTCAGATTGCTCATAATGTTATCATTGGTGACAATACGGCGGTTGCTGGCGGTGTGATCATGGCCGGTAGTCTGAAAATTGGTTGTTACTGTATGATTGGTGGTGCCAGTGTCATTAATGGACATATGGAAATCTGTGATAAGGTAACAGTCACTGGGATGAGTATGGTGATGCGTCCTATCACCGAACCTGGTGTATACTCCTCTGGAATTCCGGCACAACCAAATAAAGTTTGGCGTAAGACGGCAGCTTTAGTCATGAATATCAATGAAATGAATAAACGTCTTAAGTCAATGGAGAGTAAGCTGGAAGACGAAAACGAGTAATTGTACTATACCCTATGGATTTCAAGATGCATTGCGGCGGCAAGGGAGCGAATCCCCGGGAGCATAGATAACTATGTGACCGGGGTGAGTGAGTGCAGCCAACAAAGAGGCAACTTGAAAGATAACGGGTATATATTTAATTGCACTATATTTTTGGTTGTGTCTTATTTTTGCGGCCTGCCTGGGAACTCTGGATTTGGGGTTTAAGCGGGCCGTGTCGTTAATACAATTAGTCCTTTTGACAGGAAGAGTATTTAGATGAGTGATAATCATACTCTGCACATTAAAGAAATTTTAGATCTACTTCCACATCGTTATCCGTTTTTATTAGTGGATCGCGTACTTGATTTTGAGGAAGGTAAATTCTTACGTGCAGTAAAAAACGTATCTTTTAACGAACCCTTCTTTCAGGGGCATTTTCCCGGCAAACCTATTTTCCCAGGCGTTCTGATCCTTGAAGCTATGGCACAGGCCACCGGAATTCTGGCATTTAGGAGTGTGGGCAAGTTAGAGCTAAATGAGCTCTATTATTTTGCCGGTATTGATGGTGCCCGCTTTAAACGCCCGGTAGTGCCTGGGGATCAAATGATATTAGAAGTAGAATTTATTAAGGAGCGTCGAGGGTTTGCGCGTTGTAGAGGCGTAGCGAAAGTCGATGGAGAAATAGCTTGCGAAGCAAAAATGATGTGTGCTCGCCGTCGTGAGGTTTAGCCCATGATTGATGAAACCGCTTATATACATCCTAGCGCTATTGTAGAAGATGGTGCGGTTATTGGTGCCAATGTTCGTATTGGGCCGTTTTGTTGTATTGGTTCTCAGGTTGAAATTGGCGAAAGTACAGAGCTGAAGTCTCATGTTGTTGTCAATGGAATAACCAAAATCGGCCATGATAACCAGATTTTTCAGTTTGCTTCTATTGGCGAAATGAATCAGGACCTGAAATATCACGGTGAACCAACCCGAGTTGAGATTGGTGATCGTAACCGTATCCGCGAAAGTGTCACTATTCATCGTGGCACTGCGCAGGGTGGCGGTGTAACGAAAATCGGTAATGATAATTTGTTGATGATTAATGCCCATATTGCTCATGACTGTATTGTCGGTGATCGTTGTGTCATTGCTAATAATGGTACTTTGGGGGGGCATGTTATCTTGGGTGATTATGTCATCATTGGTGGTATGAGTGCGATTCATCAATTTTGTCAGATAGGCTCTCATGCTATGGTGGGCGGGTGTTCCGGTGTGGTACAGGATATTCCGCCATACGTTATTGCTCAGGGGAATCATGCAACACCTTTTGGCACTAATGTTGAAGGCCTGAAACGCCGTGGTTTTGATAAAGATTCATTGAATGCAATTAGAAATGCGTACAAGATTTTGTATCGTAACGGAAAAACGTTAGAAGAAGCACAACAAGAAATTGCTGAGCTGGCTGAAAATAATCAGCATGTAAAAATCTTCAGCGATTTTCTGGCAAATTCTACCCGTGGCATTGTCCGTTAAGTAGATGAAGGATACCCCTTTGGCTACCATTTCTTCTATTGATAGTCTGCGTCCGTTGACTATTGGATTAATCGCCGGAGAAACCTCCGGTGATATCCTTGGAGCAGGTTTAATTCGTGCATTAAAAGCTGAAGTACCTAATGCTCGTTTTGTTGGTGTGGCAGGCCCTCTTATGCAGGCTGAAGGTTGTGAAGCTTGGTATGAGATGGAAGAGCTAGCAGTAATGGGGGTTGTCGAAGTTCTCGAACGTTTACCTCGTTTACTGAAAATACGTAAGGATCTGACAACCCGTTTCACGGAACTAAAACCTGATGTGTTTGTGGGCATTGATGCGCCGGATTTCAATATTACTCTAGAAGGTCGGTTAAAACAGCGGGGCATCCGCACCATTCATTATGTTAGTCCGTCGGTATGGGCTTGGCGGCAGAAACGTGTTTTTAAAATTGGTAAAGCCACAGATATGGTTCTGGCTTTCTTACCTTTTGAAAAAGCGTTTTACGATAAGTTTAATGTTCCGTGCCGGTTTATTGGACATACCATGGCGGATGCTATGCCATTGCAACCCAATAAAGTGACGGCACGTGAGCTATTAGGTATTCGGCCAGAGTCTGTTTGCTTGGCTTTATTGCCGGGGAGTCGCCATTCTGAGGTTGAGATGCTGAGTGCGGATTTTCTTAAAACTGCTCAGTTATTGAAGCGAAACATACCTGATCTGCATGTATTTGTGCCGTTGGTGAATGCTAAACGGCGTGAACAATTTGAGCGCATTAAGCAAGAAGTTGCGCCAGAGCTGAATGTTCATCTTGTGGATGGCAAAGCGAGAGAAATCATGATCGCAAGTGATGCTGCACTTTTGGCCTCAGGTACTGCTGCTCTGGAATGTATGTTGGCAAAATGTCCAATGGTAGTTGGTTATCGGATGAAGTCATTGACTTTCTGGTTGGCAAAACGCCTGGTAAAAACGCCTTATGTTTCATTGCCTAACTTATTATCCGGTGAAGAGTTAGTTAAAGAATTATTGCAGGAAAAATGTCAGCCGCAAAAACTGGCAGATGAGTTGTTGCCGTTACTACAAGGCAGTGAAAAAGTTGAAGCATTGAAACAGATATTTTTACATTTGCATGAAAGCATTCGTTGTAATGCTGACGAACAGGCAGCACAAGCCGTGTTGGAATTGGCAGGAAAATGATGGAATTTATATATCCTCAGGCAAGTTTGATTGCTGGAGTTGATGAAGTTGGTCGAGGTCCATTAGTGGGTGCGGTTGTGACTGCGGCTGTTATTTTAGATCCATTACAGCCGATAGTTGGTTTGGCTGATTCTAAAAAACTTAGTGAAAAACGCCGCGAGGCACTGTATCTGGAGATCACAGAAAAAGCATTGTGCTGGAGCTTGGGGCGTGCAGAACCGGCAGAAATTGATCAATTGAATATCCTGCATGCAACTATGCTTGCGATGCAAAGGGCTGTGGCTAATTTGCCTATTTCTCCTGAATATGTGCTGATTGATGGTAACCGTTGCCCTAAATTGCCCATGCCGGCACAAGCGGTGATAAAAGGCGATGGACTGGTTGCTGAAATCAGTGCCGCTTCTATTGTGGCGAAAGTTACCAGAGATCGGGAAATGGCTGAACTTGATCAACTGTTTCCTGAATATGGATTTGCTAAGCATAAAGGCTACCCGACGGCATTTCATTTAGAAAAGTTGGTTCGGTTGGGAGCGACAGAACATCATCGTAAAAGTTTTGCGCCGGTTAAGAGAGCAATTGGCCTTAAATAAACTTGTTGACTGAATATAGCTATTCTTCAAATTAATATCGTCTGGATAAATATATGGCCGAACCCCATTTTGTGCACTTACGTGTTCACAGCGACTATTCAATGATTGATGGCTTAGCCAAAACCAGCCCTTTAGTGAAAAAGGTTGCGCAATTAGGTATGCCGGCTTTTGCGATCACTGATTTTACTAATTTGTGTGGACTGGTGAGATTTTACGGCAGTGCTCATGGAGCAGGAATAAAACCGATTATTGGTGCTGATTTTTATGTAGAAAGTGAACTGCTTGGTGATGAGCACGCTAGCCTGACCATTCTTGCGCGCAATAATACGGGTTACCATAACCTGACATTGCTGATATCAGAGGCTTATCAGAAGGGATATGGTGCGATTGGTCCGACAATTAAACAGGAATGGCTGATAAACCATAAAGAAGGGCTAATTCTGCTCTCCGGTGGTCGTATGGGGGATGTGGGTAAATTTCTGCTACGTGGTAATCAGGCTATGGTGGACCAATGCCTTGAGTTTTATCAGGAACATTTTCCCGGCTGTTATTATTTGGAGCTGATTCGTACTGGCCGTGCAGATGAAGAAAGTTATCTTCATGCGGCGGTTGCATTGGCAACGGAAAAAAGCCTGCCTGTTGTTGCAACTAATGAGGTTTGTTTCATTGATAGCGAAGATTTCGATGCTCATGAGATTCGCGTAGCGATTCATGATGGCTATACCTTGGCTGACCCTAAACGTCCGAAAAATTACAGTCCTCAGCAATATCTGCGTAGTGAACAGGAAATGTGTGAGCTATTCGCTGATATTCCTGAAGCGCTGGAAAACAGTGTAGAAATTGCTAAGCGCTGTAATGTCACTATTCGCCTTGGTGAATATTTCCTGCCGCAATTCCCTACAGGAGAAATGAGTACCGAAGATTATCTGATAGATAGATCTAAACAAGGGTTGGAAGAACGTTTAGCATTTCTCTATCCGGATCCTAAAGTACGTGCAGAAAAACGTCCTGAATATGATGAGAGACTCGATATTGAACTTCGGGTTATCAACCAGATGGGATTCCCGGGCTACTTCCTGATCGTGATGGAATTTATTCAGTGGTCGAAAGACAACGGTGTTCCTGTTGGTCCTGGACGTGGTTCGGGAGCAGGTTCTCTGGTGGCTTATGCCCTCAAAATAACCGATCTCGATCCTTTGGAATTTGATCTGCTATTTGAACGATTCCTTAACCCTGAACGTGTTTCCATGCCCGATTTTGACGTCGATTTTTGTATGGAAAAACGCGATCTCGTGATTGATCATGTGGCTGATATGTATGGTCGTAATGCCGTATCTCAGATCATTACATTCGGTACAATGGCAGCGAAAGCGGTAATTCGGGATGTTGGCCGTGTGCTAGGGCATCCATACGGATTTGTTGATAGGATTTCCAAATTGATACCGCTTGATCCCGGTATGACGTTGGAGAAAGCATTTGCCGCGGAGCCACAACTTCCTGAAATCTATGAAGCGGATGAGGAAGTTAAAGCACTGATAGATATGGCGCGTAAATTGGAAGGTGTCACTCGTAATGCAGGGAAACATGCGGGTGGGGTAGTTATCGCCCCAACTAAGATCACCGATTTTTCGCCTCTCTATTGTGACCCGGAAGGTTTGAACCCGGTTACTCAGTTTGATAAAAACGATGTGGAATATGCAGGGTTGGTGAAATTTGACTTCCTCGGACTGAGGACACTGACCATTATCAACTGGGCATTGGAGATGATCAACGCGCGTAGAGCGAAAAAAGGTCTAGAGCCGATTGATATTGCAGCGATTCCGCTGAACGATGCTAAAAGCTTTGATATGTTGCAACGCGCTGAAACAACAGCAGTATTTCAGCTTGAATCCCGTGGTATGAAGGATCTGATTAAACGTCTGCGTCCCGACTGCTTCGAAGATATGATCGCACTTGTCGCTTTATTCCGTCCGGGTCCCTTGCAATCAGGCATGGTGGATAACTTCATTGATCGCAAACATGGCCGGGAAGAGCTCTCATACCCAGATATACAGTGGCAGCACGAATCTTTACAACCTGTGTTGGAGCCAACTTACGGCATCATCCTTTATCAAGAACAAGTGATGCAGATTGCTCAGGTGCTGGCGGGATATACTCTCGGTGGTGCAGATATGCTCCGACGGGCGATGGGTAAGAAAAAGCCGGAGGAGATGGCTAAGCAGCGTTCTGTCTTTGAAGAAGGTGCAAAGAAACTGGGTGTTAATGGCGAACTGGCAATGAAAATCTTTGACCTAGTAGAGAAGTTTGCCGGTTATGGATTTAACAAATCTCACTCTGCTGCGTATGCCTTGGTTTCTTACCAGACTTTATGGTTGAAAGCGCATTACCCGGCTGAATTCATGGCTGCGGTGATGACTGCTGATATGGATAATACAGAAAAAGTCGTTGGGTTGATTGATGAATGCTGGCGCATGGGGCTGAAAATCTTACCACCTGATATTAATAGTGGTTTGTATCATTTCCACGTTAATGATGATGGGGAGATCGTATATGGAATCGGCGCAATTAAAGGGGTAGGTGAAGGGCCGATTGAAGCGATCATCGAAGCTCGTCAGAAAGATGGTTATTTTAGAGAACTGTTTGATTTATGTGCCCGCGTTGACACAAAGAAGTTAAATCGCCGAGTGATGGAAAAACTGATCATGTCAGGGGCATTTGACCGTTTAGGGCCGCACCGTGCAGCACTGATGTCCTCGTTGGAAGATGCGCTAAAAGCGGCAGATCAACATGCTAAAGCAGAAGCTACTGGTCAGACTGATATGTTTGGTGTATTAGCTGAAGCGCCAGAAGAAGTGGAACGCTCTTATGCCAATATTTCTCAATGGCCGGAACAGATTGTTCTTGATGGTGAACGGGAAACGCTAGGTCTCTATTTAACTGGGCATCCTATCACCCGTTATTTAAAAGAAATTGAGCGCTATACTAGTGGATTGAGGTTAAAAGATGTGAATCCAACCCCACGCGGTCAAGTAACGACTGTGATAGGTTTGGTGTTAGCATCCAAAGTGATTATAACCAAACGAGGTAACCGGATTGGTATTTGTACTTTAGATGATCGTTCAGGACGTCTAGAAGTTATGTTATTTTCCGATGCCTTGGAGAAATATCGGCATTTGCTAGAACAAGACCGGATATTAATCGTTACAGGTCAGGTCAGCTTTGATGATTTCAATGGTGGTCTTAAAATGACAGCCCGTGAATTAATGGATATTAGTGAAGCGCGTGAAAAATATGCGCGTGGGCTTGCTATCTCGCTGTCAGACAGGCAAATTGATGATCAATTGTTGAGCCGTCTTCGTAGTGCATTGGAACCACATCGTTCGGGAACGATACCGGTTCATCTTTATTACCAGAGGGAAGACGCCCGCGCCCGTTTAAGATTTGGCGCGACGTGGAGGGTAACGCCAACGGATAACCTTCTGACAGATTTGCGAACTCTGCTGGGTAATGAGCAGGTAGAATTAGAATTTGACTAAAATTAGGAATGTTATGAGTCTGAATTTTCTTGAATTTGAACAGCCGATTGCCGAGCTGGAAGCGAAAATTGATTCGCTAACCGCAGTTAGCCGTCAAGGTGAAAAATTAGATATAAATCTGGATGAAGAAATACAACGTTTGCGGGAAAAAAGTCTGGAATTGACTCGCAAAATTTTTTCAGATTTAGGTGCCTGGCAAATTGCTCAGCTTGCTCGTCACCCACGTCGTCCTTATACGTTGGACTATGTTCAGCATATTTTTACTGATTTTGACGAGCTTGCTGGTGATCGTGCTTATGCTGATGACAAAGCAATTGTAGGTGGTCTGGCTCGTATTGATGGACGTCCAGTGATGGTGATTGGTCACCAAAAAGGCCGTGAAACCAAAGAAAAAATTCGCCGTAATTTCGGTATGCCAGCGCCAGAAGGTTATCGTAAGGCTTTGCGCCTGATGGAAATGGCCGAGCGTTTTAAACTGCCAATTATTACTTTCATTGATACTCCTGGTGCATATCCAGGGGTTGGTGCAGAAGAGCGTGGTCAATCTGAGGCGATAGCTCGCAACTTGCGTGAAATGTCCCGCCTGTCTGTGCCTGTTATTTGTACTGTGATTGGTGAAGGTGGCTCTGGTGGTGCGCTGGCGATTGGTGTTGGTGATAAAGTGAATATGTTGCAATATAGTACTTATTCTGTTATCTCCCCAGAAGGTTGTGCCTCAATTTTGTGGAAAAGCGCGGAAAAAGCACCTTTGGCGGCAGAAGCAATGGGGATAACTGCACCTCGTTTGAAAGAACTGGAATTGATCGATTCTGTGATTTCAGAGCCATTAGGTGGCGCTCATCGTGACTATGAAGCAATATCCACGTCGTTGAAAGCTCAGTTGTTGATTGACCTGGCAGAGCTTGATCATTTGACATCTGAAGAGTTAATCAACCGCCGATATCAGCGTTTGATGCAATATGGTTATTGTTGATATCTGAACTCATTGTTTGAATGGAGGGATGGAAATGATTGTAACTGATAAATTTCAGCTACTTCCATCCCCTACTGTTTCTGCTTTCTTTATTTATTTTGTATTTTTAATGAAAGTGACGGAAAACGTTATTAACGGGTAGTGATCTTAAACTGAATAAAATAGGCGATAACAAATTCATATTATTGCACATTAGAGAACGCTTGAATCTGTAATGACAAACATTAATGAGAGACTATTTGTCACTTTGGCTAAACAGCTTGGTGAATATAAGAAAATCCTGGTTGGATTCAGTGGTGGGTTAGATTCCTCGGTTTTGCTTCATTTGTTGGTTAATTGGCGTAATCAACATAATCAGAAAATTCAACTAAGGGCAATACATATTCACCACGGTTTAAACCTAAAAGCAGATCAGTGGGTTGAACATTGTCAGCTGATCTGTGATGACTGGCAAGTGGAGTTTCATTCTGCAAGAGTAACGATAGATGCTCGTCAAAAGGGGATTGAGGCTGCTGCTCGTGATGCTCGATATCAGGTATTCAAGTGCGAATTACAAAAAGACGAAGTTTTGGTAACAGCTCAACATCTTGATGATCAGGCGGAAACTTTTTTACTGGCATTAAAGCGAGGTAGTGGTCCGGCAGGTCTTGCTTCTATGCCTTCAATCGCTGTATTTGCTGATACATTATTGTTCCGTCCATTACTTGACTATAGCCGGAATGAATTGGAAATGTATGCCAGTAAACATCGTCTGGATTGGATTGAAGACGACAGTAATCAAGATGATCGTTATGACAGAAATTTTCTGCGCTTACATATTATGCCGTTACTAAATCAACGTTGGCCGCATTTCCCTCAAGTTGCTGCTCGTAGTGCAAGTTTATGTGGTGAACAAGAACAGCTTCTAGATGAATTACTGAATGAGTCTTTGAAAGAGCTGATAACCCAAGATGGTGCTTTGGGTATTTCGTCTTTGGCTGTATGTTCAGAAGCCAAACGAAATGCTTTGTTACGCCGTTGGTTTGGTTACCATGAAATGAAAATGCCTTCACGAGAGCAGCTTAACCGGCTTTGGTATGAGGTGGCTCTGGCTCGTACTGATGCTGAGCCTCGGCTACAATTTGGTAAATATGATGTACGCCGTTATAAGCAAAAACTCTGGTTGGTTCCTCAGTGGCAATCTTTGAGAGAGACTATTCTTGAGTGGGATATTTGCAATACTTTGGTATTACCTGATCGCTTAGGAGAATTGAATATTTCTGATTGCGGTATTCAAGTAAGGGCCCCGGCTGATAATGAACGAGTGACTATTCGCTTTGGTGTCCAGGGAATGATAAGTATTGTGGGGCGTCAACACTCCCGGCATAGTAAAAAATTGTGGCAAGAGCTTGGGGTTGCTCCGTGGCTTAGAGAGCGAATTCCATTGCTTTATTACAACGAACAATTGATAGCGGCGTTAGGTATTTTTGTTACCAAGGAAAGTGAAGCGGTAGAAGGAAGAGAGATGTTAACAATTAACTGGCATAAAACGCTGTTAAAATAAAAAGTTAAGCCGCCAAAGGCGGCTGTTTTCTATCAAGATTCAGAGTGTTCAATAATAATAGTGCCAATTTTAGGGTGACTGAAACTAGCAATATGATCTAACCGCAATTCACGGGGTTTACCTTCTGTTTCAATTATCAAGTATTCAACTTTTTTTCTTAAAACCAAATCACAGGCTTTTCCTTCAATAATTTCCCCACCCCGCAACTTTATGTGGAGGTGGAGCTGATGTTGGCAAGTTGACTCAAGATTGTCGTAGTCGTCACAGTTAATTGGTTGATATTCAGTATTTATAGACATATTCGCTCACCACTATGGTTAGTGGCGGTTATTGCCGCCCGTGGTTGTTAAAAATTGTAACTCAAAAGCACTATTAATGACTATAGCACAGGAAATCAATCGTGATTAATGAATAACTTTGGTTATTCATTCTGAACAGTAAGTAAATAAAAGTCTTATTTCACAGCAAGTTCCTGACAGAAGTATTAAAATCGACCCACATTATTTTGCTATTATTGAGTAACATCCTTAAGAAGGACAGTATTTACGCTATTAAGCTTGAATAATCGCTATGTTCCTTTGTTACTTATAAGATGAGAATTATAGAACTCACTATACTGTGTGGAGATAAATGTGAATAAAAAACTTTTGACAGCGTTAGTTGCTGTGGGCGTATCTGCTTTGATGGGATGTAAAGGTAACTCAGCACAGCAAATGAGTTCACAGCCAGTAGATCAGACTTTTCATGGTGCTCTTCCTTGCGCTGATTGTTCTGGTATTGATACCACACTGTTATTGGATAATGACGGTACTTATATTCTGGAACAAACTTATATTGGCGCTCGTGATGGTGACCAGTCGTTCTTTGAATCCGGTTTATGGGCTAAAGATGGAGAGAAAATTCGCCTGACAAAATCAGACGACCAGAAATCTTATTATCTGTTGAAAGGTGAAAACTTGGTAATGTTGGATATTGAAGGCAATAAAATTGAATCATCATTCAATTATGAACTGCAACGGGTAAAACCGAAGAAACTGGCGGGTGAATACAGTTATATGGCTGATGCTGCTTTGTTTACAGATTGTAGCACAGGTAAGCGGTATGCTGTAACGGAAAGTCTGGATTTGGAGCAAGGCTATCACCAAGTCGGTGTGGAAGGTGGAACGCCGGTTTATGTTGAAGTTGAAGGCTATTACAGCGTCCGTCCTTCAATGGAAGATGGGCAATTTGATCCTGCCCTGATTCAGACGGGTAAAATCCATTTCGATAAATCGAAATCTTGTAATATGAAGAAATAATTCTAGCTTCAGTATGAATGGTGATAATGGGCTAAGAAGCGTAAAATCCTCTGTTGCGACATGACCATTATCACCATACTATTCAATAAGTGACTGAAAAATCCTAATTAACAACCAAGTTGTTGCTTCAGGTAATCAACAACATCGTCTAGTTTCAGCATCTGTTTTTCATCATCGCGGCGATGTTTATATTCTACTTCGCCATTATCAAGATTACGGTCACCAATAACGACAGTGTGTGGTACACCGATAAGCTCCATATCGGCAAACATCACGCCTGGGCGTTCCTTGCGATCATCAAAAATAACATCAATACCGCTAGCGCGTAGATCGGCATACAGTTTCTCTGCAACTTCTTTAACACGGTATGACTTGTGCATATTCATTGGCAAAATAGCAACTTGGAATGGTGCAATTGCATCAGGCCAGATGATACCGCGGTCATCGTGATTTTGTTCAATCGCTGCGGCGACAATACGAGTGACGCCAATACCATAACAGCCCATAGTGACTATCTGATTGTGGCCGTCTTCGCCTTGAACAGTCGCTTTCATGGCATCAGAATATTTGGTGCCAAGCTGGAAGATATGGCCCACTTCAATACCACGTTTGATGAGCAATGTACCTTTACCATCCGGGCTGGCATCACCTTCAACAACATTACGGATATCAGCAACTTCTGGTACCGGTAGATCGCGTTCCCAGTTGATACCGAAATAGTGTTTGTCATCGATATTGGCACCTGCGCCAAAATCACTCATCACTGCCACACTGCGATCAATAATAACGGGTATTGGCAGATTGACAGGTCCCAATGAACCTGGGCCTGCACCAACAATTGAGCGAATTTCTTCTTCGGTGGCAAAAGCCAGTGGGCTGGCAACTAAAGATAATTTCTCTGCTTTGATTTCATTAAGTTCATGGTCGCCGCGAACCAGTAAGGCGATCAATTTATGACTTGTTCCTTCTGCTGCGTGAACCATCAGGGTTTTAACTGTTTTCTCAATTGGCAGATTGAATTGCTCAACCAGTTCAGCAATTGTTTTTGCGTTTGGAGTATCTACCAGATGCATCTCTTTTGTTGGTACTGCGCGATCATGAGCGGGGGCAACAGCTTCGGCTAATTCAATATTGGCTGCGTAATTGGATTCAGTGGAGAAGACGATATCATCTTCTCCACTGGCTGCCAGAACCTGAAATTCATGAGAAGCACTACCACCGATGGAACCGGTATCAGCCAGAACAGCACGAAAATCCAAACCTATACGGGTAAAAATTTTGCTGTAGGCTTCATACATGTTGTCATAAGTTTCTTGTAATGATGCTTGGGTAGCATGGAAAGAGTAAGCATCTTTCATTAGGAATTCACGGGAGCGCATCACGCCAAAACGAGGGCGAACTTCATCGCGAAATTTAGTCTGGATCTGGAATAGAGTCAGGGGTAACTGCTTATATGAGCTGACTTCATTGCGGATCAGATCAGTGATGACCTCTTCATGAGTTGGACCTAGTACAAAAGGACGATCACCTCGGTCAACAAAACGCAGTAACTCTGGACCATATTGTTCCCAGCGGCCACTTTCTTGCCATAGATCTGCCGGTTGTACGACAGGCATAGATATTTCAATCGCTCCGGTATTGTTCATCTCTTCTCGAACAATTTTTTCGACTTTTTTGAGTACACGGATACCTGTAGGCATCCAATTGTACAGACCTGAAGCGAGCTTACGGATCATGCCCGCACGAAGCATCAGCTTATGGCTGACAACCTCCGCATCGGCAGGAGTCTCTTTTAATGTAGAGAGCAGATATTGGCTAGTACGCATTGTTAAGTTCCATTAGAGCAGCAAATTGCTTCTGACTGGCAGAAATTTGCCAGCCAATAAAAAAACGAAAATAAGCCTTTAGTCTACCAGTGAGTTTAAGATGCCAAAAGGGTATATGCTGATTTTTAATGGGGATCTATAGAGACCACTTCGGTCAATGTGCCACATATTTTCCAGCGCACATTAAAATCCAGTAAATGAGCAGCATACTCCCGATTTTCCTGTTCTCTTCTCCGATAAGCAGGACGAGGATCCTGGGCTAAAACTTGACTGATAAAACGGCGTAAATTCGGATAAATATTTTGAATTGAGATTAGCTGTTGCTCAGCGGTAGGCGAAAATACCACTTCCATATCGGTAGAAGGGGCTTGCTGCGCAAAACCCGCTATTGCATGAGGCTGACATTCAGCGAAAGGTAGATAAGGCTTAATATCGATAACAGGCGTACCATCAATTAAATCCAGGCTACCTAGTTCCAGAGTAACTCGACCTTTCCTGTATTCGATCCCTCTAAGTTCAATCAGAGACATGCCAATTGGATTAGGCCGAAAAGTCGAACGGGTTGCGAATACGCCCATTTTTGCATTGCCACCTAAACGAGGAGGACGCACCATTGGCTTCCAGCCGCCTTCTATTGTTTGATGGAAGATGAAAATAACCCACAGATGACTAAATTGTTCCAGACCACGAACTGCATCCGGTTGATTATAGGGAGGAAGAAGTACCAGTTTCCCTCCACCATCTTCAATAAGACCTGGTTGGCGCGGAACGGCAAATTTTTCTTTATAAGGGGAGTGGATAACCCCTATCTGCGTGAAATGGAAATCGGTCATTGGGTGATAAGCAGGGCTGAGCCTTCACATATTGCTATCTGGTAGCATCCTTGGCCTGATAATATTTCGCATTGATGCAATAAAACAGCGTTAGCATTCAAATAAGCTGCTTTGGTTACCATCTGGTTGCGAGCCACGGTGATATTTGCTGGTGGATCCTGTAAGGAACTACGACACGATTGACCAGAAACAATCCCTAAATCTTTAAATAAGACACCTAATAATTCTTCACTCTTGGTATATAACTTTACGGATGAAGAGAAATGTTTTTTTTCTCCGGTTGATAGTTTTGTGTGCCTCATATCTGATAACTGGGAAGAGTCAGGAAATGTTGTTTGTTGTACTGAACATCCAGTTATCGACAGTGCTAGTAAAGAGGCAAATAGCCTACGCATGATAGATCCTCGAATTTTTACTGTTAGAGTTAAGCGAATCGATCTGGTTAACAAAAAATACCGAAAACATGATGCCATAATAAATCAGGCGGACAACCTGTCCGCCTGATTATTCTAATATCGATGAACGTAATATGAAAGATTACCAACCTTTCACTGCGCCACCATTAAAGATCTTATTGGCAGCTTCATCAACTTCGTCTGATTGATATGCCTTAACGAATTTCTTAACATTTTCAGCATCTTTATTATCTTCTCTACTAACCAGTAGGTTTACATATGGAGAATCTTTATCTTCAACAAATAAACCATCTTTTGCTGGAGTCAGACCAATCTGGCTTGCATAGGTTGTATTAATGATTGCCAGAGCAATTTTTTGATCATCCAGTGAACGTGGCAATTGTGGTGCTTCCAATTCGACTAGTTTTAAATTCTTAGGATTTTCAACAACGTCTAGAACCGTTGGTAATAAGCCTATGCCATCTTTCAATTTAATTAAACCTTGTTTCTGCAACAGTAATAAAGAGCGGCCTAAGTTCGTTGGATCGTTTGGTAACGCAATTTGGGAACCATCCTGCAATTCATCCAGAGATTTAATTTTTTTGGAATAACCCGCAATTGGATAAACAAAAGAGTTGCCAACTGTGACCATCTTATAACCACGATCTTTGATTTGCTGATCCATATAGGGTTTGTGCTGGTATGCATTCAGATCAATATCGCCTTTGCTCAGTGCTTCGTTTGGCAATACAAAATCATTAAAGGTTACCAGTTCTACATCAAGACCATATTTATCTTTAGCGACTTTTTTTGCAATTTCAGCCACTTCCTGTTCTGCACCAACGATAACGCCTACTTTAATATGGTTTGGATCGTGTTTTTCTTGCCCGCAGCCAGACAGAATTAATGAGCCTAAAAGAGCGCTGATAGTTGCGATGGTTTTTAATTTAACAGACATACTTTACCCCTATAGAATACTGATTTATTAGCACCGACACAGGTACTGCTATTAAAATAATCTTGTTATTTACGTGTTGTGGCCTTAACTAAATGGTCACCACTTAATTGAATTAAATAAACTAAAATAACCAGTAACACTAATACGGTATTCATTACTGTTGCATTATAGCCGATATATCCGTATTGGTAACCAATCTGGCCTAATCCGCCTGCACCTACAGCACCTCCCATTGCAGAATAACCGACTAAAGTTATGAGGGTAATTGTGGCTGCATTGAGCAAACCAGGTAATGCTTCAGGTAACAGAATTTTCTTTATAATCTGGAATGGGGTTGCTCCCATTGCTCTAGCAGCTTCAATTAGTCCCGATGGAATTTCTAATAAAGCATTTTCCACCATACGGGCAATAAATGGTGCAGCACCTATGGTTAATGGGACAATGGCAGCCTGTAAACCGATCGATGTTCCCACAATTAGCCTGGTAAAAGGAATCATCCACACCAGTAAAATAATAAATGGGATAGAACGGAAAATATTAACTATCGCTGAAAGAAAACGATAGAGTTTACTATTTTCCATAATTTGATCGGGACGGGTGACATATAGCAATACACCTATCGGCAGCCCGATAATGAAGCCAAAGAAACCAGAAACAAAAGTCATTACTAGAGTTTCCCAGACGCCTTTAGCCAGTAATAAAATCATTCCTTCAGACATAACCAAGAACCTCTACTTTCACATGATGATCTTGTAAAAATTTAATCGTTGACTCAACGCCACCATTTTCACCGTGTAATTCTGCTAACATCACACCAAATTTTACGCCACCGGCATAGTCGATTTGAGAACTTAATATATTCATATCAATATCAAAACGACGTACCGCCATTGAAATAAGTGGGGCATCTACAGATTGACCGGTGAACTCTAATTTCAATAATGGACTAAGATTTGGTGCTGGGTGGCTTTGCATTTTTTGTACATAATCTTCGGGGACATCCAGATGCAAAGTTGACTGAATAAATGCCTGAGCGATAGGTGTCTTGGGATGAGAGAATACTTCACTAACAATGTCTTGTTCAATCAGTTGTCCGCCACTGATAACGGCTACTTGGTCACAAATACGTTTGACGACATCCATTTCATGTGTAATTAACAGAATAGTTAGCCCCAAACGGCGATTAATATCTTTCAATAATTCTAGAATAGAACGAGTTGTTGCAGGATCTAGAGCGCTGGTTGCTTCATCACATAAAAGTACTTTAGGTGAATTAGCTAGGGCACGGGCAATAGCAACACGTTGCTTCTGTCCGCCAGAGAGATTTGCTGGATAGGCATCATGCTTATCTTTAAGACCAACAAGCTCTAATAACTCGTCTACCCGTTTTTTGATTTCGGCCTTTGGAATGTTATCCAATTCCAAAGGTAAAGCTATGTTGCCAAACACTGTTCTTGAAGACAGCAAATTGAAGTGCTGGAAAATCATGCCGATACGACGACGTGCACGAGTTAAATCACTATCAGACAAGATAGTTAAATCCTGACCATTAACCAATACTTGCCCGGAAGTTGGACGCTCAAGCATATTTACACAGCGAATTAGTGTACTTTTACCTGCGCCGGATGAGCCAATAACACCGTAAATTTGCCCTTGCGGAACATGCAGGCTGATATCTGAAAGCGCGTTAATAGAATGGGCACCCTGCTGGAATATTTTATTGATATGTAACAGTTTTATCATTTTTATTCTTATTTATTTTTATAAAAATTTTGAAAATTGATAGCTTGAACATTTTTGAGAAAGCAAACTACCTGTTGAATCGGATGTTAAGGTGTCTAGACGTCTAAGTCAACTATGAATAAATTAATTGCTGCATTCTCATTCATGGCTAAATCGTGCGATACTGGGGGCTTCTTACATTTTTGGAGCAATCGGGTGACACAAGGTATTCCTGCCGTATTTTTAGATCGTGACGGAACAATAAATATCGATCATGGTTATGTACATGAAATAGATGATTTTCAATTTATCGATGGTGTCATTGAAGCCATGATTGAATTGAAAAAGATGGGGTATGCACTAGTGTTAGTCACAAACCAGTCAGGTATTGCCCGTGGAATTTTCGATGAAGAGCAGTTTTTGCAACTGACGGAATGGATGGATTGGTCGCTAGCAGACCGTGGTGTGGATTTGGATGGCATCTATTATTGCCCTCATCACCCAGATGCAACTGAAGAGCAATATAAGAAGAGTTGTGACTGCCGTAAACCGCAGCCGGGTATGTTGCTGGATGCGCAGAGGGAGCTTGGTATCGATATGACAGCTTCTTTTATGATTGGTGACAAACTCGAAGATATGCAAGCCGCGACGCTGGCAAAAATTGGCACTAAGGTATTAGTTCGTACAGGTAAGCCCGTTAACACTGAAGCTGAACAAGCGGCTAATTTGATAATAAATAGTCTTGCAGACTTACCTAAAGCAATTAAAGGCATCAAAAAATAGGTTTTTTGTTCTTTATATCATCATTTTGCGGAAAAAATACGCAAATAAAAGTTTTTTTCAAATAAACGCTTGCCAGCGCCAAAGAACGCCCTATAATGCGCCACCACTGACCGACACAACGCTGATAAACATTGTGAGGTCGGGCAGAGAGAAAGCCAATAAGCGCTTGACTCTGCGGGCGAAAAGCGTAGTATACGCAGCCCGGCTGAACGAGAATATCACGTTTTATTTCAGCCTGCTCTTTAACAATTAATCAGACAATCTGTGTGGGCACTCACAAGACCGTATCACAAAAAAATACGTTTTAAAGTCTTGAAGAGTGAACAACAGTTAATTCATTACGAATTAATTTAGTAACGTTATTTTGGCGGGATAACGCGAAGGCAAGCGAGCAGCACCGAGACAGTACATCAGTACGGCGAGGTGTAGCGCAGTGAAGCCGACAAAGTTAGCCAAACAAAAGAGCGTTAATCAGTGAAATTCTTTGAGCATCAAGCTTTGAATTGAAGAGTTTGATCATGGCTCAGATTGAACGCTGGCGGCAGGCCTAACACATGCAAGTCGGGCGGTAACAGGAAAGTGCTTGCGCTTTTGCTGACGAGCGGCGGACGGGTGAGTAATGTCTGGGGATCTGCCCGAGGGCGGGGGATAACCACTGGAAACGGTGGCTAATACCGCATAATGTCGCGAGACCAAAGTGGGGGACCTGAAAGGGCCTCACGCCATCGGATGAACCCAGATGGGATTAGCTGGTAGGTAGGGTAACGGCCTACCTAGGCGACGATCTCTAGCTGGTCTGAGAGGATGACCAGCCACACTGGGACTGAGACACGGCCCAGACTCCTACGGGAGGCAGCAGTGGGGAATATTGCACAATGGGCGCAAGCCTGATGCAGCCATGCCGCGTGTATGAAGAAGGCCTTCGGGTTGTAAAGTACTTTCAGCGGGGAGGAAGGATTGAGCCTGAACAGGGTTAGATTTTGACGTTACCCGCAGAAGAAGCACCGGCTAACTCCGTGCCAGCAGCCGCGGTAATACGGAGGGTGCAAGCGTTAATCGGAATGACTGGGCGTAAAGCGCACGCAGGCGGTGAATTAAGTTAGATGTGAAATCCCCGGGCTCAACCTGGGAATGGCATCTAAGACTGGTTGACTGGAGTCTCGTAGAGGGGGGTAGAATTCCATGTGTAGCGGTGAAATGCGTAGAGATGTGGAGGAATACCGGTGGCGAAGGCGGCCCCCTGGACGAAGACTGACGCTCAGGTGCGAAAGCGTGGGGAGCAAACAGGATTAGATACCCTGGTAGTCCACGCTGTAAACGATGTCGATTTGGAGGTTGTGGCCCAGAGCTGTGGCTTCCGGAGCTAACGCGTTAAATCGACCGCCTGGGGAGTACGGCCGCAAGGTTAAAACTCAAATGAATTGACGGGGGCCCGCACAAGCGGTGGAGCATGTGGTTTAATTCGATGCAACGCGAAGAACCTTACCTACTCTTGACATCCTCAGAATTTGCTGGAGACAGCGAAGTGCCTTCGGGAACTGAGAGACAGGTGCTGCATGGCTGTCGTCAGCTCGTGTTGTGAAATGTTGGGTTAAGTCCCGCAACGAGCGCAACCCTTATCCTTTGTTGCCAGCGCGTGATGGCGGGAACTCAAAGGAGACTGCCGGTGATAAACCGGAGGAAGGTGGGGATGACGTCAAGTCATCATGGCCCTTACGAGTAGGGCTACACACGTGCTACAATGGCGGATACAAAGTGAAGCGACCTCGCGAGAGCAAGCGGAACACACAAAGTCTGTCGTAGTCCGGATTGGAGTCTGCAACTCGACTCCATGAAGTCGGAATCGCTAGTAATCGTAGATCAGCATGCTACGGTGAATACGTTCCCGGGCCTTGTACACACCGCCCGTCACACCATGGGAGTGGGTTGCAAAAGAAGTCGGTAGCTTAACCGAAAGGGGGGCGCCGACCACTTTGTGGTTCATGACTGGGGTGAAGTCGTAACAAGGTAACCGTAGGGGAACCTGCGGTTGGATCACCTCCTTACCTGAGATAGGTTGAGTGCAGTGCTCACACAGATTGTCTGATGAAAGTAGAGTGCAAATGAGTCTGCGAAGCTGACCGGCGTGTCCCCTTCGTCTAGAGGCCTAGGACACCGCCCTTTCACGGCGGTAACAGGGGTTCGAATCCCCTAGGGGACGCCATATTGCATGATGACGGGTGAAAGGCGTTGTCAAGTTATCTTTAAGCGGATTTAAGTGAATCTGTTTAGCGATATAAGCTCTTTAACAATCTGGAACAAGCTGAAAAATTGAAATCCTCATTAATATCACTGAGATATTAGTGAAGAGTCTCTCAAGCTGAACAATTCGAGACATTTTCGGGTTGTGAGGTTAAGCGACGAAGCGTACACGGTGGATGCCTAGGCAGTCAGAGGCGATGAAGGACGTGCTAATCTGCGAAAAGCGTCGGTAAGCTGATATGAAGCGTAATAGCCGGCGATGTCCGAATGGGGAAACCCAGTGCAATGCGTTGCACTATCATTAACTGAATCCATAGGTTAATGAGGCGAACCGGGGGAACTGAAACATCTCAGTACCCCGAGGAAAAGAAATCAACCGAGATTCCCCCAGTAGCGGCGAGCGAACGGGGAGGAGCCCAGAACCAACATCAGCCAGGGCATCAGAGGAACGGTCTGGAAAGGCCGGCGAGAGAGGGTGACAGCCCCGTACTCGAAGATGACCGGGTTGTGAGTTCGATGAGTAAGGCGGGACACGAGAAATCCTGTCTGAAGAGGGGGGGACCATCCTCCAAGGCTAAATACTCCTGACTGACCGATAGTGAACCAGTACCGTGAGGGAAAGGCGAAAAGAACCCCGGCGAGGGGAGTGAAAGAGAACCTGAAACCGTGTACGTACAAGCAGTGGGAGCCCCACCACCAAAGCGTTTCGCTTTGCGTGGCGCGCAAAATGCGTAACGTCATCCCGGATGAGGGTTGGCGGAGCGACAGCGACGCCCAACACACTAATCAAGCAGTGGAGCGTTTTGGGGTGGGGTGACTGCGTACCTTTTGTATAATGGGTCAGCGACTTATATTCTGTAGCGAGGTTAACCGAATAGGGGAGCCGCAGGGAAACCGAGTCTTAACTGGGCGAATGAGTTGCAGGGTATAGACCCGAAACCCGGTGAGCTAGCCATGGGCAGGTTGAAGGTTGGGTAACACTAACTGGAGGACCGAACCGACTAATGTTGAAAAATTAGCGGATGACTTGTGGCTGGGGGTGAAAGGCCAATCAAACCGGGAGATAGCTGGTTCTCCCCGAAAGCTATTTAGGTAGCGCCTCGTGAATTCATCTTCGGGGGTAGAGCACTGTTTCGGCTAGGGGGCCATCCCGGCTTACCAACCCGATGCAAACTGCGAATACCGAAGAATGGTATCACGGGAGACACACGGCGGGTGCTAACGTCCGTCGTGAAGAGGGAAACAACCCAGACCGCCAGCTAAGGTCCCAAAGTCATGGTTAAGTGGGAAACGATGTGGGAAGGCCCAGACAGCCAGGATGTTGGCTTAGAAGCAGCCATCATTGAAAGAAAGCGTAATAGCTCACTGGTCGAGTCGGCCTGCGCGGAAGATGTAACGGGGCTAAACCATGCGCCGAAGCTGCGGCAGTGACGTTGAGGCGTTGCTGGGTAGGGGAGCGTTCTGTAAGCTGTTGAAGGTGGTGCCGTGAGGCCTGCTGGAGGTATCAGAAGTGCGAATGCTGACATAAGTAACGATAAAGCGGGTGAAAAACCCGCTCGCCGGAAGACCAAGGGTTCCTGTCCAACGTTAATCGGGGCAGGGTGAGTCGACCCCTAAGGTGAGGCCGAAGGGCGTAGCTGATGGGAAACAGGTTAATATTCCTGTACTGAATGTGACTGCGAAGGGGGGACGGAGAAGGCTAGGCCATCCGGGCGACGGTCGTCCCGGTTTAAGCGTGTAGGTGGGAGGAGCAGGTAAATCCGCTCTTCCGTGAACACTGAGGCGTGATGACGAGCCGCTACGGCGGTGAAGTGGTTGATGCCCGGCTTCCAGGAAAAGCCTCTAAGCGTCAGGTCACATTGAATCGTACCCCAAACCGACACAGGTGGTCAGGTAGAGAATACTCAGGCGCTTGAGAGAACTCGGGTGAAGGAACTAGGCAAAATGGTGCCGTAACTTCGGGAGAAGGCACGCTGGCGTTAGGTGAAGGGAGAGACACCCGGAGCCGAAGCCAGTCGCAGAGACCAGCTGGCTGCAACTGTTTATTAAAAACACAGCACTGTGCAAACACGTAAGTGGACGTATACGGTGTGACGCCTGCCCGGTGCTGGAAGGTTAATTGATGGGGTTAGCCGCGAGGCGAGGCTCTTGATAGAAGCCCCAGTAAACGGCGGCCGTAACTATAACGGTCCTAAGGTAGCGAAATTCCTTGTCGGGTAAGTTCCGACCTGCACGAATGGCGTAATGATGGCCAGGCTGTCTCCACCCGAGACTCAGTGAAATTGAACTCGCTGTGAAGATGCAGTGTCCCCGCGGCAAGACGGAAAGACCCCGTGAACCTTTACTATAGCTTGACACTGAACATGGAGCCTTGATGTGTAGGATAGGTGGGAGGCTGAGAAGTGCGGACGCCAGTCCGCGCGGAGCCATCCTTGAAATACCACCCTTGAATGTTCGATGTTCTCACTTAGGCCCGTTATCCGGGCTGAGGACAGTGTCTGGCGGGTAGTTTGACTGGGGCGGTCTCCTCCCAAAGCGTAACGGAGGAGCACGAAGGTTGGCTAATCACGGTCGGACATCGTGAGGTTAGTGCAAAGGCATAAGCCAGCTTAACTGCGAGAGTGACGGCTCGAGCAGGTACGAAAGTAGGTCTTAGTGATCCGGTGGTTCTGCATGGAAGGGCCATCGCTCAACGGATAAAAGGTACTCCGGGGATAACAGGCTGATACCGCCCAAGAGTTCATATCGACGGCGGTGTTTGGCACCTCGATGTCGGCTCATCACATCCTGGGGCTGAAGTAGGTCCCAAGGGTATGGCTGTTCGCCATTTAAAGTGGTACGCGAGCTGGGTTTAGAACGTCGTGAGACAGTTCGGTCCCTATCTGCCGTGGGCGCAGGAAGATTGAAAGGGGCTGCTCCTAGTACGAGAGGACCGGAGTGGACGCACCGCTGGTGTACGGGTTGTCATGCCAATGGCATCGCCCGGTAGCTAAGTGCGGGAGAGATAACCGCTGAAAGCATCTAAGCGGGAAACTTGCCTTGAGATGAGTTTTCCCTTGACTAAAAGTCACGGAAGGAACGTTTAAGACGAAGACGTGGATAGGCTGGGTGTGTAAGCGCAGCGATGCATTGAGCTGACCAGTACTAATGAACCGAGAGGCTTAACCTTACAACACCGAAGGTGTTTTGTTGTTGGCAGACAGCAGAGAGATAAATATTCAGCTTGTTGAACAGATTGATTTGGGTGGCAGTGGAAGAAGAGACGCGCCGCCTGGAATAAACCGAATATGCCTGGCGGCGATAGCGCGGCGGTCCCACCTGACCCCATGCCGAACTCAGCAGTGAAACGCCGTAGCGCCGATGGTAGTGTGGGGTCTCCCCATGTGAGAGTAGGGAACTGCCAGGCTTTAA
>NZ_NSCM01000007.1 GCF_003287735.1 Photorhabdus bodei | reverse complement strand
CTTTTTTGGGTTAATCTAAAGGCATCTCGGTTTTCTACAATTATAGTCTCTGATTTTTCGTGAACTTGTTGCAGTCAGGAAAAATCTTTTATTTAAGAAAATCGGTTTAATGTGGTTAATACTGTTATACCCTATGGATTTCAAGATGCATCGCGACGGCAAGGGAGAGAATCCCCGGGAGCATAGGTAACTATGTGACTGGGGTGAGCGAGTGCAGCCAACAAAGAGGCAACTTGAAAGATAACGGGTATAAATGTTTTGATATGATATATTATTGTTATTAGGTTAACACTGTCATTTTTTCACCTTGTTTAATCAATTTAAAATCCGTTTTTCCTGATGTTTTCTCTTCCAATGTTAGAATGCCATCGGGTTTTTAACCTGTTTAAAAAATCCTTAATTACTTCTTTTTACTTTTGATGATTAAAGTTTTTACCTGTTTTTTCGTGGTTAGCCTGGCCTCTTTTCCAGCTTTTAAAACCACACGGATAGATAAAAAAGGTTTTTTTTAACAATTGCCCCGTAAATCCTGGCCCAATGCGAGGGTGTCGCAAAAGGCCAGCATTGAAAATAAACCGCGATTTTGGGTAGATTTTTCTGACATCCGGCGTGAATGTAAGGCATCAGTTATCGTAGAAATATCGTCATAAAGGAGCCGCGCTTGGAATGGGAACCCCGATCTTAGCTGATAAAGGAGAGCTTTTGCGACACCCTCTTTAACGGAGGGAACAGTCACCCAAGGTTTTGCAGAGTATTCTCTAACGCCTGATGCAGTAATTCACGGTCGTGGCGGTAGGGAACATCCTGTGCTTCGAGTATTTGTTGAGTGATAATTCGATCGTTAAGGTCGCTGATATCTGTGCACGGGCCAACAATGACCGCATCAATTATCCGGCTGCCAATTTTGTTTTCCATTATTTCCAGCTTATCTTTTAGCGTCAGTTCAGCAGCGGCGGCACTTAATTCTTTGCCAAGATTACCGATATAAATCATATTGGCACAGCTACGGCGCAGGGCTTGGGTGAGATCTTCAAGCAGCAGCAATGGCATCAGACTGGTGAAAAAGCTGCCAGGGCCGATAATAATCAGATCTGCTTGAGTGATAGCATCCAATGCCTCTTTTGTTGCGGCCGCAGGCGGATAAAGCATCAACTCCTGAGGAATACAATTCAATTGATCAACATTAACTTCGCCATAAATGGTGTTGCCTTGATCATCTATCGCCATCAGGTCAACGGGCTGCTCAGACATTGGAATAAGATGAGCATTAACTTTCAACAAACTGCGGATTAAATTAATTGCCTCAAGGGGTCTGACACTTAGATGATCTAACGCTTTAAGCATCAGATTCCCCAGATTATGCCCTGCCAGTTCGCCATTGCCACTGAAACGGTATTCGAACATTGCTGACGCGACGCTGGGTTCGGTAATAAGCTGATTTAAACAATTGCGGGTATCACCCCAGGCGATACCGCCTTCTGAACGCCGGATCCTGCCGGTTGAGCCGCCATTATCTGTCGTGGTGACAATGCCTGTCAGGCGAGAGCCTAGTGATGAAAGAGAGGACATAACGCGGCCAAGGCCATGACCTCCGCCTAAGGCAACTACCCGATCTAAATCGGCTAATGTGCGGTTTCGCATAGAATTCCTATTACTGACTGAGCATATATTCGCTGAATAATTTTAGCGTAATTTATTATAAAACACGATTAACTGAACAAACGTTATGATTGGGTGCAATGTTTTAACTGATCACAAATAGAAATTGTCCTTGGATTCGCTCCCTTGCCGTCGCGATGCATTTTGAAATCCATAAGGTATATATTCAATTATATAACGAAAGTAGGTATTCGCATTTTTCTTTGTTAAGCGCTAAAATCCATATCACAGAAGGTCGTTTTACATTAAATCATATACCCTATGGAATTAACTCCTAGCCTCTGCATCTAAGTCCCTTTTTACACAGCGATATGATGCTTTGGCCGTGACCACTGAGTCACCAGGATGTGAGGCAGAAATGCCCACGTCTCCCATGTTTGGAAAGGTGTTATGGTGAAACAACTCACAGATGCTTTTGCCCGCAAATTTTACTATTTGCGGCTATCAATCACCGATGTATGTAATTTTCGGTGTACTTATTGTTTGCCGGATGGTTATAAACCCCGTGGACATCACTCCTTTTTGACATTATCCGAAATTCGTCTTGTTGGCCGGGCATTTGCCGATCTGGGTACCGAGAAAATCCGTTTGACGGGGGGTGAACCGACCATGCGCCGCGATTTCACCGATATTATTTCCGTCATACGTGAAAATAAGTTGATTAAAACCCTCGCGGTAACCACTAACGGTTATCGAATGGAACGAGATATTGCTAAGTGGAAAGAGGCGGGTTTAACCGCAGTGAATGTCAGTATGGATTCGCTTGATCCCCGCCAATTTCATGCGATTACCGGGCAGGACAAATTTTTTCAGGTGATGCGCGGTATTGATGCAGCATTTGCAGCGGGTTTTAGTAAAGTGAAAGTCAACGTGGTGCTGATGAAAAATGTTAACGATATCAGCCTGCCGGCTTTCCTGCATTGGATAAAAGATCGTCCGATTCAATTAAGATTCATCGAGTTGATGGAAACCGGTGACGGTGGTGACATGTTTCGTCAATACCATATTTCGGGGGAAATTATCCGGGAACGCTTGTTGCTCGATGGCTGGCATTTGCTTCAACGTTCACGCAGTGATGGCCCTGCACAGGTTTTTAGCCATCCTGATTATCAGGGAGAAATTGGCCTAATTATGCCTTATGAGAAAGATTTTTGTCGGAGTTGTAATCGGTTACGTGTTTCTTCAATAGGTCATCTTCATTTATGCCTGTTTGGTGAACAAGGGATACCACTGCGTGACTTATTGGCGAGTGAAAAACAACTCGATGATCTGAAATTGCGTATTCAGGATGGATTGCGGCATAAACGGGAAACCCATTTTCTTCATCAAGGTGACAGTGGTATCACCCCAAATCTTTCCGTCATCGGCGGTTAATTTACCGTCTGGATCTTGTTGTTTTTTCAGGAGCTAAGAATGTCTCAATTAACCCACATCAATTCTATCGGTGAAGCGCATATGGTTGATGTTTCTGCTAAAGCTGAAACATCACGCGAGGCAAGGGCAGAAGCGTTTGTTGGAATGAAGCCGGAAACACTGGCAATGATTATTGAAGGTCGCCATCACAAAGGTGATGTATTTGCCACCGCGAGGATTGCGGGTATCCAAGCAGCCAAGCGCACATGGGAATTAATTCCGCTGTGTCATCCATTACTGCTAACTAAAGTAGAAGTGAAGTTGGAAGCTCAGACAAAATATAACCGGGTCAGAATTGAATCCTGTTGTCGTCTGACTGGGAAAACCGGTGTTGAAATGGAGGCCCTGACAGCGGCATCAGTCGCGGCTTTGACAATTTACGATATGTGTAAAGCGGTACAGAAAGATATGGTCATTGGGCCAGTGCGTTTACTGGAGAAGATAGGTGGTAAATTAGGTCATTTTAAGGTGGAGCAATGATTAAAGTACTGTTTTTTGCTCAGGTACGTGAGCTGGTAGGTACTGATTCACTGGATCTCGATAATCGTTACACAACCGTTGACGGTTTGAGAACGGCGCTAATATCAAAGGGAGAACGTTGGGCCTTGGCGTTGGAAGATGGAAAATTGTTGTCAGCGGTAAACCAATCTCTGGTTCATGGCGGGCACCGATTACAGGATGGCGATGAAGTGGCCTTTTTCCCGCCGGTGACTGGGGGATGATAAATGGAAAACACCCGCATTTTCGTTGGGCCGGAGAATTTCAAGGTAGGAGATGAATATCAATGGCTTGCTCAATGTGATGAAGATGGTGCTATCGTCACTTTCACTGGCAAAGTCCGCAATCATAATTTGGGAGATAATGTTGGCGCGCTGAAATTGGAACATTATCCGGGAATGACGGAAAAAACGTTACAATGTATTGTCACTGAAGCACGCAGTCGCTGGCCGTTGCAGCGAATCAGTGTTGTCCACCGGGTTGGTACACTGTATCCGGGTGATGAGATCGTGTTTGTGGGTGTGACCGGTGCTCATCGTCATATGGCTTTTGAAGCGGCTGAATTTATTATGGATTATTTGAAAACGCAGGCGCCTTTCTGGAAAAAAGAGTTTTTGCCTGATGGTGAACGTTGGGTTGAATCCCGAGAGAGCGATCAGGAAGCCGCGAAACGTTGGTGATGAAAATATTGGCTAAATTTTGCGAAACGCTTCGAAAAAGGATTGAATAAAAAGATTGCTATATGAGTAATTATTGAATACTTAATTGTTTTGTTTATATTCTATGATAATGTATAAAACTTGAGTGGGTTGTTGATACTGAACAACCTAGGTCTTTAATATCGTTATAAAAGGTAAGCTTCATGGATCGATATCCACGCTCCAATGGTTCGATAATCCAGCAAGCTGGAACCGGCCTACAAACTTATATGGCCCAGGTTTATGGTTGGATGACTTGTGGTCTGTTGTTAACCGCATTTGTGGCTTGGTATGTGTCACAAAATCAGGATCTTGTTGTATATATTTTCTCAAACTCAATACTATTCTATGGATTGATTATTGCGCAGTTTGGGTTGGTTTTCGTCCTCTCTGGTATGATTAACCGCATGGGAGCTTCGTTAGCCACAGGGTTGTTTATGCTCTATTCAGCGCTGACCGGCTTAACGCTTTCCAGTATTTTTGTTGTATATACTACCGGCTCCATTGCTAGCACTTTTGTCGTGACGGCGGGGATGTTTGGTGCGTTAAGTTTTTACGGCTATACCACCAAACGTAGCCTGAGTGGCCTTGGTAGCTTCTTGTTTATGGGGTTGATCGGCATCATTTTGGCTTCTCTGATTAACCTCTGGTTAAAGAGTACAGCGTTGATGTGGGCGGTAACCTACATTGGTGTCGTTATCTTTGCGGGCTTAACCGCTTACGACACTCAGAAGCTGAAAGAGATGGGTGAAGATCTTGATGTGAATGACAAAGAGAATTTGCGTAAATTCTCAATTGTTGGTGCATTAACTCTGTATCTGGACTTCATCAACATGTTCTTGATGCTACTACGTATTTTTGGTGATCGTCGCTAAATTCACTGATTGGCTTCTAAGAAAAGCCCTGCATCGTTAAGCCATAGCTAAAATGCAGGGTCATTCTTGTTAAGCAATTTTCCGTCGAAATAACCAATAGGCAAGATTACCGGTTGTGGCAGTAATGACCAAAAGAGGCCACAAACTTCTCCAGATAACCGTGAAATCGGCATCTTTGAGATAAATTTGCTTAGTGATGTCGTTAAAGTGCCAGATAGGATTAATCCAGGTGATGTCTTGTAGCCATCCGAACATATTTTCAACCGGAGAAATATAACCGGAGATTAAGATAGCGGGCATGATAAAGACAAATACGCCAATAAACGCCTGTTGCTGAGTGTAGCAAAGGGAAGAGATTAACAGGCCAAATCCCACCAGCGATAAACTGTAGATCAGCATAGCGCAGTAAAACAGTGCTAGTGAACCAGAAAAGGGAATTTGATAGCAGAATATGCCAATGGCAAGCACTAAAGTTGCCTGAAAGGTAGCGACAATCACCGCAGGAACTGCTTTGCCAATGAAAATCTGCCAGGTGGTCATGGGTGAAACTAGTAATTGATCCAGTGTTCCTTGTTCCCTTTCGCGCGCAATTGACAGTGCCGTGACCGTCAATATTCCAACCGTAGTAATCAGTGCCACCAAAGAGGGCACGACAAACCATTTATAATCCAAGTTAGGGTTATACCAGTTGCGGATCACCAACTCGCTATTATTGGCTTTCGGCAGGTTACCCATCAGTTCCTGTTGATAGTTAAGGACAATTTCTTGGATATAGCCCGCTGCAATTTGAGCGCTGTTAGAATTGCGTCCATCCAGCAATACTTGGAGGGAAACCGGTTCATGACTGGCAATTTTAGCACTGAAATCTTGTGGGAAACGTACCAGTAATAGGGCCTTTTGGTGATCGATTACCGGTTGTATTTCTTGTGAATGGTTCAGCAATAGCACATCAGGAAATGCTTTTGATTTTGCCAGCCGTTGGGTGAGCTCAATAGAGGCTTTGCCTTTGTCTTCATCAAAAATAGCAATAGTTGCATTAGTCACATCAAGGGTTGCTGATAAAGGAAATAAGATCATCTGGAAGATAACCGGCATAACTAAGATAGCCCGTGTTTGCGGATCTCTGAGTAGAGATTGCAATTCTTTAATAATCAGGGTGTAAAGACGATAAAACATGCTAATTCCTTCTTAATCCAGACGCCGCTGGGTTTTCCATGCTGTCAGGCCAATAAACACAATAGCGGAGGCGATCAGTAATAATAGATTTATCACCAGTACCGTACTGATATTTCCAGCCAGAAAGAGAGTATGCAAACTACTGACAAAATAACGAGCCGGGATGAAATAGGTCACTACCTGAATAAAGGCAGGCATGCTATTTATTTCAAAGATGAAGCCGGAAAGCATAATCGCAGGCAGAAAAGCGACATTCAGCGCTATCATTGCGGCATTAAATTGGTTGCGTGTCACCGTAGAGATCAAAAGCCCGATACCAAGGGCCGTAGCCAGGTAGAGGCTAGTGATCGCGGACAATATCCATAATGAGCCTCTGTAGGGGACATCCAGCACAAATACTGTCATCAGCATACAGAGCATCATGGAGAATGATCCAAGCACTTGATAAGGCAAGAGTTTAGAAAGCAGTAATTCGGTGCGGGTAATTTGAGTAGAAAGCAGAGCTTCCATCGTACCGCGTTCCCATTCACGGGCAACCACCAATGATGTCAGAATGGCGCCAACCACGGTGATGATAATGGTTATTGCGCCGGGAATGATGAAATGCTGGCTAATTGTTGCCGGATTGAACCAATAACGAACCTGCATATCAATTAACGGATTAACAGCGTTCCCCTGATCTTGTCCTCTTTGTTGTAGCCAAATCTGCCACACTCCTTTAGCATAACTTTGTACAAAACTTGCTGTATTGGGTTCACTGCCGTCAGTAATGACTTGAATTTGGGCTTTACCATCAGGACGGGCAAGTTGCGCATCGAAATTAACAGGAATGACAACCAATCCACGTATTTCTCCTGATTGCATCATATTAATTAATTGCTGACGATTATCGCTGATTTTGGGTTCAATATAGGGAGAACCGGCAAAAGCCTGTATCAATTCACGAGCATCTTCACTTTGTTGTTCTACCAGAATACCAACACGGACTGTACTGGCGTCGAGATTAATACCGTAACCAAAGATAAACAGCAGAATCAATGGAATGGCAATAGAAATTAATCCGCTGGTGGGATCACGTAAGATCTGTTTTGTCTCTTTTACACAAAGTGCTTTCAATCGCCACCAAGAGAAGCGGACAGCTTGTTGTGGAGCATGTTGCTTTGGGCTACTCATTATTGTAGCTCCTCATCATAATTAACGACCAGATCAATAAATGCCTGTTCCATTGATGGGTCAGGATTTTCATCAGTAGCAACCAATTGTTTCAAGTCATCAGGCGTTCCGGCGGCAATCAATTTACCTCGGAATACCAACCCTATTCGGTCACAATATTCTGCTTCATCCATAAAGTGGGTGGTCACCATAACGGTAACGCCTTTATCTACCATGCCATTGATATGTAGCCAGAATTCCCGTCGTATCTGTGGATCAACCCCCGAAGTCGGCTCGTCCAGGAACAAAATATCTGGCTCATGCATCAGTGCGCAGGAAAGGGCAAGACGCTGTTTATATCCCAGAGGCAATTGGTCGGTGGTTTGATGTAAAACCGATTTGAGATTGAAAGCGTCGATCATGCCATCAATTTTTTCTTTTTGCTTGCGCCCTTGCAGGCCGTAAATGCCGGAAAAGAATTTCAGGTTCTGTTCAACTGTCAGGTTGCCATACAGAGAAAATTTCTGCGCCATATAACCCAAATGTTGGCGGGCTTTCCCGGAGCTGGTTTTCAGATCCATTCCCAATACCAGCGCCTTACCGCCAGTCGGCACCGTGAGCCCGCACATCATTTTAAACGTGGTGGATTTACCGGCACCGTTCGGGCCAAGCAGACCAAAGATTTCTCCACGTTTTACCTGAAAATCAACATGGTCAGTGGCAGCAAAATCGCCAAATTTTTTGGTTAAATCCTGCGCTTCAATGACTGTTTCTGTCGGGTTGGCAGTAATCCGTGGCATGATCTTTGCTAGTTCAGAATGGCGGGTGGAACCGCCACCGAGTAAATCGATAAAAGCATCTTCAAAGCGGGGAGCGGCTTTAACGATTTCAGCCTCAGGTTGCTTAAGCTGGCTAAGTAATTCTTGCGGTGAGGCATCAGGTTTGAGAATAAGACGAACATATTTCCCCTGAATCACGCCATCTGTTACTTGTGGCAAGGTAAGAGCGTGTTGCAGCATTTTTCTACGGGAATCTTGTTTGGCACCAAGCAGAAAAGAACGCCCGGACATCTTTTGGGTCAGTTTTTGTGGTTGTCCGCTGTAGAGCAGTTTTCCTTGATTAAGTAACAGGACATCACGACACCGCTCAGCTTCATCCAGATAAGAAGTACTCCAGAGGATTAACATCCCATCATCGGCCAGTTCGTGAACCATCCGCCAGAGTTCGCGGCGGGCTATCGGGTCAACTCCAACGCCGGGTTCGTCCAGCAGCAGAACTTTGGGTTTGCCAAGCAGAGTACAGGCAAGCCCCAGTTTTTGCTTCATGCCGCCTGAAAGTTTGCCCGCCAGTCGCCCGGTAAAACGGGTCAGATCAGTAAACGTAAGTAGTTGTTCATAGGTTTTTTTACGCTCGTCACCCAGCACGCCACGCAGATCTGCATACAGATTCAGGTTTTCTAATACGGTTAAATCTTCATACAGGCCAAATTTCTGTGGCATATAGCCCAGTTCAAAGCGCGCTTGTACGCCATCTTTTATCGGATCAAGCCCCATTATTTCAATGGAACCGCTATCGGGTTTCAGTAAACCCGCTAGCATGCGTATCAGTGTAGTTTTTCCTGCTCCATCCGGGCCTACAAGCCCAGTAACTGAGCCACCGTAGATCTCTGCGGTCAGGCTGGATACCGCAGGATTATTCAGGCCGGGAAAAGTTTTTTCGACTTTTTCTAACCTTATCGTATATGCGGAGCTGCTCATGACAGCCCCTTATTTATCTGAATCGGAAAAATGCAGAGTAACTGGCATACCTTGACGCAGGGCATCATCCGGGTCGGTGACAATAATGCGCAACCGATAGACTAGAGTAGTACGTAGATCGGGGGTCTCTACATTCTTTGGTGTAAATTCGGCGGTGGGTGAAACAAAGCCAATTTTGCCGTGATAAGGTTTATCTTTACGGCTGTCGGTATAGAGTAAAATTTCACGTCCGGGCGTTGCCTGTCCGAGATGGCTTTCACCGATATAGGCTCTTACCCAAACCGGGTCAGTCAGAGAAAGTGTAAACACCGTATTGCCGGCTGACAACATAGTGCCTGGTTCAATGGCGCGGGTCAGAATAGTACCGGATGAGGGGGAAGTCAGTTGAGTATCTTGCAAGTCCAATTCAGCCTGAGCAACAGCCGCTTCGGCTTGAGCAAGCTGGCCTTTGGCTTCTGCAATTTCTTCTTTACGATAACCGGTTTCGAACTGGTTCAGTTTATCTTTAGCTGCTTGTAAAGCTGCTAATGCTTGATTGTGATTTGTTTTAGCATCATCTAATTCGTTGGCCGAAATAACTTTACTTTGCCACAAACCTTGTTGGCGTTTGAAGAAACTATTAGCGAAATGCCAGGCAGCCTCGCGTTGTGCAACTTCCGAACGGACTTGGGCAATTTCTTCTGTGCGATAACCCTCTTCCATCATGGCTAAACGTGCTTTAGTGCTATCACGAGTGGCTTTCGCTTTATTGAGGGCGTTAATAAATGGCCCATTGTCCAGTTGGCCGATGACTTGATTGGCTGCAATGGTATCGCCTTCATCAACTTGTAGACTAGCGAGTTTACCACCAACCCGGAAACTAAGATTAACAGTACGTATATCTACATTGCCATAGAGGGTCAGAGTTTTATCACTTTTACCTTGATAATAGTAACTTCCTAAAATAGCACTAAGAATAATCGCGGTCACCAATATTGCCAGAGTGAGTTTTTTGTTGTACATGATATTCCCTGTTATTTTATTTATTCGGATTATGTTTTTTCAGTCCATTCAGTAATAAATCGATATGCTGGATAAGGATCTGATCAATCAATTTATATTCTTCGGGTCCGATATTATTCCAGCCTGTCTGACGTAATAAAGTTTCCCTCGCCATGCGGAAAGTGAGAACTTCTCCCATTAAAGCATGCGTGTGTAGCATGGTGGAAAGCTGATGTTCATCGGCGCCGATATAGCTGGCAATCAGTTTATTTAATCTGCTGTGAAGGGGCACGAGTGCTTGCTCATGGATTAGGGTATAAGCATCCGTTGGTGCAAGTTGTTCTCTGGCCATTATCCGGCTGATATTAATACTCTCTTTTTCAATCATCAGGCGGTTAATTCCAAGGAATCCTTCATGAATCATCCTCAATATATTTTCTGGTGAGTACGGTGCTGATGATGAAAAAAAATCATCAATTTTTTTAAAAAGATGAGTGAACTCAGTCTTAATTGTGTCAGTAATATGCTGGGCAACTGCCTGATAAAGCCCCTCTTTAGAGCCAAAATAATAAGCTATGGCGGCAATGTTTTGTTGAGCATGTAATGCAATTTCCCTAGTCGTTGCACCGGTCAGTCCTGATTTACCGAAAATTTCAAGGGCTGCTTCGAGTAGCTGTTGTTTGGCTTGTTCGCCTCTGGTGGTTTGGGTGTTGTTGACTGACATGGACATGAATCCTGTTGCAAATAATCAAAAGACTTAAACAAAATATCAATCATTAGTTAACTCTATACTTATAGTAAATCAATGTAAATTGCATAAAAATGTTATGGATCATGAAAATTACTGGGTAAATAGCTGTCGTTTTAGTTGCATCATCAGAAAGTATATCTGGTATAATAGTTGAAACATGGAGCATTGCAGTTTGTGTTTTTTCCTTTGTGGTATTTACCACGTCTGATTTTCTTCCCATAAAACTGCCCCTGAATAGCGTTCAGGAATGGTGAAGTTTGGAGCATTTCTTATTTATGAATTTTAAATCACTTGGCTTAAGTGCTGATATTTTGCGTGCCGTTGAAGAACAAGGTTATTCAGCGCCGACGCCAATCCAACAACAGGCCATTCCTGTTGTATTAGCAGGTAAAGATTTATTAGCGAGTGCTCAAACAGGCACGGGTAAAACTGCCGGTTTTACCTTACCCATGCTGCAACGGTTAAATGATTCCCCTATTCAGATGAAAGGGCGCCGGCCAGTCAGAGCATTAATCCTGACTCCAACTCGTGAATTGGCTGCTCAAGTGGGTGAAAATGTACGCGACTACAGCAAATACCTCAGACTGCGCTCTCTGGTTGTTTTTGGCGGTGTCAGTATTAACCCTCAGATGATGAAATTGCGGGGTGGTGTGGATATTTTAGTCGCAACGCCAGGGCGGTTACTGGATCTTGAACATCAAAATGCGGTTGATTTATCACGGGTAGAAATTCTGGTATTGGATGAAGCTGATCGGATGCTGGATATGGGGTTTATTCATGATATTCGCCGGGTGCTGAATAAATTACCACCGAAACGGCAAAATTTACTGTTTTCTGCGACTTTCTCTGACGATATCAAAAGCTTAGCCAATAAGTTATTGCGTGATCCCGTCAGTGTTGAAGTTGCACGTCGTAACTCTGCTTCTGAACAGATTGAACAGTTTGTTCACTTTGTCGATAAAAAACGTAAAGGTGAGCTGCTCTCTTTCTTGATCGGTAGCCGTAACTGGCAGCAAGTGCTGGTATTTACCCGAACCAAACATGGTGCAAACCGTTTGGCGGAACAGTTAAATAAAGATGGTGTAACGGCTTCTGCTATTCATGGTAATAAAAGTCAAGGGGCGAGAACCCGTGCACTGGCTGATTTTAAAGATGGCCGGATCAGAGTGCTGGTAGCGACAGATATTGCTGCCCGTGGTTTGGACATTGATCAACTGCCTTATGTGGTGAATTTTGAATTGCCTAATGTCGCTGAAGATTATGTCCACCGTATTGGTCGTACTGGTCGAGCAGATGCAACAGGGCAGGCACTTTCTCTGGTCTGTGTTGATGAGAATAAACTGTTGAAAGATATTGAACGTTTGTTAAAACGGGAGATTCCCCGTATGGCAGTTCCCGGCTATGAGCCAGATCCAACCATCAAGGCTGAACCTATTCAGAATGGCCGTCAGGCACGTGGCGATAATGGGCAGAAAAATAGCCATCGTCGTTCTGGGGTACCTTCGCGTCAGCGTAGCCGCAATCATGATGTATCCCATAAATGGCCTAACGCTAGAGGTTAATGAATGCGGGTTTTACTGGCTCCGATGGAGGGTGTGCTGGATTCTTTGGTCAGGGAACTTCTGAGTGAAATCAATGAGTATGATCTGTGCATTACAGAATTCTTACGAGTTGTTGATAGCCTATTGCCAGTAAAATCTTTTTATAGGCTTTGTCCTGAATTACATAACCAAAGCCGGACACCATCCGGCACGTTGGTAAGGGTTCAGCTCTTGGGTCAATATCCGCAGTGGCTGGCAGAGAATGCGGTACGAGCGATTGAATTAGGATCTTACGGTGTTGATTTGAATTGCGGTTGCCCGTCAAAAACAGTCAATGGTAGCGGTGGCGGAGCAACGCTGCTGAAAGATCCTGAACTGATTTATCAGGGAGCGAAAGCGATACGTGAAGCGGTACCTGCTCATTTGCCTGTGACGGTTAAGGTTCGCTTGGGTTGGGATAGCGGTGATCGGCAATTCGAAATTGCTGATGCGGTACAACAGGCGGGCGCGACGGAAATTACGGTTCATGGGCGAACCAAAGAGGATGGTTACCAAGCGGAGCGTATTAACTGGCAAGCGATTGGTGAAATTCGCCAACGTCTTGCCATTCCGGTTATCGCTAATGGTGAGATTTGGGATTGGCAAAGCGCGCAGGATTGCTTGAGTGTGACAGGCTGTGATGCGGTCATGATTGGGCGAGGGGCGCTTCATGTTCCTAATTTAAGCCGAGTGGTGAAATATAACGAGCCAAAAATGTGCTGGCAGGGCGTTGTTCAACTATTGCAAAAATATATCCGGTTGGAAAAGCAGGGTGATACCGGGCAATATCATGTTGCCCGGATTAAACAGTGGCTTGGTTATTTGCGTAAAGAATATGAAGAGGCAACAACGCTGTTTGAAGAGATAAGAAAGTTAAAAACGTCTGTTGATATAGCGCATGTGATCTCCTTGGTGTGACAGATGATTAAGAGCAACTTAAAACGTTTCCATTTATTTTGCTCTTCTTTGTTATGAAAAATGAACTTGGGCAGTGCTTAGGCAAAAGCATGCCCATGAATATGTAAGACCGTTACTCTTTTTGAGGATTATTTTTATTCCACTCGTCGCGAGTTATTTCCCATGTTTCCGAGAGCATTCTTCCACTAACAAAATCTTTATTCTCTAGTCTTATTAACCGCATACCACTTTTAATTGATATTTTCTTTGAGGCAATATTGTCACTGGATTTAGGCGCTCTGAGTACTTTGCGATTTAGGGTATTAAACCAAAAATCGGTAACTACTTGGACTGCTTCGGTCATAAATCCGTTTCCATGCCATTGTGGATCTAGCCAGAAACCTCTATTATTATTTTCTTGCTCATATAGCGATATCATTCCTATTATTATTGATGGAGCATCCTTCCTTCTTATAGTCCAAAACCATGCATTTCCTTCTGCCATTGATGGTAGCGCAATTTTATTTATATATTCTAGGGTGCCATCATCTGGGTAGGGCCACGGGGTGTTTGCTGTAAGATAGCGAACAATTTCCCATTGAGGAAAGATGTTTTGAATTTGTATATGATCCTTACTTTCTAAAGGATGTAATATTAATCTTTTGGTTTCTAACTTTTGGGGTTGCATTTTGGTTTCCTTTTGTGATGTTTTTTTATAAAGAAGTAGCAAAGGATGTTAATTGAAATAATTAATGATATCAATATAGGGAAATATATCCATCCAAAATTCTCAGTGATTAACGCGATTAACGGTATCACTATTACTGCTATCAGTCTTGTAATTGTAGATATGAATGAGTCAAATGTTGATCTTAATTCTGACGGTATTATTTGGTGGTAGTTGGATCTTAATGATGTTGTCATTACTTGGTTTGCTCCAAACATAATAATCGTTGATATGGTGGTTATATGGTTCTTTTCATATACACCATAAATGCACGTTAAGCTACATGCTAATAGGATTACTATACTATAAAGATGGTTTTTGTTGTTGTCTTCATTTTTTGAGATTATCCATCCTGATATTGATTGAGATAATAAAATTGCAGAAAATACAATCCCGAAAAAGATACTGACACCAAGCTCTTCTATGATGTAATTTATTAATGGTTGCCAATATTGGAGGATGATTTGAAAATATAGCAGAGAGGATGATAGAGAAATAGATGTTATGAGAAGATAACTTTGATTATCTTTCAACATTGCTATTGATGTTTTTATTTCTTTAAGGAATGATAAGTTTTGTTGTCTATTTTTACTAATTGATTTTGGTAGGAACCATGAAAAGCTTACAGATAGAATAATGCATCCAGAGCCTGCTATTAGCCATACTAATCTGTCATCAAAATCAGTTATTAGAGATCCTATTATTGAGAATATAGCCATGAATAGAAATTGTAATTTATTGCTTTCTCCTAATATTTTGTGGGTGTCATTATCATTTAATGAATTATCTATTAGGTATGAATAGAAAACCCCTCCTAATATAGTTAAGGATATTGAGTTAAATATTTCTGCGATATAAAATAAATATTTTGAATCTGCAATGCCCGTTATTATTAGCCATACACCACCAAAAGTGGTCGATAAAATAATAGCGAATTTCCTACCAAACTTGTCAGCTAGATATGATGATGGAATATCAAATAAAAAATATATAAATGATTGAATAGTCTTCATCAATCCAATATCAACTAGAGTAAGACCATGATTTAAGAGAAATATTGCAGATGTTGCACCCACTAACATCCGCATGGAATTAAATATAACATTATAATATATTATAATTTTTGTTTTTGAGAGCATACGTCACACTTATCATTTTTATGTATTGATTGTTCTTCGATTTTTATGCTTAGTGAGTGTATTCCGATTCTTTTATTAGTACTGAGAATGTTACCAAAGCTTCCAAGGTATTTCATGATATCCCCAAAAGCATAAGATGCTGCGACACCATTAACTCCAGGGAATGTTGCTGCTTTAAAGTCTTTGTTTACATTTTCTATATGCTCTAAAATGTCATCTTTTGGGTGATATTCTGGCATAATGTTTTGACATTTTATGCAGGATGTTTTATTTGGTATATAAAATGGTCCAATAACGGAGATATCATTAATATAACCAATGTTTATATATGCTTGTCGTTCTTTAACACAGAATTCATTAATCCAGTTAATTAATTCAAACGGGTGATCGGCTGAAACTATGAACAAATCAGAACGAGGTATTTTATATAAATCATTAATTGATGATATGGACATATTAATTGTTTCTATATTTGTTTCAGAATTCCTTTTATTTAATTCTCTCTCTAAAACTTCTGTTTTTTTTCTCCCTATATCATTTTGTGAAAAAAGAACTTGTCTTGTTAAGTTGCTTATCTCTATTGTGTCATCATCAATAAGTGTAATTTTTCCTACCCCTGATGTAGACAGCAGATATGATATATGGTTTCCAATCCCACCACATCCAATTATAGTAACTGTTGATTTCTTTATTCTATCTTGAACTAAACTAGGTATTGCCCCTGCATATCTATAAAATAAATAGTTCCTGCTATATCTGTCATTTTGATTGTATTCATTAAAATCCATCAGAGCATGGTTTTCATCTAAGAATGAGATTATTTCTTTTATTTCATTATCACATATCTCGGGTAAATTTGATTTAATTGTTTCTGTGATTTTTTTTTTCGTGAGTCGGCAACTTCAAAAGGCTAGAAACCTTAACTAAATTCTTCCATTTTAAATAATTTTCTATAATTTGTTGTTTCGAACCAACTCCAAAAATCCCACCTGATTTATATTTCCCTACTTGAATATAATTTGCTATTTTCTTCATGATGTCCTCTGTTTCTTTATTCATAATCTTGTCTCTTTTGTGGCGGGGTATTTAACATACCCCGCTGAATTTTTTTAGTTAGATCCACTACTAATCATCTCGATTCCTCCTATTTGGTTGGGTAATAATGAATTTTATTACCATTGTGTTATTTTTTTGTCAAGAAAATATTTCATTTGTGTGATAATGGTTACGATAAACGATTTTGGCAGAGGAATGACTCATCAGTAATAAGGTAGGTCAGTAAATGGAACCTCTAACTAAGGTTCCATTTTGGCTAAGTTATAAAAAGAGTCAATACGATGAAATTAACAGGTATTATCTTCATCTTGAATGATAGATGAGAGGAAGTTTCTAATATTGCGAGATTGACCATCGTTAATCACAACAATGTCGTAATCAGTTGGTGGATTAGCACGATCATTAACTACAATAAAACTCATGCCGTACTCTTTGGGATAAGCATCAATATGTTGAAGTACGATTTTTTCAATTAAACCTGTAGAAGGTTTTAAATCAGGTGCGGTAAAAGGTAAATCTGGCGTAATTTGAGTGTAATTCTTATCCTTCACGACTGAAATAAAACCATTAACGATTAGAGTTGATATTGGATAGAGAGCCTTAATCTCTTCTAATCCTTTTACACTCCAAGCTAGGGTAACGATATCTTTACGATTATGGACCCGGAGAAAATGACTTTCATAGCTAGATAGTAATGTTCCATTAAAAACAGATTCACTATAGGATACAAAAACATCATTACCGGCAGTTGGGGCAGCAAAGGAGGAAACATGAATACGAATATTATTATTTCTTTTATCAATATAACGTCTCTTTAAATACAGGCCAAGCGTAGAGGCCATCACACCGCCTAAACTATGTCCTGTAAGAGTAATATTATGTATTCCTTCTTCCAGAGCAATTTTATCAATTACCTCAATCAATGATTTTCCATAACCAGCAGGGTTATTGCTCTTTATTTGGTTGACAATATAGTCTAAAGTTATATGGGTTCCTTTTGAAATTTTAGCACCTTTGGGGGCTTTTGGATCCCAAATTGACCAGTTTTCAGTTGTGCCTACATTGAAATTCTCATCAAACCAGTTAACAGTGGACCATGAACCACGAATAACGATTCGATAATCATTTGGATTTTTGAGATCTTTTACAATGAATAAAACGTGATCATCTTTTTTATCTGTAACGCTTGTTTTCTTATTAACGCTACCGACACGAAAAACAGCAGGTCCCCAAATGATAGAGAATCTATTTGCTGTCGCTTTACTACTTGCTAATGATTTTTGAATATTTTCTGAAACGAGAGCCGGTTCTGGTTGATAGGTTATTATACTCCCCGAGTTAATAATAAAGCCTAACGCGAGATTTATTTTTTGATCTTCAAGAGAAATTGTCATTTTTGTTTCCAATTTTTAATATAATGAATGCTGATCTGATGTGTTAGCTTAAACATCAATGATCAATACCTTGGGTTTTTATTTAAACAACAGAATCAAAGTTAATAATAATCTTTAAATCTGTTAAATGAGAGTATATAATTTTTTGAAGTTATTTTATTTAACAAAATAAATTATCTATTATGAATTTTAAAATAAGCGATAAAAATTATACCATGCTTTTGTAAGGTTATATTAGCTATTGAGAGTGATAATTGTGATATCTATTATCTATGGAAAATAATTTATATTGGTATCTACAAAAATGAGTGATAGTGAATGGCTGTAATTAGTGATAGATAAGAAAAATAATTTATTTACGCTATTTAATTATCATTTGTTGAAATGAATGGAACCCTTAATATAAGATACCATTACTGATGAATCAAAAAATATATTACAATATGGTAAGGTTAGTAATATTGCTCTAATCTTTAATTAGAGAACTGAAACAGTCATGAATATGTTTGGATAAATTATTGTCAACCACAACAATATCGCAATCAGTCGGTATCGTTGAATTGCCATGAATTTCTTTGTAAGTCATTTGATAATGTTTTGGATATGCCTTGATATGTTGAAATCCTATACTATCAAGTAAGTTTTGATGTTTATTTAACTTCTCTGAAAAAGAGCACTCTGGGGAGAGTTGGGTATAGTTTATATGGTGGGTTTTGTGGATATAAATCTCAACTCCAATTGTTAGTATTGGATAGAGTTTCTCAATTTTCCTCAAATCATTTTTAGCCCATGCTAATGGAACGATATCATTGATATTATGAATTCTCAGAAAATTACTTTCATAAACGTTAGGGCTTAATGTTCCTTTAAAAACAGAGTCAGAATAGGAGGCGAAAATATCATTGCCGGCAGTTGGGCCTGCGAAGGAGCAAGTGTGAATACGTATATTGTTGTTGTTGATGTAGCGCCTTTTAAGATATAAGCCAATAGTAGAGGCTAGTAAACCACCCAAACTATGCCCCGTGACGGTAATATTCAGTATCTTATCTTTCCCTTCTTCTGTGGTAATTTCATCGAGTTTATCGATGAGTGATACGTTGTTCTCATTAAGAGGCTTACCTTGAATAAGGGATTTTAATGCTAAGTCTGTTCCATGGGAGATCTTAGCATCTTTAAATTCTTGAGGAATATTTGTGTCCCACTTCGACCAGTCTACAGTTTTAGATACATGAAGATCTTCATCAATTTCGTTAATCTTAGACCAGGTTCCCCGAATGATAAGGCGATAGTCACTTGTACTATCGATATTTTTCACAATCATGACAACGTGATCATATTTTTTGTCATGATGTTTTTCATTAATACGGAACACAGCCGGTCCCCAAATAATAGAGAATTTATCTGCTGTTGCCTTACTGTTTTTAAGTGATTGTTTAATATCACATTCAATGATTTTTATTTTGTCTGATTTGTCAGATATTTCTCCAGAATTAATAATAAGGCTTAACGCGAGATTTAATTTTTGCTCTTCAAGAGATATAGTCATTTTTACCCCTCCCATTTTTTCATATGGTAAATGTTGATCTGATGCTTTGGCTCAAACATCAAGGTTTAATTTTTTGGGTCTTCCGTTTAAATAAAAATATAGTTAAGTTTAAAGTTAATAATGAATTTTGAATTTGTCAAATATGTGCAAAGGGTTTTTAATGTTATTTTATTTGACAACACGTAAATTATTTATTATGAAATTAAAGGTAAGTGATAAAAATGACATGCTAAATAATTCTATAAAAATATCATTACATCTTTGAAAGGTTATTTATAACGCTGCTTATGGAAAGTCATTTATTGCAATGAATGGAACCTTTAATAAAGGCTCCACTTATATTATACATAATAAGATTATGTAATATTGATTTTATCTTTGGTTAGAAATTTGAAGAGATCGACAATACTTTCGGATAGGCTATCATTAACTACAACAATATCGTAATCAGTCGGTATATTTGAATTATCATCAATGGTGATAAAACTCATATCATACTCTTTGGCATAGGCATGAGTATGTTGATTGCCAATATTAACCAGTAAATCATCAAACGACACTATTGGTGATATTGGAATCTGTGAATGAATAGGGAAATCTGGGGAAATTTGAGTGTAATTCTTATTAAAAACAGAGAGGATAAGAGCATTAATTGTTACAGTTAACACTGGATAGATAGCTTTAACTTTCTCCAAACCTTTTATATGCCAGGCTAGGGGAACCACATCCAGGCTATTATGAATTCTTAGAAAATTACTTTTATAACCGGCTACTGATATGTCATTGAAAATAGATTCAGAGTAGGATGCGAAAACATCGTTACCAGCAGTTGGTCCTGCAAAAGCACAAACATTAATCCGAATATTATTATTTCCTTTATCAAGATATCGTCTCTTTAGATATAAACCAATGGTAGAAGATAGTACGCCTCCCAAACTGTGTCCTGTAATAGTAATGTTTTGTATTCCTTCTTTTAGGGCTATTTTATCAATCGCATCAGTGAGAGATTCTCCATAACCCGGAGAATTATTGCTTTTCATTTGGTCAATGATATAGCCTAATGCCATGTCGGTTCCATAGGCTATCTTGGCATTTTCAGGTGATCTTGAATCCCATCGTGCCCAATCTTGAGTTTCACAGACAATAATATCTTCATTAAGCCAGTTAATATCGGACCATGATCCCCGAATAACAACGCGATAGTCATTTGGATCATGGCGATTTTGCACAATGAATAAAACATGATCGTCTTTTTTATCTATAACGCTTTTTTTCCTACCAACGTCACCAACACGAAACACCGCGGGTCCCCAAATGATAGTGAATTTATTTGCTGTTGCTTTACTGCTTTCCAATGATCTTTGGATATTTTCCGAAACAATGCCCGGTTCTGGTTTGCTAGTTTTTATACCTCCAGAGTTAATAATGAAGCTTAGGGCGAGATTTGTTTTTTGAACTTCACGAGAAATAGTCATTTTTACTCCCTATTTGTTCATGTAATAAGTATTAATGCGAGCTATCTGTTTATATCCGTCATCTTTAAAGTTGCCTCTTTGTTGGCTGCACTCGCTCACCCCGGTCACATAGTTACCTATGCTCCCGGGGATTCTCTCCCTTGCCGTCGCGATCCATCTTGAAATCCATAGGGTATAAATATCAATATTTAATTCTTTTACTATTCCTATATTGGATAAAACATAATTTAACTTAAAGTTAATAATAACTTTTAAATCTGTCAAATATATATATGGATTTTTTATTTTATGCTAGAATATAAATTATTTATTTTGAAATTAAAAGCAAACGTTCTAAATTATATATTGAATAATTACGGTTAAATATTATTGCTATCTTTTAGGATTATCTTAATTATTCAATGTTGGTAATATATAAATAACTTTTTAATTATTTCTGTGAATGGTGTTATTGGGGATGATTGTAAATCATTGATATTTTAATCATATATGGCGGTTATTTTATTATTATATTTAAGTCAATTTTGTTTAATGGAGCCTTTATAATAAAAGCTCCATTGATTTTAGATAAAATAGAGAAAAAGTGTAATCGATTTATGCAATGTTCATGTTATCCTCAGGCAGAGGTATCGATAAAAAATAAGCGACAATATCTTGAGATAAATTACTATTAATAACCACAATATCATCAATAGGTGGTTGAGTGCCGTCATTAACTTCCACTAAATTCATGCCATATTGATTGGCATAGGCCTTAATATGTTGGAAAACAACTTGTTTATTGAGGTCCAGTTCTGCAATAGGTGCTGTAAAAGGTAAATCTGGCGTGAGTTTGGTGTAACCCTTATCTTGTACGAGAAGAACAATCTTTTTAAATCTGTTAATTAATTTCTCATCTAATTTAATTAATGGTTCATAGATAGTTGGAATTTTTTCTAATCCATCCAGGTTCCAGATGAGGGAAATAACATCTTTACGATTATATATCCTTAAAAAATGGCTTTTATAGCGGGTTGTTGAAGTGTCATTAAAAACAGATTTAATATAAGATGAAAAAATATCATTACCGGTATTTGGGTTGGCAAAAGAGCAAACATGAATACGAATATTATTGTTCCCTTTATTAAGGTATAAACGTTTTAAATACAATCCAAGGGTAGAAGCGAGAATACCACCCAAACTGTGACCGGTGATGGTAATATTGTGTATGCCTTTTTCCGAAGCAATTTTATTAATTGCCTCAATGAGTGATTCTCCATAACCAGGAATATTGTTACTTTTTACTTGATTAACAATATAGTTTAATGCTACATGGGTTCCATAAGAGATCTTAGCATCTTCAAACTCTTCAGGGATATTTTGATCCCAAAGTGACCAGTTTACTGTTTCATGTACAGCAAAATTTTCAACTTGCCAGTTAACATCAGACCATGATCCTCGGATAACGATGCGATAATCATGGGGAATCTTGCGATTTTTTACAATGAATAAAACGTGGTCGTCCTTATTATCCTTGGTGTTTTTTCCGTTATCAACGCGAAAAATGGCAGGCCCCCAAATAATAGAAAATCTGTTGGCTGTCACTCTGCTCTTTTCCAATGATGTTTGAATATCTTCTGCAACCATAGTTGGTTCTGGTTTTTCATTTATTATACTCCCTGCACCACTGATAAAGCTGAGCGCGAGATTTATTCTTTGATCTTTAAGCGAAATAGTCATTTTTACTCTCCATTTTTATAATATAAATTTTGATATTATGCTCTGGTAAAAGTATCAATATTCAACTTTTTATAACCCATTGCATAGGGGTGTTTTATTTTTATTTCTTTGTGGTAAAGCGTGGAATAGGGTAATATTCCAGATAAAAATCAATGGGTTTTAAACCAATCTTGGTGCTGGTCTCCTTATGTATTTCCTCTAAAGATAATCCCTGTTGGAATAATATCTTAATCTTATTTCTAAATAAAAAACAGAGTTGAATTTTAAGTTGATAATAATAATATTTAAATTTGCAAATATGTTCGTTTGATTATTTCATATAACTATGATTGATAGATAATAATCTTTATTGAGAAATTAATAGATAGGGTTATGAAATATAACGATATGGAACTTATTTGATTGGATGCTATTTGATTACTGAAAAATATATCTATTTGTTTATGTTAAAATAATTAAAGGGCATAAAGTGAATATGCCCTATGATATTTAATTATTTCTCAAGTGGCAGGCTATTGTCTGCCCCCCATTCAGCCCATGATCCATCATATAAATAAACATCTTTCTTGCCGATGATATCTAAACCCAATACTAAAACGGCAGCAGTCATACCCGATCCACAACTGGTGATAACCGGTTTGTTTAAATCGATGCCTTGCTTATGGAAAATATCGGTAATTTCAGTTCCTGATTTAAAGTGACCATTCTCTATCAACATCGTCCACGGAACGTTTTTACTGCCAGGAATATGGCCCATTCTTAATCCGGGGCGTGGTTCTGGTGCTTTAGCTTGAAAGCGGTCTGTTGCTCTGGCATCGACAATTTGGGTTTGTTGATCATTTAGCGCATCCAGCATTTGTTCCAGTGATTTTACTTTGTCGGCATCAAAATCGGCACTAAAGATTTGAGGATTACGTTTCACTTCACCTGATTCTGTTGGCAATCCTGCCTGTTGCCAGCCTTGTAAACCGCCATCAAGAATACGGACGTTGTGGCTACCGAATATCTTAAATGTCCACCATGCACGAGGGGCAGAGAACATATTGCCTTGGTCATAAATCACGACTAAATGATTTTTACTGATCCCCATTGCGCCAACAGCCTGACTAAAAGTTTGCGGGTCGGGCAGCATGTGAGGTAATCCACTTTGATGATTGGCAATTTTGTCTAAATCAAAAAATTGGGTGCCGGGAATATGGGTATCCAGCCAAAGTTTATGACAATCAATCTGTTGAGGTGGTGGTGGGGCGGTTGCATCAAGGATGACGAGATTCTTATCATCAAGATGATCTTTTAGCCATTGTGGAGTGACAAAGTATGCGTTATTCATGGGGTCCCTCACTTGATACGAAGATGAATTAGATACAAGGATAAAATAGCCCTATTGGGATAGGCACTACGTGTTACAGCCCGTTATTGTTGTTGTGCCGGCGCTGTGGTGGTTTCTGGTTGTTGGCTGGTTGGTGATTCTATCGGTGTGGTTGAACGGGTATACATATTAAGGCCCGCCAAGAATACGCCGCCAATTGAACCAAATGCAAAGATAGCGATGAAAATGATAAGGAGCTTTTTCATTATTGTTCTCAGGTGTTGTAGAAAATAGGCAGTATATAGCGTTCTGAATAGCTGACAAGGTGCTCACTAATTTAATGATTATTGCCTCGACATGAAGCTGATTTCATTTCTGCTCTGTGGGACAATAGCGCTTCGATTTCATAGCAGTAGAATCCAATGGCACTTTCCAATTCAATAAAAAATCAGATAAGTCAGTGGTATAAGGCATTACCTCAACATATTAATGGTTTTATTTCTCGTGCTCCGCAGCGGCAGATGATTGCCGAAGTTGCAAAAACGCTGGCGGATCAGGAAGGTCGTCATTTGGTTATTGAGGCACCAACGGGAATCGGTAAAACCCTTTCTTATCTGCTACCTGGGATTGCTATCAGCAGAGCGGAAAGTAAGCCATTGGTCGTGAGTACGGCGAATGTCGCTTTACAAGATCAGATTTACAGTAAAGACCTTCCTCTGTTGCGTAAAATTATTCCCGATCTGAAATTCACCGGTGCTTTTGGTCGTGGTCGTTATGTTTGCCCACGCAATCTTGACGCTATCTGTGCAACCGAGAGTGAGCAGATCGATCTTATGTTTTTGGTTGAGGACAAAACAGAGCTTGCCAGTAGTGAAGAGAGGGAATTGTGTCGTCGGTTGCGTAGTGATTACACAACTTTTGCCTGGGATGGGTTGCGTGATCACCATAAATTGGCTTTGTCCGATGCTTTGTGGGGGAAAGTGAGTACGGATAAAGCAAATTGTTTGGGACGTAACTGTCAGTATTACCATCGTTGCCCATTTTTTATTGCTCGCCGTGAGATAGAAAATGTCGATGTGGTGGTCGCTAACCATGCGTTAGTGATGGCGGCATTGGAGAGTGAATCGGTACTCCCTGATGCTAAAAATTTGTTATTGGTACTCGACGAAGGACACCATATACCGGATGTTGCCAGGGATTCTCTGGAAGTGGAGGGGGAAATCACTCTGTTTCAACTTAATGGTCAATTAGATACTTTTGTTCGTCATGTTGAGCAATATCTGGTGCAATTCCATCCGGCAAAGCCACCACGCTTAGCTAATGCTAGTCGCCTTAATGAACACAGTGAAAAACTACGGGAATGCTTTAGAGAGCTCGCAATTATCACTCAGGCGTTTTTACCTGAAAAGAATGAAGTCGATGAGTATTTGTTTGAGATGGGTAAATTACCGGATAACTTGCTACTTTGCTGCCAGCAGCTATTTAAATTGACCGACGGTTTACGGGGTTTGGCGGAAGCGATACTGAATGATTTGACTGAGCGGACGGCTAAACAGGATATTGTCAGATTGCATCGGTCTATTTTGCATACCAGTCGTACGCTTGGATATTTTGAAAATATGACTAAGCTGTGGCGTTTAGCAGCGTTGGAAGAGTCATCCAGTGCGCCGGTATCAAAATGGCTTAGACGCCGTGATGAGAAAAATCAGTCACACCTCTATTTTCATTGTGCCGGTATCAGAGTCAGCGAACAGCTTAATCAACTGCTTTGGCGTAGCATTCCTCATGTGGTTGTGACATCGGCAACGCTTCGTTCTCTGAATAGTTTTTCCCGTATTCAGGAGTTGACTGGGTTGACTGAAAAAGCAGGCGACCGTTTTGTCGCATTGTCATCACCTTTTGATCATGTACGGCAGGGCAAACTGGTTATTCCCAAAATGTCATGGGAGCCGACACTGCACAATGAAACCGCTCATTTGCAAGAGATGGCGTGTTATTTCAGAGCTCAATTGCTGAGGCGGCAACATAAAGGCATGTTGGTTTTGTTCAGCAGTCAGAGGGCGATGGATATCTTTCTCTCTTATGTAACGGATTTACGTCTGATGTTACTTGTGCAAGGGGATCAGCCACGTTATCGGTTAGTGGAAACACATTGTCAGCGTATCAATGAAGGGCAGTGTAGTGTTTTGATTGGATTGCAATCTTTTGCGGAAGGGCTGGATTTAAAGGGGGATTATCTGTCCCAAGTTCACATTCAAAAAATCTCATTTCCGCCAGTGAATAATCCAGTCATTATTACTGAAAGCGAGTGGTTGAAATCACTTAAGCGTTATCCTTTTGAAGTGCAGAGTTTACCAAGTGCTTCTTTTAGCCTGATTCAGCAAGTAGGAAGACTTATCCGTAGCCATGAATGTTATGGTGATGTGGTGATTTATGACAGGCGCTTACTGAGCAAAAGGTATGGCCCAAGATTGTTGCAGGCTCTGCCCATTTTCCCTATTGAGCAGCCGGAAGTTCTTTCAGAGACAGAAATTGGGGACATGAATACTCTTTTGCAAGGAAGGCAATAATGAAGGCAAATTAGGCATCACTCAGTCCGATGTAATTGAAAGTCTCACCATTTTTCTTATACCCGTATTCTAGTTTTTGTGGACGATGCAATCAGCCACCTTTGATGCTGTGCCATGACAGTCTGGCGGGATGTAGAAGATGGCGATTACAGGGAAGAGCAGCCTTAAGTTTCTGCTTATATTATCGCCATCCAGACTTTATCATTCTTATTAATCAAAGACTAAGCTATCGCAGCAATATGCGAGAATTGGAATCCTGTTGCTGCAACTACGCTACGCAGAGTTTTGAGTGTCGGATTGCCTTTCGGCGACAGTGTGCGATACAGCGTCTCACGAGAAATGCCTGCTTTGTCAGCAATTTGAGCTATTCCTCCACGCGCCTCTACTACGTGGCGCAATGCCATTAGAAACGCTTCCTGCTCGCCTTCTTCATCCATATCAACAAAAGCCTGATGCAGATAGTGTTGCGCAAATTCAGGGTCTTCGCGGAGAAGCTGCACCATCGCATCATCATGTAAACGTGCTTTGGTCATAATCACCTCTTTAAGTAATCTTTCAGGCATGCAATAGCCTGATCTATATCAGCATCTTGGGTGCGTTTATCGCCTCCAAGTAACAGCAAAACAATCTCATTACCAACCTGGCCGTAGTAAACCCTGTAGCCCGGCCCTTGATCTATACGAAGTTCCCAGACACCTTACTCTGCATGGTTTATGATCACCAAAATTTCCTGTGACCATCCGGTTAACCCGCGACGAAATTTTTGATTTCGCTATCGGGTCACGAATCCCCGGGAGCATAGTTATCTATGCTCCCGGGGATTCACTCCCTTGCCGCCGCGATGCATCTTGAAATCCATAGGGTATATAAAGTAGTGTGGATGTCTCTGTTTTGACTAATTTGGCAGTCTCCATAATAATTTCCCCTGGATGTTAATAATGAGTTTTTCATTGATGAGATGAATGTAACTCGATATTAGTCTTAAATCATATAGTTTATTCCTATTAAATCAATAGTTAATTTTTATAGGAAAATATCCACCATAAAATTTTTAGATTAATATTGAAAAATATAATAATTTATTAGGTAAATCTGTTGAGTAATTTTGTCATGAATGAGTTTTTTATTTATAAAAAAACCGGAGAATGGCTTTATCCCTCCGATTTTTATTTTATTTCGATTAAATAAAATGATTAATCGACTTCGGTGATTTTAGGTTTTCTTTTTATTGTTGATGTAGAGCCGATGGAGGCAAAAATAATACAGAACAGCGCCAGCCATTGCGTTATAGTTAAATGTTCATTCAGAAACGCAATACCAGATAGCGCACCCAGTGCGGGTTCAAGGCTCATTAGAGTACCAAATGTTTGTGCAGGTAAACGGGTTAGAGCAATCATTTCCAGTGTATATGGGAATGCAGTAGACAGAATTGCAATTGCCAGTGCCAGAGGGAGAATTGACATATCAAATAAGAGTTCTGGCCCCGTTTGTATCAAACCGACAGGGAAAAATATCATAGCAGCGATAAATGAACCAATAGACACCGTTGCTGCTCCATGACCTGCACCGGCGCGTTGGCCGAAAATAATATACAGTGCCCAGCAAACACCTGCGCTGAGCGCATAAATAATCCCTATAGGATCTAAACTATCAGTATTATTATTGCCAATGGGTAGTAGGAAAGCTAAGCCGGCGATAACCAATGCCACCCAAAGAAAATCTATTGGTCGGCGTGATGAGAACATAGCTACAGCCAATGGGCCGGTGAATTCGAGAGCCACGGCAATACCTAAAGGAATAGTTGCCAGTGCCATATAGAATGTATAATTCATCGCGCCAAGAGCAATACCATATGTCAGCAGTGGCATGATGGATTTTCGGCTAAAACGCAAGCGCCAAGGTTTAAAAATAATAAACAGAATGATAGTTCCAAGACCTAGGCGCAGTGCGGTAACACCCGGTGCACCGATGACCGGAAACAGCGTTTTGGCAAGAGAAGCACCACCCTGAATTGATGTCATGGCAAGCAGTAACAGTATTACAGGTATTAATGGAAAGGTACTCTTTTGGAGCTTGGAAGGAGACATCCGGGCAAAACCTCAAATTAAAATCAAGTGATCTGACCGATAATCTTCGCAGTGAAATGCAGATAACTCAATAGGTTTAGAGAATATAATTTTAGCGAAATATTTTTCATTTATTAGGCCATATTATATGGTTATAGTGAAATTAAATTTCATTATTGGTATATAATTCTGGTATAAATTTACATTGTATTTTAATATGTTGATAATTTAGGGATGACAAGTGATGAAGGTATTTACTACAATCTGGTTAATGCTTGATTTTATATCATAATAATTAAGAATAAGTTATGATTAATGCTAATATATTGAATGCGAAAGAAACCGTCTTTATTTTGTTTTTCTTGGTATCAGTTTTATAAGTGAGTTGTATGATTGTGATACTAACGTATATACCTTATGGATTTCAAGATGCATCGCGGCGGCAAGGGAGCGAATCCCCGGGAGCATAGATAGCTATGTGACCGGGGTGAGTGCAGCCAACAAAGAGGCAACTTGAAGGATGACAGGTATAATCCTATTTTTCATGTGAAGGTAAAGTAACAGGAGCTGAGATAATGAAAAGTATTGCTGTTTATTGTGGTTCAAGTCTGGGTATATCTGAAATCTATAAAGAAAATGTCATTATCTTCGCAAAGGAATTGGTTAAACGTAATCTTACACTGATTTATGGTGGCGCCAGTGTGGGCATTATGGGAACTGTTGCTAATACGGTTTTGGCAGAGGGTGGAAAAGTCATTGGTGTTATTCCGACATTATTGGAGTCGCGGGAGATATCACATAAAAATCTGACAGAATTATACGTTGTTGAAACTATGCATCAGCGTAAAAACAAAATGATTGAGTTAGCTGATGGTTTTGTTGCTTTACCTGGGGGTTTTGGCACATTGGAAGAGTTCAGTGAGGTATTTACCTGGAGTCAGATTGGGTTACATACGAAACCTTGCGGTATTCTTAATATTAATAACTTTTATGATCCGCTAATTGCGATGATTAATAAAATGGCTGATGAACAATTCTTGCATGAAAAATATCGTTATATGGCAATAATTGAACAAGATCCTGCTATCTTACTCGATCGTTTTAATACTTATCGGGCACCCTCTGTAAAAACATATTAAAATCCATTTTATGGTGAAAAAGCGATAGCATTAATGGAGATACGATCCACTTTAATGAAAGAGAGGATGATATAGAAATGAGGAAAATAATCAGCATCCACCTTTGATTAAGGTAGGAAAGATATTAATTCTCGAAATAAATAAACCATTCCTGTTGTATAGATATTAATTAAAATATCTTCTCACAGGAATGGTTGTTAATACTAGTGATTAAGTATTAGCTTACAATCATATATTCTACTACTGGATTATTACCGCCATCTGCTGTATAGGATAAATGTAAATCATCACCTAAATAATCGGTTGAGATTGAGTAGCTGCTGCTGCCAATCAAAGGGTTATTCCATGTAATATAGATACTATAGATTTCGCCTTTACTATCTACAAATACATAGGTACAGCGCCCTGCAACACCACCTAATAGGCTGTTTGAATCACTTCTCCAAATCGCTTTTCCAGGCGTGTTATCATTGCTTCTATTAATGACTTGAGGAGGAAGAGTGGTCCACTCACCTTGATCCAGACGAATAGAATCCTGAATAAGTTTAAGTTTATATACTGATTTGTTCGTTACTTTTGCAATAACGCTGATTGGTGCTTTTAAGGAGATTGCTTCGATCTCTGACATAGTATTACCTCTTGTGATTGATTTTAAAAATATAATTAATAAATTCCAAGATTTTAATTCAACCTGTTATGGTTATATAAAATAACTTGGGGCGTAACCAACTTTCTTAGCTATATTTGATAGCTTATTTTTACTTCTTATTAGAATTCCATTTCTTTATGTTTCCTAAAAATCAATTTTTATATCTGAGTCTTTTTATTTATCGTTATCACCATTTTATTACCATTTTTGATAATTTTAATCTTTTAAAAGACTAAAATTAAAAGCAAACTATCTATTCATTGGTGTAGATAAAAAGATTTATTTTGTCTCGATGTTTTTTAAGATACCTTTTCTCTCGGATAAAAGTCAATTTTTTTGCTCTTTGTGTTTTATTATAAAATAACAACCGGTTAATTATATTTTCGTACTTAAAAACGCAGATATAAATGATAAAATATGTCTATGTTTTTAATAACTAATATATAAAACAACTATAATGACAAACAAAAATAGATTGCTAGGTCTATGATGAATGAATAATAATTTTATTGTTTTTTGAACATTAATTCATCATTATCTTGATGAGATGTTAATATGTTGTAATATTGAATGAGTATAACTTAGCAATAGATTGTATTTATTTTGAATGGCTATAAACGCATTAATTTGATAAGTCTTTCTTATTGCTAAGAAGTTTATTGATTTATTGATTTATTGATTTATTGATTGACAAATATTTGGATAATGAGATGAAATTATATTCACTATAGGAACTATTACATCCTTGATGAAAATATCATAAAAAAATTAAATTGTTATAAATGTAATGTCATTGGTTATTAATATGTTTATTTTCGGTGTGTCATTATTGATTTTTCTTAATTTTCTTCTTCGTGTTTGATTTGAGAGCACATTCCGCATCAAATTAAATCACAGTATCGTTTTGTCATTCAGAGTACCAATAGAAAGCTTGTTGCTATTTTATTAAAAGTAAAAAATCAAAGCAGTCTATTTTTAGATATTAGTCGCCAGATCTTGCAAGCAAGCCTTTAAGCTGGCGGAATGCCCTGGGACTCCAGGGCTTCTCACGAGTCTGGAGTCTGTTTTAGCGAATGAATTTTCGGTACGATATAAATTAATTAGCTCGAATAACGCTCAAAACTCTCCGCGATCTCTTAACACTATTGTGGCATAATGCGCCGCTACCGATTTTTCCGATTTTCCTTTTGTTTCTAAATGTAAGAGCGAATGCAGTGTTAAGTACAAACAACATCACCATGCAATTTGGCAGTAAGCCCCTGTTTGAAAACATTTCTGTCAAGTTTGGCAACGGTAACCGTTATGGTCTGATTGGCGCTAATGGTTCCGGTAAATCTACTTTTATGAAAATTCTGGGAGGTGATCTGACACCCTCTGTCGGTAATGTCAGCACCGATCCCAATGAGCGTATTGGTAAACTGCGTCAGGATCAGTTTGCTTTTGAAGAGTTCACGGTGTTGGATACCGTGATTATGGGGCACACGGAACTGTGGCAGGTAAAGCAGGAGCGTGACCGCATCTATGCAATGGCAGAAATGAGTGAAGAGGATGGCTATCGCGTTGCGGATCTGGAAGTCGCTTATGGCGAGATGGATGGTTATAGTGCCGAAGCGCGAGCCGGAGAGTTGTTGCTAGGCGTGGGTATTCCAGTAGAACAGCATTACGGTTTGATGAGCGAAGTGGCACCAGGCTGGAAATTGCGGGTATTGCTGGCTCAAGCGCTGTTTTCTAATCCTGATGTTCTGTTATTGGATGAACCGACGAACAACCTGGATATCGATACGATTCGTTGGTTAGAGCAAATACTGAATGAACGAAATAGCACCATGATCATTATTTCCCATGATCGTCACTTCCTGAATACAGTTTGTACTCATATGGCTGATCTCGATTACGGTGAGTTGCGTCTGTTCCCCGGTAATTATGATGAATATATGGTTGCCGCCACTCAGGCCCGTGAACGTCTGCTAGCTGATAATGCGAAGAAAAAAGCACAGATTGCGGAGTTACAATCTTTTGTCAGCCGTTTTAGCGCTAATGCTTCTAAATCAAAACAGGCGACTTCCCGTGCTCGTCAGATTGATAAAATCCAGTTGGAAGAAGTTAAAGCATCCAGCCGTCAGAATCCTTATATTCGTTTTGAGCAGGATAAGAAATTATTCCGTAATGCTCTGGAAATAGAAGGTTTAACTAAAGGTTATGACAATGGTCCTCTGTTTAAAAATCTTAATCTCTTGCTGGAAGTTGGTGAAAAACTCGCTGTTATTGGTGCTAACGGTATTGGTAAAACAACTTTCTTGAAAACGCTCGTTAGTGAAACAGAGCCAACCAGTGGCACAGTTAAATGGTCTGAAAATAGTAGCATTGGTTACTATGCTCAGGATCATGCCAGTGATTTTGACTGTGATCTGACGGTTTTTGACTGGATGAGTCAATGGAAGAGAGAAGGGGATGATGAACAAGCTGTTCGTAGCGTATTAGGCCGTTTGTTGTTCAGCCAAGATGACATTAAGAAAAAAGTCAAAGTATTATCGGGTGGCGAAAAAGGGCGGATGCTATTTGGTAAGTTGATGATGCAACAGCCAAATATTCTGATAATGGATGAACCAACAAACCACTTGGATATGGAATCCATTGAATCCCTGAACCTTGCGCTTGAATTGTATAAAGGTACTTTGATATTTGTTTCTCATGATCGGGAGTTTGTTAGCTCATTGGCAAGCCGAGTTATGGAAATTAAATCTGATAAAGTCATTGATTTCAAAGGTACTTATGATGAGTATTTGAGAAGCCAAGGAATTGTTGAGTAATAATCTTGTGGCATAAATCGCCCTGGTTGAGATAACCGGGGCGTGTTATTTCTATCGCGTGTTATTTCTATCGCGTGTTATTTCTATCGGTAAATAGATTAGCTGTTGCACACCTCGCAATTGGGATCTTTAAGTAATTTAATATCACGAAATTGCATCGTCATTGCATCAAACAGTAAAACCTTTCCGCTGCTGACTTTGCCGTATCCAGTAAGGAGTTTGATGGTTTCCATTGCCTGTAATGTACCGATGGTGCCGACCAATGGCGCCATAACTCCCGCTTCTACGCACGTCAAATTGTTTTCGCCAAACAGTCTGCTCAGGCAACGGTAGCAGGGGGCATTTGGCTGATAAGTAAATGTAGTGAGTTGTCCTTCCATGCGAATAGCGGCACCGGAAACCAGAGGCGTTTTCCTTGCCAGACACAGGCGGTTCAGTTGTTCGCGGATTGCCACATTATCAGTACAATCCAAGACAACATCATTCTGGTTGATGAGTTTATCTAGCGCTTGATCTTCTAGTAATCCATTAACGGTTTTAATCGTGACATGTGGGTTTATTACCCGGAGCGTCAACTGGGCTGAATGCACCTTAGCCATGCCGATACGTTCATCTCGATGCAGGATCTGCCGTTGCAGGTTCGAGAGAGAAACAGTATCAAAATCCAGTAGTGTTATTGTTCCCACACCTGCTGCGGTCAAATACTGGGATGCTGCGCAACCTAAACCACCAGCACCGACTATCAGGATCGCCGAAGATTTCAATTTTTCCTGACCGTCAAAATCAAACCCGCGTAGAACAATCTGACGGTTATAGCGTAGGGTTTCTGTGTCTGTTAGTTCAATGGTCATTATTCATTTTTCAGTAAGTGATTGAACAATTCGATTTCAACATTTTCACCAATTTCTACCCGCCCACGTTCACGTTCCAGAACAATGAAGCAGTTCCCCTGACTGAATGAACTAAATATATGAGAGCCTTGATGCCCTGTCGTACAGACTTCTAATTGACCTTGTTCATTCACCGAAGCAATACCTCGTTGGAAATCCATTCTTCCCGGCGTCTTTTTCAATGGTGTGGTGACCTTGGCGCGCATACGCATAGGGGGTTGCCATGCCGTAAAACCGGATAGACGAGCAATTAAAGGTTGAACTAATTGATAGAAAGTGACAACGGCTGAAACTGGATTACCGGGCAAACCACAGAACCAGGCGTTTTTTAGTTTGCCAAAAGCGAAAGGTTTACCCGGTTTAATTGCCAGTTTCCAGAAACAGATTTCGCCTAATTCATCCAGTATCTGTTTGGTGTAGTCTGCTTCACCCACAGAAACACCACCACTGCTGATAACTAAATCAGCTTGTTGATCTGCTTCACCAAAAACATGGCGTAAGGCTTGGGGATTGTCTGCAATAACCCCTAAATCAATAACGTCGCAATCCAGTTTCTCCAGCATTAGTCGAACGGCAAGACGGTTGGTATCATAAATTTGGCCTTCCTTAAGTGGGTGACCGATAGCTTGTAGCTCATCACCGGTCGAGAAAATGGCGACTTTTAATTTGCGAACTACTTCAACGTCGGTGATGCCTAAAGATGCAATTAGCGGTAACTGAGCGGTGGATAATTTGCTGCCTGCCGGTAGTACCACCGCACCTTCAGTAATATCTTCGCCGGCCAGACGGATATTCTGGCCTTGCTTGGCTGGCTGAGTGAAGACGATGCTATCATCAGTAATCTCTGCGTGTTCTTGCATAATGACCGTATCAGCACCTGTGGGAATAGGCGCGCCAGTCATAATACGGATACAAGTTGCAACCGGCCATTCTCCTTGAAAAGGTGCGCCTGCCAGTGCTTTTCCTACCAGAGGCAGTGGCTTACAGCTATTTAAATCCGTATAGTGTACGGCATAACCATCCATTGCTGAGTTAGCAAAAGGCGGCACATTGATAGGAGAAATAATATTTGTTGCAGTAATGCGTCCTGATGTTTGCGGGAGGTTGACGGTTTCTGTATCAGTCAGTGGTGTAACTTGCGTCAGAAGTTTTTCCAACGCCTGCTGCAAAGAGATCAATCCAGAGGTGTGACAGTGATCCATAATGATGCTCCCAGATAAGGTTTTTCATTAGGCATTATGGCAGAGATCATCCTATGTGTGAGTGATATTTGATTTTGATCGTATGTTCCATACACGCGGCGATATTGGTGTCGGTTATCCAAAATGCCGCAACAGGTAATAAGCATATGTACCTGTTATCTTTCAAGTTGCCTCTTTGTTGGCTGCGCTCACTCACCCCGGTTACATAGTTCGCTATGCTCCCGGGGATTTGCTCCCTTGCCGTCGCGATGCATCTTGAAATCCATAGGGTATAGAACATCACGATTAACCTGGCGTCAGGGAATTATGCTGTTGTCATAGCCAGGTTAGAAAGCGGACAAGAGATTATAAGGTTTGACCACTGTCAACTGTTATGATTTGTCCTGTCATCGATTCTGCTTTTAACAACATTAAGGTTATTTCTGCGACATCTTCTGGCGTTGAAATTCTTTCTAAGGGCAAATAAGTGCAAAGCGTATGCATTTTCTCTTCTCTCCCTTTCCACCATCTTGTTTCAACGGCACCTGGCGCTACGCAGTTAACCCTGACCGATGGAGCCAGTGCCCGAGCTAAGGATCTTGTCAGTCCGTGAACCGCTGATTTGGAAGCGGCATAGGGGATACAAGAACCCAGGCCTGTTTCGCCGGCGATACTACCGACATTCACGATAGCACTCCCCGTTCTTGCTTTAAGATAAGGTGCGGCATACCGGCAACAATGAAATGTGCCTTTCACATTAACATCAATAATGGTATCCCAAATATCGCTAGATATGGCATCAAGATCTTCAAATTGAAGTTGTCTGGTTGTCGCCGCGTTATTTACCAGATAGTCGATCCCGCTAAACTTTTCCACGACGGTGTTTATCATTGCCTGCACAGCTGATTCGTCGGCAACATCCGCTTTTATCGCGATAGCTTGCCCTCCATCCTTGATAATGGCTTCTGTTGTTTCCAGCGCTTCAAGTTCACTTTGTGAATAGATCACTGCGACCGCAGCACCTTGTTTCGCCAGCATAATACTGATAGCCCGTCCTATACCGGTTCCACCACCGGTTACAATGGCTGTCTTACCTTGAAATGCTTTATACATAACAATGCTCCTTAATTAATATTTGTACATGACATGATGAATCATATCTCTTATAGACAGGTTTGTTAGTACCATTTTGGTATTATTGTGTGGAAGCCTGACTAATTCAGCTAATGTTGTGTTGTAAAACTCGATTTAACCTTAATAGACGTAACTTGGAAGAGGTAAAGTAAATAAGTGGAGCAGAGTACGAAAATTCATATATACCCGTCATCTTTCAAGTTGCCTCTTTGTTGGCTGCACTCACTCACCCCGGTCACATAGTTACCTATGCTCCCGGGGATTCGCTCCTTTGCCGCCGCGATGCATCTTGAAATCCATAGGGTATACGTTGACATTCCAGATACTGTAATTAATTGCTTACTGATTTTTTATTTATGGGCAGAAATAATTTACGTTTTTCTGGGAATTTTGTTAATTAAAAGTGTGTATTGTATTTGATTTCTGTTTTGGATTGTGAGAAATAAATTAAAAAAATAATATCTTATGGCTATGAACAATTCAATGTCTCCTCAACAAAGTCACCACTACCTAGCTTTTCATATCGCAATGAGTGGATTTTTGACGCTGGTCGTCGCTATGGGAATTGGGCGTACTGCTTTCACTCCTCAAGTACCTTTAATGATTGCGGAATTCCAGTTTAGTCTGACTGGGGCCGGTATTGTTGCGGCTTTTAACTATTTGGGATATCTGGCCGGCTCCTATGATGCAATGCGGGCGCGCCGTTTGATTGAATATCGGCTTTGGGCCGGATTATGGGGAGCAGTGATTATCACATTGCTCTCCGCACTATTGTATGGGGCGATATTGCACAGTATCGCCCGTTTTTTTATTGGTTGGGCGAGTGGTTGGACATTGGTGTTAGTAACATCATGGGCCAATGAACAGTTGGCTAAATTGAATCGTCCTGCGTTGAGTGCTGCCATATTTGCGGGGCCGGGAGTCGGGATATTCGTTACTGGTATCCTTGCTATCGGTATTCAAGCATGGCAAGTGAGTGCTTCCGAAGCATGGATGTTGTATGGCATTTTGGCGCTGATTTGCAGTATCTATATTAGTCGGCATTTGCCCCGTAGTGGTGAGTTACACCGTTCACAGGCTGAGGTGAAGAAACTGACTTTGACACCTGCAATTAAGCGGCTGGTATGGGGCTACAGCTTAGCGGGCTTTGGTTATATTTTACCTGCGACTTTTCTTTCACAAATGGCAAGTGATCGTTTCCCTGGCAGCTTGTTTGCACAGTTTGTCTGGCCAATATTTGGTGGTGCCGCGGTTATCGGCATCGGTTTTGCTATTCTGACCCGTCATATGCTGACAACGCAAATCCGGCTTGCGATCACTTTATGGATTCAGGCTATGGGCATTCTTATCGCTGAGATCATTCCGGGAATAGGTGGTCTGGCATTAAGCTCTTTGTTGGTTGGTGGTGGTTTTATGTGTGTGGTGCAAATGGGGTTTCAGTATGGGCGTGAATTAGCACCAGAACATAGCCGTTATATGGCTGGGTTATTAACCACCGGATATGCTGTCGGGCAGCTTATTGGGCCGATGCTGTCAGCGGTTTCTACCGCAATAACCGGGAGATTGGAGCCAGCATTATATGTTGCATTGATTACCTTGGTCATTGCCGGGTTATTGGTTTGTAACAGGAATGAACCGACCAGTGAAGTGCGTGTGTAAAAAATTCATATAATTATGAAAAGCAATCACTGGATAATCACCACGTGCTCATTTACAGTGTGTGCAATAGTTATCTGTTAGTTGTGATTGTTTCAGTGATGTATACCCAATGTATTTCAAGATGCATCGCGACGGCAAGGGAGCGAATCCCCGGGAGCATAGCGAACTATGTGACCGGGGTGAGTGCAGCCAACAAAGAGGCAACTTGAAAGATAACGGGTATATTTATGACTTGAACATCCATTTTACTACCCGCCAGATGATGGAAAGTAATGTCTTTGGAGAAAATAATGTCATCCTTAAGTAAAGAAGCTGAGCTTGTGCATTCGGCGCTGGAAGCTCGTGGTCTTGAAACGCCCTTGCGTGGTCAGGCATTGGCGCCGGAAGTGCGCAAAGCGCGGATTGAGGAGCATATGACGGAAGTTATGAAACTGTTGAATCTTGATTTGCGTGATGACAGTTTGGCAGAAACCCCAGGTCGTATTGCGAAAATGTATGTCGATGAGATTTTTTCAGGATTGGACTACAGCAATTTCCCGAAAATCACATTGATAGAGAATAAAATGAAAGTGGACGAAATGGTGACCGTTCGTGATATCACACTCACCAGCACCTGCGAACACCATTTTGTGACCATTGATGGCAAGGCGACGGTTGCCTATATTCCAAAAGATAAAGTGATTGGGTTGTCTAAAATTAACCGTATTGTGCAATTTTTTTCTCAACGTCCACAGGTTCAGGAGCGCCTGACCCAGCAGATCTTGATTGCATTACAGACACTCCTTGGCACCAATAATGTTGCCGTATCGATTGATGCGGTTCATTACTGTGTGAAAGCGCGGGGCATCCGTGATGCAACCAGTACCACGACAACAACCTCCTTGGGGGGATTATTTAAATCTAGTCAAAATACCCGTCAAGAGTTTTTACGCACAATTCGCCATGTGTAATTTTTACACTGGGATATAAAAATGGCCTGCCAGAGAATTGACTCACTGGATAGTATTCGTGGCTTGGCAATACTGGGGATATTGCTACTCAATATCTCCGGTTTTGCTTTGCCATCCGCTGCTTATTTGAATCCGGCATATAATGGTTCAGCTTCTTTAACTGATTTGATTGTCTGGTCTGTACTTAGCGTCCTTGTTCAGGGAAAGTTCCTGTGTATTTTGGCCTTCTTATTTGGTGCGGCATTAGAGCTACTATTACCAAGGGGCAAAATCTGGAATTATCCACGATTAACCATACTTGCTCTAATTGGAATGGGACATGGCATCCTACTCTGGGATGGCGATATTTTGCTCTCTTATAGTTTGGCAGGTTTTTTCAGCTTTCAATTGATTAGCCAAAATAGCGCCAGTAACCGGTTATTTATGAAAGGCGCTATTTTTTATCTGATCGGATTAATGCTATTGTTTATTCTCGGCTTTTTTTCCAGCGGCGAATCTAATAATGTTTCTTGGCAATCGACGGAATTCCAGATGTTATACGAAACATATTGGAAAACGTCTGGTGGATGGCTGGCGGCAAAAGAGCGTTTCAATCAGATCATGTTGATGATGGTCATGCTGTTTGTTCAGTATGGTTGGCAGCTTATCGGTATTATGTCATGTGGTGCTGGATTAATGCGTAATGGTTGGCTAAAAGGGGAATTTTCAGTGAGCCATTATCGAAATGTGGCGCTAATACTGATACCGCTCAGTGTTGCTGTTCAGATATTCTCCGTGGTGCTCCAATATACCCATAATTGGGATTATTTTTGGTCAGGTATTGTCGGTTATATCCTTGCTGAGTTGGTAACGCCATTTCAGGCACTGGGGTATATGGCTTTAATATATGGTTTCTGGCCGATCATTTCATGCTGGAGAATTAATTACTGGCTCAATCAGGTTGGGCGAATGGCGATGAGTAATTACTTGCTACAAACCTTAATCTGCACCTTGCTGTTTTATAACCTTGGTTTTTTTGGTCAATTTAGCCGTTTGGAATTGCTTGCATTTATTCTTCCCATTTGGGCGGTGAATATTCTTTTTTCATGCTGGTGGTTACGTCGTCACCCGCAAGGTCCAGTAGAACAGCGGTGGCGTGAGATTACGGCGATGTTGGCTCGGTCGGCTTAAACTGGGTTTTATCCATTGACCGTAATTCTTCAGGAGTTACGGCGGGGTAATCAGCCATACCTTTTGGTACCTTATACGGAGCAGGAATAGGGATCAACGGACCCAAGAAACGAGGTTCACGTTTCAGAATATAAAGATCAGTCAGGGCACCAAGGCGGGCAATGATTTCACGTAATCGAACGGTAATCATATTCTTGGGTGTGGAAACCGCATAACACTGAGCATCAATTCCCATATGCATAGCGATAAACAGGGCTCGTTCGCAATGAAATCGTTGGGTAATAATCGTGAAATCATTAGTGTTAAAAACTTTCCGGGTTCTGACTATTGAGTCAAGTGTTCTGAAACCAGCAAAATCCAGTACGATATTTGCAGCAGGAATACCCGCTTTTACCAAATCTCTGCGCATGGTTACCGGTTCGTTATAACTTTGCTGAGCATTGTCACCACTCAGTAACAAATATTTGATTTTGTCGCTGTTATAAGCATTAATCGCTCCCTGAATACGGTACATATAGTACTGATTTGGCGCGCCAGAGAGGTAATATTTAGCAGTACCAAGTACTATACCCACTTCACGTTCAGGAAGTTGTTTGAGATCATCAAAGACATAGGGGGCTGTTTTCCAACTAATCCAGCGGTCAAGTGCAATAGCTGTCAGTATCAGCATCCCTATGATGAATAACAGACTAGTTATCAGGCGCTTCCACATGCTTTTGCCTTATACACATTAATGACTGAATTTGTTAAAGGCTACTTTACCTGAAATTTCGAAGCAAGTTTTCTCTGTAAGAAAAAAGCTTGATAGTAAAAGAGAACTAACAAGCTTTTTACGTATTTTTAATGATAAAAATCAGAATGAAGTACGTTTGTACACGCGGTACTCAGGTTTCCAGAAGTTGCGTTCAATCGCTTCATCCAGTGCTCCATCTGAGGTCACAGTGGCAACGCCCTGTATTTGTGCTTCTTTGGCGACTTGTTTGGCAATTTTGCGTGATACTTCCTGAATATCATCGATAAGTGGCAGTAACGGACCTTGACCCTCTTGGGCTAAGGGTGAGCAATCCGCCAATGTTCGGCTTGCTACCATCAACATACCATCAGTAACCAGTTTGGCCCCCGATGCAATGACACCCAAGCCAATGCCGGGGAAGATATAGGCATTGTTACATTGCGCTATTGGATACTCCTGATCTTTATATTTTACCGGATTAAATGGACTACCTGTTGCAACCAAGGCGGCACCATCCGTCCAGTTGATGATATCTTCGGGACGGGCTTCAACACGGGAAGTTGGATTCGATAATGGCATGACGATTGGACGTTCACAATGTTTATGCATCTCACGGATGATCTCTTCTGTAAACAAACCTGCCTGACCTGAAACACCAATCAATACTGTCGGTTTAGCATTACGGACAACATCGAGCAGCGAGATTGAATCGCTGTTTACATCCCATTTAGCCAATGAGTCGCTTTTCTGCACCAGCTTGTTCTGGAAATCCAATAGATTTGGCAGCTTGTCTGTCAATAAACCGAAACGGTCAACCATGAAAATACGGGCACGAGCCTGTTCTTCGCTTAAACCTTCTGATTTCATTTGGGAGACGATCTGTTCTGCAATGCCGCAACCAGCGGAACCTGCGCCGAGGAAGGTGACCGTTTGATCTTTCAATTGACGGCCCGCCGCGCGACTGGCGGCAATTAAGCTACCTAACGTAACGGCGGCAGTTCCCTGAATATCATCATTAAAGCAACAAATCTCATGGCGATAGCGATTAAGAAGAGGCATAGCATTTTTTTGTGCGAAATCTTCAAATTGCAGCAATACATTTGGCCAGCGGCGTTTAACAGCCTGAATAAATTCGTCTATGAATTCATCATACTCTTCACCCGTGATACGCGGGTGACGCCAGCCCATATATAACGGGTCATTCAGGCGTTGCGGGTTGTTGGTGCCTACATCCAGGACGACTGGCAGTGTATAAGCCGGGCTGATACCACCGCAGGAGGTATACAAGGAGAGCTTACCGATAGGAATACCCATTCCGCCAATGCCTTGGTCGCCCAAACCGAGGATACGTTCACCATCGGTAACAACGATGACTTTTACATTTTGTTTGGTTGCATTTTGCAGCATGTCATCAATATGTGCTTTGTTTGGATATGAGATGAACAGGCCACGGGCACGGCGGTAAATATCGGAAAAATGCTCACAAGCTTCACCGACGGTTGGGGTATAGATGATCGGCATCATTTCGTTCAAATGCGCATCCAGCAGGCGGTAGAACAGGGTTTCGTTAGTGTCCTGAATATTTCGCAGGTAAATGTGCTTATCTGCATCATTTTTGAAATCAAGATACTGCCGATAGGCACGTTCAGCTTGTTCTTCGATGGTTTCGACCGCTTCCGGTAATAAACCGTAAAGATTAAAGTTGCTGCGTTCTTCCTTAGTAAAAGCGCTGCCTTTATTCAGCAGGGGGAATTCCAACAGAATTGGGCCGGCATAGGGAATGTATAGTGGACGTTTACTTTCGTGTTCCAGTTCCATGAATCTTACTCTTTGAACTAAATGGATAAAAGGTCGCTACAGATCCTAAGAGATAGGAAAAATATGTACAGTAAATGTTACTTAATTAGAGGTATTATGAGTAAAAATGAGAGATAACATCCAGAGTTAGCTAATAAAATGTTACGGTAATTATTTTTTACAGCGGAAAACCCTCTATCTGCATAGAGGGAAAAATGAATTTTCCACTGAACTCAGAAAGTGTAGTAATCAAATTTGCTGCAACCGAGCGCAGCAAGTATAGATTGAGTCGCACTCCGTTGGGATAAATCACTGTGTTTTCCCTCAACTAACACCGCTCTTTCGATAGCCAGGCAATCACCACCAGAAATGTTCATCAGAATCAGCGCTGCTTGTAATGGGGGCAAGCTTGGGTTAAATGCGGCATTTTCTGCATAACGCCCAGGATAAATTCTTCCATCTTTTCCCAGAAGTGCGGTACCACTGTAGGAATTACTGTATGGGGCATAGCTCTGGTTTGCTGCATCTAATGCCGTTAGTACTAATTTATCCGTCGTTTCTAGTTTATAGCCATGGTTGACCGGATCCATCAACAACGTTGTGATGCCCAGATCATTTGGACCAAAAGAATCTGGCAGATAGTGATCTAATGTTGAAGGTGCCTGCTTTGGCAGATGAATCTCTAATTGGGTGCCACTATTAAGTTCATTCATAAATTGACGGCAGTGGCCGCACGGAGAGTAATTCACAGTAATAGATGCCAGTCTTTTCTCGCCCAATAACCAGGCGTGGGTAATCGCACATTGTTCAGCATGAATCGTTTGCTGTAGTGGTACACCAGCAAATTCCATATTAGCGCCAAAATAGAGGTTTCCGCTTTCACCGCGGGCAATTGCACCAACATTAAAATGTGATATTGGTGTCAGGGAACATGCCGCTGCGAGTGGCAACAGGGCGACAGCCAAGGTGTTATCGTCAAAACCGCAGGCTTTCTTAATAGATTTAGCCTGTTCAGCAGTGAGCATGGCAGGAAAGTCATCGTTTCCTGCGTAAGGTAAAAGTGCATCCTGTAGTTTAGATGGCAGCTGTACCCATATAGGGTGAAAACGAGCTTGCATAGCGTGATCTCCGAATTAACTTAAGATCATTCTAAGTTGTCTGATGAGATTTGTAATGTGATAAATATCATATAGATGATGAGAATTATGTAATTGAAGTTGGCAATCGAGCGATTATTATCAAATTTCCTAACAGATATACTAGCTAAATAGGTATAGCAGCACCGGGAATACAAAAGGGGCTGTTAGTGAAGTAATGATACCGCAGGTCATCAATGCCAATGAGCTGTATGCGCCTTCAACGAAATTGACCTCTGCACAGCGGGCGGTACCCAAAGCATGTGATGCCGTTCCCATTGCTAAGCCGCGGGATGCTTTGGTTTTTACCTGTAAAAGATCAAACAGGTTATGACCAAATATTGCGCCGAGAATGCCGACAAAAATGACACAAGCAGCACTGATTGCAGGAATACCGCCAATGGCGTCTGCTACTGCCATTGCTATTGGTGTTGTGACAGATTTAGGCAGTATCGAAGCGGCCATTTCAGGCGTGGCACCCATCCACAAGGCAATAGCAGTGCCTGTCACCATAGCAACAATACTACCGATAAAACAGATGCTAATAATGGACTTCCATTGGGCTCGGATCTGGTGTATCTGCTCATATAGAGGAAATGCCAGCGCAACTACGGCGGGCTGGAGTAGATCATTTAGAATTTGGCTGCCGGCAAAATAGTGTTCATAAGGCGTGTGGGTTATTAACAATATTGGAATAAGGACGGCGATAGAAACCAATAAGGGGTTCAGAATGGGAATTTTGCATCGTAGTGAAAGTTTTCTTGCGGTGTAGAATACAATCAATGTTAATGGCAGTGACCACCAAATGTGACTTAACATTTTTATTTCTCTTGTTTCTGTTGTTTACTCTTAATTCCTGATGCGGAGCCTATAATTGGACGTTCATGATGAACATAGTGGGAACTGTAAGCAACGATAATCATAACAATTGCAGTACTGATCAGGCATGAAAAAACAATCGGAATTATCTGTTGGCTGAGTTGATCGTAATAATTCATTACGCCTACGCCAATAGGCAGAAACAGCAAAGTCATATTTTTTAGTAACAGGCTACAGCCTGGTTTTGCCCAATGAGCAGGAATCAGCTGGAAAGCTAATAAAACGAACAAGATCAACATACCGATAATACTGCCGGGAATAATGATGGGTAGTAGGGAAGAAATGGCATTACCTGTCAGCAAACATAAATAAATCAGAACAAATGCTCGCAGGTACTGCCAACCAACAATCAGTACTTCACGAAACGACATAACAAAATTCCTAATTCCGGTGAGGTATTCATCATACAATTAACCTTGGGAAGGTGCCATAGCTCACATTTAAAAAAACGGGGACCATTGCTGATCCCCGTGAGTAAAAATATCAGTGAAATAAATTAACGGTTATTTCACTTGCATACCGGGTTGGGCGCCGCTGTCTGGGCTGAGCAAGAAGATATCTTTTCCACCAGGTCCGGCCGCCATAACCATCCCTTCTGAAATACCAAAGCGCATTTTGCGTGGCGCCAGATTGGCTACCATAATGGTTAAACGGCCTTCCAGCGCTTTTGGATCAGGATAACTGGAGCGGATACCAGAAAATACCTGACGGGTTTCGCCGCCCAGATCCAGCATCAGTTTCAGCAACTTATCTGAGCCTTCGACAAAATCAGCCTGTTTAATAAGGGCGACGCGCATATCAACTTTGGCAAAATCATCAAAGGTGATCGTGTCCTGAATCGGATCTTCTGCCAGTGGACCGCTGACTTTTTGTGGTGTGTTGATGCTCTCTTTCGATGCCGCGACCATAGCGTCCACTTTATCCATATCAATGCGATTGAACAGGGCCTTAAAGGCAGAAACTTGATGATCCAGCAGCGGCTGTTCAATACCATGCCAGGTGAATTCTGTATTTAAGAAAGCTTCCGCGCGTTCTGCCAGACTTGGTAAAACGGGTTTCAGGAAAGTCATCAAAACGCGGAACAGGTTGATGCCCATTGAACAGATAGCTTGAAGATCGGCATCACGGCCTGCTTCTTTTGCCACCACCCACGGCGCTTGCTCATCCACATAACGGTTTGCCAAATCAGCCAGTGCCATGATTTCACGGATTGCTTTGCTGAATTCGCGGTTACTAAACTCTTCTGCAATCACCTTTGCCCCATCAATAAACTGTTGGTAAAGCACCGGATCAGCCAGTTTATCCGCCAGCTTGCCGTTAAAGCGTTTATTAATGAAGCCTGCATTACGGGAGGCTAGGTTAACAACTTTATTAACGATATCGCTGTTAACACGCTGAACAAAATCTTCCAGATTCAGATCGATATCATCAATGCGAGCAGAGAGTTTGGCTGCATAGTAATAACGCAAACAGTCTGCATCTAGATGATCCAAATAAGTGCTGGCTTTAATGAAAGTACCACGGGATTTGGACATCTTCGCACCGTTGACGGTGACATAGCCGTGAACAAACACGTTGGTTGGTTTACGGTAACCGCTGCCTTCCAGCATGGCAGGCCAGAACAGGCTGTGGAAATAAACAATGTCTTTACCGATAAAATGATAAAGATCAGCGGTGGAATCTTTTGCCCAGAACTCATCAAAGCTTAGATTTCCGCGTTTATCACACAGGTTTTGGAAAGAACCCATATAGCCAATAGGAGCATCCAGCCAGACATAGAAATATTTGCCCGGTGCATCAGGAATTTCAAAACCGAAATAGGGGGCGTCACGGGTGATATCCCACTGTTGTAAACCGGATTCAAACCATTCCTGCATTTTGTTAGCAACTTGTTCCTGCAATGCGCCGGAGCGGGTCCAGGCTTGTAACATGTTACTGAATGCGGGCAGATCGAAGAAGAAGTGTTCTGTTTCACGCATTTCTGGCGTCGCGCCGGAGACAGCGGAACGTGGGTTGAGTAGCTCAGTTGGGCTGTAGGTTGATCCGCAAACTTCACAGTTATCGCCATACTGATCTTCTGCCTTGCATTTCGGGCAGCTACCTTTCACAAAGCGATCCGGCAGAAACATATTTTTCTCAGGATCATATAACTGAGAAATAGTACGATTTTTAATATGACCGTTTTTTTTCAGTTCGAGATAGATTTTGGTTGATAACGTTTGGTTCTCTTCGCTATGCGTAGAGTGATAGTTATCATAGCTCACTGAAAAGCCAGTAAAATCCTGATGATGCTCTTGGTTCACCGTTGTGATCATCTCTTCAGGAGCAATACCCATTTGCTGAGCTTTCAGCATGATTGGTGTTCCATGAGCGTCATCGGCACAGATAAAGTGAACCTCTTTGCCGCGCATTCGCTGAAAACGGACCCAAATATCTGCTTGGATATGTTCCAGCATGTGACCGAGATGGATTGGACCGTTAGCATATGGCAACGCGCACGTTACCAATAATTTTTTTGCGACTTGAGACATAGTAAGGATCTGACTTCCAATAAGTGAAAAAGGAAGTTTGATGTTAACCGATCAAAAAAATTGTCGCTAGGGTAAGGTTTAATATTAGTGAGTTTTATCCAGTGCGTCTTGAAACCTAAATACTTCAGAGGCTGTCAATGGATAAAAATTGGATCAGTGAGCGGAAAGCGGGTTTTTGTCGCTAATTTTATCCGAACGCATTGGGTTCTGTTATGATGGAGAGATGGTTTTTAGCTAATGATAATCATTAAAGGAGCCGGGATGAACTCACAATCCCCCGAGCAGACCAATCCTGACCTGCTGAAATCTCAGGTAACAAAAATACTTACTACTTTTACACACCTGACACTAGAACGTGATTTGACAACATTGAAGGCCCTACATCATTGCACGATGCTTGATGGTGTCTTGCACATTGAATTACTGATGCCGTTTGTCTGGCAAAGCGGTTTTAAGGCATTAAAAGCAGCGACAACGGAAAAATTACAGGCGGTAACTGGTGCAAAATCGGTGGCGTGGAAATTGATCCATGATATCAGCACATTACGTCGCGCTAATGATTTGCCGGGAATTAATGGTGTCCGCAATATTTTGGCTGTCAGCTCGGGTAAAGGTGGGGTGGGTAAATCCAGCACTGCCGTAAACCTGGCGCTGGCATTGGCTCAGGAGGGGGCAAAAGTCGGTATTCTGGATGCAGATATCTACGGTCCTTCTGTTCCGAGTATGTTGGGAACCACCAAAGAGCGCCCAACTTCCCCGGACGGGCAGCATATGGCGCCGATTATGACTCATGGCCTTGCCACTAACTCGATTGGTTATTTAGTAACAGATGACAATGCAATGGTATGGCGCGGCCCAATGGCGAGTAAAGCATTGATGCAGATGTTACAGGATACATTATGGCCGGATCTTGATTATCTGGTTATCGATATGCCACCAGGAACCGGTGATATTCAGCTCACTTTGTCACAAAACATCCCGGTAACGGGGGCGCTAGTGGTAACAACGCCTCAGGATATTGCCTTAATTGACGCAATGAAAGGTATCGTCATGTTCCAGAAAGTGAAGGTGCCTGTATTGGGTATTATTGAAAACATGAGTACGCATATTTGTGGTAACTGTGGTCACCTGGAACCTATTTTTGGTACCGGTGGGGCGGAAAAATTGGTGGCTAAATATCACTGTAAATTATTGGGACAAATCCCGCTGCATATTTCACTGCGTGAAGATCTTGATCGTGGTCAGCCAACCGTTATCAGTAATCCTGATAGTGAATTTACCGATATTTATCGCGAAATTGCCGCGAATATTTCAGCACAGATGTATTGGCAAGGTGAGAAGATACCAACAGAAATTTCGTTCCGTGCTGTTTAATGCAAGTATTTGATTGATGATAACGGGTGGTGGATGTTTTCATTGCCCGTTTTTTGCATGGGGAGATTTTGTGTGGGGAGAAGTATGCTTGTTCGATTTCCTTCGTTACATGGTTTTTATGCGAAACGCTTCGAAAAAAGTGAGACTTCTCTTGTTTACACTGGAACAGATAGCATTAACTCCCTATAATCTCGCCAAACAAAGCACTCATAAGTGCTTTGTTCCCATTTTTTCTAGAATCAGGTTATCTTTATTATGGCTGACGAAGCATATCAGTGCACAATTGTAGGAATTTCTGGTGCATCTGCCTCAGGTAAAAGTCTCATTGCTAATACACTTTATCGTGAATTACGCGCTCAGGTTGGTGATCACAATATCGGTATTATACCAGAGGATTGCTATTATAAAGATCAGAGCAATCTATCAATGGAAGAGCGTTATAAGACTAATTATGACCATCCAAGCTCAATGGATCACAATCTGCTCTTTTCTCACCTACAAGCGCTGAAAATGGGTGAATCAATTGAATTACCACAATACGATTATGTTGCTCATACTCGTAAACCAGAAGCGATTCATTTTGCACCGAAAAGGGTTATTATTCTGGAAGGTATTCTATTATTGACCGATAAGCGCTTGCGCCAGGAGATGGACTTCTCTATTTTTGTTGATACGCCACTGGATATTTGCCTTATGCGTCGTATTAAGCGGGATGTGCATGAACGGGGGCGTTCTCTGGATTCGGTTATTGAGCAATATCATAAAACCGTGCGTCCAATGTTCCTGCAATTTATTGAACCATCAAAGCAATATGCAGATATTATTGTGCCGCGCGGGGGTAAAAACCGAGTAGCAATTGATATATTGAAAGCCAAAATTGGTCAGTTCTGCGAATAATATACCCTATGGATTTCAAGATGCGTCGCGACGGCAAGGGAGCGAATCCCCGGGAGCATAGCGAACTATGTGACTGGGAGTGAGTGCAGCCAACAAAGAGGCAACTTGAAAGATAACGGATATAAAACTTTGCTTGTCAGTCATTGAATTGATAAGCAGCATCGTATTGGAGAGGAAATAATGCGACTCTGTGACCGCGACATTATTAAATGGCTTGATGAAGGTAAATTGGTCATTGCTCCACGTCCGCCGATTGAACGTATTAACGGGGCGACTGCGGATGTGCGCCTTGGGAATCAGTTTCGTGTTTTCTGTGGTCATACTGCGGCATATATTGATTTGAGTGGCCCGAAAGATGAGGTCGGTGCTGCGCTTGATCGTGTGATGAGTGATGAAATAATTCTGTCTGACGATGAGGTTTTTTTCCTCCATCCTGGCGAGTTGGCATTGGCCGTTACGCTGGAATCTGTCACATTGCCGGACGATTTGGTGGGCTGGCTTGATGGCCGTTCTTCTCTTGCTCGTCTTGGGTTGATGGTACACGTGACAGCACACCGGATTGATCCGGGCTGGCATGGTCAGATTGTTCTTGAATTCTATAACTCTGGTAAATTGCCTCTGGCGTTACGTCCGGGTATGGTCATCGGTGCTTTGAGTTTTGAGCCATTGTCTGGTTCCGCTGACCGTCCGTATAACCGTCGTCAAGATGCGAAATATAAAAACCAACAGGGTGCGGTGAGTAGCCGTATTGATGAAGATTAACATTTTTATCGGCTATTGAGTTGCATTGACTGTTTTGACAAAAAAAGCTGAGGAAGTCATGAAGAGATTGCTGACGACACTGATTATTTTGCTGGTTGTGATTATTACCGGTCTGGCAGCATTAGTCATGTTAGTAAACCCAAATGACTTTCGGGCTTATATGGTCAAGCAGGTGCAAAAGAAGAGTGGCTACCAACTCGTCTTGCAAGATGGTATGCGCTGGCATGTCTGGCCAAAATTGAGCATCATTACCGGGCGTATGTCATTAACGGCCCCAGGAGCGGCTCAACCAACAGTGACGGCAGAAAATATGCGTCTTGATGTGGAGTTGTGGCCGCTTCTTTCTCATCAGCTTGCAGTTAAAGAGGTGATGCTGAAAGGGGCGATATTGAGAGTAACCCCGGAGAGCCAGTCGCAGAAAAAAGAGAATACCCCTATTGCACCAACAGGGAGTACAGCCAACTCTGTTGCGAAGGGTGAGGGTTGGAAGCTTGATATCGCCAGAATTAAGATCGCGGATAGTTTGCTTATTTGGCAGCGAGATGATCATGAGCAGTTAAATGTCCGCGATATTAATCTACTAATGGAGCGAGATAACCAAAACCATATCAGCGTGGAGTTAAGTAGCAAAGTCAGTAAGAATCAGCAAGACTTGGCTTTTAATCTTAATGCGGATGTCGATATTACTAATTATCCATATCGTGTTGCGGGTAATATTGACTCCTTTGATTACCAACTCCAGGGCGCAGGTATACCTACGGGAGGAATTAGTGGTTCAGGAAAAGTACATGCTGTTTATCAAAAAGAGACGACAGATGGGCCGCAAACAATTTCTTTACAGACGCTAAGTTTCACCGCTAATGAGAGTGAACTGCATGGCAGTATAAAAGCAATGTTGGGGGCTCATGCGGATTATCGGATCGATTTATCTTCCCAAAAACTGAATTTAGATAATCTGATGGGATGGGACTTGCTTCCTAAAGAGGATTCAGAAGTTAAACGTTATTACCGGATAGAGAATAGTTCAGCTAAACCGGTAATCGCCGTTTCAAGCTCTGCCCCGCCTGATTATAGCACTGCATTTCTAAATGACTTTAACGCCAATGTGACTATTAATGCGGACAAATTTGTTTATCGAGGAATGGAGATCGATAATCTGATATTGAAAGCGACAAATAATAGTGGTACTGCTGAAATTTCTACTCTGAATGGCAAATTATTTGGTGGTGATTTCTCTATTCCGGTTATTTTAGATGCAACGGGTAATCAACTTAAGTTACACGCAAAACCTTTACTGCGGAATATAGAACTGGAACCAGTACTCAAAGCCTTTTCCTTACCACCGGCATTTAGTGGTAAATTCGATCTGAATGGGGATCTTTCTGGTAAAGGATATGATGGTTATGCGATTTCGCATATTTGGCAGGGTGATCTTAATTTCAGTTTAGTTAATGCCAAAATGTATGGATTAAATATCCCCCAATTAATCCAGCAATCTGTTGCTCGTGCAACGGATAAAGTGAATATCCCTGATAATATGGATAATTTCACCCGCGCTAAAAAGCTTGATGTTAAAGCGGTACTGAATCGAGGTGATATAAAAATCAGTCGACTGCATGCGGTATCCGATTTGCTGAATATTGATGGGCAGGGTAAGACTAATCTGCTTAAACAACATATTGATATCGCTTTAAAAGTACAGATAACACAAGGATGGGGCAAGGATAATGAATTGGTTAATCGTCTGCGAAAAATGAAAGTGCCTCTGAGGGTTTACGGTAATTGGAGTAATCTGCAATACAATTTGGATATTGAGCAATTGCTAAATAATGAGTTGGAGAACAAGGTAAAACAGGCTATTAACGATTGGGTTGAACGTAGCAGTAATTAAGCGAGGGTTATATTCATATATACCCTATGGATTTCAAGATGGATCGCGACGGCAAGGGAGCGAATCTCCGGAAGCATAGATAACTATATGACCGGGGTGAGTGAGTGCAGCCAACAAAGAGGCAACTTGAAGGATAACGGGTATATATGAAATTTGTTGAATTGAGAAGCTATGGCTTTTTTGCTATGAATACAAAGTTATTTCATGTTGTTAGATAAATCATTAACAGTATCCGCATATAGTAGTTCAGAATATAGTACTTCCGCATATAGTACTTCCTCATATAGTATTGATAGCAAAGGCCCAAAAAATCCCGGTGCAGTTTAAACTGACCGGGTTTTATTTTGTTTCAGAGGAAAAACTCAGTGATGGCAGATACGATGAATGATCAATAACACTGGGTTATTCTCTATTTTCTTCCTCTGACACCAGAGGGGTAATTTTTACCTTATTAATTCGATGACTGGTCACTTCCAACGGTTCAAACAGGTAATTATCAATCTGTAATTGCTCACCTTGTCGTGGAATATGTTGTGAATGTTCCATTAACAAACCTGCTAAGGTTTGATATTCACGTTTTTCATCCAGTTGCAAAGGGACATAAAGGATCAAATCATCCAGCGGCATATAACCATTGGCGATCCAACCACCATGTTCAGTCGCTTGAATATCATGGCGGGCATCAGTTTCTTCGCCATCTACCGGTAAATTACCCGCGATAGTTTCCATTACGTCGGTCAAAGTCACCACACCTTCCACAGAACCAAATTCATCGACAACAAACGCGAAGTGAGTTTGTGCCTGGCGGAACTGCTCCAATGCCTGGAGTAGTGAAAGCTGTTCAGGGAAAATCAGAGGCTGTTTTATCAGCGAATGTAAATCAAAAGGCTGTTGGTTGAGTTGTTGATTCAGTAAATCAATAACATGGACAACACCTAATGGTTCGTCACTGATATCTTCATCTGTTACCACAATGCGTGTGTGAGGATTTTTACTCAGTATTTGCGTCAGATTTTCGGTTGGTGCATGAATATCAAGGTACTCCACGTCGTGACGGGAAGTCATGATACTGTTAACGTTACGCTGCGCCATGCCCAGAACCCTGGCAATCATTTGACGTTCTTGTGGATCAAACACTTCCTGATTATCAGAAATCAGATTGGATGTATGATTATCCAATTCTGCATTTTCATGCTTACCACTCAGGATACGTAAAACGGCTTCCGCTGTTCTTTCACGTAGTGAACGGGAAGCAGTAAGAAATCTGCGGCGGTTAAATTGAGCAAATTGGTTTAAGGCTTCAATCATAATAGAGAAGCCGATAGCGGCGTACAAGTAACCTTTGGGGATGTGATAACCAAAACCTTCGGCTATCAGACTGAAACCGATCATCAACAAGAAGCTCAGACAGAGAATAACGATAGTCGGGTGAGCATTGACGAAAGTGGTCAACGGTTTACTTGCCAGTATCATCAGGAACATCGCAATGGTGACTGCCACGATCATGATACCGATGTTGTCTACCATACCAACAGCAGTCACCACTGAATCCAATGAAAATACAGCATCAAGGACAATGATTTGAACGACAACCGTCCAAAATTTGGATGTTTTGCGTTGTTGTCCTGAGTGGGCATCTTTACCTTCCAGCCGTTCATTGAGCTCCATTGTCGCTTTGAACAGTAAGAAAAGACCACCTATCAGCATAATTAGGTCACGAGCACTAAATGGATGTTCCCAAAGCGTAATTAATGGATGAGTTAGCGTTATCAACCAAGAAAGACTAAAAAGCAGTACGATACGCATCAGTAACGCACAACTTAGACCCGTAATTCTTGCTTTGTCTCTTTGTTTTTCAGGAAGTTTATCTGCCAGAATGGCAATAAAGACCAAGTTGTCAATTCCGAGGACAATTTCTAGAACGATAAGAGTAACCAGCCCAGCCCATATCGTCGGATCAGCGATCCATTCCATACAGTTTGTTTTACCTTTTAATATGACGGCTCATGCCGAATAATGAATAATGGGCATTGACTCATCAAATTTCAATAGTTGATTTTTCATCTGAGGAAGTTTTTTCCAAAAAATGGGGTGTAGCGGTATCGATGGCACCAATAACTATCCATTAGGACTCGTCCTGAGTTAACATGTGATCACATTAACAAATTGCACACTAATTATTATTGTTATTGGTGAGCAGAATTATCATCAGACAGGAGTTATTCATGTCCAAGCAGCAGATTGGTGTTGTCGGTATGGCGGTGATGGGGCGTAACCTGGCACTAAATATTGAGAGCCGGGGTTATTCCGTATCTATATTTAACCGTTCAAGTGATAAGACTGACGAAGTGATCGCCGAAAATCCGGGGAAGAAATTAGTTCCAAGTTACACTGTCGAAGAATTTGTCGATTCACTGGAAAAACCGCGCCGTATTCTGCTCATGGTTAAGGCTGGCGAAGCAACCGATAAAACTATTGCTTCACTGACCCCACATCTGGATAAAGGTGATATTTTGATTGATGGGGGTAATACCTATTTTCAGGATACTATCCGTCGTAATCGCGAGCTTTCTGCTCAGGGTTTTAATTTTATCGGTACCGGGGTTTCCGGTGGTGAAGAGGGGGCATTGAAAGGTCCATCTATTATGCCTGGCGGCCAGAAAGAGGCGTATAAATTGGTGGCGCCAATTCTGCAAGAGATTGCGGCTAAAGCTGAAGGTGAACCTTGTGTGGCCTATATTGGTCCGGATGGTGCCGGCCATTATGTGAAAATGGTTCACAATGGCATTGAATACGGTGATATGCAGCTCATTGCTGAAGCCTATTCCTTACTGAAAAATGCCCTAAATCTGAGCAATGAAGAACTATCTGAGATTTTCACTGACTGGAATAACGGCGAATTAAGCAGTTATTTGATTGAAATCACGGCTGATATTTTCCATAAGAAAGATGAAGCAGGCCAATATTTGGTTGATGTGATTTTGGATGAAGCAGCAAATAAAGGTACGGGTAAGTGGACCAGCCAGAGCTCTCTGGATTTAGGGATTCCAGTGACGTTGATCACAGAATCGGTATTTGCACGTTATATCTCTTCTCTAAAAGATCAGCGAGTGGCCGCGGCTCAAGTTTTGAGCGGGCCGGATGTACAACCATTTAAAGGTGATAAGGCCGAATTTATTGAGAAAGTCCGCCGTGCGCTTTATTTGGGTAAAATCGTCTCTTATGCCCAGGGTTTTCAGCAATTGAAAGCGGCGTCCGATGAGTACCAGTGGGATCTTAATTACGGTGAGATTGCCGGGATTTTCCGGGCGGGTTGTATTATTCGTGCTCAATTCCTGCAAAAAATTACTGACGCATATAACGAAAATGCGGATATTGCTAACCTGTTGTTGGCGCCTTACTTTAAGAAAATTGCTGATGAATATCAGCAGGCACTGCGTGATGTCGTCTCGTACGGGGTGCGGAATGGTATCCCAACGCCTACTTTCTCGGCTGCTATTTCTTACTACGATAGTTATCGTTCAGCTGTATTGCCTGCTAATTTAATTCAGGCCCAGCGTGATTATTTTGGTGCTCATACTTATAAGCGTACTGATAAAGAAGGTGTTTTCCATACTGAATGGATGGAGTAAGCCCGGTTATCACCGATTGACCAGGAAAGTGGATAAATTTACATCAGATATGATGTGGTTTTAATTTCCGCGATCATCTGGAACACGTCGTTGCGGTTTTTTAACAAATATACCGCAACGGCGTAGTTTAAATTTCAGAATAAAATTTGTCTGAGAGTGATGATTGTCACATTAATCCCGAATTAAGCAATAGGATCAGTGCTAATAATGTGAAAATCAAAACGATTATTTCCTACATGAACCAGTTTCAAGTTTTTAGGGAAATTGAGACCTTCATAAATAGTTGCGATACCGATAGCATCATAAGAAAAATAAAATGATCCGTTACCAATATATTCTCCGGTGTTGACATCTCTGACATAAATTGAAGTGACTATCTCTTTCTGTACCAGTAGTTCGTTAACGACTGTATAATTATCATCTGTTGTTGCGTTAACGTCGATTGTTTCCTCTTCTTCTCCATTAAATATCTTAATGATCATAGAGAATTTTGTATCTGAATGAGTATCATCAATGATTCTTAGTGCAACCAGTTTTGTATCTTTCTGTATAATTCTGAATTTCGATAACCCTCTAATTTCTTTATCGATATCTGGATTGTCGACTACCCATTCATAATATTTACTCTCTGGATCATTATAGTGACGCCACGCATGGACTTTTGATAACTTTCCAATTTTTACTGAACGAAATTTATCGTTAAGATTGGAAGGGAGCGATATAATTTTATCGAGCTCTGGGTAATCATGTGACTTACCCTGATAGTTTTTCTCTTCGAAAAACGTGACGCCTGTAATTAATTCTTTTGTCATTTTTTCTATTCCTCAAAGTTAATGTAAGTAATATATAGGTTGCCAAAAAAATTTTCCGTTAATAAACCCGTATGTAATGTTTTTCTGGAAGTATATACCTGATTGTATTAATGTGAAATATATAGTATTTACTCGTTTATACTATTTGTGAAAATTGGATTTTTTCTGTGTAATATTTCCCACTGATAATTCATTTATTCCTCATCTTTAGATGCAATATATCCAGTCAATAGAAGAATAATATTCTATGGGTTAATGTTAAAATTAGCATAAAAATACATAAAGTAAAGTTGTTTAAAAAATACCGAATAATATTTTTATAATTATATTAGTATAGTCAAATTGACTGATTGAAATGTGAAAATTTGATATTTTTAGTGAATCTTGTATCTTAAATTTAGTATTCAATTTGATTGTGAATATTTTTCATGCTTGGTGTTTTGAATAGATACTATGAGATTGTTTTTTACCCGTCATCTTTCAAGTTGCCTCTTTGTTGGCTGCGCTCACTCACCCCGGTCACATAGTTTGCTATGCTCCCGGGGATTCACTCCCTTGCCGCCGCGATGCATCTTGAAATCAATAGGGTATTTATTAATAATATTATGAAAATACCTAAAATAAGATATTTAATAATGGAATGGTTGGGTTTTTATATAATTTTTAAAATTAATCATTAGAGAAATATTTATCTCAAAAGAAATAGCTTGTGAAAATTATTTCTTGTGGATCTTAATTTAATGTTTTTTTAAAGGTTAAGTGACTATTTGATTTTTTGATTATAAATTTTTATAGAAAAAGGATAAATAACAATGAATGGCTAGCTAATGGTTAAGGATTTGTTGGCTGCACTCTCTCACCCTGATCACATCGTTCGCTATGCTCCCGGGGATTCGCGCCCTTGCCGTCGCGATAATCTTGAAATCCATAGGGTATATCATGATAAATAAAAAATTATTTATAACCACGAAATTTTTGCTGATTTATGAATACACCGTTGCGGTTTTTGATGATATTCCGCAACGGTGTTGCTTAAATTTTCAGAACGTAGCCTGTCTGAAAACGACGGTTAATTATTGTTACATTATGACCGGATTAGTGAGAAAAATCAGTACTGATAATATGAATATCAAAACGATTGCCACCTACATTAACTATTCTGAGATTTTTAGGGAAATTAGCTTTCTCATCAATAGTAACAACACCATTTGCATCACGATAGAAATAGAATGATCCGTTATTGATATATACTCCAGTACTGGTATTTCTTATTGCAATGGCAGTGACTAACTCGGTCTCAAATGGCAATATACCAACCAGTGCATAATCATCATCAGTTGTTGTTTCAACTGGACCCACGCAATGTGTATTCGTGAACATTGAGAATTTAATACCTGAATGAGTATCATCAATAAGTCTTAATGCAACCAAGCAGGTATCTTTTGGTGCCACTTTAAACTTAGATAATCCTCTAATTTCTCTATCAATATCTGGGTGATCGTATTCCCATTCACGATAGCGTTGACCTGGTTCACAATTACTCTGATGACGCCATGCATAAACTTTTGATAGCGTTCCAATTCTTACTGAGCGGAATCTATCGTTAAGATCATAAGGCAATGGAATAATGATGTCGTTTTCTGGATAATGGTGCGCTTCACCCAGAAAGTATTTTCTATCGAAAAAAGTTGCACCTGTAACTAGCTTATTAGTCATATTTTTCTATTCCTTAAACTTTATTTTAAAAAAACGTCATCTTTCTTATTGAAAGAGATATGAGAATACAATGAGTGTGGGTTTTTGTATTTAATAAAATATAATGAATAGGCATATTAAATTGTTGTCAATACAACATTAATATAATTGACATGTCATTTTATACCGATATTTGAAATAAAGGTTCTGAAATTAAAAATAATTGAAAATTCCTATCAAGAAACAGTTTTATTTTGGTAGGGAATTATCCCCTAATGTAATTGATAATTTTTTGTATATGGCTCAATAGTGAATAATTAGATATTCATGGTATTTGATAATTATACCTCTTTGTTTAATGTTTATATAATGTAGCAATAATAATGACTTTATCTAATGATATAAACTTATTGGGGCGGGATAGTTACTATTTTAAATGAATATGTTTAAAATATTATCTTAAATAGCCTATTTTTATAGGCTATTTGGCAAATATCATTTTTCGCGATGGTATTTATTCTACCCGACGAAAACTCACCAATTCAGGTTGTGCAATTCGATGGTAATCTTGGGTGTTAAGAATCACTGAGCGTTCAAGGCTACCGGCATTAAAAGCCAGTTCATCAAAACGTTCAAATAATAAAGGGTCTGCAACCAGTTTCAGATCTGGATGAAAACTAAAAGGTGGAATAGCACCAAATACACATTGAGTCAGTTCAAAAACTTCTTTAGGACTTGCCAGTGAGGCGCGGTTGCCACCGATCTGTTTTGCCAGTGAAGAGAGGTCTGCTTGTTGATCCGCAGGCAGTACAGCGAGTACATATTGGCGGAATCCTTCCCCTTTAACATGGCAAACTAATCCTTTTGCCCCTTGTCCAAGTTGTGTACCACGGATTTTTGCAACTTCTTCAGAATGTCCGGCGGTTGAATGTTCCATCACCCGATAGCTGGCATGATGATTATCCAGTAATGTGGTCAGGCGGTTAAATATTTCGTTAGAGGACAAAATAAACTCCTAAGTAATAACTTTGTGAATTGATATATTAATCTTCTCGATTATTGTATTTATTATATTGCCAATGGCATATATTACCAAGAGGGAAAATTATCGAATATCTATTTTAATAAACATTATCTAACTCTACCGAGATATATACCCTATGGATTTCAAGATGCATCGCGGCGGCAAGGGAGCGAATCCCCGGGAGCATAGATAACTATGTGACCGGGGTGAGTGAGTGCAGCCAACAAAGAGGCAACTTGAAAGATGACGGGTATATTTATATTTTTTGAATTGTGTGGTTTAAATAGAGCTATTATTTATGTTTGTCGTAATATAATGATTTTTAGTTCCATTAGGTGATTTTTCAAATTTTACTTTTTATATATTTTCATTCTAGAACTATTTTAATATAAGGAATTATCAATGATAACTACAACTTTTTTTATGACATCGGTAAATATGTTTGGTGCCGGTTGTTTGGTTGAAGCGGTAAATGCAATGAAAGGTGATGGTTACAAGCGAGCATTGATTGTGACGGATCATGTTTTAAATGAAATTGGAATAGTGGCAAAAGTTCAATCTTTATTATCTGATGTTGATATTGAGAGTACGGTCTATGATGGTACCAATCCGAATCCGACGACAGTTAACGTTGAGGAAGGTTTGGATATTCTGCGTCAGCATAATAGCGATTGCGTTATTTCTTTAGGGGGTGGTTCGCCACATGATTGTGCAAAAGCGATTGTGTTGGTCGCTGCTAATGGAGGAGATATTCGGGATTATGTAGGTATTGGTCGTTCATCTAAACCGCATTTGCCATTAATCTCAGTTAATACTACTGCGGGTACTGCGTCAGAAATGTCACGTTTCTGTGTCATTACCGATACTGAGAGCCATATTAAAATGGCCATTGCTGATAAGAAAATAACACCTGTTTTGTCTGTGAACGATCCAGAATTGATGGTGGGCATGCCGAAAGGGTTAACCGCCGCAACTGGAATGGATGCAATGACTCATGCGGTTGAAGCTTATGTTTCTGTCGCGGCTAACCCAATAACGGATGCTTGTGCACTGAAAGCAATCTCGATGATTAGTCACTCTTTACGCCAGGCAGTCGCAGATGGGAATAATATAGAAGCACGTGAAAACATGGCCTATGCACAATTCTTGGCGGGGATGGCGTTTAATAGTGCATTACTGGGATATGTTCACGCCATGTCTCACCAATTGGGTGGTACTTATGATTTACCACACGGTGTATGTAATGCGGTTTTATTACCACACGTTCAAGAGTTCAACGCTAAAGCAGTTTCGGGTCGTTTGAAAGATATTGCCGCTGCGATGGGGGTAGATGTAAGCGCTATGAATGATCAACAAGGGGCTGCGGCATGTATTGCTGAAATTCGTAAATTGTTAAAAGATATTGGTATTCCGTCGGGTTTAGCGGAACTGAATGTCAAACTAGAAGATTTACCAGAATTAGCAACTAATGCCTTGAAAGATATATGTTGTTTGACTAATCCCACTCAAGCTACCCATGAAGAAATTGTTTCGATCTTTAAAGCTGCCATGTGATTTATAAACGTTCATTTCGTGTAGATACCTATGCCTAATTGGGCGGGGAGCCGTCACTAAAAGGCGACGTAGACGTCTACGTCGCCTGATAATCGTTTTTCGTGTGACTGGCTTTTGCCTTTTCATCTACCGGAAAAGGGCCGTAGATCGCGGTTACAGAGGGAAGCGATATGTACATTACCCTATGGATTTCAAGATGCATCGCGGCGGCAAGGGAGCGAATCCCCGGGAGCATAGATAACTATGTGACCGGGGTGAGTGAGTGAAGCCAACAAAGAGGCAACTTGAAAGATAACGGGTATATTACCCTATGGATTTCAAGATGCATCGCGACGGCAAGGGAGCGAATCCCCGGGAGCATAGCAAACTATGTGACCGGGGTGAGTGAGTGCGGCCAACAAAGAGGCAACTTGAAAGATAACGGGTATAGAATTGTATGTATCCGCTGTACCTATTTCCTTGGGTAATTATCTTTCTTTTAATCGACGAATGACGGAACTCAGATCCAGCTCTTGATCCTGTAGTAAAACCATCAGGTGATACATCAGGTCTGCTGCTTCATTTGTTAGCTCTTCTCTATTATTAACTGTCGCGGCTAAAGCAGTTTCTACCCCTTCTTCACCCACTTTCTGAGCGATTCGTTTAGTACCGCTGGCATATAATTTTGCGGTGTATGAGTGGTCAGGGTCGGCCGTTTTGCGACTTGTCAGCAATTTTTCAAGCTGATAGAGAAATCCCCATTCAGTTTGTGCCGGAGCAAAGCAACTGTATGTACCAAAGTGGCAGGTAGGGCCGATTGGGTCTGCGAGTGCCAACAGGGTATCATTGTCACAATCAGGATAGATATTGACCAAATTAAGAAAATGGCCGGAGCTTTCACCTTTGGTCCACAGACGTTGTTTACTGCGGGAAAAAAAAGTGATTTTGCCTGAACTGATAGTAATATTCAGTGCTTCTTTATTCATGTAGCCCATCATGAGGACATCGCCGGATATAGCATGTTGCACAATAACCGGCATCATATAAGCGACTTTTTCCCAATCCAGTTTTTCGATTTGTTGTGCGGTTAGCAAGTTCTTATCTCCACGCCTTGTTGTGAAAGGTACTGTTTTAATTCACCGATATTAATAATGTGTTTATGGAATACAGATGCAGCGAGTGCACCATCGACATTTGCCTGTTTAAAGGCATCAAGAAAGTGTTCTGGTGCACCTGCACCGCCAGAGGCAATGAGAGGAACTTGACAAACGTCACGCACCTGTTTTAGTTGAGTCAGATCGTAGCCATTGCGGACACCATCCTGATTCATCATATTGAGTACGATTTCACCTGCACCACGTCGTTGCGCTTCTTTTACCCAATTGAGGGTTTGCCATTGAGTGGCCTTTGTGCGTTTTTCGTCACCGGTAAACTGATACACCTGATAGCGACCAGTACTTTCATCAAACCAGGTGTCAATCCCTACAACAATGCATTGAACACCATAACGATTGGCCAAACGAGTAATTAAGGTTGGATCGGCCAACGCAGGAGAGTTGATAGAGATTTTATCTGCCCCAAATGAGAGGATTTGCCCTGCATCCTCGACGGTTTTAATGCCACCGGCAACGCAAAAAGGAATATCGATCACTTCCGCAACTTTGGCGACCCAACTTTTATCGACGACTCGTCCATCAGATGAGGCGGTGATGTCGTAGAAAACCAGTTCATCTGCACCTTCTTTCGCATAACGTTGGGCGAGTGGCACGATATCGCCGATAATTTCGTGATGACGAAATTGAATGCCTTTAACCACTTGTCCGTCACGAACATCAAGGCAAGGAATTATGCGTTTTGCCAGCATTGAATCGCCTCAGTTAGGGTAAATTTCTCATCAAGTAATGCACGACCAATAATAACCCCGGCTACACCACTGGTAGGCAGAGAGGCGATATCATTTAACGTGCCGATGCCACCCGAAGCCTGAAACGCGATTTGTGGATAGCATTGGCAAATTGCCCGATATAATTCGATATTTGAGCCAATTAGAGTGCCATCGCGGGAGATATCTGTACACAGGACATATTTCAATCCGCAAGGCAGATATTGCTCAATAACCTGTTCCAGAGTGACAGTGGAATTTTCGCGCCAGCCATTAATGGCAATCTGTTTCATGCCTGCATCATTGATACGGACATCCAGCGCCAGCACAATATTTTCCGCACCATAACGTTTAAACCATTGGGTAACTAGTACTGGTTGTTTTATGGCGATAGAGCCAATCACGATCCGGTTGGCACCCGCGTCAAGCAATGTTTTCACATCTTCTTCCGTACGGATGCCGCCGCCAACCTGAACAGGTATAGAAACTGCTGCAAGTAATTTGCGCAGTAAAGGGATCTGGCGGGCGGATGGATTTTTAGCGCCGGTCAAATCGACCAGATGGAGCAATTTTGCTCCCTGTTGTTCATATTGTTGAAAGAGGGACAAAGGATCGTGTTGATAATTCCGTTGTTGGGCATAATCCCCTTGATGTAACCGTACTACTTTGCCATCTATCAAATCTAATGCGGGTATAATCATTGTGCCTACATCTCCAGAAAATTCTTTAATAGTCTGGCTCCGGCAGCACCGGAACGTTCAGGGTGAAACTGCACGCCAAAGAAGTTATCTTTGGCGATTGCGCTGCTGAAAATATTGCCATATTCAGTTTGCGCAATGGTGTAGGTATTCAGCGGGATCGCGTAGCTATGGACAAAATAAAAATAGGCATGGTCTTCAATACCACGGAATAGCGGGTGCCCGGCTTTTGGCAGAACTTGGTTCCAGCCCATGTGTGGTAATGGAAGCCCATGAGTAGCCATTTTTTGGACGGGGGAAGCAATAACTTCGAGTAGGGTGACATTATCACCTGCAACAATATCGCTTTCTTCGCTGGTGGTAGCGAATAGCTGCATGCCAAGGCAAATGCCTAATATAGGTTGGCTGAGTACTTTAATTAACGGTATAAGTTCCCGTTGTTTCAATTGATCCATTGCGGCACTGGCAGTGCCGACGCCAGGCAAAAGTAATTTATTTGCTGCCAGGATCGTTGCTGTTTCCTGACTGATTTCAGGTTGATAGCCTAATTTTCGGATGGCATAAGCTACCGATGACAAGTTGGCGCAGCCAGTATCAAGAATGACGACTTTCATCACAGAACCCCTTTGGAACTTGGCAATGTATCGCCTTCTACCCGAATTGCCTGACGTAGTGTTCGGCCAAAGGCTTTAAACAGGCTTTCTGCTCTGTGATGATCGTTGCTGCTTTTCGTTTTCAGATGCAGTGTACAGGCCATTGCATAAGAGAGTGAACGAAAGAAGTGCTCAATCATTTCAGTACTCAGATCACCCACCCGCTGGTGTTTGAATTCAGCTTTATATTCCAGATGAGGGCGACCGGAAATATCGAGAGCACAGCGGGCAAGGCATTCATCCATTGGCAACACAAAACCAAAGCGACAGATGCCCCGTTTATCTCCTAAAGCCAGTTTCAATGCTTCCCCTAATGCCAGACCGGTATCCTCAACGGTGTGGTGATCATCAATACAGAGATCGCCTTTAACCTGAACATGCATGCGGAAACCACCGTGGGTAGCAATCTGATCCAACATATGGTCAAAAAAACCGACACCGGTATTGATATCGCTGCCACCTTCATGATCAAGCCAAACGTCAATGTTGATGGATGTCTCTTTAGTGACACGTTGAACATGAGCGTGACGGTCTTGACGGGTTAGTCGTTCACTGATGGCGGACCAGCCAAGGTTTTTCGGATGGTAACGTAACCCCTGAATGCCCATATTTTTTGCCAGTTGCAGATCGGTTTCCCGGTCACCAATCACATAGCTGTTAGCGGTATCCATCATGCTTTCTGCCAGATATTTTTCCACTAGTTTTATTTTTGGCTTACGGCAATGACAGTTCTCTTCTGGTTTGTGAGGGCAGATTAAAACTTCATCAAAATGGATACCTTGAGAATTGAAAATCTGCATCATCAGGTTATGTGGTGGTTCAAATTGTTCTAATGGAAAACTATCTGTGCCAAGACCATCCTGATTAGTGATCATAATCAGTTTGAACCCCGATTTTTGCAGGGCAAGCAGAGCAGGAATAACCTCGGTTTCCAGTACCAGTTTATCCAGACGATCAACTTGAAAATCTGTTGGCGGTTCAGTGATCAGCGTACCATCCCGATCAATAAAAAGGAGTTTCTGGTTCATCAGTTTGCTGTCTCCTTTGGTTGTTCATTTACAGTGGAAAGGGCGCTGATGGCTTCAACCACTCGCTCACACTCTTTACGGCTGCCGATGGTGATCCGCAGGCAACCCTCTAAACCGGGCTGTTTGCGCTGGTCGCGTAGGATGATGCCCTGATGCCATAATGTTCTGAAAACAGTTTCTGCGTCATAGAATTTCACCAATATATAGTTGGTTTCACTGGGGAATACTTTTTCAACGATGGCTAATTTATTCAGCGCCTGTTGTAAGTCATTGCGGTTTTCCCTGATCTCAACGACACGTTTTTGCATAATTGCGATACCTTCTGCTGTCAGTGCCTGTGCTGCAATATCCGCGACAGGAGTGGAAAGCGGATAAGGTGCAATCACTTTTAACAACAGAGTGATGATATCCACAGATGCGAGAGTAAATCCACAGCGCAGACCGGCTAAAGCAAAAGCTTTCGAGAGGGTTCGCAAAATGACTAAATTTGGATAGTTTTTTAGCCAGCTTGCGGTACTATTTTCTGGGCAAAATTCAATATAGGCTTCATCGATAGTGACAATTGCACGGTTGGCGGTTAGTTCCAGAATTTTACGCAATGAATCAGGATTAATTGAGTTTCCTGTTGGGTTATTAGGGCTACAGATATAGATTAATTTTACCCGGTCGAGGTTATTTTCGATCGCTTCGATATCCAGTTGCCAATTTTCCAGTGCGGCAATTTTCTTTTGTTCGACACCAAAAGTTTCAGCGCTGACACTGTACATACCATAAGTCGGAGGGCAAAACAGCACCATATCTTGTCCGGGTTCACAAAATACGCGGATTAAAAGTTCAATGGATTCATCAGCACCACGACAGGCTAGTACTTGCTCAGGTTGTAAGCCGGCATAGGCGGCATAACGGCGGATAACCGAGGCTGGTTGGCAATCAGGATAACGGTTTAATGTTTGTTCAGTGCATTGGAAATCAGGGGCTAGTGGGTATTCATTGGCATTCAACCAAACATCACCTTTGCCGCCAAGGCGACGAGCAGACATATAAGGTGTTAATTTGCGGATATTTTCTCGTGCCAACAGATTGGCATCAAAAATGTTATTCATATTCACTCCTTGACCGGCAATATTCAGCGCCGCCACACGTAAAGTGACAGCGTTTTTATGAGCGGTCAGTTGTTCTGCTTGCGCTAGTGTTTCAATGGTCTGAGATAGGTTCAGCAGCCCTTGCGGCGTCAGTTGTTGAATTGTCATACGCTTTAGGAAATCCGCCAGACCAAGGCTGGAATAGGTTGAGGTGTAGCCATAAGTTGGTAATACGTGATTGGTTCCTGATGCGTAATCTCCCGCAGATTCCGGCGACCAGTCACCGAGGAAAATGGAACCGGCGCTAGTGATTTTTTCAACCAGTTGTTCTGGTTGACGAGTTTGAATAATCAGGTGCTCTGGGCCATAGCGGTTGCTGATTTCCACACACTGTCGCAGGCTTGTTGTCACAATAATTCGGCTGTGCGCTAATGCCTTGGTGGCAATTTGATTGCGGGAAAGCAGGGTAAGCTGTTTTTCGATTTCCGCTATCACTTTTCTGGCTAACGCTTCATCAGGTGTAACCAATATCACTTGTGAGTCAGGACCATGTTCTGCTTGTGAGAGTAAATCGGCAGCGACAAAGATGGGGTTTGCTCCCGCATCGGCGATAATAAGCAGTTCCGATGGGCCGGCAGGCATATCGATGGCGGTACCATCTACGCGCTGACTAACTTGCCTTTTGGCTTCGGTAACATAAGCGTTACCTGGACCAAAGATTTTATCTACTTTGGGTACGGATTCTGTTCCAAATGCCATAGCGGCAATGGCTTGAGCACCACCAATCTGGAATATTTCCGTAATTCCACACAGTGTGGCTGCATAGAGAATTTCATTGGCAATCGGTGGCGGGGAACAAAGTACAACTTTATGGCAACCCGCTATTTGAGCAGGTATTCCGAGCATCAAAACGGTAGAAAGTAATGGTGCGGAACCTCCGGGGATATAGAGCCCGACGGAATCAATAGGCCGGGTTACTTGTTGACAATAGACCCCAGGTTGGGTTTCTACTTCGATCTTTATAGGCTTCTGCGCTTCGTGGAAAACGCGAATATTATTCATTGCCTGTTTCATTGCCTGTTTAATGTCGTCATTCAGGCTGTTTTCCGCGGCGGCTACCTCTTCCGGCGAAATACGGATATTTTTAATAACCGTTTTGTCGAAACGGCGGCTGAATTCACGCAGAGTGTGATCGCCATGCTCTTTTACCGCATGCAGAATGTGTTCCACTGTATGGGAGATTTCTACGGAAGCTGAAATTGCAGGGCGTGTCAGTAAAGCGTTTTGCTGTTCATCATGGCATTCCTGCCAATGGATCAGGGTATCGAAACGGTCAGTCATTTTCGTTTACTCCATCATCTTTTCAATCGGCAAGACTAAAATGGAGCTGGCGCCAAGGGATTTAAGCTTCTCCATCGTTTCCCAAAACAGTGTTTCACTGCTTACCATATGCATGGCAACGCGGTTCTGATCCCCCGCCAGCGGTAAAATCGTTGGACGTTCCGCCCCTGGTAGCAGAGCAATCACTTCTTCAAGTTTTGCACTTGGTGCGTGCAACATGATGTATTTGGATTCACGGGCCTGGATTACCCCTTGAACGCGGGTCAACAGTTTCTCAATCAATTGCTGTTTATCGGCGGGCATTTCACCATCACGTTGAATAAGACAGGCCTTGGAACGGTAGATAATTTCTACTTCCCGCAGACCATTCGCTTCCAGTGTTGCGCCAGTTGAAACCAGATCACAGATGGCATCGGCTAACCCGGCGCGGGGAGCAACTTCAACTGAGCCATTTAGCAGACAGGATTTAAAGTGGATTTTTTTCTGATCGAGATAACGTTTTAGTAGGTGAGGGTAAGAGGTTGCGATACGGGCATTTTGTAAACATTCGACGCCAGTGTAGTTGTAGTCTAGAGGCGCGGCCAGTGAAAGGCGACAAGTACCGAAATCAAGGCGGCGTAAAGTGAAATAACGAGGATCTTCTCCTTGAGCGCGACGGCTTAATAGCGCTTCTTCCAGCACATTTTCACCGATAATACCCAGATCGACAACGCCATCCATAACCAGCCCTGGAATATCGTCATCGCGTACCCGCAAGATATCAATGGGCATATTTTCTGCGAATGCAATTAGGCGCTGTTGTTGCAGATTGATTTTAATGCCACAGCGAGCCAGTAATTCTCGTGAATCTTCGCTTAATCGGCCTGATTTCTGCATTGCGATACGTAAATGTGATTTATCTAACATTTTTATCCCCACTTAAAATCGGAAACATAAAAAAACCCTCGGAAGGATCCTTCCGAGGGTTTTTATCGCATTCATGCCACCGGAAGACCCGCTAAACGTCTTCCAGCACACAATCGCCTGAAAGACTAATCAGGATGATGATGATGGTAATGGCTAAATTGAATGCGGATCATAATGGTTTCTCTTTATTTATGATTGCGGACTGTTTACTGCCGGTTACTTTTATTCACTGACCAACAGAGGTTAAATTTTTTGCTTGCTATTCAACCTATACGATTTGATGGACTAAAAGCAATCTATTTTTTTAACAGTAAATTTATATTGTAATAATGTTTTGTTTTTACTTGAAATATTGTTTTCTATGGGAGAAATACAGTATCAATAATAACAGTGGCTTAATGTTCGGATTGTTTGCATAATCAAAGTAATATCAGGCATAGAAGGAGTGGTGATGAAAAAAGTTTCCATTATCGGTCTGGGTTGGTTGGGGATGCCATTAGCCAAAGCATTGAGTCGCAGTGGTATGCAGGTTGTTGGCAGCAAAACGACGCCAGATGGTGTAGAGGCAGCACGTATGTCTGGTATCGAATGTTATTTGTTACAACTGGAACCTCAGATCAATTGCGCACTTGATGATTTAGAACAACTGATGGTAGCTGATGTGCTGATCATCACTTTACCGGCAAGCCACACCGCGGGTGGCAGTTATAACTATGTTAGGGCAGTTCAGTTAATTGTCGATACTGCTCTTTCATACTCTGTGCCAAGGATTATTTTCACCAGTTCTACTTCTGTTTATGGTTTTGTTGCTGGCAATCTCAATGAAGATGCGCCTTTTTGCCCTGAAACACTTTCCGCTCAGGCATTGGTTGAATTAGAGAATTGGTTGCATAAACTGCCAAATATTTCCGTTGATATTTTACGTTTAGCTGGTTTGGTCGGCAGTGGCCGTCATGCCGGACGTTTTCTGGCGGGAAAAAAGGAAGTTAAAGGGGGTAATCAGCCGGTCAATTTAGTTCATCAGGATGATGTTATTTCAGCTATTAATTTGTTAATTCAGAGGACTGAAGGTGGGCATATTTATAATTTATGTGCGCCTGTTCACCCAACCAAAGCTGAATTTTACCCTAAGGCCAGTAATCAGCTTGATTTAGTTCCACCTGAGTTTTCCAGAAAAGAAACTCAGGTGAGAAGCAGAATTGTTGATGGCAGCCGTATTTGTCAGGAATTAGGATTTAAGTATCAATATCCTGATCCCAGATGGATGCCAATGAGCTGATTTTTTTCAACTTAACTCAATCATGACAATTTCTTTGAACGCTGGTCTTTCTGCCATTAATTGATACCAGCGTTCAATATTTGGCAGAGAGGGGCGTTTGATTGGAATATTAAGCCAAGGATAAATCATAGGCCCTAATGCAATATCCGCCATGCCAAATTTATCGCCGGAAAGATATTTCTGTTCTGCCAGAGTATTCTCAACCATTTTCATCAGTTTCTCGATTTCAGCCAGGGTCTGTTCTATTTGCTTTTGATCCCGCTCTGCTTCAGGTGTGCGAATAAAACCTATCACGAGTTGCTTGATATGAGCAAACAGATGTGACCCAACCCAATCCATCCATTTATCTGCATTAGCTCTTTCCTGTAAATCTTGCGGATAAAGCACATCTTTACCAAATTTCGCTGCAAGATAACGAACGATTGCGTTAGATTCCCACAGGACAAAATTATCTTCTTGCAAACAGGGGATTTGCCCATTTGGATTCATTTTCAGATATTGCGGGTCATCCAGTTTGCCAAATTTACCACCAATATCTACTTGATTATACGGTACACCGAGTTCTTTCAGACACCAGAGCACTTTTTTTACATTGGAAGAGTTTTTACGGCCCCAAATGGTTAGCATGAGCTTCTCCTTGAATCGGGATGATAAGAAAATCGTCTATTTGTTACCAATAACCTCTATCAGGTTAAATGAAAACCCATGATCGGCACAATCTTTACACTGTTTATGTTGGTTTCTTGTCGTACAACATTTTATATTAATATACCCGTCATCTTTCAAGTTGCCTCTTTGTTGGCTGTACTCACCCCGGTCACATAGTTTGCTATGCTCCCGGGGATTCGCTCCCTTGCCGCCGCGATGCATCTTGAAATCCATAAGGTATAAGAATTTGACATTTTTTCTTATTAAGTAAAGAGGAACGATGATGAAGAAAAGTCTGGCGATGACGATGAAATGTGTGATTGCGGTGCTGACAGTGGCATCAATGGTAAGTGCCCGTGTTTATGCATCGGATGAACTTGTTGTTCCACCCGTGGACGCTAGAGCTTATGTGTTAATGGATTATGACAGCGGTAAAATTCTGGCTGAGGGTAATCCCGATGAGCGGCTTGATCCAGCCAGTCTGACAAAAATTATGACCAGTTATGTTGTCGGTCAGGCGATAAAAGCAGGAAAAATTACGTCGGAAGATGTCGTTACTGTGGGAAAAGATGCTTGGGCGACGGGAAATCCCATACTGAAAGGTTCTTCGCTCATGTTTCTTAAACCCGGTGACAGGGTAAAAGTGATCGATCTGAATCGTGGCGTTGTTATTCAATCTGGTAATGATGCCAGCATCGCTTTGGCTGATTATGTGGCGGGCAGTCAGGATGTATTTGTTAGTCTGATGAACAATTATGCAAAAGCGCTTGGGTTGACTAACACCCATTTTCGTACGGTTCATGGATTGGATGCTGAAGGCCAATTCAGTACTGCTCGTGATATGGCGGTATTGAGTCAGGCGATGATCCGTGATGTTCCTGATGAGTATGCCCTGCATAAAGAGAAAACATTTACCTTCAATAAAATCCAACAGCTTAACCGTAACCGATTGTTATGGAATAAAAATATGAATGTCGATGGTGTGAAAACAGGATATACCAGCGGTGCCGGTTATAATCTGGTTGCTTCAGCGACAGAGGGATCTATGCGGCTGATTTCTGTGGTGTTAGGCGCACCAAGTGATCGGGTTCGTTTTGCTGAAAGTGAAAAATTACTTGCATGGGGATTCCGTTTTTATGAAACGGTAACACCTATTAAAGTTAGCGAGCCGTTTGTTTCAGAAAAGGTTTGGTATGGCAAGCGTTCAGATGTTGCTCTCGGCGTAGAAAAAGATGCGGCGATCACTATTCCTCGTGGGCAGTTAAAAAATCTGAAAGCCAGTTACACATTAAATCAGACGCCATTAACAGCGCCTTTGACGAAAAATCAGGTTGTTGGTGTGATTAACTTCCAATTAGGGGATAAGGTCATTGAACAACGTCCTTTGGTTGTTAAAGAGGCGGTAGAGGAAGGTAACTTTTTTAGCCGTATTTGGGATTTGATTGTGATGAAAGTTAGTGGTTGGTTTAAGGTGATTTTTGGTTGATTTGACGTCAATATAAGGTTTATGTGGCAGGTTGGGTGGATTTATATTCTTTCTGATTTAGGGCGCGGCATTTTGCCGCGCACGTTTTACACTTATTTTTTTCCATCTAGAGAGCAACGTTTGCTATTTTTTATAGCAGATCCGTTATATACCCTATGGATTTCAAGATGCATCGCGACGGCAAGGGAGTGAATCCCCGGGAGCATAGATAACTATGTGACCGGGGTGAGCGAGTGCAGCCAACAAAGAGGCAACTTGAAAGATGACGGGTATATTGGCCTTTGAATAACAAGACTCCATCAGGTTTATCTTGCCAGTAAGCCCATAATTCGATCTCAGTTGTGACTGCTCCCCGCCGTAAACGTGCTTACTTTTAAATGCCGGGAAACGCGCTTTCAATTTCGGATTAAAGAAGTTATCAAACGCGGTATGCAGGTTAATCACCGCCTGCTGCAAGGCAATAGAATCATATTTTTTAAGCCAGGCATATTGACGGGATTTTTTTGCTACTGCCAGCAAAGGCTTCAGGTCTTTACGCGGGTTTAAATTTACGCCGTAACGTTTATAAGCGTGTTTTTTGATGTGCAGAGCCTTGTTGTACGCGAAACGGACCGCACCGAACTGGGTAAGGGTTTACGGCGGTTTTTGCTAACATGATGGCCGATATTTTCGTAACGAATATGCGTAGGTGATAAACCTCGATAGTTGCGGGTTGATGTTCCTTCATATCGGAGTTCATAGCTAGTAGCGAATCCTGTTAAATAGCCATTTCTGAATAGAATACAGATTAATAGTAGTAAGCGTTATTGATATTTGTCAAGAAAATGGGGTTTAATTGGGTTTTTATTATTTTATAGGTAATATTAGATAGGAAATTAATTTGTAAAAAATTAAAATATCAATGTTCAGAAATAGATTTAATACAATTGTTTTAATATGTTGTTATCGGGTGTGTTAAATATATGATTAATAAATTTATTAGAGTTAATTTTAGGTCTGTTATTGTTTTTTTTATTACTCTCGTAAGTTTTTATTTTCTATTTGAAATGGTTTTTAAATTCATTGAATATAGATTAATGACACCGAAATAGCATTATTGAAATAAGATATTATTTATTAATTATCGTGAATTTATACCTTATGGATTTCAAGATGGATCGCGGCGGCAAGGGAGCGAATCCCCGGGAGCATAGATAACTATGTGACCGGAGTGAGTGAGTGCAGCCAACAAAGAGGCAACTTGAAGGATGACAGGTATAAAGCGGTGTTGTTAGAACAGGTAGAACCTTGTGATTAAGGTTCTGCCTGGAGAAGGGAGTAACTGGTAGAAAATATTTTTAGCTTTTACTCAACATCAGCTTTGTTCTACCAGAGAAATACTACACTCAATTTCTATTGTAACAATAAGGAATTAGGTGGAGCTATTTGGCAATTTATGACTTTATATTAAGAAGCCAATAATGTTGCGTTGTAGATATAATTGTAACCACCAGGAGAAACCGCTGATGAAGAAGTTATATTTACACGTTTGTTATTACTGCAAGCGTTCAGAAGAAGATGATACAGTGCTGAACCTCTGTAGTCCTGAGCATTCCACCATAACAGATAGTTAAATTTGCCGTTAGGGAACTGCATAGTGACAGTCACTTGCAATTGGTTTTGATCAGGTGCAGCCTGAACTGAAGTTACTGTACCAACAGCGAAATAGTAATTAGGGTTTGGAGAAGTCTGTTCAGGTTTATTTTCTGTTACCGCTTCATTAGAAGAAGGATTTGTATAGTTCATCGTGTTAACCTTTTAATTTAACGTAATTGAAAAATAGAATTTTTTACTAAAATGTACGGAGCAGTCATTTGTCCGCCGAAGAAATATAAGGTAATTTGTAATTGTAATCTATATTAAAAGTTTATCTGTATTATATAATTATTGATGCTGTTAAAAAGTCGCCAATAATATATTTCCTCTAAATGGTTATAATAATCAAATGCATCACTCTAATCAAAAAATAATATTGATATTTATTTACTACCGTTGAAATGGAGAAATTACAATCTGTTCCGGTGGGCATTATTTATGCAGGATATTCTTATTAATAGAGTATGGGTATGGAAGGGGCGGCAGGAATTGAAGCGTACTGGCAGTATGTGGTGAATGATTTAAATATTAATTTTCTAGTTGATATTTAAATAAAACATTATGAAATTATTCTTATCCTATAGTATTTCGCATGGATATATATGATTGCAATCTTTGAAATTAATTTACTTAAATCTATTTTAGATTTAATAATACCTAGGTGTATAATATTTTATTAACAATTACAATGTGTAAATATTATTGATGTAATTACCTATATTGTTAAGTATTTACGGGGTGCAATAAAGAGGTGTTGTTCTACCCTGTTTTTAAAGATTGAGTGGATGGTATGTGCTATTATTAAAATAATTTCTAAAATAAATTATTTTGAGTGAAATTAAATTTTAATAATAATATGTTGATATTTTTGTGTAAAATAGATAACTAAGGTAATTAATTTTAATTTATTGAAAATTTGTTTTCTGTTATTTTTATGATTTTCTTTTTTTTATTAAATGTAACTATTGCAGGCAGAACGTTAATATTACGCTCTGCCTTAGATAGGATAGAATGTGCTGTTATAAAAATCAGCTTCATTATACCAGAGAAATGTTGTGCCAAATTCCTATCACAATAGTACTGTATTTTGCGATCAATGAGATTGCTTCAATCAAATTGAGTTTCTATTAGGAGTCTATTATTTGGCCCAAGCATTTCAACAAGCAATTATTTTACATAGAGATTTCTACGCAATTAATGTAATCGCAGCCGAGAGGACCAACTTTTCCTACGGTGCCTATTTTCACATCTTTCTTAGCGCAAAGCGCTTCCATCAGGACTTTATAAATCGCCATGCCTCTATTGTCTAGCAGATTCCATTTCAAAAGCATTTCTTCACATGTGCCATCATGCATTAATACAGTCACCATAACTTGCATAACTTTGTCTGGCATAACTTTCATTGCAATGATTTTACAGCTACGTAGCATTACGTCATCTACTATATTAGTATCTTTAATTAAAGAAGGATGCATGTCATTAATCATAATATAAACTCCAAAATATAATTTAATTAATTGATAAATAAGCCTATATTATCTCAGAATAAATAACGGAAAACCGTCCGTTTGAGAAATATAAGGTGGTTGGTACTTCTACTATAAAAGCAATCTACATAAGAAATTTTTTTTGCGCTAAAAATATAGGACAGTTAACGTATTTAATTGGCATATAACATTTTCTCTAACACATATAACTATAGGTGCCATTTATAGGTTGTCAAATAAATTTGAAAAAATAATGTAATTATCTGATATATGGAGTCATTTTATTAAAAAATAGAAAATAGATTGTTGATATGAGAAATATAAAATAACTGGAATTTTTCACATCGTATATAATTATATTAAATTAAAATATAATTGAAAATTTATTTGTTTTGAATGATTAGTTTGATAATTAAAATTTTAAATTATATTTTTGATTGTTGTAAATAAATATGGTTAATTTATTTGTTTGAAATTTATATATACCTTATGGATTTCAAGATGCATCGCGACGGCAAGGGAGCGAATCCCCGGGAGCATAGCAAACTATGTGACCGGGGTGAGCGAGTGCAGCCAACAAAGAGGCAACTTGAAAGATAACGGGTATAGATTCAATCCAAGTAATGGACGAGATAATATTTTGACAGATATGCAGGTGTCGAAAATCAAGACGGGGAAATATATTGATCAATATGGTCATGATGAACAGTATGAGGTTCTTGGTCTCCTTGGTGGCATGGGAACATTTCCTTTACATTCAATATTCGGTACGTTTAGCAAAAACCGCCGTAAACCCTTGCCCAGTGCGGGCAGGGATATCAGGCGAAAAGCCCAAAGGGCTTTAGGGCTGGCTACTGCGACGTCTCCTGGCTGAATGGATATTTGCCTGTAAAACAGGCTAAAATGAATGCACTTTATTCATGAGCGCTGAATATGTTAAGAGCCATCAAAGTACGCATCTACCCCACACCCGAACAGGCCGAGTATCTTAACGCCCAGTTCGGTGCGGTCCGTTTCGCGTACAACAAGGCTATGCACATCAAAAAACACGCTTATAAACGTTACGGCGTAAATTTAAACCCGCGTAAAGACCTGAAGCCTTTGCTGGCAGTGGCAAAAAAATCCCGTCAATATGCCTGGCTTATCGTGTAGTTTAAATTTTTCCGCTAGCTAGCTCATGTCATTATTCGGTTGCTGCCCGCTTGAAGAGAACAGCAACCAAATATTTATTATGCAAACAGTGAGTAGAGGACAGCAGAGATAGCAACTAACCCCATAAAGACGATAAACAGATTACTCAGCTTGCCGCTATATTTGCGCATTGCAGGAACTTTGCTGATTGCATACATTGGCATAAGGAACAGCAACATTGCGATAATAGGACCACCTAATCTTTCGATCATTTCCAAAATACTTGGATTCAGAGTAGCGACAATCCAAGTCGTTACTAACATGAAAATGGACGTGATACGATTCAGCTTTTTAGGCTCAATAGTTTTACCTTGGTCACGCAATGTCTTAACCACGATACCATTAAAACCTTCACGTGCACCCAGATAATGACCAAGGAAAGATTTGGTAATTGCTATGAATGCAATAAACGGAGCAATGTAGGCAATCACTGGTGTATTAAAGTGGTTAGCCAGATAAGACAGAATAGAAATATTTTGTGCTTTGGCTTCTGCCAGATTTTCTGGAGACAGGCTCAATACGCAGCTGAATACGAAGAACATCACGGTTACAACCATCATGATATGGGCGTAAGCCAGAATGCGGGAGCATTTTTTCTCAGCATTTTCACCATATTCTCCACGTTTTGCCACAGCAAACGCCGAGATAATTGGCGAGTGGTTGAAGGAGAACACCATTACTGGGATCGCTAGCCATAGAGTGATGAGCAGCCCATGACTTGCACTCGATGCAGAAACGCTGATGTTTTCGAAGATTGCGGTATTCCAGTTAGGGATCAGATAAAACGCCAGTAGCATCAAAACGGCAACAAATGGGAATACCAGTACGCTCATTGCCTTAACAATAGCCTGTTCACCGAAACGGATGATGGTCATTACACCAATAATTAGGATCAGAGCCAGCAGGGCACGGGGGGGGGATGGCAGATGTAATTGGTGAACAATAAAGCTGTCTACAGTGTTGGTAATAGCAACGCTGTAAACCAAGAGAATCGGGTAGATAGCGAAGAAGTAGAGCAGGGTGATAAGTTTACCTGCCAGGCTGCCAAAGTGTTCTTCTACGACTTCGGTAATATCTTCGCCAGGGTTTTTACCGGATAGAACGAAACGACACATCCCGCGGTGGGCGAAGAAAGTCATTGGGAAAGCCAGTAGCGCCATCACCAAAAGAGGTAGTAGGCCACCAATACCGGCATTGATGGGTAAGAATAATACACCGGCACCAATCGCAGTACCATATAAGCCAAGCATCCATACTGTATCTGATTTACGCCAGGTTTTATAATCGCTTGGGTTGGTCGCCTGTGATGCGATCGTACCTGTTTGAGTCATATCCATAGTTATCTCCGAGAATAACGCGGTAAATTAAAAAATGAAATTACAATGCCGCAAGTATGCAATAAATGCAAATACATGTGGCCTTTATAAAAAATAAATTTTTTAAATATCTCTGGTGGTTATTTAAACATTTTTATTACCACATTAACATCTTGTTCGAAAATTGGACTTTAAATTAACAAGCCAAAATTTTCGCTTTACTTTCTTTTTTGAAAGAAAGTCTGGAAATTTTAAGACCAGACTTTTGATAGTGGCAAGATAGCGATTTTTAGTGAATAGTACCGTGATCATAGTCTCAAATGCGGAATATATCTCGGAAAGTCATCATGCCACGAGATTTAGTGTAATTGTTGCCTAAATATTGCGAATTTTAATGAGGTTAAATTATAACCTCAATTTGCCCATTACTCAACTCTTATTATTCTCTTATGTTTTTGTTATTTTCTGTCTATTTATTTACATATTAATGAATAAAAATAGCAAATAGAGTAAATGGTTAATAAATTGATAAATATCAATTTTTTACCAGATTTTAAAATAGATATCTCTTATGTAATGTTTGTATCTTTGTGAAAGATATAGATAAAACCAGAATAATAGATTAATAGCATCAATAATATGAATGAAAGATGTGCTAGCCATTCTTTGATCAAGTTTTAATAATCTCTTTCGTTATATATCTATTTACATAGTGATTTATATAGATTTATTGATTTATATGAAAATCGTTGAGTTGAATTTAAGCGCAAATAAATGCTAAATAGGGTACAGGATATTACCCTGCTGGTTAACTCATGTCCATTTTGGTATGTAAAATTAGCCAATAATTTCTAATAAAAAGACTTTGGTTGAAATAGCGTTCGTTTATCTCAAGTCACTAAGTTACATTTATGTTGCTAGCTTTTTATCCAGCCTTTACGGATAGGAAAAGCGCAGCAATGTTGGTACAGACTGTTCAATCTTTTTTGTAAACGTTCACCGGACAGGCTCCATATTATTTGTGCAAAAGTGCATCCCATTAGGCTGACGATAAATGCCCCGACCATATCCATCGGCCAGTGAACGCCTAAATAGACTCTGGCCCATGCAATTGCCAGTGCAATCGCCATCATGCATAAGCCCGGCCAAATCCTATACCAGAATAAAAAGGATAAAGCGAAAGTGAAGACGGTTGTTCCATGATGACTTGGGAATGAGGTTGTTGGCGCGTGAGGAAGAAAGTTATAACCAAAACCTTCTGCAAAAGGGCGGTCGTGAGGGCAGAGTAAACCGATACAGTATGAAGTTAGCATAGCAAAACAGAAGGCAACGGTGGTTTTACTGACGATAACCCGATGATAAGGGCGAGTACGCTCTGAACTCCAGAACCAGAAACTAGCCAATATTAGAGGGAAAATAAGAACCAGGTATTTTGCAATAAACGTCGCTATTGCAATCATGGCTGGTGATGATTCAGGCGTAGCATTGAAAAAGGTAAACAGATCATGATTTATTTGTTCTAACAAATCGGGCCTCACATATAGTCACTTATGTACATCACGACAGTCGGACGCAAGAGAGTAAAGTTGGCTGACCTGAGAGTAAAGCGTAATTATCTTAATTGTTGGTGTTATTTATTTTTGGTTTATATTTCCACCAAGGGAATATCTGGCGGTTATCCTGACAAAAACTAATCAATTCATTGATATATATGATGATAATATCTAGATCAGCGCGTTGATAGTATCGGTGGTTGATAGGTTGATCATCTGTAGAATCGGTTATGTGTTTATGAACGGTATACTCTTCAGACAATAAAAAAACCCGATAGTCTTGAACCAAAATGGATTAACTATCGGGTTCCTCAATATGGGGATATCAAAGAAAAGCAGTGGCATTAATTCAGACTACGGTTTGGCAAAAAAGTTCTTCGTGATAAGAAAAAAAAACAGATTTTTTTCAATTTGATGAAAATAACATTTTTTGCACAAATCAACCGAGCCCATTGTGACGAATAATCAATGGCGGTTTTTACCGCAGCGAAAGTAAAACGGGAAGTTCGATTATTGTAGCAATTGGTGTTCTTTTACGTACGCTTCGAAGTCAGTGCAGCCACCGATATGTTTCTCATCAACAAAAATTTGCGGGACGGTTTCTACGGGTTTACCAACTGTTTTTTCCAGATCAGCTTTAGTGATACCTTCTGCGTGAATATCAACATAACGGAAGTCAAAGTCATCACGCTGCTCTTTCAGTCGTTCCGCCAGCTCTTTCGCGCGGACACAGTACGGGCAGCCAGGACGACCGAAAATCACAGTAAACATATAAACTCCTCTTGGTTATATTAAAATAATGCGGTTTGATGCGTTACTCATGCTTATTTGATAGCTACTATGCCTGTATCGATCGGTAAAAAAAAGCAGAAATTGCCTTTTGTTTTAATTCATCATACCAATTTTGGTAACAGTGTTTCCGGTAGTATAATGTAGCATCAGGTTGTTAAGAGAGGATGCGATGAAAAGTCATCAAGGCAATATGAGTTCATTGGCAGATATGCCAAAACAGGTTATCCTGCTAGAAATTGTCGGAATTTTATGCTTAATCCTGTCATATTTGACTATTAATGATATTGTCATCTTAACAGATTTACTAATGACGCCAGAAGCACATGTTGTTATGATTTTCATCGGCATGGGTTGTTTGGTTCCTGCCGCGGTTAATATCATTTGGCGTGCAGTGTATGGCCTCTCTTTTTTGGGCGTTGATCATGCTGATCATAAAAAAGAGAGCAAAAATAAGGTAGAAGGTAGTGATAACGGTAAGTAAAAATAATTTATCAGTTATTGGTGATGGCGCGATAAAGAATTATTTCGTAAGCTATAGCGCTTTTTCATTTTCCGTTGTATGGGGTTGTTAGATGAGTTCACTTGTCATTCCTGACTTATCAGTATTGCGTGAGTGGTTGGATCAGCTCAAAATTTCCTACTTTGAGTGCGATTCATGCCAGGCGCTGCATCTACCTCATATGCAGAATATTGATGGTTTATTTGATGCTAAAATTGATCTGTTGGACAATGTAATCTTGTTTTCTGCGTTGGCTGAAGTTAAACCGACCGCCATTATTCCTTTGATGGCTAATCTAAGCCAGATTAATGCCAGTTCGCTGACAATCAAGGCTTTTCTTGATATTCAGGATGAAAACCTACCGAAATTGGTGGTGTGTCAATCTTTCCTTGTTTCAGCCGGGCTGACTTTTTCCCAGTTTTCTCATTTCTTGCAACAAAGCGAAGAGCAGATTGCGGGGGTGATTTTTGAAATTCACAGTAATAATTTGTTGTATATTAATCGTGATATCGAAATCGAGAGTGACATTGAAGAGGAAGAGGAATCACAAGCTTCTGCTAAGGTGCCGACTTTTACTTTGCACTAATATTTTCAACACGGTCATCCAACCATGCAATGTACGCATTATTCTGCGGGGCACTGTCACTCTTGTCAGTGGCTCGAAAAACCCTATTCTCAGCAGTTAGAAGATAAACAGCAGAATTTAAAGCAGTTATTACCTCAAGCTATTGTGAAGCAATGGTTACCTCCAATTGCCAGCCAACAAGATGCCTTTCGTAATAAAGCTAAAATGGTCGTCAGTGGCAGTGTGGAACGCCCATTGCTAGGCATGTTGCATCGTGATGGAACGGCGGTTGATCTGTGTCATTGTCCCCTCTATCCAGCGCATTTTCAGCCTGTATTCGATGTTGTTAAATCGTTCATTGCTTGTGCCGGCTTGACGCCGTATAACGTTGCTCGTAAACGGGGTGAACTGAAATATTTGTTGCTGACAGAAAGCCGTCATAGCGGTGAAATGATGTTACGTTTTGTACTGCGTTCTGAAACAAAAATTGCTCAACTGGAGCGTGCTTTACCCCGGTTGTGTGAGCAATTGCCACAGCTTACGGTGATCTCTGCCAATATTCAGCCAATCCATATGGCGATTTTGGAGGGGGAAAAAGAGATTCTGTTTACTGAACAAAAGGCGCTGAAAGAACAGTTCAATGGCATTCCTCTTTACATCCGTCCACATAGCTTTTTCCAGACTAACCCGAAAATGGCTTCTGAATTGTATGCAACAGCAGGGCGTTGGGTTCGTGAACTGAAAATCAGTAGCATGTGGGATCTATTCTGTGGTGTTGGGGGTTTTGGTCTGCATTGCGCAGATAAAAATACCTGTTTAACCGGCATTGAAATCAGCTCAGAATCCATTGATTGTGCCCGCGATTCGGCGAAAACACTGGGTTTGGAAAACATCGAGTTTCAAGCTTTGGACTCAACACATTTTGCTGTAGCAAAAGATAAAATTCCGCAATTGGTTTTGGTCAATCCGCCTCGTCGGGGAATTGGTAAGGTGTTGTGCGATTATCTCAGTAAAATGGCGCCGGATTATATTCTTTATTCAAGCTGTAATGCTCAGACAATGGCGAAAGACATTGCTGCGCTAGCTAACTATCGTGTAGAAAAGACACAGTTGTTTGATATGTTTCCTCATACTGAACATTACGAAGTTTTAGCGTTATTGATATTAAATCATAACTGAATAACGAAAGGATGTGTGGGGATGGGGTTCCAAAAGAGAACGCCCTATCCCGTTTAGTCATGGCGCTCAAAAGCAAGTGCACGGCGTTCAATCATCCGCATCAGCAAAGTCAGGATACCGTTGACACATAGATAAATCACCCCTGCGGCCATAAAAGCCATCACATCATAATTACGGCCAAATAGAAGCTGACTGTATCCCATTACTTCCAGCAAAGTAATAGTACTTGCGAGAGAAGTACTCTTGAAAATCAATACAACTTCGTTGGAATAGGAAGATAACGCCCGTTTAAAAGCATAGGGCAGCAGGATCTGCATAGATTGTGCTTTAGACATGCCCAATGCTTGACAGGATTGCCATTGACCAGCAGGAATTGCCTTTACTGCGCCATAGAATAGCAGAGTAGAATATGCCGCACTGTTAAGCGCTAGCGTTACCATTGCGCACAGCCAGGGCTCAGACAGTAATTGCCAAAGCCACGGGTACGCTTTTATGGATGGAAACTGCCCAGGCCCGTAATAAATCAGAAAGAATTGTACTAACAAAGGCGTACCGGTAAACAGAGTAATGTAGGTTTTTACCAGTTGTGTCAGTACTGGCAATTTCATGGTCAGAACCATAGTGAACAGGACGGACATCATGAAAGCAACACAAAGCGCTGTGACGGTCAGGCTTAGACTGGTTTGCAGACCTGGTAAAATTTGTTGAATATACTCAAACATCAGGGAGCACTCCGATCAAAGCGAGTGGTATGCATCTCAATTTTCTTTAGAATAAACTGACTGATCAGCGTGATAGCCAGATAGATAAGCGCCACAATCATATACCAGGTAAAGGGTTCCTGAGTGCGTGTGGCAATACTTTTGGTTTGCTGCATGAGATCATTCACACTGATAAGCGATACCAGCGCGGTATCTTTCAACAAAACTAACCATTGGTTACCGAGCCCGGGTAGAGCATGTCGCCACATTTGAGGCATGATCAGGCGGAAAAATATTTCAGCGCGACCAAGACCTAATGCTTGACCGGCTTCCCATTGGCCGGCAGGAATGGCTTTTATCGCACCACGGAGTGTCTGGGATGCATAGGCAGAGTAGAGTAGGGAAAGTGCAATGACACCACAAAGGAATGGGCTGACATAAAAGTCTTGAATATCTATCTGAATTCTGGAATGCCAGAAGATAAGATTAATGTCAAAGCCATCAGCCAGTATCATGAGAAGTTGTGATGCGCCGAAGTAAACGAACAGCACGACCAAAATTTCTGGCAATCCTCTGAACAGAGTGACCCAACAGGTGCCAAGTATGGCGAAGGGTTTCCAACGGGCTGATTCCCAAGCAGCAAATAGCATAGCTAAAATCAGACCAAGTACTAATGCAGACACGGCAAGGCCGACGGTGATGCCGGCGGCGCTTGTTAGAGATTGGAATTCATTCATAGAGATTCGGCTACTTATTTAAACCATTTTTTATAAATGATGTCATAAGTGCCATCTCGTTTGATGTCAGCGAGTGCTTTATTCAGCTTATCTTGTAGATCTTTGTTACCCTTACGAACTGCAATACCTAAGCCGATACCAAAGTAATTTTTGTCAGTGACTTTGTTACCTACGGTACTTAAGTTTTCATTCTTTTTCAGCCACTCGTTAACAACGGCAGTGTCACCGAAAACGGCGTCCAGACGGCCATTTTTCAGATCCAGAATCGCATTTTGATAGCTGTCATAAGGAACGGTTTTAATCTCTTTTCGTTGTTCCATCAGATATTTTTGGTGAGTTGTACCATTCTGGATACCCACAAGTTTGCCTTTCAGATCTGCGGTGCTGGAGACTTTGCCTTTAACGGAGATAAAAACCGCGGAGTTATCGTAATAAGTGTTAGTAAAATCAACCTGCTTTTGGCGTTCAGGGGTAATATCAATACCTGCGGCTAAAGCGTCGAAGCGACGGAATTTCAGGCTAGGGATCAGGCTGTCAAAGGATTGATTAGTGAAGGTACATGTTGCATTAATTTTCTCACAGATGGCATTGGCCAAATCGACATCAAAACCCTGAATTTTATTATTTGCATCGATGAACTCAAACGGAGGGTAAGTAGCTTCTGTGGCAAAACGAATGGTCTCTTTTTCCGTGGCGGTTGCAGATAAAGCTACTGTGCCTAAGAGGGCTGCAAAAAGTAGTTTTTTCATCGCTATATCCTATTAATAGTTAGTGTGATAGATAATTAGCAAAGGCTTTGGTTTGTGGTTGCGTAAAATGGCTGATATCACCTTGTTCTATAATGTGGCCGTTTTCCATATATACGACATGGCTTGCGGCCTTACGGGCGATTTCCACTTCATGGGTAACGATAATCTGTGTAATACCCGTAGCGGATAATTCATGGATGATATTGACAACCTGTGCTGTAATTTCTGGGTCCAGCGCTGCCGTTGGTTCATCAAATAATAAAACTTGTGGTTCCATCATTAATGCTCGTGCAATAGCAACCCGTTGCTGTTGCCCTCCAGATAAATGTTGTGGGAAGCGGCCAGCAAAATCATCTAAGCGCAAACGGGAAAGGAGCTTATCCGCTTTTTCCTGCGCTTGTTGCTTGGATAAACCCAGTACGCGACAAGGCGCTTCGATCAGGTTATCCATAACAGTAAGGTGTGGCCACAAGTGATATTGCTGAAAAACCATACCTACATTCTGGCGTAGAGAACGAATCTCCTTTGTTCCTGGTGTTTGTTCGAAATCGAATTGATGATTAGCAATATGCAACTGGCCGGATCGTGGTATTTCCAGCAGGTTTAGTACTCGTAACAATGTACTTTTACCTGCACCACTTGGCCCTAGCAAAACCATCGTTTCCCCTGAAGAACACTCAAGATTAATATCAAACAGTGCCTGATGGACACCGTAATAGCAATCAATACTTTTTAATTGAATACTCATGCTTTAATTCTGAATAGTCAGTGATTTAGTTCGATGCTAAACCCGTTAGCATAATTATGCAATATCTTATGTACAGAATATTATTAATTGATATTTCAATTACATGTCTGATTAACGTGCTCTATTTTCCCCTTAGTGCAATTTGCCAACAAAAGCTTATTTATTCTATTGGCATACTGCGAAAAGATGAATAGGTCACAAATGGGCCAGCATTAGGATAAGTAACCACTGTTGACGACTTATGACCATGAAACGCCCGAACTGTTATTTATGACATCAAGTATTATTGTGGCTCAAATTCTGGTTAAGTAAAGAATGCGATCAGCAAAGGTGCGAGCAAACTCAGGACGAAACCGTGAACTATCGCTGCTGGAACAATACTGACACCACCGCACCGTTGTAATACTGGCAAGGTGAAATCCATCGAAGTGGCACCACTTAATCCTAGAGCGCTTGAGCGATATCGATTGATTAGAATCGGAATTAGCATAATTGCTGCCAGTTCGCGTGCCAGGTCATTAAAGAATGCAGCACTACCGATTACCGGCCCGTAAGCATCAGAAAGTAAGATGCCAGAAAGGGAATACCAACCGTAACCGGAAGCCAACGCTAAACCTGTTTTCACTGGCAGCCCAAGAATAAGTGCTGCGATAGCCCCGCCAGTAAGCGCACTGACAGCAATGACAATTGCAATAATGGTACCGCGGCGGTTTAGCAATATCTGTTTCAGGCTCATACCGCTGTTACGTAATTGAATTCCGACGAGTAACAGTAAAACGATTAAGGCAATTTCACTGGCATGATTGGAGAAGTGCAGCCATGACCAGCCAGTGAGCCCAAATAGGAAACCTAAAATCAGTACACCACATAATTTCAGTGATTCAAAAATCATATGTAAACGGGAAGGGGGTTTTTCCTGTTTATGCGGACTAATAATCCAAGGATCGTGTTTTTCAAGCAGGAATAACGCTAGCATATTAGCAGTAAAAATACATAAAAAAAATGTTATCGCATATTGAAAGATAGAGAAGAGGTTACGGCCTAAATCGTCCAACAAAGCCAGGCTGATTCCCATTAAAAACAGGATGATATAGACCATTGCGTTAAGAAAGTGATGAACAGCACTTAACAGTGTCTTATTATTCAAATGGGTAAGATAGCCTAGCGTTAACGGCAAAAGAATGATCAGCAGCCCAGAGTACATAATTAGCATCCTTTAAAACGATTAACGTCTTTTTATCCAAATTCAGTATAAAAATCGATTGTAAAGACTATAAGAATAAAAGATAACAATTTTTTTACATTAAGAGAATAGCCAGGATAGAGTGAAATGTATTGTTGCTCAAAGAATTTTTTATTCTTAAGGTGGGTGTGTTATTAATAACTTTCAGTGGATATAAAACGTAAAGGGAACGGTATCTATCTGGAATGAGTGGAAATCTCAGGTTTTCGTGGTATTGCAAGAAATAAGTTTTTACTATTTTTCTGAATCCAATGCTTAATATGGTGATATTTAAATGAATTTTATTCGTTCGAAACGTCGATGGGTTGTATTGTTAGCTATTGTGACCGTTATCACATTGGTTCTGGGATATTTTCTGTATAGGCCAGAAGCGATTAAATATCAGACAGTCTCTATCATTAAAGGCGATTTGGAAAAAAATGTACTGGCAACGGGGAAATTGGATGCGGTCAGAAAAGTGGATGTGGGCGCACAGGTAAGTGGTCAGTTGCAGAATTTGTATGTTGAAGTGGGTGATAAGGTGACAGAAGGCCAGTTATTGGCATTGATTGATCCTAAACCTGCGCAAAACCAGGTCAAAGAAGTTGAAGCCACGATCAAAGAATTGAGTGCTTATTTGATAGAAGCCAAGGCACAATTGGAATTGGCGCAGGTGACATTACAGCGTCAGAATAATCTGGCAAAAGTGCGGGCGGTCTCACTTCAGGAATTGGATCAAGCTAAAACGGATGTTGAAGTGAAAAGAGCGAAGGTAGAAACTTTATTGGCGCAAATCAGTAAAAATCAGGCCAGCCTTGATACTGCTCAGACTAATTTGCAATATACCCGGATTACCGCGCCAATGGATGGTATCGTTGTCAATATCAAAACCCTTCAGGGGCAAACAGTCATTGCGGCACAGGAAGCCCCGACTATTCTGACACTGGCTGATCTGGGAACGATGTTGGTAAAAGCGGAAGTGTCAGAGGCCGATGTTATTTACCTGAAACCGGGCCAGAAAGCCTCTTTTACTGTATTAGGCGCACCGGATAAAAATTTTCCTGGTGTGTTGAAGGATATTTTGCCGACGCCAGAAAAGATTAATGATGCCATTTTCTTCTATGCCCGCTTTGAGGTGGCTAATCCTCAGCAACTTTTGCGTTTGCAAATGACCGCCCAAGTGAAAATTCAGCTTGATTCCCATCGTGATGTGTTAATGATCCCGATCTCTGCTCTGGGTAAACAGATTACGCCAACTCGCTATGAGGTGGATATCTTGAATGGCGATAAAGAAGAGAAACGAGAAGTGACCATTGGTGTGCGCAATGATGTAAATGTACAGATTCTATCTGGCCTGAAAGAACATGAGCAGGTGATCACTGGTCGTAGTGAAGAAGTCGAGGATGAGTAATGGATGCGTTACTTGAGCTGAAAGGTATAGAGCGCAGCTATCCCGCTGGTGAGCAGCAGGTAAAAGTACTAGATGATGTCACCTTGTCTATTCATGCCGGTGAGGTGGTTGCCATTATCGGCGCGTCAGGTTCGGGTAAATCGACACTGATGAATATTCTTGGTTGTCTTGATAAACCCAGTCAGGGTGAATACCGGGTCGCAGGACAGAATGTTGCTGAACTGAGTGATGATGAATTGGCAGCACTAAGGCGGGAACATTTTGGCTTTATTTTTCAGCGTTATCATTTGCTAACTCATTTGACCGCTGAACAGAATGTGGAAATTCCTGCTATTTACTCAGGAGCCTCTAAAGCGGTACGTCGCCAGAGAGCCATAGAATTACTTGGTCGTTTGGGGCTTGAAGAGAGAACCTGCTATCGTCCGGGGCAGCTCTCTGGTGGACAGCAGCAGAGGGTTAGTATCGCCAGGGCGTTAATGAACGGTGGTCAGGTCATTTTGGCCGATGAACCAACGGGAGCGTTGGATAGCTATTCTGGCGAAGAGGTGATGGCGATCCTCAAACAACTGTGTGAACAAGGGCATACCGTCATTATTGTCACTCATGATCCGAAAATTGCAGCGCAGGCACAGCGGGTTATTGAGATCAAGGATGGTCATATTATGAGTGATTCCGGCACGCAAAGGGGTAGAAAAGTCACTCAAACTCCGTCGTTAACATCAAAAATATCTTCGATACGCCAGACCCTTGGGCGGTTTAATGAAGCTTTATTCATGGCATGGCGGGCGATGGTTGCCAACAAGATGCGAACGTTACTGACCATGTTGGGGATCATCATTGGTATTGCTTCTGTCGTGACTATTTTGGTTATCGGAGATGCGGCCAGGGCATCGGTGTTATCCGATATTAAAGAGATTGCGACCAACACCATTGATATTTATCCGGGAGAAGATTTTGGCCTTGATGATCCGGTCAGTATGCAAGCGCTGAAAATAGAGGATGCAGACGCGATTAAAGCGCAACCCTATATTTTGGCGGTTTCACCAGAAATTGAGGGGCAAATGCGCCTTCGTAAAGGGAACATTGATGTTGCTTCGAGAGTGACTGGCGTTGGTGATGAATTTTTTCAGGTTTATGCTCTGCGTTTTGCTCAGGGAATGGGGTTTTCATTGGATATGATACGCCGTCAGGGGCAAGTTGTGGTTATCGATAAAAATACTCAGCGTAAATTGTTTCCTCACCAGAAAAAGGTGATTGGGGAGGTGATTTTGGTGGGTAATATGCCGGCCACAATTGTGGGAGTGATATCTGATAAGAGAGCTGCATTTGGCAGTAGCAAATCATTGCATGTCTGGTTGCCTCATAGCACGATGACTAGCCGTCTGATAAACCGGCATTATCTGGATTCAATTACTGTCAGAATAAAGGATGATTATAACTCTAAGGATATAGAAAAGAAGATAGTTCAATTGCTCACTTTGCGCCACGGCAAAAAGGATGTTTTCACCTATAACGTGGACATGATGGTAAAAGCAGCGGAAAAAACGGCCCATACTTTACAACTGTTTTTGACGATGGTGGCGGTGATTTCACTGATAGTTGGCGGTATTGGCGTCATGAATATTATGTTGGTTTCAGTAACTGAACGTACAAGAGAGATCGGCATCCGTATGGCAGTAGGCGCAAGAACCAGTGATGTGATGCAGCAGTTTCTGATAGAAGCTATTTTGGTTTGTCTGGTTGGTGGCGTTTTGGGCATTGCACTCTCTTATATGATTGCATTTATCGCTCAATTAGCGCTCCCTGGCTGGAGCTTTGTTTTCCAGCCTGTTGCTTTACTCAGTGCTTTCGCCTGTTCTACCGCAATTGGGGTGATATTTGGGTTTCTGCCGGCCCGTAATGCTGCTCGTCTTGATCCAATCGAAGCGTTGGCAAGAGAATAAGCGGAAATAATATGACGCCGCAGGTAATTGCCTGCGGCGTATGAAAATAATACCTGGTTATGACCCACAGGCCAGGCTATTTAGCCTTTGGGTTCGTTTTCAAGAGGAACAATAATACTGGCATGATTTCCCTTTGGTCCTTGGTGAACGCTGAAATTCACCTTTTGGCCCGCTTTCAGCGTCCGGTAACCGTCCATCTGAATGGTTGAGTAATGAGCGAATATATCTTCTCCGCCGCTTGCCGGGCAAATAAACCCAAAACCCTTGGCATTATTGAACCACTTAACAGTACCTGTCTCCATACTTCTACATCCCTCGTCTAATGATTTCGGTTGAGATGAGCCATTAATATAACAGTCGTAAACAATCACATGTAAACAGTGGCATTATCTATGTTTGTTCACAAAACATACTGTAGTAAAAATCAAATTCTCGTCAAGCACAGAACAAATGTCTGGTTGTTTTGAATGACTAAAGTTTGATATAGATAACGATATGAGTTTCGTTCATGCACTTTTATGCCGAGTTTTCATAGGGGAATAGTCTGTGGTAAAAGGAGTTGCCCAGATAATGATAAGATAAATGGCAACATAATTTATTTGCTGGCAGTGGCTGGTTTTAGAGATTAATCCGTTGGGAAAATAATGAGCGAGTATCATAACAATTTGAAAAGTAAGGAATCTATTAAGGATGAGCGACAACAAAAACTGCAACCGCCGTCAATGTATCAGGTCATTCTTAACAATGATGATTACACTCCGATGGAGTTTGTAGTTGACGTATTACGAAAGTTCTTTTCTTATGATATTGAACGGGCAACGCAATTAATGTTGGATGTCCATTATCAAGGGAAGGCTGTTTGTGGGGTTTATACTGCTGAGGTGGCAGAAACTAAAGCAGCCCAGGTAAATATGTATGCCAGGGAGTATGGGCATCCATTACTTTGTACGCTGGAAAAAGTTTGACCAGGTATACTGATTTTTAGGGGGAGGTGCTTATGCTCAACCAAGAGCTTGAACTTAGTCTTAATATCGCCTTTGCTAAAGCACGGGATAACAGACACGAGTTTATGACCGTGGAGCACTTATTGCTGGCGTTGTTAAGTAATTCATCAGCGCGTGAAGCATTGGAAGCCTGCAAGGTCAATCTGGCTCAATTGCGTAAGGAGCTGGAGAATTTTATTTCACAAACGACACCGTTGTTACCTGAAAATGATGAGCGGGAGACTCAGCCAACGTTGAGCTTCCAACGTGTTCTTCAGCGCGCGGTATTTCATGTTCAATCCTCTGGGCGTTCAGAGGTTTCTGGTGCTAATGTGCTGGTGGCTGTTTTTAGCGAACAGGAGTCTCAAGCGGCTTATTTGCTGCGTAAACATGATGTGAGTCGTCTAGACGTGGTTAATTTCATTTCTCACGGAACTCAAAAAGAGGACTCGGAATCGGATCATCAGGAGACAGGCACGCAATCAGCAGAAGAGCAGCTTACAGGAGAGGATCGGTTGGAAAATTTTACAACTAATCTTAATCAACTCGCTCAAAGAGGACAGATTGATCCATTGATTGGCCGCCAGGATGAGTTAGAAAGAACAATTCAGATATTGTGCCGCCGTCGAAAAAATAACCCATTGTTGGTCGGAGAATCGGGGGTTGGTAAGACAGCTATTGCAGAAGGGCTGGCGTGGCGGATTGTGCAAAAAGATGTACCGGAAGTGATGGCGGATTGTACGATTTATTCGTTGGATATTGGTTCATTGCTAGCGGGAACTAAATATCGTGGCGATTTTGAGAAGCGCTTCAAAGCATTGTTAAAAACCCTTGAGCAGGATAGAAAAAGTATTCTATTTATAGATGAAATCCATACCATTATCGGTGCGGGGGCTGCGTCAGGGGGGCAGGTCGATGCGGCTAATCTGATTAAGCCATTGTTATCCAGTGGACGTATCAGAGTGATTGGTTCTACGACCTATCATGAATTCAGTAATATTTTTGAAAAAGATCGGGCATTAGCGCGTCGTTTTCAGAAGATTGATATTGTTGAGCCTTCACCCGAAGAGACGGTACAGATTATTAGAGGGTTGCGGCCAAAATATGAGGCGCACCATGATGTACGTTATACCACGAAAGCTATCCGTGCTGCGGTTGATTTATCGGTGAAATACATTACTGATCGCCACTTACCGGATAAGGCGATCGATGTGATCGATGAAGCTGGGGCGCGTACTCGTCTGGTGCCGATTAGTCGCCGTAAAAAAACGATTAATGTGTCGGATATTGAATTCGTCGTTGCCCGGATTGCCCGGATTCCTGAAAAAACCGTTTCTGCCAGTGATAAAGATGTCCTAAGAACGCTGGATGAGCGGCTGAAAATGTTGGTATTCGGTCAGGATACCGCGATTGCGGCATTGACCGAAGCTATTAAGATGAGTCGTGCAGGGTTGGGGCAGGATAATAAACCGGTGGGTTCTTTCCTACTTGCAGGTCCGACAGGCGTAGGGAAAACGGAAGTCACCGTACAGCTTGCTAAAGTGTTGAATATCAAATTATTGCGTTTTGATATGTCAGAATATATGGAGCGCCATACAGTAAGTCGTTTAATTGGTGCACCACCGGGATATGTTGGTTTTGATCAAGGAGGATTGCTTACGGATGCTGTGATTAAACATCCTCATTCAGTATTGCTGCTTGATGAGATTGAAAAAGCACATCCAGATGTATTTAACCTGTTATTGCAAGTCATGGATAACGGTACTCTGACTGATAACAACGGGCGCAAAGCGGATTTTCGTAACGTCATTTTAGTCATGACAACGAATGCGGGTGTACGTGAAACACAGCGCAAATCCATTGGATTTAAGCAGCAGGATAACAACTCCGATGCAATGGAAGAAATTAAGAAAGTGTTTACACCGGAATTCCGTAACCGTCTTGATGGTATCATCTGGTTTAATACGCTTTCTATTGAAGTCATTCAACAGGTAGTTGATAAGTTCATTGTCGCTTTGCAAGCACAATTGGATGAAAAAGGCGTTTCGCTGGAGGTCAGTGCGGATGCTCGTCAATGGTTATGTGATAAAGGCTATGATAAAGCAATGGGTGCTCGTCCAATGGCGCGGGTTATTCAGGATAGCTTGAAAAAACCGTTGGCAAATGAACTCCTATTCGGCTCATTAGTTCACGGTGGTTCGGTGAGTATCGGCTTGGATAAGGCAAAACGCATACTGACTTACGATTTCAGCAATGCTTATAAGCAGAAGCCGGAAGATGTAGTGCACTAATAGAAGAGCGACACCACAGGTGAATACAAAGTTGTTAAATACAAAGTTGCTACCTGTGGTGTAATATCTGAAAACGGTAATGAATCAGCGGCTACGGAAGACGATACGGCCTTTGCTCAGGTCATATGGGGTCAGCTCAACTGTAACCTTGTCGCCTGTCAGGATGCGAATATAGTTTTTACGCATTTTACCTGAAATGTGAGCAGTGACTACGTGCCCGTTTTCTAATTCAACGCGGAACATAGTGTTTGGTAGTGTGTCTAGCACAGTACCTTGCATTTCAATATTGTCTTCTTTGGCCATCTAATCCTCTAAGTTTAATAACCATCGTTTTTAACGGGCAAGATAATGCCGAAAAACCCTCATTATGTAAAGGAATGTTGTATTTTAACCCGTTATTTTGCAAATAGTGCATAGTGATATTTATGTTATCAGCAACATGAATCGGTCAAATGTTGATTATAATTCCAGTACTTGTTGTAACCAGCAACCAGGTTTTAATGACCGATTTCTGAATTGATAAAGATACTGAATAAATTCTTCCCTGGGGATCTCTTTTGCACCCAGTGAAGCTGTGTGATGGTTAAGCACTTGGCAATCCAGTAGTTCACCACCGTGTCGCAGAAAATGGTGATAGAAGGCAATGAACGCACATTTGGATGCATTCTCCATTCTGCTGAACATAGACTCACCGCAGAATAGTGTGCCAACGCTGACACCGTACAAACCACCAACAATTCGCTCATTGTGCCAGACTTCTACTGAATGCGCTTGTCCTATCTGATATAATTTTTTATAACCTTGTTGAATATCCTTGCCTATCCATGTTCCTTCCTGCCGTTGAGCACAGAAATGAACCACCTGTTCAAAAGCATGATTCACCGTAATATGGTATGGGGGATTGCGCAGAAACCGGCGTAGGGTTCGGCCGATATGCAATTCACCCGGAATGATTACCGCACGCGGATCGGGGGACCACCAAAGTGGCATTTCACTGGGTAAAAACCAGGGGAAAATACCTTGATGGTAGGCTGCATTTAATCGCTTAGCGGATAAATCTCCCCCGACTGCCAGTAGGCCGTTAGGCTCCGTTAATGCTTCTTTCGGGTGAGGGAAATCATATGAATCAGCATCCAGTTGAATTATTGGCATCATGTGTTACTGCCCCGGTTTAAGACGAATCTGATGTGGCCGCTGATAAAACTGATAATAGCGACCTTGCTGAGCCAGTAATTCATTATGTTGCCCTTGTTCAATAATAGTGCCGCCATCCATGACGTAAATACGGTCCATATGGTCAAGCCCGTACAGGCGGTGGGTGACAATAATCAGTGACTTATGCTGACAATGCTGACGCAATAGAGATAGAATTTGTTGTTCAGTATCCGCATCGAGTCCTTCCGTAGGTTCATCCAGTAACATCAGCGGTGCCGAGTGCAGTAACGCTCTGGCAATTCCCAAGCGGCGCTGTTCACCGCCTGACAACTGACGACCGCCTTCGCCCATCCAGCAGTTTAGTCCCTCATTGGTTTCCAGTAGATTGCTTAAACCTACCTGTTTCAGTACAATTTCTAGTTCATTATCGGTTGCATTTGGTTTTGCCAGTAATAAATTCTGTCGTAAAGTATGACTGAACACATGAACACGTTGTGAAACAACCGATATCATACTGCGCAGAGTTGATTCGTCATAAGCAGTAATAGAATGCTGATTCAGACAGATTGAGCCTGAATCAATATCCCAGGCCCGGGTCAATAATTGTAGCAAGGTAGATTTACCACAACCGGTTTTGCCTAACAGCGCGACATGTTCCCCTGCTTTCAAGCAGAGAGAAACATTTTTCAGGACGGCCATTGGCTGATCAGGATAAGTGAAACTGATATTTTTGATATCAATACTGGCTTGAGCTGAACTTTCCGGCCCTGATGTAGGAAAGGTTACTTCTGGTTCTTGTTGCATCAATTGAGAAACCCGGGTTGCAGAGGTAATGACCTGTCCTAGATGTTGAAATGCAACAGTGACGGGGCCCAGAGTTTCAAATGCGGCAAGAGAACAGAAGACGAACAGTGCGATTAATGCCCCCGGCTGGCTGTTTCCTCCCACACCGTTAGCCGCCAGCCATAAGATCAATGTAACGGTCATACCGGTGGCAAAAATCATGACTGCCTGTGACAAGCCGGTTAGATTCGCTTGCTGTTGCTGACGTCTTAACCAACGTGACTCAATATCAGCCATTGACTTGCGGAAACGGCCAGCAGCACCGAATACCATCAATTCGGCTTGTCCTTGCAATGCCGCTGTGAGTTGGGTGCGGTATTGACCGCGCAGAATAGTCAGATTGCGGCCAACGGATTTACCTGCGTTATAAAATACTGATGGCAGCAGGATCAACAGAGCCAGCATAATACCGCCAAGGGTATAGGCTAATGTGAGATCCAGAAAGCCAAGGCCGAAAGTGAGGACCATGATAACGATAAGAGCTGATAATATCGGCGAAATCACCCGTAAATAGAGATGATCCAATGTTTCAACATCAGCAACTAGTCGGTTTAATAATTCTCCTTGGCGAAAACGAGCTATTCCTCCCGGTGAAAGTGGCAAAATTTTCTGAAAGGCAAAAACCCGTAAATGTGCCAATACCCGGAAAGTGGCATCATGGCTAACCAACCGTTCAGCATAGCGCCCGGCAGTTCGAAGAATGGCTGAGCCACGGACACCGGCTGCCGGTAGCATATAGTTGAATGTATAACCAGCAAGACCTGCTAGTGCTGCGCCTGCAAGGAACCAGCCAGAGAGGGTCAGTAAACTTATGCTGGCGAGTAGTGTAACAACGGTCAGAACCATGCCTAAACTGATAAGAAACCAATGACGGCGATAGAGCGCCAGAAAAGGAAGCAATACCCGCATAACTACAGCTCCTCACTTCGATGGGATAACAGGCGGGTGAATACCCCTTGAGATTGGCTTAGCGACTGGTAATCTCCCTGTTCAATAATCAACCCCTTTTCCATGACCCAAATCTGATCATATTCCAGCGTTTCTTCCAATTGATGGGTAACTAACAGGGTCGTCTGATGATGAGATGCCTGATTGAGTGTTTCCATCACCTGTTGTTCGCTATGCGCATCCAGGCTGGCGCCAGGCTCATCCAGTAATAATAACCGGCAAGGTTTCAATAGGGCACGGGCAACAGCGATACGTTGGGCCTGACCAACGGATAATCGTGCTGCATTATCACCGATGATGGTATTCAGCCTATCGGGTAAATCGTGAATAAATTCAGTGACGTATGCTTGTTCCATAACCTGATGGATTTGTTGTTGATTGGCATTAGGTTGGTTCAGACGAATATTATCAAGCAAAGTCTGCTCAGGCAGATGTGGATTTTGTCCAACCCAGCTCAGTTGATTACGCCATCTCTGCTGATCCAACTCACACAGTTCGGTGCCATTAATTTGTATTGAACCACGATAGGGCAGGAACCCTAACAGTAAATTCAAGAGGGAACTTTTACCTGCTCCACTTTGACCAACTAATGCCACCCGTTGATTTTTCTCTATAGTAAAATTCAACGGGCCAGCAAGCCGGTTGCCGTCGTGGGCCAAAATTTCCAGATTATTAGCAATGATGGTCAACGGATCTTGGGGGGGAAGTGTTTTATCACCACCGGCAGGTGCATATTCACCATCACTGCTCAATAAAGTCACTAATGCTTCGGCGGCCCCAATCGCCTGTGCTTTAGCGTGATAATAAGTACCTAGATCGCGTAATGGCTGAAAAAATTCTGGGGCGAGGGTTAACACCAGAAAACCGGCAAACAGGGTAACACCCATCCCGTAACTGCCAAAATTAAGTTCCCCCAAATAGGAGAAACCGAAATAGACAGCGACAACGGCAATAGAAATGGCAGCAAAGAACTCCAGCACCGCAGAAGAAAGGAACGCTAATCTCAGCACTTCCATTGTTCTGCAACGGAAGTTTTCGGTGGATTCGTTGATTTGTTGTGTTTCTACTTTGCCGCGATAAAACAAGCGCAACGTTTCTAACCCACGTAACCTATCAAGAAAATTACCGCTTAACCGCCCTAGTGCGACAAAATTACGCCGATTAGCGTCTGCGGCACCTAAACCAACCAGCGCCATAAATAACGGGATTAGGGGAGCAGTAGCGAATAAAATTAGCCCGGCAGCCCAGTTAACAGGGAATAGGGTGATCAGAATAAGAATAGGGATTATGACGGCGAGAGACATCTGTGGCAGATAGCGGGAATAATAATCCTGCATATCTTCTATCTGCTCAAGAATAATGGTTGCCCAGCTACCGGCTGGTTTACCCTTAACCCACATTGGGCCAAGTTGTTCCAGCTTATCCAATACCATAGCGCGGATTTTCTGACGCACGACTTTGCCACAGATAAAACCGATTCGTTCCCGAATGGCACTGATGATAGCTCGTAACACAAAGGTGGCTGCTAGCAACCAGAATTCGTTCGTAATGTGCTCGCGTGGAAGATTATCCATGATTAAAGCTTGCAGAATTGAGGCCAGTAGCCAGGCTTGAGCAATAATCAATAATCCATTGATTAAGCCAAATAACATGGACAGGCGGAGCCAGCGTTGGGCCGGGGCACTTTGCTGTTTCAGCCAGCGAACCAATTCATACTGTCTTGTTTTGTCCATAAGGAAAAATTCTAATTTAACAGGTGAGAATAATGGTGTACCAAAAGGCTGGACATATCCTATGTGTCAACATCCTGCTGATATGTTACATGTTAAAAAGCGCTACCGAAATAGCGCCTTGAAAGAAAAAGAATTTATTTAGCGGCTAGCCCATCCAGGAAACGTTCTGCGTCAAGGGCTGCCATACAACCTGTACCGGCGGACGTAATTGCCTGTCGGTAGGTATGATCCATGACATCACCGGCGGCGAAGACACCGGGAATAGAGGTCTGAGTGGCGTTACCCTGTAAACCGGATTGAACTTTGATGTAACCATTATCCAGTTCTAATTGGCCTTCAAAGATAGCGGTATTGGGAGTATGGCCGATAGCAATGAAGGTGCCGGTAACCGCCAATTCTTCTGTAGCGCCACTTTGGGTATCGCGTAGGCGAACACCGGTAACGCCCATATCATCACCGAGTACTTCATCCAGAATACGATCGGTGTGCAGGATGATATTGCCATTTTTGACTTTATCCATCAGGCGACTGATCAAGATTTTCTCTGAACGGAAGGTATCACGGCGATGAATTAGATGAACTTCCGCTGCAATATTTGCCAGATATAAGGCCTCTTCCACCGCAGTATTACCACCGCCAACAACGGCGACTTTCTGGTTACGATAAAAGAAACCATCACAAGTTGCACAGGCTGAAATACCACGCCCTTTGAATGCCTCTTCAGAAGGTAAACCTAAATAACGGGCAGAAGCACCTGTTGCGATAATCAGTGCGTCACAGGTATATTCTTGTTCATCACCATAAAGGCGTAAAGGCCGGTTTTGCAGATCAACTTTTTGAATATGGTCAGAAATGATTTCAGTTTGGAATTTTTCAGCATGTTGGTGCATGCGCTCCATTAACCCTGGGCCGGTCAAATCTTCAGGATCGCCTGGCCAGTTTTCGACCTCGGTGGTTGTAGTCAATTGACCGCCTTTTTCAACCCCGGTAATAAGAACCGGATTTAAATTTGCTCGGGCAGCGTAAACCGCAGCAGTATAGCCTGCTGGACCGGAGCCAAGAATAATGAGTTTGTGGTGTTTGGCGGCGTTCATGAATACCTCATTTCCATTTATCACCTATCGAATATCGAACGATTGTAGGAGAAATAGGAGGGTAAAAAAAGTTAAAAGACTCATGTTACTAACGATTTTACCGATAGATATTAACTAACAATGATTTTAACCTGAGAAAAGTGTCCTTTTAGTGCTGTTTGGATTTTATTTGCTCGTTTTCAATTAATGATAGACTATCGAAACGATTAACTGAAAATTTGTTCCACAGGTTGTTCTGATTTTTGCTCATTTACTTTGACAATCGGCTGTGCATTTGCGAAAACATCACTGTAAGAGATAATTATCCACCTCGCTAAATTCGTTTCTATAAAAATCGACATGCGGATAATTCCCTCTAGTGTAGCATTAAAAAAATGGCCTGTGAGTTGCTTTACGCTGATAGAGCGAGGCTTTAACTTTAAGACATCTTTTCCAACTCAAACTCAAGAGATAGGGGAAAATGTTATGGGTGTAGGAAAATAAAGAGAGATCAACAAAATGATAGATAATAAAAAACGTCCGGGAAAAGATCTTGATCGCATAGATCGTAATATCCTAAATGAGCTACAGAAAGATGGGCGAATTTCTAATGTAGAACTGTCTAAACGGGTAGGTTTGTCTCCAACCCCGTGTCTGGAGCGTGTTCGTCGTCTGGAACGCCAAGGGTTTATTACTGGATACACGGCATTGCTGAATCCTCACTATTTGGATGCATCTTTGCTGGTATTTGTTGAAATTACCTTAAACCGTGGTGCTCCAGATGTTTTTGAACAATTCAACGCTGCTGTACAAAAATTGGAAGAGATTCAGGAATGCCACTTAGTTTCCGGTGATTTCGACTATCTATTGAAAACTCGCGTACCAGACATGTCAGCTTATCGTAAGTTGCTAGGCGAAACTTTGTTGCGTTTGCCAGGTGTTAATGACACCCGCACATATGTTGTGATGGAAGAAGTTAAGCAGAGCAATCGTTTGGTCATTAAGACTCGCTAAAATCTTACCAAAAATGTACAGGTGCAAAACTGGAAAAACTTAGGTACACTCCTGTTTATGCATACAGTTTCAACGCTGAGCTATCTCGGCGTTGTTCCGTTAAATCAACAGGAAACCTGGAGAGCCTTTCTTGAGCCAGGAATATACAGAAGATAAAAATATTAAATTAAAGAGACTGAGTAGTGGGCGCAGGCTGTTAGAAGCTGTGTTGCTTATCATTGTTATCCTAGCGGCTTATCTGCTGGTCGCACTTGTCAGTTTTAACCCTTCTGATCCCAGTTGGTCTCAGACTGCATGGCATGAGCCAGTGCATAATTTGGGGGGGGGTGTGGGTGCATGGCTGGCCGATACGCTGTTTTCTGCATTTGGCATTCTAGCTTATGTCATCCCGCCAGTGATGATATTGGGTTGCTGGACTGCTTTTAAGCAACATGATGACCGAGAGTATGTCGATTTCTTTGCGTTGGCTTTGCGCGTTATTGGCGCATTGGCAATCGTTTTGACTTCATGTGGATTAGCGGCACTGAATGTTGACGATCTCCATTACTTTGCTTCCGGCGGTATTATTGGCAGTCTGTTTAGTAGTGCGATGTTGCCCTGGTTTAATGAATTAGGTGCAACTTTGGTCTTGCTGTGTATTTGGGCAATTGGGTTGACGTTATTTACTGGTTGGTCATGGTTAACCATTGCTGAAAAAACGGGAGCAGTAATTCTGGGAGCAATAGGATTTATTACCAATCGTAGCCGTAATGAACAGGAATATATGCCATACGGTGAAACGGCTATTGAGAGGGAAGATCCCGCCGATGATAAAACAGAATCTGAATTTACAGCGGCTGATATTGATCATGATGATGTACTATTTACAGCACCTTCAGCCGTAGAATTAGCAAAAGCTGAACTGGACGAACCAGAATCGGTGAAAGCAGAAATCGAACAAGAACAGCCAATAGATATTCCTACCACTAATATGGCTGATATTGATGCTGAACCTGAAATTCTGGTTAATACATCCGGTGATATTGCACGGCCTCAGTCATTAGTAGAAGAGAGCGAAAAGAATAATGACGAACCTGTTCGTTATATATTTGAAACGCCTGCTGAATACCATTTTGAACCTATATCTGAATTTAATCGTGAAGCGACGCCAACATTTGAGCCCGTCGAAAATAGCCGGAATGGCAGCGACACTTTCACTTTTATGCCTGAAACAGAACCAAAAAATGTTGTAGCAGCCTCAACCTCTGCAACGGTTATAACAGGCAACTCTCAGGTTAAGCAAGGAATCGGGCCAGAACTACCCCGTCCTAATCCTGTCCGTATTCCAACCCGCCGTGAACTGTATGGCATTAAAGTGCCTTCACAACGTCTTGCGGAACAACAGCGTGAAGAAGAGGTTAAACAACAAATAGGTGGAGCGGATGATGATATTGAGTCTGATAAACAGCAAGAAGCGTTGCTGAGTCAGCAGTTTCTTGAACAACAGCGCGAGCGTTATCGTATTACGGCGGATACAGAAGAACAGGCCCCAATCCAGCCTCAGATAAGACAGAATTTATTTGAGCTGGAAAATGAGCCTTCGGTGGAAAAATGGGCTCAAACAGCGACAGAGACTGTCAAACAGACAGTTGAGCAGCCGCAATATAAGCGTTATCAGGAGCAAGGTCACCAGGAGAAAAAAGAGCTTTCTGCTCTGGAGAGTTTATCGATTTTAAATAATTTTTCACCGGTTGAAGATTTAGTCGAAAAAGAGCCGGCAGAGCCGTTATTTATGCCTTCTGTTCAATCAGCACCGGAAAATCAATCAGAACGACCCACAGAAATTGCTTTTGCGCCAGCACCTGTACACAATGTTGCGCAGCAACCGCAGCAACCGCAGCAACCGCAGCAACCGCAGCAACCGCAGCAACCGCAGCAACCGCAGCAAGATAGCTTATTCCATCCGTTTTTAGTTCGTAACGATCAACCGTTGCCAAAACCAACGACACCAATGCCTTCGCTCGATCTGCTAACCAATCCTTTAGCGGAAGAGGAACCCGTTGATATGTTTGCCCTTGAGCAAACGTCCCGTTTGATTGAAGCGCGTCTGAGTGATTATCGAGTTAAAGCTGATGTTGTGGGTTTTTCACCCGGTCCGGTGATTACCCGGTTTGAACTGGATTTGGCTCCGGGTGTTAAAGCCTCACGTATTTCCAACTTATCAAGAGATTTAGCACGTTCTCTATCAGCGGTCGCTGTGCGTATTGTTGAAGTGATTCCGGGTAAACCTTATGTTGGCTTGGAATTGCCGAATAAAAAGCGCCAGACGGTCTATTTGCGTGAAGTATTGGATTGTGAAAAATTCCGCGATAATCCGTCACCACTGACAATTGTGTTGGGTAAAGATATTGGCGGCCAGCCGGTTGTCGCTGATTTAGGTAAAATGCCGCACTTGCTGGTGGCGGGTACAACCGGTTCGGGTAAATCTGTTGGCGTCAACGCCATGATCCTCAGTATCCTCTATAAAGCAAAACCAGAGGATGTCCGCTTTATTATGATTGACCCAAAAATGTTGGAGTTATCGGTTTATGAAGGTATTCCGCATCTGTTAACCGAAGTTGTTACCGATATGAAAGATGCTGCTAATGCACTGCGCTGGTGTGTCGGTGAAATGGAACGCCGTTATAAACTGATGTCTGCATTGGGTGTGCGTAATCTGGCGGGTTATAACGAAAAGGTTAAGCAGGCAGAAGAGATGGGACGCCCAATTCCTCATCCATTCTGGAAGCCGGGTGACAGCATGGATGCTACTCATCCGGTGCTGAAAAAAGAACCGTATATTGTTGTTATGGTAGATGAATTTGCTGACTTAATGATGACCGTCGGTAAAAAAGTTGAAGAGCTGATTGCCCGATTAGCACAGAAAGCGCGTGCTGCTGGTATCCATTTGGTTCTGGCGACTCAACGCCCATCTGTCGATATTATTACCGGCTTGATTAAAGCGAATATTCCGACTCGTATTGCCTTTACGGTTTCCAGCAAAATTGATTCCCGCACCATCCTTGATCAAGGCGGCGCTGAATCCCTGTTGGGCATGGGGGATATGCTTTATCTGGCGCCAAACTCCTCGATTCCGGTGCGTGTTCATGGCGCATTTGTTCGGGATCAGGAAGTTCATGAAGTGGTTAATGATTGGAAAGCCCGCGGTCGTCCAGAGTATATTGATAGCATTCTCAGTGGTGGTGATGATGCTGAAGGTGGCTTAGGCCTTGACAGTGATGAAGAGCTAGACGCCTTGTTTGATCAGGCAGTTCAATTCGTGACGGAAAAACGACGAGTTTCGATTTCTGGTGTCCAGCGCCAATTCCGTATTGGTTATAACCGAGCGGCGCGTATTGTGGAACAGATGGAGGCACAGCAGATTGTCAGTGCTCCGGGTCATAATGGTAATCGTGAAGTATTAGCTCCACCGCCACATGAGAGCTGATATACCCGTTATCTTTCAAGTTGCCTCTTTGTTGACTGCACTCGCTCACCCCGGTCACATAGTTATCTATGCTCCCGGGGATTTGTTCCCTTGCCGTCGCGATGCATCTTGAAATCCATAGGGTATAGTGAATATTGAACGTTGAAAACTCTGATAATAAATCATTCAAGTAACAACGTTGAGAAAGAAGTAATAACGCTGAGAAAGGTATCTCTTACATGAAAAAGCTGATATTGATTGGTTGTTTAATGGCTGGCATGAGTATCAATGCGGTATGGGCAAGTGCCAGCCAGAATTTGCAGGAGCGTTTGGGTAAAGTAAACAGTTTTCATGCCAGCTTTACTCAAACCGTCACCAGTGATGATGGAGCAACAATTCAGGAAGGTGAAGGGCAATTGTGGGTTAAACGACCAAACCTATTTAACTGGCATATGACATCACCTGATGAAAGCGTTTTGGTATCGGATGGTAAAACATTGTGGTTTTATAATCCATTTGTTGAGCAGGTAACGGCTAATTGGTTGAAAGATGCCACAGGTAACACGCCGTTTATGTTAATTACTCGTAACGATGCTAAAGATTGGTCCCAATATAAAATTAGCCAGCAAGGGAATGATTTTGAACTGACGCCGAATAATGTCACTGGTAATCTGAAACGTTTCTCGATTACCGTCACGACGGATGGCACTATCCAAAAATTTTCTGCTATTGAGCAGGATGGACAAAAGAGTGCTTATCAATTAAAAGGGCAGCAAAATACCCATGTGGATGCGGCAAAGTTCAGTTTTGTGCTACCGAAAGGCGTTACGCTGGATGATCAGCGCCAGTGAGGTTTAAGTGAACAACCTGTCACTCGATTTTTCTCAAAATGAATTTCAGCCACTGGCCGCGCGTATGCGGCCGATGACATTAGAGCAATATATCGGGCAGCGGCATTTACTCGCTGAGGGAAAACCTCTGCCAAGGGCTATCCGGGCTGGACAACTGCACTCCATGATTTTATGGGGGCCACCGGGGACGGGCAAAACAACATTAGCTGAAATTATTGGGCATTATGCTCAGGCTGATGTTGAACGGATATCTGCGGTCACTTCCGGTATCAAAGAGATACGTGAATCGATTGAAAAAGCGCGTCAGAACCGGAATGCAGGGCGTAGAACTATCCTGTTTGTTGATGAAGTACATCGTTTTAACAAAAGCCAACAGGATGCTTTTCTGCCACACATTGAAGATGGCACGATCACCTTTATTGGTGCGACGACAGAAAATCCTTCTTTTGAACTGAATTCCGCGTTACTTTCACGAGCGCGTGTCTATCTACTTAAGTCATTGACAACAGAAGAGATTGAGCAGGTTCTTGAGCAGGCCATGAATGATAAAGAGCGTGGTTATCGTGGACAGAATATCGTTTTGCCCGAAAATACCCGTCACATGGTGGCGGAACTGGTTGCAGGCGATGCTCGTCGCTCACTGAATCTGCTTGAAATGATGGCGGATGTGGCAGAAACCGATGCTCAGGGGCTGAGGGTTTTGACACCGGGGCTATTGAAAGAAGTCAGTGGAGAGAGAAGTGCGCGTTTTGATAATAAAGGTGATCGTTATTACGATTTGATTTCAGCACTGCATAAATCTATTCGTGGTTCTGCACCTGACGCTGCGCTTTATTGGTATGCTCGAATTATTACTGCCGGTGGTGATCCGTTATATGTTGCCCGTCGTTTATTGGCTATTGCTTCCGAAGATGTTGGTAATGCCGATCCTAGGGGAATGCAGGTAGCGATTGCTGCATGGGATTGTTTTACCCGTGTTGGGCCGGCAGAAGGTGAAAGGGCGATTGCTCAGGCTATTGTTTATCTTGCTTGTGCCCCGAAAAGTAACGCTGTTTATACCGCTTTTAAAGCAGCAATGGCTGATGCGAAGGAAAAACCTGATTATGATGTTCCCGCACATTTGCGCAATGCACCGACAAAATTGATGAAAGGGATGGGGCTTGGCGAGGAATATCGTTATGCCCATGACGAACCTAATGCTTATGCTGCGGGTGAAGTTTATTTTCCGCCTGAGATGCGGGAAACTCGTTATTATCATCCGGCTAACCGAGGATTAGAAGGTAAAATAGGCGATAAACTCACCTGGCTTGCTGAACAGGATCAAAATAGCCCGATAAAACGCTATCGCTAACGTTATTGTTGCGGTAAGGTTGACGGGTAAAAATACCTTATGGCCCATCAACTTGTGTGGGTCTATTCACATCATCTATACCCAATGGATTTCAAGATGCATCGCGACGGCAAGGGAGCGAATCCCTGGGAGCATAGATAACTATGTGACTGGGGTGAGAGAGTGCCGCCAACAAAGAGGCAACTTGAAAGATAACGGGTATAACTTAATAACGACAAGCACAGGACTAGCATGCTCGATCCAAACATACTGCGTAATGAGCTAGACGCAGTCGCCGAAAAACTGGCTCGCAGGGGTTATACCCTTGACGTGGATACGCTGCGCAAACAAGAAGAGCGCCGTAAAGTTTTACAAGTTGAAACTGAAACCCTGCAAGCAGAACGTAATTCCCGATCGAAAGTTATTGGTGCAGCAAAAGCCCGTGGTGAAGATATTGATCCGCTACGTCAGGAAGTGAACCAGTTAGGTGAAAAGTTGGATACAGCGAAAGCCGAACTGGAAAAACTTCAAGCTGAAATCCGTGATTTGGCTTTAAGTATCCCTAACATTCCAGATGACTCTGTACCGGTAGGTAAAGATGAGAACGATAATTTGGAAGTGAGCCGTTGGGGTGAGCCAGGTAAATATGATTTTGAAATTCAAGATCATGTTTCATTAGGTGAATTGACCAATGGTCTGGACTTTGCCGCTGCGGTTAAACTAACCGGTTCACGCTTTGTGGTGATGAAAGGGCAAATTGCCCGTCTGCATCGGGCCTTGGCGCAATTTATGCTAAACCTTCACACAGAACAGCATGGCTATTTGGAAACTTATGTTCCCTATTTGGTAAACCATGAAACCTTATATGGTACGGGCCAATTGCCGAAATTTGGTGAAGATCTTTTTCATACTAAGCCGCTGGAAGAAGAGGCGGAAAGCCATTACGCGCTGATCCCAACTGCTGAAGTTCCGATAACCAACTTGGTTCGTGGTGACATTCTGGATGAAAATGAATTGCCATTGAAAATGACCGCTCATACCCCTTGCTTCCGTTCAGAAGCGGGTTCTTATGGTCGTGACACTCGTGGCCTGATCCGTATGCACCAGTTTGATAAAGTTGAGTTGGTTCAGATTGTTCATCCTGATGAATCAATGGATGCATTGGAAGCATTGACAGGACATGCAGAGAAAGTACTGCAATTACTGAACCTGCCATATCGTAAAGTTTTATTGTGTACCGGTGATATGGGTTTTAGCGCGTGTAAAACTTATGATTTGGAAGTGTGGTTACCGGCTCAGAACACATATCGTGAAATCTCTTCCTGTTCTAATATGTGGGATTTCCAGGCGCGCCGTATGCAAGCACGTTTCCGTGGCAAAGAAGATAAGAAAACTCAATTACTCCATACCCTGAATGGCTCTGGTCTGGCAGTTGGCCGTACTCTGGTTGCCATTATGGAAAACTATCAGCAAGCCGATGGTCGTATTGAAATACCCGAAGTATTGCGTCCATATATGGGTGGTTTGGAATATATTGGTTGATTATTGTATTAATGAAAAGCGCCAGATTTGGCGCTTTTTGCTGTCTATTTGATTAATTATAAATTTACTGAAAATAAAATTACTGGATTCAGTAAATAATAGATGTATCTTTATCTTTTAATTAACTAAAGTCGATGATTTCTCTTTACCGATAAAAATGCTACGGTAAGAGGAGTAATAGCTGGCGAAATATATGGGTATAGAGACTAAAAGGCCCAAGCCTAAAGTCACTATAGAAAGCACCATCATTAACCCAAAGAGACTAAAGAATAATAAACCGGGTAATAAATTCTTCTTCACAGCCTCCAGGCTCATTGATACGGCAGCACCAAATTTCAAATTATGAAGAATGATTAACGCTGGTGCAAACCAGGTTAAAGCAGCAGCAATAATGCTGAAGATGAACAGAATAAAGAAACTAAGAAATAATGGGGACAAATCACCCAGGAATATGTCAACAGGAATTTCACCAGATTGACTAGCTAAGAAGATATTAATCACTGCATTACCGCCGGTAATAAACATTGCTATGATACCAAGGATCATAATACCAAACGATAAAGCACCAACGCCAAGTAGTGACGCAAAGTTTTTCTGAAATCCGCTGAATAACAGCCCGAATTCAAATTCTCCGGTAGTTCTCTGTTTTTCACACAGAGCAATAATGCCTCCGGCCAGTACTGAGCCTAAAATCCCTGTAAATATCCCAAGGAAAGGAATAAGCTGTAAACCAGATATGATAATGAAATAAATGATACTAAGTAGTATCCACATACCCAATTTACATTTTACGAGACTCCATGCTTGACTAATCCATTCCATACCTTCTGTGCTACTGAGGGATTGACCACCAGGGATAAATACCTCTTGATTGTTGGGTATAGTGTTGGAATTAAAATTTAGATTCTTATTATTCATATATTTTCCAATTTCATTATTAACTTGTAATTTATTAAATCGCTTTTCCTGTCTGCATCTTAAAAATTACAGTCATCTGAGAAAAGCTGGCAGGTATAATATATTAAATTTATTAATAAAAAAGTACTAAATAGGAGTAATTACCTAATGGGTGTGGTGGATTTACAAGCAATGTGTTGCTGTGTGTGTTTTAACTTGTTCGAGAGGTCTTATATTTACCTAAATAACTAAGTTATTTAGGTAATATATTGTGGTTTCTATCATGGAATTTAATTAATATTTATATTTCAATGTCGACTTTACATCATAGATTATTTAACTGGTTTATAAAAAATTTACTCTTGTGATTAAAAACGCTATTAAAGCCGTTTCCTTTGGAAAAACAGATTGTTTGATTAATCTATTCATATCCTTATTTTATGGGTTATGTGACTCTTAATAAAGCAGTTTTTGTTTTCACTTATAAGCTTTACCAAGGGAAGGTTTTACGCTGTTATTAAAAACCATTGTTTTAACCTTAGGTTTTAATTGGCATAAGGTTTTAACCATTTTTTTACCACTTTTAACGTCTGCTTTTTATTAAGTTTAATCATTATGAAACATCGTGTTTTACATTTAACCGACATTAATCATACTTTTTTATCTTTACTGGCTCTGTTTTACCTTTATCTTATCTTTATAAATCAGCCAGTAAGTAGCCTGATGATATAAAGATATCCCTTTATGTTTTCTCGAATAATACCTTACTTTTTCAGCGCTTAAATCCTGATACATTAACGGTTTTATCTGTTTTTTATTAAGTTATTTTTATGGTTTGCTGCATAAAATAATGGCGAAAAAACACCTTAATATTAATTTATTTGGATAATATTCCTTTGCATGCTGATTTCTTTTCAGTTCTCTATTAATGGTTAATAGATTTAGATTAAGTGTAATTAATTGTATTTATAAAAAATTGCACCATAGTTAAATCTTCCTGTCACATAAAAGCCTTAATCTCTTTATATTCGTGCTTTTGAATGGTTATGGTAAGTTAAATAAATATAAAATGAGCGGGGGATAAAATCGTCGATAAATGCATTAAACATGACAGAAAATAGGTTGTTTTTAGAGCCTGTACTTTTTTAAAATCTGGCATTAATGGTATTAAAATCAATGCCTATTTCTTTAATAGCTTTTAATCTTTTTAAATTTTTTTATGTTAATCTGGTTAATCTAAGGATTTTCTGGTCCATTTTAATGATTTATCTGATTTTTCGAAAGCGTATTACGGCTATGTAAAATCTTTTGTTTAAGCAAGTTTACTTAATATGCGGGATTTGTCGTTTTGCCACTTTATTAATCAATTTAAACCTTGTTTTTCCTGATGTTTTTTTCTTCCAATATCAGTATAACTTCGGATTCTTTTACTCGTTTTAAATGATCCTTAAATGGTTGATGCTTTGCGGTAAAAATTCAACCTATAATGACAATCAAATGGGGTTAAGAGGGGAAAATGGCAGGAGTTTTCCCATCAAAAAAAACAAACCTCGTTTTAAATAGCGAGGCTTGCCAACCTAAATATTTTTTAGTCGATTAAAATGTTGATGATTTCTCTTTACCGATAAAAATGCTGCGATAGGAGGAATAATAACTAACTAAAAGTATTGGTATAGAGATGAGAAAACCTAAACCAAAAGTCATTACCGAGATTATGAAGATGATCGCGGAGATGATAAAGAATAATAAACCGGGTAATAGATTCTTTCTCACTGCGGCTAAACTCATTGATATGGCAGCATCAAATTTCAGATTATGGATGACAATTAGCGCTGGCGCAAACCAAGTCAATGCGGCATTCACAATTAAGAAAACCATCAGAATAAAGAGACTAAGAAGTAATGAAGATAGGCCATTTTCAAGCATTTCGGCTGAGATTTCACCATGCTGAACGGCGAATAGGATATGAAGTACGGCACTACCACCGCCAATAAACAGTGCGATAACACCGAGGAGTATGATACCAAGCGTTAAAGCGCCAACGCCGAGCAGTGACGCAAAGTTTTTCTGGAATCCGTTGAATAACAGCCCCAGTTCGAATTCTCCGGTAGTTCTCTGTTTTTCGCACACAGCAATTATACCGCCGATAAATACTGGGTTCAAAAGCCCGGCAAATATTCCAATAAAAGGAATAAGCGCGAAACCAGCTATACATATAGAATAGATAATATAGAGTAGTATCCACATGCCCCATTTATCCTTGGCGAGTTGCCATGCTTGACCAATCCATTTCACACCTTCTGTGCTACTGAGGGACTGACCATCAGGAATAAATATTTCCTGACTGTCGTCAGGCATAACATTGGAGTTTGAGTTTGGATTTTTATTATCCATATAGTTTTCCAATTAAGTTTGTTAATTCATAATATTTTAAATCGCTTTTTTGACGGCATCTCGGAAGATGCAGTCAGATTGAGAGATTAGGTAAACATATTATATTAATTCCATTATTCAACAAGTGTTAAATATAAGTGACGACCAGAAAATATAAATAATTTCCTACAAATTGTTGCTAATTGTTTTTAATTGTATCAAATTGATAATAATTGTAATAAAGTGTTTCAATGTTAACTGATGGCTGAATTTAATTAACTTCCAACCCATATGATCGGAATAATTTTAATTCCATTGGGTGTTTTTTTCTGTAGAATGGAAATCCCTACTAATAGTTAGTAGTTGGCATTTTAACGCTAATAAGGAGCACATATGTCAGACTTAATCTATTTAACCTTAAAGGGCCGTAAGCAGGGATTGATATCGGCAGGTTGTTCATCGATAGATTCAATAGGAAATAAAGGCCAATTAGATCATACAGACCAGATATTCATATATATACCCTATGGATTTCAAGATGCATCGCGGCGGCAAGGGAGCGAATCCCCGGGAGCATAGATAACTATGTGACCGGGGTGAGAGAGTGCAGCCAACAAAGAGGCAACTTGAAGGATAACGGGTATAATCTTAATCATTCTTTAACTTGGGATCAGCATGCCAAGCACCATCCTATAACATTTAAAAAACCTGTTGATAAATCGTCACCGCTTTTGGGAATAGCGATGTCAGAAAATGAAGTATTGGACGGTATCTTTGATATTTATAGAACGAATCGATTCGGGATTCAGGAGTTATATTACACTATAAAGGTAATTGAGGCGACGATAGTTGATTTAGCTGTTTATCACCCCCATTCGATAACACATGCTGGCGCACAGCCGCAGGAAACGATATCTTTACGTTATAAGAGTATCACATGGACTCATCATATAGCAGGGACAAGTGCTTATAGTATTTGGGATGATCGCGTTTATTAATTTATTTGCCGGTAAAATAGTGTTATTTTACCGACAAGATTACCATTTGTTTTTCCTATAGTGCCTGCTGTGTGCGATCATAAATGTGATATTACATAGTATGGCTAGTACAATAGAACTATAAAATACAAAATCATCATATGAAGTAGGCACGCTAAAAAATGGAATGCATCCGGTATGAAAAACATGTATATGGAAAAGATCAGATGCCATCATAAGTAATATAGATAATAAATTAATATAAACATCATAGGGAGTTAGGAGTTTTTTAAAAGCAATATATAGAGGATAAAGTGCAAGTAAAGAAAAAATAACATATAAATAATCAACCATCCTCTTCTTCCTTCAATATGATCTATATTGTCCATAAACGGTATTCATGTCCCCTAAGACTTCAAGAGTTATTTCTTTATAACTCATAGTTTCCATACCTAGTTGTTTTAAGCTAACAAGTAGATCAGCATTAATATACCGATACAATCGTTGACTATCTGGTTCAAGCCTGTAGCCAAGTAGTCCATTAATAGACATTCCAACATCAACCGATGTATATATCACATCAGCATTGTGCTTATCCATTCCAAAAGCTTTTTCTCCAACCCCTTCATAGATGAATTTAACTGGCCCAGTATAGCTTTCGCGATAAAGGATATAATAACCACTTTCAACAATATTATTGAAGCCATGAGCCATCAATGGTGCTCCAAGCGTTGCTCCAACACCGCTATCAATAGCAAGAAATCCACCAATGAGTTGTATACTGCCAGATACAAATCCAATCCATGAGACAATCAAATTAACTGTCTCATTATTTCTACTTTTAGCATTTTCACTGTTTATCTTTTTCTTTACAACAATGGCTTGCCTTACACTCTTTTGAGAAAGCATTGAATCTTGCTCTTCTAATGATCGGATTTCTTCGTCTAATAAAGCTATTGCTTCAGAGATTGAGATCTCCCCGGTATTTATCTTTGATGTGTTTTCTTGGCAATAAGCCATGACTTCACCGATAAAATGGTCTTTGGCCAGACTCCATTTTACATATTTATCGGCAACTTGGTTCATAAGCATCATCAACTCATTTTGTTTATCCATTTGAATTTTTAGGAGTTTTCTTTCTTCATTGGTACTGTTATCCAAGTATCCTCTGGCCGAAGGATTTCTTTCGTAAAATTCATCTAAAGCATCCATAATGAGTAACCTGTTTCTTTGAAATTTAGTTTAACATAGCGTTATGTACTAAAAGTATACAATTGAAATTATAAGTCAAGGTTTATTTTTACTTGTAATTTACTTGTAAGGATACTTTTTTAGCGTGTTTTAAGACGTAGGATTATTAGAAAAATTCGTTATAAATTTTCTTCAATGCAAATACTAATTTCTTTATTCATTTTCTGGATGTGTTTTTACATTTAAGAAAAGTGTGATGTAATTATTTTTTTTATAAATTAATGCTTTGATTTTTTTCGATGTTTGATAAGCTTATTGTTATTAGCGTTGTTGTGAATATAAAGTTTCCTCGTTTTTTCTTTTCTGATATTTGATTCTTTAGGCGCTTATATTAATGCATTCGGTAAAGACCTGCCTGAGAAAATATGGGAAGATGTTCTTTGTAACTTGATTGCGGGTTTTCCAGAGATATTATAGCCTTGATAATGAGTGGCGATGATTAACTGATAAGACAGAGAAACGGATTGTGGCAAAGAAAGAAAAACGACCTCACCATGACGCGTTATTCAAGCATTTTTTAACGCAGCCTGAAACGGCCAGGGAGTTCTTATCCCTTTATCTGCCCGAAGAGGTCCAGTCGTTGTGTGATTTATCCACATTGAAACTGGAACCCGGCAGTTTTGTGGACCGGCATTTACGTCAACTGCACAGTGATGTGCTGTACTCGGTTGAAACGGCTCGGGGACAAGGTTATATCTACTGTCTGATTGAACATCAATCCACCCCTGACCCGCTGATGGCCTGGCGGTTGATGTATTACGCCATGTCAGCGATGGCGGCTCACCTGAAAAAAGGCCATACTGAACTCCCGTTGGTGGTGCCGCTGCTGTTTTATCATGGTGAGGTTCGGCCGTATCCTTACTCAAACCGGTGGCTGGATTGTTTTACGCTCCCCGAACAGGCTGCTCGCTTATACCGCCAGGCGTTTCCGTTGGTGGACGTCAGTGTGCTCAGCGATGAAGAGATCCTGACACATAAAGGCGTTGCCCTGATGGAGCTGGTGCAAAAACACATCCGCCGCCGGGATATGCAGGAATGGCTCCTCCAATTGGTGGAACTCTTGAATGCAGGGTATAATACAACCGAGCAGCGCAATGTGGTGTTACGCTATATTTTACTGAATGGACATACGCTGGATCTCTCACACTTTGTCNAGGCCATACTGAACTCCCGTTGGTGGCGCCTCTGCTGTTTTATCATGGTGAGGTTCGGCCGTATCCTTACTCAAACCGGTGGCTGGATTGTTTTACGCTCCCCGAACAGGCTGCTCGCTTATACCGTCAGGCGTTTCCGTTGGTGGACGTCAGTGTGCTCAGCGATGAAGAGATCCTGACACATAAAGGCGTTGCCCTGATGGAACTGGTGCAAAAACATATTCGCTGCCGGGATATGCAGGAATGGCTCCTCCAATTGGTGGAACTCTTGAATGCAGGGTATAATACAACCGAGCAGCGCAATGTGGTGTTACGCTATATTTTACTGAATGGACATACGCTGGATCTCTCACACTTTGTCCATCAACTGATTGAACAATCTCCGGAGCATGAAACGATGTTGATGACTATTGCAGAAGAGCTTGAACAAAAAGGGCGCGAGCAAGGTATCAAGCAAGGTATCGAGCAAGGCCGAACAGAAGGCCGAACAGAAGGCCGAACAGAAGGCCGAGCTGAAGGTAGAGAGGAAGGTAGAGAGGAAGGTAGAGAGGAAGGTAAACTGGAAACGGCTCGTGCCTTATTACGGCATGGCGTGAGTTTGGATATTATTGTCACCAGTACCGGACTGAGCCGGGATAAAATTGAAGCGTTAAAGCATTAAATTAATCTTCTGTTTCACAGTAAAATGCCGATATTCAAGATCGGCATTTTTGTTCTTATTCAAGGTGATGGCTGTACAGGGGACTTTTACGTTTGCCCGGCGAAGTTGAAACTGGTCAGACTGAAGCAACTATCTCCGGAGCATGAAACGATGTTGATGACTATTGCAGAAGAGCTTGAACAAAAAGGGCGCGAGCAAGGTATCAAGCAAGGTATCGAGCAAGGCCGAACAGAAGGCCGAGCTGAAGGTAGAGAGGAAGGTAAACTGGAAACGGCTCGTGCCTTATTACGTCATGGCGTGAGTTTGGATATTATTGTCACCAGTACCGGACTGAGCCGGGATAAAATTGAAGCGTTAAAGCATTAAATTAATCTTCTGTTTCACAGTAAAATGCCGATATTTAAGATCGGCATTTTTGTTCTTACAGGATGATGACTGTACAGGGGACTTTTACGTTTGCCTGGCGAAGCTGAAACCTATCAGACGGAAACAACTTTATCGGGGCCCTAAGAGCATGAGGAACGCGATTAAGTGAGTTGTTTGCGGAAACAAATGACTCATTCTGTTTCGTCAAAACCTCAATGTTCATGTACCTGATGTGACTGTTTATTACTGATTTTGGTATCCAAACAGAGTTCATGAACTCCTTTGTTGTAAGGTATCAAAATTTACAAATTCTGGTACCGGGGAATTTGCTACATAATGCAATATTAAAAGCCATGATATTCTGAAGTTGTTATTGCGACTTTAAAATGTCACTTCTGGAATGAAAAAGTGGGGTGATTGGCTTTATCTTCTGAGGCGACCCCTTGTTATTTTAATGGAGACTGTAATTAATCTTTATGGAGTTTTATTTGCTGTGGTTATTTCAATGCCTATTGCACTTTTCTTGATGCCAGTTAACTTATTTATATTTATGAAGAAATATAAAAATATAGCATCATCGTGATAAATATTTTTCTGATTATGTGGATTGTTTTCTTTTTATATTATGATGAAATTTAGTGTATATTAGTCAGATTGATTATTTATTGGGATGTTTAGATAATGACAAAACAGAAAATAGAGGCATTATTAATGATAAAGAGTGGATTTAATTCTCGTGAGATAAACTTAATAAAATCAGTTGAAAAAAGAGATGGAATACCGATAATAGATGAAATTAATTTGTTAGGGAATAGGTTTTATAGATTGATTTTTGATTTTTGATTTTTGATTTTTGATTTTTGATTTTTGATTTTTGATTTTTGATTTTTGATTTTTGATTTTTGATTTATTGTTTATTATATGAATAGTATTGTCCTATTTTTCTATAGAGAATATGATTGGTTTTTATATGGTTTTATCTTCTGTAGTAGTTATTATTCCTATTGCATATACCTTATGGATTTCAAGATGCATCGCGGCGGCAAGGGAGCGAATCCCCGGGAGCATAGATAACTATGTGACCGGGGTGAGTGAGTGCAGCCAACAAAGAGGCAACTTGAAGGATGACAGGTATATTCCTTATTACCTGTGAAGTTAATCTATACCCTATGGATTTCAAGATGGATCGCGACGGTAAGGGAGCAGAGGTAACTATGTGACCGGGGTGAGCGAGTGCAGTCAACAAAGAGGCGATTTGAAAGATAACGGATATATAAGTCGTTTATATTTATGAAAAGATATAAACGACTTATACCTTAATCTTTTATTCGTTATTTGAATCATATGCTGACTCGCTTATTGGCTTGACCGCAAGGCTCCCCCATTGTCAAATAATATTCACTGCTTCTATTACGATCTCTGTTTAATATGAAGTCCATCTTTAATAAGCCATTTCATCCAAAATACTATATCCACTTGTGCGTGTAGTTTGATCCTGGCAAGCCAGAGTTTGATATTTAAAATGGTTTTTCCTACTGTTTTTAAACGTTATTTCAGAGATGGAAGTTAACTAATTTAATTAATAGACAACCTTATGATCATAACTTTCCAAAATGTTTTTCACTCTCTCCATTGTCTCTTTTGCTGGCGGTTTTACACCTTCCAACTGATATTTTTCCCCCATAGTTGTCCATTTATGTTTACCCAGTTCGTGATAAGGCAGAAGCTCGATTTTTTCAATATTTTTCATATCATTGGTAAATTCACCTAGCTTATGAACGGATTCATTATCATCGGACCAACCCGGAACCACAACGTAACGAATCCAGGTTTTCTGGTTACGTTTAGCCAGATAGCGGGCAAACTCCAAGGTGCGATGATTGGAGACACCGACTAATTTCTGATGAATCTCATCATTAAGTTGCTTCAAATCGAGCATAACGAGATCTGTGGCATCCATTAATTCATCAATAACCGGACCATAGCGGCGGACAAATCCATTAGTGTCAAGACAAGTATGAATACCTTCGGCACGACAGGCTCGGAACCAGTCACGTACAAATTCAGCTTGAAGAACGGCTTCACCACCCGATGCAGTAACCCCGCCACCGGATGCGTTCATAAAATGACGATAGGTTGTCGCTTCTTTTATCAATTCTTCAACAGTCACGTCTTTGCCACCGTGGGTATCCCATGTGTCGCGGTTATGGCAATAGAGACAACGCATCAGGCAACCTTGAAAGAAAACAATAAACCGGATACCGGGGCCATCAACGGTGCCACAAGATTCGAAAGAGTGGATACGACCAAGTACGGACATAACAGGTTTACTCCAAAACTGGCAGGATAAACGAATAGAGGCCCTAAAATTCAGGGCCTTTGCTAACAAATTATTACATAGATTGGGTAAAAGTACGGGTAATTACATCCTGTTGTTGCTCTTTAGTCAGTGAGTTGAAACGTACGGCATAACCTGATACCCGGATGGTGAGCTGAGGATATTTCTCAGGGTCTTCCATGGCATCGAGCAGCATGTCACGGTTCATCACATTGACGTTCAAATGCTGACCACCTTCAATTTCTGCTTCATGGTGGAAATAACCATCCAGCAAACCAGCCAGATTAGTTTTGCGTGTTTCATCATCTTTGCCTAACGCGTTTGGTACGATAGAGAAGGTATAAGAGATACCATCTTTTGCATAGGCGAAAGGCAATTTAGCCACAGAGGTCAAAGAGGCGACGGCACCTTTTTGATCACGACCATGCATTGGATTGGCACCGGGTCCAAATGGTGCGCCAGCACGACGTCCGTCAGGGGTGTTACCGGTTTTCTTACCATATACCACGTTAGAAGTGATGGTCAGAACGGATTGTGTCGGTACCGCGTTGCGATAAGTATTCAGTTTCTGGATTTTTTTCATGAAACGTTCAACCAAATCACAGGCGATATCATCAACACGTGAGTCGTTGTTACCGAATTGTGGATATTCACCTTCAATCTTGAAATCAACCGCTAAACCATTTTCATCACGGATCGGTGTCACTTTGGCATATTTGATGGCAGACAATGAGTCAGCGGCGACAGATAGACCGGCAATGCCACAGGCCATAGTACGGTAAACATCACGGTCGTGCAGTGCCATCAGTGCCGCTTCATAGCTATACTTATCATGCATATAGTGAATGATGTTTAGTGCAGTAACATACTGTTTTGCCAGCCAATCCATAAAGTGATCCATGCGGGCCATAACCTTGTCGTAATCCAGCACTTCATCTTTTATTGGCTCTTCTTTCGGGCCAACCTGCATTTTCAGCTTTTCATCTACACCGCCGTTAATAGCGTACAGCATCGTTTTAGCCAGATTTGCGCGGGCACCGAAGAATTGCATCTGTTTACCCACAATCATAGGGCTGACGCAACAAGCAATAGCGTAATCATCGTTGTTGAAGTCAGGGCGCATCAAATCATCGTTCTCATATTGCAAAGATGAGGTATCGATGGAAACTTTTGCCGCGAATTTTTTGAAATTTGTCGGCAGTTTTTCGGACCATAGGATGGTCATGTTGGGTTCTGGTGATGGGCCCATTGTGTATAGGGTGTTCAGGAAGCGGAAACTATTTTTAGTCACCAGCGTGCGACCATCTATTCCCATACCTGCCAGCGATTCTGTTGCCCAGATTGGGTCACCGGAAAACAGTTCGTCGTATTCAGGTGTTCGCAGGAAACGAACCATACGCAGTTTCATCACCAGATGGTCAATTAATTCCTGAGCTTCAACTTCTGTCAGCTTACCCGCTTTCAGGTCACGTTCGATGTAGATATCCAGGAAACTGGAAACGCGACCGAAGGACATTGCGGCACCATTTTGAGACTTAACCGCTGCCAGATAAGCGAAATAAGTCCACTGTATCGCTTCCTTAGCGTCAGTGGCGGGGCCAGAAATATCATAGCCGTATTTAGCCGCCATCTCTTTAATCTGGCCCAGAGCGCGGTGCTGTTCAGCGATTTCTTCACGCAATTGAATAATCATTGCCAGATCTTCACCGCTTTCCAGTTTTTCCTGCAATGAATTGAACTGAGCTAATTTATCATCACGCAAGAAATCGATACCGTATACTGCAACACGACGGTAGTCACCAATAATGCGACCACGGCCATAGGCATCAGGCAGACCTGTCAGAACACCAGATTTTCGGCATTTAAGAATATCTGGTGTGTAAACATCGAAAACGCCTTGATTATGCGTTTTGCGGTATTCAGTGAAAATCTGTTTCAATTTAGGATCGAGTTCACGGCCATAAACTTTACATGATCCTTCTACCATTTTGATGCCGCCAAATGGGATTAGGGCACGTTTTAATGGGGCTTCCGTTTGCAGGCCAACAATGGTTTCCAGATCTTTTTCGATATAACCTGCGTCGTGGGAGGTAATAGTAGCAGCAACATCAGTATCAAAATCAACCGGCGCATGAGTGCGGTTTTCGATTTTGATACCTTCCATGACTTTTTCCCATAAGGTATCGGTCGCTTTTGTCGAACCTGCCAGGAAAGATTCATCACCCTCATATGGCGTATAGTTTTTTTGGATGAAGTCACGAACATTGACTGCGCTTTGCCAATCACCCAGGTTAAAACCTTGCCATGCTACAGAGAACTTTTTATTTAATTCAGTCATGATACTTCTACCTTTGTAATAATCGAACTTTTAAGAAATCAGGCGAGAGAGCTAATTAATGTTTTTGCTCACTACGCAGATAAATTGACCAGTAAGTTAAACCCACCAAAATGGCCCCACCGATAATGTTACCAATAGTGACTGGAATTAAATTGTTAGTAATAAAGTGTGCAATGGTGAGTTGAGAAAATTGTTCAGGCGTTGCCCCTACGTTAATCCAAAATTCAGTTGGTGCGAAATGCTTAATAGCAACACCAAGCGGGATTAAAAATATATTCGCAATACTGTGCTCAAAGCCGCTGGCAACGAACATACTTACTGGCAAAATCATGGCGAATATTTTGTCCATTAAACTACGTCCGGCATAACTCATCCAAACAGCGAGACAAACCATTAAGTTGGCGAGAATGCCTAAAAATAGCGCTTCAATAAAAGAGTGGTGCATTTTATGGTTTGCTGTTTGCAAGACATTCAAGCCCCATAATCCGTCGGCAACACGGTATTGACCGGCAAACCAGATAATGGCGACGAAAAATAGCGCGCCAATCAAATTACCGAGATAAACGTTAATCCAGTTTTTAATCATTTGATACCAGGTTATACGCCCGGTGGCTTTGGAAATAATTGTCAACACAGTAGAAGTAAATAAATCTGCTCCGCAAACGACCACTAACATTAATCCAAGGGAAAAACAGATACCGCCGACTAATTTAGCTAGCCCATAAGGGACAGATGTGGTTCCTGTCGTCGCGGTAATATAAAAGACGAATGCAATGGAAATAAAAATTCCGGCGGTTATTGCTGACAGATAGGTAATGGCAACAGGTTTAGTCGTTTTATAAACACCAATATCATTGGCGATTTGTGTCATTACCGCAGGTGGTAATAGGTTAAAGGGGTTGTCAGCTTTCATACCAACATTCTCTTTATCATTAATAAGTTACGGTATGTAATGATAGTAACAAAGGCGTGAAGGGGAGAATTTGATATAGATCATAATTCCCTAGGAGTGGACTCTGTTTTGGGGAGTGAAAACGGTTCAAATTAAACTTAATCTATTGATTTCAATGAAATAAAAAAATTTTAAAAATTATAATATTTTTTTATTTAACCCATTGGTAGGAAGTTTGATAAGTAAAATTACAGGCCAAATTGTTGTTTACTTGTTGTTGCAAATAAATTTAATTTAACCTGAATTTTACTTTTAATTATAAATTGTCTTTTCTACAATTTTATTTTGCGTTCCAGAAATCGCATTTTGCTTTTTGCAGCTTCTCATAAGCAGCCAATAAAGCCTGATGAGCGGGCAGTGATTTTAAATCTGCATCAACTGACCACAGACCATAAAAACAGTGTTCACCAGAAATAGCTGCTGATGCTGCTTCAACAGCATCTTGCCCATACATTTTTACGAATGCTTGATAATATTGTGTAGGCGCTTTATCCGCTTCCAGAGCAAGTAAAAGTAGTGTTTGCAAACAGCGATAATAATTAGCGCGTTCGGCCGTAAAGATTGAGGCGTTAAAATCTTGAGTCCATTCCACCCAAATTAAAGCCTGTTCCAAATCACCGCCAGCCAGCGCCAACATGGATTTCAGTTCACCAATCCGTAAATTGCTCCAGCCATTATCTTTACCCACCGCAATGCCAAACAACTCACGGATACGGGTAAAATCATCCAAACCTTCTTCATCTAATTGCTCAATCAGTGCCAGATATTCTTCGGCTTGCCACTGGCTATCCGGTAATGCTAATAAAGCTTCCCGCAAATGCGTTCCCATCGTGTTATTAGCAAGATGTAAATCTTCCACAGGATAAATATCAGACATTCCCGGAACTAAAATACGGCAGGTATAAACACCAAGGTGCTCGTAGTCAGCAATATAAACTTCGGCATCCAATTGTTTGAAGATAGCCATCAAAGTGGCGAACTCTTCTTCTGTCGTGCCGCTGAAATTCCAGTCATCGAACGCATAATCAGCATCTTGTTTGAATAAATCCCAACTGATTAAACCGCTCGAATCGATAAAGTGAGTTTCCAGATTGGTATGTTCTGCCACTTCTTCATTATCGAAAGTCGGCGCATTGAACACATCCAGATCTTTCAAACTGCGTCCTTGTAATAATTCGGTCACAGTACGTTCCAGTGCTACACCAAATTCAGGATGTGCACCAAAAGAGGCGAAACAAGTCCCGTTATTAGGATTAAACAGCACTACGCAAATAACCGGGAACTGTCCACCGAGAGAGGCGTCATAACAATAGAGTGGGAAACCTTCATCCTGTAATTTGCTGACTGCGGTAACAACGCCGGGATAACGGTTCATCACTTCCTGGGGAATTTCTGGCAGGCTGATGCCTTCGGCGATAATACGATTTTTCACATAGCGTTCAAAAACTTCAGATAATCCCTGAACTCTGGCTTCATTCATAGTGTTGCCAGCTGACATACCATTGGAAACATAAAGATTGCCAATAATATTCATCGGAATATAGACGGTATGATCATCAGACTGACGAGTAAATGGCAGCGAGCAGATACCACGCTCTTCATTACCTGATTGCAAATCGACTAACTGACTGGCGCATAACTCATTTTCAGGATTATAAAATTGGTGTAACCGGTCATCCAGAATGCCTGCTGGTAGAGAATCATCTTCCGGTAAAGCAAACCATTTTTCATTCGGATAATGGACAAAATCACCGTTAGCGATAGCTTCGCCTAAATAGAAGTCAGCAAAAAAATAGTTAGTTGACAAGCGTTCAAAATACTCCCCTAAAGCAGAAGCTAAAGCGGCTTTCTTGCTGGCACCTTTGCCATTGGTAAAACAGAGAGGGCAATCGCGGTCGCGGATATGAACCGACCAGACATTAGGAACCGGGTTCAGCCATGAAGCTTCTTCGATATTAAAACCAAGGTGTTGCAGTTTTTGCTGAAAACGGTTGATTGAGTCTTCCAGTGCGGCGTCTTTGCCGGGAATAAAGGTTTGCGTCATGGTATTCACTTATGAGTGCTCGTTATGGGGCGCTCATCATACGAGTTTTTTTTCAGTAGCTAAAGTCTGGTATGTATCACAGATTTATTGTTATCATCATCCATAATCTAACAGGATATTTTTTATTAAGGAAGAAGCATGAAAAAGATGAAACACACAGCTTTAGCCAGTTTATTGGCATTAATTAGTGGTTCTGCTTTTGCTTTACCAAATATTACGCTTTTGGCGACAGGAGGGACGATTGCGGGTGGTGGGAAGTCTGCAATCCAATCCAACTATGTTGCTGGAAGAGTTGCTATTGATGAATTAGTCAATGCTATTCCTGAGATCAAAGATATCGCCAACCTAAAAGGTGAGCAGGTGGTGAGTATTGGTTCGCAGGATATGAATGATCAGGTGTGGTTGACGCTAGCGAAAAGAATCAACGCTGATTGTGGCAAGACCGATGGTTTTGTTATCACCCACGGTACTGACACAATGGAAGAAACTGCTTACTTCCTCGATCTAACTACCCACTGCCAGAAACCGATTGTCATGGTTGGTGCGATGCGCCCGTCTACGGCGCTTGGTGCCGATGGCCCGTTAAATCTGTATAACGCCGTGGTGGTTGCCGGTGATCAAGCATCAGCCAAACGTGGTGTGTTGATGGCAATGAATGATGCGGTTATCAGTGGGCGCACTGTGGTGAAAATGAGCACCACCGAAGTTCAGGCATTCCAGCCAGTTAATGCGGGTGCTGAGGGCTTTGTTCATAATGGCAAAGTTAATTATTACGCTGACGCTAAGCCGAGAGCGAGTAAGGCGATTTTTGATGTCAGTAAACTGGATAAACTGCCTAAAGTAGGCATTGTCTATAATTATGCCAATGCGTCTGATCTGCCGGCGAAAGCTCTGTTGAGAGATGGTTACCAAGGTATTGTCAGCGCTGGTGTGGGCAACGGTAATATGTATAAGGCGATTTTCGATACTTTGGCTCAAGCGGCTAAAGATGGGGTCGTGGTCGTCAGATCAAGCCGTGTACCGGTGGGATATGTTACTCAGGATGCGGAAGTGGATGATAGCAAGCATGGCTTTGTCGCTTCTGAACGTCTGAACCCACAAAAGGCCAGAGTGCTTTTACAATTAGCTCTGACTGAAACGCGTGATCCGGTAAAAATTCACGAGATGTTTGTGAAATATTGATTTGTGATTCAGAGATAACAATAGAGCGCACAGGTGCAGCTTGTTTTGTCGCGCTTCATGATCACCGGGTAGTGACTCTGGCTGCTGCCGGTATCCAGTTGACCAACCTCCCTACGGTTACTATTAAGAAACTGCCACGATACCCAACAGTGCCGGCAGTACGGATGGGGAGGTTGGCCGTTGATCAGGCATTTAGAAATCAGGGACTCGGTGGAGCATTGCTAGCTGATGCTATTGAGAGGACCATTCGTGCCGAAATTGCGTCTTATGCGCTGCTTGTTGATGCAAAAGATGATAATGCAGTGCGATTTTACCGACATCATGGCTTTATTGCTTACCCGATTCGCCATTTCACATTATTCCTTCCTCTCATAGCTGTAGATAAAAAAGGTAAAAAATAAGCGGCTCATCTGTAATAGCGCTGAATGAACAAGTTTATTGGCTATTTTTGCGATAGTTTTGTTCAACGTTTGAATAACCATTGCAGCAATGAAATGGGAATGGTACAACCGATATATCAGATTATTTATTGTTATCAATCATTGTTATTTCGTCAGAATAAGGTGAGGTAAATGAATCAGGTATATAATTTCAGTTCAGGTCCCGCTATGTTACCGGTCGAAGTATTGCGTAGAGCTGAACAAGAGCTCTGTAACTGGCATGGTATTGGGACTTCAATTATGGAGATCAGTCACCGAGGTAAGGAATTTGTCGCAGTGGCAAAGGAAGCTGAAAATGATCTGCGAGATCTATTGTCAGTGCCTGAAAACTATAAGGTATTGTTCTGCCATGGTGGCGCCCGTGGTCAATTTGCCGCTATCCCAATGAACCTGCTGGGTGATAATGTTAAAGCTGATTATATTGATGGCGGTTACTGGGCTGAATGTGCAGTCAAAGAAGCAGAAAAATATTGCACGCCGAATGTGATTAATATCAAAACCGAAATTAATGGCTTGAAAGGCGTTAAACCAATGAGTGAATGGTTATTAAGTAATGATGCGGCTTATGTCCATTATTGCCCGAATGAAACCATTGATGGTATCGCAATTCATAAAGATCCAGATTTTGATGATAATAAAATTATTATTGCGGATTACTCTTCCTCTATTCTTTCCGGGCCGTTAGATGTTAGCCGTTATGGCATGATTTATGCTGGAGCGCAGAAAAATATTGGTCCGGCGGGGCTCACACTGGTTATTGTTCATGAAGATTTATTAGGCAAAGCCCGTAAAGAAACCCCGTCTATTCTTGATTATACGGTGCTGGCAGAGAATGACTCCATGTTCAACACGCCGCCAACGTTTGCCTGGTATCTCTCTGGTTTGGTCTTCAAGTGGATGAAAGAGCAAGGCGGGGTACAAGAGATGGCAAAACGTAACCGTGCTAAGGCTGAGTTACTTTATAATGCCATTGATAACAGTGATTTCTACCATAACCAAGTCGTCCTTGAAGATCGTTCCCTGATGAATGTGCCGTTCAAGACGGCTGATGCCTCACTGGACAGCAAATTTCTGGCAGAAGCAGATGCGCAAGGGTTGCAGGCATTGAAAGGTCACCGGGTTTCCGGCGGTATGCGTGCTTCTATTTATAATGCAATGCCTGTCGAAGGGGTTCAGGCTTTAGTTGATTTTATGGCTGATTTTGAGCGTCGTAACGGCTGATTTGTCAACTTTACCGGGAACAATGGTTCCCGGCCTATCTCAGGGTAGAAAAAAATATTTCCTCAAACGTAACAATGACTCACTTATAATTAAAAATAACCTAATTGAGAATCGGAGAGCCCGTTATTTATGCAATCCCTGATGCTACAACCTATTTCCTCCATTAATGGAACTATTAACCTGCCGGGGTCAAAAAGTGTTTCTAACCGTGCGTTATTACTGGCGGCTTTCGCCAAAGGTACTACCTGCTTAACTAACTTGTTGGACAGTGATGATATTCGCCATATGCTCAATGCTTTGGCTGCGTTGGGTGTCAGTTATCGTTTATCTGATGATCGTACCCGTTGTGAAGTTGATGGTATTGGTGGGTTGATTACTCATAAAGGCCCGATAGAACTGTTTCTGGGTAATGCCGGCACGGCAATGCGTCCCCTAACCGCCGCGTTATGCTTGGGCAAAAATGACATCGTTCTTACCGGCGAACCCCGGATGAAAGAGCGCCCGATTGGTCATCTGGTGGATGCTTTGCGTCAAGGGGGCGCAGAAATTGATTATCTGGAGCAGGAAAATTATCCGCCGTTACACGTCAAAGGGGGGGGTGTTGGCGGCAAAGTGACGGTAGATGGTCGGGTTTCCAGCCAATTTTTGACCGCATTGCTGATGGCTGCGCCATTGGCGGAAAATGATTCTGAGATTCATATTCAAGGGGAATTGGTTTCCAAACCTTATATTGATATCACTCTGGCATTGATGAAAAGTTTTGGTATTACCGTAAATCACGATCAATATCAGATTTTCCACATTAAAGGCCGACAGCAATACGTTTCTCCGGGGCACTATTTGGTTGAAGGTGATGCCTCTTCTGCTTCCTATTTTCTGGCGGCGGCGGCAATTAAAGGTGGTACTGTGCGGGTGACCGGAATTGGTAAAAATAGCCTTCAAGGGGATATCAAATTTGCCAATGTGCTGGAGAAAATGGGGGCGAAAATTCGTTGGGGTGATGACTTTGTTGAATGTGAACGAGGCTCTCTCACTGGCATTGATATGGACATGAATGAGATCCCTGATGCAGCTATGACCATTGCAACCACTGCGTTGTTTGCGGCAGGGGAGACCGTCATTCGCAATATATACAACTGGCGGGTAAAAGAGACGGATCGGCTGCATGCGATGGCAACTGAATTGCGTAAAGTCGGTGCAGAGGTGGAAGAGGGGAGTGATTACATTCGCATCACACCACCACCAAGATTGTTACCTGCTGAAATTGGTACCTATAATGATCATCGAATGGCGATGTGTTTCTCGTTGGTGGCGCTGTCCGATACACCGGTTACCATTCTCGATCCAGGTTGTACAGCAAAGACCTTTCCTGATTATTTCAATCAATTGGAGAGATTAAGCCAGCGAAAGTCATAATTATCGATTATTATGATTTAATAAAGCGTATTTCTTTGATCAAAATCTATCTACATGGCATACGCTTATTTCGTTCACTCTGTGAGTGCGTATAATAAACGGCAGATATTGATTATTTTATTGAGTAAATATTCAGCATCTGGTGAAGTGTTAACTTGCCATGCTAAAGGAGAACAATAATGGTGGCGATAGCCCCAGTAATAACTGTTGATGGGCCAAGCGGTGCGGGTAAAGGAACATTATGCCAGGCACTGGCAGAGGCCTTAGGCTGGCAACTGCTTGATTCAGGTGCTATTTATCGAGTGTTGGCACTGGCAGCGATTCATCATCAGGTGGATATCCAGTCTGAAGACGCGTTAGTTCCTCTGGCTGCTAATCTTGATGTGCGCTTTGTCCCGAGAAAAGGGAAGCTCAGTGTGATGCTTGAGGGCGAGGATGTCAGTAATGAGATCCGGACCGAGACGGTCGGCAATACTGCCTCGAAGGCGGCTGCTTTTCCACGAGTTCGTGAAGCCTTGTTACGGCGTCAGCGTGCTTTTCGGGTTGCACCGGGCTTGATTGCAGATGGCCGTGATATGGGAACTGTGGTGTTTTCTGATGCCCCGGTAAAAATATTCCTTGATGCCAGTGCAGAAGAACGTGCGCGCAGACGTATGCTACAGTTGCAGGAAAAAGGCTTTAGTGTTAACTTTGAATGTCTTTTGTCCGAGATACAGGAACGTGATTACCGCGACCGTAACCGGGCAGTTGCGCCGTTAGCGCCGGCTGGAGATGCATTAATATTGGATTCAACCAGTATGTCTATCGAAGAAGTTATCGACAAGGCGCTAAATTATGCGAAAAAAATTCTCTCAATTACCTGAGCGATTTTAAGTTTTTAGCTTATAATTGATGACGATGTACTAAAAATTAGGTACGCGGGTATCGAATTTTTCCGCAAACCAAACAACCTTGTTACAGGGAATAGTAGCAGGGCATGTAAAACAACCCCATTCGGCGGGAAGCTAAATGGACGTTAAATTAAAATCTTGAAGATCATTAACATGACAGAATCTTTTGCTCAACTCTTTGAAGAATCCCTGCAATCTATTGAAACTCGTCCAGGTGCTATCGTTCGCGGCATCGTTGTTGCTATTGATAAAGACGTTGTATTGGTTGATGCAGGTCTGAAATCAGAATCCGCTATTCCTGTAGAACAGTTTAAAAATGTTCAGGGTGAGCTGGAAATCCAGGTCGGTGATGAAATTGATGTTGCGCTAGACGCTGTTGAAGATGGTTTTGGTGAAACTGTTCTGTCTCGTGAGAAAGCAAAACGCCATGAAGCGTGGCTGATGCTGGAAAAAGCTTACGAAGACGCAGAAACAGTTACCGGCATCATCAACGGTAAAGTAAAAGGCGGTTTTACTGTTGAACTGAACGGTATCCGCGCATTCCTGCCTGGTTCTCTGGTTGATGTTCGTCCAGTTCGTGATACAACTCACCTGGAAGGTAAAGAGCTTGAGTTTAAAGTCATCAAACTGGATCAGAAACGCAACAACGTCGTGGTTTCTCGTCGTGCTGTTATCGAATCTGAAAACAGTGCGGAACGTGATCAACTGCTGGAAAACCTGCAAGAAGGTATGGAAGTTAAAGGTATCGTTAAGAACCTGACTGACTACGGCGCATTTGTTGATCTGGGTGGCGTTGATGGCTTGCTACACATTACTGATATGGCTTGGAAACGTGTTAAACATCCAAGTGAAATCGTCAATGTGGGCGATGAAATCGCAGTTAAAGTACTGAAATTTGACCGTGAGCGTACCCGTGTATCTCTGGGCCTGAAACAACTGGGCGAAGATCCTTGGGTAGCAATCGCTAAGCGTTATCCAGAAAGTACTAAACTGACTGGTCGCGTAACTAACCTGACTGATTACGGTTGCTTCGTGGAAATCGAAGAAGGCGTTGAAGGTCTGGTACACGTTTCAGAAATGGACTGGACCAACAAAAACATCCACCCATCTAAAGTGGTTAACGTTGGTGACGTTGTGGAAGTTATGGTTCTGGATATCGACGAAGAACGTCGTCGTATCTCCTTAGGTCTGAAACAGTGTAAAGCTAACCCTTGGCAGCTATTTGCTGAAACTCACAACAAAAATGACCGTGTTGAAGGTAAGATCAAGTCTATTACTGACTTTGGTATCTTCATTGGTCTGGATGGCGGCATTGATGGCTTGGTTCACCTGTCTGACATCTCCTGGAACGTTGCTGGAGAAGAAGCCGTTCGTGAATACAAAAAAGGCGATGAAATCGCGGCTGTTGTTCTGCAAGTAGATGCAGAGCGTGAGCGTATCTCTCTGGGCATTAAACAACTGGCAGAAGATCCATTCAATAACTACCTATCTGTGAACAAGAAAGGTGCTATTGTTACTGGTAAAGTTACCGCAGTTGATGCTAAAGGTGCGACAGTAGAACTGGCTGACGGCGTTGAAGGTTACCTGCGTGCATCAGAAGCTTCTCGTGACCGTGTTGAAGATGCAACGCTGGTTCTGAACGTGGGTGATGCAGTTGAAGCTAAATATACTGGTGTTGATCGCAAAAACCGCGTTATCAACCTGTCTGTTCGCGCTAAAGACGAAGCTGACGAGAAAGACGCTATCGCTTCTGTGAACAAACAAGAAGACGCAAACTTTGCAAACAATGCAATGGCTGAAGCTTTCAAAGCAGCGAAAGGCGAATAATTCGAGTGAATAACGGTGGATAACACGTAAGTGTTATCCAAGTACGGTAGTTTAGGGAGGTACTCATGACCAAGTCTGAATTAATTGAAAGACTTGCTGGCCAGCAGTCTCATATTTCGGCCAAAACCGTTGAAGATGCAGTGAAAGAAATACTCGACCATATGGCAATAACATTGGCAGATGGTGAACGTATAGAGGTGCGCGGATTCGGCAGTTTTTCTCTTCACTACCGTGCTCCGCGCGTAGGTCGTAACCCTAAAACGGGTGATAAAGTGGAGCTGGAAGGTAAATACGTTCCCCATTTTAAACCTGGCAAAGAGTTGCGTGATCGCGTGAATATCTACGATTAAGTTTGAAGATAACAAGTTATTGCTTATTCTAAACGGTGTCTTTGGTGCTGTTTTAGATTAGTAATAAAGTGCTGGCCTTTTGGTCAGCACTTTTATCTAATTAAGATTCATATAAAAAGAGCTAACTTTTATACTGAGAAAACCTTCCCCATAATCCTGTCAATTTGATGTTGTGTCCCCAGAAATCACTTGCATGTAAAATCAATATCGTCATTGGTTTCAAATTTATGCGTGATATTCGCTTCTGATAAAAAAATGTATCAAAAATGTTATAAAACATGAGGAATTACCAGCATTAATCAACTTCATTTCTATAAATTTCGGAATACTCCTATATACTTTTAAGTGAAATTTGTTGCATAATTGAACATTTATTAATCCATAAGTGGTGAAAACATGATGATTTCAGTTAGAACCACTCTTCATGTATAAATCACTGGAGAAGTGAATAGATGGCAATAGGGTATTTCCTGCTGGTTGGTGATAAAACAACTTGCGGCGGCCAGATTATTACTGGTGATCACACCATGACATTTAATGGGCGAGCAACTGCTCGTGAAGGAGATAAAGTTACCTGTGGTAAACATCCCGGCACTTACATTATTGTCGGTGGTGTAACAGATATGTTTGACATGGGGCGTAAGTTGGCTGGCACATTGGATAGTATTAGCACTTGTCCCTGTCGGTCCCGATTTATTAATTCCGTGATGGGACAGTTACGAGAAGCAGGATCAGCCTCGTCAACAAGCGCCTGCTCATATGACCGCGCAAAATTTCTTGTCACCGGTGAAGGAAGTGGGAAATATCCAATCCTCACCACTGCCTGTAAAACAAGCACCTCCTCCACCGATCCCGGTATTTGCCAAATCCCGCCAGAGGGGTAAAGGTTGTACTGATGCCGGTACGGAAACTGAACCGGTAAATAACTTTGGTAGGATGGCGATATATCAGGTTCCGTTATCTCCTGCTCCGGTAACGGTATTAAAACCTGAACAGCCTCCGCAGGATAACAAACATCCACCCAAACCGGATAAATCGCAGGATAAAAAATTACCGTGGTATAAACGGTGGCTTAGCGGCAGCAAAGATAAAGCGGAAGCTGCTGCTATCGCTGTGGCTGCAACTACTCGTGGCGCTATAGCAGATAGTGAAGCGTTGGTAATGCGTTACATCGGTGGCGGCATTACCAGCGCCGGGCGCTGGCTGGCGGTACCAAATCCGTTGACAGTCGGATTAATGGGGCTGTTTTATTCATCCGGATTAAATGAAGGCGAAGAAGATTACTTAAACCAGCATCATCTTAGTGAAATTGCAGAACAGTTTGGTAAAGCGCCGACCCGTATTCGTTTTCGCTGGATAAGAGATGAAAGAAGCGGCAGGATAGCGGTTCAGGGGTATCATGTCAGTCCGGAAAGTGGCTTGGATAAAGTGCCGGTTCGTATGATGAAACTGAATCAGGCCACCGGTAATTACGAGTTCTGGGAACAGGGAGAAAATCGGCCAACGATTCTATGGACACCAAGCGAACAGGAATTCAAGGTTCCACCGCATACCGGGAATGAGGAACAGCCGTTTATTCCGTCTCAGATAACGGTATTACCGATTCCAGATAAAGTGGGTAGCGATATTGAATCGTTGCCCATACCGGAAGAGAAGGATTTCCGCGATTATATTCTGGTATTTCCAGCCAATTTAGGTATTAAACCGATCTATGTGATGTTTAATACCCCTCGAAATCAACCGGGAGTGGTCACTGGTCGAGGACAAAAAGTTGAAGGTAGCTGGTTAAGTCTTGCAGGATAAGATATGGGCGCACCGATTCCCAGTCAGATAGCGGATAAGTTGCGAGGGAGGACATTTAATAACTTCGATGATTTCAGAAGGGCGTTTTGGAAAGAGGTTGGTAATGATCCTGAGTTGTCTAAACAATTTAAAAGAACCAATTAAGAAGATGTGAAAAACGGTTTGTCTCCTTATTCACCTAAGTTAGAGCAAGTAGGTAGTAGACAAAAATATGAAATACATCATGTTCAGTTTATTAAAGATGATGGCTCTGTTTATGGACTCGATAATCTGCGAGTAATAACTCCGAAGCGGCATATTGAAATTCATTCTAATAAAGAGGAAAAATAGGATGGAATTAAAAAGTAAGTTAGAAGAATATACTGAAACGGAGTTTTTAGAATTAATTAGCATGATCTTTGAGGGGAAATATTCTTCTGAGGCAGAGCACGATGCAATCGTAAACAATATTGTGAGAGTCTCAGAATATCCTGCAGGTACAGATTTATTGTATTATCCTGAAGATGGCATTGAAGATAGCCCAGAAGGTGTGCTTAAAGTAGTAAAAGAATGGCGAGCCAGAAATGGTAAACCGGGCTTTAAAGAATAACCAGCCTAGTACTTGGTACCGACATTACTGATGGAAAGCGGACCTTAGTATTGCTTTCCCCTTGGTACCCCCATATTATAAAACTAGATTTTGTTGTGGAGTTAATGGCATGAAACCATCAATAGCCTTAGCTGCTAATCGGGAGGCCATCCGTCGCGTAGTGGAGTCTCATCGTGCCCGTAATGCCCGTGTTTTCGGGTCTGTTATACACGGTGATGACACCGAGGACAGTGACTTGGACATCCTGATTGACCCGACGCCGGAAACCACTCTTTTTGATATTGGCGCGATCCGGCACGAGTTGTTGCAACTGCTCGGTGTGCCAGTGGATGTGTTGACTCCGAAGGCACTACCAGAGAGATTCAGGGCGGCCGTTCTTGCCGAGGCGGTGCCTGTATGAGCCGTGATCAGTAGCGTCTTGTCGACTATCTGGCGCACATCCTCGAAGCCATCAAGCGTATCGACAGCTACACGGAAGACATGGATGAACTGGCGTTCTTAAACAACCAGTTGGTGCAGGATGCCGTGATCCGCAACTTCGAGATCATCGGCGAGGCCAGTAATAACATTGGGAAGCATTATCCCAATTTCGCTGTTGCTAACCCTGAATTGCCATTGTCGTTTGCTTACCTGATGCGTAATGCTTTGGCTCATGGCTACTTCAAGGTGGATTTTGAGATTGTCTGGAAAACGATCCATAGCGCTCTACAATGCCTAAGGATATCCACGAAATTTCGTTTGATTAAAAACGTTATTCGACCCTCAGGCATAGCATTTCCTGACTTAAGAAAATTTCAGATTAAATAATGTTATTGAATATGAAAAGAAATAGATTCCAAGCATAATAAGAACGACACCGCTGGTGTAATTAATAAACTTGATAACACGGTGACTGAGCATTTTCCTGGAGAAGAATATCACAGTATTAATAAAGGCAACCCAAACAATGACGCCAATAATTGTCCCTGCTGCACCAATAGCTAAACTATATTTACCTGATGCAATATTGTTGAGTTGTGCGCTGACAGACAGCCAAAAAATAACATTGTATGGATTTAATAGTGTCAACAATACACCATCAAAAAATTGCCTATGATAGGGTTTGGAGATGATATTGATATTTCCCTCATTTTTCTTATTTATGAAGCTGGTAATACCAAACCAAATGACCATCAATGCGCCTAAAAACCCAAAAATAGGCATAAAAATAGTATTGGAAAACAATTGTAATATACCAAAACCTAAAAGTAATAAATAAATTATATCGGCAAAACAAGCACCTAAGCCAAAAATTACTGCGTGAAGACAACTGATATTCAAGTGTCTACGCATAATTTCTATATTTATAGGGCCAACGGGAGCCGCAGCTCCCAATCCTAAAAGAAAAAATGTTCCTAATGTACTGATTACACCAACCATATAATTAATTCCATAACATGAGATGTTTATTTAGTGATAATCCAATGAAGCTTTGTAATGATATTCTGCACCCTTCGGAAAAACTACGAATAGCATGGGGTTTCCTGGTGTTTATTATAATCAAATCTCCTTGTTCTGGTTTAATAAGGATGGATGGCGGAAGTGTGCCTCGCCAATCATTTTCTGCGTTATCTTCGATTAACTCGGTAATAGGGATTTCAGGAACATCCCACAGCTCAAGCTCTCCTCCATTTGCAGGCATTTTTATATAGATATTCACTGAGAATTGGCCCAACAAATTGACCGATTGTTGTTGAAGGCCATCAAAATGGGGTTGTTTTTCAACCATGAAAGAGCGTTCCGGCCTGCTCATCACTCTGGCAATACCCGCATGCATCTTTTTACCTTCAAAGTTTGCAATGCTGGCCCCGGCGGACCATATCTCGTCCAGTTCTAAACGAAATTTATCGAAAGGAGCTAACATTGGAGCACAGAAATTTCTGACATTTCTGATGGCAGGTAACGCATTTTCAAAATATTTTTTATAGCTATCGCTATCTTTGGATTTGCCAAAAGTTGTATTGTAAGATGGACCAATTCTATCAACACCATAATCAACTAAAACAACTTCATCTCCTTTTTTCAAATCATGAGGGTGACATTCCAGATTTTCGTGGGAGAGGAGAAAATCAGAGAGCTTGTTTGCAATAGGACTATCAACATATTTCTTTATATGGATTGCTAACACTTCATCATTAAATAATTTAGTAAGATGATGTTCTTGCAGAGAGTCAGATACAATTATTTTGTTTTTCATAAAAACCACCTTATTGTATTTAACATGATTTTTTGATTATTTTCCATATAAAAATAGAATGGAAATATTAATTTAGTATTATTTAAATCTAATCAATGCGATCTTAATCACAAAACAAAAAGTAGACAAGCAGTTAAGTAGTTTCACTAATTCGGTGATCAATAACTTAGGTAATATTTGATAATAATTATTTTTATTGTTTTATACCCGTCATCTTTCAAGTTGCCTCTTTGTTGGCTGCACTCGCTCACCCCGGTCACATAGTTACCTATGCTCCCGGGGATTCTCTCCCTTGCCGTCGCGATGCATCTTGAAATCCATAGGGTATATACTCGTCATCTTTCAAGTTGCCTCTTTGTTGGCTGCACTCACTCACCCCGGTCACATCGTTATCTATGCTCCCGGGGATTCGCTCCCTTGCCGTCGCGATCCATATTGAAATCCATTGGGTATACATATGGTTGGATTAATTGTTCTATTAATCTATAGGCTTGGTTAATAATTTCAAAAATGAATTTGATATTTAATTATAATAATAAGTGAATAATGTAACTTATCGTGAGTTTATAATGTTTATTTATGTCTGTAATGAGAATGCAGATAAAACATTACGAAATATTTTATTTGATATCAATATCGCAATGTTGCATTTGCGATCAATATAACATTTGGTGGGTAATTAGCAGGTGGCAGTTTCTGTATTTGCGAAGCTGTTCGCATATATTTTTGAAATGACTGTTAACCTGAAATTAATCTGCGAAGGTGTTTGATAATTTTTCTTGTGCTTCTGGCTGCTTTGTAAAAAATAAGGAATACTCTGCTGGAAAAATAAAAGGGTAAGGATGAATAAGGATGTGGTTTTCAGTTATGATAAGTAAGATAACAACAAATTGGAAACAACCTATACCAATCATTAGCGTGAATCAGGCCGCAATAGCTATTATTGTCGGTATTGTACCCTTGCTTTTTCTGCCTGAGTTACCACAGAAATGGCAGGTTATGACATTGCTATTACTGGCGCTATTCTGCTTATTCTTACCATTTTGTTTTTGCCGGATGGTTTCAATTTCGTTACTGGCATTTCTTATTGGGTGCTGGCAGGGAAATCATCTGCTCGAACAGATAATCTATTTTAGTGAAAAAGCGCATTTATCACGGGTTATTATTGAAAGTTTATCATTAGATAATGAAGAGAAAGGCAGGGTTATCCTGCGTATTATTGAGAATGAAAACAAAGTTATTTTTCCGCCACTGTATGTTTCCGCTTATTGGGATATTTCGCCTGAATCTCTGTGTGCTGGTCAAGAATGGCGGCTGAAAATGAAATTACGGCCAGTTCATAGTCAGCTAAATCAAGGTGGATATGATAGCCAGCGTAGGGCATTAGCTATCCGCCGACCTTTAACAGGGAAAGTCATTCATGCTGAATTAATTGACGGGAAATGTAACTTACGTCAGCGATTGGTCAGTCATATTGCACCGGATATTCGTGAATTGAAGCATAGTGGCATTGCGATGGCATTAGCATTCGGAGAGCGTCAGTGGTTAAGTAAGGAGGATAATTTATTATTACAACAAACAGGTACGGCTCACCTTATGGCCATTTCAGGGTTGCATATTACTGTTGCCAGTATGTTTGGTTGGTGGATGGCAAGATTATTACAACTCTTCTTTCCCGTGCACTGGATAGGGCACAGATTTCCATTGATTATCGGTTGGATAGTGGCAATAAATTACGTCTGGTTATCGGGTTGGGGCATTCCGGCTATTCGTGCATTACTGGGTTTAACGCTCTGGCTATATTTACGTTACAGAAATATTCTCTGTTTCCCTTGGCAGTGGGCATTGTGGACAGCCGCAATGATTCTCTTATTTGATCCCCTGACTGTGCTTTCTGATAGCTTCTGGCTCTCCTTCTTTGCTGTGATGGCGATAATGTTCTGGTTCTTTTGGGCACCGTTGATTGAGCCATTTCGTTATGGTTGGAAATGGCTATGGCTGCGCGGGTTATATATGCAAATGGGTATGATGCTGATGCTTATTCCTCTCCAGCTATTATTATTTCATGGTGTCAATTTTGCCGCTTTATTTGCTAATTTCTGGGCCGTGCCAATCATCTCTTTTATTTCTGTTCCGTTGATTATGCTGGCATTAATAAGTAATTTTTGTTCTCTTATTCATGCGTTATTATGGCAATTAGTCGATTACTCTATAACCTTCTCTTTAATTCCTTTGCCAGTTTTGCAACAGTCATGGAGTGAAACGGGTCGTTTTCCTCTATTAATAACGTTTATTGGCTGGTTTGTTGTCATCATTTGGCGATTTGCTTGGTGGCAATCATATAAGTTACTGATTGGCATTTCTTTAGGGATAATGCTCTGCTATCTGAGGCGCAACGAAGAATATCTGTGGCGATTTTCTATGCTGGATGTTGGGCACGGGCTTGCGGTTATCATTGAAAAAGATGGCAAAGCGCTGATTTTTGATACCGCTAATCGTTGGGAAACTGGCAGTATGGCGGAAAGGGTGATAATCCCTTATTTGCGTTGGCATCGATTAACGCCAGAGCAGATTATTATCAGTCATGATCATCTTGACCATACCGGTGGGTTAGAATCCTTACAACAAAAATATCCAGGTATTGCTGTGAGAAGTTCTTTAATTAATCAGCAACATCTTCCATGTATACGCGGTGAACAGTGGCTCTGGCAGGGGTTGAGCTTCCGTGTATTATGGCCGCCGGTAAGATCATTACACGCAGGTAATGACGAATCTTGCGTCATTCGGGTAGAAGATGGCAAACATAGCTTGCTTTTAACCGGAGATCTGGAAAAGCAAGGGGAATATAAGCTATTGGGAATAGAAAAAGAGAATTTAAAATCGACCGTATTGCAGGTTCCACATCATGGTAGTAACACGTCATCTACAGCCGCTTTTATTCATACCGTCTCACCACAATATGCACTGGCCTCTGTTGCACGTTATAGCCCGTGGCGACTTCCTTCGGTTAAAGTGCAGCGACGTTATCGTAAAATTGGGGCAGAATGGCGTAGTACCGCGGTATCCGGGCAGATAACGGGTTATTTTTATGGCGATCATGTTGAAATGATGAGCTATAGGCAACAAATTATGTCACGTTGGTATCATCAGTGGTTTGGTATTCGTAGTGATCATGAGTAGAATAACCCGCTATTTCTTTTTGTGTTGGTAACTCAATAATGAATGATAAAGACCTTTCTACCTGGCAGACGTTTCGCCGACTATGGCCAATTGTCTCTCCGTTCAGAATTGGGCTGATAGTTGCTGCGGTTGCTCTGATCCTTAATGCTGCCGGTGATACGTTAATGCTTTCATTGCTTAAGCCTTTACTTGATGAAGGTTTCGGCAAAGCAAGCAGTGATGTACTGAAATGGATGCCACTGATTGTGATTGCTTTAATGATTATGCGAGGGCTATCCGGGTTTGTATCAAGTTATTGTATCTCTTGGGTCTCCGGTAAAGTGGTAATGCAGATGCGTCGCCGTCTGTTCAGCCATATGATGGGGATGCCGGTGTCATTTTTTGATCAGCAATCTACAGGCACTCTGCTTTCCCGTATCACTTATGATTCTGAACAAGTGGCCTCCTCCTCTTCCAGTGCACTGATTACTGTGGTCAGGGAAGGGGCATCCATAATCGGCCTGTTTATTTTGATGTTTTACTATAGCTGGCAATTATCTCTGATCCTGATTGTGATTGCGCCGATTGTGTCATTGGTGATTCGCGTGGTATCGAAGCGATTTCGCAGTATTAGTAAAAATATGCAGAATAGCATGGGGCAAGTCACAGCCAGTGCTGAGCAGATGTTGAAAGGGCATAAAGAAGTGCTCATTTTTGGCGGGCAGAAAGTAGAAACTGAGCGTTTTAATAAAGTCAGTAACCATATGCGTCAGCAAGGCATGAAAATGGTTTCTGCTTCATCAATTTCTGATCCCATCATTCAGCTTATTGCCTCGTTTGCTTTGGCCTTTGTCCTGTATGCAGCAAGTTTCCCGGATATTATGGAAACACTGACAGCGGGTAAAATTACGGTCGTATTTTCATCAATGATTGCGTTGATGCGTCCATTGAAATCGTTGACTAATGTTAATGCGCAATTCCAGCGAGGCATGGCCGCTTGTCAGACTCTGTTTTCGATTCTGGATATGGAACAGGAAAAAGATGACGGTAAGCTGGAGCTTAAAAAAGCGAACGGTGATATTGAATTCCGTAATGTGACTTTCTGTTATCCAACCAAGGAATTACCGGCGTTACAAAATATTTCCATGTATATCCCGGCGGGAAAAATTGTTGCTTTGGTAGGGCGTTCTGGTTCTGGTAAATCCACAATAGCGAATTTGCTGACCCGTTTTTATGATGTCAACGAAGGTAATATTTTGCTGGATGGGCATGATTTGCGGGAATATACGCTCTCTTCCTTGCGTGGACAGGTTGCTCTGGTATCGCAGAATGTGCATCTATTTAATGACACGGTAGCGAATAATATTGCTTATGCCAGTGAAAACCGATACAGCCGTGAAGAGATTGAGAAAGCCGCTGAGATGGCTTATGCAATGGACTTCATCAGGAAGTTAGATAACGGCTTGGATACGATGATCGGTGAGAATGGTGTGCTACTTTCTGGCGGCCAACGTCAGCGTATTGCTATCGCACGCGCCTTGTTGCGTGATTCTCCGGTTTTGATTCTTGATGAGGCAACCTCGGCGCTGGACACGGAATCTGAACGGGCAATTCAGGCTGCACTGGATGAATTGCAGAAAAACAGAACCTCGCTGGTTATTGCACATCGTCTATCAACCATTGAAAACGCGGATGAAATTCTGGTGATTGAAGATGGGCATATTGTTGAACGGGGTAATCATCTCTCTCTGTTGGAGCGAAATGGTGTCTACTCACAACTACATAGGATGCAATTTGGTCAATGATTGAGCGCATATGGTCAGGCCGCTCATGGCTTTATTTGCCGTTATTACCTTTTTCAGCCCTTTATGGGCTGATAAGTGGCTTACGGTGGTTGAGTTATAAAACAGGCTTGAGTCAATCCTGGAAAGCGCCTGTGCCTGTTGTGGTCGTGGGTAATCTAACTGCCGGCGGTAATGGTAAAACGCCGGTGGTTATTTGGCTGGTGGAGCAGTTGCAGCAAAAAGGTTATCGGGTTGGTGTTGTTTCCCGTGGTTATGGGGGGAAAGCAGAAAATTATCCTCTGTTGGTGACTGAAAATGTCACCACGGCTCAGGCCGGTGATGAACCGGTATTAATTCATCGTCGTACTGGCGCGCCAGTGGCGGTTGCGCCAAAACGGGTTGAGGCGGTGAAAGCATTACTGGCAGGCACGCCACTGGATATCATCGTGACTGATGATGGCTTACAGCATTATGCTTTGCAGCGGGATTTTGAAATTGCGGTTATTGATGGCATGCGCCGTTTTGGGAATGGTTGGTGGCTTCCGGCTGGCCCAATGCGTGAACTATCTGGGCGGTTGAACAGGGTTAATGCCATTATCACCAACGGTGGTACTCCTCAGCCAGGCGAATTATCCATGACATTAGCTGGCGAGTTAGCTGTGAATATGGTGAGCGGTGAAAAACGCGCCGTGAATCTCATACCTCACGCTGTTGCGATGGCTGGAATCGGCCATCCACCTCGGTTCTTTGCGACCTTGCAGCAGTTAGGTGCTGACCTACAAAAGGAGTACGCATTTGCCGATCATCAAACGTACACCGAAGATCAACTAAACCACCTGACTGATGCAAACCAGAATTTACTGATGACGGAAAAAGATGCGGTTAAGTGTTTTAGTTTTGCTCAGCCAAATTGGTGGTATTTACCAGTAGATGCTCGGTTACCCCATGAAAAGGGAGAGATAATGCTGAACAAGATTTGTTCGTTATTGGAGATGAATAAAAATATTAAGTAAATATACCCTATGGATTTCAAGAGGCATCGTGACGGTAAGGGAGCGAATCCCCGGGAGCATAGCTAATGATGTGACTGGGGTGAGCGTGTGCAGCCAACAAAGAGGCAACTTGAAAGATAACGGGTATAACAAGAGTTAACGATGATACCAAGCTTATGTTATTCTGAGTTGCATTAAATTAAAGCTCCATAATTGGAGGATGTATGGATCATCGTTTACTCGAAATTATTGCCTGCCCTGTATGTAACGGAAAACTCAGTTACGATAAAGAGAATTTTGAACTCATTTGTAAGTTGGATCGACTTGCGTTTCCTGTACGTGATGGTATTCCCGTCCTGTTAGAGCACGAAGCCCGTGAATTACCTCTGGATGAGGAAAAATAAGAGATGTTCACCGTTATTATTCCTGCTCGCTTTGCTTCAACCCGTTTACCCGGTAAACCTTTAGCCGATATTCACGGCAAGCCGATGATTGTCCGTGTCATGGAGCGGGCGAAGCGTTCAGGTGCTGCACGCGTCATTGTGGCAACAGATAATCACGACGTTGTTGATGCCGTTGTGGCTGCCGGTGGAGAGGCCTGTCTGACCAACGAAAATCACCATTCTGGTACTGAACGATTAGCTGAGGTTATCAACAAATATCAATTTTCCGATGATGAAATTATCGTTAATGTTCAGGGGGATGAACCATTAATTCCCGAAGAGATCATTAAACAGGTTGCAGAGAATTTGGCGGGTTGTAAAGCGGGAATGGCAACGTTGGCTGTGCAGATTCATGATGCGGAGGAAGCTTTTAACCCTAATGCTGTGAAAGTCGTTATGGATAAACAGGGTTATGCGCTCTATTTCTCCAGAGCAACCATTCCCTGGGAGCGTGACCGTTTTATTCAATCACGAGAAACGATTGGGGATAATTTCCTGCGTCATATTGGTATTTATGCCTATCGCGTGGGTTTTATCCGTCGCTATGTGCAATGGGAGCCGAGCCCGTTGGAGCAAATTGAAATGCTGGAACAACTGCGGGTACTTTGGTATGGCGAAAAAATTCATGTGGGGATTGCATTAAAAGCGCCGGGAGTGGGCGTTGATACGCCGGAAGATTTGGCAGCAATCAGAAAAGTGTTTACTGAAATCTGATTGGTTGTTTGAACTTATTTTTTGATTAACGAAAGCGCGTCAATTTATTGTTGTTTATTTCTATATTGTTTATTTCTATCGCGCTTTCGTTTCTCTATCTATCTTGCTTCAAGAAGTAGCTTGAGGATTATTTAGCGGCTGATAATGCTCTGATTTTTGTGGGTGTTCCAGATCCTTCGACGGCTTAATGCGTTGCCAGAGGGTGCCTAAAGTTTCATACCATACCCGCTCTGAATGAGATAGAAAGTAAGCTGAGGGCAGATATTTTTCCCAAGGATGTAATGGTGAAGTGATCGCTAATTGGTTAGCTGGGCCGGGAATGGGGTTCAACCTATGTTGTTTAAAGAAAGTGATTGCTCGCTGCATATGATTGGCGGAAGTTACTAAAATAAAGGGTTGGTTACCAATTAGTTTCTTAACTTCATTGGCTTCTTGCTCAGTATCCATTGGCTTTGTTAGTGCAATCGTATCTTCTGCGGGCACGCCGAGCGATTGGGCTACGATAGCGGCAACTTCAGCGCTACTTTTAACATTCGCCCCTTTGCCGCCGGTAAAGACCATTTTAGAGCCGGGGTTCAGGCGATATAAACGAATACCTTCTGTCACTCGTGGCAAACTGTTGTTAAGTAAGTTTGAACTGGGTGCCCAATTTGGGTTATAAGTGAAGCCTCCACCAAGAACGACGATATAATCAACCGGTGGATTGTGATTGGGATCAGATTGGTCGCTGTTAGCATAAACCGATTCCACCGGTAACAGCAGCTTATCGGCAACAGGTTGCAAACTTAGCAGAAGTAGCGTGAGCCAACTCAATGTTAGAACTGTTTTTCCTGTTTTTTGCCAACGGGTAAACCACAGCAGTAATAAAGCAGCAAGTGAAATTAGTAATATTAATGGCAGAGGCATCACCATTGCACCGAGGTACTTTTTAAATAAAAATTGCATCTATTTGCCTTAATTTGGTTGAATTATAGTCATGTGGTTCACAGTTTGTCGTCAAAAGTGGTTATATCAACGAATGCTGTGCCAAAATAGCAGCCAGCGTAATGAAATCTCAACAGATAAATCAGATCTATTCCATTAGTGAGGCAGTTTTTCATGCGGGATCGCAATTTCGATGATATTGCAGACAAATTCTCTCGTAATATTTACGGCACAACCAAAGGTAAAATCAGGCAAGCCGTTGTCTGGCAGGATATTAGCGAATTACTGGCTCAATTACCTCAACGTCCACTGCGTATTTTGGATGCGGGTGGTGGTGAGGGAAATATAGCATGCCAATTAGCTGAATTGGGTCATCAAGTGATATTGTGTGATTTATCAGAAGAGATGATCCAGCGGGCAAGGCTGGCCGCGGAAGAAAAAGGGGTCAGCCAAAATATGCAATTTATACAAAGTCCGGTACAGGAAATTAGCCAATATATAGAGCAGCCGGTAGATTTGGTATTATTCCATGCAGTACTTGAGTGGATTACCGATCAGAAATATGTAATAGAAGTGCTAATGAATATCATTAATCCGGGTGGCGCTCTATCTTTAATGTTTTACAATGCCAATGGTTTGGTCATGCGTAATGCTATTTTAGGTAATTTTCATTTGGCGACACCCAATATACAACGTCGCAGAAAACGTTCATTATCGCCTCAGAATCCATTGGCACCAGAGCAGGTATATCAATGGCTTGATGAATTAAATATGACGATTACCGGCAAAACCGGTGTGCGTGTTTTTCACGATTATTTGCAAAATCGTCAATTACAGAGCGAAAACTTTCCGGCGTTGCTGGAATTGGAACAGCGTTATTGCCGACAGGAGCCTTATATCAGCTTGGGGCGCTACATTCATGTCATGGCACGCAAGCCAGCTTTAACAGTTTAAAGGACAAATTATGAGTGAATATTCCCAGACTGTCCCGGAACTGGTGTCTTGGGCCAGGAAAAACGATTTTTCCATCTCCTTGCCTGTAGAAAGACTGGCTTTTCTGATGGCAATTGCGGTGTTGAACAGCGAGCGTCTTGATGGCGAGATGAACGAAGGGGAGCTGGTTGATGCTTTTCGTGAAGTTTGCAAAGGATTTGAGCAGACCACGGAATCTGTCGCTGTGCGGGCCAACAATGCTATCAATGACATGGTGCGTCAGAAACTTCTTAACCGTTTCACCAGTGAATTGGCCGATAACCATGCAATCTATCGCTTAACCCCGCTTGGAATAAGTATCAGTGACTACTACATTCGTCAGCGGGAATTTTCTACCTTACGTCTTTCGATGCAACTATCGGTGGTGGCGAGTGAGTTACACCGGGCAGCAGAAGCGGCGGAAGAAAGGGGAGATGAATTTCATTGGCACCGTAATGTTTTTGCGCCGCTGAAATATTCTGTGGCGGAAATCTTCGACAGCATCGACATGTCTCAGCGCGTAATGGACGAACAGCAAAGCTCGGTTAAAGAAGATATTGCGGCGTTGCTGAATCAAGATTGGCAGGCAGCGATTGCCAACTGTGAACAACTGTTATCCGAAACATCGGGTACGTTGCGGGAACTCCAGGACACACTGGAAGCGGCCGGAGATAAACTACAGGCTAATTTGCTGCGTATTCAGGAAGCCAATATGGACAGTGGTGGATCAGAACTGGTTGATAAACTGGTATTTGATCTGCAAAGCAAACTGGACCGTATTATCAGTTGGGGTCAGCAGGCGATTGATTTATGGATTGGCTATGATCGTCACGTTCACAAATTTATCCGAACTGCGATTGATATGGATAAAAACCGTATTTTCTCTCAGCGCTTACGTCAATCAGTTCAACACTATTTTGATAACCCGTGGACCCTCACCGTTGCCAACGCCGAACGTTTGCTCGATATGCGGGACGAAGAATTGACGTTACGCAATGAAGAAGTCACGGGTGAACTGCCATTAGCGCTGGAATATGAAGAATTCAGTGAAATAAACGACCGACTGGCAGAAATGATTGAAAAAGCGCTGTTGATATATCAGCAGGAACAGCGCCCACTGGATTTAGGTGCAGTGTTAAGGGATTACCTTGCTCAGCATCCGCTCTCTCGTCACTTTGATGTGGCGCGTATTTTGGTGGATCAAGCTGTGCGATTGGGTGTGGCAGAAGCGGATTTCTCTGGGCTGCCAGCGGAATGGTTAGCGATTAATGATTACGGAGCCAAGGTACAGGCACATGTCATCGACACATATTGAACAATTTATGCCAGTTAAACTGGCACAGGCGTTAGCCAATTCACTTTTCCCGGAACTGGATAGCCAACTTCGCGCGGGTCGTCATATCGGGATAGATGATCTTGATAACCATGCTTATCTGATGGATTTTCAGGAGCAATTGGAGGAATTTTACGCCCGCTATAATGTGGAGTTGATCCGTGCACCGGAAGGTTTCTTCTATCTGCGGCCCCGTTCAACCACATTGATCCCGCGCTCGGTATTATCAGAGCTGGATATGATGGTAGGAAAAATTCTTTGTTATCTCTATCTCAGCCCGGAACGTCTGGCTAATCAGGGGATTTTTACTGCTCAAGAGCTGTACGAAGAGCTGATCTCACTGGCTGATGAGGGCAAGTTGATGAAGTTTGTCAACCAGCGCTCCTCCGGTTCCGATTTGGATAAACAGAAATTGCAGGAAAAAGTGCGCACGGCGCTGAACCGTCTGCGCCGTTTGGGCATGGTCTATTTCCTGCCGAATGACAACAACAAATTTACCATTACTGAGGCGGTATTCCGTTTTGGTGCGGATGTACGCAGTGGCGACGATCCTCGTGAAGTACAACTGAGGATGATCCGTGATGGTGAGGCAATGCCGGTTGAAGGCGGTTTGTCGCTTGATGACAGTGAAAATGATGAAACACCGGATAACTCAGCAGAAGGTGCGGGAGATGAACAACCATGATTGAACGCGGTAAATTTCGTTCACTGACGCTGGTTAACTGGAATGGTTTTTTTGCCAGAACATTTGATCTTGATGAATTAGTGACAACCTTATCAGGCGGTAATGGGGCGGGTAAATCCACCACGATGGCGGCTTTTGTCACCGCGCTGATCCCTGATTTAACCTTGTTGCATTTCCGTAACACCACCGAAGCCGGTGCCACTTCCGGTTCTCGTGATAAAGGTTTGCACGGCAAATTGCGGGCGGGGGTCTGTTACTCAACGCTGGATGTGATTAACTCTCGGCATCAGCGGGTGGTGGTCGGGGTGAGATTGCAACAGGTAGCGGGGCGTGACCGTAAGGTCGATATCAAACCTTTTATGATTCAAGGGTTGCCAACCGCTATTCAACCTACGCAGTTATTGACTGAAAATGTGGGTGAAAGACAGGCGCGAGTATTGCCACTGAATGAACTGAAAGATCGCCTTGATGAGATGGAAGGTGTGCAGTTCAAACAATTTAACTCCATCACAGATTATCATGCGCTGATGTTTGATTTGGGGGTAATACCCAAACGCCTGCGTTCAGCGGGTGATCGTAGTAAATTCTATCGTCTGATCGAAGCTTCCCTGTACGGCGGTATTTCCAGCGCCATTACCCGTTCCCTGCGTGATTACCTATTGCCGGAAAACAGTGGTGTTCGCAAGGCATTTCAGGATATGGAAGCGGCGCTGCGTGAAAACCGTATAACACTGGAAGCTATCCGGGTAACTCAATCTGATCGCGATCTGTTTAAACATTTGATTACCGAAGCAACTTCTTACGTTTCCGCTGATTATATGCGCCATGCCAATGAGCGTCGCACTCATCTGGATCAAGCACTGGCATTGCGTGGAGAGCTATTTGGTAGCCATAGGCAACTGGCAACCGAACAGTATCGCCATGTCGAAATGGCGCGGGAACTGGCTGAGCAGAGTGGAGCTTCTGTTGATTTAGAAGCTGATCATCAGGCCGCCAGTGATCATCTGAATTTGGTGCAGACAGCCATGCGCCAGCAAGAAAAAATTGACCGTTATCAGGGAGATCTGGAAGAACTCTCTTACCGTCTGGAAGAGCAAACTGAGGTTGTTGAAGAAGCTGCGGAACTTCAGTCTGAATATGAAGCCAGAGCGGAAGCGGCGGAACAGGAAGTCGATGAGCTGAAAAGCCAGTTGGCGGATTACCAGCAAGCACTGGATGTTCAGCAAACTCGCGCTATTCAGTATCAACAGGCGTTACAAGCGCTGGAACGTGCTCGTGAGCTTTGTCGGTTACCGGATCTTGCCGCTGATAATGCAGAAACATGGCTGGAAACCTTTCAGGCTAAAGAGCAACAGGCGACAGAAGCCATGTTGGCGCTGGAACAGAAATTAAGTGTTGCTGATGCGGCTCATAGCCAGTTTGAGCAGGCATATCAACTGGTTAAAAACATGGTTGGTGAAATCAGCCGCAGTGAAGCGTGGCAGAGTGCTCGTGAATTGCTGCGTGACTGGCCGTCACAGCAACATCTTGCGGATCGTGTGCCGCCATTGCGAATGCGATTGGCTGAACTGGAGCAGCGCCTGACCAACCAACAAAATGCAGAGTTTTTATTAAACGAATTTTGTAAACGCCAGGGGCAGCAATATCAGGTTGAAGATCTGGAAGGATTACAAAATGAACTTGAAGCTCGTCAGGAAGCACTAAGCCTAAGCGTTAATGAAAGTGGTGAACACCGCATGGAGATGCGTCAGGCGCTTGAGCAACTGAAACAGAAAATTCAATCATTGACTACCCGGGCCCCAGTTTGGCTAGCTGCACAGGATACCCTGCATCAGCTATGCGAACAGAGCGGTGAAACACTGACAAGCAGCAATGACGTGACGGAATATATGCAGCAGTTGCTTGAACGTGAACGTGAAGCCACGGTAGATCGTGATGAAGTTGCGGCACAAAAGCGTGAGTTGGAAAAACAGATCGAGCGCCTCAGCCAGCCGAGCGGAGCGGAAGATAGCCGGATGATTGCGTTGGCGGAACGTTTCGGTGGAGTTTTGCTGTCAGAAATTTATGACGATATCACCATTGATGATGCACCGTACTTTTCCGCTCTGTATGGGCCAGCGCGTCATGGCATTGTGGTGCCCGATCTTTCTCTGGTTCGTCCACACCTTGAAACGCTGGAAGATTGCCCGGAAGATCTCTATCTAATTGAAGGAGATCCGCAATCCTTTGATGACAGCGTATTTAGTGCCGAAGAGCAGGCAAATGCGGTACTGGTCAAATCTTCTGACCGCCAATGGCGTTATTCCCGTTACCCTGAATTGCCATTGTTTGGCCGTGCTGCCAGAGAAAACCGTCTAGAAGCTTTGAATCTGGAACGAGATACCTTGGCAGAGCGTTATGCTACGCTCTCTTTTGATGTGCAGAAAATCCAACGTGCGCATCAGGCATTCAGTCAGTTTGTGGGTAAACACCTGTCTGTGGCATTTGATACCGATCCGGAAGCCGAAATCCGCGAACTGCGGCAGCGTCACACAGAACTCGAACGTGAACTATCCCGGTTTGAAGAGCAGACCCAACAACAGCGTCAGCAATATACTCAGGCTAAAGAGAGCCTGACGACATTAAATCGCCTGATCCCTCAAGTTACGCTATTGCTGGATGAAACCTTAATCGATCGCGTAGAAGAGATACGTGAAGAGCTGGAAGAAGCGCAGGAAGCGGCTCGTTTCCTGCAACAACATGGTTCGTCATTAGCGAAGTTGGAACCGATGGTTGCTGTTCTGCAAAGCGATCCACAGCAGCATGAACAGTTGCAACGGGACTATGAAACGGCCAAACAGAGCCAGCATCAGGCTAAACAACAAGCTTTTGCGCTGGTGGAAGTGGTACAGCGTCGCGCGCATTTTAGCTACAGTGATTCTGCGGGTATGCTCAGTGAAAATGCGGATCTTAATGACAAACTGCGTCAGCGTCTGGAACACGCGGAATCGGATCGCCGCCGCGCCCGCGAACAACTGCGTCAACAGCAAGCGCAGTATTCCCAATTTAACCAAGTGCTGGCATCCCTGAAAAGTTCTTACGAAACCAAACAGGATATGCTGAAAGAGCTGGAACAGGAGATGAAGGAGATTGGTGTTCAAGCGGATGCGAATGCTGAAATGCGTGCCCGCGAGCGCCGTGATCGGCTCCATGAGGCGCTCAGCACTAACCGTTCCAGAGTCAATCAGCTTGAGAAGCAGATCGCCTTTTGCGAAGCGGAAATGGATAGCTTGCAGAAGAAACTGCGTAAACTGGAACGCGATTACCATCAAATCCGTGAACAGGTGGTTTCTGCCAAAGCGGGCTGGTGCGCGGTGATGCGCATGGTGAAAGATAATGGTGTTGAACGTCGTCTGCATCGCCGTGAACTGGCCTATATGGATGGTGGCGCGTTACGTTCCATGTCGGATAAGGCGTTGGGTGCATTGCGTCTGGCGGTGGCTGATAACGAACATCTACGTGATGCGCTGCGTTTGTCCGAAGATCCAAAACGCCCTGAACGTAAAGTGCAATTCTTTATTGCCGTTTATCAGCACCTGCGCGAACGCATTCGTCAAGATATTATCCGCACTGACGATCCGGTTGATGCCATTGAACAGATGGAAATTGAGCTGGCTCGTTTAACAGAAGAGCTGACCGCCCGCGAGCAGAAATTAGCCATTAGCTCGAAGAGTGTGGCGAATATTATCCGCAAAACCATTCAACGTGAGCAGAACCGCATCCGCATGCTGAACCAAGGGCTGCAAGCTGTTTCCTTCGGACAAGTCCGTGGTGTGCGGTTGAATGTAAACGTGCGTGAAAGCCACGCGATATTGCTGGATGTGCTTTCTGAACAGCAGGAACAACATCAGGACCTATTTAACAGCCAGCGATTGACCTTCTCTGAGGCAATGGCAAAACTTTATCAGCGTCTGAATCCGCAAGTGGATATGGGACAGCGCTTGCCGCAAACTATAGGTGAAGAGTTGTTGGATTACCGTAACTACTTGGAACTGGACGTTGAAGTTAACCGCGGATCGGATGGCTGGTTAAAAGCAGAAAGTGGGGCGTTGTCTACTGGTGAAGCGATCGGTACCGGCATGTCGATTTTGGTGATGGTGGTGCAGAGTTGGGAAGAAGAATCCCGCCGTTTGCGTGGTAAAGATATTTCCCCTTGTCGATTGTTATTCCTTGATGAAGCGGCGCGTTTGGATGCTAAATCTATCGCTACTTTGTTTGAATTATGTGAGCGTCTGCAAATGCAATTGATTATCGCTGCCCCGGAAAATATCAGTCCTGAAAAAGGGACCACCTATAAACTGGTGCGTAAGGTATTTAAAAACCACGAACATGTGCATGTGGTAGGGTTGCGAGGATTTGGACAGGATGTGCCGGCAACCCAATTGATTTCAGATGCTACCGCTTAATTAAATGGATGCTTTACGGTAATTGTAAGTAGGGAAAATAAAGAGAGTGCGCCACGGATGGCGCAATGGATATTTAGCTTGAGGTTGTACCGTTATTTTTTGCTTATTAGATTCGGTATTAGTTGACCACTACACTCGGATTTATTTTTGATTAAAAATATTCGCGATCTTGCCCTGAGTGTACAATGGGAGAAAAACCGAGGAAAAATGTAGTTAAATATACATATTGAATTTTAATATTCAATATATCATAAACAGGTGTTATATAATTTTCTTTCGAAACTTTCTTTTTTTAGTCTAATTTGTTTTTCCTTGTTGGCAAATAAATCTTGGGCAAACAACTGTAGTGACTGCAAATCTATTAACGGGGAGTTTGTTAAAGTGAAAGAAGTGGGAATTGTAGTAGGCCAGTATAACTACATCCTAACTAAGGATGGTAAAAAAGTGGAAATTCATGATAATGCTGTTCAGAAAGCACAGATTGCTTTTGTTCTGGATTTGCCATTTTATATAGACGATAGAATAACAAATTACTCCATTAAAAAGGATTGAAATAGAACGGATGGATGATTTCTATCCAAATTTTATAGCTGCCATAATATACCCAATGGATTTCAAAATGGATCGCGACGGCAAGGGAGCGAATCCCCGGGAGCATAGATAACTATGTGATCGGGGTGAGAGAGTGCAGCCAACAAAGAGGCAACTTGAAAGATGACGGGTATAATACCAATATACAGCGTGGCAAAGGTTGTCCCACTGATAAAAAGTTTGACAACAAGAGAAATATTCAAATGTTGTCCTCAGATGAAAAGGACACTCTGGGGCGGAGAATTTTGGACTGATGGGTAAATCGATATCCTTTCACTAACCTTATAGTAGTTTTATTTTAATGGAATATTCATGAATAAAAAAATCAGTGCTATTTTCATTGCCTTGTCTTTATTTTCGGCACCATCATTCTCGGGGCAGTACACGATATCTGGCTATGTTCAGTGGCTTAAAGCTAATTCAGATAAACACTGCTGGGGATATTTAAATTCAATTGGATATGGACAGGGCTTCTATTTAGATGACTGCAATCAGGAGATGATGCATTTGTTAAGGACAGCTCAAATTATTGGTACAAAAGTAGACATATACCCTATGGATTTCAAGATGCATCGCGGCGGCAAGGGAGCGAATCCCCGGGAGCATAGAGAACTATGTGACCGGGGTGAGTGAGTGCAGCCAACAAAGAAGCAACTTGAAAGATGACGGGTATAACCATCGAAGGTGATGGTAGTGAGTACAAACCTTTATATGCTGTTACACTTTACCGTGAATAAGTTATACCAGAATAAAGGGCATTGTTGTAAACAGCGGCTCAGGGGAATCCTTTCCGCAGAAGTTTTTCAATTTAATGTAAATGGGATGGGTAGTACTGTTTCAATGTTTTAAGATACCCCGCTGCTTGCGGCGGGGCTCTTCATTTAATTGACACTTTAAGACTAATTGAAATGTTAAGTTCTAATCATAGAAGAGAGCGGAATGAAAAATTTTTACAGGTACTTGATTTTATTTTTCTTTTTATTTAGTAACGTAGTATATTCTAAGAGCGTCAATTTTGATTATTCAGATGCTCAAAACTATATTAAATCCATTAAGAATCTTAGATCTATAGTAGGGAGCCACCTACCTAATGTTCCCGGATTACTTGTCCTTAATCCCACTGAACCATATACATCGGTTCACCTCATAAGTAATAATGGGGATGTTATTGATCTTATATTATCAAATACTAATTTGTATATGGTGGGATTTGTCTCTGCTGGGATATTCTACAGATTCAATGATACTGAATTTTCCAACATAACAGTTCCGGAGACAAACCTTTTAAATTTAAATATTTCTTCAAGTTATATTGATTTATTTAGACGGGCTAACCGTACAAGAGAAGAAACAATTGTGAGCAATGAAACCATCAATAGCGCCATTACGACTTTATGGCGGCAAAATGGTTCAGGAACAGTAGAGCCTCTAGCAGCAAGAGCTTTTATGACATTGATTACCGCTGTGGCTGAATCAGCTAGATTTAGCCGAATATCTTCGTTTATAACTAGCAACTATGATAATAATGTGCAGATAGGAGGAGGTTTGGTCAGATTAACTAACCGGTGGTCAAGCCTAAGCAGTTATGCATATGAAATGTCGAATAATGCAGGTTCAAATGCGGGCTATTTTGACGATATAGTTAATTCTATAAATAGAAATAGATTATATGGAGTACTCGCATTGGCATTATATTGTGATTTTTCTACTTCCTCTAAGCTAAAACCAAGGCTATTGACATTTTCTGAGACTACCCCATTGACCGTAGATACCTGTTCATCTGAACGAGATATTACTCTCATAAATAATATTTATTGGCCAAACAATGTGTTACAAGCGGTGTTTGATTGAATTGACGGCACTTTTGCAAATAGAAATACGAGTTATTCACTAGGCGTACTTCGTCTAGGTGTAGTGGCATACTAATTTTAGTCACCTGAATGGGGTTGTAAGCCGGAAATTTCGTCTTACAACCCTTATGTGCAATTATGTGTGACTAGCATTGTGATCAAGTTTTAATGCAATAAACCCCAAAAAATCAATCAATTTAAAACCACTTTAATCGTCGTATAATTGTGGTGCCAATCACGGCATAGCGGTGTCAGTGGGCAAGCACACGACACCATTTCAAAAAAACATTAAGGAGAAGCCTATGGCAAAACTTATTTATGGGGGTACCTCACAATGCAAACAAAGGAGACTTCTCTTAACTGGCGATCTGTTTGCCCATCTGTTTCGCTGCACGAAGCATTTTTGAAACATCATCAATGCTGCTATCTTCTTTCATGATCTCAATAGGGGTTTTCCCTTTACCGTTCTTGTCGCTCAAGGGGGTAGTCAAAAACGATATTCTGGAAATAGGCCCGATATCATTGCTCATTGCTTTCATGACGTTTTCAAAGTGAGGTAACAGCCCTCCCTCTTTGAATTGAAAGAGCGGGAAGACATGATCGCTGTTCTTCTTGAAAGCGAGCAGCTTATTTCCCTTCACTCGCAAATTAACGGCCTGACGCGTGATACCGAGAATATCAGCAACATCTACTGCTTTAATTACGCCACCCATGCGCTCAATTTCCTTATAAAAATTGGACAGGTTCTCAGCGCGACGCTTTAGTTTGCGGAGTTCGTGATCGGGAGTCCTGGTACTCTTTTCAAGTACGGTTGAATACAGCAGCCCAAAAAGTTCGCTATCCGGAAGAACAAGAGCATTGCTGGCCTTCGCCTTTTCAGCAAACTCAGGCATCAATGAGCCGAATATTATGTCAAAGCGTTTTTGCAGTAACACCTGTAGCTCATTCAAATTACGTTGTTTGGTTGCGGTGTTTATAAAACCTCCTATTTCTTGACTATTATTTTATTCTTTCAACTAGAATTGGTCAATTAACATAGTGCAAATCAAAGGTGATTTGCAATCAGATAAAGCTATCAACTTTTACATATGGCGGATAGGGATCGTGCGAATAAAGAGATTGCGCCACGGATGGCACATATAGATGTTTAGCTTGATATTATACTATTTTGTCATACAATCTTTGTATGATATTTATACTACGGTGAAAAAGGCATATTATGCGGAAGACAATATATAGCGTTGCAAAGGGAAATCTTGCTTCGATAATGGATCAAGTTGTTCAGGATTGTACACCAATATTGATTACCAGACAAAACGGCGGTGATTGCGTTATTATTTCAAGTGCAGAATATGCAAGCCTTGAAGAAACTGCTTATTTACTACGTTCATCCGCTAATGCAAAACATTTACTTAAATCATTGGAGCAGGTAAATAGCGGAAATTTGCAGGAAAGGTAACTAACCTGAACTTCGCTTAAGAAGGAAATTAAAGTATCTGAGATACGATCAAAGTTTTTGTCAAAGAAAATTCAAGACATCTCAGTCCTCTTGGTTTCTTGCTTAATATTCCTTCAATATAAAAGAAAGTATGCTACCATTCACCGATGAAGAGAAAAAATACACCAACGCCACATGACGCTGTTTTTAAAAAGTTTTTAAGTCATATTGATACTGCCAGAGACTTTTTGGAGATACATTTGCCTGCGACATTACGGGCAGTTTGTGATCTGGATACACTGCGGTTGGAATCAGGGTCGTTTATTGAAGACAATCTGCGGGCGCATTATTCCGACATTTTGTATTCATTGAAAACGGCTCAGGGTGACGGTTATGTGTATTGTGTGATCGAGCACCAAAGTTCCCCGGACAAAATGATGGCATTTCGATTAATGCGCTACGGTATTTCAGCCATGCAACGGCATCTGGAGCAGGGACATGAAAAATTGCCGCTGGTCATTCCGGTGTTGTTCTATCACGGTAAAATACAGCCGTATCCTTGGAGTACCAATTGGCTCGACTGTTTCGATGATCCGGCCCTGGCGGAGGAAATCTATTCCAATAAATTCCCGCTGGTAGATGTGACGGTAATCCCGGATGATGAAATCTTGACGCACAAACGGGTCGCGCTACTGGAAATGGTGCAAAAGCATATCCGGCAGCGAGATATGGCAGAGCTGCTGCAAGAGTTGGTTATACTGCTGACGTATGATTACTATACGGATGAACAGCTAAAAAGCGTGCTAAACTACTTATTACAGGTGGGAGATACCGCCGATCCAGAGGGTTTTATTCGGCGACTGGCAGAACAGTCCCCGAGGTATGAGGAGGTACTGATGACAATAGCACAAAGATTGGAACATAAAGCACGTCAAGAAGGACGTCAAGAAGGACGTCAAGAAGGGCGTCAAGAAGGACGTCAGGAAGGGCGTCAGGAAGGACGTCAAGAAGCAACGTTAAAAATTGCTCATGCATTGCTGAACAGCGGAATCGATTGTGAAACAGTGATGAAAACCACCGGTCTGAGCCAGAACGAACTGGAGCAAATACGCCACTAACTCGTCTTGAGAGTTCTCAATCAGCATTCAACGATCCGTGTGAGATGAGGATCTTACGGCGACTGGCAGAACAGTCCCCGAGGTATGAGGAGGTACTGGTGACAATAGCACAAATATTGGAACATAAAGCACGTCAAGAAGGACGTCAGGAAGGGCGTCAAGAAGCAACGTTAAAAATTGCTCATGCATTGCTGAACAGCGGAATCGATTGTGAAACAGTGATGAAAACCACCGGTCTGAGCCAGAGTGAGCTTGAATAAATGTCCGACAAAATTACTGTATTTCTTCCAAATACTACTATTTATTTTACGGTAGTCATATGAGTAGGAAAAAATGCGCCACGGAGGGCGCAATTATTATTCGAAACCGAGAGTTTTTAGTTTATGTCAGCGGCCAATTCAAGAACACTACGCTATCATTGTAATGACTCTTGGTACTATTTTCAGCACCGATAATAGCTGTTCCCGGATTTCCATCAAATATATTATCGAAATAACGAAGCTTACATGGTTTGCCATCCCCTTCAATCTCAATACAGATTTTGCCTGTACCTGATGTGTAGGCTTTAGTCGCCATGAGGTTATTTTGTCCTTTACCAGTTAATGTATCTACCAGAAGATCGTCAATATATACTTTTACAGTTTGCGAAATATTTGTATTAGCGTAGGCTGTCAAGCCAAATCTAATACTTTGAGGTAACTTGAAACAATGTTTACCCGTGTCATTAGTACCACATGTTCCATTACAGACTTTACTATTGCCTCCACTATTGCCTCCACTATTGTCTCGGTGACTGCCTAATAAATCGGTATCGATAGATACTGCGGCTTGAACATTTTTGAAGGCTAATCCTCTCCAACCCTCATTATCGCTGGAGATGATGATTGGCCCGGCATCAAGTGCATTCAAATTTGGGTCGAATCGAATAAAAGAATCACCTTTGAAAAAATAAATAAAATTTCCATCGATATCTGGCCATGAAATAATGGCATCCAGATTGCTACTAAATTCTGCATATTTTCCGGTCATTCCCCACCGGTCTGCAATAGTGCTGGTCTTAATTGTGTGTAAATCAATGGTGTAATCTATACAATATCTACCTTTGAAAAAACAAACAGTGTTGTTGGTCAATTCTATGGCAGCATCTATTCCATTTTCAAGTTCTGTTCCTTTTAATCCAGGCCAGCCATCTATAATGAAGTTCGGTCCATCAACGACCTGTGCTTTAGCGATATCGAATTTAAGATATAGTGAACCTTTAAAAAAATATAAAAAACCATTTAAATTAACAACATCGTCAATATATCTTTGGAATCCAGCAGGCAGGTTGGGCCAATCTTTACCGATGGATTGGGGGTAACCCATGTATGTATTTAAACATTGATTATTGAACTTAATGTTTTCTTCATTCAGGAAGAAATAACTAGATATATTCATTGTTATATATCCTTTGTAATTAGAAAATAAGAGGTAATTTAAATCTTTCTGGTGCAACGGAATTAAAGTTTCATAATAAAAGCTAATAGATAATAAGGCGGAATGATATCAATGCTATGATTATGTGAAGGGGACGATGCTGTTGCCGGGTGATTATGTCCTTGTCCTCCGCCTGTGTTTGATGTGTAGGGATAAAGACTATATGTGACTAAAGATTTACGCCATATTGAACTTTTAGAGTAACTATCTATTTGATATGTGGTTTTGGTATCACTAAAGTAACTATATTTCATTCCATGACCATGCGAATAAGTCATACCTCCAATATGTTTATGACTAGGTATTTGTGATTCTGTTAATATTGTATTTTCCACAGTAACTTTTACTGAAACCGCAGTTGATGTTGTATTTTTAGAAAAGCTTTTTTCTATGCCACTACCATTAGCTTTACTATTACTTTGCCCTGTCTCAGAAAGAGTTTCACCACACATAACAAAACGGCTTCTTAAATCTGGTGTTCCGTTATTACCATCACAAAAAGCCCAGCCGGTAGGAGCATTCTCACCGGAGAACATCATAATCATTCCTTTTGGCAGTACATTATTGGGATCAATACTGATGCCGCTACTGTCTACTTTAATACCATTACCCGCTTTTACATTTAATCCGTCTTTATCTGCTTTTAAGCCGCCATCAGGGTTAATTTTTATTGCCTGTGTATAGTCATCACCCGGTTTTAGCTCATATGATTTACCAATTGCATGGTAGTCCATATTAGCAACATCAATTAAGTTGGCATAGTCGGTTGGTATGTGGGTATTGTCTTCTTTACAATGATCTTTTAATTCATTTTTAACAGGTCCTGTTGATTCAATATTGATATTCTCTGTGTTGGATTCTAAAGTAGATCTGTTATATTTTTTTCCCATTTTTATCACCTTGTATACAAGTTTTAAATATCCTATAACTATAAATATTGCTGAGTAATTAAATGGCAATAAGATAGATGTTTTATAATAATTAAGTTGGTGTTTTTGTAGCGCTATATTGATTTCTACTTTATTATAGATGGCAAGTTATATCCATGACTTTTCCTTTGTTTATTATTTACATTTGAAAATTTATTCTTTTATTATTTAAGTAACTTTTAGTGGGGCGAAATAATTATTGTCGATGAAATATTTATAAGCAATATCAATTAATAACAGAGATTGTTAATGGATGTTTATTTCTCTGATTATTCAATTTCAAGTATGGCAAGGCGGGGATAATTGATAGGGTTATTTTTATTGATTGGGATAAGTGGATTGTTTTTATTTCTATGTTTATCGTTCTTCTGGTAAATTAATATGCCTGTTATCTTTCAAATTGCCTTTTTACTGGTAACAGAATGATAAGAAGCTTATTAAGCAGATTAACGAGCTTCTTAAAGATATAGAAAGAACACTATTCTGCGGTATTAATAAGCCTGAGCTAATACAGATTAGTCATTCTTTCTTGCAGTATTATTAATGAGATTTCCGATTAAATCTGGCCATGCCCGGTTTTTGTGGATTGGAAACGAATCCGGGATTTCCAGCGCCCGGTTTCCAGCTTGCTTTCATTTTTGCGCCAATACTATTATAAAACTGATTCAGTTCATCGATATTATTGGCAATGGTCCATTGCCCTTTACTGACGATAGCAACCGGAAATTCGCCGGGTTCAGCAACCGCTTTGACAATTCCCCCGTGTTTCTTTATCTCTTCTCTTTCTTCATCCATCGCAAAAGCAGGGTAGCTTACCTGAGGACCATGCCTGATAACATTATGTTCTGTATCTTCAAATGGCCGGTTTGAATCAGATTTAGCAATATATTTGTTAATGCGATCGATGATTTTCTTTTCTTCTGATGAATTGGATGGTACTGAATGTGGTTGAGTGGTGAAACTAATCATGTCATGCATATCATAATCACCGGTGAAAGGCAGCGCGGTCCAGTTCCTTTTTTCTTTCAAAGGAGCCAGACTTGTTTCGAGATTGTTTAAATCTATGGGATAAATTTTCCCATTGACCTGTTCATCTGATAAACCGTGACCGCTGCTCATATAAATACCTTCGAGACGCCCCGTTTCTTTATTCCAGTGACCGACATAGCCTTCAATACCCGCCTCCTGTACTTGCTTTATGACATCTGAAGCTTCATCTTTAGGATAAGCTTTGTTAATTGAACCGGGTTTAATGGTTTTTTCCAGAATATCATGCCCCTTGGCCGCGGCGCCTTTACCTAAGGCTCTGAGTGTTGGCTCACCCGCTGCCCGAAAACTGACAGCAAAGTTACCGAGTCTGGATGCTTTTTCAATTGCCTCCATATGGCCTTCCCAGATAAATTGTCTCTTAACTTCTTGGCGAACGGAGGAGTCGTTAGTCAGATTATTTGAAAGTGAAAGATGTCCATCAGAAGGGATTGATGATGGAGATGTTCTACGGCTATTTTTACTATTCTGTGTGAGTATTCTCTGAGAATTAGAATATCTTGGCATATTTATAAATCCTTGGTCATTAGTTTGATCTATTATCTGTATAATTTTCTCTTTATTAATGATTTTATATTGAAATTAAACTATCAGAATTTTCTTTAGCGATAATAATACCTATCCCATTTACTTTAATTACGGCTTTCTGGCTATTTACCCATGTAGAAAGAATATCTTTTATTTTAGCTAAATAGATTGAACGGGTAATGCCCGAGACTTCAAGAATAACACTTTTATTTTCCTGATTATCGTTATTATCTGTTGTAGGTTCGGTTATTAGATTCACTTTAGCCAAGGCAAGGCGAATATCTTCTGTACCGCCTAAATCGGCACATAATTTATCTGCCAGAACCTGATTTATTTGTGAATTATCCAGACTGGGTTTTTGAACTACAGAAGTCGATATTTGGCTAATTGGTGTCATATTGTCTTTAATATCTTGCAGTTTCATCGGTACGGTAATGGAATAGAGTAAAGATAGGCGAGGGCGATTACCCAGAGCTTGCCAAAAATTACCTAAGCTATTTAAATTTTCCTGTTGGGGAATAACCCGGGTATAAGCACCGGGAATACCGGTTAATTGGCGGTTGTTGATTAATGCATTTAAAATTCGAGTCATCACTTGCGCAGCTTGATTATTGGGTTGGCTGTCTGGGTTGGAGCTGTCGCTAGAGGGCTTGCTGGCATCCCAGTAGGTGATTAAATAGTTACAATTGATATTGACCCATCCAGGTAATAATGTGTTAGTTGCCGGATTATAACGTCTTGATTCGGCAGATCGTAATTGTAGATCTTCATGTATCTCATAAAGAAATACACTGACTGTCGGTTCCGATTGAATGGCGTTAATTTCGGGTAGATCAAAACGAATATCAATTTTTTGACCGGAAATGTCTAAATATTGAGATAAAATAGTATCTAATGCTTGATTAATTTCGATAATTGCGTTGTCAGAAGCAATGATGGTTGTCATGTTTATATTCCTATTCTATTTTTAAAACGCTAATCGACCCGTTTTATTTAATTCAAGTATCACGGCGCGATCGATATGTTTATTTTCGATTTGTTGACAGTTATCATCTGCTGATAATATTGATGACAATAAAGCAATATTCCTGATATTAGCCCCGGTTAAATCAGCACGTTTAGCCAGATGAGCAAAATCAACTTCATTGGATAGTGTTAATTGTTCCGGCCAAATGACTTGCCACATTTTTTTACGTAACTCTTCATCAGGGTAAGTAAAACGGGTAATAAAGGTAAAGCGGCGATTAAACGCGCTATCTAAATGACTGCGATTATTGGTGGCTAAAATCACCAGCCCCGGATAATTTTCCAGTCGTTGTAATAAGTAAGATACTTCGATATTCGCGTGCCTGTCTTGAGCATCTTTGGTTTCGCTGCGTTTGCCAAATAGGGCATCGGCTTCATCGAAAAACAGCACCCCGGAATCCGCTTCGGCCAGATCGAAAATACGAGAGATATTTTTTTCCGTTTCACCGATATATTTATTCACTACGGTGGAGAGATCAACTTTAATCAGATCAACCCCAAGATAACCGGCAATCACCTCGGCAGCCATTGTTTTGCCGGTACCCGATTCGCCGTAAAATAGGGCGCTAATACCGGTACCGTAATTGATTTTTTCCTGAAAACCGGCGCCCAGAATTTGGTCACGGTAATTAATCGCTGAGATAATTTCTTTTAATTGTTGTGCTAATGTGTCTGAAACCACTAAATCGTCAAAATTGCGCTTTGGAGTAATTCGTTGAGCCAGTTTGCCGAAATTCTGTTGGGCGCGAAAACTTAATGCTTGACGCAGATCAGTTTCTTCCAGTTGGCCTTCTGGTTGCCGGATCATTTGATATTGATAAGCTTCTTCAAGAATAAGCGGTAATGTTTCCGCGGTAAAAGAGAAGCGCTGACATAGCCGAGTAATATTAATTTTTTGAGCAATATTCTCCGATAAGCTTGTTTTCAGTAAGGTTTCTTTATCGGTCAATGTTGCACTGGGCATATTAATTTGCACCATTGGCAGATGCTTAATCCAGACTAATGCATCTCCCGGTTCTACCAGACAAACCACACGTAATTTCGGCTGATTTAGCAAAATAGATAAATCGCGGTGTAATATTTTCTTTGCCTCTGTAAGTAAAGAAAAATTGCGAATTAATAGACAAGCGTTATGTAGCCGGGTTTCTCGTATTGCATCCGCCAGCAGGCCGGATATTAGGGTTGTGTTCTCTTCATCGGGCAGGAGGGCTAAATCAACAGTTAAGGTATTAATGCCATGAGATGCCATAATATTACTGACTGCTAATTCTCTGGCGCTGCCTTCTTTTCCCCGGAATATCACCATTGGTCGTATTTCATCAGTTTCATTCAACAATATCTTTTCCAGTGAATGATAAAGGGGCAGAGGATACCAATTATATGAAGCAGGCGTTTGCCAATTAGCACAGGTTATTAGGGGCGGTAAAAGGGTTCGTTGTCCCGATAAAAAATGCCAGATCGCGTTGTGGGTTAAATATTGTGTTTGTAACCAGATAGATTCTTCATGATTATTGAGCCGTAATAATTGGTTACTGATTAACGGTGTTTGCGGAAAAAAGCTGTTTTGCAGTAATTGCCGATCACTTTGACGTTGGCTAAATAATTCAATGGCTAAAGCGAAGCTGGGCCACTGTTTTTTACTGCTACCATTTAGAGTAGCAAATAATGCATGATAACGGCCATCGAAATGGGGTAATAGACCTAATAATAAAACGTCACGTTCAAATTCAGTCAGTTTAAAACGTTCGACTAATAATGATAATGCATCAAGAGCAGGGCTTGCCTCGATTTCTGGATGGAGAATAGGATTATTCGTTTTAGCCAGCCAATGAGGTATACCTTGCGGTGATATTAAACACTGTTCTATTTCCTCTTCGGTTAGTAAAAAGCTTTCCGGTAATGCATCGTACTGATCTCCCTTTTGATAATAATATTGCTGTAATAGCAGATCGATACGTTCCAAATGGGGATAAATCCAGTGTAATTCTGTCACGCTACAGGGGTTATTTGTCAGTAGGTAGTCCATATAAGCCTTCTAAATATTTTTCCAGTCAATCTTTAAAGGGCGATCCAGCCAGGGAAGCTTAGCGATATTTAATGGCCACGGCCAATCGGTTAACAGCACATCAAATGGCTGATGTTGTACCGTGATTTTGATTTCCTGATCACTGATCAGCAATTCACCCGGTCGTTGTAAAAACAGTTGGCGAGCGTCATTACGGGTTAATTTTTTCCAGCCGGGAAGTTGGCTAATAATGGCATCTAGCCATTGATCTATAATCAATTGTTTTTCTGGTTCAACAGGCGCTAATTCAATAGGTTCGTTAACCATTAATCCGCACAGAACGTTATTCAATATATTTAGTTCTGTCTGTATTTCTTCGTTTACCCAAATCAGATAGTTAAGGAAATTAACCGCGCTAAATTGTGCTTGACGATGAATAAATATTTTATCATCAAGTAGGCTAAATTGATTAAATAATGCGGGTAGCATCGGCCATAAAACTAATATTCCAGCATTATTTATCTGATATAGAAGAGTTTGTTTAGGCAATAAAGCGTATTCTGAATGTGTTTTATTGATATTATGTAATTGGTTAGCGTTATTTCCTGTAATATGCAAGTTATTCGATGTTGGTAATATTTTCTGGTTTTCTGATATTACCTCCTGATTTGTTGAATATTTATATCTATGAACATTTTTAATATCAACATGAGTTACGGCTAATTTCTTGCTGGATTTATCTTTATCTGCATGGTCTGAAATAAAATGTTCAGGTAAATATTGCTCTTCCTGAATATTGATGCTGTCATGATTTTTAGCAATTAATTTTTTATCGAGTATATCTTTATCCGTATGATTTGAAATAAAATGCTCAGGTAAACATTGATCTTCCTGAGTATTAATGTTGTCATGATTAGTAATAATTGATTTCTTACTGAGTATATCTTTATCCGTATGATTTGAAAAATAACACTCAGGTAAATATTGATTTTCCTGAGTGTTAACGTTGTCATGATTAGTGAAAATTAATTTTTCACTGAGTATATCTTTATTCATATGATTTGAAATGAAACGCTCAGATAAATATTGATATTCTTTAGCCGATAGGTGTTTTTTACTGAATGTTGCAACAGTAATAGTTTGCCATAACTGTTTTAACCAATTATTTAATGGAATATTGTGAGTGATAATTTGGCGAAATAACGGAATAGTAGATGCTGCATTAAGTATACCGCTATCTAATTCAGTGATGAGATGTGATAGCACTTTCACATCCAGTTTAGGTATCTCCTGTGTATGATTTAGCTGTATATATTGCAACGCATTGAGTATCAATTGTCCGGGGAAGACAGGCTCCCCCAAATATTGTGATCTGTTTATCCTTTCGGATAGTCTGTGGTTAATAGCGCTTAATAAAGTGGGTTGTTTGAGCATTAATAACCGTTGTAGACTTGGTTCAGATAAACAGTTTTTTGCTAAAAACAAAACCCATTTATCTTCTATTCCAGCTAATTGATTAACTAATTGTTGGATATTGATGTCAATATTTTGATGATAAGTTTTAATCTCTATTGAATTGAATGGGGAATTCTTTTGATTTAAATAATGAATGAAATCTTCAATATTAATTGAATTATTGACATGTAATAAAGAAGGTTTGTTGGTTATTTCCTGTGGTTTTGATTGTCTTAGGGATGTTTTTTTCTCCTGATTATTAATTTGATATTGGCTTAATGCTTTATTTAACGCAGTATTAAGCCTTACAGGGAATATTGAATTAAAATTATGTAAATTTATTTCACCAAGATCCAGAGTTAATGTTTCTAAATAGATATCCTGATTAATGGGATGTTGAGTAAAGAATGTGTTAAATAACTTATTGATATCAGTTTGATTAAGCAGGGAGCCATGCAATACCTTTTTAGCTACCTGTGAATTATTAGCCTCGATAGTAATGCTAATCCGGTTTAATAGATTTGGCTCCAAAGTCATATTAATATTTCCTCTGTCGTGAATTTACGTAATAAATTTGAAGTAGGTTTTATATAGAATATATCACTATGATTAGCTAATTTATTTTTTCATAATGTATCTCATGAAATATATATTTGCTGCTACATGTGTTCCATATTCTAACTGCCAATAATTAGTACTTTTACCCATAGAGCCTGAAATTAAATTAATATGGTCAGTTGAGCCATAATTATCACTATTAGTATTTAAGTCAGGTGTACCATTACTTCCATCACACCATACCCAACCAGAAGGAGGGCTATCATAATTGCCATAAAATGGCACAATTGTTCCTGGTGGAATGATTAAATTAGCGAGTGCTGATGCAATTGATTGTATATCAATGCTTACGCCATCACTGTCTACTTTAATACCACTACCAGCCTTAGCTTTTACAGAGACGCCATTACTATCAACATTAATTCCATTGCTGGCCTTAACATCCAATCCTCCTCCAACTTTTACCCCCCAACCAAGATTCACAGAGATTCCTGTGGGATCAACGCTAATTGTGTTATCTTTGGATTTTACAGAGACACCATTCCAATCAGCGGTAATACCATTGCCGGCCTTGACATCTAATCCATCACCTATTTTTATTCCCCAACCAAGTCTTACGGATATCCCTGTAGGATCAACGTTAATTGTTTTATCTTTGGCTTTTACAGCGACACCATTATTATCAACGTTAATACCGTTGCCTGCTTTAACTTTTACACCGTCTGAACCTAGGCTTAATCCACTTACACCACTCCAACTATTACCGGAATTACCCCCTGCTAATTTTAAATAAAGGCCAGAGCCGTCAGTGACTGTAATACCACCGTTATCCCAACATTTAACAGCTACCCCCTCGTTATCAACGGCAATAGCGCTGTTAGCTTTAGCTTTTACAGAGACGCCACTGCTATCAACATTAATGCCATTATTCTCCTTAGCTTTTACAGAAACGCCACTACCATCAACGTTAATACCATTACCCGCCTTAACTTTTACACCGTCTGAACCCAGTCCCAATCCACTTACACCACTCCAACCATTACCGGAATTACCCCCTGTTAATTTTAAATAAAGACCAGAACCGTCAGTGACTGTGATACCACCGCTCGGCCAACATTTAACAGCTATGCCGCTCGAATCAACAGAAATACCGCCGGTAGGGTTAGTTTTTACTTTCAGCCCGGAGCTATTATCCAGTTCCAGTCCTGAATTTGGATTATCTGTTTGATCCGGTGCTTTGCCCACTGCCCGGCGACCGATATCAGCAATATCAATCAGGTCTGAATAATCAGTTTGTAGGGGAATACTTCCCGCTTTAAAACGATTCTTTAATTCATCTGATGAAGGTCCTTTTGATTCAGGATTGGTATTTTCTGTATTGGATTGCGAAGTAGACAGATTATGTTTTTTTTCCATTTTAGTGACCTTATATATAATATTGAATTATTCTATTTTAAATATCCTGTAAATATTGCTTGATCATAAGAGAGTAATCGGAGGATATTTTATTTAGTAATGAAATTGATGATTGTTTTTATAGTGCGATATTAATTTCTGTGACTATTTTTATTTAGATTGAATATTAGCTTGAATTTTCGGTACATATAATAACTGATTATCTTCTATGACCTTTTCATTCCATTGATCTCCATGCTCACCAATGACCTCTATTCGTTGTTGTTCGGTGGCGATTCGCATATTACCTGTACCGGTGGCTGCCGAAGGTAAACGCCCTAGTGTTAGCGTTTCTAAAATATTATACGCTTCATCACCCAGAGGCGTGGCATTGTTTTGCCAACGCTTATAAGTACTGGCAAAATTCTTGAAATGTTCTGGTGATAGCCAGTGGAAAATCATGGAAAGATGTGCCGGGAATTCGGCTAAGATCTCCGTTTTTACCCACGCCTCCAGTTTATAAGGATCGACTTTATCATTCTCAATAAGTTGACGATTAATTACCACACTGACCATAAATGAAAAGCGGTCAGCCAACGCGTATTTTTCATTGGAAAAGTACCAATGATAACGCCATGCGTCTTCTGGTTTTGGAAAATTATATTGTTGGCCCGATATTTTTTTAATTAATATCCGACCTTTAATGCGATCAAATTCCACGACTTGTGCTTTAAGTTCATAATCGGTAGGAGAATCACTATTAGCTAATATTGTTGTCGGTGGTCCATCGGGGGTAATAACATATTTCAGGGTGACTTCATCCTTTACTTCGATCATAGTAGGGAAGGGACTTTGGGTGCTGGAGGTGATCCAACGTTCATCTTCTGTTCCTGTTTGATATGTCTCACGGGCATAAACCAGTTGATAATCCATATCTTCCATCCATACCGGGCTATTACACCAGCGTAAATTACCTTGTTCAAACGCGGTTTTCACGCGGTCTAGATTACGCTCTAGATCAGTACTATTACGGGTATTAAGAGAGAAGGCGTCCCCTGTAATATCGGTGATCATTTGGCCCCGTAATGTGAATTTTCTGTCGCCCTCAATAATAATCAGATTAATGACCTGCCCGTGCAATAATTGGTCCGCTGCTCCTTTCTGGGTAATGATTAATTGATGATTTTTAGCATTGGGCTCACTTTTTATTTCCAGATTATCGGGCTTTTGCTCACTATCGAATTTTTTGTCAGGCTTTACCGGTAATAGCTGACGATGTTCAATCAGATAGAAAGGCAAATTAGCCAAGTTGGGGTTGTCTTTAAAACACTCTCCACCTAAGCCAATACGGGCGGCAATCCGTTTTTGCAGCGCTGACACTTTATCAATACGAATATTATTACGCTGGTAGGTCAATTCAGGTTGTTGAGCCAAATAACCGCGCTGAGTAGAGAGAAAGTCCAATGAATCCAGAGTGAGTGGTCTGGCTGCGCGATGAGTGCCAAAATATTCCAATAAGTCATTCAGGATTGATAATTCTTTTGCATAATTTTGCGGATGGATACCGTCATCATTATTAATTTGGGAATCATCATTTAGTTGTTTGATTAAATTGGGCATGATCTCCTGATGGATTTTCTGACCAACAGTATTGGCTTTAAAAGGCCATTGTGCACCATATACTGCATTTCCCCGTTGTTTAAAGGCTAACAGTTTCGGCAAAATAGCGAGTTCGGCGCAGCCGTTAGCCAGCATCTGTTCAAAAGGCAACATAAATTGGTGCAAGTGTATTTGCTGTTGAGTTTCCGCGTAGGTCTGTAATCCATAGCAGGCGGGTAATTTATTGCTGATCGGATAATAGTCCAAGACTTTACGATGTTTGCCCCAGTTTAATAATTCAGGCTGTGTCTCAATCAATGGCTCAGCAATAATTTTGCTCTCTATATCTTGTTTAGATACGGCGACTTTTACTCCACCTTTGGCGGTAATAATGAGCGGGCTTGCTGGTGAAGTCATTAAGCTTAAGGGATCACTGCCCCATAGCCTGGGATAATATCTTTGAGCGATTGTCCAGGACCAATTATCGTCCGCCAGCGGAGAAATATTTTCATCATGTTTGCCTGATGCTAATCGGGTAATACTTTGTACTCCGGGGATAGCCAATAAGCGATTAGCCAAATGGCTGAGCTTTAATTCTGTCGGCTTGGTGTAATCTTTGGCCGCCGGTAATTCCGGTATCCAGCCGTGATGTAAATAAGGTCCCGCGAATATTTCTTCATTACTGTAGCCTAATTCTTTCATGGCCTGAGTGGTATAACGTAACGGTTTTGCCAGTACCGTCTGTGTGGTTGTCATATAGACTTTGGCGAAGATGTCAGCAATATCTTTTACATCATCATCCAGCTCAATAGCAAGTTGCAACAAGAAATCCGTCGGTTGTAGCCAGATAATTTTACTGACGGATTCCCCTAGATTACGGTTGTTTTTTAAGAAAGCCGCCAGACTTTGCTGTGCCAGTACCTTATCGGCCTCAGTTTCCCGGCTAGGGAGTAGATAAAGCCAGTAATTGCCTCTCAGCGTTAACTGTTGGCTGTCTGGCGTTTGAATGAAACTGTATTCACGTTTCTGTTTGTTATACCAGTACTGATAACGTTCACTTTCAGGTTCACGAACTAGCTGTACATCGTTAAAGAAAAAATAACCCGTGCTTTTGTCGTTAATGTTATCGCTACTATGCAAATCCAGTAAGGCGCGGCGATAATCTTCCGCGGTAATGGGGCCACAGGTCAGCATTTGTTGCGGGCCGAATTCCTGTGGAAAAATGCCATTATCCGGTGTCTGTTCCTCTTTTTTAGGCGTGAGGAGATCCCTCAGTGGCAGCGAATGGCGATAGGCTAGATCAGATGCACCGTAACAACAGGCTTCTAATAAAGTGATACCGGGATCATTTTCTGCTGTATTGCTCCAGAGTTGCCCAGACTGTTGCTCAACTACCGTCTTGGCTTGAGTGAGTAAGGTTTCAAAGGCGATATCGTCTTTAACGATGGGAAACAGGGCATCTTGATTATCCATTGTCTGCTCCTTTATTAGCGGAACTCTTTTTTGACCAAACTAAAATCAGTACTTCATTATCAGCGGCCTCTACGCTGTCACCGACTGCTTTTGCGGTTTGGGGTAATTTTTTCAACGTTAAGTTGGTGACCCGTTCAACCAGAGGTGACTGTTGAATGGTGGCTAATAACGGGTAGTAATCAATGCGATTACCGGTTGTGACGCCGATAGCGCTATCTTCTGCCCACGGCATATATTTTCGGCTGAGTTCCTGCTGTAACTGATGACGGCCATAGTCGGGATTAACCCCTGCGACAAATACCAGTTGATAGCTGATTAGCACGTCAACGTATTTGGGATTGTCGATTTTGAGCGTGGTCCAAGGACTGCTGAGTTGGCTTATCCAGTCGGCCATTTCCGCCAGTCGGGCCGGATTCAGGATCGGACGCAGCGCATCGTCGTTATCTTTGTAACGACTGTTAGGGATCACAGTCAGTTGTTGCGTTTCCGGTGCCGGGATTTTGGTTAACTCATTGGCGGAAGGGTATTTGACATCAAATATAGTGATAAAATTCTCTTTCAGTAGCGTAACGATATTATCCCAACTTAAAGCGCGGTTACGATGGGACAACCGGGGCGGAATTCGCGTAAGAAAAGCGGATTCTGTTTCTTTCGGATGACCGTTCCAGGATGCCCAGGGTTGCGTCACACGGCTAATGGCGACGGATGCACTGACTGTCTGCTTAATAGTGTCGGCGACCAAGCCATTAATAAAGTGATCATTTTCAATGGTTTCTGGGTTGATTAATGTCGCGGTAGTGGCGTTATACAGTATGCCTTGCATTTTTGGGTAATTTTCAGGGGCGGTCTGTTGAGTGATCTCTGCTTTTAGCCAGTATTTTCCTGACGGCATTAAGGTTGCCTGATTTGATGCATCCTGTGGCAATAACGTACTCCATATCCCCCGGTCAAACAGGTTGTGAGTTTGATCATGAACCAGTTGATTTAATGGACTCCAGACATTTTCCTGATTCAGATAAGACCAGAATAGCGTAAGTTCTTGAACACCGACCAGTTGCCAGTATAGGGATAAGGTTTGTCCCGGTAATACGTTGGTGAAGCCCAAATAGAGTGCGTCATTAGCGAATGAAGGTGTTTCAGCGTTCGCGTTTCCCCAACCAAAAGGAGTAAGAGGATAAACGGTGTATTGCTCAGTTTTTGCGTTAACATTGAATGTGATTTGCAACGCACTGATTTGTGGGGTGTAGGGTAAATTCTTACTGGTCGGATCTTGCCAGTATTGGGTGTGCATAAAGTCCTGTTCAGCCAATTCTAAGCGCACTGACGCGGGCCAGTCATTGGGTGATGGGCTATCAGTAACGGAGTAGTCCATTGCCGGTAAGGTAAAACTCAGGTTTTGTCCTTGTGGTGCATCGGTTCCACCAAATAACGATGGGGTGCCAGTGAGCTTCTTTCTTTCCTGAGGCGTGACTAAATAGCCTTGGACTTTAAACGCGCTATTATCCGGTTCAGGGGTGTACCCTTTATACCACGCTTTAAAACTCTTGGTGGGCAAGCCAACCCATTGCGGCGTCAGGGTAAGCGTCGCGTTTTCAGAGCCATACCATTCAGGGGCAACCAGATTAAAGCCGGAACCCAACGAGGGAAATTGACCAAAAGGGAAACTGGTTTTATCTGTTTGTTCAGTTCCGCCATCAGAGGCATAGCGCACACTACGGTTGCCGTTAATATTGATTTCAATACCGGTAATTTTGGGCAATATGGGCTTCTGAGTCGTGCCTAATGTTAATACCGGCACGTCGAATGTCATGCCATCAAGGTTATCTGGCGGGCTGATAGGATCAGCCGTGGATGATAATCCCAGTTCAATCTTCTTTTTGTCGATAAGTTTTACCGATAACGATAACCAGTGATCTTCCGCACTAATTTTGGCGCTGAGATGTTCAGCTTGACCTGCCCAATCGTTTTCCAGCGTCAATGTGATATGGCGTTCTCCGGCGGACATAGCAAATAAAGATGAGGTAATCAGATAACCGGATAGCACCGCCACATCATTGGCTGTTGGGCTAAAAAGTCGGATACCATTTTCAGGTAATGCAATGTTATTCGAAAGATTAAAAGGTATTGCCGATTGCCAGCCATTGTTGCCATCTTTCCGATACCAACGCAGGTCGGTCAGCGCCCCTTGATTCGCCAATAAATCCGCGTCTGACGCATACTGTAACGAATTACCGGCGCTATCTTGCCCGGCATCAAACAGCGTGCCTTGTGCTGCCAGAAATTCTGCGTTATCCGTATTCAGAACAACGTTGATGGCAACACTATCTGCCTGGGCGCTTTTAGGTTTTAGACCTAATAATTCCCGGTAATAAAGATCACGGTGTCGTGCCGGAAAGGTGTTTAATAATCGTTTGGTTGTTTCCAGTAGTTTTAAAAAAGCCAATACAAAAGCTTGATGTGGCGGTAAAAGACCACTGGCTTGATTAGCCTGTTGGTAAATATTGGCTAATTGCTGAGGATTATTTTTCTGAATAAAGTAAAAACTGTCCCAGAACTGTTTTTTATCTTGATCGAAAGGGATGATTGCGGCGTATTTTTTAAGCCAGTTTAAAATATCCAGCGTACTTCTTTCATCAAGTTTAAACGCAGTATTTGGCACGATAGCGGAGAGTTTATTATCTAACCCGGCCTGTCCCATATTTATACCACCTGTTATTTGAATATATTCTTGATAGTTTTTCAGTAAATCATGGTTATTTAAAAATAGGGTTGAAGAGGTTATTTACCCGGCACTGACCGCATATTGGCTGGCAATAAAACGGCCTTTTCCCATACTCGGCGTTGTCACATCCGGGCCACTCGATGGATTATTCGCCGGTTGTGTCGGGGTAAAACGGGCAGTAAATTGCTGACCGACAATCATCACCGTGGCGGGGCTGCGGCAAAAGTTTGCCTGTTGGCTGGCATCCAATTGAGCAATGGTGACCATTCCCATACCGGGTATTGGGTGGCTCGGAGTAATATATTGCGCTTGAAATTGGACCTTTTTTTCGTCACCCACAATGGCGATCTTTTTGCCTTGGATCTGGGCGTGCCCGCTGCCTCTAATGGTTGCCGGTCCCAGAAGGGTGACTTGCCGGTTGCCGAATAACGGTTCAAATAGCAGATTGTCACCATCCACCACCAGTTGTTTACTCATAGGTTCACCCACACTTGGCCTTCGCTGACCTCAAGGATGCCATCAATTTGTTGGTTGATTTCGCTGCCTCTCAGGGCGTAAGTCACCTGAACATGCAGGGTATTGGGTAAGTCCGTTCTTTGATTGACCTGAATCATTGTGATTTGCGCACGCGGTTCATAGCGCAGTACCCGTTCTTCAATTCGAGTTTGGATTTCTGCTATCAGTGCATCATTAATATTGGCAAACAGATAATCATTCAGACCACAACCGTAATCTTCACGCATAATGCGTTCGCCGGGTTCAGTGAGAAAAAGAATTTTCATGCTTTGGCGAACATTTTCCGCACCTGCCGCCATTTGGACTCCGGTGGGTATTTCTGGATGCGTATTATCTTTAATAAAAAACTGTGGCGGAAAAGCCCAACCCCGGCCATAAATATCGGCTAATATATTGTCTGTCATTTCGCTGTCCTATTATTGTGTTAAGTTAATTTTCGCACCTTTAATATCGACGCCGGACTTTCCAGTGGCTGACAAGGATTTTTCCGCCTGTAGGTTAATTTCCTGGGCTTTGGTGATGAGATTTTTCGCTGAATCTAGCGTGATATCTTTATCCTGTTGCAGTGATAATGAATGTTTTCCGCTATTAAGGGCGGCAATTTTATCTTGATGATTGAACACTAATGCTTGTTGATTATCTCCTTGTTTAATGACCAAGGTTTTTATTGGATTTTTTTCACTGGGTTCTATTGGCGCTTTATTTTTCGGGTTGTGCATAGCGCCTAATATCACCGGGAAGCGGGGATCGCATTCAAAGAAACCGATAATCACCTCATCCCCCGGTTCCGGGTAGAAACAGAACCCGCTTTCATGACTGGCATAAGGTTTACCCAGTCGGGCAAAAAGTACGCTGTTGGTTAAATTTAACGCCGGTATCCTGACCGGAATTCGATCCAGTGACTGCTTGTCTTGTTGATATTTTTCCACAATCCCCACGTGCAGCTCTTTAACCTGCGGGACAGCCGGTTCTGTTTCCGGCAACAAGCCCAGAGTTAACCGGGTGCGCCAACCTTGCCGCTGATTGATGGTTTGACTGACGCCGGTGATAACGCTTTTACCATCCATTCCCTGACCAAAGCCGCTTAACGCCAGAACATCCCCCGGTTGATAGCGGCTATTCCCTGCAACTTCAACATTGCCCGAGACGTTATCATTTCGCAGGTTATTCAGGATGCCTTGCGCAAGGTATTTGGCTTGTTCATTATCTTGCGGATAACTGAAAACCCATTGCCATGTCTGATCGGTCAACGTTGCCAAACTGTCTGGCGCGAGTTGACCACTGCCAAGCCGACTGTTTTTTGCTTGAGTGGCCTGAGACAGTTTCTGTTGTGCGATATCCCAGGATTGTACGCTCACCGTTTTGGGGCTGTGCCGGTTATCCCATTGCAGATCTGCTTCAAACAGCACAATGTCTTGATCGCCGGCACGTTGTTTAATCGTGTGCGCGGTCGATTGATTAAGTGATTCTGGCGTCGCCAGCGTGACCGTCTCGTTACCGGGTAATAACCAGATATTGGTGGCGGCCAGCCGGTTTTTTAAGAATTTCCAGTCATGGCAGCGAAACTGGACCATCTGCTCATGTTCAGTTTTAAGCTGAGGTGCCTGTTTTATCGTGACCGGTATACCCGCCTGACTGAATAGTTTTCTGATAATGGCTTCATCACTCTGTTGACTGAATAGCTGTGAATGGAAATTGTCAGTGAGTTTTTGCAGTGGATGTTTCGCTGTTAGGGTAACCAGACTGTCCTGACCTTTGAACTTAAGCGCCTGCCGAACAATGATCCCTTTAAACAACACGGTTTTTTGCAGTTGCACGATCAGTTCTTGATTGGGCCGACAGCTTGTGAGTTCAGCTTGCGCTTTGGTGGCAAAAATCGCATTGGCGTCACCGGCTACGCTAAGCGTGATATTGGCTGTGGGGATACCGTTGATTTGGTGGTTTACGGTCAGACTCATCACAGAAAACTGGCTGAGGGTTTTTCCCGCTATTTTAACGTCTATCGCCGGTATTTTCATGCATCCCCCTGTGCCTGTAGCGTTTGCCCCGGGGTGAAATCATCAAGATTATCCAGATTGTTTTGCCAGGCGAGGGTGAGGTAATCAATGCCGCCTGCTAGAGAAGCCCCGGCACCTAAGGCGATTAACGGCAGAGAGAGCATATCGGTCACGCTGACTGCGGTGATCGGCGGTGATTTTAACTGCTGTTCCGTGGCTTGAATAACAAAGCTTTCGTCCGCGATCAGCGATAAAGTCGCGCTGGCTCGTAGTGGCGTAGCGTCCCGATCAAACAGGGTGTAATTGATGGTGAGATCACTGGCCCGGCAGGCGAAATAACCTTTGTTTTCCCAACGCATTTTGCCCCATTTGATTTTGAGGAAGTGGGGCACGTTGGTGCTGGCATCCACCGTACACAGAGTTTTCAAGGTTGAGAGTTGGGTTTCTACCGGGATAGTGTTGCCCGGCATGGTGGCGTCAAATAGCAGGACTAACGTCAAACCGGCGGGTTGTGATAGCACATAGCGGCTGCTTTGGCTGGCATTGTTAACACTTTCATCCTGTTGGTAGCGGGTTTGATAATCGAGCTGAATCCCATCAGGGTTATACATCGCCTGTAAGCTGCCCACGGAGATTTTCCCCTCCCGGTCTTTAAAGGCGGTCAGGGTGAGTTTGGACAGGCTGCGTTCAATTAAGCTCATAATAGCCTCCTGTTTCACGCAACGCCTCTAACACTTCCCGTTTGACGATCTCGATCAGACGGGCGTTATCCAGCGTCTCTTGGGCTAATGTCTGTGATGTGATGGGATTACTCTCGGAATCAGTCACTTTAGCTCGGATAATCAGCTCCTTAATTTCGACGGTCATACTTTTACTCCTAACCAGCGCATATCTTGATAACGCAATTCCAGTGAATTCACCAAAACGGTATTGCTATTGGCATCAAAGTCGCCGGTGGACCAGCGCACCGGTAGCGCGTTGCTTAATGTCCAACTTGCCACGGGTAACGAATTTTCATTCAGTAACATAATCACGACATCGGCATAGACCGCTTTTTCGCCACGCAGGACACGATCAAACACCAGCGTGAGGGGTGTCACTGTCATCACGCCACGCTCCAACATTAGACTGCCATGCTGGATCTTCTCAGCCAGCCAGACATTTCTGGCATTTTCCCCGCCTTGGCTGTGTTGGCTAGTTTGTAACTCACGGCTCAGGCCCGATATCCGTTGAAAGGCGATATCCAGCGGGCTGGGAATGTTGTTGAAAAGAAAACTGGCGATAAAACGGTGTGACACAGCCGGGGTGTAGAGGTTGTTCATATTTTGCCTCTGTTTAACTTTTGCCTCTGTTTAACTTAGCGGGTGATACCGATATAGGTATCGAATGTCAGGTTTAGCTCAATAAATTCTGCTGGAATTAAGACCGCAAGGCTGATTTTTATGATCATTTTTCCGGCCTGTATATCGGCTTCACTCATTGATTCACCCACACCCAATAACACCTTGAACGCTTGATCTTCTTGGGTGCCTCGTAGCCCGCCGTTTAACCATAACTGACGCAGCCAGTTATGGGCTTGCCCTTTAAACTTCATCCAGGTGATGGCGTTATTGGGTTCAAAAACGAAAGCCCGGCCGAGTTGAGTCATATGGGCTTCGATATAAGAAACCAGACGACGGATTTGGATATAACGCCAGAGGGAATCGGGAGTATTGTCCAAGGTTCGGCATCCCCAGATCCTAATGCCTTTGCCGGGAAAGCTGCGCACCAGATTCAGCGAGGCGCCATCCGGGTTAAAGAGCGCATTCGCTTCAATATAAGAGTGTACCGGACTAATTACTTTGGCTAACGCAATGTTGGCCGGAGCGGTCCATACGCCTTGCTGGTTATCGTTACACTGGATGATGGCAGCCACGGCGGCGGTGGGTGAAAGTACGATAGGGTTTTGCGCATTATCCTGATAGGCGCTTTTCAGCCGCGGCCAGTATACCGCGCCCCATTGTCGATCAGCGGAAGAAAACCGTTTTAAACACTCAGCGGCGAATGTTGGATTATCTGGGGCATCCAACAATCCCATGATACCGCGTCGGCTCTTGCAAAGATTGAGCACCGATTGCCAAAATTGTAACCAAAGATCTCTTTGAGTGTAGGAGGTTTCTGCCTGATTAAAGCGGATAACATCCGGGGTGATAATCAGGGTAATGTCGTTCTCTGCGGAAATCGTTTGTGTCAGCCACGCTTGTTGTAGTGCGGTGATCAATGACGGAAAATCGCTTAATTGTTTCTCCGTACCCAGTGACAGCACATAAGCTTGTTGGCCGCCGTTTTCAAAGAAATGGCGCACGGAATAGTACATTAATCCTGACTCAGGAAATGACTGGGCAAAATCGGCCAGACTGTTAAGTTTGATAGCCGTTTTATTGACCAGCGACGAGGTATAACCAATAAAAACCGGTATACCGATCAACGTGTCATCTTGCTTTGGGGATATCAGATTTTCTGTGACGGTGACGCTCGGCTGTGTTATCTCCATTATCGTCTCCTTAGCGACTGAATAGACGCGGTGTTTAACCGCGTCTCAGTACGATTACTGTGCTACATGTTGTGAAAACTGAAGGATAATAAATTCAGTCGGACGTACCGCGGCCATGCCCACTTTGACAATCATTTTCCCTTGTTTAATGTCGTCGTCAGACATGGTGATACCTTTACCAATCTGAACAAAATAGGCTTCCTGCGGTTTATTTCCCGCTAATGCCCCTTGTTGCCATAAGGAATAGAGATAGTTGTCAATGGCTGACTTCACTCGTTCCCAGGTGGGTTGACTATTGGGTTCAAAGACGGCGGATTGCATGGCTTGTTTGATATCCCGCTCTGCGCTGTTAAAGAGACGCCGTACCGGAATGTAACGCCAGTTGTCATCATTTTGCAGAGTACGTGCGCCCCATACTACAAATCCCCGATGGTTGAAGTAGCGGATGGCATTGATGCCCTGTTGATTCATAGTGCCTTGTTCATCGTCATTGAGTCGTTCAGTGACATCACTAATTCCGCTTAACACGACATTCGCCGGGGCTTTCCAGACACCACGGCTGGCGTCAGTGGCGCAGTAGACTCCCGCCATCACTGCGCTGGCAGGAATAGTATTGCCGTTGGCGGCTATTTTGTCCTGTATTGCTTTAGCTGCTTGCTGGTAGACAGTGAGGTTTTTCTGTTTGAGTTGCGCCAGATTTGTGATTGCATCGGGTTTTGTTTCTGCATCTTCATAACTTGAAACTGCAATCAGGCTATCTTCCACAGGAATAAGTTGTGAGACTTTCACCGCCGGATAGTAAGTTGCGGTTTGCGATTGCATATTAACGCCAGGTATGCTGGTTTTAGTTTGGCTGTCAGCGATAAGGAAATAGCCGGCATTCAATAATGCGGGTGTTAAGCTGTTGTATATTGCGCTCTGGTAAGAAGAATCCTGTTCAGGGCAGACGATTAAAGTAATCTCCAGAGCTTGTTCAATTAACTCAGGGATTAATGCCGAAGTGGCAGTATCTTGGGGATTAGCAACCGGCAGGATATAACAAGGTCCACCGCCATTTTGAAAATAAAGTTTTACCGCATCACTACTTGTTGTGTAGGTACCGACAGTCACAGCGTAAGTGTAACCGGAGCCTGTATCACCCGCGTTAAGAGCGATATCGGTTGTCGCGACAACTGTTGTATTGTCCGCAACTTTCCCGGAAGGCGGAGTGGGAGGCGGTGGCGTTGGTTTGGTCGATGTGATGGCGATTGACGTAATACAACCGACATTAAATAGATTCGTAAAATCCAGCCAGCTACTAACACGTACCGCTTTTGGGGTTGTGCTGGTTTTTTTAGGTTGGAAACGGCCAATAAAAACGGGTATTGCGGTGTTCCCGTGGCTGACAGAGAGCGATAATGACGCATCTTCTTCAATATAAACGCCGGGATAGGTCGGTGTTGTTGGCATGAGACCTCCGATTATTGTGCGATATTCTGTGTGAACTGCAAGATAATGAATTCGGCTGGACGAACAGCGGCCATGCCGATTTTGACGATCATTTTGCCCTGCTTGATATCGTCATCAGTCATAGTGATGCCTTTACCGATTTGAACAAAATAAGCCTGTTCAGCTTTGCTGCCCATCAACCCGCCTTGCTGCCAGAGGGAATGGAGATAGTTATCAATCGCCCGGCGTACAGCTTCCCAGGTTGGTTGGCTGTTAGGCTCAAACATCGCGAAACTCATGGCATTTTTAATGTCCCGTTCCGCGCTGTTAAACAGGCGGCGAACCGGGATATAACGCCAGTTATCGCTGTCCTCAAGGGTTCTGGATCCCCAGACCAGCGTACCGCTCTTAGGAAAGGTACGGATCATATTCAGCGCCTTACCTTGGTTATATTTTCCTTGCAGGTCGTCGGTCATCGGATATTTAGGTTGTAATCCTCCTTGAACAGGAACATTGGCGGGAGCTTGCCAGACGCCTCGGCTGTTATCGACATTGGCATAAATACCGGCCATGACGGCACTCGGTGGAATATCAACCAAGGCTCTCTTTTCTCCCCATTCAGCGGTCAGCCAGGGGTAGTAAACCGCGCCATATTGGGTTGCTGAATAAGATTTAAGAACATCGTCTGGTTGTAGACTTGAGGTTATTTGAGTTGTTGGGCCATCAAAAATGGCGAATAATCCTTTGCCTAATTGACAAAGTGTTCCGACGGCGGTGGTGATCTCTTCTCCGGCGGCAACCAGTAGCGTGACATCATCAAGTACCGGCACTTGTTTTTCTAAATCTTGCGTTTTGACGAGATAAGCATATCCACCGCCGTTAATAAAATAGGCGCGCAGTGCGATATCCAGTTTATCGGAAGGATTAAATTGTCCACCTTTTAGTGTCAGATACTCCAGCCAGTTACTGACGCGAATATAGGGCTTACTTGATATTAATGAATTATTATTTGCGACGGCAAAAACAGGCACTGCCGTTGCACCCGAGCGAACCGAGAGTGCGAGTGAAGCGTCCTCTTCAATATAAACGCCGGGATAAGTTGGGGTTATTGGCATATTGCCTCCAAGTTCTTGTGCGATATTTTGCGCAAACAGTAGGATGATGAATTTGGTCGAACTAATGGGCCATGCCAATGTTGATCATCATGTGTTAGCGTATGGATAATTGGCGATGTCAGGCGATTGTTTTCTTTAATATAAACACCGGGATAGATCGTTATTGTCGATCTATTAAGGTGCTTGAATGGTGACTCGATCCGCGACCAGTGCGATTTCTTGAATAGCGATATCGTTGCTGGTGGCATCAAAAGAAGGGGAGGTGAATGACGTTGGGAAGGCATTTATCACATTCCAGGTCATTAGAATTTCGGTGCCGGCTTCGTTGGTCAGGCTAATGGCGATATCTTTTTTCTCAACCTGATTAAGTTGAATAGAATTAATCCAGTCAAAAAGCTTAGTGTCGCCGGAGAAGACCCCTTTACGCAGGGTAATATTGATCGATTGACGTTGGCCCGGCATTTTATAGTAATTACCGGTACCATCTTTATACTCGATGACGTCATGAGAAATATCTAGCCCGGAAACGTTGTTAAAAGGAATTTTCTCATCACCAATAGAGACAACAAACCGATAAGCAGGAATGGGATAGTCAACAGCAATTTGTTCTGGAGTTATAGCCATGATTTTTTCCTTGATTGTTTACATTTGAAATATAAGGAAAACGTCTATTACTTTGTTTTCCTTAGTACCTAACGATTGGGTATAGCTACCGCAACAACCTGATTTATAGAGGTTATTTTTTATATGAAATAATTTAGAGCCTATTCCTCTTCATTACAAAAAGGCCAAATAAAATAGCCTCAATGTGCTAGGTAGTTATTTGACGATTATTTAAATCACCTCTCGTGAAACGAAATAATTATAGATACGGAATTTACAAGTGCGATTATCAATTAATAATAATAATGATTGTTAATTGATATAGCAGGTTTTGATAATTTTATGCATCAGCATATCTTGATTGATTTCTATAAATAGGGAAATAAAAACGCCCGTAACTTTAATCTGGATTAATACTTCAAATCCATGCTATCGCTTATTGCCAGATGGTTGTGTTTTGTTTTTCAAGTTATACCCGTTATCTTTCAAGTTGCCTCTTTGTTGGCTGCACTCACTCACCCCGGTCACATAGTTTGCTATGCTCCCGGGGATTCACTCCCTTGCCGTCGCGATGCGTTTTGAAATCCATGGGGTATATCATTATTTCATTTTGGTACAATTGACGCCATGTAACAAAGATGCCTGGAGGCAATTGTAACTTCGGGGATATTTGATTTATTCATTCAGAGTTTCCCTGCTATCATCAGCGCTGCGTGGATTGTTTTAAACGGCAGCAACAGTGATAAAGGAGCATCCAATAATGGAACAGCACTATATCCCGCATACCAGTTAGCGACACGCTCATTTTTAGCATCAATCAGCAACGCAATCCCACCTGCCTGAGCTGCAAGTGATTGCTCCCCGCCGTAAAAAACGGCGAGGCTTCCCACTTCTCAGGCTCATGATTCTGCCTTGTATGGCGATATAAAAACTGATTCAACAAATCATCGCCACAATCGAAGGCTGCACGATCATGATGCTTGCTGATGGGTTCTTCGTGCCAAGATAGTAACGTCATGGCAGTTCCGGCAAAGCAAAGGCAACAGCCATGAGCTTATTGTTGGGAGCCGGTGGATTATCCAAAAGGTCCAGGACATATAAACTGTCTTTCTCTGTCAGTTCAAGTCGTTCGTTCTCATCGATAATCTTACGCGATGCCGAGACGACGTTGTGGATCACAAATTCGGTCAGATTGGTGTGTTGTATGGCTGCTGCACGCATCAACAGTGATTTTTCTTCAGAGGTAATACGCAACGACATACGGTTATTGGTTTCTACTGGGATTTGAGGCATGATTGAAGTTCTCCATTTTGTACGCATTAAAATAGTACACATACTAGATGTGGGTATATAACAATCAGTACACTTTCAAAGTGTACATGATGAGTGTCAAATACAAACGTTTTTAGTACAACTGCGACGGCTATTGATCAGACTCCGCATATTCCAGGTGAGTGTCACATCTGGCAGACTATAACAACCGTTTTTTGAGTGAATTGATAACCTCAATACTATTACCGTCTTTACCAGGTGAAACGATGGCGTCCTCCGATAATACTTTGACGTTCACCTTACCGTTATCATTAGCCAGCAGTGCATAGCTATAGCCGGCTCTAATAACCGGTCTTCCCGGCTTGATTTCATCGTAGTTAAAAACACTGACATTTTCTGCGGTATTATCAATCACAACCGCCTGTTTTCCCATATAGGTAATAACGCTCTGATCATATTCTGCGAAAATATTCACTAAATCGTTATTTTGTTGGTTAACCGCAATCGGTTTGCCATCCGATAAAAGGGCTTTATGACTCTGCCCGGTAGTGACAACACCATCCTGCCCGGTTTTCCATTCACCATCACCCGGTTTCTGGCCCGTATGATAGGCAAAGAAATAATTGTCCTTCACGGCATACACCATGGTACAACCGCTTAATGCCCCGGACGTGACAATGACCGGATACCCAGGCCGAATATCTCGCAAGGCAATTTTTATTCCTACGGTTCCCGATGCGCCATTAACTACATTAATGCCGGTAATATTGTGGCCTAATCTATTTTTTCCCCAATGTCTTCCTATCGTTCCAGAACCCGATTCTGAAGAGGTTACTTGGTCACCACGAAATCCCATAATAACATCATGAAAAGGATTCTCCTGATCTGAGTCACTATTTTCCAAAGGTCTCGCCTGAGTAAACTGCTGATGGCTGTCATAGCGATGCGCTATCACCGGTATGTCGATTGGGGCATTATCGCTACCCACTAATAATCCCTTGTTCTTTAGCGGGGAAATATGCCCTTTATTAAGTTTGCTGTCTGCGGTGGAGTGTTTGAACATTAATAAGTCCTCTAATTAATTAAATTTGCTACGTTTAAGATTTATCTGAAAATAATTATTCAGATGATCTGATGCTATGAGTTTGAAATCCATAAGGCATATGTATTTAATCATAAATTTAAAGAGTAGGTATTTAATTGAGAGCTATTTTCAGATTTGTCTTGTTTTTACTATCAACATTTTGATGCAATAATTACCTGACCAATCAGAAAAATAATAAAATAGATGAATTTTGTTCTAAGATAATTAACCCTTCCTATTTTTTGTTTGGTATATTTACACCTGTTAATTTTATAATGAGAAATATATTAAAAATAATTAATATATATACCCTATGGATTTCAAGATGCATCGCGGCGGCAAGGGAGCGAATCCCCGGGAGTATAGATAACTATGTGACCGGGGTGAGTGAGTGCAGCCAACAAAGAGGCAACTTGAAAGATGACGGGTATAGAGTGATTATCATTGACATCCTTCCTATTATACCCAGAGACTTTCATATCTTTGGAGGTAAAGGTGTCGGCTTCAATTGAGGGTTTATTGAATGGCAACCAACTAGATTTAGTTTTTATATTTATGATATTAGGGGCTGCGGCTATTTTCTGATAGTGAAGTTGCCATTGCTTTTTCTCAGGGTTAAATTTTAAAAATGCAAAACCATAGGTATTTTCCATAACTTTACCATCAGCTTCGTGATATCCATAATCGCGGAATTCCATTGCCGTAATCATACCCATCCCATGATCAATATTTTGATTATTATATTCAACGTCTTCTTGACCACCTTGTACGTGCCGAACCCGGAGAGTATCTTTATTCATTTTATCGACAACAAATGAACATCCACTAAAGCCTGGGGTAAATACATATTGTGGATGGCGACTGAGATTGGGTTGTACCGGGATATCAACATATCCTCCTTGTGGGGCCCAATAAGCTGAAATAGACATGTCTTTATCCGGCATTTCTTCTTGATAGGTATCGATAATTTTTAATGCGTTGAATGGCAGAGTTTCATCCGATGGTTTAATTTGTAGTGCCTTGAATACCAAATCTCCGCCTCCTTCTTTGTTATTCAAAATATTTTTTACGCCTTCTGACATTTCTATTTTTTGCGGATTAATTAAATCGGTAATAATCGGTTGTGAAGTCAATGCACTTTCACTTAATATATCAGATATTGCTATGGAACTGGCGCTATATTGTTTTTGTTTCGAGGGGGACGGCATAAAAGGTTGTGCGCCTTTTATATTTCGTTCATTCCCTGTTCTTAGTTTTTTCTGTAATTGTAAATCTAATCCTAATCCCAATGTGCAGCTATTCATAGTATTATACCCTATGGATTTCAAGATGGATCGCGACGGCAAGGGAGCGAATCCCCGGGAGCATAGATAACTATGTGACCGGGGTGAGTGAGTGCAGCCAACAAAGAGGCAACTTGAAAGATGACGGGTATATATTCATTAGAATATATCGAGCATTTTTTCGCTCTATTTCCTGAGTGGTTAACTTTTTCACTGTATTTGTTGTTTGGCATATTATTACCTGTTAATTCTTTATAAGAAATCTACTGAAAAGAAGTATATGACATACTTTAGCTATCCGTACGTGTTCTTACATTTATCGGTTTCTTACGTTTTTTAAAAACAGGTGATTCCAAAGATATGTCGGCACTATTGTATAAGGAAACAGTTTTTTTCTCCTCAAAGATGATTTTTTCTTCTGGAATAGTTTTTTTTCCCGGAACACTCGGATTAAGACCTGCAATTTGTTTTATTTCCTCTGGGTTATTAATCACACGTATGATGGCGCTGCCCGGTATTTCTGGTGAAATCAGTACTTCCTTATCTCCAAAGGCGTTTTCAGCAATGTTGCTCTCCATAGCATTAAAGAATGTATTATTTGGTTTAGTTAAATCGAAGATTTTAGTCGTATCAGGTAATTTTCGGACGTCGATTTCCACTATTGGAGACCAGTTTTTTTCTGGCCTGTTTCTTCTTTCTGAAGCAGGTCCAGCGCCATTCCAATTTTTTACGGTATTCTGCACGGCGCCTTCTTTATTACCTGTAGAGATGTAGGGGCTTAATATGTTATCGCCGGAAACATGTTGTGCAATTGGGGTGTTAGCCGTAGGAGCGGTTGCCTTGATTGGTGCATCTTTTGGCCATTCTGTCAGTTTTCTATATTCAGCCGCCCTGTCTAGATGTTTATCTTTAAGTTTCACAAATAGATCGCCATCAGGAGGCACAACTATTTGATTTTCTGTGGTAGGTTCCCTTTTATCAGTAGCTATTATTCGGATCGCACGAAATAGTGTATTTCTACCGGTTCTATTGAGGAAATCCGTTGGTGTTTCATGCATATTTTCTATATTCAAAGTATCGCGTGGCTGATTATGCCGACTACTTTGAGGAAGATCTAATGCTTGTACAAACAATTTCTCGTCAGAATCCTCTGATTGTGTTGAGCGTTTTCTTTTCCTATCATTGGTTTTATCATGTTTATATACCATATTATCACCTATTAATTATCAGTAAGAAGTAGGTTGGAAATGAATAATATATAAATTAATATATACTATTGTCATTTTATTTTTTAAAGATAAAGAAAATCAAGTTTAATATATTAATGTAAGTTTTTATTATTACCTTATATAAATAATAAATTTTAAATGACAATTAAATCATTAGAGTTTTCTTTAGAAACAATGATACCGATACCATTTATCTCAACAACAGCACTCTGGCTATTTTGCCATTTTGTAATAATATCCTCTATTTTCGGTAAATAATTTGAATGAGTAATGCCTGAAATATTAAGAATTATACTTTTATTTTCCTGACTTTCATTATTGACTGTAGGGAATTCAGTAATCAGATTGATTTTAGCCAGAGCAAGACGTACATCTTCTGTACCACCTAATTCGGAATATAATTTATCTGTTAAAGCTTGGTTTATTTTTGAATTATCAAGATTTTGTTTTTGATCTACAGAAGCGGAAATTTTGCTGATTGGTATGACACTGTGTTCAATATTTTGTAATTTCATTGGAACGGTAATGGAATAGAGTAAAGAGAGACGTGGGCGATTGCCAAGCGCTTGCCAGAAATTACCCAAGCTATTTAAATTCTCCTGTTGGGGAATAATTCGAGTATAGGCACCGGGAATGCCGGTTAATTGACGGTTGTTAATTAATGCATTCAGAATACGAGTCATCACTTTCGCCGCCTGATTATTGGGCTGACTATCCGGGCTTGAACTGTCGCTTGATGGTTTATTGGCATCCCAGTAAGTAATTAAATAGTTACAATTGATATTGACCCATCCCGGTAATAGTGTGCTGGTCATCGGGTTATAGCGTCTTGGTTCGGCAGAACGTAATTGAAGATCTTCATTGATATCATAAAGAAATACACTGACCGTTGGTTCAGACTGAATGGAATTAATTTCGGGTAGATCAAAGCGGATATCAATCTTATTGGCATTGGTATTTAAATACTGGGATAAAATATTATTTAATGCTGTGTTCACTTCAATAATAGCATTGTCAGAAGCAATTAAGGTTGTCATGTTTATTCCTATTCTATTGAATGTTTAAAAAGCCAATCGGCCAGTTTTATTTAATTCGAGTGTAACCGCCCGATCTAAATGTTGATTTTCGATTTGTTCACAGTGATTATTTTTCGCTAACATTGATGCTAATAAAGCAATATTTCTGATATTAGCCCCGGTCAAATCAGCTCGTTCAGCCAGATATTCAAAATCAACTTCATTGGATAATGTCAGTTGTTCCGGCCAGATGGCTTGCCACATTTTTTTACGCAATGTTTCATCAGGGTAAGCAAAACGGGTAATAAAGGTAAAACGGCGGTTAAATGCGCTATCTAAATGGCTGCGATTATTGGTGGCTAAAATCACTAATCCCGGATAATTTTCCAATCGTTGTAATAAATAAGAAACTTCAATATTGGCATGTCTATCTTGAGCGTCTTTGGTTTCACTGCGTTTGCCAAATAATGCGTCGGCTTCATCGAAAAATAGCACGCCGGAATCAGCTTCGGCCAGATCGAAAATACGGGAGATATTTTTCTCCGTTTCACCGATATATTTATTCACTACGGTAGAAAGATCGACTTTAATCAGATCAACGCCAAGATGACCAGCAATCACTTCTGCGGCCATAGTTTTGCCGGTCCCGGATTCTCCGTAAAATAGCGCACTAATACCGGTACCGTAACCTATTTTTTCCTGAAAGCCAGTAGCCAGAATTTGCTCACGGTAATGAATGGCGGCAATAATCTCTTTTAATTGCTGCGCTAATACATCTGAAATGACTAAATCATTGAAGCTGCGTTTGGGGGTTATCCGCTGGGCTAATTTACCGAAATTCTGTTGAGCACGGAAACTTAATGCCTTACGCAAATCGATTTCTTCTAATTGACCTTCCGATTGTCGGAGTATTTGGTATTGATTCGCTTCTTTAAGGATTTGCGGTAATGTTTCCGCAGTAAATGAAAAACGCTGACATAATTGCGTCACATTTATTTTCTGGACTACCTTATCCGGTAAGCTTTCTTTCAGCATTATTTCTTTATCTGCCAGTGTGAGGGCTGGCATATCAATTTGCACCATTGGTAGATGTTTAATCCAGACTAATGAGTCTTGTGGTTCAGCCAGACAAACCACGCGTAATTTGGGTTGATTCAATAAAGTGGAGAATTCACTATGCAATATTTTCTTTTCATCTTTGAGCAAAAAAAAATTGCGAATTAATAAACAGCCATCATGTAATCGTGCTTCCCGTACTGCATCTATCAGCAAGTTAGGGTTATTTTCCTCCGGCAGTTGAGCTAAGTCTAGAGTTAATGTACTGATATCATGAAATGCCATAATATTGCTTACCGCTAATTCTCTGGCGCTATCTTGTTTTCCTCTGAGTATGACTAGCGGGCGTAGTTCATCGGTTTTATTTAATAATATCTTTTCAAGTGAAGGGTAAAGGGATTGTGGATACCAACAGTGTGAGGCAGGAGAATGCCAATAAGCACAAGTTGTCAGGGGTGGTAAAATAACCCGTTGGCCTGATAAGAAATGCCAGACAGCACTGTGAGTTAGAAATTGAGTTTGTAACCAAATAGACTCTTCGTGGTTATTAAGCCGTAATAGTTGATAACTGATTAACGGTGTTTGCGGTAGAAAGCTATTTTGTCGTAATTGCCGATCACGTTGGCGTTGGCTAAATAATTCAATGGCTAAGTCAAAGCTAGGCCACTGTTTTTTACTATTACCGTGCAGAACAGCAAATAACGCATGATAACGGCTATCAAAATGCGGTAATAAACCTAATAATAAAACATCCCGTTCAAATTCAGTGAGATCAAAACGTTCAACTAATTGTGATAATGTATTGGGGTTTTCTTCGATTTCAGGGGAATTAATAATATCATCCTGTTTGGTGACCCAATGGGGAATGACTTGTGGTTTTGCCAGACGTTGCTTTAATTCATCTTCGGTAAGGAGAAAACTCTCCGGTAAATAATCGTATTTTTCTCTGTTTTGGTAATAGTAATATTGTAACCGCAGATCAATACGTTCCAGATGGGGATAAATCCAGCGTAATTCTGTTGCCATGTAATGGTTGTTTTTAAGTAGAGAATTCATATAAACCTGTTAAATATTTTTCCAGTCGATTAATAAAGAGCGATCCAGCCAGGGAAGTCTGGCGATATTTAATGGCCACGGCCAATCAGCTAACAGCGCATCAAATGGTTGTTGCTGGATGGTGATTTTGATTTCTTGCTCATTTGCTAATAATTCCCCCGGTCGTTGTAAAAACAGTTGGCGGACGTCATTACGGCTTAACTTTTTCCAGCCGGGAAGTTGAGCAATAACGGTATCCAGCCATTGCGCTGAGGAATCCCCACAAATCAGCGCTAATAAATCAAAACCATATTTTGGTAGATTTTGGCGAGGTGCTTGAGTGTTTTATTAAGCACTATTTCAAATAATATTAGCGGAGAATGGCGTAATACATTCTCCGCTAATGTTAGGTGAGAGATGACTCTTCTTGATTTGATACTATTTGCCTGATAATTAAGGTGTATTCCTTTATTTTCGGCATAAAAACCAATCAGCC
>NZ_NSCM01000006.1:79044-202005 GCF_003287735.1 Photorhabdus bodei | reverse complement strand
GTAAATGCCGATCCACAAAACTGCCGGGCTCCAGTTTCAATGTGGCTAAATCACACAACAACTGGATTTCTTCGGGCAGATAAAGGGATAGAAATTCCCTGGCCGTTTCAGGCTGCGTTAAAAAATGTTTGAATAACGCGTCATGGTGAGGTCGTTTTTCTTTCTTTGCCACAATCCGTTTCTCTGTCTTATCAGTTAATCATCGCCACTCATTATCAAGGCTATAATATCTCTGGAAAACCCGCAATCAAGTTACAAAGAACATCTTCCCATATTTTCTCAGGCAGATCTTTACCGAATGCATTAATAGAAGAGCCTAAAGAATCAAATGCCAGAAAAGGAAAACCAGAAAAACATTATATTTACAACAACTACTCAATGAAAGCCATTCATTTAAATGAGTTTTTAACTTGTATTCACAAAATAATAACCACTTTATCAAAATATCGATCGAAATTGTTGAAATAATGAGGGCAGAGAGTGAGGATTTTCATCAGGGCTCATTGAAGCCGGATATATGTTTGCGACTACGTTGTCAGAAAATTTTATTTACCCACTTGAATTGAGTCGGTGTCCATATAAGTTATACCCGTCATCTTTCAAGTTGCCTCTTTGTTGGCTGCACTCGCTCACCCAGGTCACATAGTTATCTATGCTCCCAAGGATTCACTCCCTTGCCGTCGCGATGCATCTTGAAATCCATAGGGTATATTTATATTGAGTGCCGTACATTACATTGCAATTATTATGCGAAACTATGTCAGATTTAAATAAAATCAGAAAAAATAATAGCAATAGAAAAATATTGACTCAATAACTTATATGGGAATTATCATTTTCTTTATTTTGTTTTAAAATAAAATAATCCGGCATAAACAATATATACCGGATTATCATATCAAGGTTAAATCATTAATATATCAATATTACACCGCCTCGCCTTCATCACTGATTGCCAGCGCCACATTTAAGGCCTGAGCTAAAGCAATTTTATTCTCATCATCTTCCAATAAACTAAAGTGATCACCCGGAATAGCAATGAGTTTAAGTGAAGTATCAGCTATTATCTGCGCCCAACCTAGCGATGGATCGATATTTAAAGGCGCTGACTTTTCATCCGTCACAAAAGAAATAGACGGGTAAGGTTCCACCGCATAAAACTGATGCAACGTTACCGCTAATGCTGATGGCTCATAATCTCTGACTATTTGATCATAATGCTCTATCTGTTCCCAACGCTTTGCCATTAATTCAGCACTCAGATTGACGGGATATAACGCCAGCTCCTGCGCCGCTGCAATAAACCGCACCAAATTCAATTCATCGATTCGCTGGTACAATACCGCAATCTCTTCAGAATGTTCTTCCCCTAATTGCCTGACCAACTCAGCAAAAAATTGATGTTTGGGTTGCGCTATCTGCTGACCAAAACTCTGCCCACCGAAACAATGAGGAGCAAGCGTGTCAATCAGCCCCAGGAAATTAACCCGTTCACCAGCACTCAAAAGCTGTTGAGCAATGGCGTAAGCCAATATGCCACCAGAAGAGTAACCCCCTATCCGATATGGACCTGCCGGTTGAACCGCTTTTATCAAAGTGATCATTCTGGCAACCTGCTCTTCCATCGTTAACATTGGTTCTTCGCTGATGGACGGCCAAGGCAGCGCGTAAATCGGGTAGCCCGACGAAATATGCTGAGCCAGCCCGAAAGCATAGGAATAGTCACCCATGCCACTGGGAACAAAGAACAGCGGCAACCCTGTTCCATCAGGTCGTACCGATATGGCGCTGTTTTGCGGTTGAGACAGTAAATCCGAGGTGATTTTCGCGGCCAGTTCAGCCAGCACCGGGAATTGGAACAAAGTATTCAATGTGCAAACCATCCCTTGACCGGCGGCAATATTCGTCATTCGCATAGCGAGCAGTGAATGGCCGCCTAATACGAAGAAGTTGTCATGTCGACTGACCTGCTCAACACCCAATAACTCACACCAAATCGCCGCCAATATGGTCTCTGTCTCGCCTTCCGGCGCTTCATAGACCTGACGAGAAAAATCTTCCTCCCTCGGCGCGGCTAATGCTCGGCGATCTAGCTTGCCGTTCGGGGTTTGCGGGAAGGTATCCAGACGCACAAAAGCTGACGGCACCATATAATCCGGCAAAATGGCACTCAGATGCGCACGCAAGCTGGCAGTCAGACCTTCGTTCGCTTCCGCTACCACATAGGCGATCAAATGCTTGTCCCGGCCATCCTCCCACACCAACACCGCCGCCTCTTGCACCGCCGGGTGTTCCAACAATCGGATTTCAATCTCCCCCAGTTCAATCCGGAAGCCCCGAATTTTAACCTGCTCGTCGTTACGACCCAAGAATTCCAGATTGCCGTCTGGCAAGTAACGGGCCAAATCCCCGGTGCGATACATCCGCGCACCGGCTACCGGACTAAAGGGATCGGCTATAAAACGTTCCGCGCTCAATCCCGGCTGGTTAAGATAGCCCCGTGCAACCCCGACGCCACCAATATACATTTCCCCAACGCAGCCTAATGGGACAGGTTGACCGTCTCTGTCCAGTAGGTAGACGCAGGTATTTTTAAGCGGCTGGCCGATAGAACTATCATCAGCCGGGGATAATATCTCCTTACAGGTCGCCGTCACGGTATTTTCCGTCGGGCCATAAGCATTCAACAGTCGAGGTCGGTGGGTTTCCCGCGCAAACCAATCCTGAATAGCGCTCTTTTTAACGGCTTCACCACCAATAATGATGAACCTGAGGCAATCCGGTAGCGGGAGTGTATTGTCTCTGGCAATCAGTTCAGACCAAAATAACGCCGGCAGAGACATCACTGTGATACGGTTCTGCCAGGCTAAGGTAATAAATTCCTGCATAGAAGTCAGCCAACGCTCATCACGCATCACTAACGTGGCACCATTACACAATGACAAACAGCATTCCTCTACTGAAACATCAAACGCAAAAGAGGCAAATTGTAATAATCGGTCTTGCGCAGTGACGGCATAGGTCTCATTAAAACCCAGATGACGTTGATACACCGCCTGATGTTCTATCATCACCCCTTTCGGCTGCCCGGTTGAACCGGAAGTGTAAATCACATAGGCCAGATGCTGTGGTGTCAATGTAGTCACCAATGGATTACTGTCCGGTTGGTTTGGCAAGGTATTCAGCGTAAGTACGGTCAATCCGGTCAGCACTTCTTCGCCAAGCGTCGCCCGGCCAGCTTCATCAACCAGTACCACTGACGGAGCCGTATCATCCAGAATATACGCCAGACGTTCTCCCGGATAAGTCGGGTCCAGCGGCACATAAGCCCCACCGGCTTTTAGCACCGCCAACAAAGCCACCACTATCGCCGGTGAACGTGCCATGCAAATCGCCACTCGCTGATCCGGTATGACGCCCAATGCAATCAGTTGATGGGCAAGGCGGTTGGCGCGAGCATTTAATTCAGCATAACTGAGAGTCTGCTCTTCATAGACTAATGCGGTCGCTTCCGGGGTTTTCTTTACCTGCTGCTCAAACAGTTGGTGAATACATAATGGATCAGGATAAGGGGTCTCAGTAGCATTCAAGGTTTCCAGTAGCAGTGTCCGTTCCGTTTCAGGCAGGACGTTCAGCATACGTACCGGCGTCTCCGGGGCCTGTTCAAGCGCTTCCACCAGACTTTCCAGCGCCTGCTGCATATAACCGCATAGCCTCTCTGGCTCAAACGGCTGCACCACCAGAGCGGTCAGCCCCAATGTGGAACCCCCATCCTCTATCGACAGCCCAAATGGATAGTTAGTTCGTTCCTGTCCATCCAGAAATTCAACACCTGTGATGATGTCATCCGACATGGCCGATAAGGCATTGTGTCGATAGTTGAACAGAGCGCTAAAGAGTGGCGTACCGCTGGCAATACCACTGCACCGCTGGGCCAGCGCCAGTGAGGCATGCTCATGTTCCAGCAACCCGGCCAGTCGCAGATGCACCGCACGCACGCTCTCCTCTACCGGGGTCTCATCGATATCCAGTCGCAACGGCAGGGTATTCATAAACAGCCCCATGCCATTGTCTGCCCCCTCTCCCGCTTCCATGCGCCCAAACAGGACGGTGCCAAACACCACTTTCTCCTGACCACTGGTATGCGACAGCACCTGTGCCCAAGCCAGATGACACAACGCCGCCAAACTGACACCCAAATGCCGGGCCTGACTGCGCAGACGATCATTCAGTTCAGGTGCCAACATCCGGTGAGATTCCCTCATTTGAGAGCCATCACGATGCACCTCCGTCAGTCCGAATGGGAATGTTGGCTCATCCACCGCCGCCAACATGTCGGTAAAGAAACGGGTATGTGCTGCCTGATCCCCCTTCAACCGGGTTTGAGCCACCAGATTGCGGAAAGGCACCGGTGCCGGCAAGCTATCTCCCTGCCCGGTAAAATAGGTCCGCACTTCACGGTGCATCACTTCCAGCGTTTCATGGTCGCCAATCAAGTGATGTTGCAATTCCAGTAAGAACCAGCGGCCATCGGTTTCTTGGGTGATAACAAAATGCAATAACGGTGGCTGACTCAAATTAAGGCGATAATGCCCCGGATCAAAACGCCGAGTTAACTGGTCAATGACTGGACCGTCAGCCGGGTCTAGCGTCAGTTCCGTCACAGGCAACCGAGCCTGACGCCAGACCACCTGCGCCGGAACGGATAATCCTTCCCAGATAAAAGCCGTACGCAGGATGTCATGGCGATCAATCGCCTGTTGTACCGCCGCCAGATAACGGTCCAATAGGGAGCGATTTTCAAAGATCACCGGATAGAGCAACAGATACGGGTCGCCTTTCTGTTCCAACAAGTGATGGAACAGGATACCGTCCTGCAATGGAGACAAGGCATAGATATCCTGAATATTAGCCACGCCACCCGGCACTTGTCTGACGATGCGATCAATATCAGTCTGAGTCAGATCAATCAGCGGCAACATTTCCGGCGTCAGCGCCGTAGTGGCCGAAGTGATGACGTTAGGCGGCACCACTACAGCCTGATGCTGTCCCAATGTTTGGGCCAAGTCTGACAACACCGGAAATTGGAACAGATCTCGCGCCGTCAGTGTCAACCCCAAGTGACGCAAGCGTTCAATCATGCGTACCGCGAGCAATGAATGACCGCCCAACACAAAGAAGCTGTCATGTCGGCTAATCTGCTCGATGCCCAATAATTCACTCCAGATGGCCGCCAAAGCTATCTCAGCTTCCCCTTGCGGCGCCTCATAGACCTGACGGGCAAAATCCTCTTCCCGCGGCACCGGTAATGCCCGGCGATCTAGCTTACCATTCGGGGTCTGCGGGAAGGTATCCAGACGTACAAAGGCAACCGGTACCATATAATCAGGTAAAATCGTACTCAAGTATTCACGTAAATCAGCTGCCAATCTCTCATGCGCTTGCGCTGCCACATAGGCGACCAGCCGTTTGTGCTGCCCGTCATCCAGTGCCAGCACCGCCGCCTCTTGTACCGCTGGGTGTTCCATCAACCGAGTTTCAATCTCCCCCAGTTCAATTCGGAAGCCTCGAATTTTTACCTGTTCGTCGTTACGACCCAGGAATTCCAGCTCACCACCCGGCAAGTAGCGGGCCAAATCGCCAGTGCGATACATGCGCGCACCGGATATCGGACTAAAGGGATCGGCTATAAAACGTTCCGCGCTCAATTCCGGCTGGTTAAGATAGCTCCGCGCCACACCCACGCCGCCAATATACATTTCGCCAACGCAACCAAATGGAACGGGCTGACCGTATTTGTCCAGCAGGTAAATACAGGTATTTTTAACCGGCCGCCCGATAGAATGATCATCTGTCAGGGATAATATCTCCTTACAGGTCGCCGTCACGGTATTTTCCGTCGGGCCATAGGCGTTCAATAGTCGAGGGCGGTGGACTTCCCGCGTAAACCAATCCTGAACGGCGCTCTTTTTCACTGCCTCCCCCCCAATGATGATGAGTCTGAGGCAATCTGGTAACGGTAATCTATTGTCTCTGGCAACCAGTTCGGACCAAAATAACGCCGGCAGAGACATCACTGTGATACGGTTTTGCCCGGCTAAGGCAATAAATTCCTGCATAGAAGTCAGCCAACGCTCATCACGCATCACTAACGTGGCACCATTACACAATGATAAGCAGCATTCCTCCACCGAAACGTCGAACGCAAAAGAGGCAAATTGTAATAACCGGTCTTGCGCAGTGACGGCATAGGTCTCATTAAAACCCAGATGACGTTGATACAGCGCCTGATGTTCTATCATCACCCCTTTCGGCTGCCCGGTTGAACCGGAGGTATAGATGACATAAGCCAGATGTTGTGGCGTCAGCTCGGCTACCTGTGGGTTACTATCCGGCTGATCTGGCAAAATATGCGAGTCAAGTACCGTCAGCCCGGCCAATGCCAGTTCGCCAAGCGCCGCCCGGCCAGCTTCATCAACCAATACCACTGACGGGGCCGTATCATTCAGGATATACGTCAGACGTTCTCCCGGATAAGTCGGGTCCAGCGGCACATAAGCCCCACCCGCTTTCAGCACCGCCAACAAGGCCACCACTACCGCCGGTGAACGTGCCATGCAAATCGCCACCCGCTGTTCCGGTATGACGCCCAATGCAATTAGTTGGTGGGCAAAGCGGTTGGCGCGAGCATTTAATTCGGCATAACTGAGCGTTTGCCCTTCATAGACTAACGCGGTCGCTTCCGGGGTTTTCTCTACCTGTTGTTCAAACAGTTGGTGAATACATAATGGATCAGGATAAGGGATTTCAGTGGCATTCAAGGTTTCCAGCAACAGTGCCCGCTCCGTTTCAGGCAGAACGTTCAGCACACGTACCGGCGTCTCCGGGGCCTGTTCAAGCGCTTCCACCAAACTTTCCAGCGCCTGTTGCATATAACCGCATAGTCTCTCTGGTTCAAACGGCTGTACCACCTGAGCGGTCAGCCCCAACGTGGAACTCCCATCCTCCACCGACAGGCCAAATGGATAGTTAGTCCGTTCCTGTTCGCCCAGGAATTCAATCCCAGCCATCGTCTCATCCAACGCCGCCGGTTGCTCATTATGGCGATAGTTGAACAGGGCGCTAAAGAGTGGGGTTTCACCCTGTACCCCACTGCACCGCTGGGCCAGCGCCAGTGAAGCATGCTCATGCTCCAGCAATTCAGCCAATCGTAGATGCACCGCCCGTACGCTATCCTCTACCGGGGTCTCGTCAATATCCAGTCGCAACGGCAAGGTATTCATAAACAATCCCATGCCATTGTCTGCCCCTTCCCCCGCCGCCATACGCCCAAACAGGACGGTGCCAAACACCACTTTCTCCTGCCCGCTGGTATGCGACAACACTTGCGCCCAAGCCAAATGACACAACGCCGCCAGACTGACACCCAAACGCCGGGCCTGACTGCGCAAGCGATCATTTAACGTAGCGGTCAGCATCCGGTGGGATTCTGTCATGCGAGATCCGTCACGATGCACCTCCGCCAGCCCGAATGGCAACGTCGGCTCATCCACCGCCGCCAACATGTCGGTAAAGAAACGGGTATGCGCTGCCTGACTCACCCCCAACCGAGACTGAGCCACCAGATTGCGGAAAGGGGCCGGCGTAGGTAGGTGCTCTTCCTGCCCGGCAAAATAGGCCCGCACTTCACGGTGCATCACTTCCATCGTTTCATGGTCGCCAATCAGGTGATGTTGCAATTCCAGTAAGAACCAACGGCCATCAGTTTCCTGAGCGATAACAAAATGCAATAACGGGGCCTGCCCCAGATCCAGACGATACTGACTCGGATCAAAACGCCGGGTTAACTGGTCAATGACTGGGCCGTCAGCCGGGTCTAGCGTCAGTTCCGTCACGGGCAACTGTGTCCGACGCCAAACCACTTGTGCCGGGGCTGACAATCCTTGCCAAAAAAAAGCCGTCCGCAAGATGTCATGACGATCAATCGCCTGTTGTACCGCCGCCAGATAACGGTCCAACAGAGATCGGTTAGCAAAGACCACCGGATAGAGTAACAGATACGGGTCGCCTTCCTGTTCCAACAGGTGGTGGAACAGGATACCGTCCTGCAACGGCGACAACGCATAGATATCCTGAATATTGGTCATCCCGCCCGGTACCAGCTCAACAATGCGATCAATATCAGTCTGAGTCAGATCAATCAGTGGCAACATCTCCGGCGTCAGCGCCGTGGTGGTGGGAGTGATGACGTTAGGCGGTATTATCACGGCCTGATGTTGTCCCAACGCTTGGGCCAACGCTGACAGCACCGGCGACTGAAACAGATCACGCGCAGTTAATGTCAACCCCTGGTGACGCAGGCGTTCAATCATGCGTACAGCAAGCAATGAATGGCCGCCCAATGCAAAGAAACTGTCATGTCGGCTTATCTGCTCAATGCCCAATAATTCACGCCAGATAGCCGCCAAGGCGATCTCAACCTCCCCTTTTGGCGCTTCATAAATCTGACGGGCAAAATCTTCCTCTCCTGGTGCCGGTAATGCCCTGCGATCCAATTTGCCGCTCGGGGTCTGCGGGAAGGTATCCAGACACACAAAAGCGACCGGAACCATATAGTCAGGTAAAATCGCACTCAAGTATTCACGTAAATCAGCAGCTAATTTCTCATGCACTTGTGCCGCCACATAGGCGACCAGCCGTTTGTGCTGCCCATCATCCAGTGCCAGCACCGCCGCCTCTTGTACCGCCGGGTGTTCCACCAAACGGGTTTCAATTTCCCCCAACTCAACCCGGAAGCCGCGGATTTTAACCTGCTCATCGTTACGGCCCAGGAATTCCAGCTCACCGTCCGGCAGAAAGCGGGCCAAATCCCCGGAGCGATACATCCGCGCATCGGATTCCGGACTAAAGGGATCCGACAGAAAACGTTCCGCGCTCAATGCAGGTCGGTTCAGATAACCCCGTGCCACACCCACACCACCAATGTACATTTCGCCAATGCCACCCAATGGAACCGGTTGCCCCTCTCTGTCCAACAGATAGATGCGGGAATTTTTAACCGGCCGACCGATAGAACGGGCATCTTCCGGGGATAATATCTCCTTATAGGTCACCGTCACGGTATTTTCCGTCGGGCCATAACCATTCAACAACCGGGGCTGGTAGCCTTCCTGCATAAACCAGTCCTGAACGGCGTTCTTTTTTACCGCCTCACCACCAATCATGACGAGCCGGAGGCAATCCGGCAGCGGTAACCCGGGATCTCTGGCCGCCAGTTCGGACCAGAATAAAGTCGGCAGAGAAACGATCGTAATACGATGTTGCCGGGTTAAAGCAATAAATTCCCGTACCGAAGCTAACCAGCTATCATCCCGGATAACCAGTGTGGCCCCGTTACACAATACCGAGAAAAATTCCTCTACTGAAACATCAAACGCAAAAGCGGCAAATTGCAACACCCGATCTTGCTCAGTGACGGTATAAGTGTCATTAAAGCCCAGATAACGCTGATAAATCGCCTGATGTTCTATCATCACCCCTTTCGGCTGCCCGGTTGAACCGGAGGTGTAAATCACATAGGCCAGATGCTGTGGTGTCAATGCAGTCACTAAGGGATTGCTGTCCGGTTGGTCAGGTAGGATATTCGGGTCAAGCACGGTCAACCCGGCTAGCACGACATCACCCAACGCTGCCCGCCCGGTCGCATCAGCCAATACCACTGGTGGGGCAGTATCATTTAGGATATACGCCAGACGTTCCGCCGGGTAGGTTGAATCCAGCGGCACATAGGCCCCACCCGCTTTCAGCACCGCCAGCAGCGCCACCACCATCGCCGGGGAGCGTGCCACACAAATCGCTACCCGCTGGTCCGGTACGACACCCAATGCAATCAATTGGTGCGCCAGCCGGTTAGCGCCAGCATTTAATTCGGCATAACTGAGGCGCTGCCCTTGATACTCTAACGCCGTGACCTCTGGAGCTTGCTCTACCTGTTGCTCAAATAACTGATGAATACATAACGGATCAGGATAGGGGGTTTCAGTCGCGTTCCAAGTTTCCAGTAGCAATGTACGTTCAGCCTCTGGCAACAAATTAAGCTGCCCTATAGGCACTTCATCCCCCATTCTTTTCGATGCTGCCAGCACCTGTAAGTGCTCGCTCATCCGCAAAACGACTTCCGTGCTCAGGCGGTTTTCATCGTAGATCCAACGAAAACCCCCTTGTGCATTTATCTGGAGGGTCAACAATTCGCCGGATACTTTTTGATCACGTGGCCTATCACCCTTTATCAACGAGACAGCGATTCGCCACGGCCGACTTGTTGCCAACGCCGGGATAGCATGCAATGAAGGAGAGCAAGAGAAGAGATCACAACTAAATGCGCCGTGCTGCGCCAACCGAGACAACTCATCATCAACCCAGCCAGCTACCTCACGCCAAGGCTTATCAAACGCTACCTCAACAGCCATAGGCACCACCGGCGCCAGATTTACCGATTCATCTTTTACCTTATCCACGCTCCAACCGATTTGGAATACGGTCTGCTGAGTCAAACGCGCAAGGTAAATGACAAAAGTCTGCAACAACATTCGCAATGGCTCCTCTTCACCATTTTTTGGCAGAGGGGACTGCCAAGCGCTCATTGCCCATATGGGTTCTGTTTGTTCTCCGGCGGTTTCGAAAGGTAACTGGAGGGGTTGCAAAGCAGCAAGACGCTCATACCAGAATAATTCACTGGATGTGAGTCTCTGAAGGATATTCTTTGTATTTCGAGTTTGTTGTGAAACGTCATTTGCATCGGTTATATTTTTTGACGTCTGAGTTTTAAACGTACTTCCCACTTTAGCAATATTATTTTTCATCTACTACTACCTCAACGAATCTGTTAGAAATTTGAGAACCGTCATTCCCGACAGTCATCACTAATGTTTCTCTCCTACTTCTTGCCCAAAAATAAAAATGGACACATCTGCTATCCATCCAAGAGACTCAGATATCGGATGCCACAGCCTGATTAATAACGGCCACTTAGCCAATCTTCAATACCAATTATCCTGACAACAGAATGAGATATTCCATTTTTGTTCCTATTTTTCAGATAAGCTCAATTAATTCACTGCAATTTTTGTTGACTGTTCCTAAATTCCATAATTAAAAACTTAACCATTACCTACATTTATTATTCATAATTACCAAATAACCTTTAACTTTATCTGACTGCAATTAATACCTGATTAAAATAATTTCAAAAACAAATTAAGTATTTTAAAGACAAAACAGACCAATTTATATTTAATTATCAAAATATTATAATCATCTGTGAAATAACCCTCCGCCCCAATAATAAAAGTATATACCTGTCATCCTTCAAGTTGCCTCTTTGTTGGCTGCACTCACTCACCCCGGTCACATAGTTATCTATGCTCCCGGGGATTCGCTCCCTTGCCGCCGCGATGCATCTTGAAATCCATAAGGTATATACTAATTCCAAATACACTTATTCAAGAGGCATAAAATTACCCTGTGCATTCAATTATATCAAAATATAACGCCAAGCTAAAAATAATTCATAAAAAATTATTTTTCAACAATAAGACAATACCGCTAACGAATATACCACAAATAGATAAATACAAATTACATTTAACTTAATTACATATTGTTTTGTAATAATTATAACATGAAAAAAATATAAATGTTATTATATCCATAATCACCAAGAAACAATGAAAAATTAAAATAACTTAATTTTTCATTGTTTCATAATAATACACAGTGCAATCTATATCCTATTCAATAATATTTACTATCGCATAAATTAGACACCCTCCCATTTAAATAATTTAATTTTAAGATACCCTATATCTAATTCAAATTTTAAATATAAAAAATAACTTTTTCACTATATATATTTATAACTAAATACCTACATTAAATTATTTATTAAAATCACAACAAACCAATAACAACATTAATTTAAACTTTATGATTGATATTATTTTAAAAATAACATGGATATTAACACTTATGATCAAACATAATATAAGACATTCTCCACCAAGTAATTAACAGCAAAGTATCCTCCTCGGATTTTTATATTTAAATTGTTCAAGGTTAGCCATTTAGAATATATTAACCACCCGTTATTTTTATAAAATAATCTATTTATGCCTTCTATAACTCACATCCTTAAATGTTAAGGATAAAGCCGCTAAAATAGCTGGAATGGATAAAATGGCAAAAATAGTGCTATAACTTAATTCAAGCCTGATCAATTCTGCGCCAAATAAAGTACCGAAAATCCCACCAAATCTTCCAAATCCTAACATCCAGGCAACCCCCGTTGCCCTACAATGAGTCGGATAAAATTGTGCAGAGATTGATCCCATAGACGCCTGAGCGCCATTCATCGTTACCCCGGCAAGAAATATAAGAATACTCAATAATAATACATTTTCTTCCTGACCAATAAAAAAGACCAGAATACCAGCTAGGGCATAATTAGTTGCAACTACTTTATGAGGATTAATTCGATCCATTAACCAACCGGAAAAAACCGTGCTTATTACACCTCCTAAAGGAAATAATGCTGTCAATGTTGCTGCCATGCTAATACTGAAACCAACATCGTTCATTAAAAACGGCATCCAACTTGTCAGAACATAAAAAACCAATGCTCCCATGCAATAGGTTATCCATAACATTGTCGTCCCAACTAAGAATCGATTGGATAAAACCGTTTTAATTGACGACTTATGTATAATTTCTTCTCCATCAAAAGTAAACTTATTTATATCATTTAAAGTATTGCCGGTCATTTTAGACAAAATTCGCCTTATATTACCTTCTGTTCCGCCTTTCGAAACCAAATACCTAAGTGATTCAGGTAATAGAGAAAAGAGAAATAGCGATAGAAATAACGGCAAAATACCCCCTAAAATCAAAACCCCTTGCCAACCAAAATGTGGAATAATCCATGCGGAAATTATCCCACCCACCGCTGCACCAAGAGGAAAACCACAAAAAACGATATTTATTAACAAAGATCGCCGATTCTCTGGGGCATATTCAGATATTAAGGTTATTGCATTTGACATTGCCGCACCAAGACCTAACCCAGTCAAAAAACGCAAAATAGTTAATGTCTGTATTGAATCTGCAACAGCGGTAGCAAGACTAAGCAGGCCAAAAGCAGTGACGGATATTGTCAGCACTGACTTTCGACCAAACCGATCTGCAAGTGGACCAGCAAAAATCGAACCCAACGATAACCCAAAAAGAGCGGCGCTCATAGCCGGCCCAAGAATCGCACCTTCTACTTTAAAATCATTGATCACTGCGGGTGCAATATACCCCATTAATACCGTGTCAAAACCATCAATAACAACAATTAAGAAACATAAAATTAATACTTGCCATTGAACTTTCGAGAATTTTTGATTATTAATAATATGTTGGATACTGACTGTTTCAGTGCTATTCATCTTAAATCACCAATGTCATAAAATTCACTCCTCTTAACTATAAAGATAAATTATCAGTTTAATAATAGATGTAAAGAAAATTTATTTTCAATGTTTCCTACGTTAATTTTATTAATATCCATATTATCATTATGAAAAACATATTTGACGTTATTATTTTCAATTTATAACATTTTCCTGATAGATTTCTATTGACTGATAGTCATCTCTTTAATTTAAAATCTCTGTTCTCTGAATTCACAGATAGAAAACCCGCATTAATAATAACGAAAAACTTGTGATTCTAAAAACCTGTCCCACTTTTGGAATATCAGGAATTCCTAATCAATTGTCTTAATTGCTCTTTTATAATTTTTCCACTCGCGTTTCTGGGTAAAGTTAAAAAAATATAACCTTTAGGGCGCTTATATCGCGCTATTACCGTATTTCACATGCATCAAGTAATGAATAGAATAAGTTTTATAATTCAGCTCGACTTCCAATAAGCAATTTTTGCTTTAGTGATGTAATGCAATATGTGACGAAATTGTCAGTTACAATCACGTAGAAATGCCTCACACACCGAGAAGAATAATCGGGTTGGCGGAGATATGAATCAGTTTCCACAATACCAAGGAGATTCTCTCCAAAAACTTCTAATGCGGACTGAATAAAATAGTCAGTTCTTGCGTCCATATATATTTAATCCTCGACCAACATTACAGTATTATTGAAGCAGCCAGACCATGAATACCAGTAAATTAACGGTTATCACAAACCATTACCACGACATTACACATTTTCAGGCATTAAGGGAATACTTGGTGCACAAGTCGCCTATCTGCACAAGCGCACCCAGCAATACGGCAGATCAACTCATTGCAAGCTATAATCCCGGCGCTTTCCATAATGAAGTTGTCAAACCATGATCGACCAACGTTAATTGATCAGCATATATCGCCTGCCAATCCTGTTTAGCCTTTCGATACACTTCATAATGTTCAGGATTTGGCTGATATTCATGTTGCCAACGCACCAGTTTTTCCCCTGTCGTCCCCATTGCATCATAAAGCCCAACCCCCACTCCGGCAGCAATGGCACAGCCTAAAGCGGTCGATTCTTTAACCATCGGCACCCGAACCGGCAACCCTGTCACATCAGATAAAATCTGGCTCCATAATTTTCCTTTTGAACCACCACCAGCGAATACCAGTGAATCCGGTTTCACTGCCGAAAAGGCAGAAATCAGATCCAGATTACAGGCCGAAACAATCGCTGCGTTCTCTTCCAACGCACGAAATAGGGTCGCTTTATTGCATTTCTCAGGATCAATGGAAAGGTTAATAAAGGAAGGCGCAGCGTGATACCAAGCTTTAAACCGCATCACATCAGAGAAAATGGGTATGACACCATAAGCACCCGCCGGGACTCTGGCCGCCATGTCTTCCAGTAAGCTATAAGTATCAACGCCAAGACGCTCCGCCAACAGCTTTTCTTCCGCGCAAAACGCATCCCTAAACCAACGCATGGTTAAGCCAGTAAAGAAACTAATGGACTCCGCCTGCACCATACCGGGAATAACATGAGGGTTTATCCGTGTATTCATATTTGGGTCAGTAACCGGCGCCGGCAAATTAACAACCTGCTGCCAGAAAGTACCACCGATAACGGCGGTCTGGGCAGGTTTTACAACACCTAAACCAAGACAACCAAGTTGTACATCACCACCGCCCATAATGACCGGTGTGCCAATATTCAGTCCACATTGAGCAGCGGCTTTCTCCGTGACGTAACCTAACAAGGTTCCAGTCTCTTTTACCGGCGAAAGAATATCGGAACGCAATCCTGCCATCTCAAGTAGATCGGGACGCCAATCACGGCTCACCAGATCCAGCATACCTGTCGTACCCGCATTGGAGGGATCAACAGCCAATTCACCACTGAGCATATTTGCCAGCCAGTCGCTGATCATGGTTAAAGCGGCTGCCTGACGATAGATAGCCGGGCGATGATGAGCAAGCCATAACAGACGAGGCATTGCACCCAACGCTAATGTTTGCCCTGAACACTGATACACATCATATTCAAAAGTGCTGTCATACAACGCCTTCAATTCACTCACTTCTTGGCTGGAACGCGCATCCACATTAGCACAAGCCCAGATCGGCTCACCATTGCGGTTATAAAGCACGATACCTTCCCGCATAGAACAAGAAGCCACCCCCTGAATAGCACTGGCGGGCAATTGCGCGGTTTTTAGCGCCTGGCGAATACATTGGCAAGCAAGCTGCCAGTTCGTCGCTAAATCAAACTCCATTGAACCCGGTACATCAGGTACAGGCTGATGTATCCATTCAGCCTGCCCCGCAGCAATCTGATTCCCTTCAAGATCAAATATCACTGCACGAACACTCCCTGTTCCTGCATCAAGCGCCATCAGATATTTTCCCGATGGATTAGCACTACGGCGTTGATTCATGATGCTATCCTCAGTTCAATTACTTTTTGAATTTATATACCCGTCATTTTTCAAGTTGCCTCTTTGTTGGCTGCACTCACTCACCCCGGTCACATAGTTACCTATGCTCCCGGGGATTCGCTCCCTTGCCGCCGCGATCCATCTTGAAATCCATAGGGTATAGCTTTACCTCAAATTTTTTCTGCTTACTTTCACGGATAGAGTAAATATAGGGTTCAGCGCAGCAAATTCAGCATCGCTTTGGCAGTCTGTTCTTCCGTCACCAATCCATTGATATATTGACCATTCAGCGCAGCAATAATGGCTTCCGCTTTCTCTTCCCCTCCCGCAACGCCAATCACTGTCGGGATAGTTTTCAGTTCCAGCATGGAAATACCTATCAGCTCCTGATGAATCTGCATATCCTCCACCAGCTCACCATCAGCGCGCATAAAATAGCCAAGGATATCGCCCACAGCGCCTTTCCGACCAAACATTAGCTGTTCACCACCACTGATATAACCAGAACGCATAATTGTCGCCTGCTGTTTCTGATTAACTGCGCCAATACCAACGATAGCAATATCAGCCGCACCAGCCGCTAGCAAAACATCTCGGACACTGCTCTCCTGACGAAATGTTTCAGCAACCTGAGCAGTGGAAGCTCGTAATGGGGCGGGGATAATATTGATTGAACAGGCTGCATCCAGTTGACCAATACCGGTCATATAAGGACCGACGCCACCGGATAATGTGACAAGCCTAATTTGTTGTGATGAGATAAAACCACTTAAATGTTGCAATGTGCACATGGTGGTCTCGCCAAATCCCACGGCCAATAATTGCTGCGGTTCAATCAATGCCATCAACAAATGTGCCGCGCCAACCCCCAATCTGGCACTAAGATTCATATTCGCCAACGCAGGCAAAACGCGTACCTGTTTCAAAGAGAAATGTTTTTGCAGGGTATCTTCCAGCGCCAAACACCCCTCGTAACGAGAGTTAATTTGTACCCGAATGACGCCTGATTGCCGCCCTTTTTCCAGTAATCTGGAAACTTTTAACCGGCTTAAACCAAGCAAATCGCCGATGTCACCTTGTGTCAGGCCATCGTGATAGTAAAACCATGCAATACGCGCAAGCAGCTCTTCTTCACTCATGCTATTACCCGGATAGGTGTCCTCAGACAATACATTTTTCTCTTTAGCTGATTTTTCTTTCACTGATTTTATCGACATAACCACTTTCTTTTATCCGCACTCAACAGATAACCATTAAAACGTATAACACGCCAGAGTTTTACCGCAAAAATTTGAACACAATTCAATGAATATATAAATTTTTCACAAAGTGTGATTTAAATATTGCCAAGTTCACAATTTAACAGCTACCATGTTGAACAATTGTTTTTTAAATATATAAATGTTCATTTTGTTTGCCTCCGCACCCGCATGTAAGAGGATGCCGCGATGTTACATAACAACACCGCAGTACCACCGCTATTAGAAGTCAGTGGCACCAGTAAGCAATTTTCCGGCGTAATGGTACTGAAACATATTGATTTTACGCTGTTTCCAGGGCAGATACATGCTCTGTTAGGAGGTAATGGTGCAGGCAAATCAACACTGATGAAGATTATTGCCGGTATCGAACAGCCGGATAAAGGCACGCTCAAGATTAGTGGTAATCATGTTAGCCATCTTAATCCCACTAAAGCCCATCAACTCGGTATTTATCTGATACCACAAGAACCATTGCTATTTCCGAATTTGTCTGTACAGGAAAACATCCTGTTTCGTCTGCCAAAGCATCAGGTAGATAAGTCTAAAATGAAACAGCTATTGGCATTACTTGGCTGTCAATTAGATCTACATGTCAGTGCTAGCAGCCTTAATGTTGCCGATCAACAACTAGTCGAAATTATGCGTGGCCTGATGCGTAATTCGAAAATCTTAATCCTTGATGAACCTACCGCCTCCCTGACACCAGTAGAAACCGAACGCCTATTTGCCCAACTCCGCGGGTTACAACAGCAAGGTGTCGGCATCATTTTTATTTCCCACAAAATCCCTGAAATTTACCAATTAGCGGATCAAGTCAGTGTCATGCGCGACGGCAGTATTGCTTTAAGTGGCAAAATCCACGATTACACAACCGATGATATTATTCAGGCCATTACACCAATCACAAAAAATCAGCCATTAAATGGCACCCCAAAATTGGGCCTGGATCTTAGCAATAACCAGCACCAGACAGTACCTGATCGACCAATACTGACAGTCACCAAACTGAGCGGCGAGGGTTTCTGCAATATCACCTTCTCAGTGAAACCTGGTGAAATTCTTGGCTTGGCCGGAGTTGTTGGTGCAGGCCGTACAGAACTGGCTGAAACACTTTATGGTCTGCGCCCTGCGATATCCGGTGAAATCAAGTTAAAACAACATCCTATTAATGGGCTAAAAACTGCTCAACGTCTGGCTCAGGGTTTGGTTTATTTGCCGGAAGATCGACAGTCATCAGGATTATTTCTGGATTCATCACTCGGCTGGAATATCTGCTCACTAACCCACAACCGCAATACATTCTGGATACGTCCTGCCTATGACACAGCGGTACTTGAACGCTATTGCCAAATCCTAAATATCAAATTCAGCCATATTAACCAACCGATCAAAACGCTGTCCGGCGGTAATCAACAAAAAATTCTGATTGCTAAATGTCTGGAAGCTCACCCCGCAGTCCTTATTATTGATGAACCTACACGTGGAGTGGATGTCGCGGCACGCAATGATATTTACCAGCTGATTCGTCATATCGCCCAACAGCAAGTGGCGATTATTTTTATTTCATCGGATCTGGATGAAGTGGTTCGAATAGCTGATCGGGTATTAGTCATGCATCAGGGAGAAATCAATGGCGAGTTAACTAAGCAACAGATGGATGTTGACACCATTATGCATATCGCCTTCGGCGAACATAAACCACAACAGGCGGCATCATGTTGAAACTTATCCAGAATAACCGAGAAATTACCGCATTGATTGCCATTCTCTGCCTGTTTGGCTTACTCAGTGTTATCGACCACCAGTACTTTAGCTTACAAACTGTCACCCTCGTTTTTAGCAGTGCGCAGATCCTTATCTTGCTTGCAATGGGGGCAACACTGGTCATGCTGACTCGCAATATTGATGTCTCTGTCGGCTCCATTGTCGGCTTATGCGCGGTCATTATGGGAATGTCACTGAATGCCGGCTTTAGCCTGCCCGTTTCCTGCCTGTTGACTCTTCTGCTCGGCATGTGTGCCGGATTCTTCAATGGTGCATTGGTCACCTGGCTGAAAATTCCCGCGATCGTTACCACCCTCGGCACGTTGGGGCTTTACCGTGGGCTAATGTTATTGCTTACTGACGGTAAATGGATTGAAGGCTTACCAAGCGAATTAAAGCGCCTTTCCGCACCTTTATGGCTCAATATCTCACCTATCGGTTGGCTGTTAATGATCCTGATATTAGCAATGGCGTGGATACTAGCAAAAACCCCATTTGGCCGAAGCTTTTACGCCACAGGAGACAACCTGCAAGGCGCTCGTCAACTGGGCGTTCGTACAGATAGCATTCAAATTATCGCCTTCTCCGTGAATGGTGTCATGGCAGCGCTGGCCGGAATTGTTTTTGCTTCCCAAATTGGTTTTATCCCAAATCAGACCGGCAGTGGGCTGGAAATGAGAGCTATCGCCGCTTGTGTGCTAGGCGGTATCAGTCTGCTTGGCGGCACCGGTACAGTGATCGGCGCTATTTTAGGCGCATTTTTCCTGACGCAGATAAACAGCGGATTAATACTGCTAAAACTCCCTGCCTGGTGGAACGATTTTATTGCCGGATTTGTTCTGCTGGCGGTGTTGATTTTTGATGGACGCCTTCGTTGTGCCATCGAAAAAAATATCCGCCAACAAAAATATGCCCGTTTCCTCAAAAATGACAAAAGTAATCAGGTGACATAATGAATATCGGTCAACGTTATGGCTGGGAATTGGCCTTAGCCGCATTACTGATTATTGAAATTCTGCTATTTGGCATAGCAAACCCACGCATGCTGGATATTAATATATTGTTGCTGAGTACCAGTGATTTTATCTGTATCGGGATTGTGGCCTTGCCACTGACTATGGTTATTGTCAGTGGGGGTATTGATATTTCATTTGGCTCAACCATTGGTCTGTGCGCGATATCGCTCGGCGTGATGAATCAGGCCGGTATTCCAATGGCCGCCGCTATTCCACTGACGCTATTAGTCGGTGCAATATGTGGAATAATCAATGCGGCACTCATTTTATATACCGGCATTAACCCACTGGTTATCACACTCGGTACTCTATATCTGTTCGGTGGCAGTGCCCTGCTGCTTTCCGGCATCTCCGGTGCGACTGGTTACGAAGGTATTGGTGGCTTTCCACAAGCATTGACTGATTTTGCCAATTTGACTGTGTTTGGCCTACCCATGCCATTGATGCTATTTCTACTCTGTCTCCTTATTTTCTGGCTGTTCATGCATCGTACCCACAGTGGACGCAATATTTTTCTGATTGGACAAAGCAGTAAAGTTGCCCGTTACGCGGCAATTCCTGTTGCCCGAACCCTATATCTTCTCTATACCCTGACCGGCATAGCTTCTGCTATCGCCGCCATTGTATTAGTTTCTTATTTTGGATCAGCGCGCTCTGACCTCGGTGCGTCATTTCTGATGCCAGCCATCACCGCGGTAGTATTGGGCGGAGCCAATATTTACGGTGGTTCAGGTTCAATTATCGGCACCGCGCTGGCTATATTATTAATTGGTTATTTACAACAGGGGTTACAAATGGCTGGCGTCCCCAGTCAGGTATCCAGTGCCCTTGCCGGTGCCCTGTTGATTATTGCCGTAGTAGGACGTTCCATCAGCTTGCACCACCACCAAATCCGTGACTGGATACAACGATGGCGAAATCAGAGATTGTCTTCATAAACCTACAGATTGAATTTTATGACATTACAGTCCCTCTGAAACCCAACAATATGGAGAGAGTAATGAAAACCCTAATCCTGAAAAAACTGGCTCTAATTAGCCTGTTAAGTCTGGCTTGCGCCTCTTGGGTACACGCCGCCGAAAGAATCGCTTTCATCCCTAAACTGGTCGGTGTCGGCTTTTTTACCAGTGGCGGCCAAGGTGCGGTAGCCGCCGGGAAAGCCTTGGGTGTCAATGTGACCTATGATGGGCCAACAGAACCCAGTGTTGCCGGGCAAGTTCAGCTTATCAACAACTTTGTGAACCAAGGCTATAACGCTATTGTGGTCTCTGCGGTTTCACCGGATGGCCTGTGCCCCGCGTTGAAACGCGCCATGCAACGGGGAGTGAAAATCCTGACTTGGGATTCAGACACTTCACCGGAATGCCGTTCAATTTATATTAACCAAGGAACGCCAAACCAACTGGGCGGAATGCTGGTGGATATGGCTGCCAATCAGGTGCAAAAAAAGCAAGCCAAGGTCGCGTTTTTCTACTCCAGCCCAACGGTCACTGACCAGAACCAATGGGTAAAAGAAGCTAAAGATAAAATTGCCGCGGAACATCCAGGTTGGGAAATTGTTACCACCCAGTTTGGTTATAACGATGCAACCAAATCCTTACAAACAGCAGAAGGGATTTTAAAAGCCTGGAGTGACCTGGACGCCATTATTGCCCCGGATGCCAATGCCCTGCCAGCCGCGGCACAGGCAGCAGAAAATCTGAAACGACAAGATGTTGCGATTGTAGGTTTCAGCACCCCCAATGTCATGCGTCCTTATGTTGAACGCGGAACCGTCAAGCAATTCGGGCTATGGGATGTGGTTAATCAAGGCAAAATTTCAATCCATGTCGCTAATGAATTACTCAAGAAGGGTGATTTAAATGTCGGCGATAAACTAGATATTCCCGATATTGGCATTGTTGAAGTTGTACCAAACCGCGTTCAGGGTTACCGCTATGAAGCCAAAGGAAACGGTATTGTTGTTCTGCCTGAACGGGTCATTTTCACCAAAGACAATATCAATCAATACGATTTCTAATACTACTGTCCAGCAATCTCTGCCATGCAGGGTTGCTGGCCCAATGTAAGTGAGTTAGGAGAAGAAAAATGGCAGATTTAGATGATATTAAAGATGGTAAAGATTTTGGTATTGATATCCCGCAGAAGAACAGCCTGTTTGAACTGAAAGGTTGCGGCGCACTGGACTGGGGAATGCAATCACGACTTTCACGCATTTTTAATCCCAAAACCAATCGAACGGTGATGTTGGCTTTCGACCACGGTTATTTTCAGGGGCCAACAACCGGGCTTGAACGCATCGATATCAATATTGCTCCGCTGTTTTCCCATACCGATGTCTTGATGTGTACCCGTGGTATTTTGCGTAGCCAAGTTCCACCCGCGACCAACAAACCGGTGGTCTTGCGTGCTTCCGGCGCCAACTCGATTCTGACGGAGCTGTCCAATGAGGCGGTCGCGGTTGCGATGGAAGATGCTTTACGCCTGAATGTTTGTGCAGTAGCTGCTCAGGTCTATATCGGCTCTGAATATGAGCATCAATCAATTAAGAACATTATCAAATTAGTCGATCAGGGAATGCGTTACGGTATGCCAACGATGGCAGTTACCGGCGTTGGTAAAGATATGGTTCGGGATCAGCGCTATTTTTCTCTGGCAACGCGAATTGCGGCCGAAATGGGCGCGCAAATTATTAAAACTTACTATGTCGATACTGGCTTTGAACGTATTGCCAGTGGATGTCCAGTTCCTATTGTGATTGCAGGTGGTAAAAAGCTACCAGAAAAAGAGGCTCTAGAGATGTGTTACCAGGCCATTGATCAAGGGGCTGCCGGTGTTGATATGGGCCGTAATATATTCCAATCCGAAGCACCGGTTGCCATGTTAAAAGCGGTTCAAGCCGTTGTACATCAGAATGAGGGTGCCAGCAAAGCTTACGAGTTATTTTTAAGTGAAAAACAATAAGGAGAAATTGAGATGCACGTAACTTTGGTTGAAATTAATGTTAAGCAGGATAAATTAGACGAATTTATTGAAATTTTTCGCCTTAATCATCTGGGATCAATTAAAGAAGCAGGCAATTTACGTTTTGATGTATTACGGGACGAAAATATCCCTACCCGCTTTTATATTTATGAAGCCTATGTTGATGAAAAAGCGGCTAACACACACAAGCAAACCCCTCATTATCTGAAATGTGTTGAACAACTTGAATCCCTAATGTCTGGACCCAGGAAGAAGAGATCGTTTATTGGTGTGATGCCAGAAATAAAATAAATATACCCGTCATCTTTCAAACTGCCTCTTTTTGGCTGCACCCACCCACCCCGGTCACATAGTTACCTATGCTCCCGGGGATTCACTCCCTTGCCGTCGCGATGCATCTTGAAATCCATAGGGTATAAAACACTTCAATATAACGATAAAATATAACATCGTTTAAATCACTAAATTACCCGGGATAAAATATCCTACCCGGGGATTTTGACGCTCCTTGTAATTTTTGGTCTTTTCTCTTAACCATGCCCACCCCCTTCCAATTCTTCCCTAACGGCAATAAGTACTTGCTCTGGCATTGTTCTCAGAACTTCTTTGGGTTTCTTATTACCTAACCAACTATTATTCGAACCAAACCAAATAGCCAATCCCCAAGAGGTTTTCTTATCACCAAATAATGTGATGATTTTCTTAATAATATCAAGCGGTTTAAAATCTTCATCTAAAGCATATTGAGGAAAATAATCTTTACCATCAATCGTAATCGCAAAAATCTTATTACTGTTTTTCCATCTGTTTGGCCCTACACTCTTATTGCTGGATTTAAACCCATATCCATTTGAAACAGCCTCTGAGGTCAACCAGATTGAATCTGATAGGATTGACTCCTTTAAAGCTTTTCGACGTGCTGAGAAACGAGCGTCACGATCTTGCTTCTGTGCAGATGATAGTTTCCTGACAGAATTATCTGCCTTTATCTTATTGAACTCTTTCTTTTTGGGTTGAATCCTAGGTTCTGCTTTCTGATTCACTTTTTTATCGGCCTTAAGTACAGGGAACCATGTTTGAGTTTCGTTGCCATCTCAGTAGCAACCTGATCCATATCCAAACCTTCACCAGTAAAATTGGCTGGAATATTTTTTAACTCAGTTGTCCCTCGTTGAGCAAACTCAACAAAATTAATAATCTCTTCATACATATGTGCAGACACGGCATAAAACTGAATCTGATTGTTTGATGAGACAGCAATAGCATCTCCTTGGGCTTCCGCCAAAGCCGCGCTAGGATTGGCTTTGAACTTGCTTATGGGTATGGTGTAACCACACATAACCTTCTGTAACATATATACCCGTTATCTTTCAAGTTGCCTCTTTGTTGGCTGCACTCACTCACCCCGGTCACATAGTTACCTATGCTCCCGGGGATTCGTTCCCTTGCCGTCGCGATGCATCTTGAAATCCATAGGGTATAGAATACCTCCACTTAACATGGTCACATATAGTTCTAAATTTAGATCCAAGTATAGCTCTATATTTGGAGACCACTAACATCTCGTAGATTAATAAATTATTAATTTACAGGGTTCTCATAATAAACCAGTACACTCTGATCATGTTTTTACTTCTCAGGACTATACTGTGAAGCAGTATATATTTGCAACCAGAAGGGCTAACGTAGCATAAATATTCCTCATTCTCTTCCACGTTCTTTCTTTATAAACCTCTATTCATATTTATCCTCCAGAAATAACGCTACGTTTTCCTTGCTTATCACTAAAATCAACAAGTAATAATTCCCAACAGAATCTCTCAAAGTCATAATCTGCATTACTGAATATCGTGTTAATAATACCGATATCGCCAATAAACAATTGCTTTAAAACCAACCAAAAAGGTTGACTTTTGATCGAATTGCGCTATTTTTGAGGAATGGAAAGAGCCTTGATTAGCATTCTCCTCTTTGATACTAACTTGGAATATTTTTAAATATGCTTTCCAAACAGGCAAGCATACTTATGTTTTACCTTCTTGGCAGCATGACGAAAGTTAGAAGAAAGAGAGATGAGTCTGAAAACCAAACTACTTTCTTATCTACATCATTCATACCAATGACATAGGAGTAAATATATTTTGGCTGACTTAATCTATCTGACGATAAAAGGGAAAAATCAGGGACTCATCTCCGCAGGTTGTTCATCAATTGACTCGATTGGTAATAAATACCAAGTTAACCATCAAGATGAAATTCTGGTTTACGGTTTGAGCCACTCAATGTTACGTAAGAAAAACGTTAAACATCAACCGGTGATAATTAGAAAACCCGTTGATAAATCAACGCCTCTGTTAGGTGTTGCAATTTCCAATAATGAAGTAATGGATTGTTTTATTAACCATTATAGGACAAGTTTAAATGGAGGATTAGAATTATATTTTAATTTAAAGCTAATCGGAGCTCAAATATTGGAATACAGTGTACTCCATCCCAACTCTTTAGAAAATAATGACCAGCAACCTCAAGAAACGCTATCGTTAATATATAAAAGTATAACGTGGAACCATATTATCGCAGGAACCGGCGGTTATAGTATATGGGAAGATACGGTATATTAACTCTCAATAAAATACCACCTCCCAAACGGGAGGTATTTAGATAAACTTCAAAATAAACTTCACTCTGTAATCCATTGAATAAATATCAATTCTTTTCTTTTTCTTTTTCTTTTTCTTTTTCTTTTTCTTTTTCTTTTTCTTTTTCTTTTTCTTTTTCTTTTTCTTTTTCTTTTTCTTTTTCTTCACTATCAGGTTTATTCATAGTAAGAAGACAAGAATATGCAATTGCAAAAAACAAAGCACCAAACCGGATTGATCTATAATCATAAATACTAAAATAATGTGGAAATATATATACCAGTACACCGCCATTTACAGCAATGTTATGCTGTACAGTATTAACAATCACAAAGATAACAGTAAAAAGCACCGTTCGAATATAACCCCTTACATATTCCCTCAACTTAAACAGTACAATAAGCACCAAAATAGACATTGCGTAATAAATAATTACAAAAAAGATATTATAATTGGATAACGTTATACCATCACTCATCTTTTTCACCATTATCTCTGCTTTCCTTTTCTTTACTATAGGGTCTATCTATAAGAATAAGACAAGGATATAAAAATATAAGAAAATTCGCACCATATCTAATTGAATCATAATCGTCAATGCTAAAATAATGTGGGAATATATATACCAGCACACCACCATTTACAAAAATACCATATTGAATAGCACCAACAACCACAATAATAACAGTAAAAATCACCTCTCTAATATAGCCCCTGACATATTCACTCAGCTTAAACAGTACAATAAGCACCAAAATAGACATTACGTAATAAATAATTACAAAAAAGACATTGTAATAGGATAATGTCACATCATCATTCATTTTTTTCACCATCATTTCCACTTTGCTTTTCTCTTTCCTCACGATCAAATTTGCTCACAGGCATCAGACAGCAATATACAATAAAGAAAAACAAAGCACCAAACCGAATTGAGCTATAATCATAAATACTAAAATAATGTGGATATATATATATCAGAACGCCGCCATTTAATAAAATATTATATTGAATAACAGTAAAAACCAAAAGAATAACAGTAAAAACAACCGCTTGAATATAAATTTTTACGTACCCCCTCAACTTAAACAGTACAATAAGCACGAAAATAGACATTGTGTAATAAATAATTACAAAAAAGACATTGTAATAGGATAATGTCACATCATCATTCATTTTTCTCACCTTTAGAAATCGAATAAATACCGAAACTAGTCACAAGATCACCAGTAATCTCAGCAAGCAAAGGTATCCTCCCCATCACCTGCCACCCTCTGATGTAATCAGTTTTTATATACCGAAATAAACGAAAAGTTCCGGGCCTCACAACAGATCTTGCCATTCCGTACCCAGACAACGCCAGATCTACATAGCCGTAAACTCTATCACCATCAGCTCCACTATAACCAAGGGTTTTAGCTGCATCACGATAAACATCTCTTACCGGACCTGAAACCTCTTTTCTTAATAACAGGTAATACCCATTCTCATAAACATTATTTCCTCCCTGTATCAGTAGAGGTACACCAAAACCGGCACAAGCGGCGCCAAGAGAGGCCACACATACTCCAAGACCGGCAAAAATCTGAGAACCGCCACTAACAAAACCAATCTGTTTCAAAGTTAAATTGGTTTCTTCATCCTCTTCTTCTTTTTTTTCTTTTTGAACAATCATATATATCTGGCTATCATTCATTAACAGGTCAAATTCCTGTCTCTTCAGGTTATCTATTTCATCTTGCAAGATTGCAATACCACCATCAACAGACAAGCAATTTGTACCTATCTCATGATTAACCGTTCTGATGAGTTCATTTATTTCAAAAAGGAAACGACTTCCGCTTCTAGCATCAGAAAGATATCTAAAATTAAGCTTGGATGATATCTCATGTAATTCTTTAATTTTGAGTTCTAAATAATGCAAACTCTGTCTTGATGAAAACGCCATGTTAAACCTCTATAACTCGTTAATTTTGACTCATACCGATCCCCAAACAATGTGATAACCATTCCATGATCCTGTCCAAAAGAACATTGTAAGCCCTTAACCTTAGAATGCTGATTCTAAACTCCAATGGATAACCGTTATATAAAAAGGTCCTCATCCACGGCTGAATCAGATAGCTATGATTTGGTCCCACATGATCCTAATTCCTGACAATACCTATTAAGGCACTCTAATATCGAGAAATGCTTTTATACCCGCTATCTTTCAAGCTGCCTCTTTGTTGGCTGCACTCACTCACCCCGGTCACATAGTTATCTATGCTCCCGGGGATTCGTTCCCTTGCCGTCGCGATGCAACTTGAAATCCATAGGGTATATCATAGCGAATACCCAGATTATCTGGGCCATACAATATCTTTCACTACTTCTACCAAATCCATTAAATCACAACAATAGAACAACAAATAGTCTTTTCTTTCCCAAATATTCTATTTCTTAAACACCAACCATTATTCAAGCCTGATTTTTTTAAACGCTATCTATTATTCAACAATAACAATTATATCCCCATAGAGTTTCTCATCCCTAAAGAATCCGGTTATTTTCATTAATAAGATCAAGAGGCTTAAAATCTTCATACTCTTTTTACTACCTAATGCGCTTTCAATTCATTGCCCTGCTATGTGCTATTATTTTCTCCCTTACACGATTAGAGCTTCATTTAAAATTTGGATGAGCCGCTCACATTGGAACAACTGAGTGAGGTAGCGAATTTTTCGCGTTATCACTTTCACAGACAGTTTGCCAATTACTGCGGTATACCGGTAGGACGCTATATCCAATTAATGCGATTAAAGCGTGCTTCCTATCGTCTGGCATTCAATCCGCTAGAAAAAATCATCGATATTGCGTTGGACGCAGGTTTTCAAAACCCGGAATCATTCAGCCGGGCCTTCAAGCAATCATTTGGTCTAACACCAAGCCAGTTCCGTAAACAACCGGCTTGGATAAACGGCACGTTATTAACAGTTTGCCCAAAACCTCGAAAGAACGGTGTGGCCGTATTGGAGGATGGCCGCCAGCCATCCTCCAGCATTTCATCAATAAGAATGTACAACCTCATTAATTTTTACTCAGATTAATTGGATAATTCTTTTTGGACTATTCTCATTTTTTTCTATTGACAATAATTGCATCAAAATCGTTATTACGTGTCAGCCACAGAGAAAGTGCTTTCAGCGAATCAGGAGTGAATTCATCACAGCGAGCGGTTATCTCCTCCGGCGTCAACCAGCACACATCATCAATTTCCGCTTCCTGTAAAGCAAACGGACCATGACTGATGCAACTAAATAATGCGCCACAGATACGGCAATCCTCTGCCTCATAATAAAAACTACCATGTTCTGCAAAAGGCACACCGGCAATACCTAACTCTTCTTCTGCTTCGCGCCGGGCAGAATCCAGCATATTTTCACCCGCCATCACAACACCACCTGCGGTCGCGTCCAGCTTTCCCGGATAAAAATCTTTAGTTACTGTACGATGTTGAACCAAAATCTTTCCCATCCCGTTGTGAACGACAATATAAGTCGCACGGTGTCGTAAACGTTGGGCGCGCATTTGCCGACGCGTAGCCTGAGCAATGACTTCATTATTTTCATTAATGATATCAATCCACTCAACACTCACTACGTTCTCTTGATTCTCTTGTTCCATCTTCAAAAACCTTTTTTATTAGCAGAAAATTGCAAATCTACAAGATGTTTATTTTACTCAAAACAACCAAATCGATAGGGACTCTACGAAGTTATTCGTTTCGGACAACTCATGCAACCTTTTCGCTAAACTTGAAATAGAACTGCAACGAAACTGTAGTCCGATAAGATTTTTACTGGTAATGATAACAGGGTTAATGGCTTCATCTTATCAACCCTGTAAATTAGAAAAGAGAATCTCAACCATCATCCTCATTATGGCGACATTATTTTCTAGCGTTCTATTATTTGGTTATAAATGCCAATTCACTAATCTTAATATTTAATTTATTCACCTTTATTTCATCATAACTCTTTCTCAATCCGTGTGGCAATATTGGTATAACGCGTTAAGGCCAAAATACCCTGTTTATCTTGTAGAGTATCGATAAGTGCTTGCTCTAACTGGTTATCCATATTCAAAAATAGTGTATTACGTTGCCGAATATCAGGAACAATATCACTCCTTTCATTCATTGTATTTTCAAATAATTTCTTCTGATCTTGATAAAAATAATATTTGTCTGGCACAAACAACTCTGCAATTCGATCTCCAATGTAATGAATATATTTAAGCATACGATGATCAGGCACCCCCAAGGCATATTTCAAAGTTGGGTTTGCATTACGTGGAAACCACTTATTCTTATCAGCGTCGCTTATCTGTTTAAAAAATTCTTTCTGAATCTCCAATGCTACCTTAATATTATCTTTCGTTTCATGATTCAATGACGGAATCAAATACAATTTTGCCATGACAGGTAATATTTCCGTGAGCCGTATAAGATCGTTTGAATCACTCTTTTTTAAAGTTTCAATAATAAGATCAGCTTTATAAAAATGAACTATTTCCCCATGATGTAAGAAAACTTCCTGACCTTTTGTCAGACCCAATAATTCAATGGTACTAAATAGATAACCTAATGGTCCCCAATAATTATAAAGCCAGTTATCCAAATCTTTTTCCGGCGGCATAGAGGGAACCAAATCATTTTCATTCACATGACGGTAATGTGTAATATCTTCCAATTCTTGTACCGCACTACGGGTTAATGTTCGCGGCATCCCATAACTATATAAACAAGGATGATATTTTTTCAGTTGGGCACTATGCAATAACCCTAAAGCGCCCCCCAAACTATGTCCACAAACAAATACGTTTCGGTTTTTAGCTAAATCAATAATTTTATCAAACACATTTTCATCAGAACCGGGAGCTTTTAACTGACCAATAAGATTAAATGCCTCCCAAAATCCCCTATGAACTTTACCATTATTAATAAAACCACTGCATACACCATCTGGTTCACAACCCAATTTCAATGGTTGATACATAATATCAGTAATGGCGTCATCAACACTCGCCGTTCCCCGCCAGCTAACAATAATTTCCTGTTGATTAGCGACATAAAATAACTCCGTATCTCCTATCCCACTTTCACCCGCTTTTGAATCAATAAATACAACATCAGTATAACGTTCACTAAATGGCACATCATAAACAATGGGAGTACGCGATATTTTTTCCACCTTACTCGGTAATTGAGATATATCCAGCATTTGTCGGTTAAAAAAATGAGTAATAGAACCTGCTATATCAACATTATCATCAAAATATGACAGCAATCCCATTAATGCCAAATTATAAGCATTCACCAGGGAATAATCTTTCTGATGATGTAACAATAGTACCCATGCACGAAACGGACATACTTCCAAAACATACCGGCAGTTTGTTGAGAGAACCCGAAAACCTTTCGGTACCGAATCTGGGAAATGATAACGTGGCGGTTTCTCTTCTATCCATTTATCAATTACAGGCAAATCATCACTTATCTGTCCAATCGTCACATAACGGTATTGATGACCTTCCGTTTCTGCTTTTGGTTGGACAACTGATGCCCTAATACTGCGTTTTTCCCGTAATGGACGCTGTTCCATTTCATCAGCTAATGGTTGAGCACTGATATATAACGTTACCGCATCAGATGATAAGCTTTCTTCCCTAAGCAATCCTTGATTATTAGTCACACCTTTGCGTTCATCTCGCAACCTCCCGCTACTTATCAGACGATAAGGCATATTCACTAATGGATTACCTTGTTCATCAACTAATTGAAACTCCACCCAATTTTCTGTCATTTTTTGGCTATCAATAATGTCACGTGGGCATAATTCGCTCATAATTATTATCTCCCTTTTTTTATTCTGGAATATTAATTAGACACTTATTATCAGGTCGATACACTAATAATAGTGGGAGAGAAAATTCATTCACTCAAGTCTGTAATTGTAATAAAATTCAACAAATGCAAAACGAATATAATTATGAAAAACATAAGGTAAAAAATGGCAGCAAAATAACAATGCAGATCATTGATTTATTTAATTTCACAAAAACTAGATCCACAAAAAATAAAAACCATAAATTTATCCCGACTGACACGGAATTATCATTGCCACAAAATTAAAAAAAACAGTCTGATTTATATGAAAAAAATATTATCCATACAAACTATCATGATTAATCATTAAATTTTGTTCTTAATGAATCAAATAATAAAAACTTTATGTTTATACCCACTGCTCGCTAGCACCTGACTATCTTCTCAGTCTACGAGAACCAGAGGAAATCATAGCCAAATCGGGTATTGAGATTTATCATGCCGCCTTATCTCGTTAGATTTAGCTTAGTTCTTCATAAAAACTATACCCTATGGATTTCAAGATGCATTACGACAGCAAGGGAGCACTTGCACTTCATTAACACAACAGAATCCATTGTCTGATTAATTTTTACAATATCATTGCCTGTTTTTGATAGACGATCCTGTGCTTCGGCCACATAATTTGGGCAATATTTTACTATTAATTTTTTTGATGATATTTATTTATGTCCAGGTTAGAAAAATTATGCGCAGATTTTGCTGCCCAAACCAATATTATGTTGAATCTCTCTACCGGCGCAGTGCAATTGAACATTGGCGATTATGGCCCTTGGTGGTTAGAAGTAGATTCAACGGGATCAATGCTGACTTTTCATCATACAGTAGCTTCGTTTGTTAATCATGATGCAGAATTTTGGCTCTCATTAAATAGTAATATAAATATACTTGGAGGAGCATGGCTCGCATTGCATCAGCCAACTCAAACTATTCGTCTCTGTTTACTTCAAGATATAGAGCGAATCGATGCGACTGATTTGGCTAATATTCTAGGAAATCTTCAAAGAATAAGAGCTGAACTCCCTTTTCCTGAAACTAAGCTTGCCACCTCCGCTTCAGCCCACGATATTTTAGTTTGAGATATTTTTAAGATCGTGAATTAAAAAGTCTCATAGAAGAAAACACAATAAAATAATGGAGAAAAAGTATGCCAGATTTTTCAATACAGAGAGCTAATACCAGAATTGATATTCATCAAACTGAATTACATCAACCAACTGCAACAGATAAAACTTGCCATTGCTGCGAGCCATTATTAAATAATACCATTGATAATCCACTTACAGCACCAACCTCGGTTATTACAGGATGGAATGAAAAATCCGTCGTGGCCAATAAACAAATTGAAGCTAATATTTCTCGTTTAGCCAGCGAAAGCACCGCTGCCCACAAAACGGTTGATTCTCTCTTATCCAACCTGGTGAAACTTTTCGTTCGAGCGGAGGGTAATGAATTAACCGCAATCACTAAAATGCTTAATGCTTATACCGGTGATAAACCCGGTTTTAGTATTGTCGGTCAGCTTGGCGCAGGTGGATTTACTCGAATCATTAGCGAAGCACGGCAAAATGGTGTGAGACCTGATAGAGCGAATACTGAACCGCTAACATTGAGGGAGAAGGCCACTGCTTACTATGATATTACCAACTCAGCTTATTTCCGCGATACTCTGGAGAAAGTTTATTCATCACCTGAATTGAAATCAGAATTCAAGGATATAATTGATATTGGTTACTTGGAAAGTAAAAACTTTGCACCTGCCCGTGGTTCCACTAAGGAAAAGCCCTTACCGGACCAATTAGCGCTTTACACTTTTAAAAATGAAAATAAATTTAATGCCTCTGAAAATCCCGAATTATATCAGGTGACTAAACAGGCAAATGGGCAAGAAGTTATCAGTAACCCGGCTCTGGCTGGCAATAGTCTTACAAAAGTCCAAAATGATTTCAGAGCACCGGCTCCTGATAAGGATAGCGTCTGGTCAACCGCCGCTTCACTTGAGGCCGATAATCGTTTGACCAACCGAGAGTTGGCATTTGCCAGTTTAAATCCTCGCAACCGGCTGGATAGAACTGACTATCAATTTGGTCAGTCAGAACCTATCAAAGCACATCAAGAATTAGCTAAGGAAAACATTATCGTACAACGTGGCAATGGCTTTTCTGTCTGGAATGTGAAAGAAAATACAGGATTTTCCAAGGATGCAGCTTTACACAATTTGCCAACTGTCGCTGCACCTTCCGGTACTACGGACCGTTTTATTACTGCGGCCAGGTTGTTGAGTGCGGGCCTGAAAAATGATCTTGCTTTAGGTGCGCCTACTAACGGGGAATCACCAGAGCAATCAATTCAACGTGGGGAGCGGGAAATGAAAGAACTGACTCGATGGCTGGCAACGGGTTATTTGGTTGATGATAATCATCACTCTATGATTGAAGTTAATTTAGGTGCGGCTAACCACGGTTTAGCGCCTCAGTGGGGATTGAATCTCTATACCGAACCCTTTTCTTCTCCTATCCATGCCAAAGGGTTTAGCGTATCCAGCCAGGAAATATTGGCAGAATTAGAAGGCCGTGATGATGTCCACACAGATTACTCTATTTTCAGGAAAGATCTGTACGGAGGAAATCGGGCAACAGTTAACGCGGATGGCAGCATAAAAACAAGCTCCAAATAAGTACGCTTTTCTCCAAGCAGAAAAGCTAATCACCTTTTTATTAATAGTTAATAGATCTTCCTGTCGTGCTGTTCAGGAAGATCATTATTCAGGCTCTGTTGCGTTAACGAATCAACACCGCCATAACATACGAGGCGGTTAATATGCCTGAGGATGAAAAAACACATCAAAGAAACTAGGACCGCTGTAATGATCATTGGTCTCATATCAGCATACCTTACACACTGCACAAATTAATGGTAATGTGTCATACAATTACACGTTCCACTGGAGGTCCCATGATCGATCTGTATTATGCTCCAACGCCAAACGGCCATAAAATCACACTCTTCCTGGAAGAAGCTGGCCTTCCCTATAATATTCATCGAATTGATATTAGCGCAGGAGATCAATTCAAACCTGAATTTCTTGCCATTTCACCCAATAATAAGATTCCCGCTATTGTTGATCAGCAACCAATCGATGGCGGTAAACCTATCGCTATTTTTGAATCTGGAGCCATTCTTACTTATCTGGCAGAAAAAACGGGCAAGTTACTCAGCAGAGATATGCGTGAGCGTGTTCAAAGCCTGCAATGGCTGTTTTGGCAGATCAGTGGCTTTGGCCCGATGCTAGGACAAAATCACCATTTTAGTCATTTCGCGCCGGAAAAAGTCCCTTACGCGATTAATCGTTATCAGGAAGAGACAAAGCGCTTGTATCAAGTCCTGAATACCCAATTGGAAAAAACACCCTATCTGGGCGGTCAGGAATACAGTATTGCTGATATCTCAACTTATCCGTGGGTTCGTGCTTATGAACGTCAGAATATTGATCTGAATGATTATCCGGCAGTGAAAAAATGGTTTGACACTATCAGTCAGCGCCCCGCCACTCAAATTGCCTATAGCAAAGCTTAATATCTGTCTGCGGGGTAACTATTTCCCCGCAAAACTTGATCAGGCTGACAGATAGCTATATCTTTAACCACCAACCCTGATATCTCTGCTATATGCTATAGTTCTTATTATCAACAATTTAGGTTATAGGAGTGGTTATGCGTATTTTAATCACTGGAGGAACAGGTTTGATTGGTAGCCGTCTGGTTTGCCAACTTCTTTCCCTATCCCATTCCATTACTATTCTAAGCCGCTCACCTCAAAAAGTTTATTCTCTATTCAGCAATCAAGCTGAATGCTGGACCAGCCTGAAAGATAAAACCGATCTCAACGATTTTGATGCCGTAATCAATCTTGCTGGCGAGCCCATAGCAAACAAACTATGGACTTCAACGCAAAAAGAGAAGCTGTGCCAGAGCCGCTGGACATTAACAGAGCAACTCAGCAAGCTCATTAATGCCAGCCAGACACCACCAGAAGTCTTTATTTCCGGCTCTGCGGTAGGCTATTACGGGGATCAGAATCAAACAATTGTCACAGAGCATGAGCCACCTCATGATGAATTTACTCATCAGCTCTGTAAACAGTGGGAACAACTTGCATTACAGGCAGCCAGTGATAAAACCCGTGTTTGTCTTTTACGTACTGGTGTTGTACTGGCAAAAAACGGCGGAGCATTGAAAAAAATGCTTCCCTTGTTCCGTCTTGGGCTTGGTGGCCCTATGGGGAGCGGAAAACAGTATCTGCCCTGGATTCATATTGACGATATGGTGAATGGTATCTATTACCTGTTAATGACACCTGGTTTGAGTGGTCCTTTTAATATGACCGCCCCTTATCCAGTACATAATGATCAATTTGCCGCAACACTGGGAGAAGTATTACACCGTCCTACTATTATCCGAACACCTGCTTTTGTGCTGAAATTACTGATGGGAGAAGCTGCGGCACTGGTACTGGGCGGACAACAGGCAATACCGCATAACTTGGAACAAGCAGGTTTTGGCTTCCGCTATTTTCAGCTAAAAGAGGCATTTCAAGACTTACTAGACAGTGACTGCTCCCCGCCGTAAAAAACGGCGAGGCTTCCCACTTCTCAGGCCGCAACCGTCTTTATGACGGATTTACGCTGGCCTCCGTGGGCAGAAACGACGAGTCCCGCCGCCTGTAATTCCAGTATGCCCTTGCGCTGGATGTTGATCGCCGCATTGATATCGCGGTCATGTTCGACATGAAAAACCGGGCATTGCCAGATCCGCTTATGCAGCGGCATTTCCGGCTCTTTGGGGGTGGGGTAGATGCGGACTTTGGTCGCTCTTAACATATTCAGCGCTCATTGATAAAGAGCATTCATTTTAGCCTGTTTTACAGGCAGATATCCATTCAGTCAGGATACGTCGCAGTAGCCAGCCCTAAAACCCTTTGGGCTTTTCGCCTTATATACCCGCACTGGGCAAGGGTTTACGGCGGTTTTTGCTAAATCTCAACGCTTTTAGCCCCTTGCCAGCGGGTAAATAGATCATAAGGTAGCTCGATATCAAACTGATCAAGCACTCGGTTAACCGTCTGGTCAATAATATCCTGAATCTGTTGAGGCTGATGATAAAATGCAGGCACAGGCGGCATAATCACCGCGCCAATTTCTGCCGCTTGAGTCATCAGCCTGAGATGCCCCAAATGCAATGGCGTTTCCCTCACCCCAAGCACTAACTTACGACTTTCTTTCAATACAACATCTGCCGCTCTGGTTACTAATCCATCAGTATAACTGTGGACAATACCTGAAAGGGTTTTCATTGAGCATGGTAGAATTACCATGCCCGAAGTTTTGAATGAACCTGAAGAGATGGCAGCAGCGATATCTCTGTTGTCATATACAACATCAGCCAGCGCCTGCACATCCCGTAAACTATAATCTGTTTCAAGTGCCAGTGTCTGGCGAGCGGAATGACTGATAACCAGATGTGTTTCTACCCCTTCAACTGGTTGTAAAACTTGCAGTAGCCTTATACCATAAATGGCCCCACTTGCTCCTGTAAGCCCTACTATCAATCTTTTCATTCTTTCCTCATACAAACACTGAACAACTATTTAAACCCGAAAGTCATCAACCTTCATTATAGATATCCAGATTTTCAATTTCATTCTGATTATTCAGTTTTACTTCATCGTCTTTACGCAGATTCTCCAGATAATAGAGATAAGTCTGGTCAACGTCTTTGGTAACATAAACGCCATTGAATACTGAACTCTCAAACCCATCAACATCCGGGTTTTCTTCACGAACAGCGTCGATCAGATCGGTTAAATCCTGAAATATCAATGCATCTACACCAATAAGTTGGCGAATTTCATCCACTTCACGCCCATGAGCAATCAGTTCATTTGCATTGGGCATATCAATGCCATAAACATTCGGGAAACGTACTTCCGGTGCTGCCGAAGCAAGATAAACTCTCTTCGCGCCGGCTTCACGAGCCATATCAACAATCTGTTCTGACGTTGTACCACGCACAATAGAGTCATCTACCAATAGCACATTTTTATCACGGAATTCTGCTCGATTAGCATTCAGTTTACGGCGAACTGATTTCCGGCGTTCCTGTTGCCCAGGCATGATAAATGTCCGACCAACATAACGGTTTTTCACAAATCCCTGACGATAGGGTTTACCGAGTATGCGCGCAATTTCTAGCGCAACATCGCAAGATGTTTCGGGGATTGGAATAACCACATCAATATGTAAGTCTTCCCATTCGCGGGCAATTTTCGCCCCTAGCTTATGCCCCATCCGTATGCGGGCGTTATAAACCGAAATTTTATCAATAAAGGAATCTGGGCGAGCCAAATAGACAAATTCAAATAAACAGGGGGTCAGAGAAGGATTTTCAGCACATTGACGAGTAAATAACTGACCTTGTTCAGTAATATAAATCGCTTCACCTGATGCAACATCCCGCAGGAATTCAAAGCCTAGCGTATCCAATGCAACGCTTTCAGAAGCGACCATATACTCATTACGGCCATCATCCAAAGTACGCTTACCTAAAACCAACGGACGAATACCATGCGGATCACGGAAAGCAACTAACCCATGACCAATAATCATCGCAATGCAGGCATAAGCACCACTCACCTGTTTATGCATTGCCGCTACCGCCGCAAAAATATTGTCAGGCTCCAATGGATAATGCTGGAAACAATCCAGTTCACTAGCAAAAACATTAAGCAAAATCTCAGAATCTGACGTGGTATTCACATGGCGACGGGCATTCTCAAATAACTTTTTCTTCAACTCATGAGCATTCGTCAAATTACCATTGTGTGTCAATGTAATACCAAATGGAGAGTTCACATAAAACGGTTGAGCTTCCGATGCACTGGAACTGCCCGCTGTCGGGTAGCGAACATGACCAATCCCAATCGTTCCCTGTAAACGCAGCATATGCCGGGCTTCAAATACGTCTCTCACTAAGCCATTGGCTTTGCGTAAACGAAACCCATTGTTACCATCAATAGTGGCAATGCCTGCAGCATCTTGCCCACGGTGCTGAAGCACCGTCAACGCATCATAAATCGACTGGTTAACCGGTGTAAAACCGACGATACCAACAATACCGCACATGTAGTTCTTCCTCATCAGCCAAACGGAGAGGTATATTTCTCCGGCAAGAAACTTGACGCATTTTGCAGGTAGTCAAAGAACCACCTTATGATATGACTGAACTGCGGGATCAATTGTGACTGTTTCCAATCCTCACTTCGAGCCAATGGTGTAAATGTATCCAGAAAAAACAGAATAGCAGCGACAATCAGCACACCACGCAATGCCCCAAAGCAGACCCCCAGTACTCGATCAGTACCTGACAATCCAGTCCGTTGCACAAGAGAACCTATCACATAGTTCACCACGGAACCGACAATCAAAGTAGCAATAAACAGCAACGCGATAGCAATCCCGTTACGTACCAATTCATCTTCAAAACGGGTGAAATAGACCGCTAAGTAAGTATAAAAATGGCTTGCCACAAAGAAAGCACATCCCCAGGTGACCAGTGATAATGCCTCACGAATAAACCCACGAATCAGGCTAACTAATGCCGAGAAGCCAATAATGGCGATAATAACGTAATCAATCCAAACCATGTTTTAATTCCAAAATAGACACCTCGGCATCCGTTTCAGGTGCATTCTAACAGAAAACGAAAACGTTTGCGTAGCAGATTTCCTATCCTACTGAAAATAATTAAGGCGACGAATTTGAATAATCATCATCGCCGCAGTCACTTAATATTTACTTCTTCATGATAGTTGTCCTATTTGTCACATAGGCATCACCCACTTTTATTACGGCCTGTAACTCCTTACCTGCCCTTGTAATCCAGTCAAACTTTTCAATTCTGATAATGCCGAGTCAAGTTGTTGCTTAGAAGCGTTCGGACCGACATATATTCTCGTTAATTGCCCCTGAACCGGAGATAAAGGAACCGTATAAACCTGATAACCAGACAAACGTAGTCTGGCAACGATTTCATCTACCTTTCCGGCATTTTTCAAAGCACCCAGTTGTACGATATAAGCCTGCCCTTGCGGGGCTGTTTCAACCGGTTTAACTTCAGGTTTCGGCTCTGACTTAATGTCTGGTTTAGGTTTAAGCGCCGGTGCCGGCGGCTTAGTATCTGGTTTTGGTTCAAGCTTAATCTGTGGTTGAGGCTTCACTTCTGGCTGAACAGCAGGAGGGACTATCAGCGCAGGTTGAGGAGTGGTAACCAATGGTATTTCCGGCTGCTCCAGTGTTTCTGGCTGCAATGCCTCTGTCTCATCTTCCAGAGGCACTGATAATATTGGTGGATTAAGAGGAGGTATAGAGTCAATTTCTTGCTCATCCCCTGGCTTTGGAACCAAGGGAATTGATGCAAATTTATCTTCGTTATATTTCTTGTTGCCGTCTAACAACGCAGGCAGCACAATGACACCCAATGCTACCAATACAATTGTACCAACCAAACGATTCTGAAATTTACTTGCCACTTCCTTTCTCCCTGTCCAGAGCCTCCATGACATGCGCTACCGTGTGGAATGAGCCACAAACGACAACAATATCTTGCTCATCAGCATCAGCCATCGCCTGATGCCAAGCACTTTCCACATCAGTAAATACCCGTGGCTGTCCAAGATGCTGAGCCAGTGTCTGTGCATCCGCACCACGCTGTTCAGTCAATGGAGCGCAATACCACTCATTTATTTGCTGTGACAGGCAAGTCAGTGTACCGGCAATATCTTTATCACCTAGCATACCCACTACACCAAGGATTCTACTGCCCGGCTGACGGGGCAACTGGGCCAATTTCTGTACCAGATAAGCCGCTGCATGGGGATTATGAGCCACATCCAAGATCAACAATGGATTTTCACGAACTATCTGGAAACGCCCAGGTAACCGCGCATTCTGTAACCCTTGATGGATTGCACTCTCATTAATAGCTCGACTGACTTTATCATCTTGTCGTAACAGGCAACAAATAACACCCATCGCCGTTGCGGCATTCATCAGAGGAACATTTGGCAAAGGTAGGTTGCTAAACAGCCTATCATCAGATTGCCAGTGCCAGTTTTTATCCTGTTGAGAGAAACGCCAATCAATGCCACAACGGAACAACTCGGCACCTAATTCACCCGCAACTTCCGCAATAGAAGATGGCATATCCGGCTCACCAACCACGGCAAAGCGATCTTTACGGAAAACCCCTGCTTTCTCACGACCAATATGTTCGCGATCAGCACCCAACCAATCAATATGATCAATTGCAATACTAGTAATAGCGGCAATATCGGCGTCCACAACATTTGTCGCATCCAGTCGCCCACCTAAGCCTACTTCTAAGATGACCACATCCAGACAAGCTTGTTTAAACAGTTGCAAAGCTGCTAATGTGCCATATTCAAAATAAGTCAGCGAAATATCACCGCGACGAGATTCAATATCCGCAAATACACGACAGAATTCCTGTTCAGGTAATTCTTTACCCTGAATACGAACTCTTTCAGTATAACGTACAAGATGCGGAGAGCTGTAAACACCCACTCTCAGCCCAGCCGCCAACAGAATAGATTCTATCGTGCAACAGGTAGTACCTTTACCATTAGTACCGGATACGGTTATCACCTTAGGTGCAGGATTAACCAACGCCAAAGTTCGGGCAAGTTTCCCCACACGCTCAAGCCCCATGTCAATGACCGTAGTATGCAGGTTCCCAAGGTAGGAAAGCCACGTCATCAATGGCGACGTGGCTTGAGGAATTTGTAAAGTGTCAGACATCTTCTTTATTGGTACTTATTTGAATATCCGCCTCAACATCAGCGGGTTCTGCCACAAATTCAGCAACAATTGGCTTAATACCTGGCTGCGACTGATGGGTTAGTTTAGAAAGTAAACTGGCAAGTGTGTCACGCATTTCAGGGCGACGAACAATCATGTCAATCGCTCCCTTTTCCAGCAAAAACTCACTACGCTGGAAACCGGACGGTAATTTTTCACGAACGGTCTGCTCAATAACTCGTGGTCCGGCAAAACCAATCAATGCTTTTGGTTCAGCAATATTGATATCACCCAACATCGCCAGACTTGCTGAAACACCGCCCATTGTCGGATCGGTCATGATAGAGATATAAGGCAAACCACGTTCTTGCATTTTTGCTAAGGCAGCACTGGTTTTCGCCATCTGCATCAGTGACATCAATGCCTCTTGCATACGAGCGCCACCACTGGCAGAAAAACAAATCAGAGGACAATTGTCTGCCAATGCCTGTTCCACGGCACGGACAAAACGGGCACCAACAACCGAAGCCATAGAACCGCCCATAAATGCAAATTCAAAAGCAGCAGCAACAACTGGCATACCACTCAGGGTACCTTTCATTACGACTAACGCATCTTTTTCTTGGGTTTGCTTCTGCGCCGCTGATATACGATCTTTATACTTTTTGGAATCGCGGAATTTAAGAATATCTTTTGGCTCTAATTCCCCCCCTAATTCCGTCGTTGCTCCTTCATCAAGGAATGTAGCCAATCGGGTACGCGCCGAAATACGCATGTGATGATCACATTTAGGGCAAACCTCAAGATTGCGCTCTAGCTCAGCACGGTAGAGCACCTGACTGCAACTATCACATTTAGTCCAAACCCCTTCTGGGATATTCGCTTTACGCGTTTGGGTAATGTTGCTTTTATTAAGAATTTTTTCAATCCAGCTCATTGAATGATCTTTCCGTCTGAATCTGGCTTATGCCAGTTTTGTTATTGTGTGCCATTAAACCACAATGCTATTACAGTGTGGATAAAAAACTGCTCAAACCTGTTACCGGTTATCACTCTTCTGCTTCATCACCGTACGACGATGACGCCAGATTTCAATCACTCCGGGCAGGATTGAAATAAAGATGATAGCGACAATCAACAGTTTCAAATTCTGTTGTACCATTGGCATATCACCGAATATATAACCAGAATAGGTGAATAACAGTACCCAAACTAGTGCGCCAATCACGTTATAAGCAGCAAAACGACGATAAGACATTTTCCCCATACCTGCAACGAATGGTGCAAATGTTCTGATAATTGGTACAAATCGCGCCAAAATAATTGCCTTACCACCATGTTTTTCATAAAACTCATGTGTTTTATCTAAATAACTGCGGCGGAAAATTTTTGAATTTGGATTAGTAAATAACCTTTCGCCAAAGATGCGACCAATAGCATAGTTCACCGCATCACCAATAATAGCCGCAATAATCATCAATACCACCATGATATGCACATTCAGATCATTTGAGCCCAGAGCCGCTAAAGCGCCGGCAACAAATAACAGCGAATCCCCCGGCAGAAACGGAGTAATCACTAACCCTGTTTCACAAAATAAAATCAGAAACAGAATGCCATATACCCAATCACCATATTGTGCGACCAGTTCGGCTAAATGAATGTCAATATGGAGAATGAAATCAATAATAAATTTAGCAAAATCAAAAAAATGAGTCAGAAATTCCATAATATTCCCCGCTATGCCAAAACATCCGTGTCGGAAACTAGAAATGTTAAATCAGATCATCTGCCAAAAACAGAGGCCCCATAACCGCTCTCGGCAAATCAAATTGCGCCGGATAATCAACAGCAACCAGATACAACCCTGCTGCTTTTGCCGTCGCAGCGGCTTTCGTCCGATCTTTTAAAGCAAGCAACTGGGCCATCCAGTTAATATCCTGATTCCCACAGCCAATTTCCATCAGACTACCCGCAATATTACGCACCATATGATGCACAAAAGCATTGGCTTTAATATCTATGACGACGTAATGTCCGTAACGATTGACATTAATATGCATCACATTACGCCAAGGCGTTTTAGATTGGCATTGAACTGCACGGAAAGAGGTAAAATCATTTTCCCCTAATAAACATTGCGCAGCCTGGTGCATCCGCTTTTCATCCAGTGGATAGTGAAAATGGGTCACGCCATTGGCCAGCACTGCCGGACGATAACGATGATTAAAAATAATGTAACGATATCGCCGGGCAGTTGCACTAAAACGGGCATGGAAACCCTCATCCACGGTTTTCACCCAACGAACAGCAATATCTGGTGGTAAATGTACGTTCACGCCCATTGTCCACGCCGCATCCTTGCGCTGAACAGACGTTTCAAAATGCACAACCTGCCCTGTTGCATGTACTCCAGCATCGGTCCGACCAGCACAAAATACTGATATGGGTTCATCGGCGACTTTTGATAGTGCTTCCTCAAGGCATCCCTGAACACTTTTTACTTCCTGCTGACGCTGCCAGCCATAATATCGACTGCCATCGTACTCAATTCCCAATGCAATTTTCATCTTTGAACCCGGCACAGATTCTGTTTGTTCTGTACCGAACATCAGTAAAATTGCTCCTGAATCAGTTTTTCCGCTGTCTCAACAGCCATTAATGCACCACCAAACCGGATATTATCGGCCACAGACCAAAATTGTAATACTTCCGGCATACCATAATCGTGGCGCAGACAACCAATGCTCAATGCATCATTACCCGATGCTTCTGTCACCGGCGTTGGATAATCATCGTCATCTGAAACGTTAATATCAATCATCCGCTCTAATTCTTCTCGTGCTTCTTCCACCCCAACCGGACGCAATGTTTCCAAATGGACTACTTGAGCATTGCCATAAAAAACGGAAGACTGAACGCAACTCACTGAAATGGGTAATCCTTCATCCTGTAAAATCTTGCGTATCTGATCCACAAGGCAACGCTCTTCACGCACAGAACCTTCGGCATCTGTTGGCAACGGCAAAAGATTAAATGCCAGTTGTTTACTGAAACGACCTGGCTCCGGTGGGATGCCATTAAGCAAACGAGCACTCTGTCCGGCTAATTCATCAACTGCCGCTTTGCCGTGAACAGAAACAGAGAACAGATTAGTCAAATGCAAACGTGCAATTCCAGCCGCATCCACCAGCGGTTTAATGGCGGTCAGTACCTGACTGGTCATACTATCTGCCAAGGCAATAATATTTCGGTTACGATAATCCGCTAAAACATGAGGATTCACCCCCGGAACAACTAAAGGTACATCAGGTTCCATAGCAAACAACCCACTGTTATCGATAACCAAACAACCTTCTTCTGTCGCTTTTTCAACATATTGTGTCGTGGCCTCCAATCCCGCCACAAAAAAAGCGAGCTGTACCTGTGACCAGTCAAAATCAGCAGCATCACCAACAACAAAATTTTTACCATTAAAACGCAGGCTTTCACCGGCACAGCGCTCACTGGCGAGAGGATACAATTCACCAACGGGAAACTGACGCTCTTGTAATAACGCCAATATCGCTTCACCTACTGCCCCTGTGGCACCCAATAGGGCAATATTCCAACCTTCCGACATGTTGGTTTTCTCCATCTATCTTTCTGACATGCAGATATATTTCTGCACGGATTAAATCAGTTCTGTACTGAAACCAAGAGCAGCTAGCAACTCAGCACTCTCTCTATTATCACAACATACAGTTAGGGATGACCATTCCCGGCGTTCTAAATAGTTTTTACGCAGATAATCAAATTGCCCTTTTTGACCGGCAACTTGCCGTAACGGGGTATCATCGCGGCGTACATCATACACTAAATGCATCAACCGCTTCAGTGTGCTTTGAGTTACATTTCCATGCAGGGTAACCCGGCTGAAATCTGGCTCTGGCAATAGATCAGATAAAGCCACTTTACGGGGTTGACCAAGGAATTCACAGTAAGCTTCAAATACCTGTGTGGTACCACGCGCTTTACCTTCGAGGGTATAACCCGCGATATGCGGTGTACCAATATCAACTAATTCCAGTAAGGATAGGGATAAGTCAGGTTCCGGCTCCCAAACATCCAAAACAACACTAAGTTTCTTACCACGTTTCAACACAGCAAGCAGCGCTTGATTATCAATAACTTCACCACGACTGGCATTAATCAATATGCGGTTATCCGGCAAAGCCGACAATAATTCAGCATCTACCAAATGGTGTGTTTTATATGGGCCCGATAGATTCAATGGCGTATGGAATGTCAGAATATCCGCCTCTTTAACCAATTTTTCCAGTGACCAAAATTCACCAGCGTCCCCTCTGTCAGCTCTTGGCGGATCACATAAAAGTGTCCGGATACCAAGAACGGCTAACCGTTCTGCCAGTCTCCTTCCGACATTACCGACACCGATGATTCCGACAACTTTATTCTTAAGCTCAAAATTATCACGTTCCGCCAGCAACATTAACGCTGAGAAAACATACTCAACCACAGCAATGGCATTACATCCGGGCGCAGCAGAGAATCCAATTCCTGCCTGCGATAACCACGACTGATCCACATGGTCAGTTCCCGCCGTTGCCGTACCGATAAATTTTATCGTGCTACCTTCCAACAGCTCTTCATTAACTTTAGTTACTGAACGGACCATAAAGGCATCAGCATTATCCAGTACACCTTCCGGCACCGGACGCCCCGGAATAGCGTGTACATCCCCCAATTGCTGAAATAGTTGATCAGCATAAGGCATATTTTCATCAACCAGAATCTTCACTTAATTCCACCCTGTGGCATTAAAACGGACGTAGCGAACTATTTTGCCATTTAATCATAACAAAACCCATAATAACGGTTTCTTTTGTTACTAACTTTTCCTGAAACGCTCCGGTGTCGTGCCTGCCAATTGCTGAAACATAGCGATAAAAGTAGAAGATGAGCTATAACCCACATCAAAAGCAACTTCATTAACAGTTTTCCCCTGTTCCAACAAAGAGATTGCATGTAAAAACCGTAACCTCTGCCGCCACTCGCTAAATGACATTCCCAATTCTTGCTGGCAACGCCGTGATAAAGTACGTTCCGAGGTATAACGCTGTTTTGCCCATTGCGCTAATGGCGTATTGTCAGCAGGATTACTCTCAAGTTCCTGTAATATCGGTGCCAAAAGTTTATCTTTAGATGAAGGCAGATAGGTATGCTGAACAGGGGATTGAATTAACTGATCAATCAGCACTTGAGCTAACCGTAAATCCTGTTCTGTTTCTGGTATTTTCAATTTACGTTCAAAACAGTCAGTCATAATCGCATTGAATATGGAGTTAAGCCGGATAATACAAGGAATATTCGGCAATAATTTCCCCCATTTAGGAGAAATATCTATTGCCCTAAATCTCATTGCTTTTCTACTATATCCCGAATGCTCTATTCCTTCCGGTATCCAGACACAGAATTGCGGTGGAGCTAAAAAATGCTGTCCTCCAGCATTCATTGCCATTACACCACAAACGACATAAATAAGTTGCCCAAATGGATGGGTATGACGTAAACACTCAGTATTCGCACTGAATAACTCATTACGGAAAGAGATACTGGCCGGAATACCCATGACTTCTACAGGAATATGAAATTTTTCTGTCATATTGTCTCAATTGCCTTATCCATTGGCTGATTATCGTTATATATAATAAATCAGACACCATTAGACTAAACACTCATTTTTATCTCAATGCGACTTATCTATATGAATATGATTTTCCCTCTTCTGGCGGTCCTGATTTGGTCAATTAATGCTGTGGTGAGTAAAGCCTCCGTTACAGTTATTGATCCGGCTGCAATTTCTTTTTATCGCTGGTTCCTAGCCTTTCTCACATTAACACCCTTTGTTGTACTCTCTGTCATTCGTCGATGGAAAACAATCTGTCAATATTGGTGGAAATTATTAATTCTTGGCGCACTTGGCATGGTATTTTATCAAAGCTTGGCCTATTACGCTGCCCACAGTATCAGTGCAACATTTATGGGAATTTTTAGCTCATTGATTCCTCTTTTGACTGTTATCATCAGTATATTTATTTTACGTGTTATCCCCACTGTCGGTATTGCTCTTGGTACCATTCTATCTCTGTCTGGTTTAGTCTGGTTGGTCAGCGCCGGTGATCCCATATCATTATTGCAACACGGTTTAGGCCGCGGTGAATTGATGATGTTGATTGCTTCCATCTCCTACGCACTTTATAGCGTGTTAACCAAACACTGGTCTATTCCATTACCCAACTGGCAATCCCTGTATGTGCAGATTGCTTTTGGAGTCCTGCTATTACTGCCAAATTTCCTGTTGACCAAAGATGTTCAATTGAATGCCAGCAATATCTCGTTAGTCTTATTCGCCGGTATTCCAGCCTCGATCATTGCTCCCTATTTATGGATACAAGGTGTCATAAAACTTGGCGCTAATACTGCTGCCATATTTATGAATTTGACACCGATATTTACAGCTATTATCGCTATTCTGGTTCTACATGAAAAAATGCATAGTTACCATCTGATCGGTGGTAGCATAACACTGCTAGGGGTCATACTGGCACAACAATTACGCATTCCTCTTTTTAATCGTAAAACAAAAAAAACCTCAGGAACTTAATCATCAGAAAGCCTGAAAGGAATTCTTACTAATAAACCGCCCAGTGTTTCGCTGGGCAATAATTGGGGATGAGTACCATGATAAATACCGATATCTTTTACCAGAGCTAATCCTAATCCTGCCCCTTCATGCCCCGCAGCATTATCAAGACGATTAAAAGCCATCAAAGACAAATTGACTTCTTCTTTAGCAATCCCCGGCCCACTGTCATCCACTTCCAAATAACAGTATGTCTTACAAGAGTTGAGAATCACTCTAGCCGTAACAATGCCGCCTTCCGGTGTATATTTAATCGCATTGTCCAATAAGTTAGCACACATTTCCGTCAGTAATATAGCTTCCCCCTTGATCCATTGAGCATTTTCGCCTTCATAACCCAAATCAATATTCTTACTTTCAGCCTGTTGCAAACGAGAAAAACATGCCTGTTGCAACAATTCGACTAGATTAACCGGCCTATAATCCCGAACGGCCTCCTTTTCATGCGCTTTCAAACGAGAGAGTTGTAATAGACGATCCGTCAGAGAGATAGTGTTATCCAATGTACTATCAATGGCCTGTAAGCTTTCTTTCCATTGCGCTGGATCTTTGCTGGCAAGCGCTACCGCTACTTGGGTTTTTAATACTGTTAATGGTGTTCTAAGTTGGTGAGAAGCATCCGCACTGAACCTCTCCTGACGACTCACCATCAATTTCAGTCGCTCTATATAACGATTAAATGCATATAACAATGGGGAAAGTTCCGACCAAGGCAACATATCCGGTAACGGAGTAAGATCATTAGCGGGACGACGGACCATGACGCCAGAAAGTTTATGTAGTGGTTTAAGTAACTGTTTCAAAAGAAAATAAGCCAGAATCAGAGTCAACCCAACCACGGTTCCTTGACTCATCAAAGAAGATATTAATAATTGTTGCGCAAGATAATGACGGGAAGCTACTGTTTCAGCAACTAGTATCAACGCCATTCCCATCATTCCCCCTTCATTGATCGGCTGATAAAGGGCAGCAACCCGAATGGGCCGGCCGTGATATTCAGCATCATAGAAATAAACCAAAGCCGTGTATAAATTGGAGCGAAGCGTATCTTTAGGGATCAAAGGCAAATCATCATAACCGGAAATTATTTCCCCTTCAGGTGATAACACCTGATAAAACAGCCTATCATTCATATTTCGCTCAAAACTATCCAAAACCACATAAGGTACATCGACAATTAATTGATTATTCTTAACAGTCAGCCGTTCTGCCACAGTTCGAGCAGACGCCAATAAAGTACGGTCATAAGCCAATGTCGCCGCATTCTCTGCACTAAAATAATGGGTGCAAACCGATAAACAACCCAACACAAACAGTGGAACACCAAAAAATAAGAGTAACTGATGAAACAATGAGTTCGGTACTTTAAACCATGTCATCTTTCTGGTGCTCCAGACGATAACCTAATCCCCGTAATGTACTGATCCCCACATTACTGCCAGACAATTTTTTCCGAATCCGGTGTACATAAAGTTCAATACTTTGTAGGTTTGCTTCATCTGATAGTGCAAATACCTGCTCAAAGAGCTGTTGTTTAGAAACAGGCCTCCCCCGACGATGGAACAATGTTGTCAAAACCGAAAATTCCCTTGGTGTCAAAGCCAATGGCTCATCGTTCAGAACAAAGTAACCATCATCCTGATAAATAAGGGAACCGAATGTCAGCGTCTCCTGTAGAAAACTTGCACTACGACGAAGTAATGCCCGGATACGTGCTTCCAATTCCTGTAAATCAAAAGGTTTCGTCAGATAATCATCGGCACCAGAATTAAGCCCTTTCACTCGTTCAGAAACATCGGCTTTCGCCGTTAATAATAATACCGGCAAATTTTGCCCACGCTTACGCAAACGAACTAACAGAGAAAGTCCATCCAACCTAGGCAAAGAAACATCCAGAATCAATAATGCATAGTTTTCTGTCTGTAATAATTGATCAGCAACTATGCCATCACTAGCAACATCTACGGCAAATCCTGAACTGCTCAGTGCTTTTTGCAACCAATGCAATAATTCAGGGTGGTCTTCCACTAAAAGTAAGCGCATATCTTCAATATCTAATCGATTAATATAAATATACCTGTCATCCTTCAAGTTGCCTCTTTGTTGGCTGCACTCACTCACCCCGGTCACATAGTTATCTATGCTCCCGGGGATTCGCTCCCTTGCCGCCGCGATGCATCTTGAAATCCATAAGGTATATAATTACAGACATAACTATATTTCCAGTTTATATCGCCACACCTATTTTTCTGAAAAATAGTCAGACACTAACTCAATTCCATTTTCATGCCAAAATACCTCGCTATGAATAACAGGGTATTCTGTCATACCGAATTAAGTAATAGATCTCTATTACCGCTTCCATTTACTCAGATATTGCCATGAGTACAGGAGTAAAATCAAAACGTTCATCCAATGCAGACGCCACAGAGACATTAGACAAAGTGAGTTTTATTTCACTGCCTACTTTTAAACTAAAATTCGATATCACCATCGGATCTTTATCATTAAGAAATGCAGATAAACCCGTCATTTTTAAAACTTCATCGGTATCATTCTTAATATTAATTGAGATTTTGGTCTTTGATGCCATTGAACTATCTATCTGGCTAATTTTCTTCTTCATCTCTTTTGGTACGCTTATCACCAAGATATCTGCACCATTACCGTAAAGATGAATACCCTTAGTAGAACCAGTGATACTTGAATTCCCTACGCTTACAGGAACTTTAAAGTGAGCAAACGAATCCATACTTTTTCTGAAACATTCCACGTATTCCGCATTGGAAAAAATAGCCGGTACTTTTTCCTGAGTGTCTAACAAAGATTTTGATGGTTGTCTGGAATCTTTATAATCACCACAAGCACTGACTTCAACTAACAAATCAGATGTCACCGTTTTAGCTTGTTCAGATAACAGTTGGTTAACAGATACCGAAGTACTGAGTTCTGTTTTACATCCCACCAAAGCAAAAGCCATAGCACTGCCCATAGCACTACAAAGAATCAATTTTCTCATCATTTCCTCAATTCAGATTTCCCCAATATAAAGTCTGATTATATTCAATAAATTTTCCATTTAATTTGACACATTGCATAAATAAATAATTACCATTTGCATGATACCTCCTTAGTCGAATGTAAAGTTACCGTGAGTAAAACAGAGCAACATCAAAACTACGAGAAACTTACAACAAACCAAAACAAAAAAGGAAGTCTGTAACCATTTGTAAACTCATTAATGAGAAACGCTACGCAAATTTAAGCGATTGAAATCACATATCAACAACTTTTCTTGTTAATGAAAGGTAAATGAAAGGTTTTGTTATTACTAATTGAGTCAACCAGGTCTGTTTGTAGTGATTATATCTTACACGGGTATTGATGAGAGCCAATAAATGAAAATTATAACGATCAAGATGTTAGCGGCAACCGCTTTATTATTTAGCGCAAGCAGTGTTTTTGCTGCCAGTGCACCTAACCGGACCGAATGTATTGCGCCTGCAAAACCGGGGGGTGGGTTCGACCTGACCTGCAAGCTGGTCCAAGTTTCACTACTGGATACGAAAGAGATCAGCAAGCCTATGCGTGTCACTTTTATGCCCGGTGGTGTTGGCGCCGTCGCTTACAATGCTATCGTCGCACAACGACCTACTGAAGCGGGAACCATTGTCGCCTTCTCTGGCGGCTCTCTACTCAATTTGTCTCAGGGAAAATTTGGTCGCTATAACGTTAACGATGTTCGCTGGCTGGCAAGTGTTGGTACTGATTATGGGATGATCGCTGTCCGTGCCGATTCACCTTACCGTACCCTGAACGATTTGATGAATGCTTTTAAGGATAATCCCAACAGCATTGTATTTGGTGCTGGCGCTTCTATCGGTAGTCAGGACTGGATGAAAACCGCACTGCTGGCAAAAGAGGTTGGAATTGATCCTCACAAGATGCGTTATGTCGCATTTGAGGGAGGTGGTGAACCTATCACCGCCCTGCTGGGTAATCATATCCAGGCGGTTTCCGGTGATCTAAGCGAGATGGTACCTTACCTGAATGGAGACAAAATCCGGGTCCTGGCTGTTTATGCAGATAAACGACTGGATGGTGATTTAGCCAATATTCCTACTGCCAAAGAGCAAGGTTATGACCTGGTATGGCCGATTATCCGCGGATTTTACATGGGGCCAAAAGTTTCTGACGAAGAGTATCAATGGTGGGTTGATACTTTTAATAAACTACAACAAACAGATGCTTTTAAAAAACAACGCGATATCCGTGGGTTGTTCGAATTCAACATGACCGGCAAAGAATTGGACCGCTATGTGAAAAAACAGGTTGAACAATATCGTGAACAAGCCAGAGCTTTTGGCTTAGCCAAATAACAGAGTCATCATCATGAGCGATCGTATCTTTGCTACTATCTGGTTAGTACTCTGTACCATTGGGATAGTTATTGGTTGGGGAATTCAGAGCGAATACACTTATGAACCCCTAGGGCCCAGACCTTTCCCAATGATCATTCTGTCTCTGATGGCACTCTGTGCTTTACTACTACTTTTCAAAAAACCAGAGCAAAACAATTGGCCTAGTGCCCCCGTTATCCGTCGCCTAATGCTATTGATTCTCTCTTTGGTTATTTATGGTTGGTCATTCGAGTGGCTTGGTTTTCCTCTGGCTACAGCGCTGCTGACATTCAGTGTCGCGCTGTTGTTTAACGCAACACTGCCTGCCGCAATCATTTCCGGGGTGTTCCTTGGCGTCACGTTATATTTCGCCTTTGACCACTTACTTGACGTAACCCTGCCTCTCGGTAGCTGGCTCAACTGACGGAGAACTTATGGAAACCTGGATGTATCTCAGTCAAGGTTTTGAAGTTGCAATGGTGCCGCAAAACCTGATTATTGCTTTAATTGGCTGTTTTGTCGGTACGATTGTTGGGCTGCTACCGGGGCTTGGGCCGATTAATGGTGTCGCGATTCTGCTGCCACTGGCTTTCGCTTTAAAACTGCCTGCTGAATCTGCCCTGATCTTATTGGCAACCGTTTATATCGGTTGTGAGTATGGTGGGCGTATATCATCGATTCTGCTGAATGTTCCCGGTGATGCCGCTGCCATTATGACCGCATTAGACGGTTATCCGATGGCCAAACAGGGCCGTGCAGGTGTGGCACTGTCTATTTCCGCGGTGAGTTCTTTCTGTGGTTCTTTGCTGGCAATTTTCGGCATTATTTTGTTTGCACCATTACTGGCGCAGTGGTCACTGGCTTTCGGCCCTGCTGAATATTTTGCACTTATGGTTTTTGCTATTGCTTGTCTGGGTAGCATGATGAGTCAGAATCCGCTGAAATCACTATTAGCAGCATTAATAGGATTGGGTCTGGCAACTGTCGGAGTAGACGCCAACACCGGGGTTTATCGTTTTACATTCGACAATGTTCATCTGTCAGATGGCATTCAATTTATTGTTGTGGTAATAGGTCTGTTTTCTGTCAGCGAAATTTTGCTGATGTTAGAGAGTACCTCCGCCGGCAAAACCATTATCCGCAAAACAGGCCGTCTGCTGTTCAATCGCAAGGAAGCGGCTGAATGCGCCATACCAACTCTTAGATCATCCTTTATCGGTTTCTTTGTCGGTATTTTGCCTGGTGCGGGAGCGACTATTGCTAGCGCAATTACCTACATGACTGAGAAGAAGCTCAGTGGGAATAGCGATTCATTTGGTAAAGGTGATATTCGCGGCGTAGCAGCACCAGAAGCGGCTAATAATGCTTCGGCCTGTGGCTCCTTTATTCCAATGCTAACATTAGGAGTACCAGGTTCAGGCACCACTGCCGTTATGATGGGGGCATTAACGCTCTATAATATTACGCCTGGGCCGGGAATGTTCACTGAACAGCCAGATATCGTCTGGGGGTTAATTGCGGCTTTATTGATTGCCAATATTATCCTACTGATTATGAATATCCCAATGATAGGTCTATTTACACGGATGCTCACTATCCCACTCTGGTTCCTTGTTCCAGCTATTGCTGCTGTTTCAGCGGTTGGTGTATATGCCATACACAGTACGACATTTGATCTTCTGTTGATGGTAGGGTTGGGTATTTTTGGCTACATTCTGAGGAAGATGAATTTCCCGATGTCGCCATTAATCCTCGGTTTCGTATTAGGAGAAATGCTGGAACAAAATTTACGTCGCGCACTTTCTATTAGTAATGGAGAATTTGGCATTCTGTGGAGCAGCACAATTACTCAGAGTTTATTGATACTTGCCACTCTGGTTCTGATTACTCCACCAATATTAAGAATTATCCGTAAGCGCCGTATTCAGCAAATGGCTACTGAAAACAAAACGTAATAAATAAAAGCCTATAATATTACAAGATCATAATTATTATAGGCTTTCCTACCGTAACAGGAATATACCCGTCATCTTTCAAGTTGCCTCTTTGTTGGCTGCACTCACTCACCCCGGTCACATAGTTACCTATCCTCCCGGGGATTCGCTCCCTTGCCATCGCGATGCATCTTGAAATCCATAGGGTATATACTTCCATATTCACATTATATTTCACACACAATCAGAATTCAGCAAAACAGGTTTAAATTTATGCTTATAAACGGATAACACAACATGCCAAGTTTGTTGCAACATTCATAGCAAAAATCACTTTGGCAAAATACTATCTTTATCAAATAGGTGATTCAAAGCTCCCAATAACTATTAAATAGTTATTAAATAGTATTGAGTATTCAACATTGTTAACAATGGCCTTTTCTGTTGAAACAGACAAGATACGAACAGCACACAAAAACAGGAACATACACACAAAGGTGACTCGCTACACGCGGTCACCTAAGATGCATCAAATAACGACCATTGTTGTTTGGACACGATCGAAATAGTCTCTGATGAGGGAAATTAAGCTGAATACTTGCTCATCACCAAAGAAGCATTAGTACCACCGAAACCAAAACTATTGGACATCACCGTATTCAACTTTTGCTCAGTAGGTTTAGTGATGATATTCATGCCTACCGCTTTATCATCAAGATCTTCAATGTTAATGCTTGGTGCAATAAAACCATGCTCTAACATCAGTAGGCTATAAATCGCTTCGTGTACACCAGCAGCCCCCAGTGAATGGCCAGTCATCGCTTTTGTTGCAGAAATTGCCGGTGTTGTATCACCAAAAACTTCCCTGATCGCCTCCAACTCTTTCACATCACCCGCAGGAGTAGATGTACCATGCGTGTTCACATAATCAATGGAACCTTTCACACCTTGCAGTGCCATATTCATACAACGAACCGCACCTTCGCCAGATGGAACAACCATATCTGCGCCATCAGATGTTGCTCCATAACCAACAATTTCAGCGTATATGTGTGCGCCGCGTGCCAATGCATGCTCTAATTCTTCCACAACAACAATACCGCCACCGCCAGCAATAACAAAACCATCACGGCTCTTATCGTAAGTACGGGACGCTTTTTCTGGCATTTCGTTGTATTTCGTTGAAAGTGCACCCATTGCATCAAACTCACAACTCATTTCCCAGCAGAGTTCTTCACCACCACCGGCAAAAACAATATCCTGTTTTCCTAACTGAATAAGTTCAGCTGCATGGCCTATGCAATGGGCAGAAGTAGAGCATGCAGAACTGATAGAGTAGTTTACCCCTTTGATTTTAAACGGAGTTGCAAGGCAAGCTGACACACCGGAAGCCATTGAGCGGGTTACCATATAAGGTCCCACACCACGCAAACCACGAGTACGCATCCCATCAGCACCCGCAACCTGGTTATACGGGGAACCACCACCAGAACCCACTACCAATCCGCTACGAATATTGGAAACCTGATCATCAGCTAGGCCAGAATCTTTAATTGCCTCTTCCATCGCCAGATAAGCATAAACAGAGGCATCACTCATGAAGCGCTGAATTTTTCGGTCTATTAATCCGGAGGTATCCAGTTTTACATTACCCCAGACATGGCTTCTCATTCCTATCTCTTTGAATTTTTCAGAAAAAGTTATCCCGGAGCGGCCTTCTTTCAGAGATGTCAGTACTTCTTTCTGATTATTACCAATGCTGGAAACAATACCCAAGCCAGTGATCACTACACGCTTCATTAAATACCTCATTAAATATGTTTATCTGCTGGATTTCCATCTATGCTATGTAGCACTTTAGCGTACACTTGTACGCTGAACAAGTCCGATCAGGATAAAATTACGAAGAAAAATTCATCTCTCTAAAAACCCCAAATATGTTTTCACGTCAAAACAACTGTTAACTTTCATAGGATACAGTACAAAAGATTCAGATTTTAATAGATAAAAATAAATTTCAGATAGGAATTATTTTGGTAAACAATAAGATCAAAAAAACATTCGTAATTTCCATCAAAAATTTAGGCTAAAGATAATAATATCAATACAATACACATGAATTTGTCAAGCATCAGAATAATGATTAGTAGGCTTATATTTATATAGAAGTTGCTATACTTGCTATTTTTATTAAATTCCTTGCTAATTAGAAACAAATTTAATAACTGCGAATAATAAGGATGAATAAAATTTTTATGAAATGAATCAATCCCTATGTTATATTACTGACTGAATTACGGGAAATACTCAAACTTACAGCAACAAATGTTTTAGAACAGAAAATTTTCTGACTTTATCAACCGATAAAGCCATTATTCACACAAAAAATGATGGTAATTATGCTATGTCATATGCAAATGGTCGGTTCATTGTAAGACCTAGGTAACTTTACCTAATAATCCTAATGGGGGTTAATAATGAGAGGACTTGGTTATCTTCTACTGAGCGTTGGTATCATATGGATCTTAGTGGCTTTTAATATGGACATAAATGTTTTATCACAACACAGCAACAAATTTAACAAAATAGAACCAATTGCTTCACAACAAAATCATATCCTAATTGGCGCATTCATCACGCTTTACGGACTAATTATGATTATATCCAGTAAAAATCAGCGGTTATTAGAGTCTATATACAGAAGTTATACTAAGGAGATTACTGGGTTCAATTCAGAGGAGGTATTCATACCTACACCGATGCAAAACTCAGATTACTTAAAACGAGCTAATAAGAAGCGGCCAAGCGTAAAGTGATATCAATGATTGATACGATTTCATCACATTTAAAAGAGAGGCAATCAAAAGAATTTAAAAAATTATGTGAATTTCACATTCATTTATAAATACAATCCCCGCTTCACACACTGGCGGGGACTTACTTAATTGAACATTCCGTTGTTATTATGATGAGAGCTTATTCATAATAAAGACCAAACAAGTGGTTGATTATCTAAAGCAGTATAAAATAATATCCTTGCATCATGAGACCATTTATAGATTGATTTATAAAAATAAAATAGATGGAGGTGACTAACCGTACACACCGCAAGCAAGGCTCAACACTTTTCCACTCTTTTCTTCTGCCTGGTGGTACATCAACCCCAACCTCGCTAAAATCGCATTATTATCAGTAATATTACAGGCATTACCGTGAAAAATTCTGCTATTTGTACCGCAACCCTAAGTTGGAATGATCAAGGTACTCCGATTTCAACACAGTTTGATGACGTTTACTTCTCAAATCAGGATGGGCTGGAAGAAACCCGTTATGTATTTCTCAACGGTAACCGCTTCCCCCAACGATTCTGCACGCATTCCCGTTCTAGTTGTGTAATCGCGGAAACCGGCTTCGGGACGGGATTAAATTTTCTGACGCTCTGGCAAGCATTTGATGCATTTCGACAGCAAGATCCTGATACGCCATTGAAACGTCTACATTTCATCAGTTTTGAGAAGTATCCACTGAAAACCAACGACTTAAAAGCCGCACATCAACGCTGGCCTGAGCTTGAGATTTTTTCGCAGCAACTTTGCCAACAATGGCCTCAACCACTGGCAGGCTGCCACCGATTGATTATGGCAAATGGCGCTGTCACATTGGATTTATGGTTTGGTGACGTCAATGATCTGTTACCAACAATGGGTTCCAGTCTTCACGGCAAAGTAGATGCCTGGTTTTTAGATGGCTTTGCGCCTGCCAAAAACCCGCAAATGTGGAGTGAACAGTTGTTTGCTGCAATGGCGCAATTTGCTCATCCAGAAGGCACTTTTGCAACCTTTACTTCTGCGGGTATCGTCCGTCGTGGTTTACAACAAGCCGGTTTTAATGTCAGCAAAGTCAAAGGATTTGGCCGCAAAAGAGAAATGCTGACTGGGGTTCTGGCAACTCAGAAATATCAGCCGTTACCTGCACCTTGGTTTGCCCGGCCGTCAGCAAGCCACACCAATGATATCGCCATTATCGGCGGCGGGATTGCCAGTATTTTCACCGCACTCGCGCTACTGCGTCGTGGAGCGCAGGTGACTCTTTACTGTCAGGATACAACCCCGGCACAAAGTGCATCCGGTAATCGCCAAGGAGCACTTTACCCATTACTTAACGGTAATAATAACGAACTCGAAAAATTCTTTATCGCGGCATTTACCTTTGCCCGCCACCAGTATGAGCAGCTATCAGCGCAAGGAATTGATTTCGACCACCAATGGTGTGGTGTCAGCCAACTTGCTTATGATGAAAAAAGTAGCAGGAAAATTGAGAAAATTCTGGCAACAGAATGGCCGAATGAACTCGCCATCGGCATGAATTGTCACCAGTTGAGTGAAAAATGTGGGTTGGATATTCATCACCACGGCATTCACTATCCACAGGGCGGATGGCTATGCCCGGCTGAACTCACTAAAGCAGCAACAGCATTGGCACAACAGCAAGGCATGCTCTGTCGCTTCAATCATCAAGTTACCGCGCTTAATCACAACCAACATGGCTGGCAACTGCATCTGATGCATCAAGGGCAATCGTTAAACACACAGCACAAAACGGTGGTGATTGCTAACGGTCATCATCTACCCCAGTTTGAACAAACCGAGAAACTGCCGGTAACTGCTGTACGTGGTCAAGTCAGCCACATCCCAACCACAGCTGATCTGAGCCAATTGCAAAATGTGCTTTGCTATGATGGTTATATGACACCAGCTAATCCAGCCAATCAACACCACTGTATCGGTGCCAGTTATCAGCGTCATCGGCTTGATAGTGAATATTCTGAAACAGAACAACAAGAAAACCGTGATCGATTGCTGAAATGTTTACCTAATGCCGAATGGGTAAACCAAGTTGATGTTTCTGCTAAACAATCCCGCCAAGGTATTCGCTGCGTTGTTCGGGACCACATGCCAATGGTGGGAAATGTGCCAGATCTCAATAAGATAATGACAGATTATCAAGATTTGCCAGAAAAAATCCGCACAAGGAGTCCTATCATAGATGCACCTTGTTATTCCAATCTGTTTGTTATCGGGGCATTAGGTTCCCGTGGATTATGCTCTGCGCCACTCAGTGCAGAAATTCTTGCAGGGCAGATCTTTGATGAGCCATTACCACTGGATAATGAAACACTGGCGGCCCTTCACCCAAACCGTTTCTGGATCAGAAAACTACTGAGAGGCCGTAAATTGAAAAGCTATTAAGGAACCGCACCGCAAATTGTTAGATATTCATATGAATTTTGGTAATGTCATTTAATATGTCCTAACTCTTGCACACAGCTCTCAAATGAGATACATAATGGAATCTGATAAGCGGAGGATAAAAAAATGTCTACTCAAACATCAATGCTGCACGTTCGTGTAGACGACAAACTCAAGACCGATGCAACAAAAACGCTCGCTAATTTAGGCCTAACCATATCTGATGCTGTACGCATCCTGCTAACCCGTGTCGCCAGAGATGGTGCATTACCCGCTGGTTTCACCGCTGATACGGAAACTTACGACGCTTGGTTTTCCGCTAAAGTGCAAGAAGCGCTCGACGATACCCGCCAACCAGTCCCACATCAGCAAGTAATGGATGAAGCTCAAGAATTAATTGAAAGGAAACTTCGTGCTAACTCTTGAATGGAGGGAAACAGCCAGAGTTGATTTGTTGACAATTATTGATTACATATCTGACGATAATCCCCATGCAGCTCAACAGTTAAAAAACGAAATAGAGAAATAAGGTGGCAACACTACCGGAGCGCCCGCAACTTTAGCGACCAGGCCGCATTCCCGGCACGCGGGAGATGGTTGTCCGCTCCAACTATGTAGTGGTGTATGCCGAAACAACCCACACGGTGGTTATCCTACGGGTACTACATACCTCACGACAATGGCCACCATCAAACGAGATAAAAGCAAAACATAGAAAGAATAAAAATCGCTATTGAGTCTCTGATTCTGACGAACTGCACCGCCAACCATCAGATATTCATATGAATTTTGGTAGCACAGTTCGTTTTCTGCCTCTTAATAAAATTATTGAGTTTTAGCATTATCCAATAGGCGCTGCCAGGTATTAAGAACAAGAACCTGATCCGGTGGTGCCAGTTCCCCAGCTTTGATCGCATTTTGGATACTTTCTTCAACACGGTCATGAAGCTGTTCAGCCGTATGCGCACCTTCCTGCTCCAATTCTGCCACCGCTAAAGTGAGATGCCCGCGGAGATAACCACCAGCAAACAATTCATCATCACTGGCATGATCTACCATGTCATCAATTTGCGCCAAAATGCGCGTTTCAAACTCAGCGAGCATTATTTTTCCTCAAATTCAGTATTCTCAATCTGCGAATATATCTTCCGGATAGGGAAAATGTTCCGCTTTCAATGGGGGCGTATTGTAGAACGAGTGCAACCCCTGAATAAAGCACTCCGCTCTTGCAGGTATCCCTTGCGCTAAATAGTCCATGATCTGAGCATGAACTTTACGCTGAAAAACTAATCTGTCAGGTTCAAAATCCCCTTCAAGGTTGTCACAACTGACATTAAACGGAAAACCTGCCGCAGTACAAAACAACCAATCAAGTGCCTGTGGTTTAATTTCTACTTTTTCAAATTCACTTTGCGTCTGTGCATCACGCCCATCCGGGCAATACCAATAACCAAAATCCACTAGCTTACGACGCTCTTTACCCGCAATGCACCAATGAGCAATTTCATGTAATGCACTGGCATAGAAACCATGAGCAAACACAATCCGGTTATAGGGAACCTCTTCATCTGCCGGCAGATAAATAGGTTCGTTATCGCCTTTAACCAAACGAGTGTTGTATTCATCACCAAAACAGCGATTAAAAATATCAATAAGTTGTTGATAGCTATGCGTTATCATGAATTAAAAACAAGATCCTGAATCAAAAATAAAATGCTAGCCAGCTACGGATCGTATCGCCGTGATTATCATTCAGTAACTTAATACTTATCAAAAAAGAGATAATGACAATCATAGGGCGAATCAATTTTTGCCCATGAGTCAAAACCAAACTTGCGCCTAACCGTGCGCCAATCACCTGCCCTGCCAACATCACAAGGCCCAATATCCACAAAACTTGACCGCCAAGGATAAAAAGCGCCAGTGAACCTATATTAGAAGCAAAGTTCAGTACCTTAGCATGCGCGGTGGATTTTGCCAGGTTATAGCCGCACAACACAACATAAGCTAATGCATAAAATGAGCCAACACCGGGACCAAATATGCCGTCATATAAACCAAGCCCACTCCCGATAAACAAGGCAAAGGCCACAGGCGTCAAGCGACGATGGCTATCTTCCATACCAATGGCTGGCGTCAAAAGGAAATAAAGACCAATGATAATGACCAGAACCGGTAATAGCTGACAGAGAAAATCTGGCTTTATAAACTGGACAATAATCGCACCAGCCATTGAGCCAAGTAATGTCATCAGTATGGCAAAGCGTTGAGATTTGAGATCAACCTCACCGTAACGAACAAAATAGAGGCTGGCAGAGAAGGAGCCTCCCACTGCCTGCAACTTGTTGGTCGCCAACGCCTGCACCGGAGAGACACCAACGGATAACAGCGCCGGGATGGTCAATAGACCGCCACCACCAGAAATCGAGTCAATAAATCCAGCCATCACTGCAACCAGAAAGAGCAGAACGTAAACTTCCGCACTTAATGACAATAACCAGTCCATATTTCATCCCATCAAAAGAAACCGCTTATCAACATTAAGCTACCCATTTCAGTCTCTGGGATTTTCAAGGCTAGCTTCATTCTCAAATTCACCAGCGAGGAAGGCTGGATTCGACATCAGCACACTGCGCCCGCTGGCGTAATAGGTGATCCATCAGCACAATCGCCATCATAGCTTCTGCAATCGGTACAGCACGGATACCAACACAAGGATCATGGCGACCACGAGTGACCATTTCCACTTCTTCACCCTGACGGTTAATCGTTTTGCCAGGCACCATGATGCTAGAAGTTGGCTTCAACGCAATATGAGCAACAATTGGCTGGCTACTGCTAATACCCCCCAGAATTCCTCCCGCATGATTACTGGTGAATCCCCGAGCAGTTATTTCATCTCTGTTTTCGCTGCCACGTAAATTGATAACACCAAAACCATCACCAATTTCAACACCTTTTACTGCATTAATACTCATCAGCGCATGAGCAATATCAGCATCAAGGCGATCGAAAACCGGTTCTCCCAAACCAGCAGGAACATTTTCCGCGACCACTGTCACTTTCGCGCCAATAGAATCGCCCGCCTTTTTCAGTTCACGCATCAGGGCATCAAGTTGTTCAAGCTTGGTTTCATCAGGACTGAAAAATGGGTTTTGTTCCACCTGTTCCCAATCTTTCAATTGGCAATGGATATTACCCATTTGGGTCAAGCAAGCACGGACACGAATGCCATATTTATCCAGCAAATATTTTTTCGCTATTGCACCTGCCGCAACACGCATTGCCGTTTCACGAGCAGAAGAGCGGCCACCACCACGATAGTCGCGGATACCGTATTTCTGTTCATAAGTGTAATCGGCATGGCCTGGACGAAATATATCTTTAATAGCGCTGTAATCCTGAGAACGCTGGTCAGTATTTTCAATGAGTAAACCGATACTGGTGCCAGTGGTTACCCCTTCAAATACACCAGAAAGAATGCGAACCTGATCCGGCTCACGGCGCTGCGTTGTATAACGGGAAGTTCCCGGACGACGCCTATCTAAATCAACTTGCAGATCAGCTTCTGTGATTGCAATGCCCGGTGGCACACCATCGACAATACATCCCAACGCCAAACCGTGAGATTCGCCAAAAGTGGTGACCCGGAAAAATTGCCCGATACTATTTCCCGCCATCCCAATTCCTTCCTGTTAACCGTTCTTTTATTTAACTCTGCCCGTTTTGCATTATTACCGCAGCTACAGCCTATTCAATTATTCAATCTTTGAATAAGCGAAAATGTTCGTGATGTTCAACCAACTGTTGACGTGTCAACATAAATACGCCATCACCACCATATTCAAATTCCAACCAAGTAAATGGCACATCAGGATATTGTCCAATCAAATGCACCATACTGTTACCAACCTCACAAATCAATACACCTCGTTCGGTGAGAAAATTTGGCGCAGTTGCCAGAATACGGCGTGCCAGTTTCAAACCATCCGAACCCGCCGCCAAACCCAGCTCAGGCTCACGGCGAAACTCTTCCGGCAAGTCGCTCATATCCTCGGCATCGACATAAGGCGGGTTCGTGACAATAAGATCGTACTTAACCGGTGGCATATCGCGGAACAGATCAGAACGAATCGGAATGACCCGGTGGTCAAGGCTGTGATTCTGAATATTCTGTTCAGTCACGGCCAGCACATCTGCGGAAATATCCACCGCATCTACTTCTGCTTCCGGGAAAGCATATGCACAAGCAATGGCAATACAACCACTACCCGTGCAGAGATCGAGGATATTGGTGGGCTGCTCAGGGATCAATCCTGCAAATTCATTATTAATTAATTCACCAATCGGTGAACGCGGAACCAAAACCCGTTCATCAACATAAAATTCATGACCACAAAACCAGGCTCTGTTAGTCAAATAAGCAACTGGAATACGCTCATTAATACGGCGCAGTACCCGTTCAACAATACGATGACGTTCAGTTGATGTCAGTCGCGTGGTTAGCATCTCTTGTGGGATATCCAACGGCAAAAACAGTGATGGAAGAACCAGTTGCAGTGCCTCATTCCAGGGATTGTCTGTACCGTGCCCGTAATAAATATTCGCCGCATTAAACCGGCTAACAGACCAGCGCAACATATCCTGAATGGTATATAACTCAGCTACTGCCTCATCGATAAAAATCTTGTCCAAAAGCGCCTCCAACCCTGCAAATTCATTAGCCTGCTAGTTTGCCACGATCATTGAGACAAATCAGCTTTATATCAGGTTAATGATATAGAATTTTAAGTAGTGACTGCTCCCCGCCGTAAAAAACGGCGAGGCTTCCCACTTCTCAGGCCGCCACCGTCGATATGACGGATTTACGCTGGCCTCCGTGGGCAGAAACGACGAGTCCCGCCGCCTGTAATTCCAGTATGCCCTTGCGCTGGATGTTGATCGCCGCATTGATATCGCGGTCATGTTCGACATGACAAACCGGGCATTGCCAGATCCGCTTATGCAGCGGCATTTCCGGCTCTTTGTAACCGCAGCAATGGCAGGTTTTCGAACTGGCGAACCACTGATCCAGTTTAGTTTGGTTTCTACCTATTTAACACCGCGTTTCTTTGGCTGATTGAGCGCTCACAATAATGACATTTTTTCGTATCCATAAATAATAGGCGGATATTAACAGCGCGATCCATACACCTCCCACATAGAACGCAATTCGTGTCGCAGGGAAGTAACTGAGAACAGCAATAATAAATATCATAAACACGATGGTCAAAATCGGCGCAACAGGCCACATCGGTACTGGGAATTGTAATTTTTGTGCTTCTCCCGGTGACATTTTTCTGCGCATAGCAAATTGAGATAGCAAAATCATTAACCAGACCCACACAGTGGCAAAAGTCGCAATCGAAGCAACAATGACAAATACCTGTTTAGGGAGCAAATAATTGAGAACCACAGCACACAATAACGCCAGTGTCATAACCATGATCGTCACCCAAGGCACGCCGTTACGGCTTAAATGCATAAATTTTTTATGGGCTAATCCTTTCTCCGCCATACCATACATCATACGACCGGCACCAAAAATATCGCTGTTAATGGCCGAAATTGCCGCCGTAATGACGATAATATTCAGAATATTCGCCGCCGAACCAATGCCTAATCCCTGAAATATTGCGACAAATGGACTACCTTCTTGGCCGATGCTGTTCCAAGGGTAAATCGCCATTAATACAAAAATAGTGAGTACATAAAACAGAAGAATGCGAAACGGGATAGAGTTAATCGCTTGCGGGATCACTTTCGCCGGATTTTTAGCTTCACTGGATGTAATACCAATGATTTCAATACCACCAAAAGCAAACATCACAACAGCCAAAGACTCAATAATGCCCCCCAACCCATTAGGCATAAACCCTCCGTGTTGCCACAGATTTTGAACCCCCGTTGCCTGAAAATGGCCGCTAAAACCAAACAGAATAATACCGGTTCCGGCAATAATCATGGCGCTGATTGCAGCAACTTTCAGAATCGATAACCAGAATTCCATTTCGCCAAATACTTTGACTTTACAAAGATTGAGCGCGCCAATAATGAAAATAATGCTAAGTACCCATATCCAACGCGGCACTTCCGGGTACCATAGCCCCATATAAATGCCAAAAGCAGTCACATCCGCCAGACAAACGATGATCATTTCGAAAGTATAAGTCCAGCCGGTAATAAATCCGGGTAACGGGCCTAAATATTGATGAGCGTAACTGGCGAAAGAGCCGGCATCCGGTCTGTAGACCGCCATTTCTCCTAAAGCACGCATAACCATAAAGACAGCAGCACCGCCCACTAAATAAGCTAACAATACCGCCGGACCGGCCATGTTTATTGCTTCAGCAGAACCATAAAAAAGACCTGTACCAATCGCAGAACCCAACGCCATAAACCGGATATGGCGTGCGTTGAGTCCTCGCTCTAGTTGTAATGAAGCTTGCATGATTTACCCTCTTATCTTTTATTATTGGGTTTTATGAGAAAGATAAATGTGACAATCAGGCCGGTCGGGCACCGGCCATTGGCTTATTTAACGGTTATTTTTACTCTGTAATATCTGTCCAGAAGGAAGTAATGAGGAGAGATGTTGCTCAGCTAATAATTTCACAGCAGCATTAATATCAGGTGCAAAAAAACGATCCTGATCATAATAATCTACTTTCGCTCTCAAGATAACACGCGCTTCTTCCAAAATCGGGCTGCTTTTCAGGCCATTACGGAAATCGATCCCCTGGCAGGCAGATAACCATTCAATTGCCAGAATACCTCGGGTATTTTCTGCCATCTCCCATAAACGACGTCCCGCAGCCGGCGCCATTGATACATGATCTTCTTGATTGGCCGAAGTTGGTAAACTGTCAACACTCGCCGGGTGTGCCAATGCTTTATTTTCACTGGCAAGCGCCGCTGCCGTCACTTGTGCAATCATAAAACCTGAATTCACACCACCATTCTCAACCAGAAAAGGCGGAAGCTGTGACATATGTGAATCCATCAACAACGCAATACGTCGTTCTGACAATGCGCCTATCTCTGCCAATACCAGAGCCAAATTATCAGACGCCATTGCAACAGGTTCAGCATGGAAGTTACCACCGGAAATCACTTCTCCCTGCTCAGCAAACACCAGTGGGTTATCAGATACAGCATTAGCTTCAGTCAGAATAACATCAGCAGCATGGCGCAACTGAGTCAGGCAAGCGCCCATGACTTGTGGCTGACAACGTAATGAATAAGGGTCCTGTACCTTGGGGCAATTGATGTGAGAATCTGATAGTTCGCTGCTCTCCTCTAATACATGACGATACAATGCGGCAACATCGATCTGCCCCTGTTGCCCCCGTACCGCATGTACACGGGCATCAAATGGTTTGCGGGAACCCAATGCCGCCTCTACGGATAAAGAACCACAAACTATCGCTGCCGCCAACAGATCTTCTGCCTCAAATAACCCACGTAACGCAAAAGCCGTGGATACTTGGGTTCCATTGAGTAACGCCAAACCTTCTTTAGCCGCTAATGTAATGGGTTGTAAATTGGCCTTTGCCAGCGCTTCTTTGGCTGGCAGCCATTCGCCCTGATAATGCGCTTGCCCTTCCCCAAGTAATAACAAGCTCATATGTGCCAACGGCGCTAAATCACCCGAAGCCCCCACCGATCCTTTACAGGGAATATGAGGATAAATTTCCGCATTGACTAACGCGATTAATGCTTGAATAACGGCGAGACGAATACCTGAGTAACCACGGGAGAGGCTGTTAATTTTCAATACCATGATCAACCGGGTCATATTATCGTCCAACGCTTCACCGACCCCGGCAGCATGAGAGACGACAAGCGAACGCTGTAGTTTTTCTAAATTATCTTCTTCAATTCGTGTACTGGCTAATAGCCCGAACCCGGTATTAATCCCATAGGCAATGCGATTTTCAGCAAGAATCGCATTAACACACTCCACGCTGTGTTCAATAGCAGGAAAAATTTGGCTATCCAGCATGATTTTTATCGGTTGTAGATAAACCTGACGTAGTTCATCAAGGGTCAATTTGCCTGGATAAATAGTTAGCTGCTTCATAATGTTCCTTATTTTGTATTAAGCATCGGCAAGTCTAATCCTTGCTCTTTGGCACAATGGATAGCGATTTCATAACCTGCATCAGCATGACGCATAACCCCAGTGGCCGGATCGTTATGTAGCACCCGTGCTATACGTTCTGCGGCTTCATCAGTTCCATCACAAACAATCACCATACCGGCATGTTGTGAGAAACCCATGCCGACACCACCGCCATGATGCAGAGAAACCCAGGTAGCACCGCTGGCGGTGTTAAGTAAGGCGTTTAACAACGGCCAGTCCGAAACGGCATCAGAGCCATCACACATAGATTCGGTTTCGCGGTTCGGACTGGCTACAGAGCCGGAATCCAGATGGTCACGACCAATAACAATCGGTGCAGAAAGTTCGCCACTGCGTACCATTTCGTTAAAAGCTAACCCTAGCTTGGCTCGCTGCCCTAAACCAACCCAACAGATACGGGCAGGTAGACCCTGAAAGCTGATGCGTTCCCTCGCCATATCTAGCCAATGATGCAAATGTTGATCATCGGGGAGTAATTCTTTAACTTTAGCGTCAGTTTTATAGATATCCCGCGGATCACCAGAAAGCGCTACCCAGCGGAAGGGCCCGATACCACGGCAAAATAACGGGCGAATATAAGTAGGAACAAAACCAGGAAAATCGAAAGCATTTTCTACGCCGACTTCATATGCCATTTGGCGAATGTTGTTGCCGTAATCAAAAACAGGAATGCCCTGTTGCTGGAAAATCAACATCGCCTTAACATGTTCCACCATTGAAGATTTTGCTGCTTTGATGACCTCTTCCGGTGCTGAAATAGCACGTTGGCGGTATTCTTCCCAACTCCAGTTTTTCGGTAGATAGCCATTGAGAGGATCGTGTGCACTTGTCTGGTCAGTGACCAAATCCGGGCGTACGCCCCGGCGGACTAATTCTGGCAAAATTTCAGCGGCATTACCGCACAGTGCGATAGAGATGGCTTTACCTTCCTGAGTGTATTTTTCGATCCGAGCCAGGGCGTCATCCAGATCTTTCGCTTGTTCATCGACATAACCAGTACGTAGACGGAAATCAATCCTGCTTTGCTGACACTCAATATTTAGCGAACACGCTCCAGCCAGTGTTGCAGCCAGCGGTTGTGCTCCCCCCATCCCTCCCAAACCAGCAGTTAACACCCAACGGCCCTGTAAATTACCGTTATAATGCTGGCGACCAGCTTCCACAAACGTTTCATAGGTGCCTTGAACAATTCCCTGGCTGCCAATATAAATCCAGCTACCCGCCGTCATTTGGCCGTACATAGCCAGCCCTTTAGCATCCAGCTCGTTGAAGTGTTCCCAAGTCGCCCAGTGCGGCACCAAATTCGAATTTGCAATAAGTACCCGTGGGGCATTGCTATGGGTTTTAAATACCCCAACCGGCTTACCCGATTGGATTAACAACGTTTCATCGTCTTCCAACTCTTTCAGTGTTTCAATAATCTTGTCATAGCACTCCCAATTTCTAGCAGCCCGACCAATACCACCATACACCACCAGTTCATAAGAGTTTTCAGCAACTTCTGGATCAAGATTATTCATTAACATGCGCAGAGGAGCTTCGGTTAGCCAACTTTTGGCTGTTAATTGTGTTCCTCTGGGTGCCCGGATACCAACATTACGGAATTTACTATTTTGGGCGGTCACGGTCTGGCTCCTTTTGGTCTTTAGATATTTGCTAAATGTATAGTTGTACATACATGTATATTCAATAGACCAAACCATTAGCTAAAATGACAAATTGATGAGTTTATTATTTTTATTTTCTTATGAATCAATTTGTTAATATTATTTCTCTCCAATTATCAAGGAATCATATTTTTCTTATTTTTGTGTTTATAATCACAAATTATTTACATTAATTTTACAAAAATATGATTTAAGGAAGGAAAGATTTTCCTAGTACTACAGTCATAACCCGTATTGCGTACCCAGTTCATCCATTTTTCGATGATGGTATTCGATCGCTGTCCTCTCTTTTTTCAAAGCAGAACGAGTAATCATGACGGCATTACCTTGCCGGCAATTACATTGTCTGTATTTTACTCAACTTGACCACTGAGAAAATTTTTTAGCACTATTTCTCCGAATTAATTGATTTATTCTTTATTCGTGATTAAAAAAACATTAGCGATCTTGCTCTAATTAAAAAGCTTGTTATACAATATAGACATCAATTTAAATGACAATCATTATTACGCTGCAAAAGACTATGATTATAGTAAGATAAATAAAGATAATAATAATTTCAAAAAGTAAATTTATAAGAATAAGGTTGGTGACAAATATATGCGCCTGAGTATATAGAGAATTAATAGAAAGTGAATCATTAGCCAATAAATATTATGTTAATTATTTTTCCATGAGGAAGAGTGTTGAAAGATTGCAAGATTATCTGTAATGACGCTATGATAGATTATATATCCTATGGATTTCAAGATGCATCGCGACGGCAAGGGAGTGAATCCCCGGGAGCATAGATAACTATGTGACCGGGGTGAGTGAGTGCAGCCAACAAAGAGGCAACTTGAAGGATGACAGGTATATATTAATAAAGTTTTAGAAGCAATACCATTTGAATGTAGAATGACTAACTGTAATTTAAGTGGGAAATTAGTCCATACCAATATTACCCTATTTAAAGCTGGTCAAATGACGCCATATTATACAGATGAAATTCAATTAGCTATGGGTAAATTGATAACAAAAATACCAGATAATAATATCTCCCAATGGACAGTCAATCCATTAGTGATTACATTGCTTAATGATTATCATCATGAAAATATTATTGAAGCTGTTTCCATTATCTGCGAAAAAATAATCAACACGCTGTCAATTAAGGAGAATATACCCTATGGATTGCAAGATGCATCGCGACGGCAAGGGAGCAAATCCCCGGGAGCATAGATAACTATGTGACCGGGGTGAGTGAGTGCAGCCAACAAAGAGGCAACTTGAAAGATAACGGATATATCAATATAACCTGATTATGGTTAACGGGGCTGGCATTGCTGGCCCCGTCAGATTTCTTATCGAAATGAGCATTTAATCCCTAGCCAAACCACCAAACGCACAATCAATAACCTTATCGACAAATTCAGGTATAACGAGAGAAAAAGAAACCATATATTTGTAGTAAATAGCACCGAAAATGCAGTCTAACAATAAGTCACGATCAGTATGAGAAGAAATTTCTCCCCGCTCGATAGCATGTAAAATAATCTGCTTTCCTAACTGTCGTCGTGGTTCAAGCCAGCGCTGAATAAAAACCTCTCTCACCTCAGTATCGTACTGTGCTGATCCCAACAGATACCTAAACAGTAACCCGTGCTTACTTTGCAACACTTCAATAAGCTTTTTAATGGTAATCCGCATGGATTCTATCACCGGCATCTGTTTGTCATAAATAATTAGAGGTTCAATATCATCAAAGAAAGCATCCATTAAAACTGCTGATACATTCGGCCATCTACGATAAATAGTCGATTTCGCAACGCCTGAATACAAGGCAATATGGTTAATAGTAATATCTGCAATCCGTCCACTTTCAACGAGAACAAGTGCAGCATTCAACACAGCTTTTGTTGTGTCATTATCGCGTGGACGCCCACGTCTTAATGGGGATAGCCGCTCATTCTCACTCATAAATCGCTCCATTCATTGACAAATTAAGATACCCCAAAATTGGTATTGACAAATAATACCAGAAAAGCAAGTTTAGACGTTCTATTTTCGATACCAGTAGTTTCGTATTTGATAAGGGTAATCGGAATAGAATGCTATTTCTAGCAAAAAACGGGATGTACTCCGTAAAACCGAACAAATAATTCAATGCTCAACTCATAGAAAATGTTCCCAGGAACATTAATTCTGACTAAAGAATGGAGGAGAGAAATGTCTGTATATGATGTCGCTGTTATTGGCGCTGGCCCAGCAGGTTTAGCTGCGGTACAGAAATTGAAAGGAAAAGGTTTACGAGTTGTACTAATCGATAATGGCAAAGCTATTCATGAACGCGATAAAGATAATCTCGTTGAGATAACCGAAGGACACGGTGGTGCAGGGCTGTTTTCTGACGGAAAATTCTCATTTTTTCCTTCTGCCAGTGCACTTTGGGAGTTACCAAATGAACTGGAATTACGGCAAGCTTATGAATGGACATGCACCACGCTAAACACATATGGTCTGGACACACCACCATTCCCAACAAATCCCAAAGACTTTACAGTAGGTTCCGGGGAATGGGTATTAAAAGATTATCCCTCTAATTATATGTCTCTTGAAGATAGAATTAATCTTGTTGAAGATATGGTGCAAACGGCAGATGCAGATATCATCACACAAACTAAATTCCTGTCTTATACATACGTCAAAAGAAAAGATGCTCTGATTATGAATTTAAGAGACAAAAATGCCAATACTTATCAAATTGAATGCCGACGAATCATTTTAGCTAGTGGAAGATTTGGTCCATTAGAGATTGCCAGCCTGGTTAAAAAACAATCTTTCAATCGGTTGGAAGTTGGGTTCCGCATTGAACAGCAAGAAGATTTGGCATTTTTTAAAAATATGAAACAACTCGACCCGAAGTTAAAGTTTCGGTCAGATGATGGCGTTATTGAATGGCGTACTTTCTGTGCTTGCCGGGATGGCGAAACAGTATTAACAAAAACCCAAGATTTATGGACCGTTTCCGGTCATTCTGACGGCCCTTCTACAGGACGATCTAATGTTGGGTTTAATACACGTATTCTTGATGAAAATATCGCGGACCGAACACTCAACAATGTTGTTTCTGCCATGAAGCAAAAGGATTCTTACTTTAGAATCAAAGTACAAGATATATTAGCAGGAAATGCTCACATAATTACACAGCTTGCATCTATTTATGGCGAAGAGCTATTCGATAAGATGTTACAAGGATTGCGTAATATCATTAAAAAATTTCCCGAAATCGATCACGAAAATACGCATATCGTCGGGCCTACATTGGAAGGTGTCGGTTGGTACCCCAGTCTTGACGGCGATTTAAGCCTGGAAACTTCCCCTTATCCTGTATGGGTTGCAGGTGACGCTTGTGGAATTTTCAGAGGTATTGTTGCTGCAATGATTAGTGGTCACTATGCCGCCTCAGCGGTTCTTAAGACCTTGGCAGTAGAAGCCGCCTAATTCGTGAGCTAACTGAATAAGCGGGGGATTACTAAGATAGGTAATCCCTATATGTTTACCATCACGAACAAACCTACCCTACCCCTATAACGAAAAAATTACTTAGGTTTATTATGAAAGTATTACATGTTTTTGATATGGACGGCACTCTTCTCAGAGGAACCACAGCAAGTCTGGAAATTGCCCGTACAATGAATTGCCTGACAGAGCTTCATCTGCTGGAAAAACAATTTTCTCAAGGAGATATAGATACCAAGAAATTTGCCGCTGAATTACAACGTCTATGGTCAAACTTGCAGTACGCTGACGTTGCTAAAGTTTTTCATGCCTCACCGTGGATTGGAGGAATAAAAGAGGTTTTTGACGATATCAGAACCAAAGGTGAAATATCTATGGTCATTACCCTATCACCAGACTTCTTTGCCCAACATTTAAAAAAATTTGGGGTTGATATCGTTGTTGCATCAAATTTTCCTGCTTTACCTTTTCGTGAATCGATTGATCCAGAACAGATATTAACGCCCGAAAGTAAATTACAGATAGTGAAAAAATATGTACAGGAACATGGGCTAAATTTGGAAAAATGTGTTGCCTATGGTGATTCTGGCTCTGACATCCCCTTATTTAATGCGCTTACCAATACGGTTGCCATAAATGGAACGGATAAAATACGTGAAATCGCATTAATCCATTATGAAGGTAATGATCTATGGCAACCCTATCAACTCATACGGAAAAAAATCAGTTATGAGGATATAGCTATGAGTTGAAACGTCCTTTCAATTTATACCGATTACCCGGAAATAACAGCCTGGCACTGGAAACAGTATAATGAGTCGACCAAGTTCGGCGACTAATTAACAAACAGGGAGCCCCTGACTCAATTTGCAACAACTTGCAGGATCGAGGATCGCCAGCAATAGCTTCCACAATATGTTCACCTTCCGTTAGAGGTGCAATCATTGACAAATAATCGTGTGGCGTAAGTTTCGTAAAATCCTGTTGCAAATAATCAGGCACCGCTTGGGCATTAACATAACGATCTTCTATTTGAACAGGAACATCGTTTTCATAATGGACAATAACCGAATGATAAATCGGCGTACCAACAATAATGTCCAATTCAGCGGCCTGTTTCACATCCGCATCCAGCTCGGATAATTTTAATATTTTACAGCGATGCTGATGAGAACGAGCTGAAATCTCATCAGCAATGCTGTGAATTTCGAACAGAGCGGATTGCCCCTTCGGTTCTGCGACAAACGATCCCACGCCTTGCAGCCGTACTAATAGCCCTTCAGCGGTCAACTCACGCAGTGCACGGTTAGCAGTCATACGGCTACAGTTAAACTGTTTAACCAATTCAGCTTCAGAAGGAACACGATCATTTGATTTCCATTCACCGGTGTAGATTTTTTCAATGATAGATTGTTTCACTTTGGCATACAGAGGCGCAGGTTTGGCAAATGATCCTGATAAATGCGTCGTCACAATAAATTCCTTATGCTGTAAAAATGTTAAGTGATTAATTACACTCACTTTATCAAGCTATCTTTGCCAAAATAGAAAACACAATAGTACTGTTATTTTAGATAATCAATACCACCAATGTGCTAATTGCCAGGCAAGACGTGCTGCTGCTCTTCCACCTATACCTTGTATATCAAATATTGGATTGAGCTCAACCAAATCAGCCGCCTGTAGTTTACCGCTCTGACAAATTGGCTGAATTAATTGCAGAAGGCGCTCCAATGGCAGCCCCAATGCGGCTGGCGCAGAGACTGCTGGCATCTGATAAGCAGGTAATACATCCAAATCGATCGTCATGTAAATCAAATCAACTTGCTGGAGTATATCTTGTATCTGCTGTTGTACCTTGTCCAGCATAGTTTCACGACATTGATTATCCCAGATAATCGTAGCGTTCAAGCGATTTGCTTCATCCACCAATGCCTGCGTATTAGACGCCAAACTTGCGCCAATGCAAGTATAGTGAAATAGACGTTGATGTTGCTGACAATATTCAGCAAGTTGACGAAATGGTGTACCAGAAGTGGGCTGCGGCGAACGCCGTAAATCGAGATGAGCATCAAAGTTAATAATACCAACACGTTGATGTGGAAAAGCATCATACATGCCAACACCATGAGCAAAAGCCGTTTCATGTCCACCACCCAATACCAAGGTACGTACGTTCTGACATTGACATTGGGTAACGGCATCAGACAAGGATTGTTGTGCTTCACTCAATTGATTGGGATTAGCACGAACGCTTCCCAAATCCACCAATCTATCATGCCCTTTATGACTAGCCATATTTGCCAACGACTGCCGCAAATAATCAGGGCCTTGATTGGCACCAGGCCTCCCCTGATTGCGCTTTACACCTTCATCACATTCAAACCCTAAGAGAGCAATATAGTGAGAAAATTCTTCCGGCGTAAAATACGGAGATACTTTAACTGTTTGAAAAAGCCGGAGTGCATTATCCGCTTCTGCCAAATCATTTCGTCCTTGCCAAATAGTCGGCGAAGTAGCATGCCATAAATTCATTTACCGCTCCTTATCTGTTATATATGCTGGAATGAGTCATAACACCACGAAATACTCTGGTATTCAAAGGGTTATGCCCCAACTCATAGAAAATATCAACGGGATTTTCTGCATCCCAGACAACAAAATCGGCGTAAGCTCCTGCACGCAACTGTCCGTGACGCTGTTCTCTGCCCAATGCACGAGCCGCATGTCGGGTTACACCTAACCATACCTCTTCAGGAGTCAATCCAAATTGGACACATGCCATATTCATGGTCATTCGCAAAGAAGCAAATGGGCTGGTTCCAGGATTAAAATCGGTAGATACAGCTATCGGCACATTAAATTGCCGCAATAAATCAATAGGAGGGCGCTGTGTTTCCTGCAAAAAGTAGAACGCACCAGGAAGCAAAACAGCTACCGTACCACTGTGACTGAGCGACTCAACTCCCTCCTGATCTAAATATTCAATATGATCCACAGAAAGACCATGATAGCGAGCGACCAGTTCACTCCCGCCTAAATGAGATAACTGTTCCACATGACCTTTTACTGGAATGTTCCAACGCTGTGCTTCCTGAAAGAGTCGCTCAGTTTGTGCCAGATTAAATCCTACACTCTCACAAAAAACATCTACTGCCTCAAACAGCCCTTTTTGCCAAAGTTGTGGAAGGATATCTTCGCAAATCAGATCCATATAAGCATCGGGATTATGCTTATATTCAGGTGGACAAGTATGAGCAGCAAGCAATGTGGGGCTGATCTCGATCGGGTTATGTCGCGCCAAGTGCTGCGCAACCTGTAGCAACTTTTCTTCATTTTCCAGATTTAATCCATAACCCGATTTAATCTCAATAGTGGTCACACCTTCGGCCATAAATGCAGCAAGTCGTTGTTGCGCGGAACGCTCAAGTTGCTCATGAGAACTGGCCCGAGTCGCAGAAACTGTCGCATTAATCCCCCCTCCCTGAGCGCTGAGTTCAGCATAGGACATACCATTTAAACGCTGTTCCCACTCATAAGCCCGGTTACCACCAAACACTAAATGGGTGTGACAATCGATTAAACCAGGGGTAATTAAGCGTTGTTGGACATCAATTACCTGGCAACGACTCGTCTGTAATGTTGCAGTGGGCAAAATAGCTAAAATTTTGTCATCACGCACCACAAGATCATATTCTTTTAATAATCCGTAAGCTGCATTAACAGCAGGATCCATTGTTGCCAGTCTTGCATTACGCCAGATGATATCAGTATCACACAGTTCTATTACCATGATCAGCATCCTGTATTGGTCTGTATCTGATAAATCAGTTTTTTAATTGTATATACATTTATTTTCCAACCCACTGTCATTGTCAAATTATTTTATTAACTATCTGGATATACCTTCTTATCAGCATTTTTAAACCACAAACTCGGTAAAATCAGGTTTTATTAAACATAATCAGGTTTAATAGTTAAAAAGATGCAGTACACTTGTCACAAAATGGTTTAATCAACTGAGCAATGATGAAAAATAAATACTCCCTGAATGAGGAAGAGATTCACTTATTTCAACAATCGGTAACAGGCACTAAACGCATCAACCAGGATACCGTCTTACATTCTCCCAGAAGAAAAAAAACCAGCTATATTGCCCCTGAACGAATTCAGCAAGAGCAAATTGATGCCAGCTACTATTTTTCTGATGAATTTCAGCCCAACCTTGATACCGAGGGCCCTACCCGTTACGTAAGGGAAGATACAAACCATTATGAATTGAAGAAATTACGTCGAGGTGACTATTCGCCAGAACTGTTTCTTGATTTACACGGATTAACTCAAATGCAGGCCAAACAGGAAATTGGAGCATTGATCGCTGCTTGCCGTCGTGAACATGTCTATTGTGCCTGTATCATGCACGGCCACGGAAAACACATTCTCAAACAGCAAACACCTCTGTGGTTAGCCCAACACCCAGATATCATAGCCTTTCATCAAGCGCCAAAGGAATGGGGAGGTAACGCCGCACTATTGATGCTTATCGAACTTGATGAGCCTTGAGCCAATACGCCGCTGAATTATTAGGCTTTTGCTACCAATTGAGACGGACTGACCTGCCAGGCAAGAGTCCCTTTGCCAGTCTGGCTGTTTAAATCCACGCATATCATTGCAGAAGTTGCAAACATCGGTGGTGTTTCTGCCGGACATAGCTCAGCAACTAAGTAGCTGACTAATGGTAAGTGAGAGACAACTAAAACAGCGTTATGACCTTGCTCAGCAAGAAACTGGAGATAACTACTCACTGTAGCAGCATCACCTGACGGCGTTAATCCCAACAACACCTCTTCACCATCCGGCAAAGATAAGGATTTACGAACAATCTGTAACGTTTGTTCAGCGCGAATATAAGGACTCACCAATACGAGATCAATCTGATGCTTTTGCTGTGCTAACCAACAAGCCATTTTTTGCGATTCATCAAAACCGCGAGGAGTGAGTTGCCGGGCAGCATCGCTAATTGCATCTAAAGCCGCGTCACCATGACGCATAATAAAAATTTGCATAGTCCACCGTATGAATGAGTAAGTGCAGTTATCCCACTTCTGAGTTATACAATAAAAATTGTTTCTACAAAAAACATTTCAGACAGGGTGAACAAGCATTCTACTCAAAACAAAAACAAATAAAATGATTGAACGACAACCCAATAGATGTTGTTTGAACCTATAAAGAGATCTTTTTTATTCAAAAACACTTAATATAATTCCGGAGCCCCACGGCACCGGAATCCATCTTTTCATCAATACAGTACAAGCCACCACTATGGATAAAAACTTTTATTCTGTTCAGCCATTTTCATTAAACATTCACAAGGTACAAATCTGTCTCCATACTGGCTTTCCAGCCTACGCAGAATCTCCACCACTCTGGCACAACCAAGACTATCAATATAACGGAATGGACCACCAAAGAATGGCGGAAAACCAATGCCAAATACCGCCCCAATATCACCATCACGCGGACTTCTGATAATGCCTTCATCCAAGCAACGAACAGCTTCATTAAGCATTAGCATCACACAACGTTGAGCAATTTCTGACGAGAGCATGTGCGACTCAGGTGTTATATTTAGCAAGGTATAAACTGAGCTATCAACTTTTTTGCCTTTCTTACCAAACTGCCAGAATTTTCTGGACCCTGAGGCATATAAATAGAAACCACGGCCATTTTTCCTACCCTTACGACCATCTTTCAGTACAGCATCGAGAGACTCAGGCGCAGCAAAACGCGGACCTAGTTGTTCTACCAGAATCGGCATGATTTTGGTGCCAACATCAATACCTACTTCATCCAATAAATTAATCGGCCCTACTGGAAAACCAAAATTAACCAGTGCTCCATCGATATGGTCAATAGGTTCTCCTGCTACCAGGCAATGCGCGGCCTCACTAATATAAGGGACAAGAATCCGGTTTACATAAAACCCGGCTTTATCACCTACCACGATAGCGGTTTTACCCTGTTTCTTCGCCAAAGAAACGGCTGTAGCAATCGTTTTCTCACTGGTCCCTTGATGTGGAATAACTTCCACCAGCGGCATCTTATCCACTGGACTAAAATAATGCAGACCAATAACCTGCTCTGGTCGTTGGGCTTTTTCAGCAATCTGATGGATAGGTAGTGAAGATGTATTAGATGCAAATATGGTTTCTGGTTTAGCATTCGTTTCAATTTCTGCCACCATTTGCTGTTTTAGTGGCAAATCCTCAAACACTGCTTCAACAACAATATCGGTTTGTGCGAAACCACGATAATCTACTGTTCCTGAAATTAGCATCATTTGTTGAGCACACTCTGCCGGGCGTAGTCGTTTTTGCTTCACCCGCTTGGACAACAAATCCCAAGTATATTTCAATACCTGGCTAATGCCCTTTTCATTAATATCTTTAATCCGCACCGGTAGTTTGCCACGAGTGGCTGTTACATTCGCAATGCCTCCGCCCATCAAACCACCACCTAATATACCAACGCGCTTGATCTCCGCCGGCTTCTCTGATGACCCCGTTTCATTCTTCAACGAAGTTGCAGCAAAAAACAGATTACGTAAAGCAGCAGATTCCCGTGTCATTGCCAGTTCACCAAATGCTACCGCCTCAGCCCGTAAACCCTGGCTCATGCCTTTTTCAAGACCTTCTTTGACAACTTCAATAATTCGTTCAGGTGCAGGATAATGACCACGAGTTTTCGCCAGTGTCTTTTTACGAACAATATTAAACAAAAAGTATCTTCCCACGGGGCCAACTAATAGCCGCTGTTGCCACGGCAAAGGCTTACGCACAGGAATACCCTTTTTGACTTTTTCGATAGCAATGTCTAGCAGAATATCCAACGGCACAACATCATCCACCAATCCGAGCCGTAATGCCTGTTTCGCCCGTAGCTGTTTACCTGTCAGAATGATATCCAACGCTGAACTAACACCAATAAGCCTTGGCAACCGCTGAGTACCACCAGAGCCGGGTAATAACCCAAGTTGAACTTCCGGTAATCCAAGACGAGTTTTATCATCCTGTGAACATACACGCCAATGACATGCAAGCGCCAATTCCAAACCGCCCCCCAAACAAGCGCCATGAATTGCTGCTACGACAGGCAAGGGGTAATTGGCTATCTGAGAAAATAGTTTCTGACCCTTTTCAGCCAAATCTCGCGCATCTTCTTTGGTCTTACATCCGGCAATCATAGAAATATCAGCACCAGCAATAAACGTATCCGACTTACCGGAAATCAATATTAATCCTTTAAGACCAGAAGATTGCTGAGCTTGCTTGAAAACATTCAGAAATTGATCAACAAATTCTGCTTTTAGCGTATTTACCTTTTCTCCCGGTACATTAATGGTGATAATGCCGATCTTATCTGGCCTGACATCAAAACTGAAAACAGAAGCAGTTTGGTTTGTACCCGTAGTGATGGGTGCAGCATCATGCTGAGCCTGAGTCATTATTCCACCTCCAATACCATAGCTGTGCCCAACCCGCCAGCAGCACAAGCTGTTGTCAGCCCAAGGCCACCGCCACGACGACGCAACTCATTCAATACCTGCGTCACCATACGAGCTCCTGTTGCTGCAAATGGGTGCCCATAAGCGATTGAACCCCCTAAGACATTAAATTTGTCCATATCGACTTCACCAATTGCCTGAGCACGCCCTAATTTATTACGAGCAAATTCATCACTGGCAAACATTTTCAGGTTTGCCAGTGTCTGAGCCGCAAAAGCTTCATGCATATCGATTAAAGTTAGATCTTTCAGTGTAATACCTGCACGATCGAGCGCTATTGGCGTGGCGTATGACGGCCCTAATAACATATCTTGCCAGACATCAATGGCCGAGAATGCATAGCTACGCAGATAACCAAGCGGTTTTATTCCCAACGCCTTAGCCACTGATTCACGCATCAATATGACCGCCGCTGCACCATCCGTCAGCGGTGTACTGTTTGCAGCAGTGACCGTGCCGTACTTACGGTCAAATGCCGGACGCAGCTTCGCATAAGAGGTCAGTACAGAATTTTTACGAATATTATTATCTTCAAATAATGCTTCACGGTATGGAGGGAAGTGAGCTGTCATGACTTCATCAACCAACAATCCCTGTTCCCAAGCTTTTGCTGCCAGAATATGGGAGCGATGTGCTAATGCATCCTGATCTTCTCGACTGATACGGTAAGTCTTCGCCATCTGTTCCGCGGTATCTCCCATACGCAGACCCGTCGAATATTCCGCTACCGCCGGAGATACAGGCAATAAATCACGAAATTTAAGGCGGCTAAGTAACTTTAGGCGTTGCGATAGCGTTTTAGCCTTATTCATCTCCACCAGAGTACGAGCCAAGGATTTAGTCACACCAATCGGCAATACAGACGAAGAATCTGCTCCACCAGCAATCCCGATATTCACCGTGCCAGCCATAATGCTTTCAGCCACATTAGCAATCGCCTGGAAACTAGTGGCACATGCACGGGATACACTGTAAGCATCAGTACTCACACTTAACCCAGTACCAAGAACGATTTCACGGGCAATATTCGGCGCTTCAGGCATTTGCACTACTTGCCCAAACACCAGTTGGTCAATCTTTTCAGGGAGTAAACCACTCCTTGTCACAAGTTCGCTGACGACTGATTTACCCAAATCCACAGCCGGTATGTCGTGATACGATGTTGCCTGTTTAGCAAATGGAATGCGTAGCCCACTGACAATGGCGATACGATCACCTTGATGTGTCACTTTTGTTAAAGGACGACTCATAACGGCTCCTGAAAGATTATCGTTAACTGAATCAAATTACTGAAAAAACTCTTCAACCAACCTGGACAGGTCTGACCTGACAGATCATTGTTAGCGTAATGTTTATAAATAGCAAACCTGAATAAACCAAAAATGAGAGGAAGCGCAACTTTAATTTATTTAATGGCTAAATGGTTTCAATGCTTATTCGAACATGTTCGCAAGCTTTTGCTTTTGTGCGACACTGGCTTATTACATCAGTCATAATTTCATTACTCAAATATTCATAATGAATTTTAATATCTTATCTCTCTTAAACTACCGGAAAACTCGTTCTACCCCTTAAAGTATATTTATCTGCCGAAATTTGATCTTAAAAAATCATTTTTAAACATTTTTATTAATATCAAAAATCATTTTTTTGTTAACTGAGTCGCGTTTTTGATATCAACTTGGTAATATTTTGAAAACATCCTTGCAACACCAACTGTTATCAGACCTATACTTCACGACTGGTCTGATTTGTCAGCGAGGCAAACCGACCCTACAATCCTGCGCTCCTTGATAAGATAAGTGGCATAGTTAAATAATAAACAAGAGGGTTTTGGTTATGAACCAGAAAAACCTGTTCACCCGTTCAGCATTAGCGGTTGCAGTGGCAATAATTTCATCAAATGCTGGCGCTGCTGGTTTCCAGTTAAATGAATTTTCTACTTCGGCTTTGGGCCGTGCTTTTTCCGGGGAAGGCGTTGTTGCTGATAACGCAACGGTAGGAAGTCGTAACCCAGCAGCAATGACGCTGTTTGATCGCCCATCATTTTCCATTGGTGCTGTCTATATCAACCCTGATGTTGACATTACCGGTAAATCCCCAATAACGGGCAAAAGTACTAACGCTAAAAATATTGCTCCTACCGCTTGGATACCTAACATACATTTCATTATGCCAATCGATGATCAATGGTTTGTTGGGACCTCGGTCACCACCAACTTCGGCCTGGCAACCAATTTTAGCAATAACTATGAAGCAGGGCCCATCGGCGGTAAAACTGACCTGACAACGTTGAACTTCAATCTGAGCGGTGCTTATCGTCTGAATGATCACTTTAGCTTTGGTTTAGGGCTGAACGCGGTTTATGCGGATGCAAAAATTGTCCGTCATGCAGGTATTCTGTCGCAGAAACTGCGAGGCGCCATAAACCCAACAGATGAAGTTGCTAACCTAGAAGGCAAAGATTGGGGTTATGGCTGGAACGCGGGCATCATGTATGAAGTGGATGAAAATAACCGTTACAGCTTGACTTACCGTTCTAAAGTTAAAATTAAGTTTAAAGACGGTGATTATAAGAATGACGTACCTGTTCAGGTAGGTAAAATGCTGGAAAGAGCGGGGGTGCATTTACCTGCTACCGGCGGTCAAACCGTTGGCGGTAAATTGGATCTCAAGTTGCCAGATATCTGGGAAGTTTCTGGTTATAACCGTGTAGCACCTAAATGGGCTATCCACTATAGCCTAGCGTATGCAGGGTGGAGTGAGTTTGATGAACTAAAAGGGACTAGCAAAAAAGACGGCTCCGTCCTGTTTAGTAAACATGAAGGCTTCAAAGATGCCTACCGTATTGCTTTAGGTACAACTTATTATCACGATGACAATTGGACATTCCGCACGGGTATCGCCTTTGATGACAGCCCGATCCCTGCTGAAAACCGTTCTATCTCTATTCCAGATCAAGATCGTTTCTGGCTGAGCGCTGGTGCAACTTATGCATTTAACAAAGATGCTTCTGTTGATGTAGGTGTTTCTTATATGCATGGTCAGAAAGTCACTGTCAAAGAGAGATTATCTGAAAACAAATCTGATCCAACTAACGTACCATATGAATTCGAAGCTAAAGGTTCTGCTTGGCTTTACGGTGTGAACTTCAACTACGCATTCTAATAATATGCAGCCCTAAAAAAGGATAGCTCCACTGCTATCCTTTTTTATCTACAAAGTTAACAATCAAATAACGACTTTCAATCAATACTATCCAAATCATCCTGTAATGCTTCCGCATTCGGATTTTTCGTGGCTTCCAGCTTACCACCTCTTGCCATAAAATCATGGCTCTGGAAATAAGCCTCACGCATCATCAAATAAGGATCTGATGAGTTCTTCAACAAGCCATCAGAATCCAGTAAACGAGCACGGGTTTCAATACCTTCAAATGCCCACTTGCCGGCTGACATCCAAATAGTCAGATAACTCAGCATTGGATAAGTCATATCCGCCCAATTTCCCCCTTCATCACGTAGGGTGAAACTGCCATAGCCCGGTAATACAACATAAGGACCATATCCCACCTTATAATAGCCTAGGGTACTCCCAAAGCGTTTTGACTCTTCTTTTGCCAATTTAGGGTTTGCCATCGTTGCAACATCAATCAGCCCCCCCATACCCAAAATGGTATTCAGGAAAAAACGATTAAAATGTTTCATCCCCTGATATGGGTTACCACGCAAGAAACTGTTTACCATACTAGCCGGCTCTTCGAGATTACTCAGAAAATTACCCAAACCATTTCGAGCAGGCATCGGCACATAATCGTGCCACGCTACCGCGACTGGACGTAAAACATAAGGGTCAAGAACATCATAATTAAAGTTGAACATTGTACGGTTAAAACCTTCCAATGGGTCTGAACGCCCCTGTTCAACAGTATCAGATGAATTAGCGCATCCCACTAGTAATGCGGCGGTAAGAGCGATTCCGCCCAAACGATACTTCATACATCTCTCCAAATAATAACCTTCTAGATTCGGCAAATCAGTTTGTTGCTCGACTCGCCGATGATCATCAATAATGTAAATATTACTGACAATCCAACTTGAATGGTACTCAATTCAAGCGATCACTAAATAGGCAAACAGTTTATAACACCTTATATTATGAATGAAAAGCCGTTATAATAAAGCTACGTCCCCTTAGTTAAATGGATATAACAAGCCCCTCCTAAGGGCTAATTGCTGGTTCGATTCCAGCAGGGGACGCCACCCTTAACTACACCCACCTAAACAAATCCACCAAAAACCCAATAACAGCAAGCAATCATACTAAATCCACCTAAATCGAACTAAATTGGAATAAACTCTAACGCGGGGGTAATAGTCACACAGTCAAACTGAAACTCACCAATAGAGCGGGTTATTGCTGTCGTTGTGGTGTTAAAACCGCTTAGTGAGTCCATACATACAGTACTTGCAACAAGAAAAATCGCAATCAAAAAACAAAAAACGCCGAAAAGGCTTGGTTCACACTTTAGATCCCAATAAATTGAAAGTAAGTTACGTATGCATATCAGCGGGAGAATAGTATGAATTGCTGCTGGTCTTCATTGATTAGAATTCATGCCGACACAAGGCCGGCATTATTTTATTAATTGGTCATCGAATAGATAAAAACTTAAAAATTTACTTACTTGGCATTTAGCACTTCGTTTAATTTGCCTTCATCAAGCTGACGACAACGCTTCGCGACCACAATCGTTGCAACACCATTACCAATTAGATTCGTTAAAGCTCTGGCTTCTGACATGAAACGATCTATTCCCAGTATTAATGCCAGCCCTGCTAGTGGTAAATGCCCAACAGCAGAAATTGTCGCAGCTAATACAATAAACCCACTACCTGTTACGCCAGCAGCACCTTTAGAAGATAAAAGTAATACAACCAATAGCGTTATTTGATGCACAATATCCATATGAGTATTTGTTGCTTGAGCAATAAATACCGCAGCCATTGTCAGGTAAATGGAGGTACCATCCAGATTAAAGGAATATCCCGTCGGTATCACCAACCCAACAACAGATTTCTGGCATCCCGCTTTCTCCATTTTATCTAACATACGCGGCAATGCAGATTCAGAAGATGATGTTCCCAATACAATTAATAACTCTTCTTTAATGTAATTAATAAACCGGAATATACTAAATCCTGTCGCTTTTGCGATTGTCCCTAAAACAAATATGACAAAAAGAATACAGGTGATATAAAAGCAAACTATTAATTGTCCTAATTGTACCAACGTACCAATACCATATTTACCGATGGTAAATGCCATTGCACCAAAAGCGCCTAAAGGAGCCAATCGCATTATCATATTGATAATACCGAAAATAACATGCGAAAAACCATCAATAATATTGAAGATTGATTTCCCTTTCTCTCCTAAACGATGAAGTGCAAAACCAAATAACACAGCAAATAATAAGACCTGCAAAATATTACCACTGGCAAACGCCCCAATGACACTGGCCGGAATAACATCAAGTAAAAATGCTATTATCCCTTGTTCAGCAGCCTTCTCCGCATATAGGGATACCGCTTTAACATCTAACGTAGAGGGATCAATATTCATCCCAGCACCAGGCTGCATAACATTGACAACAATTAGCCCAATAATCAAAGCAATTGTGCTAACTATTTCAAAATACACCAGTGCAATAGCACCCGTTTTACCAACAGCTTTCATACTTTCCATACCTGCAATGCCGGTTACAACAGTACAGAAAATAACAGGAGCAATAACCATTTTGATTAATTTAACAAATCCATCACCCAATGGCTTCATTTCTGTACCAAGCTCTGGATAGAAATGCCCCAGAAGTATACCGATAGTTATTGCGAGCAAAACTTGAAAATAAAGACTCTTTAGTAAATTTTTCTTCACTTCTTAATTCCCTAATCCATAGTATAAATCAGATTCTATTTATTCTTATTAGAACGATGTAGTTTTTGTTAAATGTACTTTATACCTTTATTTAATAAAACATAAAGTAAATTTTCATCATTTTTTCACAAAAAATTAAAATTAACACACAATTTTTTAAGATACAGATCACATAAACACACAATCAATAACCTCACTAAGATGATTGAACCAATAATCATCTCACAAGTTATTTAAAACTTTCCATTTAAAAATATTATTTACTCGAAGAATGTTTATTTTTCAATCCATTAAGTATTACCATAAAAAAATTAACAAATTTTTGATACATGAACATTTTGAAAACGATGTAATCATAAGAAATTATTAACTATAATTGTACAGCCTGGTTGCTTTTTTATAATTTAAGCAACAATATACACGGCATGATATCAATACCTGAAAGAAAACAATTCTCATCATGAAATTAGACAACCTGTTAAATTACCATATTCAGATACCGGAAAATCCGCTCTCTTCTACCCCAGTGGTATTAATCCATGGGTTATTCGGTGATCTCAATAATCTTGGGGTTTTGGCTCGTGATTTGCAGCAATACTATCCTGTCATTCAAGTCGATGTACGCAATCATGGTCTATCTCCACGGGCAAACAACATGGATTACCACGATATGGCACAAGATGTTATTTCCCTGCTGGATCATCTGCAAATTCAGTCCACCCTTATTATTGGTCATTCAATGGGCGGTAAGATCGCGATGGCAATGACCGCATTAGCACCAGAGCGGATAGAAAAAATTGTTCTTATTGATATAGCCCCCGTTGCCTATCAGGTTCGCCGTCATGACCAAATTTTTACCGCACTGAACAAAGTGACAGAAGCCGGAGTGAAATCCCGTCAAGACGCTGCTAAGATTATGCGAGAAAATATTCAGGAAGAAGGTGTCATTCAGTTTTTACTGAAATCATTCCATCAGGGGGAATGGAAATTCAATTTACCGGCATTAATTAACCAGTATGAAAAGATCATCGGCTGGCAAGAAATCCCTACATGGCCTCGCCCGGCCCTGTTTATTCGTGGTGGCCTTTCCTCTTATATCCAGGAAGAGTACCGGAATGATATCACCAGACAATTTCCACAAGCCGAAGCTTGGGTTATCGCAGGTTGCGATCACTGGGTTCACGCAGAAAAACCAGACGCAGTGTTAAAGGCAATTCATCGTTTTCTTAATACCAATACGGAATTAATGTAGGAAACCGGTTAATTAGCGATAAAAGTATCAAACTCACTGAACTTCGAAATCGCTGCGGCTATCAAGTGATCATTGCCCTCTCCACCGTTGATGACTGCATGGTAGCCCATCAGTTTTATCACATCATGGCCGGAACAACCGCAGGCATAAATGTAGCCACCAAATTCAATGGCATCAATGTTATTATCATCAGCGAAATAATTCCCGGCAAAGAAATAAATAGTTATTTATATCTCAATTAAATTAAATTTAGATTTTATATGTCCAATTTACACAAAAATTAAAACCATTCTCAATCATCATATTATATGATTAATCCATTCAATAAATTAATATTAAACTAGTAATACAACCAATTAATAAACACAATGGGATTAATAAAAATATAATAAAAAATCACCTTGCTATAATAGTTATCCAATAAAATATTCAAATCAATAAATATAGGACATAATGGGAGGTAAAATATCATCGGCCAATCCGATAATCATTACATCCTATATTTCCACAATCAGCCTCTCAGCTTACTTATCAATTTTCGGTAATGGCCCCAATTTCACACCTTCTGGATAATATTTCCAGCCATCACGAATACGGATATTTTCATCCCAAGGTAGTTTATATTCACCGTTTGCTAAATCACGCACCCAAGTCAAATAATTAGCTCTCTCTCCTCCAGGTTTACCAACATAACCTCGACAACCAAGATTAAAAATACTGTTCTCTAACGCCCAGTTCTCACGAGCCTTATCCGCCAAACGCGGGAACAGTTCAGCAGTGACAATTTCCCACGGATTACGCTGCCCTTGCTGGATAATGTTACCGTCATAATTACAAATCGTACCTTCACCGAAATAATAAAAAACCTCATCGTAGCCTGCCAGATTAACCGATACGGTATACATTAAGTTCTGCCAAGCATTAGTGCGGTTAGTCCAGATCCATTGGTCGTTGACTTGGGTAGAATAACCGGAAATGCGGATAAAAACGTTACAGCCTTTATAGGCGGCTTCGCGCGCCAATTCTGGAAACATACCATCGTGACAAATACACACCGCCAGCTTTGAACCTTTAGGCCCCTCACAAACCGGCATGCCCAAATTACCCGGCATCCAGGGTTCAATCGGCACCCAAGGCTGCAACTTGCGGTAATGCAATACAATCTCACCGTTGCTGTTAATAATTATCGCAGTGTTATAAGGTGGCTGCGACGGATCTTCATTATGTTCCATTACGGAAAACACACCCCAGATATCGTTGCGAATACAAGCTCGACGAAAACAGTCAACTTCTGGACCGTCCTGCGATAATAACATTTCATCATAAGTCCAGATCTTGGTATTTAATCCCTGAACGGAATATTCAGGAAATACAATAAAATCCAAGTCAGGATAACCGGCTTTAGTTGAATCGATTGTTTTACAAATCTGCTGCACTTGAACCTGAATATCTTCAGGCCCCTTAATAATAGGAACAGGATATTGAATAGCGGCAATTAATAACGCTTCATCCCACGCACTGACACTTCCGGTACTGCCCATAAAGACCTCTGAATGAATAGTAGTTATTAAAATTGAATGACAAGTTTCATCGTTATACAGACAAATAGAACGTTATCTTTACCCGTCGTTAAGCGATTTCACTAATGCATAATAGCGTCTCTTTTGTTCACAAAAATGCGATCTGTAACATTAAATAAGAAAATTAATAACTTTGTAGTAAAGAGTACCGCTATTAATATTAGGGTTAATTTGTCCTGAATAACTTTGCAAAATAGTCGAACACTTTGAAGGAGCTCAATCCGGTTTAAGCGATATGAGGAGTTATAAAAAGATCCCAAACGATCTGTTTGGCCTTTACAACATGTTAACCATCAGCAATCAGTCACCATAGACCTTGTCTATATTTGATTTTATGCTATATATTCGTGATATATAGCAATAATTAAAGAGATGTGCCATGATATATCAAAGTAAAGTTTTTATGAGCAACCGAACTCAGAATGTGAGGTTACCCGCAGATCTCCGTTATCCCTGATAATGTAAAAGAAGTTACTGTTAGGTCAAGAGGCAAGGAACGAATTATTGCGCCCATACAAAATACATAGGATAGTTTTTTCCTGTCTGATCAATCTGTAACTGACGATTTTTACCTGAACGTCCTGATCAAGTAACAAGTGAAAGAGAATCTTTCGATGATTAAGTATCTGCTCGATACTAATATCGTGATTTTCGCGATAAAAAAGCGCCCTCAATCCATTCCGCCTAAATTCAATAAGAATACAGACCACATGGCTATTTCTACGATCACGTTGGCAAAACTGATTTTTTGGGGCTGAAAAAAGTGGAAATCCTGAGAGAAATTTGGCAGTTATTAGTCGAATCCGCCCTTTATAATTAACTCTATTTAATAACAAAACCCTAAATCAAGGACAAATCATCAACCCTGTTTGCCAATTCGTTAAGAAAAACCGCCAACCTCAATGATAATAACCACAAAAATACTTAATATTATCAATAAATTATATGTCACAACATGATTTAACCAATAAAAAACTTTACATTTCTATACGTATAATGTATGAATATTCAAGATGGAATTGGGCAAATAGTGAGAGGAATCATGATCTTTTAATAAATAAAAGGCAATATCCGCTGCTTTTATTTCTTTCTTATTTATCCCATTCCAAATTGTTGCAATATAGATCTGTAGAACAATATGATTAGTTATTGGCATACCATGTTGTTGTGTAATGCTTTAGCTTTTTCAATTGACATTATATGCAATGAATAAGGAAAATCACCATGTTGGCATCAAATTTATTTAATGGTTATATTGGCTCCAACCTATGTTACCACCTTGAGAAAGAAGGTATATTTGAATTATTCGGAAGCAACTCTTCATTCGATAAGTCTATTCTGAAAGAAAAAAATTTTGACAACCGAAAAATAAAAATAATTGAATCCCTTATTTCATTCTCAACAAAATTTGGTTTTTTTGTTGATTCTGATGAAGGGAAAATTAGCCTGACTCCATTAGGCATGGATATGAGGAAAAATGTTGGATTTTTCACTTGGTCTATAGGTGGCTATGGGAATTTCATGCGAAACTTTACAGACCTCAAAGATGAGAAAAATAATTCATTATATAGTCTGATTGATGGAGCTAACGTAGCGTTAGGATCTCGGCAAGCAAATCGTGAATACATGTGGAATACAATAATTAAGGAATTAAAAAGACTAAATATAAGTAAAATAGTAGATTTAGGTTGTGGTGCAGCTGGAGCTTTAATCGACATTTGTAAGATTTTTAACAAAGTAACGGGCTTAGGTATTGATATAAGCCATAAAGCTATTGAAGCTGCTGAAATTAATATAAGAAATAATTCTATGGATGACAGAATTTGTGTGGTTAATCAGAACGTAATGGAAGCTACCGATGATGCTTCATTAATAGCCACATTCGAAACTGTTGATACAGTAATTTCCTTCATGATGCTGCATGATTTGTTTAGCATCAAAGATCCTGTGGACGTTCTTCGAACATTACAAAAGACTTTCCCAAAAGCAAAAAGATTTCTCCTGGCAGATACCTTTATGTCAGATGAAAATACAATCACCAAAGAAACTCCCATATTTACTTATGGTTTTGAATTCGTGCATCACTTTATGAATATAAGGATTTACAAGAAAGAAGAGTACATAGATTTCTTCTCCAAAGCTGGTTTTGAAATTGAAAAAATTCAATATTTGAATGTTCCTAACACTTACCTTTTCACTCTGAAGTGAGGCTTATATGGATTTTTATAATTGCGCACAAAATCTACCGGTAATGAAATCTGTCGTAGGTCATGAGAACAAGGTTCCCTTCTTTATAACTAAAGAAATGTTCGGGGGTGTACCTTTCGAGCTTGCAGGCGGCGATATATCAGAGTTAGTGAATAAACCTGTCGCCGCATTACACAAACATGAAGTTGATGAAATATATTTCCTAATTTCTCCTGAGCCAAACGAAGCTGTCATTGATGTAACAATAAATGGAGAAACAAAGACATACTCCTCTCCTAGTGTTATTCATGTACCAGCTGGAATAGAGCATCAATTCATTACAAGAAAGGCTAGTAAGGGATGTTACTGCTTTGGCATATTATATGGTTCCAAGGAGGTTTGAAATGAATAAAAATATGGATTTCAACACCAGTGATACCCATATATCTCATCGACTACATTTGAACGAAAGTGATAGCAATAACTTACTTAATCTTAATCATGTTTTTTTAAATGAATTTAAAAAGATTAGTATCTATCCAGATCCAGGAAATACAGATCTAAAAAACAAAATATCCTATCACTGTAGAGTTTCACCTGATATGGTGGTTTTAGGAAATGGTATAGATGAAATAATTCTTCTCTTAAGTTTAACTTTTTTAAAAAACAAAAAGACTATATTGACCAGTGAGGCCACATTTCCCGGTTATGAGACATCAGCAAAAATTGTCGGGGGAAATGTTATATACGTTCCTTTAAATGATATGAGGTGTAGTATTGCTAATTATCAGAAAAATATTGCTAGCGATGTTATTCTTGCTTATTTATGCAACCCTCACAATCCGACTGGAAGTATAGTAAGCGTAGATGAAGTTATCAATTTCATTGAGATAATGAATGATAAAAGAGTTATCCCCATCATTGATGAGGCTTATATTCAATTTTCTGATGAAAATAAGAACTCTATTCTAAAATATATAGCGAATGGTGGAAGGGCTATTGTGTTGCGGACTTTTTCCAAAGCATATGGCCTTGCTGGATTACGGGTGGGTTTTGCGGTAGGCCCTAAAGATTTAATTCATGCTGTCTCCTTAACTGCTCTCGCCTTGCCATTTAGAATAAACCGTTTCGCTCAAAGGATGGCTTCTGAAGTTCTTGCCAGTGATATTTTATCCATCAATGTAAGAACAGTGAAAAAGTTAATATCCACTATTGAATTATCATTTAGTAAGTCTGAGGTGACATATATACCATCCTCTACTAACTTTGTATGTTTTAAACCCCCTATGGGAAATACTGATTTTCTTATAAAGGCAGAAAAATTTGGAGTTATGGTTCGTGATTGTGGTCTTTTTGGACTCCCAGGTTGGATACGAGCGTCAGTAAGCAATAAAAAAGATGTCGATTGCCTTTTATTTTTATTAGATATTACTTCTTGTGAAGAAAACCAATCTGGTGATGTGAATGAATAGCAGAATTAACTTCAAATCATATCAGCAAGTTTTAATTACTGCCTTCCCTTTTATTTTGCTTATGCTTTCACAAAGCTTAAATAGCATTATTGATATGTTCATTGTAGGTAAGATCGGCATGAATGCCATCGCCGCTGTTGGTCTTTGCGGATTTATTTTCTCGATAATGACCAGTTGTGTAACTGGTATAACCATAAGCGTTCAAACTGTAGTTGGTAAGAGCATTGGTGCTGGAAAAATAAATCAAGGTATTAATGCGCTTCATAGTGCAATATTTGTTGCTATAGTTTTAGGTATATCAATCATAGGTTTAGGTTTTTTTATCCCAAAATTCATAACACTGTTTATTCATGATGAAGTTTTAGCTTCTAACTGTATAACTTACCTTCAAGCTCTAGTGTTAGGTGCTCCAGCTATAGGGATTGTCAGGGCTTTTCGAGGTTACTATGGCGGGATCGGTGAGAATAAAATGAGTGTATTAATAATCTTCTCTACTTATTTTTTTAATTTCTTAATAGGTTTTACACTCGTTTCCTTAGGGTATGGAATCAGAGGTGCTGGATTGGGAACATGTTGTGCTTTTTATATAGGTGCCTGCTTGTTTTATTTCAGTGGATATTTTATAGATTCTAAATATCGTTTTTTTAAAGTTACTAAAATTTTTGAACAGATCGGTGAGATATCAAAACTTTCTTTCTATGCAGGTATACAGCAACTCTTCTTTTCGGGTGGGTTTGCAGTCATGTTCATTATTGCTAGCCAAATGAATTCTTCCGCTTTGGCAGTGATAACAGTTCTCAATAATCTTATGCTGCTAAGCATCACACCGTTAATCGGAATGGGAATGGCTTCTGCGGTTTATGTGAGTCGATCTCTTGGAGCAAATAAATATAAGGATGCTAAATCGTGGGGTAATATTGCGGTAAAGTTAGGCTTTGGAATATTCACTATTCAACTCTTCATTTTGATAAATCCACATTACATTATGGGTTTATTCATAAAAGATAATTTTATAGTAAATAATTATATAGGATTGTTTAAAATAACGGTATTGTTTGTTTTTTCTGAGGTTTTTGCTCAAATATTAAAATTCTCTATGTTTGGAGCAGGTTTCAACCGGCAGTTGACAATGGTTACTGTGCCATTGCAGTGGTTTTTTTTCATACCGTTAGCTATTTATCTTTGTCTTTTCAAAAATCATGGCATTGAAATACTATGGTTTTCGTTTCTCGTGTATCGTTTAATTGAATCAATATTCATGCTGATTATTTGGTTAAAAGAAAGTTGGGTTCCTGCTAAGTTTCCTAAATCCGCTGACTGCTAAGGTGTGTATAAGATGAATTTGCTTATTATTGATTTTGAATCCTCTAATTCTAACCCTGTAAGTGAATGGTATAAAGATCACAATTGCTATTTAATTACCTCTATCGAATCATTAAGGCTAATGAGCAATGAAGTGATTTCATCGTTTAAGAAAGTTGTTGGTATTGAAAGTTTACATCCAGATAATGATGACCTTATTTTTTATCATGCAGAAAAGTTGAGAAAAGAAACGGTCTTTGATTACGTTATAGGGGTCAGAGAGTTTGACTTATTACCCGCTGCTTACATAAGAGATAAATGGGGTCTGCCAGGTGCAAGTGTCGAGGCAATAGAAGCATATAGAGACAAAGGTGTGATGAAAAAGATTTTGGAAAGAAATAATGTTTCCATCCCTAAGTTTTCATTGATAAAAAATGCTCTAGATGTTATCAAATTCATTGAGGAGCATGATTATCCCGTCATACTCAAACCACGAACTTCTAAACGTGCACGAGGCATTTCAATACTGAAAAATGACAATGATCTCCATAATTCTTTATATATTGGATTAAAGAAAAATTCCGAAGAGATAATTAATATGATGGTCGAGGAATTTGTTGATAGCCCAATGTATCATGTTGATGGAGTTGTCTTAAATAATCAGATAAGATTTATTTGGCCTTCATTATATGTGTCAAATTGCATGGACTTTCAGGATGGAAACTATATTTCAAGTTGTTTGTTATTACCTGAGGATAAACTGTTTGATAGAATAATAAAATATGTAAGAAAATGTATTGGGGCACTTCCTTCACCTGTGAATTTTGCTTTTCATGCAGAAGTTTTCCTATGTTCTGACGGAAGTTTTAAATTATGCGAAATCGCTGCTCGTGCAGGCGGTGGGCCAGTAATGACTGCGATAGAAAATATATTTGGCATCAACCCACAAGAGATTGCATTTAATGCTTACATTGGTAATGTGTCAAATGAACAGCTTGACTCTATCAATATTAGGCCAAGCTCAATTTGCGGATGGATAATTATACCAAATAAATTAACCAACTCTTATATTTATAATATTCCTGAATCTTGCCCTTTCCCTCAAGTTACAAGCTATAAAACTTTTGCTAGGGATGGAGATTATTTTTCTGACGAGCGCCAAGTTATAGCTGAAATCACTATAACTTCATCAACTTCGAATGAAGTTAAAAACCTCATCGCCGAGATTATGGAATGGTTCTATAGCCAAATTAATTTTAAAACAGTTAATTAAGTTGACCTGAGGTTTGTTTAAGAAGGGAACTAAGAGCCTATCCCAATAGGCGTAATTGTAAAGTGCGGTCAAAAGCTAATGCTTTTGTCTGAGCACTGCCCAAGTTCGCTCTTTATGGCAAAGAAGGGCAAATAAAATAGTCCTATTAGGATAGGCAGTAAGTGCCTGAGGCTTGATCAAAGTTTCTGCTCAAGAAAACAGAATCGTAGAAATCCTCAGGCATGTATAATCTAGAAGAACTTTACTGCAACATCGATGATTTTTGCCAACAATTTACCGAAAAAGCCGAGCCTGAATTTACATGATTCTGAAATTGCCGCCCTTAAGCAAATCTGCCGTTAATTAAGCAAATTTCCCCTTACCAATCGTGACATCGGTCCACGCCGTTGCGATAGCCGTTTTCGCCTGACTGTCCAGACTCTCAATAAAACCCTTATCACCCACTGCCGGAGCAAAACTGCTCATCGCCTGGATCAAGGAATCCACGGCATTATCTGACAGTGCCGTAAATTCGCGATCCCCTGACGCGTTCTTATCACTCATCCGAGTCACCAATTTAGCGCGATTGCCATTAAAGTAATCATTAAAGATGATAGAACCCACCGATTCAAATCTCCCTTGAGCCGTGTTGTCCTGAGTATGGCGATTCACTGACAGCACCAGATCATACCCGCTACGCTGGAACCACAAATTTTGCCAGTCAACACCGTTAAACAAGATCATATCTTCTGCGTTAATATCGCTCACTCGGTTACCAATCACTTCTTCGCTGACCACAAAGCTATCCACACCCGCACCGCCCCGGAAATGGTTCTGATACCCGCCTAACACCAGCAGATCCTGACCTTCACCGCCATCAAACTGGCTGAACTTCGAAATCGCCGCGGCTATCAGATGATCATCACCTTCTCCACCGTTGATTACCGCATGGTAGCCCATCAGCTTAATCGCATCATTGCCGGAATAACCATCAATACGGTTGTCATTACCAAATACTCTGGCAAAGTCGTCGCCTCCTCCCAGTTCGGCCTGATTATTATTGCCGATGATCACCGTATAATCCTGACCTTCCCCAGTATCCACCCGGTTATAGTTGCCGGAGGTGACAACGTAATCCTGCCCGTTACCCGCATCAATAAAACCGCCTTCACCAAAGACAAATGTCTGGTCATTGCCTTCCCCCATAAAGACATGGTTAATACGCCCGGCCACCACTGCGGTATCATCCCCCTTACCGCCAAACATCCAGTTTTCACGCCCCATCAGGACGCCTAAGTCATTACCTTCACCACCTGAAAAAATATTGGAGGTACCTAACGAGTAATAGACATCACTACCACGACCACCCCAGAAGTTATTGTTATCGCCCAGATAGGCACCAAGATCTTTACCGTCACCGCCCCAGTTGAAGTTATAGTTCCCCAACGATACGTGGATATCGCCATCCCCTTGCAGATGACCGCTGCTACGCAGGAAATCAAACGTTTTTTCTTCCATATTAAGCAGATCGGTCGTCAGGTTTTCTTTCAGGTTAGCCACTAACGATTTCATCTCTCGTTGCTTCTTTTCGCTAAACATCGTCGCAAACAGATTAGGTAAGTTCAGCGCATTAAAACCAAATGCAGGCTTTGATTTATTATTGGTCTGAGCATTTTCTCCATTGATATTCACCGAAAATCCTGACTCCTGACGCTCATCGGGCGCTTTCTCTTTCAAACCATGACTCTCCGCAAATGACCTGACGCCATCCTCGCCCATATCAATACCCGCCTCCAGGCTATCAAGTAACGTTTCTGGATTGGTGAACGCTTGCAGTTGATCACCACTAAATTCCCCAATCACTTCCAACATCTCTTGCAGAATTGCCTCACCATCAACCGATTCGCCTGTACAGGAAATAATTTTCCCCTCTGCGGTGTAGTTCACGCCAAAAATATCCGCTAAGGTGGTATCTGCATTTATACTCGCTAATCGGCCAATCAGTTTATTCTTGAGCTGACGCGGCAAGTCCCGTGGATTATAGGTAAAGGTGGTCTTCGCCATGCCCGTAGCTGAATATTGTTGCGTCATCAGACCAAACAATGAACCCAGATTGGTATCCAAAATCGACTGAATATGGTCACCGAACATCAGGTTCCAGTTACCGGTTGTCACCTGAATATCAGCGCCACGCCCGCCTACAGCAAAGTTGAAGGCCAGTTTCCAATTGGCCTGACGAAACTTATTCATGCGACTTATTTTGCCCATATCAGCCCCCTCACCATGTTCCCCTAGCCACTGATTAAACTTCTTGTTCAGCGTTAATTCGGCATCATATTTCAAACCACGGCTGCTACGTTCATGTTGCGAATCCAGATCAGTCAATGTGTTGTAGTCCACATTGCTGGTTTGGTCTAAGCCAGAGAGATCCCGTACGAACTTCTTCGCACCGGCGATTGTCCATTGCTGATCTTGTGCCGCTAACCAATCCTGATCCTCACTGGAACCCGCGACACCTTGCAGTACATCGGTAATACGCGCCACACCATCAAACGGATTAACCAACGGCGGCGTTGGGATGGATTTATCCATCATCACAATCAGGTCATTACCGCGGCCTTGGTTGAAGCTGACATTACGATTACCGATAAACATTTGCGCCCCTTCAAGCGCTTGATAACCTGCAATATCGAAGCTCTGTTTACTGTCGCCATTACCGATGTGCACCATCACATTGTTATCACCGAAGGCCAGTGATTTAAAACCACCGGTACCCACTTTGATACCAACGTTCGAGGTTCCCCAATTGAGTGCGGTAAACTCCCCATCTCCCACATTCACCTGGATATTACCGGAGTAACTGAGCTGATTATTCGCTTTCTCATTGGAATCAATTTGAATCGTATTTTTACGTTTGTTTGGTTTAACAAATTGTTCAACGTTACCCGCGATCGCTCCTTTAATAACGGTATCAGCTTCGGTATGTCCTACCCTGGAGAAGTTAATATCACTTTCGGCAATACCACGGCGAACTAGCTCGGTATGCGTGATCAACTCATTTTGGTTATTCCAACTCAATACGATTTTATTATCAGGCAAATTGTTAACCCATTGGTTATTTTGATCACGGGTAAATTTGCGTCCACTGGCATCAACAGCCACTTCACTACTGCGAGCGGAAACATCACTGCGAATGCCTTGCTTATCTAACACAGTAATAAAACGACGAGCAAAGCCATCCCGTTTGTCATCACTCATCAAAGAACAGCCCACAATACTGATGTGATCAGGTTTGTGAGTTATGCTTTTACCCTGATTAACGTCCTGATAAAACCGCGTTAATCTGGTCGCCAATTGATCAGCGGTGTAACCACTCAGACGAATGTTATTTTGTTCCGACGTCTCACGGCCATGACCGACAATCTGCCAACGTAACTTACCGGATAATCTGGTAAGGTCGCCATAAACCACACGATATTCGCCACTAGAGTCAAGTTGAACCACTACGCTGAAATCCGGGTGTTTACCCGCCAAATTGGCCGCGGCTTTAGCGACGATCGGATCATCCTCCATTTGGATAATGATCTGACCATCAAAGCGAGTTTCACGGCCATCAGTCTGTGGCGTCACCTTCTCCATTCGCCAGTCATTGAATGGTCTATTAATTTTTTTATCCTGATGAGCATCATCGATAACAGTAGGCACTACCACCCTATTTTTACCTGATAACCCATCTAACTCCTCCACCGCAGGGCGACTTTGTGGCTTCACCCAAGCATGTTTCTGATAGAATTCCCCAGTTTCCTGGAAAGCGTTATCCAGCGCCTGGCTTACCCACACTTTGCCTTCTTCACTGGCAATATCCACCAGCTCCCTATAATTGGCAGTGTAGCTATTTAGTAACTGCTTACGTTGTTCATCACCGGTTACCTGTAGTGCCCGATAAACCGCCAGACTTTCGTTGACAGAATGACCACCATCAAATACCAGAAACGCCAGCGTGTTGAGATAGCTCTGTCTGGCCGAGAAAGTAGGCTGTTCATTGGCAATCTGTTCACTAGCAATATAATTATTGAGGTGAACCATGATATTGGTCGAGCCAGAAGCCCCCGTTACCACAGAGTGGCCTTGCGCTAACGCATTATGCTCAAATCTCGTTTCCCATCCGGGGACCAAAATTCGACCCGCAGCAACCTTTCTGCCATATAAAAAGTCATCATGCTTGTTATTGGCCGGCTGGTAGGGCAACGCCGTACCATAATCGTTGGTCTGCTTTTCGGTTACTTCAACTTCATACGTGACATCAGCCCCGCTAGTCAGTTGACTACTGGTCGAACGGGCTTTGGTGATAACCTCCTCATAGAAACGATCCCCTTTAACCTTCCACTCCGCACGCTCCATCCCCATTCCTGGGGTAATGGCCATTTTTACTGCCAGAAATGGTACCTTAATCACAGCAAAACCATCATTAACCTGAGTCATCATGATTTTGAAGTTGGCAAAAGTCGGTTTGTCCAGGAACGCTGTCAATTCAGGCACCCGACTAAACCAGGGACGAAAGTCCTTGTTAATGACCCCGGCAAAACCAGCCATCTTTTTAGCAATAATCTTTTCACGCTCAGCGACATCAGGATAAAAACCCCCTATCCACTGTTCAAATTTCTCTACCAAAAATTGTCCTGTCTGCCTGGAAGTGGTCATAGCATCCTGTGGCGCTGTTTTCACCAATTCATGGGCCAATTCAGAATCAAAATGGCGGCCAAACAGGTTATCAATATATTGTCCAGTCCTCTTTTCTTTACGGGCATCAGCCAGTAGCTGTTGAGCTAACATGTGTAATTCAGGATGTGTCTGCAATTGGGTAACCGCATCCTCAAATAGCTTAATGGTTTCCCATCGTGTTACCTGTCCGCTAAGCCAAAGGTTTTTGGCTCGTTCAACTAACGGCATACCTTCGGGAATCGCTTCTTGTTGCAATCGGCTAACGAAAACAATGAGACTTTCACTTTCAGTTTTAGGCGCTTCCCGTTCCGCCGCAGAGTTAGTCTGGGTCAATGGCTTGATTTGCAAATTAGTAAGACGATTAATTTCACTTTGCGCGATGTTGCCTTTCAAGCCCACCACACGCCCGAACCCGTCAAAGGATACCTGTTGGTCAAACTGTGCAACATGGTCAGGCGATAGGCTAACCCCTAAAATCCCGGCTGATTCAGCTCTTTTTGCTTGAAGGTAGGCAACCCGTTCCCCCATCTCAAAACGCAAACTTTTGACTAACCGACCGCGCTTGGCAAATTCATTAAGATTATGCTGTTGCCAATGAGCAAGCGCTTGTTCAAGCTGCAACACATGCTGCTCATCAGGTCGTTCAACCGCATTGTTGAAAGCCTGACGTACGGCCACCAGCGCCTTACTGGGCCGATCGGTATTTATCTGACCAAGATATCTTTTCGTCGAATCAATAAACCGTTTGTCACCCTGACTCAGCAAGAAAGGCTCAAACTCTCTCAGGATGGAAGAATGAGATTTAAGGCTATCTCCACCCGCCGTTTGCCCCAATCCTTGCAAATTGATACCCGAAATTACAGGTGCTTTTTTGGTTAACTTTCCAGGTTGATTCGAGATAGGTTCCACAACCCTATCGGATGACGTTCCGGTAAACAGGGAAATGATCGAAGCACCAACATTTTCTGCGCGAATACTCCTGTTGATCTGTAGCCGATTAATCGCCTGTTGCGCACTACTCAATGCCGCCAAATCTGTGGCTGTTAGCGTTAGATCTTCACTGTTCCAGCCATTAGCTTCCGTTTTGGATTCAGGATTGATATGACTTTTCGGTTTCGCTACGTCGATTGGTGTATACGCTTTTCCAGACAAGCCACTGCCGGTCGCTCCGCTACGATCGGGTTTTGCATCACCAGCCTGTTTCGCACCTTTCGCATCAGCCTGTACCTGAGCGGCTTTATTTTTCGCCACCGAACTATCATGTTCACCGCGTTGTTTCGCTTCTTCATACACGGCATAGGCATCACTTTCCGCTTTTGCTGCCCGCAGACGTTGTAAATCTGCTTCTTTCTGTCTTGATTTCGCTTTTGTACGCGCATCCTCAATATTATCGTCCGCGTTCTTTATATTCTGATAACCTTGCTCTAAACCTGCTTCTGATTTGCCAATTGCATTTTTTACTTGTTGTTGGTTATCAATAAGGCGCGGCTGTAAACCCGCTAATTTTTTCTGTGAAATAAATTTGGTGTCATCTAATTTCTCCTGAATACGGTCCAAATATCCCGCAGCAAACCGGTCACGCCACTCATCACCCGATTGACCAGCGTAATTCCCATAGCCATTAAGCGCATCCAGACGTTGAGTCATGGAGAACAGTTCCTTCATTACTGCTCGCTCTTCTCCACTTATCGCATCACGCTGTACTTGTCCATTGGTCTTCAGCGCATTTTGATCCGTTGATTCCAATTGGAATTGTGATTTTGAAATTGTTTTAAGTTGGTCATCCCTTTCTTGTTCCAGAATACGGCGATTCTCCTCCGCTTTCTCTTTATCACTTAACGCATTTTGCGCAGCGCTGCCCTGTTCTGCATGTCTAACAACAGCATCAGCTTGCGATGATGATTCACTCTGAGTCGAATCAACCTTGTCTCCAATATGCAAGGCATTCTGGATAGCCTCAGTATCAGGAGTCTCCACCTGAGTTACCGTGCCACTTAATTTATCACGCAGATCCGAATCAACTTCATCAATGGCATTCATCTGGAAACCATCAATGGCAGAAACTTCGGTTAAATTAATCGCCCCTCGGCCTTTATGGGTTCCAGAAGTATTCGCCTCATTACCGTGAATCAGATAGTTAATCGCGTGGCTACCTTCCACATTTAACACAGTTTGTTTAATACTTTTAAACAGTAAGGGGAGGTTATTACTTTGCGTGTTGCTTTCTGCAATAGAAAGCGTGTGGAAATCACCATTACCCACCTTAATCGCCACATTATTACGTGCATAAGAGGCGTTAATCCCCAGGCCATCACCAACATGAATATTGGCATTGCTTTTACCTTTCATGATCGCAACATTGAGACCCTGCCCGACTTTAGTATTAACGTTATATTCACCCCACACTGCGTTAACGGAAACACCATCACCCACGTTGGTATTGACATTAAAATCGCCATGCGTCACGGTGACACTTAAACCATTCCCCACCGTGGTCGTGATATTGGCTTTGCCTTTTGCCGCAGTAACCTGCATACCGTCACCCACTTTGGTGACAATATTTCCTTCACTCCACAAGGTATTAAAGCTGTCACCATTACCGACCTGAGTCATAATGTTGGCATCCGCTTTGGCAAGCACGACATTGCGCCCATCACCGACCTTGGTAATCACATTAGCTTTGCCCCAAGCGCCGGTATAATCATCACCTTGCCCCACATGGGTGATGATATTGGCATCACCCTGAACAACCGTGACTTGCTGATTATTACCCACTTTGGTAATAATGTTTGCTTTACCTTTCGCGAAGTTATAACGGTCACCATCACCAACCTGCGTTAGAATATTAGCATCCCCCCAAACAGCATTAACGCCGATACCACTCCCCACTTTGGTAATGATATTGGCTTTCCCTTTGGCGAACCCCACCGTCACGCCATGACCAACATGGGTCATGATGTTACCCACATCGGAAATAAGTAAACCGACTGTTGTCCCGTCCCCTACCTTCGTTAGAATATTGCCCTTACCGAATAGCACGGCAACAGTAGTTGATGATCCCTTATGAGTGATGACATTCGCCTCCGCCGCCGCAACCACCCCCATAAAATCATCGCCCACTTTGGTGACAATATTCGCCTCTCCTAGCGCTAAAACGCCGGTTAAGCCATTGCCGGAATGCGTCATGATATTGGCTTGACCAAACATTGCCGCCAATGTTGTACCATCACCAACCCTGGTCATTACATTCAGCTCGCCGGCAAACAAGCCAATACTGGTGCCATTACCTACATGCGAATAGATATTGGCCTCACCAATCATCAAACCGAGCGCCAAATCATTGCCCGCTTTCGTCAGGATATTGCCCTGCCCGATCATCGCGGCAAAGGTTGAGCCATTACCAATATGGGTCATCACATTGGCCTCACCGATCATTGCTGCCAGCGTCATGCCGTTACCCACTTTGGTGGCGATATTGCCTTTAGCCAACATCAAGGCAACACTCATTTCATCACCAATGTGAGTAAACACATTGCCGGCGGCTATCATCAATGCCAACGCTTTACCATCCCCCACTCTGGTAAAAACATTCCCCAAGCCTCCCATCAACCCCCATGCATCACCGCTGCCAACATAGGTAAAGATATTACCCTCACCAATCATGGCAGCAATCGCCGTTCCATTACCCACTTTGGTAAAGACATTGCCCGCGGCTCCCATAACTCCCAGAGTCTGATTGCCACCGACATGAGTCAGCACATTACCTATGCCGAGCATGATACCCGTGGTGTCACCATTTTCGATTTTAGTCAAGATATTAGCGCCACCTAACATCACCCCCGTCGTACTTCCATTGCCAATGTGAGTAAACACATTGGCACCACCGCCCATCAGCGCAATAGCTTTACCTCTGCCCTTTTTCGTCAGAATATTGGCACCACCTAATGCAACCGCCGTGGTGCCTGATATTTTATCATCGCCGAGATGCGTGATAATGTTCGCGCCACCAAGCATACCGGCAACCAAATCACCGGCACCAAGCTTAGTCAGCACATTGGCGCCACCCACCAGTACCGAGGAGACCTTCCCCTTACCTGTTTGGGTCATCACATTAAAACCGCCGGCACCTAACCAATTAGCGTTGCCATTACCTATTTGGTCATGAGTGTTGTAACCCCCAAACATGATAACTCGGCTATCGCCATTGCCTTGGTGGATCGAGATATTACCTATCGCCAAAAGATGAGCCAGATATCGCCCATCACCGATCCGAACCAATACGTTTGCTGCACCGCCAGCGTAAACATCCATTTCTCCACGCTGGCTTTGATGAACCAATACGTTTGCCAGACCTGCGCCACGGAACGTCAGATCGCCCTGTTCCCCCTTTTTCACGATGACATTAGCAGCACCCGCGCCTTCAAAATTGACATTGCCGCGTATGACACTGGAGGTAATGACATTACCGCCCCCCATGCCCTTGAAATTAATGTCACCGGCGCTGTCACCCATATCGGCGGATAATTTCACCAACTCCTGATGACTGTACTCTTCGGTATGTGCTAAGTGCTCAGAAACACGGCATACTGAATTCACTTTGTATTGCAGATTAGTTAGCGAATATCCGCCCATACCCATTGAGCGATAACCATTTTTGAATGAAAAATCTTCAGCAGCCAGATTACCGGTATGATCACCTGCTTTGTACCACGCACTGGCATAATATTGCAGCGCACCGGTTTCAGGATTATTCGCCAATTCAACCATCACCACTTTGGTATATGACTCAACATACTTGGCATAAATATAAGTGTTCGGTTGACAGTTCGATTTCACCGCTGAAACATCTAATATCAAACCACCAGAATGGATTGCATACCCATGCATCTTGGCGTCAATTAACGTGATATCTCCTGCTCGGGCATTGGTTCCACCGGCATAAGTCACCCACTGGTTCTCCTGCAAATCTTCTTCAACAGTATGTTGAATAATAACAGGGTGATGATGTTCGAAGATTAAATTAGAGAGACGGTAACCACCATTGATGCCTATATCAGTAAATCCATTGCTTGAAGCGATATTCTCCGTAGCAAGATTCTTAAGGTGATTTCCCTGTTTATACCAAGAAGTGGCGTAATAATTGAGCTTACCGGTTTCAGGATCATTTCGGAGTTGGACTTTGCTAATCTTAGTGTACATTTCATCGGCAAATGCAAAGAGGTAAGTGTTAGGCTCGATAGTTGATTTAATACCTGTTACTTGTTGGGATTGCTGAATGCAACTTCCTCCTATCGTCGCCGTTATTAATACAATCTCTTCAGCTTTAGCATATTCCAGAGTGCCATCACGAGAACCGCTATCCGCGTCGATTCTTGATATTTCATTGTAAGCACCGGCACCATCAAAAGTAATATCACCATGTGCGACATCAGAATAGATCCGGTTATAACCCCCTGCCCCTTCAAATTCGATATTACCGTGCGTCTGTCCATATTGATCTTGACTTTGGCGCAAACGCTCAATACGGTTTGATGCCCCGGCGCCATGCAAAATAATATTGCCTTCTCTACCTTTACGTATAATGTGGTTATCAGCCCCGGCACCTGTGAAATTAATATTGCCACTTTCAACCCACGAACTGATACTATTCGCTGCTCCCCCACCGTCAAATTTCACATCACCGTGGCTTGTCTCATAGTGATCATACCAGGTACGGTCAATTTTATTACCGGCACCAGCGCCGGCAAAATTTAAATTACCTTGATTCGTTTCATGCCATAATTCGTTATAACCACCAACACCGTTAAAAGTCACATTACCGGATTGTCCTTTGCGATTCAGGCCATTATAAGCCGCTGCTCCTGAGAAATTGAGATCACCGTGGTCACCCTGATGATCCATAAAAACACCCCCTGCCGCACCAGTAAATGAAATATTACCATTACCACTTTTATCAATACCCGAATAACCCGCGGCGCCATGTACGGCCAGATTACCTTCCTTATCCACTACTTTTAAATATCCGGCGCTACCATCGACTACCTTGTTGCCAGAATCGGCATAAACTGTTGCTCCAATTGACCCGAGGATAATACGATCATCTCCTCCTTTGGCATAAATAACCCCTCCGACACCAATAGCAACAATATTATTGCCATCATCATCATCGTAATATTTTCCAGTAAAGAAATATTCTGTACTACGGTTTGATGATTTTCCCATAAACAATCCCTTAATTTAAACTGAGGTTAAATAGAAAACCACTGCATCTGGCAGATACAGCAGCGATTTTGAGAATCTAGTTTTCCGTGGACAGAGCAAACCCACCGTTCTTCCCACGGTAAAAAATATAATGACAGCCATCACCCAGGCATTATTTATATAATTCTGTCTAATTAGGTAGATTACTCTAACTCTATTGAGTTATTACTCCATTGATTGTTTTCTTTCTAATCAAAGAAATAATGAGAAAAAACGCCTTTGTTATAACTGATATCAGAAGTGATTTGTTCGAATTTTTTAGACATATTTCTTCCTCAACAAGAAATTTACTCAAAAAGATTATAAAATATATAGTGAAGCAAAAACCCTAAGCTCAGAGACATAATGGACTTATATATCTAAAAATACGGTTAAATGAATAATCAGAATAAAATAATATAGAGCAAAAACTCAAAATCAATATTAATGCATAAGAAAGTCTGTTTACCCCCCATATATTGCCCTATATCCCTACATTGATATTAACAATGCAAATGAAATAGTGAAAAATAAGATTAACCCACAGATTAACTTATTGTTTTTATTAGAATAATTAAAAAATTTTCATAAATAAAATTACTAAGGTTAAATTATTAACATTGTTGAATCAGAAATGCAGGAAAATTTAACTTATTTCTTTTCAAGAAAATATCTATAGTAAAAAACAACAGTTCACTCCCATTACTCTGATCTAAATAAATACGACCAATAAATACAATATTACTAACTATAATGAGTTAAATTAATAGCAAAATTAGACTTCAAACACTGTTCTGGAAATTTATACCCTATGGATTTCAAGATGCATCGCGGCGGCAAGGGAGCGAATCCCCGGGAGCATAGAGAACTATGTGACCGGGGTGAGTGAGTGCAGCCAACAAAGAAGCAACTTGAAAGATGACGGGTATATAGACTTTACAATGAGGGATAGCGCGTTGGGTGAGGATTGATATATCGCAAGTTAATTATAATGGAATCATTCAGATCGATTATGAAAAAACCCACAAAGTGGGTCTATTGGATGGGTAATTCACTTTTCGAAATAATTGCCAATCTATTCTGATGATATTCAGGATCTCCCCATAACCAAGATTCTTGGCGACTAACATCATTCTGGGTCAAAATCTTACGCAACTCACAGGTAATCATATCATAAGCATAAACATGCATATTATACGCCAGCGCGTCATACATACGGGCCTGCCAAAAAGAAATACCGTCATGAGTCTGGTTCATATCTGACACAATCACATTATAAGATTCGAGCAAGTAACCGAAGAACACCTGACCAGCCAGTTCATGCAAAACCGTTCGATGTTCACGTTTCAGAATACGCCAAACAAGAATTTGTGTTACAGGGCGGCAATTTAATACTACATCAGGCTGTATAATAACTCTGTTATAGTAGACGACTTCTTGAGACACATCGTTAACCAACGCCAGCTCGAAGTGGGATTGACTGATACGATTACCAAATCGACCATCAACACGAACCATGCGATAACCTGGCGAAAGCAACAACCCTTTTATCTGATCAGTAATATCAACCCCATTCATCAACGCAGTATAGAGGGTATGATTATCTGGGCTTTCATTCAGATGAGCGAAAACCTCATTAACCTTTTCAGGATTTACCAATCTTGCTGGCATATAACCTCCTCCTATTCCCCTCTAATCATCTAAAAAGGACAAGCTATCAAATTGATAACTGTACCTTCGATCGATGGTAGCCATATTGAACCCTAAGTTCAACAACAATGGTTGCGTTTCTACTGTTCCATCCACTGTTGATATCTTCCACGACCTAAAAGGCATCATAAGAACGTACCTCCGTGCCTTTTGTCATATCAAGCTCATCTTTGCCGATCTTTTTACTTCCCATTAAACTTGCGTGTTATACCCGCCATCTTTCAAGCTGCCTCTTTGTTGGCTGCACTCACTCACCCCGGTCACATCGTTATCTATGCTCCCCGGGGATTCGTTCCCTTGCCGTCGCGATGCAACTTGAAATCCATAGGGTATATACATGTGAAGTAACGGATAGCATCAAGAAAAAATTAAATTCCAATAAAAAAACCAAATTTATGTTAGCGTCGTTCATTAAGTATTGACTACTTAATCCCAAGGGAGTCACTATTGTCAACTACCCTTTTAAAAGGGTAATGAGCACAAACAAGGTAAAAAACCAAGAGCATATACTTAACACAACAGGCGTAATCTATTTAGTTCAATCTTAATGCCACGTCAAAAATATGACCAAAAACCACTATTTTTTTCATGCCGCTGTTCAGATTTGTTCTTTATTACAAAGACGAGTAAATCAAATCGTTTAACAGAACAGCTCTTAAGCATTAGGACAAATAATTATTGAACAACTGACAACAATGAGGATGCTGATAATTTCAACTATAATCTGCAATTATTGATCATTAATAATACCTATTTTTCAGCTAAAAATAGCTGATATCAGGCACAGCAGCGAGCACAGCAACAACCTCTACTTGATCTTTCAATAAATCATTTAAATAATCTTCATCTAAAATAGTATATATAGTTATATTCCTCTCTATTTAAAGTTTCATTATTAAATAGTAAAAATTCAATTAATAAACATACGCTTTTTGACGAGAAAAGCATTATATTCTATTATATGGCTGTCCACTTAAGACATAATCGAAAAAGCAACCATTCAGATAATGATTTAAATAGGAATTTAGGAGTTACTATGTCAAACATACGAAACAAATCCACTCTTATTACACCACAATTAACCCTGATGTGGGACAAAAGCAATGAACCTTGGGGTGCCAGAGATCATCAGTCAAGATTTATTTATGCTAACCCTGCTTTCTATCAACTACTCAACCTTCCTGAAGATTTCGATATTATCGGGCTTACCATGGGTGAATTGCCCTCGCCTATCGCAGAATATGCAGAAGAAGTCCACCGTCAGGATCAAAAAGCCATCCAAACTATGCAACGCATCACTTCACTGGAAACACATCGGTTTGGAGAAAATAACGTCAAACAAAGCTATATTTGTGATAAATTTCCCCTTTATGATGAGAATAATGATTGCATTGGGATCTTCTTTCATATGTATCAACCTCAAAACTTTTCTGTTTCTTACTATTATGACAGAACATCGCCATCAAACCTGGAATTTACGCCACCAAACAATCTATTGACGCAAACCGAGTGGGAGGTGCTTTTTCTAACCCTGCGATCACAGGATGAAGAGAGCATCGGTGAAGAATTAACGATGAGCACAGAAGATGTTGTTAATCATATTCAGTCAATTTACCAGAAATTTAATTTACCACCACAGATAGAATTAGCAGATTTCTGTAAGAAGAATAACTATCATCTTTATATTCCTGAACGTTTTATCACTATTGGTAGTAAGGAATTGTAAATTTATAAAATATTAATTACACGGCAGGATATCATTATGATAAAATCTAATAATTTCAATATTTCATCTCAAGTCATTAATACCATGCAGCAAAGTAATGAACCTTGGGGAATCAAAGATAAAAATTCATGTTTTATTTACGGCAATCTAGCACTCAAACATCTTCACAATATTTCAGATTCATTTGATTATGAAGGGCAATATGATGATGAAATTCCTTGGGAAGGCGTTGAGTATGCAAAAGAATTCGTTATTCACGATCAAATAGTAATGGAGAAAGAAGCAAGAGTATGTTCACTTGAAACACACATATTCGGGAAAGATAATTTTCTTTCATCTTATTTCCAAGAAAAATATCCACTCTATAATGATGATAACGAATGTGTCGGAGTCATTTTCCACGGATGGAAAGCTCAGGATTTCTCATTTACCCGTCTATTTTATGGAAAACTCCCGGCATCTATTCTGTTCTCTCCACCAACCGATATATTTACACAACGGGAATGGGATGTTATTTTCCTCATGTTACATAAGTATACTAGTAAGCAAATCGGTAGGATGTTAAATATTTCCTATCGTACGGTTGAAACCCATTTCTCACGAATATATAAACGAATTGGTGTTCATTCTAGCCGTCAATTAGAAGAATATTGCCGCACGAATGACTATGACCTCTACGTGCCAGAGAGATTTGTGAACCGGGAAAGCAGAATATTTCCTTAGGCTCTAAATCACAATAAAATTTTTATTATGAAGAAGAACTATGCAATATCACCTCAGATTAGGTAATGGACTGTAGGGAAGTAAAAGATAGTTCTTCATGCTTTATTTACGTTACGGCAATCCAGCAACAAAATAATTCATTCATAATATTAAGAAATTATTTGATTGCAAGGAGCCTTACTACATAACTCATTGTTTTAAATAAAATAAACAGGCAACCATTCATTCTGCCATAACATATAACACTAGAAAACTCTTATGAAAAAAGTCAATTTTATTGCTATACCTCAGAAAGCACCAGGGAATCTCAAAGTAGAATGTTCATTTAAACTGAAAATTTTCAAGGAGTCTTTATGAAGAACTATACGATATCACCTCAAATTATCAACACGATGGAAATCAGCAATGAGCCGTGGGGAATAAAAGATAGTTCTTCAAATTTCATTTATGGTAACTCAGCAACAAAGAAATATATTCATAATTTTAAAGCATCATTTAATTATGATGGACTTTATGATCATGAACTCCCTTGGGACGGCGCTGAATTTGCTAAGGAATTTATTATTCAAGATAGTATGGTCATGGCAAAAGAACAGAGAATATGTTCAGTTGAAACACATATATTCGGACAAGATCAAATGTTATCATCTTACTTTTGTGAAAAATTGCCTTTTTATCATGAAGATGGAAATTGTATCGGCGTCATGTATCATTGTTGGGAAGCTAAAAGCTACTCATTAGCCAGCCTATATCAATATTATAAAAAACTACCGGCATCCATTATGCTTCAACCACCAAGCGATATTTTTACGCCGCGTGAATGGGATATCATCTTTTTCTTTTTACAAAAATACACCAGACAACAAATTAGACAGATATTAAATATTGCTTATCGTACCATTGAAACCTATATGGCCAGGATATATAACAAGATAGGGATTCATTCCAGCCAACAACTGGAAGAATACTGTTTAGCGAATAATTTTCATCATTATGTACCAGAAAAATTCTTATTGTCATAGCAATTTTATTATTAAACCATTTTGTTCCTGACAATAATATTCAATCTGGACGTACCAGAATAAATAACGGTAGCCTTGATCTATACCCTATGGATTTCAAGATGCATCGCGACGGCAAGGGAGCGAATCCCCGGGAGCATAGGTAACTATGTGACCGGGGTGAGTGAGTGCAGCCAACAAAGAGGCAACTTGAAAGATAACGGGTATATTAACAAGGCTACCGCTGAAACAGCATTATTAACGCTATTATGGCAAAACGAATTAAAATAATTTTTCTCTCTTTCTCTTATTTAAAAATTTATTTACTTCGACATAGAGATAATAGCACCAGAAATTTACAAAAAAGGGAGAATGTGAAAGGCTTGAGAGGGATGGTGAGCATGTGCATTTGCGGGTAACCTATCCGACAAATGATAAGTATATCAACAACCAATATTACCGGACTTAAAAACAACATATAAGCTAATAAAGCCATTAGCGATATAAATCAGAACACATTGAGCCTCCCATTAGTGAATTATTTAAAACACTATCCCTCTCACTTCATCGCTATTCGAAAGCATCCGCTCCTCTACGAAAGGTTTTCGTTATTGCATCCCAAAACGCGATCAATTCATCTTCGGTATATGGCGTTGCAGGTAACTGGTAATTCATTAACATAATGACAACACAGATTTTTTTATTATTCAACACCATATCATTTGCAACAAAATCAAATTGATAACGCGGATTATTATTAAGAGATTGCATACCTACTGCTAATAACTCTTCCCCATGAATCCCATTTATTTTTCTTTCCCCCTTTCTTATTATCTTGCCATAGTTAATAAACCAATCCCTTTCAATCGCACTAATACGTTCAAGTAAAGTGCCTTCCCCTTTAAAGTCATTAATGATTTCAAGACTGAATGTGAAATTATCATCCTGATTTCCTTGATAGACAAACTTTATATTTTCTTTTTCATTATTATAGTCGGCAATAAAACCATCAGGGATACAGATTCCTGCCTCTATCGGAATATCGCTATCCTTTCTGCCACTGATTCTGGCAATTAGCCTTTGCATTTTGTCCAGAGTTTGAGAAAGCATTTTATATTGGCTTTCATTCACTCCAGATTTTATATAAAGGTTTCTTGAATAACTATATTTATCATCTGATATCTCTGTAAATTTCATTTCTATAATAAAAGCAACCTCATTATCATATAAATGGGCTTCTAATATTCGGGAAAAACCGGGTTCACTGACACTATTATTTCTATCAAAAATCACGCCATATAATTTTCCCTGGAGATGATAAACTTTCTTTAAAAAGGGCAGATCTTTCGGATCGGCAGTTTTAGTCGTCCTTAATTTTTGCTCTCTTATCTCTATGCGCTGTTCAAATGCGGATAGATGCATACGCTTGGTTTCTATTTTTGCATCATCAATAAATATCTCATTGTTGATGATGTTTTCAAATGCCAAGGGAATATCAATCAGATAACGTCCGATACAACGAGTCTGCATATTGGCTAATATTTCAGTTTTCATTCTCTTTTCCTTCTCTTTTCCTTTTTAGGTTAAAACGGGATAATAATGGGCAGGGAAATATCACTGCCACAGAATATAAGTGCCTACCTTTTTTCGCATCACGGTTGAGAGCTTCATGAAAAAACGGCGTACTGAGCAGCATGCCGTTGGCGTAGTGATTGACTAGTTCAGCGGCGATAATGAATTCACGTTGCAAACTTACTTCCATTATTCTCCCTATATCAGTACGTAAATCCTTCGGTAAACTGGAACTAGCTACTTTCAAAGGAGCATCTACTGCAAAAGCCGCTGCATAACATCATGCATAAACAGGATGAGCGATTTCTGAATTTTTCTATCTTCTTAACGGGTGCTTATAAAGATCAACTCTTTTTTTCAAAAAAATACAATTTTTTAATACCCCCCATTGTCACCACCGATATAACAGCATGTTGAACAAAATATTTAAACTTCATGACAATAACATAACATTTATTGACATTAAGATAACCCCATAGCAACATTTCCTCTTCACTGAGAAAAGCATAATCATGGCTCTCACCCATATAGCCAAATGTTTTAATCGGAATATCTGTAGTGATATTTATCCTGACAGCTATTCTGTTAACAAAAACAGTTAACGATTACGCTATTTCCTCATTTACCTCCATGAGTGGTTATCATACTTAAGGGTGTAAGAATTGTTTACAAGCGTAGACAATGCTGAGAAATAGGATTTCTCCGCTAGCGTCAGGTGTAGGACTTGATAAAAAAATAAGGCACCGAAGTGATTAACATTCGGCGCCTATATTCAGCAAGATTGTCCGGCTATTATAAAAACCGTTAACCGGACAAATTGATTTTTAACTATTTTTATTTAAGTATAGCCTTTCATCCCACAATATCACTGGCATTACAGCGCCTCCGCCTCACAATTCATTGCCAACGCCCTGCTTAAGGTCTTAGCCAAAATAGTTTTATTTTCACTATCTTCCATCAGACTAAAATGATCCCCCGGAACCGAGGTTAACTGTAGCGAAGAGTCAGGAATTATCTGTTCCCAACCTAACGACGGTTCCATCGTTACGGACTGTAGCGCAACATCGGTAACAAATGGAATCTGTGGATAAGATTCCATTGCATAGAATTGATGTAGCGTTATCGCCAGAGCTTTCGGCTCATAATCCTTAACCATCTGGACATAATTTCCCATCTGTACCCAACGTTTGGCAATTAAGTCAGGGCGCAGATTTGATGGGTATAATTCCAGCTTCTGCGCTGCTGCAATAAATTGCACTAAATTCAGTTCGTCCATTTTCTGATGCAACGCGGCAATCTCTTGAGGATGCTCATCCACTGACTGCCTTGCCAATTCAGCAAGGAACTGAAGTTTAGGTTGATCGACTCGTGTCTTGAAACAGTGCGGAGCAGGTGTATCAATTAGCCCCAAGAAATTAACTGTCTCTCCGGCATGCAAAAGTTGCTGAGCAATGGCATAAGCCAGTATACCGCCAGAAGAGTAGCCGTATATCCGATACGGGCCTTCTGGTCGCACTGCTTTCATAAAGGTGATCATTCTGGTCGCCAGAGCTTCAATGGTCGACGCCTGTTCCTCATTGATAGACGGCCAAGGTAGCGCGTAAATCGGGTAATCCGCCTGAATATGCTGAGCCAGCCCAAAAACATAGGAATAGTCATCCATGCCACTCGGCACGAAGAAGAGCGGCGGTTCGGTTCCATCCGGTCGCACCGGTATGGCGCTGTTTTGCAATTGAGACAGCGGATCTGAGGTGATCTCTGCCACCAGTTCCGCTAGCACCGGGAATTGGAACAGATTATTCAATGAGCAAATCAACCCTCGTTCCGCGGCCAGATTGATCATCCGCATAGCGAGCAGCGAGTGTCCACCCAAGGTAAAGAAGTTGTCATGCCGGCCAATTCGCTCAACCCCCAGTAATTCACGCCAGACAGCCGCCAAGGCGATCTCTGTTTCGCCTTGTGGCGCTTCATAGATCTGACGGGCAAACGCGTTCTGATCAGGCACCGGCAATGCCCGGTGATCCAACTTGCCGTTCGGAGTCAACGGAAAAGCATCCAGACGCACAAAGGCTGACGGCACCATATAGTCAGGCAATAAAGCTCTTAAATGACGATGTAATTGGCTAGCCAACCCGTCATCCGCCTCAGATGCGACATAAGCCACCAGACGTTTATCCTGACCATCTCCCAGTGCCAATACAATCGCCTCACGCACATCAGGATACTCCATCAACCGCGCTTCGATTTCACCTGGCTCAATGCGGAAACCCCGGATTTTAATCTGTTGATCATTACGACCAACGAAGACCAGATTACCATCTGGCAGATAGCGGGCTAAATCCCCGGTTCGGTACATACGAGCATCCGGTTGATCGCTGAACGGATCCGTCAGGAAACGTTCAGTCGTCAAATCAGAGCGGTTGAGATAGCCACGCGCGACACCGGCACCACCAATGTACAATTCCCCCACTGCCCCAAATGGCACTGGCTGGCCGTGATTATCCAAGAGATAAATAGCTGTATTCGCTGTCGGACGCCCAATAGGGATCAGCATATCAGTATAGTCTGGCGGGCAACGCCAGCAGGTTGCACAGACGGTGATTTCTGTCGGGCCATAAGCATTAAACAGCGTTGCCCGACCACGTAATGCTTGCAACAACGCCGCACTGGGTGCTTCTCCGCCCAGTATCAAGGTGGGCTTTATCGTTATCGCCGGTAAATCAGCCCCATCCCGTAACAGAGCCGGGGTCAAACAGGCGTGTGTTACCCGCCGTTCTTCCAGATAACGCCACAGGCGCAGCGGGTCTTGACGAACGCTATCAACCGGAATGTCTAGGGTAGCTCCCCCACACAGTGCCACCATGATTTCCCAGACACTGGCATCGAAACCAAATGAAGCAAATTGTAACATCCGGCTATCCGAGCAAATGTCAAATTGGGTGATTTTCTCCCAAATTAAATTGACCAAGCCATGATGTTCGACCATAACCCCTTTTGGTGTACCGGTGGAACCAGAAGTGTAAATCACATACGCCAGATGTCGTGAGGTTAGCGCCGGGACGTACGGATTATTATCCGGCTGATCAGGCAGAACAGTCGGATCAAGTACCGTTAACGCCGTAAGCGCCTGTTCACCTAGCGCAGTACGGCCCACATTATCTGCCAGTACCACTGACGGTGCCGCATCCGTGAGCATATAAGCTAGCCGGTCACCCGGGTAGGCTGGATCTAAGGGAACATAAGCCCCACCCGCTTTGAGTACCGCCAGTAGCGCCACCACTCTTGACGGTGAACGCGTGACACAAATCGCTACCCGTTGATCGGGCTCCACTCCGAGTTCAATTAACTGATGAGCCAGTCGGTTAGCATATGCATTCAATTCTGCATAGCTGAGAGTCTGCTCTTCATAGACCAGTGCCGTAGCCTCAGGATTTTTCGCCACTTGCTGTTCAAACAGATGATGAATACACAACGGGTCGGAATATGTCGTTTGCGGGCCATTGCCGACTTTCAGTAGCCGTTTCCTTTCTACTGCCGGTAAAATTTCCAACCGCTGAACCGGGGTTTCCGAGGCGTGCTCCAGTGCACCCACCAGACTTTCCAGCGCCTGTTGCATATAACCACACACCCGCTCTGCATCAAACGGCTGGACGATTTGCGCTGTCAGCCCCAGCGCATCACCAAAATCTTCTACTGACAGCGTAAACGGATAGTTAGTCCGCTCCTGTGCACCGAGAAATTCAACACCGCTCATGATCTCATTCGATTCCACCGAAGCTATATTGTGTCGGTAGTTCAGCAAGGTACTAAACAGAGGCGTTCCTCCCTGCACCCCGCTACAACGTTGAGCCAGTGCCAACGAGGCATATTCGTGTTCCAATAATCCCGCCAGCCGGTGATGTGCTACCTGTACGCTGTCTCGTACCGGGGTATCATCCATATCCAACCGTAGCGGCAAGGTATTGATAAACAGCCCCATGCCATTTTCAGCCCCTTCACCCGCCGCCATCCGCCCAAATAAGACAGTGCCAAATACCACCTGCTGCTGTCCGCTGGTACGTGATAACACCTGTGCCCAAGCCAGATGACATAGGGCAGCCAAGCTCACTCCCAATCGCCGCGCCTGACCACGTAAACTGTTATTTAACTCAGGGGTCAGCATCCGGTGCGATTCGGTCATCTGCGAGCCATCATGGCGAACTTCCGCCAGCCCAAACGGTAACGTCGGTTCATCAACCTCAGCTAACATCTCGGTAAAGAAACGGGTATGTTCTTCCTGACTTATCCCTAGTCGGGACTGCGCCACCAGATTACGGAATGGTGCCGGGGCTGGCAGGTTGCCGTCCTGCCCGTCAAGGTACGCCTGAACTTCGTGGCTCATCACATCCAGCGCGGTATGGTCGCCAATCAAATGATGCATCAGTTGCAAAACAATCCAACGACTATCACTGTCCTGTGCCACCACAAAGCGCAACAGCGGTGCCTGCCCCAAATCGAGACGATATTGACGTGGGTTAAACCGTTGCGCTAATTGTTCGCTGATCGGCCCGTCAGCCGGATCTAATGGCAATTCCATCACCGACAACGACACCTGACGGCAAACGACCTGCGCCGGAACGGATAATCCTTGCCAGATAAAGGCGGTCCGTAGGATGTCATGACGGTTAATCACCTGTTGAACCGCCGCCAGATAACGATCCAGCAGAGGCCGGTCAGCAAAAGCCATTTGACCTGCCAACAGATAGGGATCGCCTTCGTTTGCCAGCAAATGGTGGAACAAGATCCCATCCTGTAACGGCGACAACGCATAGATATCCTGAATATTGGCTATCCCACCCGGTACCTGTTCGACGATGTGATCAATTTCAGATTGAGTGAGATCGATCAGCGGTAACATTTCTGGCGTTAACACCGTGGTGGCCGGTGTAATCATGTTGGCCGGCACTTTTTCGGTCTGATTCAGCCTCAATGTTTGCGCCAGTTCAGACAGTATCGGGGATTGGAACAGATCACGTACTGCCAGCGTTAAACCCAAATTACGCAAACGTTCAACCATCCGTACCGCAAGCAACGAATGGCCCCCCAAGGCAAAGAAGCTGTCGTACCGACTGATCTGTTCAACGCCCAGTAATTCACGCCAGATAGCAGCCAATGCGGTTTCGGTTTCTCCTTGCGGTGCAGCGTAGATCTGGCGGGCAAAAGCATCCTCCCCCGGTGCGGGTAACGCCCGGCGATCCAGCTTGCCGTTAGGCGTCAACGGAAAAGCATCCAGCCGCACAAAGGCCGCCGGTACCATGTAATCAGGTAACAATCCACTCAGATGTTCACGCAAACGGTTAACCAACCCGTCATCCGCTTCCGCCGCTACATAAGCCACCAGCCGTTTATCCTGTTCGTCGCCTAAGGCCAGTACCAGCGCTTCACGCACCCCGGAGTATTCTGTCAGCCGGGCTTCGATTTCTCCCGGTTCAATGCGGAAACCGCGGATTTTAATCTGCTGGTCGTTACGACCAACAAACACCAGATTGCCATCCGGCAGATAGCGAACTAAGTCCCCGGTTCGATACATCCGGGCATCAGCAATATGACTAAATGGGTCTGCAAGGAAATGTTCGTCGGTCAGTTCAGGACGATTGAGATAGCCACGAGCCACACCGACGCCACCAATATAGAGTTCACCCACTGCCCCTAGCGGCACGGGCTGACCGAGGGCATCTAGCAGATAGAGACGGGTGTTGGCTGTTGGGTGCCCGATGGGAACTAACACATCGGTATAGTTTAGTGGGCAACGCCAACTGGTTGCACAAACAGTGATTTCCGTTGGACCATAAGCATTGAATACCGTGGCCTTATTGCGCAACGCTTTAAGCAACGCCACACTGGGCGCTTCACCGCCCAATATCAAGGTAGGTTTTACCGTTATCACCGGCAAATCAGCCCCATCCCGCAGCAAAGCCGGAGTCAAACAGGCGTGCGTTACTGACTGCTCTTGCAGATAATGCCAAAGGCGGTATGGGTCCTGGCGAACAGACTCATCAGGAATAACCAGAGCGGCACCACCGCATAGCGCCATCATCATTTCCCAGACACCCGCATCAAAACCAAATGAAGCAAACTGCAGCATCCGGCTAGTGGGGAAAATGTCAAATCGAGCGATTTTATCCTGAATAAGGTTGACTAACCCACGATGCTCCACCATCACCCCTTTTGGCGTGCCGGTCGAACCAGAGGTGTAAATCACATAAGCCAGATGACGGGAGGTCAATGTAGATAGTTGTGGGTTGTTATCCGATTGATCAGGCAATAAATGCGGATCAATCACTGTCTGCCCCACAAGCATTTGCTCACCTAAGGCTGAACGTCCAACACTATCCGCCAATAAAATAATCGGTTCAGCATCAGTCAAAATATGGGCCAGACGTTCGCCCGGATAGGCCGGGTCTAACGGCACGTAAGCGCCTCCCGCTTTTAACACCGCCAACAGCGCCACTATCCGCGCCGGTGAACTTGCTACGCAAATCGCCACCCGCTGATCCGGCACTACACCCAGCGCAATAAGTTGGTGAGCCAATCGGTTAGCATCAGCATTCAATTCCACATAACTAAGGGATTGGTTTTCATGTATCAGTGCCGTGGCATCCGGGGTCTTTTCCACCTGCTGTTCAAACAGTTGATGAATGCACAACCGCTCAGGATATGCTGTTTCAGTGGCGTTCCAGGTTTTTAACAATAATGTGCGTTCAGTTGTCGACAGAATTTCTAACTGCTGTACCGGCATATCGGGCGCCTGCTCAAGCGCCTCCACCAGACTTGCCAACGCCTGTTGCATATAGCCACATATCCGTTCTGGATCGAATGGTTGCACCACTTGAGCCGTCAGCCCTAGATCAGAGCCACTATCCTCTACCGACAACACAAATGGATAGTTGGTCCGCTCCTGTGCGCCAAGGAATTCGATGCCACTCACGATTTCATCTGGTGTGACCGGCTGGGTATTATGTCGGTAGTTCAACAACGCATTAAAAAGTGGCGTTCCCCTGTCTACGCCACTGCAACGTTGCGCCAGCGCCAGTGAAGCGTGCTCATGTTCCAACAATCCCGCCAGTCGGCTATGTGCTGCGCGTACACTGTCCCGCACCGGGGTATCATCGATATCCAATCGCAACGGCAAGGTGTTAATAAATAGTCCCATGCCACTATCAGATCCTTCACCCGCCTGCATGCGTCCAAACAGCACCGTACCGAACACCACTTGCGTTTGCCCACTGGTACGCGATAGCACCTGTGCCCAAGCCAGATGGCATAGCGCCGCCACACTGACGCCCAACCGCCGCGCCTGACCACGTAAGCGCTCGTTCAGTCCCGCTGTCAGCATCCGATGAGATTCCGTCACCTGTGAACCGTCATGATGTGCTTCCGCCAACCCAAATGGCAGTGTCGGCTCATCCACCTCAGCCAGCATGTCGGTAAAGAAACGAGTATGCTCTGTCTGGCTGATACCCAAACGAGCCTGTGCCACTAAATGACGGAACGGGACCGGCGCAGGCAGGCTGTCTATTTGCCCGGTGTCTATTCGCCCGGTGTCTATTCGCCCGGTGTCTATTCGCCCGGAGAGAAAGACCTGAACTTCGCTGTTCATTACCTCTAACGTGGTATGGTCGCCAATGAGGTGATGCAATAATTGCAGCACAATCCAACGACCATCACGCTCTTGTGCCACAACGAAACGTAATAACGGTGCCTGATTCAGGTCAATACGATGCCGGCGCGGGTCAAAACGTTGAGCCAGTTGGTTACTGATCGGCCCATCAGCCGGGTCGAGCGTCAATTCCGTTACGAACAAAGGCACCTGACGGCAAATTACCTGAGCCGGCACAGACAACCCTTCCCAGATAAAGGCGGTCCGCAAGATATCATGGCGGTCAATCACCTGTTGAACCGCAGCCAAATAGCGGTCAAGTAAGGGGCGATCAGCAAAAGCCTGTTGAGTAATCAGTAGATAGGGATCACCCTCATTTGCCAATAGATGGTGGAATAAAATGCCATCCTGTAACGGTGACAGCGCATAGATATCCTGAATATTGGCAATCCCACCCGGTACTTGTTCAACAATACGATCAATTTCAGCTTGAGTCAGATCAATCAGCGGCAACATTGCTGGCGTCAGCACAGTCGTACCCGCTGTAATACCGTTATCAGGCACGCTAATTTCACGATGCGGCGCTAAAGATTGGGCCAATACACTTAATGTCGGATGCTGGAATAACGTTTGCACCGACAGGCCCAACCCTATACGCCGTAAACGTTCGATCATCTTGACTGCCAACAGCGAGTGACCGCCCAAGGCAAAGAAACTGTCATGTCGGCCAACCTGTTCAACATTCAGTAATTCGCGCCAGATAGTGGCTAATGCTATCTCAATTTCCCCTTGTGGCGCTTGGTAAGCTTGGCGAGCAAAGGCATCCTCCCCCGGTGCTGGCAGCGACCGGCGATCCAGCTTACCGTTAGGGGTCAGCGGAAAGGCATCCAAACGCACAAAAGCCGCCGGTATCATATAGTCAGGCAAAATATCACTTAGGTACTCACGCAATCTGGCCGCCAGTCCGTCATCCGCTGGTGCCACCACATAAGCCACCAGTCGTTTATCCTGCCCGTCACCCAACGTCAATACAATCGCCTCACGCACATCAGGATACTCCATCAACCGCGCTTCGATTTCACCCGGTTCAATGCGGAAACCCCGGATTTTAATCTGTTGATCATTACGACCAACGAAGACCAGATTGCCATCTGGCAGATAGCGGGCTAAATCCCCGGTTCGGTACATACGAGCATCCGGTTGATCGCTGAACGGATCCGTCAGGAAACGTTCAGTCGTCAAATCAGAGCGGTTGAGATAGCCACGCGCGACACCGGCACCACCAATGTACAATTCCCCCACTGCCCCAAATGGCACTGGCTGGCCGTGATTATCCAAGAGATAAATAGTTGTATTCGCTGTCGGACGCCCAATAGGGATCAGCATATCAGTATAGTCTGGCGGGCAACGCCAGCAGGTTGCACAGACGGTGATTTCTGTCGGGCCATAAGCATTAAACAGCGTTGCCCGACCACGTAATGCTTGCAACAACGCCGCACTAGGTGCCTCTCCGCCCAGTATCAAGGTGGGCTTTATCGTTATCGCCGGTAAATCAGCCCCATCCCGTAACAGAGCCGGGGTCAAACAGGCGTGTGTTACCCGCCGTTCTTCCAGATAACGCCACAGGCGCAGCGGGTCTTGACGAACGCTATCAACCGGAATGTCTAGGGTAGCTCCCCCACACAGTGCCATCATGATTTCCCAGACACTGGCATCGAACCCAAATGAGGCAAACTGCAACATTCGGCTGGTGGCACGAAAATCAAACTGGTTAATTTGTGTCAGTGTCAAATTAACCACGCTACGATGTTCAATCATCACGCCTTTTGGTCTGCCGGTTGAACCAGAAGTGTAAATCACATAAGCCAGATGCTGTGGGGTCAATCCAGAGACTTGCGGGTTATTGTCTGGCTGCTCCGGCAAGGTATTCGGATCGAACACCGTCAGCGTCGCCAGAATGTCTTCACTTAGTGCTGCCTGCCCGGCATTATCCGCCAGTAAAATAACCGGTGTCGCATCAGTGAGC
>NZ_NSCM01000006.1:0-79034 GCF_003287735.1 Photorhabdus bodei | reverse complement strand
GCTAATTTCACGATGCGGCGCTAAAGATTGGGCCAATACACTTAATGTCGGATGCTGGAATAACGTTTGCACCGACAGGCCCAACCCTATACGCCGTAAACGTTCGATCATCTTGACTGCCAACAGCGAGTGACCGCCCAAGGCAAAGAAACTGTCATGTCGGCCAACCTGTTCAACATTCAGTAATTCGCGCCAGATAGTGGCTAATGCTATCTCAATTTCCCCTTGTGGCGCTTGGTAAGCTTGGCGAGCAAAGGCATCCTCCCCCGGTGCTGGCAGCGACCGGCGATCCAGCTTACCGTTAGGGGTCAGCGGAAAGGCATCCAAACGCACAAAAGCCGCCGGTATCATATAGTCAGGCAAAATATCACTTAGGTACTCACGCAATCTGGCCGCCAGTCCGTCATCCGCTGGTGCCACCACATAAGCCACCAGTCGTTTATCCTGCCCGTCACCCAACGTCAATACAATCGCCTCACGCACATCAGGATACTCCATCAACCGCGCTTCGATTTCACCCGGTTCAATGCGGAAACCCCGGATTTTAATCTGTTGATCATTACGACCAACGAAGACCAGATTGCCATCTGGCAGATAGCGGGCTAAATCCCCGGTTCGGTACATACGAGCATCCGGTTGATCGCTGAACGGATCCGTCAGGAAACGTTCAGTCGTCAAATCAGAGCGGTTGAGATAGCCACGCGCGACACCGGCACCACCAATGTACAATTCCCCCACTGCCCCAAATGGCACTGGCTGGCCGTGATTATCCAAGAGATAAATAGTTGTATTCGCTGTCGGACGCCCAATAGGGATCAGCATATCAGTATAGTCTGGCGGGCAACGCCAGCAGGTTGCACAGACGGTGATTTCTGTCGGGCCATAAGCATTAAACAGCGTTGCCCGACCACGTAATGCTTGCAACAACGCCGCACTAGGTGCCTCTCCGCCCAGTATCAAGGTGGGCTTTATCGTTATCGCCGGTAAATCAGCCCCATCCCGTAACAGAGCCGGGGTCAAACAGGCGTGTGTTACCCGCCGTTCTTCCAGATAACGCCACAGGCGCAGCGGGTCTTGACGAACGCTATCAACCGGAATGTCTAGGGTAGCTCCCCCACACAGTGCCATCATGATTTCCCAGACACTGGCATCGAACCCAAATGAGGCAAACTGCAACATTCGGCTGGTGGCACGAAAATCAAACTGGTTAATTTGTGTCAGTGTCAAATTAACCACGCTACGATGTTCAATCATCACGCCTTTTGGTCTGCCGGTTGAACCAGAAGTGTAAATCACATAAGCCAGATGCTGTGGGGTCAATCCAGAGACTTGCGGGTTATTGTCTGGCTGCTCCGGCAAGGTATTCGGATCGAACACCGTCAGCGTCGCCAGAATGTCTTCACTTAGTGCTGCCTGCCCGGCATTATCCGCCAGTAAAATAACCGGTGTCGCATCAGTGAGCATATAAGACAGGCGGTCACCGGGATAGGCTGGATCTAACGGCACATAGGCTCCGCCCGCTTTCAGCACCGCCAACAACCCGATTATTCTCGCAAGTGAGCGTGTTACACAAATCGCTACCCGCTGATCCGGCGTTACGCCTAAGGCGATAAGCTGATGGGCTAGCCGGTTGGCGCGGACATTCAGTTCCGCATAGCTGAGCGTCTGGTTTTCATAGATTACCGCCATGGCGTCCGGGGTCTTCTCTACCTGTTGTTCAAACAACTGATGCACACATAGCTGAGTAGGATATGGTTCTTCGGTCGCATTCAAATTCTCTAGCAATAACTCCCGTTCAGCGGATGACAAAATATCGATAGCCGTGACCGGTTGCTGAGATTGGTTCACCATTGCCCGCAATATGGCCTGTAAATAACCAATCTGTCTTTCGATGGTTTCATGGTCGAACAGGGCGGAAGAATAGTTCAGTTCTCCAACAATTTCGCCTGCCTTTTCCTTTAATTCCAGTTGCAGATCAAATTTCGCTATATCGTATCCTAGCTCGAATGATGTTACCGCCAATTCCGGTAATTGCCATTCCTCTGTTTCATTCTCCTGCCAGGCAAACATTACCTGGAACAGTGGCGTATGCTCCGGTCTGCGTGGCGGTTGAACAATTTCCACCACCTGCTCGAAAGGCAAGTCCTGATGATCCTGTGCTCCCAATGTCACCTGCCGCACACGTTGCAATAGGGTGACCACATCCGGCATATCGGATAAATCGATGCGCAACGCTAATGTGTTAACAAAGAAGCCAAGCAGTGGCTCAATTTCCCGCCGATTGCGGTTGACGCTCGGTATACCAATGACAACATCATCCTGCCCCGACAAGCGCGATAACAGCGCAGCCCAAGCGGTCAGCAAGGTCATAAACAGTGTAGTGCCGTGTTGCTGCCCCAGATTTTTTAGCGCCTGTACCAACATGGCATCAATGTGCACCGCTACCCGACCGCCGGTAAATGATTGCTGGGAGGGACGTGGCCGATCTGTCGGCAGCTCAAGTAACACCGGCGCATCTGCCAGTGTACGGTGCCAGTAATCACTCTGTGCCTGTAACCCTTCACCAGAAAATACCTGCTGTTGCCATGCAGCATAATCAGGATATTGAATGGTCAATGGCGGTAACGGATCAGGCTGTTGGTTCAGACAAGCGGTATAGAGTGCATACAGTTCTGATTTAAGTATTCCTAAAGACCAACCATCGGAGATGATATGGTGCTGAGTCAGTAGGAATAGATAATCTTCTTCGGCCTGCTGGATCAACGCACAACGGATTAAGGGGCCATGGGCAAGATTAAACGGTTTTTTACCTTCTTGATCACACAAAAATTCAAGCTGTGTCTGCACATCAAGTGCTTTACGGAGATCATAATTTTTTATTGGCAGACCAAATTCCGCCGGTAACAGTTCTACCTGCGGCTGACCATCAACGGTGATAAAAACAGAACGGAGCACCTCGTGGCGAGCAAACAGACGATTCAGGGCCTGCTGCCAAGCAGAAAGATTTAGCCGTCCACGTAAACGCAGGGCTGTCGGAATATGGTAGGTATCACTAACCCCCTCAAATTGCGCCAGAAACCACAGACGCTGTTGACCAAACGATAAGGGTAAGACACTATCACGGGATATTGGCCTAATTTCAGGCAATTTATCACTGCCCATATTACGTTGCGCGCAGATCTTCTCGGTAAATGCACTCAGTGAGGGAGACATAAACAACGCGGCCAACGGTAAGTCGACACCGAAAACAGCTATCCGGTTCATCATCCGTACCGCCAACAGGGAATGTCCGCCCAAGGCAAAGAAATTGTCATATCGGCCGATCTGCTCAACGCCTAGTAATTCACACCAGATAGCCGCTACTGCGATTTCCATTTCCCCCTGTGGCGCGACATAAATTTGACGAGCAAAAGCATCCTCCCCCGGTGCCGGTAATGCCTGATGATCCAATTTACCGTTTGGCGTCAGCGGGAAGGCATCTAAACGTACAAAGGCTGCCGGCACCATATAATCAGGCAACATCGCGCTCAAATGAGTGTGCAAACTGGCCGCCAGTCCACTATCCGCTTCGGCTACAACATAGGCAGCTAAACGTTTATCCTGCCCATCTCCCAAGGCCACGACCCGCGCTTCACGCACCATAGAGTGTTCCGCCAACCGAGCTTCAATTTCTCCCGGCTCAATGCGGAAACCACGGATTTTAATCTGCTGGTCGTTACGGCCAACAAACACCAGATTGCCGTCCGGTAAGTAGCGCACCAAATCCCCGGTCCGGTACATCCTGGCATCGGCAGCATCACTAAATGGATCAGCTAGAAAACGTTCGTCGGTCAGATCTGGCTGATTGAGATAGCCACGGGCGACACCATCCCCACCAATATAGAGTTCCCCCACCGCGCCTAATGGAACTGGCTGGCCGTGGTTATCCAATAGATAAATACGCGTATTTGCTGTCGGGTGCCCAATGGGAACCAACACATCAGTATAGTGTGATGGACAACGCCAACTGGTGGCACAGACGGTAATTTCTGTCGGGCCATAGGCATTAAATAGAGTTGCTTGATGACTTAGTGCCCGCAGTAGCACGGGGCCAGGGGCTTCACCGCCCAATATCAATGTCGGTTTTATTGTTATCGTTGGCAAATCGGCCCCTTCTCGCAACAAAGCAGGGGTCAAGCAGGCATGCGTCACCGATTGTTCTTCCAAATAATGCCAGAGGCGACGCGGGTCTTGACGAACGGTTTCGGCAGGAATAACCAAGCTGGCTCCACTGCCTAACGCCATCATGATTTCCCAGACACCCGCATCAAAACCAAATGAAGCAAACTGCAACATCCGGCTAGCGGGGCGAATGTCGAATCGGGTGATTTTATCCAGAATAAGATTGACCAGCCCACGATGTTCAATCATCACCCCTTTGGGCGTCCCGGTTGATCCAGAAGTGTAAATCACGTAGGCCAGATGGCGAGAGGTCAATGAAAGAACCTGCGGATTGCTGTCCGGCTGGTCAGGTAAGATATTCGGGTCTAGTACCGTCAGCCCCGCAAGCGTTTGCCCACCCAATGCAGCCCGCCCGGTACTATCCGCCAGCACTATTGTCTTCGACCCCACGGTCTTCACCCCCATGACCTTCAACCCCCTAGCCGGGGCTACATCGGTCAAGATATGCGACAATCGTTCTCCCGGATAAGCCGGGTCCAACGGTACATAGGCCCCGCCCGCTTTCAGCACCGCCAGCACCGCTATCACCCGCATCGGTGAATTTGCCATGCAAATCGCCACCGGTTGATCTGGCACGACACCCAAGGCAATCAGTTGATGAGCAAGCCGGTTAGCACTAGCATTCAGTTGTCCATAGCTGAGCGTTTGATTTTCATACACCAGTGCAGTAGCTTCTGGGGTTTTCTCCGCTTGCTGTTCAATTAACTGATGAATACAGAGTTGCTCAGGATACGGTGTTTCAGTCGCGTTCCACGTTTCCAGCAATAACGTGCGTTCCAATGCAGGCAAAACGTTTAGCGCCCGTACCGGCGTTTCCGGCGCCTGTTCAAGGGCACCCGCCAGACTTTCCAGCGCCTGTTGCATGTAACCGCATACTCGTTCTGAATCAAACGGTTGTACTACCTGAGCAGTCAGCCCCAGTGTATCGCCACTATCCTCCACCGACAGCACAAACGGGTAGTTGGTCCGCTCCTGTTCGCCGAGAAATTCAATACCCGGCACCATCTCATGCGGGACCATCGGTTGCTCATTATGCCGGTAATTCAACAGGGCACTAAAAAGCGGTGTGCCGCCCTGTACCCCACTGCAACGTTGAGCCAGCGCCAATGAAGCATGCTCATAATCCAGTAATCCGGCTAACCGGGTATGCGCCACCCTGACGCTATTGTGTACCGGGGTATCATTGATATCCAGCCGCAACGGTAAGGTATTGATAAACAGCCCCATGCCGCTGTCGGCCCCTTCCCCGGCGGCCATACGCCCAAATAGCACGGTGCCGAACACGACTTTCTCTTGTCCGCTGGTACGCGACAGCACCTGTGCCCAAGCCAGATGGCACAGGGTTGCCAGACTGACACCTATACGTCTCGCCTGAGCACGTAGACGATCATTCAGCATGGGAGACAACATCCGATGCGCTTGTGTGACCTGAGAACCATCACGATGTACCTCGGTCAGCCCAAACGGTAACGTCGGTTCATCCACTTCTGCCAACATGTCGGTAAAGAATCGGTGATGTTCTGTCTGGTCAACCCCTTGCCGAGCCTGAGACACCAGATTACGGAACGGTACCGGTGTCGGCAGGTTATCGCCCTGTCCGTCAAGATAGGCCCGAACTTCGAGGTTCATGACTTCCAGCGTGGTATGGTCGCCAATCAGGTGATGTTGTAATTGCAGTACGTACCAGCGGCCATCCTCTTCCTGTGCTATCACAAAGCGTAACAACGGTGCCTGACTTAGATCGAGACGGTATTGCCGCGGATCAAAACGTTGCGCCAGTTGATCACCGACCGGTCCGTCAGCCGGGTTCAGCGTCAGTTCAGTTACTGACAATGGGGCCTGACGCCAAACCACCTGCGCCGGAGCGGATAATCCTTGCCAGATAAAAGCGGTACGCAAAATATCATGACGGTCAACCACCTGTTGTACCGCAAATAAATAGCGGTCTAGCAAACCACGGTCAGCAAAGATCATTGGATAAGCCAGCAAGTAAGGATCACCTTCTTTCGCCAATAGATGGTGAAACAAGATACCGTCCTGCAACGGTGACAGCGCATAAATATCCTGAATATTGACCACTCCACCCGGTACCTGCTCGACGATGTAATCAATATCAGGATGAGTCAAATCAATTAACGGCAACATCGCTGGCGTCAATTCAATGGTCGCCGGGGTAATGACATTTAGCGGCACTGTCACAATCTGATGCTGCCCCAATGTTTGGGCCAACTCCGCCAGTATTGGCAATTGAAACAGGTCGCGGGCAGCCAATGTCAACCCTAAATGGCGTAGCTGTTCAATCATGCGCACGCCAAGCAGTGAATGGCCGCCCAAGGCAAAGAAGCTGTCATACCGACTTATCTGCTCAATACCCAGTAACTCACGCCAGATAGTAGCCAATGCAATTTCCCGCTCCCCTTGCGGTGCGGCGTAAACCTGACGAGCAAAGGCGTCTTCCCCCGGGGCCGGTAACGCCCGACGATCCAGTTTGCCATTAGGAGTTAACGGGAATTCATCCAACCGCACAAAGGCCACCGGCACCATATAATCAGGCAACCGCGCACTTAGGTGTTCACGCAAGTGGGTAGGCAATTCGTTATCCGACTCTGCCAACACATAAGCAACTAACTGCTTGTCCTGCCCCTCACCTAACGCCAATACCACCGCTTCACGTACTGCAGAATACTCCACCAATCGGGCTTCAATTTCTCCCGGTTCAATTCGAAACCCGCGGATTTTCACCTGCTGATCGTTGCGGCCCAAAAATTCCAGATTGCCATCCGGCAGGTAGCGAGCTAAATCGCCGGTCCGGTACATCCGCGCATCCGGTGCATCACTAAATGGATCAACCAAAAAGCGTTCAGCGGTCAATTCAGGGCGATTCAGATAACCACAGGCCACCCCGTCGCCACCAACATAAATCTCGCCCGTTTTCCCCAATGGCACGGGCTGGCCCTGCTCATCCAGTAAGTAAACCCGCGTATTGGCAATGGGTCGACCAATAGGAATGTTGGTTGTTCCTGGGGATAACGTTTCAATCCGGTATGTGGTGGTAAAGGTGGTGCCCTCGGTCGGCCCATAGGCATTCAATAACTGCTGAGGCGGGTTCTTGCGTAAAACCTGGGAAATCACATGGGAGTCAAGAATATCGCCGCCGATAATCAGGTTTTTCAACTGCGGCAAAACTGGGGACAACTCCGCCGCCAGCCGGTTAAACAGGCCGACGCTTAACCATAAAATATTAATTTGATAACGGTCTAATGCCTGTACAAATTCCGGCGGCGTCAACAAAGTGGTGTGGTCGATAACCACCAATGCCCCGCCATTGAGTAAAGGTGCCCACACTTCAAAAGTACTGGCATCGAAAGCCGGGTTAGCCGCGAAAGCAACCCGATCATTGGGTTCAATTTCAACATAGCCATTATTAATAACGAGTCGGACCACAGCGCGATGAGGCACGATCACCCCTTTTGGGGTGCCAGTCGAGCCGGAGGTGTACATGATATATGCTGGCGCAGTACTGGAATAAAGTAAGTCAGGATTGAAACTCTCTTCCACCTTGTTCGCGCCTGTCTCATCAGAGAGACGAATTAGCGGGACATCCAGATTAGTCGGGATATTCGCTTGTGCGTCGGTGAGCAACAATTTGGCTAAGCAATCGTTTATCAACCCATTTTTTCTCTCGTCCGGCATGCCGGTATCGATAGGGACATAAACCGCCCCCGCCTTGAGAATAGCCAATTGAGCCACCACCAATTCGATAGATCGCTCTAACAGGATTGCCACATGATCATTCAGGCAAATCCCCTGTTTAATCAGTTGATGAGTCAGTCGGTTAGCACAAGCATTCAATTCCGCATAACTCAGGGTCTTATCCCCTGCGATTAACGCCGTCGCGGTCGGGGTTTTCTCCACTTGTCGTTCAAACAACTGATGGATACCTAACTGGTCAGGATAGACTGTTTCAGTGGTATTCCAAGTTTCCAACAGCAGTGTACGTTCAGCCTCTGACAACAAATTAAGTTTCTGAACAGATATGTCGTCACCAACCTTGTCTGACGGTACTTGCACTAATCCAGCGTCAAAGATAATTTCCTTTTTAGCTATGCTATCTTTCATCTACTTACTACCTCAACGAATCTGTTAGTTATTTGAAAACTGTCATTCTCAACAGTCATCACAAATGTTTTGCCCTTATTTCTTCCCTCCAAGAAATAAAAACGGGCACACACCAGGCATCAATTAAAATCCTCAGACAGCACATTCTCTTGGACGCCGGAGGTAATATCCCGGTTAATAGCCGCATAATTAGCAATTCTTCGACAATTATTTTCCTGATAACGGAATAAACGATTCACCAAGTGAATCGGCAAAAGATATTCCATTTTTGTTCCTGTTTTTTTAATAATCGCCTTTGATTTTGTGCAATTTTTTATTGGCCTACACTGAATTTCACAACTAAATAAAAATGGATTTATTGAATATATTTACTGGCATGAATGCTAAATCCCTGCTGTATTTTGTCTATTTTGAATTAATATCACATGTAAATTATTTCACAAATAATTAAGTAATTAGCAAAACAAACTAAACCTCCTGTTCCCCAATTAACACCGAATTTACTTTGATAACTCTTTGAAAAATGGACCTATCCGCATTCCAATAGGAAACAGATTTCACCACAAAAAACATTATTTATCACTTGGTTACATTGATTAATGTATATTTATACACATAAAAATTATCAACTAGTCTGATTACATATTATTTTATAATAATCAAATTATACAACTAATGTAAACGTTAATTACATTTAACACCGATATGAAACAATTTCAAACTAAAACTAACTTCCATATATATTGTTTTGTCATAATGAAATAATACGAACAATGTATGCATTAATTACATTTAATATCATTAGTAAATAATTTTAAATTAAAAATAGATTATTTTCTTATTGTTCTAAAATAAAAAAATCACACCATTAATTACTTATTCAAATGTATTTTACTTATTATATAATAGAAAAATAGTAGATCAGGAATGATAACGACTAGCTAAATCAGCTCAGACTGATATGGTTTCCCCAAAAATCATGTTATCCGTAAAACTAATGTCGTCATTAATGCCAAATTTATTTCCAAAAATATTGCCAATATATCCAAATCCCGGGTACTGACGGTATTTCTCACAATATCTATCGCCAGTTTGAAAGGGTTTGACGTCAACCAGAAGAGAGGAAAGTACACATTGACGGGCACGACATGGACAGCATATACGCCCAGACGTTCAAAGTGACCAAACGAATAACCGCATCCAGTCAGATGCGGTTGTGTTGTTGCGTTATGAAAGGATGAAATCAGACTCTGTCAGCGGCTCCCCAACGATCTTCACCCCAAAACCATCCTGAGATAATTCTCCCCCCATATTAATAACGAAATCATTTACCTTGTTAACGCTATCATAGCTGATCACTGCTTCCCCAATAGCGCCAGTGAATTCCTCGACAAACTTAATAGTGCCTTTTCCTGCTTCACCCAGATCGAACAATGACACATCAATCTTGTCCTCACCGGAAACAAAGTCATGGATCCAATCACGCTCAAGAAAAGGTGATTCCTTGGCGTTCAAGTAGACAAATGTATCTTTGCCTTCCCCACCCCAAAGATGATCTGCTCCCAGCCCACCGTAGATAATGTCATCACCGGCACCACCCTTCAAAGTATTATTGGCATCATTCCCTATCAGAATGTCATTACCACTGCCACCAATCGCATTTTCAATCGTGACACCACGGGCAATAGAGATGTTTCCTTTCAGGCCACCCACATCCGAGAAAGAGGCTTCATTCAAGTTAATACGTTGATCTTGAGTAAAACCAGAGAAATCAAAGGTATCATTACCACCCGCATCCCAGGCAGTGAACACGAGTTTGCTATTGGCATCTTTTGCCGTAAAGAAATCGCGATCGGTGTTGGAATTAAAACCATATACCGTATCATCGGTACGAGTAGTATTATTTGCGCCATACACCGACTGAATGGCAGAAATATCGTTAAGTAATGGCGCGGCAGAATAAATACCTTTAAAATCTTGCCCGGTATTTTTTTCACTGAAATAACCCATGACGGTATAAGCACTACTATCTTCAAAATAGGTAGCGCTTTTCTTGTAAGTCGGAATTACCTTATCAGACGCATCATAATCAGCCGGATGATCCAACCCCAATGTATGGCCGATCTCATGAGTAAATGTATGGCGGCCATAACCATTCACTCCAATATCATTTTTTAAGAAAGTACGGCTTTCCGCGTTATACCAAGTTCCTACTTGTTTCAAACCTGGATTCGGCATCTCAGCAAACGCATAATCATCTGTTAAACTAAAATCAAAGAAACCAAAAGTGATATTCGCTTCCTTGATATCATAGGTTTCGGTGAATTTAATATTCGCGACATCAGCCCAAGATTGAATTGACAGCTTTGCAGCAGCTTTTTGTTCTTCATTAAATGCTGAAAATCCAGAAATAATCCACGGCATATCATCTGGTTCACTCTCCAGGAAGTTATACGTTAATTGGAAAGTTTCAGATTTGTCATCACTCTGATGCCCCCAACGGTAATCACTGCGGATTAATTCTTTCGCCGCGTCTTTACTGGGCTCATGCCGAACGACAATATTAGGATCTTTACCTGGAATATAAGCCTGTAGCCAGGTCAATATCTCGTTTACCTTTGCTGAACCACTAACTTCTTCCAAATATGAAACTTTCCTCTTTACAGACATATATTTCTCCATAAGTTCAAAGCTTAGATATATACCCGTTATCCTTCAAGTTGCCTCTTTGTTGGCTGCACTCGCTCACCCCGGTCACATCGTTACCTATGCTCCCGGGGATTCACTCCCTTGCCGTCGCGATGCATCTTGAAATCCATAGGGTATAAAATCTTTCTATTTAATTAAACACCTGTCAATAAAACCTATAAACAATGGGCTATCCCGGCCACGCAATTAAAAACTCCTACCCATAAAAGTAACACTAAAGTTAATTACGTAAAAAACAATTAACATATTTTTTTAATATAAACGTGATAAAAATAGCATAAAACAAATAAACAATTGTTTTATATAACATAGCTATTTAAGACAAAAAATATCGCTAATTTTTATCAGTGTTTTCTTTTAAAATTATTTCTCATTTAATTATCAATATAGTGAACTTAAAAAACCTTATAAAACAATTATTAATAATTTTATAAAGTAATTATTAGAATAAGTCGAAAAAACAAAGAAAACATGTATTACCAGATAATAATTTATCTATTCTATAAAGTTTTTCCCTGAGAGAATTAAATTATATTTATTGTAAAAAATGGAAATGTAATTGAGAATAATTTGATTTATTTAAAAGACAAGAAGTTAATATATAATGGAAACATCGAGTTATTTACAGGTTATCAGGATTTGAGTTTATTTGTTTCGTTATTATCTTTGGCATTGAATTTTACTATCATTTTCTTTATAAAAAATATCACTATTTCATATTATTCTTTTGATTTTTAGTTTATTATTTTCAATTACCGATTTAATATTGTCTCATTATATATATGAAATAAAACCAGATTGTAATTATATCTTTATGATTTTTAGTTTATTTTATCCATTCGAGTTAAAAAATTTATAAATTAATTATTAAAATTATTTTTTGCAAAAAATATTTAATAAGAGTAATTAAATCACGCGTTCATCAAGGTCTGAGCCCTGCATTTTACTGGACTCAGACTCTTTAATTTTTACTTGATTCAGTAATGGTTGTGGTAATAAATAGGAGACTTCAATTCTACCGACAACTATATTATCACCCGATAAACAGTCACTTATTCATAACCGGAATGCTTCCACGTAACCAACTGCCTAATTTACGCTGGTAAAATGGCTGCGTATGCTGAATCAAATAATGGCTGATGCCACTCTCTTTTTCATCAACCAAACAGAAGTCAATCGGCTCTTCTTCCGATGTGTATTCACAAGCAATAGTGCCCGCTTCATGGATCAGTTGTTCAATTTCGTCTGCGGTGCCATTTATTTCCAGTCCAATTAATAAATTGGGGTTTTCATCCACATTTTTATCATGAACTTGTATGATAAAAGCACGGCGAACAGGTTTACGTTGGCTAAATAAACTGACCAAAGCTTCAATGAGCTGCGAAGGATATTCTTCCGGTTGGCTAAGTGTTATTTTACTACCACTTGGAACATCAATCTCAACCGAAATTAATTCACTTAATGAACCCATAAAAATCTCCAATCAGTTTTTTAGATAAAATAAATTTATTTCGCCTTCGCCAACAGCAAATTAGCAATCGAACGAACCCCATAACCTGTTGCACCAGCGGACCAATGTTCTACCGCAGATTTACGATAAGTTGCCGAGCAATCAATGTGAATCCAACCTTTTTGGTATTCTTCCACAAAATGAGACAGGAAAGCCGCCGCAGTACTGGCACCCGCAGTATGTGATGGTGCAGCAACGTTGTTCAAATCAGCAAAATTCGATGGCAGTTGGCTACGATGGAATTCAGCCAATGGTAAACGCCAGAATAGTTCATTCTCAGATACAGCCGCCGCCAACAGATCAGCCGCCAGTTTGTCATCAAAGCTGAGTACAGAGTGGTAGTCATTACCCACAGCCGTTTTCGCCGCACCGGTCAAGGTTGCCGCATCAATGATTAACTTCGCTTTTTCTCTGCTGGCATCAATTAAACCATCAGCCAACACCAGACGACCTTCCGCATCCGTATTCATCACTTCAACAGATTTGCCATTGCGGTAACGAATAATATCACCCAGTTTAAAGGCGTTACCACTGACCATGTTATCCGCTATGCAGAGGAACAGTTTAACCCGTTGTTTCAAGCCACGACTGATTGCCAGCGCCAATGCACCTGTCAGAGTTGCTGCTCCCCCCATATCCGATTTCATGGAATCCATAAAGGAAGATTGTTTCAGGCTGTAGCCGCCAGTATCAAATGTGACGCCTTTACCTACCAGGCAGGCAAATACCGGCGCTTGTGGGTTGTCAGTTGGGTTGTAATCCAACGCCAATAAGATCGGATCACGAGAAGAACCACGGCCAACGGTGTGAATACCCATATAACCCTGTTCACGTAAATCTTCGCCTTTAATAATGCGATAACTTATTGACTCACCAGCCATACCACACATCAGATCAATCGCACGCTTCGCCAATTGTTCCGGCCCAAGCTCTTCCGCTGACATATTGATGGTGTCACGCACCCAATCAATAATTTTAATTCTGCTTTCCAGCTCCTGTTTTTCAGCCGCGGGCAATTGAGGCCATTCGATAGAGCGATTACCTTTTGGCGCACGGAACCCTTGCCAGAAAGCCCAACTTTTCTCCAAATCCCAACCTTCGCCAACCAGAGCCACATGACGAATTCCCTGCCCGTCAATTTTACGCCCGGCACGTTGAACCACCCCTAATTTACCTTTACCAACCAGGTGAATCATCACCCCTTGCTCACTGGAACTAATCAGCGCTTTTTCACCCCAGCAAGCTGCTGCTGGTTCATAAGACAGTGTTATTGGCATGATTTGTTTGGTCATTCTTTTCTCACCTCTTATTATTACCGCTTAATGGCAGTAAGGAGCTTACTCAAGCTTCTACCTACATAATTCTTCGCCTGCCCGATATTCATCCTACAAAAAAACCGGCCAAAGCCAGTTTTTCAGAAGTTCAGCCTAACTTAAAACGATGACAGATAAATAACAAATTAATGCTATTTGTTATTCAAATTCATCCAACCAAACGAGCAGAATTGCTTCTAAAATCTTTTCATTGGATTTTTCAGGCGCATCATCAAAATCATCCAGTTCACAAATCCACTGGTGCATATCAGTAAAGCGAACCGTTTTTGGATCCACCTCAGGAAATTTGTCATATAGCGCTTCACCGATTTCACGGCTGTTAGACCATTTCAGGTTCATTTATTTTTCTCCTGCCAATCAGTGCTCACGGGCATGATTAATGGTGTATTTTGGAATTTCTACCACTAAATCTTCATCAGAGACTCTAGCTTGGCAACTCAGACGACTTTCCGGCTCTAGCCCCCAAGCTTTATCCAGCATGTCATCTTCCAGTTCAGAGCTCTCTTCCAGTGAATCGAAACCTTCACGAACGATACAATGGCAAGTTGTGCAAGCACAGGATTTTTCACAAGCATGCTCAATTTCAATCCCATTGCGCAATGCAACATTCAGAATGGATTCCCCCTCTTTGGCTTCCAGAACTGCGCCATCAGGGCAAAGATCGTTATGAGGTAAAAATACAATTTTCGGCATAATTAAATCTCGTCCACAGAATGGCCCGCCAACGCCCGACGAATAGATGAATCCATCCGGCGTGCAGCGAATTCCTGCGTTTGCTTATCCAGTTGTTTAATTGCGTTTTCAATAATTTCAGGATCATTGCCCTGAACGCTTTTTATAAGTATTTCTACGGCAGCATCAATTGCCGCCTGTTCTTGTTCACTCAGTAGATCGGCATCTTTTTCTAACGCACCGGTGACACTTTCCAGTACCCGTGCCGCTTCAACTTTTTGTTCCGCCAGTTGGCGCGCATTGATATCTTCCTGAGCATTCGCCATAGAATCTTTTATCATGCGAGCAATTTCTTCATCAGATAAGCCATAGGAAGGCTTTACCTGAATAGAAGCTTCGACACCAGTGGATTTCTCCAACGCACTGACACTCAACAAGCCATCGGCATCGACCTGGAAAGTAACCCGGATATGGGCCCCACCAGCCGGTAATGGCGGAATACCACGTAGGGTAAAACGGGCCAGTGAACGGCAATCACTTACCAATTCTCTTTCCCCTTGCACTACATGAATACTCATTGCACTCTGGCCGTCTTTGAAGGTGGTGAATTCCTGCGCTTTGGCAACCGGAATGGTCGTGTTACGTGGGATAACTTTTTCAACCAAACCTCCCATCGTTTCTAGCCCAAGTGAAAGAGGAATCACATCCAACAACAACATGTCGCTATCTGGCTTGTTACCCACCAGAATATCCGCCTGAATCGAAGCCCCCACAGCCACCACTTTATCTGGATCAATGGAAGTCAGCGGTTCGCGGCCAAAAAATTCACCAACCCTATGACGAACCAGCGGTACACGGGTTGAACCACCCACCATAACCACCTGTAAAACTTCATCCGCAGAGACTTCTGCATCTTTCAATGCCCGGCGACTTGCCAGTAAAGTCCGTTTTATCAATGGTGTTATCAGGGCTTCAAATTCGCAACGGGTGATTTTACCCTGCCAACCGGCAATGTTTATCTCTGCAATATCAGCATCACTCAAGGCGATTTTTACCTGAGTAGCCATATCCAATAGCTGACGTTGCAGACTATGGTCATCTCGATTATCAATCCCTGCCTGTTCACGTATCCAGTCAGCCAGTATCAAATCGAAATCATCACCACCCAGTGCGGTATCACCACCGGTTGCCAGCACTTCAAAGACACCACGGCTTAGCCGAAGAATAGAAATGTCAAATGTACCGCCGCCTAAATCATAAACCGCAATCACACCTTCTTGACCAGAATCCAGTCCATAAGCAATCGCCGCCGCAGTCGGTTCATTAAGTAAGCGCAAAACATGTAACCCGGCTAAACGCGCCGCATCTTTTGTTCCCTGACGCTGTGCGTCATCAAAGTAGGCAGGAACCGTGATCACAACACCGTCAAGCTTACCATCCAGTGTTTCTTCTGCACGCTGCGCCAGCGATTTAAGAATTTCAGAAGAAACCTGAATAGGATCGACCAAACCCGTTGAGGTGTTGATTAACGGCAACCCGTTTTCACTCGCTTGAAATTGATAAGGAAGATTTGGATAACGTTGCTGAATGTCAGCCAGAGAGCGTCCCATCATACGTTTTACTGAGCTGATGGTATTCGCAGGATCACACGCAGCCTGTTGACGGGCCCGCCAACCAATTTCAGGGCCCTTTTCATGGTAGCGAACAACCGAAGGAAGCAGGTCACGATCTTCACTATCCATCAATGTTTCCGCTTGCCCACCGCGAACAGTGGCAACTAATGAATGTGTCGTGCCTAAATCAATACCGACAGCTAAACGACGTTGATGTGGTGCAGCGGATAAACCCGGCTCGCTAATTTGTAATAAAGCCATATACGCCTTCCTTAAAAGTCGTCCAATAAACGTTCTTCTAGTTGCTCAACCTGCTGTTGCAATTTATCCAAAAAACGTAATTTACGCACCGTATCGGCTGCTTGCTCCCACTGCTGTTCATCCAATTGCTGCACCATTAGCTGATTACGGGTTTTAATCATCCCATTCAGGCGAGCAGCAAAATCAGCCAATGCCACTTCCGCATTGGTTTCACTGGCAATACATTCCAATTCTTCCCGCAACATAAGCTGTTCCATCAGGAAAGCATTGTCATTCATGGTGTGCTGTTCATTGGCTAAATCAAAACCATACAGAGAGAGCATATATTCAGCGCGTTTCAGTGGATGTTTAAGCGTTTGATAACCGTCATTGATAGTCACTGCCTGCTGCAATGCCAGCGTTTTTTCACGCTCTGGCTGACTAGCAAAGCGATCCGGATGAAACTGACGCTGCAATTCTTGATAACAGCTTGCCAGTTGTTCACGATCAACAGCATAACGAGCCGGCAGCCCAAATAAAGTGAAATAGTCCATAATCTAAACTTACTCTGGATTTGGCCGAAAAACGGAATTAAACGTTAAAACTCTCTCCACAACCACATTCGCTGGAAACATTTGGGTTGTTGAATTTAAAGCCTTCATTAAGGCCCTCTTTAACAAAATCTAGTTCCGTACCGTCGAGATAGACCATGCTCTTGCCATCTACGATAACTTTGACACCCTTATCTTCAAACACAGTGTCATCTTCGTTAATCATATCGGCAAATTCAAGCAGATAGGCCATACCTGAGCAGCCTGATGTTCTGACGCCCAGACGCAAACCAACACCTTTTCCACGGTGACTCAGGAATGACGAAACGCGTTGTGCGGCACTTTCTGTAAGGGAAATTGACATACAACAACCTCACTTATTAAAACCAGCAAAGGCGGATACCGGATGGTATGTAACAGCCCGTATCCACCAAATTTTTTTCTATTTTCTTATTATCAAGAGCAATTATTTGCCCTGGCATTTACTTTTGTAATCCGCAATCGCTGCTTTAATCGCATCTTCCGCCAGAATAGAACAGTGGATTTTCACCGGCGGCAGTTCTAATTCATCGGCAATTTCAGTATTTTTAATCGCTTCTGCCTGCTCCAGAGATTTGCCCTTCATCCATTCAGTGACTAAAGAGCTGGAAGCAATCGCAGAACCGCAACCGTAAGTTTTGAAACGCGCATCTTCAATAATGCCTTCATTATTGACTTTGATTTGCAGTTTCATCACATCACCACACGCAGGGGCACCGACCATGCCGCTGCCAACCATGGGATCTTCACTATCGAAAGAACCGACGTTACGTGGATTTTCATAGTGATCAATTACTTTTTCGCTGTAAGCCATGTTATTACTCCTGAAACCATCTGATTTAATGATGAGACCATTCGATACTATTTAGATCCACACCTTGTCTAAACATTTCCCACAGTGGAGAAAGTTCACGCAGGCGGCCAATAGATTTGTGAATCAATTCAATGGCGTAGTCGATCTCTTCTTCTGTCGTAAAGCGCCCTAAAGAGAAACGGATAGAGCTGTGAGCCAGTTCGTCATTCATCCCCAACGCACGCAATACGTAGGAAGGCTCCAAGCTGGCAGAAGTACATGCAGAACCCGAAGAAACCGCCAGATCTTTTAATGACATCATCAGTGATTCACCTTCAACATAGTTGAAGCTGACATTCAGAATATGCGGTGCACCGTGCTCTAAATCTCCGTTAAGGAAGACCTCTTCGATATCTTTGATACCCTGCCACAGACGCAACCGCAGACCACGCAGACGCTGAGATTCACTCTCCATTTCCTGCTTGGCAATACGGTAAGCTTCACCCATACCCACAATCTGATGAACAGGCAAAGTACCAGAACGCATCCCACGTTCATGACCGCCACCATGTTGTTGTGCTTCAATGCGAATGCGGGGTTTACGGCGAACGTACAGTGCACCAATCCCCATCGGCCCATAAATCTTATGGGCCGAGAAAGACATCAAATCAACTTTCAGTTTGGTTAAGTCAATTGGCAGTTTGCCTACGCTCTGAGTGGCATCAACATGGAAAATGATTCCGCGGCTGCGACACATTTCACCGATAGCGGTAATATCCTGTACCACGCCAATTTCATTGTTAACATGCATGATAGAAATCAGAATGGTGTCATCACGCACCGCGGCTTCCAGATCGTTTAAATCAATCAACCCGTTGCTCTGAGGTGCCAAATAAGTGACTTCAAATCCTTCACGTTCCAATTGACGGCAAGTATCCAGCACCGCTTTATGTTCGGTTTTGCTGGTGATGATGTGTTTGCCCTTTTTCTGGTAAAAATTAGCCGCCCCTTTAATGGCAAGATTGTCAGATTCCGTTGCGCCAGAAGTAAAAACAATTTCTCGCGGATCCGCGCCGACTAAATCAGCTATCTGATTACGGGCAATATCAACCGCTTCTTCAGCCTGCCAGCCAAAACGGTGTGAACGAGAAGCGGGATTACCAAATATCCCGTCCCTGGTCAGATAGTTCATCATCTTTTCAGCAACACGCGGATCAACCGGTGTCGTTGCTGAGTAGTCTAAATAAATTGGTAATTTCATTACTCACATGCTCCCTACTTCTAATACTTCAATTCATCACAAGTTCTGCTTATGGGCGCAGATTGACATTAATTGTTTCTTGTGCTCTGCCGTTAGGTGCACGGCGTTTATCGTTATCCTGGCGATCAGCAACGTCCAATACTTCTTGGTTATTGACCAATTCTTCTAAACTGATACTGCTCAGGAAACCGGTAATACGATCACTTAAATCGCGCCATAAAGCATGAGTCAGGCAACGATCGCCGCCCTGACATCCTTCTCTACCCTGACAACGGGTAGCATCTACCGATTCATCAACAGCAAAAATCACTTCGGAAACAACAATTTCACTGGAATCTTTGCCCAATAAATAACCGCCACCCGGACCACGGACACTTGAAACCAGACCATTTTTGCGCAGGCGAGAAAATAACTGTTCAAGATAGGAGAGGGAAATACCCTGACGTTCAGAAATGTCGGCCAATGGTACCGGACCTTCTTGTGAGTGTAACGCCACATCAAGCATAGCAGTTACTGCATAACGCCCTTTAGATGTCAATCTCATAAATGAATTACCCCGTGGTGAAATATGAAGAAATTGTGTCATTCCTGAGTGTTTTAGTCAACTATTTAACCTAGTAATTTACTCAACTATTTCTTCGCCCATTTTTCAACGGAGGACAAGATGCCACGCAAAATATTCAGTTCCTGCGCTTCAGGCCGGGCACGGGTAAAAAGCCGCCTTAATCTATTCATTATTTGGCCTGGGTGTGCTTTTCGGATAAAACCAGAATCATTTAACACAGATTCGAGATGATGATAAAAGCGTTCCATATCATCAGATAATGGATATTCCACTTCATCGGTTTTTTGCTCATTTTTATCCTGACGCGCTAAATAGGCCATACGAATTTCATAACTGACAAGTTGAACCGCCATTGCCAGATTTAATGAACCGTACTCCGGGTTAGTTGGAATATTCAGATGATAATGGCACTTCTGCAATTCTTCATTGGTCAACCCTACCCGCTCACGGCCAAAAACTATGGCAACCGACGCATGTGCAGCCTCCTGAACACTACGCTCACCACATTCACGAGGCTCGACCACCGGCCATGATAACGTTCTGGAACGGGCGCTGGTACCAATCACCAAGCCGCAACCCGCCAGCGCTTTATCCAAACTATCGACAATCGTCGCATGACCAATAACATCACTAGCACCCGCAGAAAGTGCAATCGCATGAGAGTCTGGCAGAACCAAAGGATTAACCAGATAAAGATTGGTTAATCCCATTGTTTTCATTGCCCGGGCGGTTGACCCCATATTTCCGGTGTGGGAAGTTTCAACCAGGATAATGCGGATATTTTCTAACATGACAACTTCTGAATAGTCTGGATAATTATAAGAGCCAAATATCTTAACACAGCATTAGTCATTTTTCCGAATTACTGCTATACTATGCGCCGATTAATTACCCGTTCTTTAACATCCTGGTGGAAGATATCCCATGCATCCGATGCTGACTATCGCTATACGCGCAGCGCGTAAAGCCGGCAACTTAATTGCCAAAAATTATGAAACTCCCGATGCGGTTGAAGCTAGCCAAAAAGGCAGTAACGACTTTGTTACCAATGTTGACAAAGCCGCAGAAGCGCTCATTATCGATATTATTCGCAAATCTTATCCCAAACACTCGATTATTACTGAAGAGAGTGGCGAGCTGCTAGGCGAAGATGCTGATATTCAATGGGTAATCGATCCACTGGATGGCACGACTAACTTTATCAAACGCCTCCCTCACTTCGCCGTTTCTATTGCAGTACGCATTAAAGGCCGTACTGAAGTTGCGGTTGTTTATGACCCAATGCGTAATGAGCTTTTCACCTCAACCCGTGGTCAAGGAGCGCAGTTGAATGGCTACCGTCTGCGTGGTACCAATGCCCGTGATCTGGATGGCACTATTCTGGCAACAGGTTTCCCATTCAAAGCAAAGCATCATTCCACTGTTTTTATTAATACTTTGGGTAAATTATTTGTTCGTTGTGCTGACTTCCGTCGTACAGGCTCCGCTGCACTGGATTTGGCTTATGTTGCGGCTGGTCGGGTGGATGGTTACTTTGAAATTGGCCTAAAACCGTGGGATTTTATGGGTGGCGAACTGCTAGTTCGTGAATCTGGCGGTATCGTAACTGATTTCGTTGGCGGTCATAATTATATTCATTCCGGCAACATCGTTGCAGGTAATCCACGCGTTGTTAAAGATATTCTGGCTGAAATGCGTAATGAATTATCAGAAGCATTGAAACGTTAATTCCAGTAAATTCTATACCCTAAAGATTTCAAGATGCATCGCGACGGCAAGGGAGCGAATCCCCGGGAGCATAGCAAACTATGTGACCGGGGTGAGCGAGTGCAGCCAACAAAGAGGCAACTTGAAAGATGACGGGTATAGCAACAAAGACCGTTGTTACTCCACTAACCAGTAAACAGCTTCATAAGGCTGTAGCTGCATATTTTTTGCAGGTAAATGGTTTTCAGGATAGTTCCCCATCAATTTAATCCATGAGCAATCGGATAAAGAAGCGTCCAGCGACCATTCCTGCACTTCAACACTGAGATTAGCAATAACCAACAACGTCTGATTTTCCCAACGACGCACATAGCACCAAAGAGAAGGATGAGATGGTAATAAGTCTTCATAGCTGCCATAAGTCAATACAGGATATTCCTTACGCAACTTGATTAAACGGGCATAACAATGAAAAACTGAATCATCATCTTGCATAGCGTTTTCAGCATTCACATCCTGGTAATCACTATTCAGCGCTATCCACGGCTCCCCTTGAGTAAACCCTGCATTAGCAGTCGTATCCCACTGCATTGGCGTTCGCCCATTATCACGAGATTTCTTCGCTAAGACCGATAAGATTTGTTGTTTATCATTGCCCTGCTCAATCTTCTCTTGATAAATATTTAAACTTTCTATATCCCGGTACTCTTCAATATGAGAAAAGTGAGGGTTAGTCATTCCCAGCTCTTCCCCTTGATAGATATAAGGGGTTCCCTGCATACCATGCAGTACCATTGCTAACATTTTAGCGGACGGCACCCGCCAGACCCCTTCACCGCCAAAGCGTGAAACAATACGGGGTTGATCGTGATTACACCAGAACAGCGCATTCCATGCCCGTTCGTACATGCCTTGCTGCCACTTGGCAAAAATTTTCTTCAATTCAATAAAATCGGGTGGCGCTGCAACCCATTTTTCACCATTAGGATAATCGACTTTTAAGTGATGAAAAGCAAAAACCATCGACAACTCTTCACCATCTAATGAAGAATAGCGATGACAATGTTCCAGTGAAGTAGAGGACATTTCCCCGACGGTCATCACTCCGGTAGGCTGGAATACCTCTCTGTTCATTTCTTGCAGAAATTCATGAATACGCGGGCCATCAGTGTAGAACTGACGCCCATCCCCCTGAGTTGATTCAGGGAAGTCTTGCTGCTTAGAAACCAAGTTAATGACATCCAGACGGAAACCATCAACACCAAGGCCAGCCCAGAATTCGCAAATCTTTTTCAGTTCAGCCCGTACGGGTTCATGTTCCCAGTTTAGATCAGCCTGCTCAACAGCAAACAGGTGCAAATAATACTGCTTGCTTGCTTCATGCCACGCCCAAGCATTACCACCAAATTTCGACAACCAATTATTAGGCGGGGTTCCAGGTACCCCATCCCGCCAAATGTAATATTGCCGATAAGGGCTATCAATATCTTGCGCTTGTTTAAACCAAGGATGTTGAGTCGAGGTATGGTTGAAAACAATATCCACGATGACACGGATATCACGTTGATGTGCCTCATCAACCAAACGCTTAAAATCATCCATTGAGCCGTAAGCCGGATCAATCGCATAATAATCAGCGACATCATAACCGTTATCTACCTGTGGTGAGAGGTAAAAAGGCGTCACCCAAATAGCATCCACGCCCAGTTTCTTCAAATAATCAAGCCGGTAAGTAATGCCATTAAGATCGCCTGTTCCGCTACCCGTAGTATCCTGGAAACTCTTAGGATATATCTGATAGATGACGCCTTGTAACCACCACGGAATGATTTTGTCCATCAAAAACACCTTATTAATATATTTCCTGAATTGAATAACCAAATGGTTATTTTTATATCTGTTACTTGTGAAGATTTAACAGCATTATTCAACAGCTAACATACCGGTCATATTCTTCTTTCGATAAACAACGGTCGTGAGAATCAACGGAACAATGATAGCGACAAGCATAGCTAATGCGTAAATTAGCCAAAATTGCGGCTTGATCGAAAGAATACCTGGCAGCCCACCCACGCCAATACCGTTTGCCAATACACCACTCAACCCACAAATCAACCCAGCTAAACCGGAACCAATCATGGCACAGAACATAGGAAATCGATATTTAATGTTAATACCGTACATTGCCGGCTCAGTAACGCCCAAATAGGCGGAGATAGCCGCAGGTACGGATAATTCACGTTCATTATGCTTCTTACTGACTAAAATAATACCAACAACCGCCGATCCCTGAGCAATATTGGATAATGCAATAATAGGCCAGATCGGTGTTCCACCTATACTTTGAACCATCTGCATATCTATGGCTAATGTGGTCTGATGTATACCGGTAATCACCAACGGCGCGTAAAAGAATCCAAATAAAGCTGCACCAATAGGAGCAAAACTTCCGGTCATCAACGCCTTAACAACCCAAGCTACCCCATCACCAAGTAACCGACCAAATGGCCCAATAAGACTATGTGCTAAAAAGGTTGCCAATATTAACGAGACTACTGGAACAATCACCAAATAGAGATAACTAGGAACCACCCGTTTTAACTGAACTTCAATCCACCCCAAAGTAATACCCGCCAAAAGTGACGGAATAACCTGCGCCTGATAACCCACTTTTCCAATCGTGAACAGGCCGAAATTCCATATATCAGGGATTTGTTGCCCTAAGTAATAAGAGTTCATTAATTGCGGCGAGACCAGTGTTATTCCCAATATAATGCCTAATATCGGTGTTCCACCCATCATCCTAACCGCCGACCAACAAATACCCACTGGCAGATAGAAGAATATTGCCTCTCCTAGCAGCCATAAAAAATCATATATCGTTTTCCAAATAGGATATATTTGAGCTAAAGTTTTGCCTTCACTAAAAGGAATATCACCAATAATGTTACGGAAACCTAGAATAAGCCCACCGCTAATTAATGCTGGTAAGAGAGGAAAAAATATTTCCGCAAACTTAGAAATGAAGCGCTCTTGCCATTTCATGTTTTTCTTCTCAACCTGCTGTTTATCTTTTTTATTCAATTCAGATTGACCAAGATAACGATTTAAAACCTGATAATAATCACCAACATTCGTGCCTATCACTACCTGGAATTGCCCTGCATTGGTAAAACAGCCTTTAACCATCGGCAAATTCTTTATCTCATCCGGCTTGGCTTTAACTGGTTCAACTAATATAAACCGCAATCGGGTAATACAATGAGTTACACTGGCTATATTTTCACAACCACCGATTAATGTAATTAGTTTTTCTATATCTTTAGAATTTATTTTGTTTTTCATAATAGCCAGTCATCATAAGTTAGTATCAATTACTAATTAGCATGCTTAGTAAACTAATTTTATCCTAATATCATTTGGTTATGCTTGTCATGGGAACGTTCCCAAAAGTGGGTTGAAGATCACATTGAGACGGAAATATTTCTTATTTTTAAGCCAACTTACTCGGAATGATTACTTGTTGTTTTGGGTATTGACGATTTATTTGAGCAATTAATTGACCAGCCGCATATTTACCCGCCTCACCATAACCCAAATCAATAGAAAGCGTGTTAGGGTATAAAAAATTCAATAAAGGTGTATTACCAATGCTACCTATTTGTATATCTTCCCGATTATTTTGCTGCAAATATTTATATGCACCTAATGCCAAACTATCGGTTGCACAGATTAAAGCTGTCGTTTTCTCTCTCAATACCTTATTAACATGCTGAAACCCACTCTGATAGCTTAAATCACATTGAACAGCAAGCGGACGCAAATCTTGCTGTTCACAACAAGTTAGATAAGATTGATGGCGAAGAAAACCTGTCGTGGTATCACAATCATCTACGCCAAGAAAACTAATATCTCTGTGCCCCCGCCGATAGAATTCATTCATCAATAAACGAACAGCACCAATATCGTCATAACATACAGAAGAAAAACCTGTATATTCACGGGCAAATACCACCATTTTGTCACGCCAAGGGAAGAGGGACTCTTCTGACAATCCGGTAAAACCGAACAAAATAATGCCATCTGCATGACGTAATGCCAACTGACGTAGATGTTCCTGTAAAAGCTGTGGATCAAAATTACTTTCCATAATAATGGGGTCGTAACCATGCTGGTAAAACAGGGGTAACATGGTACTTATTGATAAATTCTCTGAAAAAGATCCCAGACGCGACACAACTAAAGCAATGATTTTGTCACTTTTTATTCGCATCGCTCTTGCTGATTTAGATGGAATAAAATTATTTTGTTGGATAATCGTTTCAACTCTTTCACGTGCTTGTGGGCTTACACTATTCTCATTGTTTAATACTCGCGAGACGGTTGATTTACTGACATTAGCCAAGCGCGCGATATCTTTTATTGTTAATTTATTCAACATGATATCTCATAAAAATCTTATTGAGGCATTTAGTTTCTTACAAAAATATTGTAAGAAACTAAATGTATATTGTTAATAATTATGAGCTTTAACCTGTGGTCGTACGAAAATAGCAGGAAAAGCAACCAAAGCCATCATCCAGAAAATGCCACTGTGCAGATAATCATACATAAATCCAGCAATTACCGTCATGACAGCGATACCTCCCCCCATTGCCAACGCAGAATAAGCCGCCTGTAAACGCACAATTTCCCCTTCTCTTCTCGCACCGATAAAACGCATCGCGGCCAAATGGCAGACAGTGAACGTACCACAATGCAAAATTTGAACGATAATCAACACTGGTAATGAGGTGAATGTTCCCATCAATCCCCAGCGAACAACGCCACATATGCCAGAAAGCAGCAAAAGATTACGAGCATTCCAACGCCGAAATAATTTATTACTCAAAGTAAAAATAATAACTTCAGCCACTACGCCCAATGACCAGAGATAACCGACTACCGAGGCAGAATAGCCTGCATTTTTCCAGTAAATCGCACTGAAGCTGTAATATCCCGCATGAGCCGCCTGCAATAAAGCGACACATAACAGGAACCGACATACCGGTTTTTCAGACAACAACTGCTTAAATGACACAACATCCACTTTGGCGGATTTGACTTCACCAACAGGCATGATAGAAGGCCTAAGTAATGTCACCAACAACGTAGAGAAGACGCTAAACAATATCGTGATGAGGATGGCACGATGTCCCCAGACAGAGATTAATTCCCCGGTTAATGCTGAGCTGATAATAAAGGCAATTGAACCCCAAACCCGTATCTTGCCGTAATCAAAAGGAAATTGTTTTTGCCATGTTCCCGCCAGCGCATCACTCAATGGCATCATCGGCGAAAAAAATAGATTGAAGCCAACCATGACGAACAGGAGCCACGCCCAATGATTTCCTAATGTAAAGCCAACGATGAAAATAAAGGTTATCAATGCTGATATACGTAGCGCAAAAATAAGTTTTGCGGGATCTTTAACTGTAGGTGCGATTAACAAACTGCCCAAGAAACGGGAAATCAAACCTGCACCCAATAGAACCCCTATCATATCGTGCTCTATACCTTCACCCTGTAGCCAGGTTGCCCAGAAAGGTAAAAATATCCCGTAAGAAAAGAAATATGTGAAGTAATCTAACGCCAGCCAGCGCGTCGATCGAATAACCATTAGTCCTCCCTGGTAAAAAATGCAAAAAACCCGCCCTTACCTAACTTGATTAGCTCAAGAAATTAAGATATTGAGAGTTATCTTGAAGTAGATATTCCCCGGGGGAAAATCCACGCATCACTCCTCAATATCCCACTTAAGCAAACAATGTTAGCCGGAGCAGGTTTTGTAATGACTTATTGAAATTTTAATTTATGCGTAAACCGGATATCTTGCGCAAATAGCCAGAACTTTCTGCTTAGTTGTTTCAATGGTCGCTTCATCATTGATGTTGTCCAATACATCACACATCCAGCCAGCCAATTCACGCGCTTCTGCTTGTTTAAAGCCACGGCGGGTAATCGCAGGCGTACCGATACGCACACCAGAAGTTACAAATGGGCTCTTCGGATCATTAGGCACGCTATTTTTGTTTACCGTAATGTTGGCTCGACCCAACGCAGCATCGGCATCTTTACCAGTGATGTCTTTATCAACCAGATCCAGCAGGAACAGGTGATTCTCTGTACCGCCAGAAACGACTTTGTAACCACGTGCCAAAAACACTTCAACCATCGCTTTCGCGTTATCAGCAACCTGATGTTGATACGCTTTGAATTCTGGTTCCATTGCTTCTTTCAATGCCACCGCTTTGCCTGCGATCACATGCATCAGGGGTCCACCCTGACAGCCAGGGAATACAGAAGAGTTCAGTTTTTTATACAACTCTTCGTCGCCACCTTTTGCCAAGATCAAACCACCACGTGGACCCGCCAGTGTTTTATGCGTCGTGGTAGTAACGATGTGAGCATGAGGAACCGGGTTAGGATACACTCCTGCGGCGATTAGGCCAGCAACGTGTGCCATATCAACGAACAGGTAAGCACCAATGCTGTCTGCAATTTCACGCATTTTTGCCCAATCAACCACACCGGAGTAAGCCGAGAAACCACCGATAATCATTTTTGGCTGGTGTTTTTCAGCTTGTGCCGCGATATCGTCATAATCGATTTTACCGCTTTCATCGATGCCGTAAGGCACAACATTATATAACTTACCAGAGAAGTTAACCGGAGAGCCGTGGGTCAAATGACCGCCATGTGCCAAATTCATCCCCAGAACCGTATCGCCCGGTTGCAACAAAGCCATATAAACTGCCGCATTCGCTTGAGAACCAGAATGTGGTTGAACGTTGGCATAATCAGCACCAAACAGCGCCTTAGCACGATCGATAGCTAATTGTTCAACAACGTCTACATATTCACAACCACCGTAATAGCGTTTACCCGGATAACCTTCGGCATATTTGTTAGTGAGTTGAGAGCCCTGTGCCTGCATAACTCTTGGGCTGGTATAGTTTTCAGAGGCAATTAATTCGATATGTTCTTCCTGACGAACAACTTCTTGCTCCATCGCCTGCCATAGTTCGGGATCATAACTAGCAATATTCATTTCACGCTTTAACATTGGGTTCTCCTGACTCAGCTAACTTCTCTTCAAACAACACCCCAAGGGGCCGAATGGCACACAGTGTAAACCCTTTTCACCTAATGAGATAGTCTTGACAAAATATTTTACGCAAACGATTGCATATCGATTGCAAGCACAGTACCTGCTCTAAAGTAGGGTAATGAAAATTACGCTCCATTTCTCCTCTTTGTCAGAATTTACGGCCTAAAGAAGCCCCTTCCTTAGTACAAATATCCATTATGACTATTTTTTTGCCATAAAGACCACATTCTATATTTACAAGGCCCCCAAAAAGGTATAAGTTGCATTTAAATTACATGTTATAAATTTCATTACCCACTTGAAAGAAATTCAGGAGCTTCACCATGCTGGATAGCCAAACTATTGCCACTGTCAAATCAACTATTCCCTTACTTTCTGCTACTGGCCCAAAACTGACTGCTCATTTTTACGAGCGGATGTTCAAGCACAATCCTGAGTTGAAAAACATTTTTAATATGAGTCATCAACTTAATGGCGATCAGCGTGAAGCTCTGTTCAATGCGATCTGCGCCTATGCAGCCAATATTGATAACCTAGAAGTACTACTGCCGGCAGTGGAAAAAATTGCTCATAAACACGCCAGTTTGAATATCCAACCAGCGCATTATCAGATTGTCGGTACGCACCTATTGGCAACGCTGGATGAAATGTTCCAGCCAGGAAATGAGATTCTGGATGCTTGGGGAAAAGCTTACGGCGTGCTCGCTGATGTTTTTATCAATCGTGAAGAGCAAATTTATCATAGCGGAGAATCAACAGATGGTGGCTGGCGTGGCTTGCGTCCATTCCGTATCAGCCGGAAAGAGGTAAAAAGTGAGGTAATTTGCAGCTTTGAATTTATACCACAGGATGGCAGGAAAGTGATGGATTACAAACCTGGTCAGTATCTGAGCATTTATCTGGAAGATGATAATTTTGCTAACCGAGAAATTCGCCAGTATTCACTGACGGCAGCCCCAAACGGTTCCAGCTACCGGATTGCGATTAAACGTGAGCCACAAGGAATCGTTTCCAACCATATGCACGATAAGATGCAACAAGGCGATACCGTCTGGCTGGCCGCCCCACGCGGTGATTTTTTCCTTGATATTAAATCAGAAACGCCGGTTACTTTGATTTCTGCGGGTGTTGGCCTGACCCCCATGATGAGCATGTTGCATCACCTCCACCAGCAAAACCATAATAGCCAAATTAACTGGTTACATGCGGCAGAACACGGCGGCCATCACGCGTTTAGTAATGAAGTCGCCACAATTGCACAAGCAATGCCGAATTTCGACAGCATAATTTGGTATCGCGAACCAAGGGATGAAGATCAACAAGGTATCCATTATCAATACAAAGGTTTTATGGATCTGGCAGTTCTGAATGAGGCATTGAAAACAGAAGGAATGCACTTCTATTTCTGTGGTCCAGTTCCCTTTATGCAATATGTAGCGAAACAGTTATTGGATATGGGAATAGATGAACAATTTATTCACTATGAATGTTTTGGCCCACATAAAGTGATTTAAATTTTCAACTTCATATTACAGTGATAATAGCCAAGAAAGTGAACTGAACAGAAACTATCTTTAATTTATGGGCTCCGATATTCAATATTCATGTGTATTGAATGTACTTAATGTGACTGAAAAAACCAATTCATCACTATTCTAGAGACCTTATGGAGTTTGCTTATTGTGGAGCCCGTCTTATTGGACGTCAGCTCCATTGATATCAAGAGTCATGGGTAAATTTACTCTGACTGGCAATTAATTTTGCCCCACAAGCTGTTTGCATTCCTTCAAGCGCAATCGCTTTATATTTTAAAGAGTCAGCACCCTGAACAATAGGAAAAACACCTTTGCATTGGGGACACGCAACCAAATCTTCTTTACCTGCTATAGGAACACCATTGTGAGTATATTCATCAATAGCGGTAATAACCTTACCGCCATGATCTGTCGTATCACCTAACAGAATAACCGCTTTTGACATTAAAGTTCTCCATCGTTTTTCGATTGGTAAATAACATCACCTCATTAAACTTCGGTAATTAACGGTAGTAATCCCAAGTTCACCAACTGTATTTCAACATCGTTGGATTTATCAATATCCTCCTGATTTCTTCCATCAAAAATCCCTTTTTTGGTAATAATCAGCGTACCTACCTGTTCATTATTTTGATACACAGGGAGCACATCTTCCGCCATAGGAAAATAGGATTTATCAATAATACGAGGCTGGTAAAGCATCCAGCCAACACTTAAGCGATCAGGGAAAACCTGTTTATTCCGTAATGTATATTCGTTGGTTTCGACCTGAATATAAGGGAAGTCACGACTGGTCACTAGATATTTGACAAGTTCAATTAATTGGGAAATACCAAGCTGACTACTGTCAATTTTCAAATTGAGTTCTAACCTAACCCAGTTAGGACCTTTTGTTGACAATTTATTATAACTAACACTACTAGATAACTCATCCTTTTCACCATCCCATATACCTTCAATAAGTGAAGGAAAGTCTTTTTTATAAGATTTTTCAAAATAACTTACTGCTTCGTCTGTAGACCCTTGTTCATCAAACACAATATGTTTTAATGCCTCTTTTCGGGAATATCCTTTTAAAAACCATGTTTTTTTCTTCCCGAAAAATATATCGATTTGCTGTGTGATATGAAACAAATCCATCAATGCCGTATTAGCAGTAATAGTTTTTTGCTGTTCATAACGTACATTTATTTCTATACGAACTATTGTCATGTTGACCTCAGATTAAAATAAACTGTCGTAGGGGGTATAATGAACTCTAATATTTTTATACTCGCTAAACTGTACCTTAAAATAAGCATAACTGATTGGTTGTAAAAAATGCCATTCTACATAAGGTGTGCCTTCTAGAACATCACAGACTTTTTGATGCCTTTCAGCCTGTTTTTTGCCTGATTCATCACCTTTCCACCAACTTTTGGGTTTCCCTTCACTATTAAAAAACTGGTCATACCGCGCTTTAGCCTCCAGAAACAGGCAATATGCTGGCCGCCAGCCATCAAACGTCACTTTCAGGCATTGAAATTCCTGGATCATTTGTGTGACCGGGTTATATTTAGTTTTCGCAATAAATCGCTGATAGTTAATCGTGATAGCGCTCCAGCGACTCACCTTACGATATTTTTCACTTGTCACCGGAATAGCAAGGCAAGCCTGGCACGCTTTTTTAGTTTCCGTTTTTTCACACTCTTCCGTCTCAGACTGGGCTTTAGTCTGAACCGCACTGGCATCAATAGATTCATCCCCTAAATCATCGTCCTCCCAAAAATCCGCATGGGCTTCGGCGCTCCAGACGATATTTCGATCTTCATCTGTGATTTCAGGGCTTATCACAAAATCCGTTTTCTTATGGTGAATGTCGTCATCCTCTATAACGGATTTATCTTTACCGGCTTCCATCAACCCAACCGCAATTAATACTCCGGCACAGGCGCTGGCGACATATTCAGCCGCACCCACTACGACCGGAGCTAATAAGGGTATTGGCATATTAACGCCTCCTGTTTATCTTATTTTTTGCAATAATAGGAACACCATTGTGAGTATATTCATCAATAGCGGTAATAACCTTACCGCCATGATCTGTCGTATCACCTAACAGAATAACCGCTTTTGACATTAAAGTTCTCCATCGTTTTTCGATTGGTAAATAACATCACCTCATTAAACTTCGGTAATTAATGGCAGTAATCCCAAGTTCACCAACTGTATTTCAACATCGTTGGATTTATCAATATCATCCTGATTTTTTCCATCAAAAATGCCTTTTTTGGTAATAATCAGAGTGCCGATCTGTTCATTATTTTGATACACAGGAAGCACATCTTCCGCCATAGGCAGATAGAACTTATCAATAATACGGGGCTGGTAAAGCATCCAGCCGACACTAAGGCGATCAGGAAAAACCTGCCTGCCTTTTAAGGTATAGCCGTTAGTTTCCACCTGAATATAAGGAAAATCACGGCTGGTCGCTAAGTATTTAACTAAATCAATTAATCGGGATGCATTCAGTTGGCTACTGTCAATTTTTAAATTGAGTTCTAACTTAACCCAGTTAGGATGCCCAGATTTTGATTTATCATAAATAATGCCACAAGATAATTCATCTTTTTGTCCATCCCACATTCCATTGATAAGTGAAGGAAAATTTTTCCTATACTCTTTTTCAAAGTCTCTAATCGCAACTTCAGTTGGTCCTTGCTCATCAAACACAATATGTTGTAAAGCCTGTTTTCTAGAATATCCAGTTAAATACCAAGTCTTTTTCTGCCCGAAAAAAATATCAATCTGCCTTGTAATGTAAAATAAATCCATTAACACCGTATTTAAGGTAATAGTTTCCTGTTGTTCATAACGTGCATTGATTTCCAAATTAATTATTGCCATCGTTGACCTCAAATTAAGTTAAATCTTTACAAGGAGTATAATAAACATTGATATTTTTATGTTCAATAAATAGTATTTTAAAATACCCATAGCTGACAGGCTGTAAAAAATGCCATTCCACATAAGGAGTTCCCTCCAGTACATCACAGACTACTTGATGTCTTTTTGCCTGATTTCGCGCAGAAATCTGACCTTTCCACCACCTTTTAGGTTTACTATCACTATCAAAAAACTGGTCATACCGCGCTTTGGCCTCCAGAAACAGGCAATACGCAGGTCTCCAACCATCAAACGTCACTTTCAGGCATTGAAATTCCTGGATCATTTGTGTGAGCGGGTTATATTTAGTTTTCGCAATAAATCGCTGATAGTTAATCGTGATGGCGCTCCAGCGACTCACCTTGCGATATTTTTCACTTGTCACCGGAATAGCAAGGCAAGCCTGGCATGCTTTTTTAGTTTCCGTTTTTTCACACTCTTCCGTCTCAGACCGGGCTTTAGTCTGCACCGCACTGGTATCAACGGATTCATCCCCTAAATCATCGTCCTCCCAAAAATCCGCATGGGTTTCGGCACTCCAGACGATATTTCGATCTTCATCCGTGATGTCAGGGCTGATTATAAAATCCGTTTTCTTATGTTGAATACTGTCATCATCTATTACGGATTTATCTTTACCCGCTTCCATGATACCAACTGCAATTAATACTCCGGCACAGGCGCTTGCGACATATTCAGCCGCACCCACGGCGACCGGAGCTAATAAGGGTATTGGCATATTAACGTCTCCTGCTTATCTTATTTTGCCATAATAGGTACACCATTGTGAGTATATTCATCAATAACGGTAATAACCTTACTGCCATGATCTGTCATATCACCTAACAGAATAACCGCCTTTGACATGAAAATTCTCCATCGTTTTTCAATTGGTAAAAAATATCATCCTCCATTAAACTTCGGTAATTAATGGCAGTAATCCCAGATTCACCAACTGAATTTCAACATCATTAGATTTATCAATATCATCCTGATTTTTTCCATCAAAAATACCTTTTTTGGTAATCATCAGAGTGCCGACCTGTTCATTATTTTGATACACAGGGAGCATATCTTCCGCTATAGGCAGGTAAGACTTATCAATAATGCGGGGTTGGTAAAGCATCCAGCCAACACTTAAGCGATCAGGGAAAACTTGTTTACCTTTTAAGGTATAGCCGTTGGTTTCTACTTGAATATAAGGAAAATCACGACTGGTCGCTAAATATTTAACTAAATCAATCAATCGGGATACATTCAGTTGGCTGCTATCAATTTTTAAATTGAATTCTAGCCAAACCCAGTTTGGACCTCTTGTAGACAGTTTATTATAACTAATACTATTGGCTATCTCATCCCGCTCACCATCCCACATATCTTCAATAAGTGAAGGAAAATCTTTTTTATAAGATTTGTCAAAATAGCTCACTGTCTTTTCTGTTGGCCCTTGTTTATCAAACACAATGTGTTTTAGGGCCTCTTTTCGTGAATAACCAGTTAAATACCATGTCTTTTCCTGTCTGAAAAAGATATCGATTTGCCGTGTAATATGAAATAAATCCATTAATGCTGTATCTACAGTAATGGTTTCCTGTTGTTCATAATACACATTGATTTTTATACGGATTATTGTCATTTGAACCTCGAATTAAATTCTCGCCATTAAATCGGCACAGGGAGTATAGTGGACACTGATATTTTTAAATTGACTAAATATTCCCTTAAAATAAGCATAACTGATTGGTTGTAAAAAATGCCATTCCACATGCGGAGTCCCCTCTAGTACATCACAAACAGTTTGATGCCTTTCCGCCTGTTTTTTACCTGATTTACTCCCTTTCCACCAAATTTTGGGTTCACCTTCAGTATCAAAAAACTGGTCATACCGCGCTTTGGCTTCCAGAAATAAGCAATACGCTAGTCGCCAGCCATCAAACGTCACTTTCAGGCATTGAAATTCCTGGATCATTTGTGTGAGCGGGTTATATTTAGTTTTCGCAATAAATCGCTGATAGTTAATCGTGATGGCGCTCCAGCGACTCACCTTGCGATATTTTTCACTTGTCACCGGAATAGCAAGGCAAGCCTGGCATGCTTTTTTAGTTTCCGTTTTTTCACACTCTTCCGTTTCAGACTGGGCTTTAGTTTGAACCGCACTGGTATCAACAGATTCATCCCCTAAATCATCGTCCTCCCAAAAATCTGCATGGGCTTCGGCACTCCAGACGATATTTCGATCTTCATCCGTGATTTCAGGGCTGATTATAAAATCCGTTTTCTTATGTTGAATGTCGTCATCGTCTATAACGGATTTATCTTTACCGGCTTCCATAATACCGACTGCAATTAATACCCCGGCACAGGCGCTTGCGACATATTCAGCCGCACCCACTGCGACCGGAGCTAATAAGGGTATTGGCATATTAACGCCTCCTGTTTATCTTATTTTTTGCAATACAAAGAATATCTTTAAACTGTTGCTCGGATTTTTGGTCAGGGGATTCCACAGCAGACTTGATTGATGAGGCATGCTGAAAATCAGGATTAAACATTTCAAAAGTCATGGGTAAATTTACTCTGACTGGCAATTAACTTTGCTCCACAAGCTGTTTGCATTCCTTCAAGCGCAATAGGTTTTCCTTTATATTTTAGAGAGCTAGCACCCTGAATAATAGGAAAAACACCTTTACATTGAGGGCACTCCACCAAATCTTCTTTACCTGCTATAGGAATGCCATTGTGAGTATATTCATCAATAGCAGTAATCACCTTACCGCCATGATCTGTTGTATCACCCAGCAGAATAACCGCCTTTGACATTAAAGTTCTCCATCGTTTTCCGATTGGTAAATAACATCACCTTTCATTAAATTTCTGTAATTAATGGCAGTAATCCCAGGTTCACCAACTGTATTTCAACATCGTTGGATTTATCAATATCATCCTGATTTTTTCCATCAAAAATGCCTTTTTTGGTAATAATCAGAGTGCCGATCTGTTCACTATTTTGATACACAGGAAGCACATCTTCCGCCATAGGCAAATAGGATTTATCAATAATACGAGGCTGGTAAAGCATCCAGCCGACGCTTAAGCGATCAGGGAAAACCTGTTTGCTTTTTAAGGTATATTCATTCGACTCTACCTGAATATTGGGTAAATTGCGGCTTAAGGCCAAATAGCTAACCAAATTAATTAACCGCAATACATCAAGTTGATGGCTGTCAATATTTAGACTCAATTGCAGCCAAACCCAGTTAGGACGAACACTTGGCATTTTGCTATAATCTATGCCGCTAGATAATTCATCCTTTTCACCATCCCATATGCCAGTAATAAGCGCCGGAAAGTTTTTCTTGTAATCTTTTTCGAAACTTTTTATAGCGGCTTCAGTTGGCCCCTGCTCATCAAACACGACATGTTGCAGAGCCAGTTTTCTAGAGTAACCTGTTAAATACCAAGTCTTCTTCTGCCCAAAAAAGATATCAATTTGCCGTGTGATATTAAACAAGTCCATTAATGCCGTATTCGCGGTAATGGTTTCCTGCTGTTGGTAATACACATTGATTTCTAAACGGATTATCGCCATGTTGACCTCGGATTAAACTAAACTGTCGCAGGGGGTATAGTGGACATTAATATTTTTATATTTACTAAACAGTACCTTAAAATATCCATAACTGATTGGTTGCAAAAAGTGCCATTCCACGTGAGGTGTCCCCTCTAGTACATTACAAACCGTTTGATGCCTTTCTGCTTGATTTCTAGCTGAATAACGTCCTCTCCACCATCTTTTAGGTTTATTATCCTTAAAAAACTGGTCATACCGCGCTTTAGCCTCCAGAAACAGGCAATACGCTGGCCGCCAGCCATCAAACGTCACTTTCAGGCATTGAAATTCCTGGATCATTTGTGTGAGCGGGTTATATTTAGTTTTCGCAATAAATCGCTGATAGTTAATCGTGATAGCGCTCCAGCGACTCACCTTGCGATATTTTTCACTTGTCGCCGGAATAGCAAGGCAAGCCTGGCACGCTTTTTTAGTTTCCGTTTTTTCACACTCTTCCGTCTCAGACCGGGCTTTAGTCTGAACCGCACTGGCATCAATAGATTCATCCCCTAAATCATCGTCCTCCCAAAAATCCGCATGGGCTTCGGCGCTCCAGACGATATTTCGATCTTCATCCGTGATGTCAGGGCTTATCACAAAATCTGTTTTCTTATGGTGAATATCGTCATTCTCTATAACGAATTTATCTTTACCGGCTTCCATGATACCGACTGCAATTAATACCCCGGCACAAGCGCTTGCGACATATTCAGCCGCACCCACTGCGACCGGAGCTAATAAGGGTATTGGCATATTAACGTCTCCTGCTTATCTTATTTTTTGCAATAATAGGAACACCATTGTGAGTATATTCATCGATAGCGGTAATAACCTTACCGCCATGATTTGTCGTATCACCTAACAGAATAACCGCTTTTGACATTAAAGTTCTCCATCGTTTTTCGATTGGCAAATAACATCACCTCATTAAACTTCGGTAATTAATGGCAGTAATCCCAAGTTCACCAACTGTATTTCAACATCATTGGATTTATCAATATCATCCTGATTTCTTCCATCAAAAATGCCTTTTTTGGTAATAATCAGGGTGCCTATCTGTTCATTATTTTGATACACAGGAAGCACATCTTCCGCCATAAGCAAATAGGATTTATCAATAATACGAGGCTGGTAAAGCATCCAGCCGACACTAAGGCGATCAGGAAAAACCTGCCTGCCTTTTAAGGTATAGCCGTTAGTTTCCACCTGAATATAAGGAAAATCACGGCTGGTCGCTAAGTATTTAACTAAGTTAATTAACCGGGATAGACTTAGCTGACTAGTATCAGCCGCTAAATTTAATACTAACCACACCCAATTCGGGCGAGAAGTTGATGATTTAAAATAATCAATTCCACTATCTAATTCATCCTTTTCACCATCCCATATTCCATTAATAATAGCAGGGAAATTTTTCTTATAATCTTTTTCGAAACTTTTTATGGCAACTTCAGTTGGCCCCTGCTCATCAAATACAATATGTTTCAAGGCATCTTTACGGGAATATCCCTTTAAGAACCAGCTTTTTTTCTGCCCCAAAAAGATATCTATTTTCTGAGTAATATGAAACAAATCTATCAATGCAATATTAGGAGTAATGTTTTCTTGTTGCTCATAACGTATATTAAATTTTATATGAATTATTGCCATGTTGACCTCGTATTAAACTAAAGCGTCGCAGGGGTATAGTGAACACTGATATTTCTATATTCACCGAACAATATCTTAAAATAGCCAGAACTGACAGGCTGTAAAAAATGCCATTCCACACGCGGAGTATTATCCAGTGCATCACAGACTACTTGATTTCTGCGTGCCTGCTCTTTAGCGGAATAAATTCCCTTCCACCAATTTTTAGGATTTCCTTTACTATTAAAAAACTGGTCATACCGCGCCTTAGCCTCCAGAAACAGGCAATATGCCGGCCGCCAGCCATCAAAGGTCACTTTCAGGCATTGAAATTCCTGGATCATTTGTGTGAGCGGGTTATATTGAGTTTTCGCAATAAATCGCTGATAGTTAATCGTGATAGCGCTCCAGCGACTCACCTTGCGATATTTTTCACTTGTCACCGGAATAGCAAGGCAAGCCTCGCACGCTTTTTTAGTTTCCGTTTTTTCACACTCTTCCGTTTCAGACTGGGCTTTAGTCTGCACTGCACTGGTATCAACAGATTCATCCCCTAAATCATCGTCCTCCCAAAAATCCGCATGGGCTTCGGCGCTCCAGACGATATTTCGATCTTCATCTGTGATTTCAGGGCTTATCACAAAATCCGTTTTCTTATGGTGAATGTCGTCATCCTCTATAACGGATTTATCTTTACCGGCTTCCATCAACCCAACCGCAATTAATACTCCGGCACAGGCGCTGGCGACATATTCAGCCGCACCCACTGCGACCGGAGCTAATAAGGGTATTGGCATATTAACGTCTCCTGTTTATCTTATTTTTTGCAATATAAAGAATATCTTTAAACTGCTGTTCGGATTTCTGACCAGGGTTTTAAATGCCCTGAATTGAACTCACATTAACTGGCAAGAGTAAACTCATGCTGACTGGCAATTAACTTTGCTCCACAGGCTGTTTGCATTCCTTCAAGCGCAATCGCTTTCCCTTTATATGTTAAAGAGTCAGCCCCCTGGATAATAGGAAAGACACCTTTACACTGAGGACACGCCACCAAATCTTCTTTACCTGCTATGGGAATACCATTGTGAGTATATTGAGCAATAGCGGTAATCACCTCACCGCCATGATCTGTCGTATCACCCAGCAGAATAACCGCCTTTGACATTAAAGTTCTCCATCGTTTTCCGATTGGTAAATAACATCATTCCTCATCAAACTTCGGTAATTAATGGCAGTAATCCCAAGTTTACCAACTGAATTTCAACATCATTGGATTTATCAATATCCTCCTGATTTCTTCCATCAAAAATCCCTTTCTTGGTGATAATCAGAGTGCCGATCTGTTCATTATTTTGGTACATAGGCAGCACATCTTCCGCCATAGGCAGATAGAACTTATCAATAATACGGGGCTGGTAAAGCATCCAGCCGACACTGAGGCGATCAGGGAAAACTTGTTTGCCTTTTACGGTATAACCATTATTTTCGACTTGAATATAAGGAAAATCACGGCTAGCCGCTAAATATTTGACAAAATCAATTAATCGAGAAACATCAAACTGATGACTGTCAATCCTTAGGTTCATTTCCAGCCAGACCCAATTAGGGCGATCAATTAACATTTTTCTATAACTCATGCCACTGGATAATTCATCCTTTTCACCATCCCATATTCCATTAATAAGAGCAGGAAAATTTTTCTTATAATCTTTTTCGAAACTTTTTATGGCAACCTCCGTTGGCCCCTGTTCATCAAACACAAGATGTTTTAGGGCCTCCTTTCGGGAGTAGCCAGTTAAGTACCAAGCTTTTCCTTGGTTAAAAAAGACATCAATTTGCCGTGTAATATGAAACAAATCCATCAAAGCTGTATGGGCGGTAATGGTTTCTCTCTGCTCATAATATACATTAATTTTTATACGAACTATTGCCATGTTTACCTCGTGTTAAACTAAACTGTCGCAAGGGGTATAGTGAACACTGATATTTTTATATTTACTAAACAGTACTTTAAAATATCCATAACTGATGGGCTGTAAAAAGTGCCATTCCACATGAGGAGTACTATCCAGCACATCACATACGGCCTGATGTCTGACAGCCTGATTTTGTGCTGATTTAACACCTTTCCACCAACCCTTAGGCTCATCCTCACTAATAAAAAACTGGTCATACCGCGCTTTGGCTTCCAGAAATAAGCAATACGCTGGTCGCCAGCCATCAAACGTCACTTTCAGGCATTGAAATTCCTGGATCATTTGAGTGAGCGGGTTATATTTAGTTTTCGCAATAAATCGCTGATAGTTAATCGTGATGGCGCTCCAGCGACTCACCTTGCGATATTTTTCACTTGTCACCGGAATAGCAAGGCAAGCCTTGCATGCTTTTTTAGTTTCCGTTTTTTCACACTCTTCCGTCTCAGACTGGGCTTTAGTCTGAACCGCACTGGTATCAACAGATTCATCCCCTAAATCATCGTCCTCCCAAAAATCCGCATGGGCTTCGGCGCTCCAGACGATATTTCGATCTTCATCTGTGATTTCAGGGCTTATCACAAAATCCGTTTTCTTATGGTGAATGTCGTCATCCTCTATAACGGATTTATCTTTACCGGCTTCCATCAGCCCAACCGCAATTAATACTCCGGCACAAGCGCTGGCGATATATTCAGCCGCACCCACTGCGACCGGAGCTAATAAGGGTATTGGCATATTAACGTCTCCTATTTATCTTATTTTTTGCAATACAAAGAATATCTTTAAATTGCTGCTCGGGTTTTTGATCAGGGGATTCCAAGGCTGTCTTGATTGGCAAGGCATGCTGAAAATCAGGATTAAACGCGACCAGAGATAAATAGGATTGAATCAAGTATTTATCCTGAAAGTTTAATGACAGCAAATAGTCATAAGCAGCCATTAGCCGTTCGTTCAGCGAAGATGGGGAAGGAATTAAATCCGCATGTTTGGTGAGAAGTTCGGCCTGTATACGATCAATCACCGTCTGTTTTTCCAGTTTGGTGATAATATCAAATTGTTCCTGAGTCAATTCAATCATAATGGAGCTCCTGATACCGAATAATAAGTGGCATTGTGTTGATAAACCCATTTATTAATATCATACGTGAATGCGGACAATTGCTCATGGCTAAAAATGTCACTGATGCGATGCAAAATACGAGGATCATAAAAACGTAGAAGCGCAATCTGTTTTGTCGGCAGTTGAATATTTAAATATGGTACAAGGTGGCGAGTCAGCTTATCTAATGACAGAGAGGTTAATAACCATGATACTGCCGGATACGTTTCTTCAAGTGTTGATAATTTTTCTTGCCATTGACGTGCATATTCCATATCAAATAGCCACGGGCCTGCAAACGCAAGTTTTGAATCTGGATAGTGCCGGAATAGTGGGTTGTTGACACCCACGATATAATTAATCTCCTCACCAAAACAGCGTTTATACTGCAAACCATTCACCAATGCGTAAAGCCGAATGCCGGGATGTTTTTTCTGGTAATTAACCAATTTTTCGCTTAATTCAAGTGTCATAATTACCCCCGAATAACGGTTATTGCTTCTTCAAGTTCAGCTTTCATCAAACAACTGAGACAAATTTCTTTAAGTAGTTCTTGAGCAACGGGAGTGGATATTTCAGCACTGACCTGTTCCAATTTATCCAGCATATCCGGCAGTTTTCCTCCCCACCCCGAACCTGTACCCGGTGTTCCACTGGCAAAATTGATCCCGGCACTACTGCTGATGCCGCCGACGTCAATTTTAATAAAATGCCCCGCAGCCTGTAAGGTGAGCTCACTTCCAGCATCAATGACTATCTTCGCCCCGGAACTGAGGTGAATTTCATTTCCACTTTGTACCAACAACGCATCGTCAGCTTTAATATGAAGTTTTTGTCCGGTTGAAACGGAAATATCATGCTGCGCCAGAACACGATATTCATTATCAACACGTAAATGGGCGTCATGTCTAATATGATGAGTCTGATTATGTGCAATATTGACCATTTCATCGTTTAAAATCTCCGTTTTCATGTTCTTCTGAGCATGAATATAGATTTCCTCACCGCCTTTATCATCATCAAAACGCAGTTCATTAAACCCTTCCCCTTTATGGGTTTTTGATCGGATTACCATCTGCGTTTTTGCCATCGGCAAACGGTTCGGTGGGAGATTAATGGCATTATAGGTACGACCAATAATAATCGGCTGGTCAGGATCACCATGCAGAAAATCAACCAAGACTTCCTGACCAACACGCGGAATGGTCATCATCCCCCAACAGTGTCCAGCCCAAGATTGGCTAACTCTTATCCAGCAAGAACTCTGATCATTAAGTTCGCCATACCGGTCCCAGTCAAATTGCACCCGTACTCGTCCATATTCATCACAAAATATTTCTTCTCCCTCCGGCCCCACCACTGTGGCAATTTGCAAGCCATCAATACGTGGCTTGGGATAAGGCGAAGGACGCCATACCCGGTTGGGGCTACCAAAGGTGAAATGGTTCGTCAAAGTCGTCCCTCTGCCGCCAAAACGAGATTCATCCGCTTGAGGCTGATGGCCTTGGTGAGTAATTTGGATTATTTGCCACGAAGTATTAAATTTTTCTTTCGGATGATCGGTAAGCTTAAACCACCTGCCCGGTAAGAGAGCAAAACTATCACTATGCCCATTACCGAGCAAAACATCATTACGCAACGCCTCCAGCCGGTACTGACTTATCCGCTGCCCATTCTTATCTTTATAACGTCCGGGAAAGTCATAGTAATAGTAACTAGGTAAATCCGAACGCTGATTGCCGATGTACCTGTAATTTTCGTGGAATTGAAAATCAGCAAACCACCGGGGATGTTTAAATGTGTAATCTCTCACCGAAACTTCAGCGATGCCCACTTTTTCTTCCCAACGAAACCGGCTGACGCAACACTGGCTGCCTGTGGCGTCAAGTTCTGGGTTGTAGGGCAGTGTAAGAGAGCCATTCTCAGCGTAAGAGTCGACAAAAACCATTGTCGGCTCACCCTTATCCTGATTAAAGTAATAGTAATAAAAGATCCCTTCATCAGCTAACAGACGCTGTAAAAAAGCCAAATCACTCTCATCGTACTGAACACAGAACTCCCGTACGGGATGTTCATAACGCAAGCAACAAGAGAATTGACGAACGCCATTTTCTTTCAATAGCCTATCAATAATATCGGTGACGGATTGATGCTGAAAAATACGGGAGTTAACCCGCAATCCGGCACGCCACAAGGAAGGATGGAGAGTCAAGGAATAACCACTACGATAACGGTTCGCGGTTTCCTGCACAAAATGAGTCACAATCCCGGTGATATAACGCTCAGGTTGTCCGTCACGATAAACGGTCAATGTGGCGTATTTATCCAGAACTTCCGCAAAATCAATGTCCGGCTTGATACAAGTCAGTGTGACGTGCAAACTGAATAGCGTTGACAACGCTTCATCCAGCATAAAATCAACCACAGCAAAAGTTTTCACAGGAAGATTACCAACCGTAAGAGTAAAAACCAGCCCTGTTCGTTCTACATCAAAATTATTAACCATAACGATGATTACCTCTGTTGAATCGTCAGCTCACAATATATCCCTAAACGAAATGATCACAAAATAAGCAATTATGATGTTTTTTAATCAATCATGCAATGAGTTCATAAGAAAATATGATGAAATAGCAGAAGGCAGAGGACAGAGGACAGAGGACAGAAGTAATGATAAACAATTTATTCACTATGAATGTTTGGCCCACATAAGGTGATTTAAATTTTCAATTTAATATTAGAAATGTTATGCGGTGATAATAACTAATAAAGTGAAGTGAATAGAAACAGTATTTAATTTATAGTAATGATATTTATGATAACCTGTCCAGAAAGCCAAGGCAAAGATGATCCAACATATTTTCAGCAGGCAAGAGGTTTTCCCGCAATTCTTATTTACCACTATTTACGGTTTGAGAAGATTTAACTAGTTTCAAACCGTAATAAATCATCCGATAGTTTAAATTAAAAACTGTTTTGATAATTCATTCCAAACATTAATTATAGTGATCAGTTATTTTATGAAATAAAAACGATAAAGAATGTTAAATTAGATAAGAATTCCTCATCTATACTTAATGTTGTTAGTCCAAAACAACATCCTAATAAGTCTAATCTTAATAAAATCAGATTGAAATAGTGAGGGGTTGTAATATGGGCATTATTCACGTTACCAACAATATGAAAAATGATACGATTGAAGTTGCGATTAACTACTGGAGTACTGATTACGCAAGATTCACAGTGTCCGACGATTATTTTAATATCAGTCCTGGATATTTTAGGGCTTCCTGGTTTGTTGACGATTGGCGCGGTTATATCATGTCAGTCAAAAGGCTAGGAATTACATTTTCATATTTCATTTTACCTGACACCAAGATTATTGTCGGAGAAAATCGAGTTACAGAAAATGAGTATGTGATAAAACCTTTATTTGTAAGCTAGTTCATTTATATTTAATGTTGTTAGTCCGAAACGGCATCCTAATAAAGTCCAATCTTAATGAAATCAGATTGAAATAGTAAGGGAGTTGTAATATGGGCATGATTCACGTTACCAACAATACGAAATGTGACACGATTGAAGTTGCAATTAACTACTGGAGCACTGATCAAGCACAATTCAAAGTGTCCGACGATTATTTTACTATAGTTTCTGGAGGTTATAGAGATTCTTGGGTTGTCGACGATTGGCGTGGTTATATCATGTCAGTCAGAAGACTTAAAATCATATATTCATATTTCATTTTACCTGACACTAAGATTATTGTCGGAGAAAATCGAGTTACAGAAAATGGATATGTGATAGAACCTTTACTTGTAAGGTAGTTCATCGCCTTGATTGAGTATATAAGATTATAAATGAATGTATCTATTATCGATGACCGTCTAAACGGTCATCGAAGAATTCCGGCTACTTTTATTGAGAGTGACGCCTTATATCTACCTGTCACCACCCAAAAAAAATTTAAATTAAGTTAAATCGCCTCTTCGTCCTGCTCGCCGGTACGGATACGCACAACACGCGCCACGTCGAATACAAATATTTTACCATCACCGATTTTCCCGGTCTGTGCCGTCTGCATAATGGTTTCAACACAGGTATCGACAATATCATCTGGCACGACAATTTCTATTTTCACTTTTGGCAGAAAATCCACCATATATTCCGCACCGCGATACAGCTCTGTATGACCTTTTTGGCGCCCAAAACCTTTCACCTCTGTTACCGTCATTCCGGTGATACCCACTTCCGCCAGCGCTTCACGCACATCATCTAGTTTGAAAGGTTTGATAATCGCATCAATCTTTTTCATGAAGTTTTCCTGTTGTTACCAGTTTTTACGGCCGAAACCAGAGGTAATCGGGTAGCGTCTGTCTTTACCAAAATTGCGAGGCGTAATACGCGGCCCCACTGGCGCCTGACGACGTTTATATTCGTTAATATCGATTAAACGAACAACTTTACGCACAATCTGTTCATCAAACCCCGCCGCCACCAGCTCATCAACCGATTTATCCTGTTCCACATAACCTTCCAGAATATTATCCAGAATGTCATAAGGCGGTAAACTGTCCTGATCAAGCTGCCCAGGCGCCAATTCTGCCGATGGCGGACGATCAATCACTCTTTGAGGTATCGCCGGCGAAACGGTATTACGATATTTTGCTAATTCAAATACCAATGTTTTCGGTACATCTTTCAGCGCATTAAAACCACCCGCCATGTCACCATATAATGTGGAATATCCCACCGCTGACTCACTCTTATTACTGGTCGTCAGCACGAGACGATGGCGTTTATTAGACATCGCCATCAGAATAACGGCACGGCAACGCGCCTGTAAATTCTCTTCGGTGGTATCTTTGGCCGTACCCGCAAACAGAGGTTCAAATTGTGCCATAAATGCATCAAACATCGGTTCGATCGACACCACATTAAACTCAACACCCAATATCTCAGCTTGTTCTTTAGCATCTTCTATACTCATTTCAGATGTATAGCGGAATGGCATCATAACAGCCTGAACATGATCTTTGCCCAATGCATCAACAGCGATTGCCAGCGTTAAGCCAGAGTCAATTCCCCCAGATAAGCCTAATAACACGCCTTGAAAGCCATTTTTGCGAACGTAATCATGCACTGAAAGGACTAATGCCTGATATACCTGCTGCAATGGCGGTAATTCAGGTGCCGGATTAACCATAGGTTCAATCGTTAATTCATTAAAACGACATTGTTGGATCTGTTCATTAAATGCGGCTAACCGATGAGTCACTTCACCATTTGCATTAAAAACTTTAGAACAGCCATCGAAAATCAGCTCATCCTGACCACCAACTTGATTAAGATAAATCATGGGTAGATCTGTACGTTGGCAATGTTCTCTAATCAGTTCATAACGAATATAAGGTTTTTCACGATTATATGGAGAAGCGTTGATAGAAAGAATTAAGTTTGCACCGGCCTGTTTCAAGGCATCAATCGGCTCATCAAACCATAAATCTTCACAAATCAATAAACCAAGATTGTAGCCCTTAAATGGCACAACACAGCTTTGATTGCCCGCTTTAAAATAGCGTTTCTCATCGAAAACACCATAATTGGGTAACCGTTGCTTGAAATAACGGGCCAAGATCTCCCCTTGCCAGAATAAGGAAAGTGCGTTGTAAATCTCCCCGTCCTGCTCCCAAGGATGACCAACTAAAATAGCAGTTTGGCAACTGGACGCCTGTAAACGTGCTAATTGCTCACGGCAACGCTGATGAAAATCAGCCCGGAATAAGAGATCTTCTGGAGAATAACCGGATATCGCCAGTTCAGAAAACATCACCAAATCAGCACCTTGGTGCTGTTGTTCCTGTACTGTCTGCAACATACGTTCACAGTTGCCTTCAATGTCACCAATCATCCAATTAAGCTGTGCAAGGGCAATATTAAGAGTACGGCTCATACAATTTGGCTCTCCCAAGCCACCAATTTTTATGCCAGTGTAAAAACTTCCTGAGCAGCAGAAAAGTTATTCTTTAAAATCATTCGCATCCAATTCATGGCGCGCCAGTAATTTGTAGAATTCAGTCCGGTTACGCCCCGCCATACGCGCCGCATGAGTCACATTACCTTTGGTCATTTGCAGTAATTTACGCAGATAATTCAGTTCAAACTGATTTCTGGCTTCTACAAAAGTGGGTAACGCTGTATTTTCCCCTTCCAGGGCCTGCATAACCAAGGCTTCACTAATAACCGGCGCAGTAGTCAGCGCAACACACTGTTCGATCACATTAACAAGCTGACGCACATTGCCAGGCCAACTTGCCGCCATCAGGCATTTCATCGCATCAACTGAAAAACTACGGACAAAAGGTTTATGACGCTTCGCTGATTCACGCAACAGATGATTCGCCAATAAAGGAATATCTTCAACCCGGCCATTCAAAGCTGGAATTTTCAAGTTCACCACATTTAGGCGGTAATAGAGATCCTCGCGAAACTCATTTTTTGCCATAGCCTTCGGTAAATCACGGTGAGTCGCTGAGATAATCCGTACATCAATATCCAGATCACGGTTACTTCCGAGCGGGCGTATTTTACGTTCCTGCAATACGCGCAATAATTTAACCTGCAAAGCCAGTGGCATATCACCGATTTCATCAAGAAACAGGGTTCCCTCCTGTGCAGCAAGGAATAACCCTTCACGGCTGCTGACCGCACCGGTAAATGCGCCTTTAGCATGACCAAACAGTTCTGACTCAAGGAGTTGTTCCGGCAAAGCACCACAGTTAATCGCGATAAATGGCTTTTTCGCCCGTGGACTGGCGCGGTGAATTGCCTGGGCTAGCACTTCCTTCCCCGTACCACTCTGACCGTTTATCAGTACACTGACATCAGATTGGGCAACCATTCGCGCCTGCTCCAACAAGCGCAACATAGCAGGACTGCGGGTAACTATCTGCTCCCGCCACTGTTCATCACTGGCAGGCGTGGATAACGCCAATGCGCCATCAATCGCTTTATAAAGCGCATCCCGATCAACTGGTTTAGTCAGAAAACTAAAGACACCCTGTTGAGTGGCCGCTACTGCCTCTGGAATTGAGCCATGAGCCGTCAGAATGATAACTGGCATACCCGGTTGTTGCTTCTGGATTTCAGCGAACAGTGCCATACCATCCATTTCATCCATACGCAGGTCACTGATCACCAAATCGATTTTTTCTTTAGTTAACAATCTCAACGCTTCACCGCCACTTTCTGCGGTTGTGACACGAAAGCCTTCACTGGTAAGACGCATTCCCAACAATTTCAACAAACCAGGATCATCATCAACCAGAAGAAGATGGGCTGGTTTACGCGCTGTCATGGTGCTGCTCCTTTATCTGATTCAGAGGTACTGTTTGGCGTACTATTTTTGTTAGGTAATGCCGTCGTCTCTGGCGTTTCAACATGTTTATCCAAATTGCCTGAGCCAGCACTCCCCTGATTTTGTTTACGGGAAGAGAGCTGACGTTCAATATCTGTCAGATTTTCCAGTTTACGAGAAGTTTGCTGTAGCTCAAATTCCAACCGTGCACGACTTTCACGCAGACGATCAAGTTTATTATCCGTATCTGCCTGTAATTTTTGGAATTTTGCCCGCTCCTCAGCCACTGCAATTTGCTGAACCTGCTGCTCACGCCATAACTGTAATAACGGTCGCAACGGATCTGGGAATTTCAACCTGTATTTGTTGAAGTTTTCAATCATCTTCCGACGCTCAGACAATGTAGGCCCGGCACTGTTAAGTAAGATACTTTGTTTAAAAGCCATATCCCAAGTAACCGGAAGCGTGTATTTCGCCATATTACGTGCTTTCGCTGATGTCAGGCGATCTGAACAATCCATCAGTCGCAGCCAGTAAAGCGCATTCTCAATCGATGGCGGCGTCTCTAAATCCCACATTAACTCACACTCGGCAATACGGTAATCCGTTACCCGTTGCTCTGGTATTACCATTTGAGTCACTGTCGCTAAATTATTATTAACCGGATTTTTAACGCAACCCGCCAATAAAAAAACAACGAAGATCAGCAGAATCATGCTAAAACCCCAAACTGAAACTCGTGGTAATAACAATCTGGCAACCAATACGTTTTTCCCAAGTTGTACTGCAATATTCTGCCGATCCGTCTTTCGTACAAAACGGTAAGTAGACCAGTTATGCATTATTTATTCATTCTCAGCAGCTAATGGCAATTTAATACGAAAACATACGTCAGCAAATTCGCTCTGAATCAATATCAGTTCGCCCTCCATACGCTTAATACAATCCTGCGCAATACTTAGCCCAAGACCACTGCCTTTCACTGCACCTTTACGCTGGAGCGTTCCCTGATAGAACGGTTCAAAAATCATACTGCGTTCTGATTCAGGGATTGGCGTACCTGTATTAGCAACATTAATTTGAACATATTTGCCAATCTGACGACTTGAAACCCAGATGTTACCGGATTCGGCACCATAGTGCACCGCATTAGAGTAGAGATTATCAATAACCCGCATTAATAGTGTAGGCTCTGCCCATAAAATATCAGCATCAAGCTGGATTTCCGTCTGAATATTTTTCGATCTTGCGGGTAAACTGTGTGATAAAACTACCTCATTAACAATTTCCCGCAGAGAAACCTGTTGTTGCTCCGTCGGGCCATCTGCCAATTTACGGTTATAATCCAGTAATTGCTCGATCAATTGCTGTAAATGTTTACTACTGTTATCAAGAATAGCAACCACTTCTTGCTGATCAGCCGTTAACGGCCCTGCCACTTCATCAGCCAGTAATTCTGTCCCTTCCCGCATACTTGCCAGCGGTGTTTTCAGTTCATGAGAAATATGACGTAAAAACTCATGGCGCTGTGATTCCAACCAAGCCAAGCGTTCACTGAGCCAGATAATCCGCTGCGCCAAAGAGCGGAGTTCTCGCGGCCCCTGAAAAGAATCTATGCGAACGCCTAATGATTGCCCTTCTCCCAATCGGTTAATCATGCGTTCAATCCCTTTAACCGGCCCGATAATCATGCGAGTAAATAACGCGACCAATAACGCACTCAGTAGAAATAAAATAAGACTCTGCCAGCCAAAAAATTGTCCTTTTTCAGCAATATCTCTCTGTAGCTGTTCTCCCCGGCTGAAAATAATATCACGGGTAGCCTGTACCATTTGACTATTAGCATTGGAGAATTGCTCAAGTAATTGAGCGGCAGGTTGGGTAGGTTCGCTATTGAAGCAACTGATTTTTGTCAATTGCGATAATAAGCTGTTAAGCGTCTTAATATGCTGTTGATCATCAAGTATCGCCATCTGATCTTTCAGCATCTTAAAGTATTGCTGATACTGCCTTTGGTAGAGGTTTTCCAGCGTCTTATCCCCTAACACACAATATTGGCGATAACTGCGCTCCATCTCCAACGCAATACCTGTCATAGCCTCACTGCGGCGAGCATCCGCTAGCGTGGTACGATTTATATCAGCCGCTTGCTCACTGAGTTGATCAAGACTCTGGTAAGCCTGATAAGCCAGAACCAACAACGGCAATAACACCAGCCAGAAGGCCATGACAACTAATTGGCGCAATGAGCGCGGAAATAAACGCCATTTTTTCAAGGAAATCATCTCGTAACCTGTCAGTACACCAATGCTAACCGACAAAGGGCGGATAGAAAAACCCATCGGCTGATAAATTCTACTGTGACTGAAAATCAGTGTAAGACGCAAACAGTACAAAGGAGCAGGTAAACACCTGAGCGATGACGGCGGGATAATAGTTTTCGCTACTATCCCGCCAGTGAGGATAACGCATGCCCGCTGTTTATCTACAACAGTCAGACATAGGTTGGTGCCTCACTCCACGTGTCGCCCGATGTTTGATAAGGCCCGAAAGCGATATCACTGAGTTGGACGGTAGGCACCTTACTCTGGCATCATTCGATGGTTTATGTGGCATCTCTCCACCTAAATGTGGGCCGACATAAGAAGTTGAATGAGCAACTGTGCCAGCTTAATGCAGATCCCATGCCAACATTAAAAAAATAATCATAACCAACTGTTTTTACTTTAGAAAAAATTAAATGTTACGTTTCAGCAACTAAACAGCTTCTTTTCCGATATGAGCAAAATTTATTTTCTGTCGCCAATTAAAGACACTCAAAATCATGCAAATAAAAATAGATTAAAATCAAATAATTAAATGTCTCCTTTTTGAGACATCTATAACGCATGTTTGTCGGGTAATTGAGACAATGGAGCAATTCGGCATCTAAACGCCTAGGAATTTGCTGATATAAAACTCTCACATCTGAATCAGTAATAGTCCATATTTACCCCATATATGGCCTTTATCAGCAAATGATGTACCATCGTAGATAGAAGTAAAAAGTCTCTATTCGGGAGAAAATTATGCACCAAACCCAAAACAGGGAACCGCTATATGCGGTTCAAGATCCGACTCAATTTGAGATGCAGCGAGAACAAATAGCTTTGTTATACCTACTCTCTTTGGCTGAAAAAGATATAAAATCTGGACGAGTTATATCCTCTAATGAACTTCGAAATAACCTACGGAATTTGATCAACAATGACTGACAAAATGGTATGCAATTTCTGCTCACCCTTTTTCGTATCAGTTCAGCATAATCGAGTTAAAAGTAATATTCATCATGCAACGATGTAGTCACAAAAATTTCATTAATATAGAAAAGGGTAATAGACATGAGAGTAATTGTTATTGGAACAAGCGGTACAATAGGAAAAGCAATCTCGGAAGAATTAGAAAAAAATCACGAAGTCATTCGTGCCGGAAGGAATGGCTTAGATGTTGTAGTTGATATCACTTCCGTTGATAGTATTAAGAGTATGTATGAGAGAATTGGCAAAGTTGATGCTGTAGTCAGTGCAACAGGTAGCGCACATTTTGGATCAATTTCAGAATTAACTCCAGAGTTAAACGAAATAGGAATAAACAGTAAACTTAAAGGCCAAATTAACTTAGTACTGTTAGGTATGGACTATATTAACGATGGCGGAAGTTTTACTTTAACAACTGGAATTATAATGGACGACCCTATCCTACAAGGAGCATCAGCAGCGATGGCAAATGGTGGTGTTAAGGCATTTGTAAAATGTGCAGCAATCGAAATGCCAAGAGGAATTCGCATAAATAGCGTTAGCCCTAATGTCTTACAGGAATCATTGGATAAATATGGTGAATTTTTCCCAGGATTTAACGCTGTTCCTGCTAGCCGTGTAGCACTTGCTTTTAGAAAAAGTGTCGATGGCGCTCAAACCGGCCAAAACTACGAAGTTTATTAATTCAGAGAAAATAACACAAATATATACCCTATGGATTTCAAGATGCATCGCGACGGCAAGGGAGTGAATCCCCGGGAGCATAGATAACTATGTGACCGGGGTGAGCGAGTGCAGCCAACAAAGAGGCAACTTGAAAGATGACGGGTATATAAGTCTAAAATATTGATGACGTGCTGATCGTGTCCTTCAAAGAGTTATGAATAGGAGCTATGAACATGAAATGCCCTGTTTGCGGTGCAGCGGAACTTATCCATGACACCCGCGATCTGCCCTATACTTACAAGGGCGAAACCATAATCATTTCTGCGGTAACAGGCGACCTCTGCCCTGCCTGCGCCGAATCTATTTTGGATGCAGTGGAATCGGAACGCGTCATGTGCGAAATGCAGACATTCTCGAAAAAACAAATAAAAAAATGGCTTCAACTGTGATCTCACGTCAGTTACGAAACAAAGAATCACAATGAAGCCAATGAACGCTATCAGCCGGAAAAAACCGGCTGACACAATTTACTTACACCGCGGTACTTATCCTAACTGCTTACGAGCATTACGGAAAATTCGCATCCACGGGCCATCTTCGCTCCACTCCTCTGGATGCCACGAATTATTCACCGTGCGGGATACCCTTTCTGGATGAGGCATCATCACAGTTGCCCGGCCATCAAGGCTGGTAACTGCGGTAATGCCATTCACTGAACCATTTGGGTTAGCCGGATAGTTTTCCGTAACCTGACCATAGTTATTCACATAACGCAGCGCCACTAACCGGCTGCTTTCAAGCATCTCAAGATGCTGTCTATCTCGGAATTCCACTTGCCCTTCCCCATGAGAAACCGCAATCGGCATACGAGAATCGACCATATCTTGCAAGAACAGTGACGGGCTGTCAGCCACTTCCACCAAACTGAATCGTGCTTCAAAGCGCTCTGAACGGTTACGTACAAAACGCGGCCAATGTTCTGCACCCGGGATCAACTCCCGCAAGTTAGACATCATCTGGCAACCATTACAAACACCCAACGCCAATGTATCAGGCTGTGCAAAGAAAGCAGCAAATTCATCACGAACACGCTCATTGAACAGTATTGATTTCGCCCAACCTTCACCCGCCCCCAACACGTCACCATACGAGAAGCCACCACAGGCAACCAGTGTCTGGAATTGACTCAATCCAATACGTCCAGACAACAAATCACTCATATGAACATCAATCGCCTCGAAACCAGCTCGGTGGAACGCCGCAGCCATTTCAACATGGGAGTTAACGCCCTGTTCACGCAGTACAGCCACCTTCGGCCTTACCTGCTGCAAAATGTAAGGCGCTGCAATATCTTCTGAAACATCAAAAGTCAGTTTTACATTCAGTCCAGGGTCCTGATTATCCTGTTTAGCCTGATGTTCCTGATCTGCACACGCCGGGTTATCGCGCAGACGCTGCATTTGCCATGTGGTTTCTGCCCACCATAAGCGCAAGGTACTGCGATTCTGGCGATAGACTTCAGTGTTGCCACTAAAGATAACAAAATCATTACCTGCTTTGGCTTTACCCAGATAATGCACGCAATCGGCCAGACCATGTTCTGCCAAAACGCTTTCAACTAACCCTCTATCCGATGCTCGAATCTGAACCACAGCGCCCAACTCTTCTGTAAAGAGCGCCGCCAGAATATCTTCATCAAACACACTGATATCAGCTTCAATGCCACAATGGCCGGCAAAAGCCATTTCAGCCAACGTGACCAGTAAACCACCATCGGAGCGGTCATGATAAGCCAGTAATTTTTGTTCCGAAACCAGTTGCTGAATCGCATTGAAGAAACCCGCCAATTGTTCAGCACTACGTACATCCGCGGGTTTATTACCCAGTTGACGGTAAACTTGTGCCAATGCGGTACCGCCCAGCGTGTTCTTTCCTTGCCCCAGATCGATTAATAACAATGCATTATCTTCATCGGTGGAAAGCTCAGGAGTGACTGTACAGCGAACATCTTCCACTCTGGCAAAAGCGGTAATCACCAGTGACAAAGGCGCCGTCATCTCACGCTCTTCACCTTGTTCATGCCAGCGGGTTTTCATCGACATGGAATCTTTACCCACCGGAATTGTCAGCCCTAGCACAGGGCACAACTCCTCACCCACCGCTTTAACCGCCGCATACAAACCGGCATCCTCGCCAGGATGACCCGCAGCGGACATCCAGTTCGCTGAAAGTTTAATGCGCTTTAAATCCTGAACATAAGCAGAAGCGATATTGGTCAAAGCTTCACCGACAGCCATACGGGCAGAAGCAGCAAAATCCAACAAAGCGACCGGCGCACGTTCCCCCATAGACATCGCTTCGCCATAGTAGCTATCAAGGCTGGCGGTGGTAACAGCGCAGTCCGCAACTGGGATCTGCCACGGACCCACCATTTGATCACGAGCAACCATGCCAGTGACAGAGCGATCGCCTATCGTGATCAGGAAGGTTTTTTCTGCCACAGCCGGCAAATGCATAATGCGTTTAACGGCTTCTGTCAGATCGATATCCCGACGCTCAAGGCTTTCACCCCTCGCTTTTAATGTACTGACATTACGCAACATTTTTGGCGTTTTACCTAGCAGTACATCCAAAGGCATATCGATTGGCTGATTATCAAAGTGTTCATCATTAAGCAGTAAATGACGTTCCTCTGTTGCCTCACCGATAATGGCGTAAGGTGCACGCTCTCGTCGACAAATCTCCTCAAACAGCGGAAGTCGTTCCGGCGCAACAGCCAGTACGTAACGCTCTTGTGATTCGTTACACCAGACTTCCAGCGGGCTCATTCCCGGCTCATCATTAAGAATTCTGCGTAACTCAAATCGTCCACCGCGACCACCATCACTGACTAACTCAGGCATCGCATTGGAAAGCCCACCAGCACCCACATCATGAATAAACAGAATCGGGTTGTCTTCGCCTAACTGCCAACAGCGATCGATCACCTCCTGACAACGGCGCTCCATTTCCGGGTTATCGCGTTGTACCGAAGCAAAATCCAGATCAGCATCGGATTGCCCCGATGCCATAGAAGATGCGGCCCCTCCACCTAAACCAATGTTCATGGACGGACCACCAAGCACAATCAGTTTTGCGCCAACAGAAATTTCACCCTTTTTGACATGTTCATCTCGGATATTACCGATCCCGCCTGCCAGCATGATCGGCTTGTGATAACCACGTAATTCGCTGCCGTTATGACTGTTGACTTTTTCTTCATAGGTACGGAAATAACCCAACAACGCCGGACGACCAAATTCATTATTAAATGCCGCCCCCCCTAAAGGGCCTTCCATCATGATATCCAGAGCACTAACGATACGCTCCGGTTTACCGAAATCCTCTTCCCACGGCTGTTCAAAACCCGGTATCCGCAAATTGGATACCGAAAATCCCACCAGACCCGCTTTTGGCTTAGCCCCACGACCGGTCGCCCCTTCGTCGCGGATTTCACCACCCGAACCTGTCGATGCGCCCGGCCAAGGAGAAATTGCTGTCGGGTGATTATGCGTTTCCACTTTCATCAGAATATGAGCCTGCTCCTGATGGTAATCATATGAACCATTTTCCGCACGGGCAAAGAAACGGCCAACAGAAGATCCCTCCATCACAGCGGCATTATCTTTATAGGCTGACAGGACATAATCAGGAGTCTGCTCATAGGTGTTTTTAATCATTTTGAACAGCGATTTTGGCTGCGTCTGACCATCAATAACCCAATCAGCATTAAAGATTTTATGACGGCAATGTTCTGAGTTAGCCTGAGCAAACATATAAAGTTCAACATCTGTTGGATTGCGCCCTAATTTCTGGAAAGCATCCATCAGATAATCAATTTCATCCGGGGCCAACGCCAATCCAAGTTCAATATTGGCAGTTTCTAACGCACTGCGTCCTGCTTGCAGAATATCAATGCGTTTTAACGGAACGGGTTGCTGACGAGAAAATAATTTCTCCGCCTGTTCCAATTGAGTAAAGACCGTTTCCATCATCCGATCATGCAGCAGTGATGACAATATTTGCCACTGCGCACCACTCATTTCATCGCTCTGGATATAATAAGCCAGGCCACGCTCCAGACGCACAACCTGGGACAGGCCACAATTGTGAGCAATATCGGTTGCTTTGGAAGACCAAGGGGAAATCGTTCCCGGGCGGGGTGTGACTAACAGCAATGTACCTTGGGGTTCATGTTCAGCCAGCGAAGGTCCATATTTTAGTAATTGTTGTAACTTTGCTGAATCAACATCACTCAAAGATGCATTAATCTCTGCAAAATGAACATATTCCGCATAAATATCATTGACCGGAAGTTGCTGTTCTTGGCACACAGAAAGGAGTTTAGTGATACGAAATGCAGATAAAGCAGGTGAACCACGTAGAATTTTCATAGTAATCAATTCTCTCATCTTAGAAGCAAAGCTTAATAGATGCCTAAGGGGAAATGAGGCCATTATAGAGGATTGTAACCCATGACGAAACCGTTTGCGTGACGATTATTACAGCCAATTATCCTATCGCCAAATCATGCAAATAGTATCAATTAGGTTGCACAGCCCGTTTTTGTTCCGCAAAATGCTCAATCACTGGAAATTTAACCATAACAATATAGCGCGTTTCCACATAGCACCACACTGCGTTATACAGAGATAACCATTTGAATAATATAAAAATAAATTATTTCGTTATCATTGTTATCGCTCTTTTTTCTGCCGCCATCATTAGTCTGAACATCAGTTGGCCGAATAAACAGCAGGAGCAGATTAACAGGATCATTACCAGAGGAGAGCTACGGATCAGCACCATTAGCTCACCTCTGATCCATCTTACCGGTAAGAAAGAACCAAATGGATTTGATTACGAGCTGGTACAACGCTTTGCTAATTACCTTGGCGTCAAATTAGAAATCAAATTTAGAACAAATATCAATCAGTTATTTGATGACCTGGAAAAGGGTGAAGCTGATTTTCTGGCCGCCGGCCTGACTTATCATCAAGAAAGGCTGGATCAAACCCGCACAGGTCCGGCCTACTATTCTGTATCCCAACAACTGATTTATCGCAAAGGAACTCCACGCCCCCGCTCTTTTAAAGACTTAAAAGGTAAACTACTGGTCGCTTCTGGTTCTGCTCATGTCAGCACATTGAAAGAAATGAAAGCGAGTTCCTTCCCTGAGCTCGAATGGAAGGAGACACAGCAATATAACACTCGCGAACTACTGGAACAGGTATCGGAAGGTAAACTGGATTATACGTTAGGTGACTCGATTAACGTCGCGTTGCAACAACGTACTCACCCTAATTTGGCCGTCGCTTTTGATGTGAGTGAAGATAACCCGCTGACATGGTATTTAAAACGCATTGACGACTACAGCCTTTACGCTGCCATGCTGGATTTTTTCAGCCAGCTAACGGAAAAAAATGTCATGCCGCGATTGGAGGAGAAATACTTTGGTCACGTCCACTCATTTGATTATTTCGATACACTCTCTTTTCTAAGTGCCATCGATAATATTCTGCCTACCTATCGGCCACTATTTGAAAAATATTCCGGTGATATCAGTTGGCAACTACTCGCTGCCATTGCCTGGCAAGAGTCTCATTGGGACCCACAGGCAACCTCACCCACGGGTGTACGTGGCCTGATGATGTTAACCAGTCAGACGGCTAAAGGGTTAGGCGTCGTTGATCGCCTTGATCCGGAGGAGAGTATTAAGGGAGGGGCGATCTATCTGCAAAATTTAATGAAACGACTACCTGAAAATATTCCTAAAGATGAACGCATCTGGTTTGCACTGGCAGCTTACAATATGGGTTATGGACATATGTTAGATGCCCGCAAACTGACGGCATCACAGAAAGGAAATCCCGATAGCTGGCTTGATGTCAAAAAACGGATTCCACTATTAAGCCAGAAAAAATATTATACAAATACCACCTATGGCTATGCCCGTGGACATGAAGCTTATCGCTATATTGAAAATATTCGCCGTTATCAGCTTAGTTTAGTCGGATATTTACAGGCCAAAGAAAACCGGAAAAAATTAATTCCCCAAGAAAACCAACCAAAATAAAAGTAAACAAATATAAGGCCCTAAGGAGTCAATTACAGCCATTATATATCCTCAGTTATATTATGTTTGACAACTAATTCAGCTAACCATACTAAATTCGTCAGGACACTATCTCTCTCAAAGGATAAATCATGATTAATTTAGACATTAACGAACAAAACAAAATTATGGTCGTCAGCAGCCATGTATTTAGTCCGACGACGGCGAATGGTCGTGCCTTTACAGAGTTAATAGAAGCATTAAAAAAGAACAATTTCGCTGTTATCCTGGCTGCTACATTCCAAGATGGTATAGCTACCGTTTCTTCTGACTCCTCACTATGCTGTATTTTTGTTGATTGGACTTCAGGAGATAATAACTATGAATCTCATAAACAAGTCTTAGAATTACTGAAAGAAATACGCAGACACAATACAACCATTCCGGTATTGTTGACCGCGGAATATTCCAGCATCGACACACTGACACTTGAAGTCATGGGATTGGCAGATGAATTCGTCTGGATGCTTGAAGACACGGCTGGATTTATCGCCTCTCGCGCCAGTTCGCTAATTAAGAAATACTATGCTCAATTATTACCGCCTTTCACTCGTGCATTACTGCAATACACCCAAGAATCACCAGAATATTCCTGGACTGCTCCTGGGCATCAAGGTGGTGTTGCACTGACTAAGACAGCGGCAGGAAGAGAATTAATTAATTTCTTTGGGGAAAATTTATTCCGAAGTGATATTGGCATAGAAAGAAAAATACTTGGCTCACTGCTAGATCATACAGGTGCTATTAAAGAATCAGAAGAATATGCCGCAACGATTTTTGGTGCCCATCAAAGCTATTGCGTTCTTAACGGCACTTCGGGTTCTAACCGTATTATCATGGGTGCCATTATTGGTGAGAAAGAGATTGTTATATGCGATCGCAATTGCCATAAATCTATTGGACAAGGTTTAATCATGACTGGAGCTTTGCCCGTATATCTTATTCCTCAACGCAATCGCTATGGTATTATTGGCCCCATTCCCAGAGATCAATTTCAACCAGAATATATCCAACAACTCATTGATCAACACCCATTAAAAGCGATCGCGATAGACAATAAGCCTGTTTATGCGGTCATCACCAACTGTACTTATGATGGAATATGTTATCACGCAGAACAAGCACAAGATTTACTAGCAAAAAGTGTTGATCAAATTCATTTTGATGAGGCCTGGTTTGCTTATGCGCGTTTTAATCCTATGTATAAACATCGTTACTCAATGCGTGATGACCCAAATGATTTTGACAATAATGGCCCAACAATATTTGCCACTCAATCCACGCATAAGATGTTGGCAGCGCTATCACAATCATCCTATATCCATATCCGCAATGGTAAAAAACCCGTTGAACATTCCCGTTTCAACGAGTCTTATATGATGCACTCCACAACTTCACCGCTATATTCGCTTATCGCCACTAATGAAATTGCAGCGGCCATGATGGATGGCCCACAGGGGCAAAGACTAATACAAAACGCGATTAATGAAGCCGTAGACTTTCGTCTGACATTAGCAAAAACCCATCATCAATTTAAACAAAAAGATGATTGGTTCTTCTTACCCTGGAATGCCAGAGAGATTATCAGCGCGGATAGCGGTAAATTAATTCCTTTCCATGAAGCAAACAGAGAACAATTGGCAACGGATCCTGCCTGTTGGGTATTAAAAGAGGGAGACAAATGGCATGGATTTACCAATCTATCAGAAGAATGGTGCCTGCTAGATCCAACAAAAGTCGGTATTTTATGCCCAGGAATGAATGATAATGATGAATTGCTGGAAAATGGCATTCCAGCCGAAATTCTTTCCGCTTATCTCAGTCAGCATGATATTGTGCCGGCACGTACCACCGATTTTATCGTTCTTTGCCTGTTTTCTATTGGCGTCACCAAAGGTAAATGGGGAACATTGATCAATGTATTGTTGAATTTCAAGAAACACTATGACGCTAATACTTCACTTAAACAATGTTTGCCAAAACTCGCGAAGCAATACCCTGAATATTATGAAAATATGGGGCTCAAAGATATTTCGGATAAAATATTCGGGTATATAAAAGAATATGAAATAGATATTGAGCAAAAGAAATCATTTAGCCAATTACCTGAGATAGTGAAACTCCCCCGACAAGCACACCTTGATCATATGGGAGGCCGCACTGAACATATACCACTTAATAAACTGGCAGGGCGCATATCTGCTGTGAGTGTCATTCCTTATCCACCAGGTATACCAATAATCCTACCGGGAGAACGTTTTGGTGATGAACATGCGCCCCGGTTACAATATATTCGCCAACTCGGTGAATGGAATAACAAGTTCCCAGGCTTTGAAAAAATCCTAGAAGGCGCAGAGATGATAAACGGCGAGTACCATATATGGGTACTAAAAGAGTGAATCCATAGGGTATATCTATTGATTTTCTTCCTGCTGTTTTCTGGCGGCTTTTAATACTTTATGTTGCAGCCGACGTTGTTTGAAAAAAGCACTCAACATCGTCGAACATTCCTCAGCAAGCACGCCACTGGTAATATCAATTTGATGATTCATGCCAGGATGGCGCAATATATCAACCAAAGAACCTACGGCGCCAGTTTTCATATCACTGGCGCCATAAACCAGCCGCTGTATTCGGCTATGTATTATAGCGCCAGCGCACATAGTGCAAGGCTCAAGCGTGACGTATAAGGTGGTATTTATCAAACGATAATTTTGTAACTGCTCTCCCCCTTTGCGTAACGCAATAATTTCAGCATGAGCGGTAGGATCATGCGCGATAATAGACTGATTCCAACCTTCCGAGATGATTTTATTATCAGCAACCAATAGAGCACCAACAGGTATTTCCCCCTGCTCCCACGCCTTTATTGCTCGTTCGATGGCCTGCTGCATCCAATATTCATCACTATATTTTTCAGTCACTGCGGTATCTCATTTGATTACATCAGGGACAATTATAACGATTTGTTTTACCTATTTTCCAGATATATACCCTATGGATTTCAAGATGGATCGCGACGGCAAGGGAGCGAATCCCCGGGAGCATAGATAACGATGTGACCGGGGTGAGTGATTGCAGCCAACAAAGAGGCAACTTGAAAGATGACGGGTATATTTACTTATCATTCCACTGAAAACATATCGGAGACCATTTTATCTACTTTCTGTCACTGTAATATAGCCAAAATCAATTCACATAATATATTTTAAAATAAAACAAATAAAGCCGAAATAAATTCGGCTTATTTTTATTTTTCAATTATTAATTAATAACCGATTGCGAAATAATCTCCATATACATAAGTATCATTAACAGATAACCTGATTTCACTTCCATAAGCATTAATCGTTCGCGCGGCAACCCAAGAGTTAAAAGTATTCAATGTCCCGTTAGGTGCTGCTGACATCGGAAATATCCAATCACCAACAGGTGACATAAAAACCTTCAGACAACCATGCTTAAACGGTGTTGGTAAAATAACTTTGTTTATCGCTAATGGAGTAAAATTATGTCTTCCCCATTGAAGTATTAATCCGCCCGGCAGTTGTTGATAACCATTATGAGATAAACTACCGGGGAATTTTTTGTTCGCGTGACACTCTAATGAATCAGCAAAAGTCTTATTAAGTGTTGTCAAATCACCATTATCCAAAACATCCTTTCCACACTGCGTGGACATAAAATTAGCCACGACAGAGGCTATTGTTGATGATTGTCGTAATGCCTTATTTAACATATGAGTAGTAATACCTTCTGGAGGAAACCCAGTTTGTAAATTCTGACTTTCTTCGTATCTTTCTTGACTGACTACATTAGCGTTATTACCAATAGAAAATGCTTTAAAATCATTCTTATTACTCATTTATTCCCCTTACAAAAAAATAATAGATTTCATTTACTAAAAACTTATTTACATAGAAACATTCAAACACAAAGATAACATTAATATAAAAACAAGCAATGAATATATTTTAATCATTATATTATTAAAGAAAGTATATACCCTATGGATTTCAAGATGCATCGCGGCGGCAAGGGAGCGAATCCCCGGGAGCATAGAGAACTATGTGACCGGGGTGAGTGAGTGCAGCCAACAAAGAAGCAACTTGAAAGATGACGGGTATAGCAAAATAAACCGACACCACCTCAAAAATAATAGCATTACATATATCCACCAAAAAAATCCCAATACACCATCGAAATAAACAATTCATTAAAACAATCAGAAATATTATTGCTTCTTACATTCTTATAATAAATTCCACATTAACAAATAAAACTCAGAAATAATTACCAACTAAAACTTCACAAAAAAATAGCCCACATTTCTGTGAGCTATTTTTATTTCTACGACAATTATTCTACTGATTTACAGCGAGCTAATTAGGCAAATTTCCCCTTACCAATAGTGACATCGGTCCATGCCGCGGCAACAGCAACTCTCGCCTTACTGTCCAGACTTTCAATAAAACCATTATCGCCCACTGTCGGGGAAAAACTACTCATTGCCTGAATCAATGAATCAACCGCATTGTCAGAAAGTGCCGTAAATTCATGCTCGCCTGATTTGTCTTTATCCCCCATCTGCGTCACTAATTTGGCACGATGACCATTAAAGTAATCATTAAAGGTAACTGAACCCACCGATTCAAAGATCCCCTGAGCCGTGTTGTCCTGAGTATGACGGTTCACTGACAGCACCAAATCATATCCACTGCGCTGGAACCATAAGTCTTTCCAGTCAACACCGTTAAACAAGATCATATCTTCTGCGTTGATATCGTTAACCCGGTTATCAATCACTTCTGCGCCGACCACAAAGCTATCGACACCTGCTCCCCCCTGGAAGCTGTTCTGATAACCGCCCAGCACTAACAAATCCTGACCCTCACCGCCGTTAAACTGGCTGAACTTCGAGATCGCAGCGGCTATCAAGTGATCATCGCCTTCTCCGCCATTAATCATCGCATGGTAGCCCATCAGCTTAATCGTATCATTGCCGGAATAACCATCAATCCGGTTGTCATTACCAAACACTCTGGCAAAGTCATTGCCTTCACCTAAATCAACCCGGTTGTTATTGCCGATGGTCACCGTGTAGTCCTGACCTGCCCCAGCATCCACCCGGTTATAGTTACCGGAAGTCACGACGTAATCCCGTCCATTACCCGCATCAATCAGGCCGCCTTCACCAAAAACAAACGTCTGGTCATTGCCTTCGCCCATAAAGACATGGTTAATCCGTCCGGCCACCACGGCGGTATCATCGCCATTTCCGCCAAACATCCAGTTTTCACGCCCCATGAGAACGCCCAGATCATTGCCTTCACCGCCAGTAAAGATATTGGATGTGCCTAGTGAGTAATAAACATCATCACCGCGCCCGCCCCAGAAGTTGTTGTTATCACCCAGATAAGCGCCAAGATCTTTACCGTCACCGCCCCAGTTGAAGTTATAGTTCCCCAACGAGACATGGATATCGCCATCCCCTTGCAAATGACCACTATTACGCAGGAAATCAAAGGCTTTCTGCTTCATATTGAGCAGATCCGCTGTCAAGTTTTCTTTCAGGTTAGCCACTAACGACTTCATCTCTTCTTGCTTATTTACGCTAAACATCGTTGCAAACAGGTTAGGCAAATTAAAGCCAAATGCACGTTCCGCGTTGCTATTAGCTTGAGCGCTATTTCCGTTAATGCTCACCACAGCGCCTTGTTCCTGATTTTTATCGGGCGCTTTCTCTTTCAAACCATGATTTTCCGCAAATGCCCTGACCCCATCTTCTCCCGCATTGATGCCGGCCTTCAAACTCTCCAGCAATTTCTCCGGGTTGGTGAAGGCTGCCAGTTGATCACCGCTAAATTCCCTTATCACTTCCAGCATCTCTTTTAGCATAGCCTCGCCATCAACAGGCTTGCCCGTGCGGGAAACAATACGGCCATCCGCGGTGTAGTCCACACCAAAAATATCCGCCAAGGTGGTATCCGCACCCACCTCCGATAATCGGCCAAGCAGCTTATTCTGAAGCTGACGCGGTAAATCCTGCAAGGTATAGGTGAAGGTTGTTTTCGCCATACCCGTTGCCGAGTATTGCTGGGTCATCAGACCAAACAGTGAACCCAGATTGGTATCCAAAATTGACTGAATATTGTCACCGAACGTAAAGTTCCAGTTGCCGGTCGTAACCTGAATATCAGCGCCACGTCCGCCAACAGCAAAGTTGAAGGCCAGCTTCTGATTAGCCTGACGGAGTTTATCTGCCCGGCTCATTTTGCCCATTTCAATGCTATTGCCATTTTCACCTAACCACTGATTAAATTTCTTATTCAGGGCTGATTCGGCGTCATATTGCAAACCACGGCTGCTACGTTCATGTTGCGAGTCCAAATTAAGCAGCGTTTTGTAATCCACGCTACTGGTTTGGTCTAAACCAGACATATCACGCACAAATTTCCTCGCGCCGGCCATGGTCCATTGCTGATCTTGTGCCGCTAACCAATCCTGCGTGTCACCGGAACGGGCAATACCTTTCAATACATCAGCAATACGGGCAGCACCATCAAATGGATTGACCAGCGGTGGCGTTGGGATAGATTTATCCATCATCACAATCAAGTCATTACTGCGTCCTTGATTGAAGCTGACATTACGATTACCGATAAACATCTGCGCACCTTCAAGCGCCTGATAACCGCCTATATCAAAGCTATGTTTGCTATCACCATGACCAATATGAACCATCACATTGTTGTCACCGAAAGCCAGAGATTTGAAACCACCGGTTCCCACTTTAATGCCGACGTTCGAGGTTCCCCAATTCAGCGCCGTAAACTCTCCTTCACCTACATCTACTTGGATATTACCGGAGTAACTGAGCTGACGATGCGAGTTATCGTTGGAATTAACCTTTTCACGCTTTTGCGGCTCAATGAAAGTTTCTGTGTTATCTGCAATTTCCCCTTTGGTAACCAAATCAGCCTCCGTATACCCGACTTTAGAGAAGTCGATATCGCTTTCAGCAATACCACGACGAACCTGTTCGGTATGCGTTATCAGTTTATTCTCCGCATTCAAGCTCAAGACGATTTTGTTATCAGGCGAGTTGTTAACCCATTGGTTATTTTCGTCACGGGTAAATTTACGACCTGTTGCGTCAACCGCGACTTCGCTACTACGGGCTGACACATCACTGCGAATACCTTGTTTATCCAACTCAGTAATAAAGCGACGCGCAAAGCCATCCCGTTTATCATCACTCATCAGTGAACACCCCACCAGACTGATGTGATCGGGTTTGCTGATGGCCTGTTTGCCCAGCTTAGCCGCCTGATAAAACTGATTTAGTTTCGTCGCCAATTCATCAGCGCTGTAACCACTCAGACGAATGTTATTCTGCTCTGACGTATCACGACCATGACCGACAACCTGCCAACGTAATTTATTTGATAATTTAGACAGATCGCCATAAACAACACGATATTTACCGTTGGCGTCGAGTTGAATAACCACGCTGGAATCCGGGTGTTTACCCGCCAGATTAGCGGCTGCTCTGGCGGCTATCGGGTCATCTTCCATCTGAAGAATAATCTGACCAGCAAAGCGGGTTTCACGACCATCAGTCTGTGGCGTTACGTCCACCGTTTGCCAACCATCAACGGACTTTTTCAGATGACTATCGCCGATAATAGTCGGTTCTACCCCTTTATTTTTGCCAGATAACCCCTCTAAGTCTTCCACCGCAGGGCGGCTTTGTGGTTTTACCACCGCATACTTCTGATAAAACTCTTGAGTTTCTTTAAACGCGTTATCCAGCGCCTGATTGACCCACACCTTACCCGATTCCCCAGCAATATCTGCCAGATCCTGATAATTAGCCGTGTAGCTGTTCAGTATCTGTTTACGTTTTCCCTCATCAGTTGTTTGTAATGCCTGATAAACCACCAGACTTTCGTTGACAGAGTGACCACCATCAAATACCAAAAACGCCAGCGTATTGAGATAGCTCTGCCCGGTTGAGAAGTCGGGTTGCTTGCTGGCAATATAGTCATTGAGGTGAACCATGATATTGGTCGAGCCAGACGCTCCTGTCACCACAGACTGGCCTTGCGCCAATGCATTACTCTCAAATGCAGTTTCCCGTCCGGGGGTCAAGATTCGACCTGCCGCGACCTTTCTACCATACAAAAAGTCGTCATGTTTATTATTCGCAGGTTGGTAGGGCAACGCCGTGCCATAATCATTGGTCTGCTTTTCCGTAATTTTTACTTTGTACTTAACATCCTCCGCATTCGGCCCGGCAGTCAGTTCAGTACTGGTTGAACGAGCTTTGGTGATCACGTTCAGATAGAAAGAATCCCCTTTTTTCTTCCAGTCAGCAACATCCATCCCCATTCCCGGTGTGGTCGCCATTTTTACTGCCAGAAATGGCACCTTAATCACAGAGAAACCATCATCAACCTGAGTCATCATGATTTTGAAATTGTCAAAATCCGGTTTGCCCAGGAATGTCGTCACCTCAGGCACCCGGCTGAACCAAGGGCGAAAATCCTTATCAATAGCCTCGGCAAAAGATTTCATCTTTTTATCAATTGCCCCGTTACGTTTCTCGCCTTCAGGATAAAGATCACCTATCCACCGCTCAAAATCTTCTACCAAGAAGTTACCTGTTCGTTCAGCGGTATTTTTCGCCTCTGGTGAAGCCGTTTTCACCAGTTCATAAGCCAGTTCAGAATCAAAATGGCGACCAAACAGGTTATCAATATATTGTCCAGTAGCCTTCTCTCTGTTGGCATCAGTCAATAGCTGTTGAGCCAGCGTGTGCAATTCAGGATATGTTTGCAACTGGGCAACAGCATCCTTAAATAATTCTTTGGTTTTTTCATTTGTCACTTGCCCGGTAAGCCAAAGTTTTCTGGCACGTTCAATCAGCGGCTTGCCTGCTGGGATAGCTTCCTGTTGTAATCGGCTGACGAAAACGATAAGGCTTTCGTTTTCTGTCTTAGGTGCTTCCCGCTCTGCTACAGAGTTAGTCTGGGTTAATGGCTTAATTTGCAAATCAGTGAGACGATTAATTTCGCTTTGTGCAATATCGCCTTTCAGGCCCACCACACGGCCAATCCCATCGAACGATACCTGCTGTCCAAACTGCGCAACCTGCTCAGGGGGCACCGTGATACCCAAAATCCCGGCTGACTCAGCTCTCTGGGCCTGAATGTGAGCAACCAGCTCACCCATCTCAAAACGTAAGCTTTTCACCAGCTTGCTACGTTGAGTGAATTCCTTGGGATCATGCTGCTGCCAATGCGCCAATGTTTGTTCAAGCTGCAATACATGCTGTTCATCGGGCTGCTCGACGGTACGGTTAAAAGCCTCACGCACGGCCACCAGCGCCTTACTAGGCAAATCGGTATTTATCGAACCAAGACGTCTTTTAGTCGAATCAATAAACCGCTTATCATTCTTCTTCAGTAAGATAAGTTCTAATTTTTTAAGTACAGAAGAATGAGATCTAGGGTTATTTCCCCCTAATCCTTGCAGATCAATACCTGAAATCGTCGGCGCTTTTCTGATTAATTCTCTGGATTTATTTAAAGTTGATTTCACCGCGCCATCGGATGATGTTTCGGTAAACATTGACATGATCGAGGCACCGGTATTTTCTGAGCGCATCCCTTTATTAAGCTGTAACCGATTGACTGCTTGTTGCGCATTATTCAAAGCAGCCAAATCTTCTACTGTTAGTGCCAGATCTTCACTGAGCCAACCGTCAGGTTCAGCTTTTGATGCAGGATCGATATGACTCTTCGATTTCTCCACCTCAATCGGTGTATAAGCGTTTCCAGACAAACCGCTGCCCGCTGCCCCAGTGCGATCCGGTTTAGCATTATCAGCCTGTTTCACGCTTTTTGCATTCTTCTGCGCCTGAGCCGCTTTATTTTGCGCCGCTGTACTATCACTTTCACCACGCTGTTTCGCTTTTTCATACGCAGCATTGGCGTCACTCACCGCTTTATCGGCTCGTTGTTTCTGTAATAATGCCTCTTCTTTTCTCTGCTCCGCTTTTTTCTCAGCGTCTGCAATATCGTCGTCTGCATTATCTAGATTCTCAGCGCTTTTCGTGAAACCTACTTCTGATTTCTTAATGGCTGTTATTACTGTTTCTCGTTTATCAATAAAGTGCTGCTGTGCATCAGCTAATTTTTTCTGTGCAGTAAGTTTGGCATCATTTAATTTATTCTGGATATTATCCAGATATCCACCAGCAAACCGATTACGCCACTCATCACCTGATTTACCATCATAATTTCCATAGTTATTAAGCGCCCCCATACCTTGAGTCAGGGAGAATAGTTCTTCCGTGACTCCCCTAGACTCTTCACTTATTGCATCACGTTGCACTTGACCATTGGTATTCAGCGCAGCCTGATTGGTTGATTCTAGTTGGCCTTGTGATTTTGAAATCGTTTTAAGCTGTTTATCTTTCTCTTGTTCCAGACGCTGACGATTCATCTCCGCTTTTTCTTTATCGCTTAACGCATTTTGCGCGGCTTTATTCTGCTTCGCATGTCTGACAACCGCATCAGCGTGTGGTGATGCCTGATCCTGAGCTGAACCAACATTATCTCCAATCTGCAAGTCATTCTGAATAACGTTAATATCAGGCGTTTCTACCGGGGTTATTGCACCACTCAAGTTGTTCGCCAGATCCGAACTCACTTCATCAATTTTATCCATCTGGAAGCCATCAATGGCGGAAACTTCGGTTAAATTAATCGCCCCTCTACCTTTATTGACGCCAGAAGTATTTGCCTCATCACCACGAATCAGATAATTAATCGCCTGGCTTCCCTCTACATTGAACACAGTTTGTTTAATATTCTCAAACAGAGAAGAGAGATGACTACTTTGTGTGTTGCTCTCTGCAATAGAAAGACTGTAGAAATCACCATTACCCACCTTAATCGCCACATTATTGCGGGCATAAGAGGCATTGATCCCCAGGCCATCGCCAATATGAATATTGGCATTACCTTTGCCTTTCATGATCGCAACATTGAGACCATTTCCAACTTTGGTATTGACGTTATATTCACCCCACACCGCGTTGACCGAAACTCCGTCACCTACTTTGGTATTCACATTCAAGTCGCCATGCGCCGCCGTCACGCTTAAACCATTCCCCACCGTAGTGGTGATATTGGCTTTACCCTTGGCTGCGGTAACCTGCATACCATCACCGACTTTGGTGACGATATTGCCTTTACTCCACAAGGCATTAAAGCTGTCACCGTTACCGACTTGAGTCACAATGTTGTCATCAGCTTTAGCAAGTACCACATTATTCCCATCGCCTACCTTAGTAATCACATTAGCTTTGCCCCAGGCTCCCGTGTAATCATCACCGTTACCAACGTGGGTGATAATGTTAGCATCGCCCTGAACTACCGTGACTTCTCGCATTCCGCCCACTTTGGTAATGATATTCGCTTTACCTTTCGCGAAATTGTAACGGTCGCCATCACCAACATGAGTCAAGATATTAGCCTCACCCCAGACGGCGTTAATCCCTGTACCTTCCCCCACTTTAGTGATGATATTGGCTTTACCTTTAGCGAAACCCACGGTTGTGCCATCACCAATGTGGGTCATGATGTTACCCACATCGGAAATAAGCAGGCCGACCGTCGTCCCATTACCCTCTTTCGTCAGAATATTGCCTTTACCTAATAGCACGGCAGCCGTCGTTGATGCTCCCATATGAGTCACAACGTTAGCCTCGGCCGCTGCCACAACCCCCATAAAACCCTTACCCATTTTGGTGACAATATTGGCTTTACCCAGTGCCAATACCCCAGTTAAGCCTTGACCATAATGCGTCATGATATTCGCTTCACCAAACATGGCCGCCAGCGTGGTCCCGTCACCCACTTTGGTCATCACGTTCAACTTACCGGCAAGCAAGCCAATGCTGGTGCCATCACCTACATGCGAATAGATATTAGCTTCACCCACCATCAAACCTAACGCCAAATCATTGCCCGCTTTCGTCAGGATATTGCCCTGCCCGATCATCGCGGCAAAGGTTGAGCCATTACCGACATGGGTCATCACATTGGCCTCACCGATCATTGCTGCCAAGGTCGTACCATTACCCACTTTGGTAGCGATATTGCCTTTAGCCAACATCAAGGCAACGCTCATCCCATCCCCAACGTGGGTAAACACATTGCCAGCGGCTACCATCAGTGCCAACGCCTTACCATCCCCTACTTTGGTAAAGATATTACCCAGACCACCCATCAACGCCCATGCATCACCCTTGCCAACATGGGTAAAGATATTGCCAGCCCCAATCATGGCCGCAATTGCGGTTCCATCTCCCACTTTAGTAAAGATGTTACCTGCTGCTCCCATGACCCCTAATGTCTGATAGTCACCAACATGAGTCAGCACATTACCAATCCCAAGCATAATGCCGGTAGTATCACCATTGCCTACTTTGGTCAGGATATTGGCTCCACCCAGCATCACCCCCGTCGTGCTTCCATGACCAATGTGAGTCAGAACATTTGCGCCACCGCCCATCAGCGCAACAACATCACCTCCTCCTTTTTTGGTGAGGATATTGGCACCGCCCAGCGCAATTGCCGTGGTGTCTGATATTTCATTATCACCCGTAATATGCGTGATGATGTTGGCTCCCCCGAGCATGCCAGAAACCAGATTACCTCCGCCAAGCTTGGTCAACACATTAACACCCCCCAAAAGTAACGAGGAAATACTCCCTCTACCTTTTCGGGTCATGACATTAAAACCGCCGGCACCTAACCAATTAGCGCTGCCCTCACCTATTTGGGTATGGGTGTTATACCCACCCAACATGATGACCCGGCTGTCGCCATTACCTTGGTGGATTGAGATATTGCCAATCGCCAAAAGATGAGCCAGATACCGTCCATTACCGACACGCACCAGAACGTTTGCCGCACCACCGGCGTAAACATCCATTTCCCCACTCCGGCCTTGGTGAACAAGGACATTCGCCAAGCCTGCACCACGGAATGTCAGATTGCCATCCATGCCACTTTTTTCGATGATATTGGCAGCACCTGCGCCTTCAAAATGCGTATTACCCGATCTCGAACTATGAAGAATGACGTTAGCAATCCCATCACCTTCAAAATTAACATTGCCATTTATTACACTGGATTTAATGAGGTTTCCGCCACCCATACCGCTAAAATTAACGTCACCGGAGCTATCACCGATACCCGAAGATGATTTCACCAATTCCTGACGACTATATTCTTCAATATGTTCTAAATGCTCAGAGACACGACGTACAGTATCGACTTGATATTTAAGGTTAGTGAGTGAATATCCCCCCACCTCCATCGAGCTATAACCATTTGCGCGTGAAAAATCTTCATTGGATAAATCACGGGTATGGTCGCCCGCTTTATACCAGGCACTGGCATAATATTTCAGCTCTCCGGTTTTATCATCATTCTTCAATTCCACCACAACCACTTTGGTATATGACTCGACATATTTGGCATAGACATAAGCATTTGATAGACGATTCGATTTCACCGCCGAAACATCCAAGACCGAACCATTAGAATGGATTGAACGCCCATGCATTTTTGCATCAATCAGCTTGATATCTTCTGCTTTAGCGGTGGTTCCGCTGGCATAAGTCACCCACTGATTTTCTCGCAAATCTTCTTCGACAATATGCTGAATAGTAACGGGCTGATGATGTTCAAAGATTAAATTAAAAAGACGATAATCACCATCATTGCTTATATCATCATATCCATTCTCTAAAGAGATATTTTCCGTAGCAAGATTTTTGAGTTGATTACCATTTTTACGCCATGAAGTGGCGTAATAACTCAATTTATCGGTTTTAGGATCATTTTTTAGCTGAACTTTGCTGATCTTAGTATATTTTCCGTCAGCAAACGCAAAGAGATAAGTATTGGGTTCAATCGTTGATTTAATAGCAGTTACTTGCTGAGGCTTCTGGACTCCCATCTTCGCCGTTATTAATACAATTTTCTCCGCGCTAGCGTATCCCAAAGCTTTATTATACGAATCGCTATCCTCACCCATTCTTGATATTTCATTGTAACCACCGGCACCGGAGAAACGGATATTACCATGAGCTATATCAGAATAAATTTTGTTATAACCGCCGGCACCTTAAAATTCGATATTACCGCGAGTCTGTTCATATTTATCTTTACTATTTCGCAAACGTTCAATGCGATTTGATGCTCCAGCACCCTGAAAGATAATATTGCCTTCTCTCCCTTTACGAATAATGTGGTTATCAACCCCAGCACCAGTCAACTTAATATTACCGCTTTCCACCCGCGAACTGATGCTATTTGCTGCCCCTCCACCAACAAATATCACATTTCCCTTGCTTCCTTGCATAACGGTCATGCCAGGTACGGTCAATTTTATTACCCGCCCCTGCGGCATTAAAGTTTAAATCCCCCTGATTAGTTTCGTGCCATAATCCGTTATAACCACCGATACCCTTAAATGCCACATTACCGGATTGACCTTTACGACTGAGGTTGTTATAAGCGGCAGCCCCAGAAAAATTTAGATTACCGCTGCTCCCTCGGTGATCCATGGAAACACCACCCGCCGCGCCAGCAAATGAAATATTGCCATTACCGCTTTTATCAATACTTGCGTAACCCGCGGCACCATGTACCTTCAGATTACTGTCAATATCCACTATTTTTAGATATCCGGCAGCACCCTCTACAGCCTTATCGCCAGAAGTGGCATGGATTGTTGTCTCAAGCGCACCAACGGTAATATTATCATTCCCTCTTTTGGCATAAATCTCCCCTCCCAATCCAATAGCAACAATATTATTCCCACCATCATCATCATCATATTTCCCAGTAAAGAAAAATTCCGCACTACGGTTTGATGATTTCCCCATAAACAATCCCTTAATTAAGCTGAGGTTAAATAGAAAACCACTGCATCTGACAGATACAACAGTTGTTTTGAAAATCTAATTTCCCGCGGATGATACAAATCCCCTGACCTTCCCACGGCAAAAAGCACAATGACAGCAATCAATTAAGCATGTTTTATATAATTTGTTTTAATTCAGGCTGATTGCTGTTTTCAGACACTATCTTATTTATCCCATTGTTCTTTTTGCAACCAAAGAAATAAGAGAGAAAATGCTTTTATTATCACTGGCATCAAAGATGACTTGTTCTAATTTTTTAAACATATTTCTCCCTTAAAAACAAATTTATTCACAAAGACAACCCAACATATCGAAAAATAGAAGCATTAATCCCAAAGATATAATGAGCTTATATCTCTATAAATATGGTCAAATGAATAAGCAAAATAAAATAATAGTTCATCTACAAAAATATCATCTAACAATAATAGTCTGATTTTTTTATAAAAACACAGATAAATCCTTAAAGCATAATATTAACAAAAGAAAAACAAAAATATATCATAAATAAAATTTCTGCTTTCTGGATATAAGAATATTTCAGTTGCTGTCCAGAGCTAACGCCCATCCTTTCATAAAGAAATCTTCATAATCATGATATAACCTCTAATTAAACCGTCGAGATTAATAGTTGTGGTAATATAGTATTCCATTTCCAAATTAATAATTAAGTTACAAAAATAAAGACCTAGCACCAAATGCCTTGGTATATTTTCGATTACAAGATATTAAACTATTTATCGCTACCAATCATACACAAATCATTAATCGTTTAATCTATAATAGCATCTTACCAACCTTTTTTTAGGCTAAACTCTATAGTTGAAATCAATCGCGAGAAATCATGTGTACTATAACCCAAGATATTAATTACAAAACAATGTTATTTAATTTAAGGAAAGCATATGAGTCCTAAAAATGATTTTAAAGCGTTTTCTACTAGCGCCAATGCCAACGTAGTGAGTCAAGAAAGATATGAAGAAAGTCTGAGTTTATATTCTGGATTCCCACCAGATAATGTTCCTATTCACTTATTAAATAAAACATTACGCCAATCATCAACAATAGCCTCTGTAGTCGCTAATTTCATTGCGACACAATCTGGTGAAGATGTTCTTGATGATGGTGATACCGCTAAACTTAATATTCAATTAAATAAGGCGTTACAACAAAAATTTGCAACACAAGTTCCTAATGCCTCATTAATACAGAAAGGTGTTGTTCAACTTACAGATGTGGCTGGCAATAGCAATACACTGGCTGCAACACAGAAACTTGTCTCCGATATCAATAATAATTTGAATCATAGAATTAATCAGCTTCCAGATATGTCTCTTTTTACCGCAAGCTTGATCCAGAATGGCTGGCAAAAATTACCTTCAGGTTTAATTGAAATGTGGGGCATGGTTAATGTGTCTTATGGAGGATATTTAAATAATTTTCCAATACCGTTTCCAAATAAATGTTTAAATGTCACATTAACTCACTATGGTTTTGGTCCCCAAGCAGCAGGAGTATTCTCAGTAATCATAGAAAATCAACGTCAATTTAAATGTTATAGAGGTACAAACGATACACAACCTTTTGTTCTGTCATATTTTAGGGCGATAGGATATTAATTTAATAAAATTAGCATAATCATTTAATTAGAATGGCAAAAAATTATGATCGATAAAAATCATGTATTCAGCACATTAAATAAGGAATCAATTTTACAATAATTCAATATGTTATTTATAAAATTCATTACTTAATCTAAGGAGTATAGCATGAGTCCTAAAAATGATTTTAAGGCTTTTTCTATTAGTATTAATGCTAATGCAGCGAGCCAAGAAAAATATGAAGAAAGTCAAAATTTGAAGACCGGATTTGCACCCGATGGTATTACCACTAATATATTAAATAAGGCATTACGTCAATCATCTACAATATCCTCAGTAGTCGCTAATTTTATCGCGACACACTCTGGCAATGATGTTCTGGATGATGGAAATATAGATAAACTCACCGCTCAATTAAATCAGGCGCTGGAACAGAAAATGATACCAAAAGTTCCCGATGCCTCATTAACACAGAAAGGTATTGTTCAGCTTACAGATGTGGTTGGTAATAGTCATTCACTCGCTGCAACTCAGAAGCTTGTTTCTGATGTCAATGATAATGCTAACAATAGATTAGCCAAAAACCAAAATGGGGCAGATATTCCCAATAAAAATGAGTTTGTGAAAAATCTCGACTTATTGGAAACCGTCAATTTGGCGAAAAATGCTGTGCCGAATAGTAGGAAAATTAATGGTAAATCGCTGACTGGAGATATCAATTTAGCGGCTGGAGATGTGGGAGCATTTAGGCTCGGATTAACAGGAAAATATTCTGTTGATAACCAAGTCCCGTGGAATGTAGATTCAGGGTCATATGACTTACTGCATGCGAAATTTAGTGATCATGTTGTGCACTTCTATAATGGCGCTGGGAATTGTCCGGCTTTTCAGTTGAAAGTGCATTATAAAAACGGGGGTATTGCTTATCGCTCGGCTCGTGATAATTATGGATTTGAAGAAGATTGGACTAGCATTTATACAACCAAAAACAAACCTACTGTAAATGAACTTGGCTTATCAGAAACCGTGACATTGGCAAAAAATGCGGTTCCTAATAACAGGAAAATTAACGGCAAAGCGCTGATTGAAGACATCAATCTGGAAGCCAGAGATGTGGGGGCATATTCACGTTCAGAATCCGACGAACGATATCAAAAGAAAGGCCCTAATCAGGGATGGCGAAAAATAGGAAGGAGTGGAGATAGCGGAAGTAGCATATTACTGAGTCAGGACATACGAGGAAGATGTATATATTTACGTACTGGTAGCCCGGGTATATTTTTACCTTTACAAATGCCTCCGATCGATAATATTTTGGTTGGCACTGGATATGGATCAAAAGGATGGCTCGTTGTGCATTCATCAGACGGAGGAGTGAGGTTATCTATAGTAAACAAAGAGGATTGCCCTGATATTACAGAAATTTATATTGCTGATTAAAACTATGGGCTGCATGGCAGCCCTTTTCCCATTTTGTCTTTATACCCGTCATCTTTCAAGTTGCTTCTTTGTTGGCTGCACTCTCTCACCCCGGTCACATAGTTATCTATGCTCCCGGGGATTCGCTCTCTTGCCGCCGCGATGCATCTTGAAATCCATTGGGTATATACCCGTTATCTTTCAAGTAATAAATGGGACTTTATTAATAAAAATATTATGGCAATCACCCAACCTTCTCAGACTATTAATATAATTAATAAAAATCATTTTCAAACATTAAATGCAAAGAGTTTAGATACATTTTAGATTACAAAAAATTAACATATTCATTACCAACAATTATATAAAAATAGTTAACCCTATAAGTTATAAGAGTATTCCATTATTCTTTTTTCTAACTAGACTATAGCTGGCGTGAATAGGGAAAAATTATTTTTATAAAAATTCACTATATTGCTTATAAAATACACTGCTTAATTGGAGAAAAATATATGAGTCAAAAGAATGATTTTAAGGCTTTTTCTATTAGTGAAAATGCAAATATAATGACCCAAGAAACATATGAAAAAGAACAAAAATTACAAACTGGGTTTCCAACAGCAGATATTACCCCTGAACTATTAAATAAGGCATTACGTCAGTCGTCAACCATATCCACTGTCGTCGCTAATTTTATCGCAACACAATCTAGCGAAGATGTTCTGGATAATGGGGATATAGATAAACTCACCGCCCAATTCAAGAAAGCCTTAGAACAAAAAAACACAACAGAAACTCCCGATGCCTCATTAACAGAAAAAGGAATTGTTCAGCTCACAGACCAAATAGGCAACAGTAATACACTTGCTTCAACTCAGAAGCTTGTTTCTGATGTAAATGATAATGCTAATAATCGACTGGCAAAAGACCAAAACGGTGCAGACATTCCTGATAAAGCTGCATTTATAAAGAACCTTGGTTTATCAGATTCAACAAATATAACGATAGGGAATGGTGAAAATCAGGTACCTAATATGTCGTTTTTCACCGCTAACCTGAATCAGGTCGGATGGCAAAAATTACCTTCGGGTTTAATTGAAATGTGGGGAATAGCATCAGTTAAAGGCAATGCTTATGCCGAAGCTGGTGCTTTAAATAACTTTCCAATCCCATTCCCGAATAAATGTCTCAACGTCACGTTAACTCACGTTGGTAACGCTCCTCAACATGCTGGAACATTTTCACTAATGACGGTCAATAATGCCCAATTCCAATGTTTTAGCAGTATTCCAAATTTACAAATTCCTGTAGCAGCATTTTATAGAGCAATAGGGTATTAATATGAACGATAAAAACTATGTATTTAGCGCATTAAATAAAGCATTTTATCCGCTATCATTACAGCAGGATTATATTGCAGCAGGATCATGGCCAAATGATCCTATATCTGTAACTGATGGCATATTCAATAAGTTCTCGGGAATACCTCCCGCCGGAAAAATACTTTCCTATGGAGAAGATGGTCTTCCTTGTTGGGAAGACACTCCACCACCAACAAAAGAGGAATTAATAGCCATAGCGGAAAGCCAAAGAACGCAATTTATATCTCTTGCAAATGAAAAAATAACACCTATTTCCGACGCAATAGAACTTGATATAGCAACAGACGAAGAAATGCGATTACTCAAAGAATGGAAAAAATACCGGGTGATGCTTAACCGGGTTGATACGTCAAAAGCCCCAAAAATTGACTGGCCAATTGCACCATTATCGTAATTAATAAAATGGCCGGGATTCAGACAGAATCTCGGCCTTAATTATTTTATTATTGCTAATACTACAATGGTAAATATTCTGTCATCATACAAGCTATTCTCCACCAAGATTTTTTAGTTCATACGATATTAGTGATCTTGTACGTCATCGAAATTTACTTTCCAGAATAAATCTTTCAACATAGAAATTATTCAAGGTGATTTCCATAAGAGAAAATTAATTATTCAATATATTTTCAATTAAAATGTATTGAATTATACAAGACAGCCCCAAAATAATTAACCCTATAAGCTATAAAGATATTTAATTATTCCTTTTTATCTCTAGACTATGAGCGTTGAGAAATTATCTCTACAATAATTTACCTGATTATCACTTAAATTCAGCTCCCATAGGCGTATACTTAAAATAAGTCTGTGTGGAGGTAAATGAAAATGGCTAAAAATCAGATTCAATTCCAAAAAGGCATTTCTATTCATGAGTTTATTTCA
>NZ_NSCM01000005.1 GCF_003287735.1 Photorhabdus bodei | reverse complement strand
CTTTCCGGTAAATAAAAGTAATAGATCAAAATTGGCGATTACCGTCAACCCCACTGATATCATCAATACAAAAAACCTGTGTAAGATCACACTATTTTTAAATCAGAAATACGGTGCGGAATGACGGTTTTATGGATTAAAGGTTGATTTATTTATCCTTTTCATGGTGTTTGTTTATATAACTTTGCATTATTTTTGATGACTGATTCAGATGTTCTAATACGGCGGAAATAGTTTCCAATAACTGTGGATTAGCTGTGCCATAATAATGAGTTCTAAAACATCCTTTTATATTGTTAGCGCCACGGATAAGATGATTAATATTTTCCAATAACATTGGCGGTGCAATATTAAGATAATTCCCTTGCAGCTCATTGAATATTTTTTTGAAATGATTCAAAATCATTCCTATCAATAGCATTTGTCAGCTTATCTATGTACTGCAATTGTTCTCTCATTTCCATTATATTTAACCTCTTTATTTCTTCATTTAAGAATAATTTAATTACTCATCTTGTTCAGTATGCTCGTTTAAATAATCTTGTGACTTTTTTGACACATGCTTTAAAAACTCAAGTGCTGTCATACCCCACCCTTCGGGGAGAACGTCAGCATCATGGTAATGATAATCAAATGTGCTCTCTACATCTTCAGAAGAGTCAATAAGATCGTTGATTTCTTCTATTAACCCTTTTCTCATTCCCTGAGATGCGTCATTAAGAAAATCATTGATAACATCATCAAGCTCGGGACCTGATATTATATCATAGTCTTGGTTAAAGTAAGCATGCATTAAAATATCTAGAAATGGATATTGTCCGGTCATTTTAATTGTGGCCTTTCATATTATTGCGATCTCCTAGTAACCGAAATCAACAGAATTACTTGAAATATATAAACTATTCTTATTGATTAAACTTCCTTGTTTGTTGCTATGTGAAAAAATTTTTAGTTACTCGTCTTTATCTATGTAATCTTGTGCTTTTTTTGACACGTGCTCTAAAAATTTAAACGCTGTGAGGCCCCATATGTCAGGGAAAACGTCAGCATCAGAATAGATAAAGTAAAATTCTTTCTCTATATCTTCGGAATTACATATGAATGTGTTGATTTCTTTTATGACTTCTCTTTTGATTCTATTGCTTGTGTTACTAAAAAAATCATCTATAACATCATCAAGCTCAGGGCCAGATATTATATCAAAGTCTTGATTGAAGTAGGCGTACATTAAACGATTTAGTTCCATTTTCTTCTCCACGAATTTTAATCAAATTTTGGGTATGCTGTTAATATATAATATTGTTTGTCGTTAAATTCATAACGCCTTAATTACTAATCTTGTTCAGTATGCTCGTTTAAATAATCTTGTGACTTTTTTGACACATGCTTTAAAAACTCAAGTGCTGTCATACCCCACCATTCTGGGAGAACGTCAGCATCATGGTAATGATAATCAAATGTGCTCTCTACATCTTCGGAAATGTCAATAAGATCATTGATTTCTTCTATTAACCCTTTTATCATTCCCAGAGTTGCGACATGAAGAAAATCATTGATAACATCATCAAGCTTGGGACCTGATATTATATCGAAGTCCTGATTAAAATAAGCATGCATTAAAATATCTAGAAATGGATATTGTCCGGTCATTACATTAGCCCTTTGGAAATGCTGTTAATATATAAAATGGTTTACCATTGTATTCAGAATACCTTAGAACAACCCTGACTTTATATAACTTTTCTACATATTTAGATCCTTTAGTAACACCAAAACCAATAGAGGTACTTGAAATGTATTCAATAGGTGCAGATACTGTTGGAGGGACATATTTAGCCCAATTCTCTAAGTGTATTCTATTTGCTTTTAGAGCTTCCGAAATCACTTGCTCTGCCACATCTTGGCTGTAAAAAGTACTTGCTCTAGATATCGTTTTGTTACTTTCTAGCCTCGCCCTCAATTCCTGCTCCGATAACCCAACATGTTTAGCCAAAGTATGTCCACCGAGTTTTAAACCTGTAGGTGATTCATGTTCAATTAACTTAATTCGTCCTACTCGTACAGAGGCAACTCTAACAGCGCCCGCTATTGAAGCAAATGACAATGGTACAGCAATATCGACAGTAAGCCCTATTTCAGAAGCGGTGTAATCATCAGCCCCAAATTCTTTTGCTAAATTTACCGCCTCGCGATAAGTTTCCGTCATGGTTTCTCTGCCGGTAATTATTTGACTGGCAGAAGCATTCATTACGTCAAGACTGTGCGCGCCGATAATAACGCAGGCAGCTTTGGTTAGGGTTGAAGGATCGGGCGCCAGACAAAGAGCGCCAGCGCCAATCAGTTCAACGACTCCTGCCGCTAAACCCGCTCCACCTAATATTCTGTTACTCCAAGTCTCTTCCTCGGTAATGGTATTATCCGACAGGATCGCCGCAAGTTGCACAGGTGATAAAACAATTCGTAATCCATTCTCAGATTCTGAATCAACGGGAGTATCAGTTAAATAAGTGGCATTATTCATCGTCAATAAATCCTGTCATCCCAGAAGCTATAAGAACCGGTTGAACAAGCAAGATTGTTCCACGTGATATCTTTGTAAGTAAAACAGATGATTTCCTGTGGTACGCTGGCATTACTGTCTCTGGAATGCGGATAATTGCTTTTTATGCTGGATATCAAGGCGTGGCCTAGCCTGATAGAATAGTTTTTTTCTAATCCTCCGGTTAGTGATGTGCGATAATTTTCAAATAAACATTCCAGCTCTTCATTGTCATCGAAGCTTCGCGCCAATAAAGGCGAAGATTTATCGATGGGTTTTACTACCATAACCGGATGATGGGATACGTGTTGTTCCCTTGTCATTAAATGTTGAAGCGAGTAAATAAAAATTTCATTCTCATGGCCGTGCTGGTAATTATTTCCTATGGAGTTTAAGGAGCCGCAGCCAGCGGAGATTAGCCCCTGTTTTTTGCCTTTCAATGTTAAATAAATGATATTTGCCATACTGGTTGCTCCTCTAATGTGCTTTTTTTATCCTGCTGTAGGGTGTGTGCAAAAAGCAATCAAAAATTTATAAATTTAAGATAATTTACATTTGTAAGAGGAATAATTTAATAAAAACTAAATACTTAGAAATAGGGTATCAAAGTATTAAGAGCAACGTAAAAATCTGAACTGTTAAAGTGTCGTATTTGTAACAATCGCATAGCGTGAGTTGACATTCAGGTAACACCCAGTGGCCGCTACCCGAATAATTTGAAACTATGCTAAACGCATACGATTAATCTGATAAAAAACCGCCACATCCAGTATCCTAGCAAAGCAAATGTAATGACATTAAGAGAAAGTGATTTGAATCTTTTCTTCATGGTTGCATAAATTAAGGGTGACATAATCAGTAAACATGTTGGAGCAAATACATCGCGATTATCATCTATCAGCTCTCTGTAAACAGTACAGAGATTATCTATATCCTGACCACCGATATAATGCTTTTCTTCTAAGTATGACATCATATATATAAATAACGCACAAAAGATAGCATAAGTGATATTTAAAACTATAGCTGATTTGCTCATTCTGAAATTCTCACGATTAAATGCGTTGTCTTGGTTTTAATCCTGCAAATAATAAAACAGGTGTTTTTTTGGGGTGGGCAGATTTTGTTATTAATTTCTTATTGTATTGTACATGGGGTATTCCGTGTGCCCATAAATAATTTTGACTATTTACATCATGTAGATTGTTGGATAGCCATTTATACCCGTTATCTTTCAAGTTGCCTCTTTGTTAGCTGCACTCGCTCACCCTGGTCACATAGTTACCTATGCTCCCGGGGATTCTCTCCCTTGCCGTCGCGATGCATCTTGAAATCCATAGGGTATATAACGTATGAAATCGGTGGTGCCAAAACAGGAGGATCTGAGTTTATCTGCCGTATAGTGAAGGCTTTGCATATGTTGTGTTTCCTTTTCTTAAATAAATTTATTTATATAGGCACTCCGGTTGCCATCATTTATCCTTCAAAAAGTTCCAGTAAGTTACAGAATCTCAGTATATTCAGAATTTTAATTCTTGGAAGAGATTTTGTAATAAAAATGAGTCAGTTTAGCAAGAATTAATAGCACGAGGTTTGCTGAACAAACAGAATAAAATGCCGGGCTTGGTATAATTAGCATGGATATTTATTTTTCGTGAATATTTCTTTCTCGCCAATAACTAGGTGAGCAGCCAACTAATCGATTAAAGAAGCGGGCAAAATAGGCTGGATCTTTAAATCCGAGCTGATAAGCAACTTCAAATACTGGACAATCACTGAATAATAATAGCCGTTTGGCTTCACGCAGTTGACGGTCGAAGATAAGTCGTTTCGGTGGACGGTTGGTAAACCGACGGCACATATCTTTTAACCGCGATTCTGTAATATCTAACTTATGAGCATATTCCGGTACGGAAAGATGATGATGATAATGATTGTCTATTAATTGGTTAAAGCGCTGAAACAATTTAATTTCTCCTCGCACGCCATTCACCGGGTGATCATCAAGAGGAATATTGCGCAATAACAGGGTAAATATAGCTTGTGCCAAGAATGTCAGCGATTGCTCTCGACCGATAAAGTTATTAGATGATTCGCGGGCGATTAACGCCCAATAGTGATTAAAAGCGGCCAGTTCTTCCGGTTTATCGGCGACGGATAAGCAAATAGCCGGAATATCAAGAATATCTTTATTAGCCGGATAGAGTGATTCCAATAACGGTAATATCAGATCTTGCCGTACGGTAAGGACATATCCGTCACTGTCATCTTGAGTGAAAAAAGCGTGGGGAACGGAGGGCGGTGTCAGGATAAACAGCGGTGCCTGTACAGAATAGTGTTGAGCATCCAACTGTAATTCAATATGGCCGGTGATCAAAAAATGAAGTTGGAAGAAACCATCGTGACGATGAGCTTGCATATTACGACCAAAAAATGCCGCCATCCGGCCAAAGGTCTGATAATGCACATCATCAGTGCCTTGGGTTTCATCATAATCCTTGCTGATATCAATGTTGGCAATGATAGGTTCAGCCATGATGGTTTTTCCTTTTTATTGAAAATTACGGTGCTGCTCTCTGTCTCGCGTGTTTCATTGGGATCAGCCAAATAACGGCTGCGCCAACGACCAGCAATCCGGCAACAAAATAGAGCCCGGTATTAAAGCTTCCTGTCTGATCTTTCAGCCAGCCGATTAATAACGGGCTGAGTGCTGAACCTATGTTACCTGTAGCGCTAATAACTGCAATGCCGATCGCTCTTGCGCGTAAACTGATAGCTTGATCCGGCGTTGTCCAGAAGACCGCCATTGCGGTAAAGGAACCGGCTGAAGCCATAATAATCCCAGTGAGCTGAATGACACCGTGGTGAGTCAATGAGGTCAATATCCAGCCCGCAGCGGCGAACAGATAGGGTAGCGCCGTATGCATTTTACGTTCTTGTAACCGGTCTGAACGGCGACTCCAGTAAACCATCCCGATGATGGTACAAAACTGAGGAATAGCGGTCAGAATGCCGATCATGATGTTACTGCTGCCCTGATTGAAGCTTTGCACAATCTGTGGCGTCCAGATATTAATCGCACTCAAAGTATTGGTTAGACAGAAGTAGGCCAAGGTATACATCAGCATGATCGGCGCGAAAATCTCACGCCATATACTGTGTTTTTGCATTGTCTGATAAGTTGATGAGCTTGCCGGTTGAACCAGAGCGGGCTGGTCGTTATCCATCATCTCTTGTAAGCATTTTTTGTCTTCATCTGTCAGCCACTTAGCTCGTTTGGGTGAGTCATCAAGATAGAACCAAACGACAATTCCCAGTAATACCGAAGGAAAACCTTCCAGCAAGAATAACCATTGCCAGCCGTGAAGGTTCATGAGGCCATCCATTTCCAGAATATAACCGGAAGCCAGAGAACCAAACGCCATCGTCACTGGCATTGCCACCATAAACAGCGCGTTGGCACGGGCGCGATAGTAAGCGGGGAACCAGTAAGTCAGATACAACAGGATACCCGGCACGAAACCTGCTTCGGCGATACCGACTAGCATACGCAAGATATACAGACTGGTTGGTCCGGTGGCGAACATGGTGGCAGTGGAGGCGATCCCCCAGAGCACCATAATCGTGGCTATCCAGCGTCGCGCTCCGACAATGCTAAGCATGATATTGCTAGGAATACCGAAGATAACATAAGTGGCATAGAACAGCGTTGCCGCCAGACCGAACATGGTTGCGTTCAGTCCAAGATCTTTACCCATTGTCAGGCCGGCAAACCCGATATTAATTCGATCCAGAAACGAAAATACAAATAAGACGAACAGGAAAATAATCAGGCGACGGAATAGCTTATTAATGACGGATTGCTGTTGTGCCGTTAGCGGTTTATGTTGACCAACCGGAAGCTCCGGCTGTTGCACGGCAGTTGATGAATCGCTCATTATCATTTTCCTTAATTACTGTTTTATGTGTATTACGTTGTTTAGGAAATTAAAAGCTTATTGAGTAAATCGGTTGTTAAATTGTGATTGCTGAGATTAATAAACATCGGGTGAAGGTGTTGCCGGCAGATCTTTATTCGCGATGAATCGTGCTGCCAGTGCTTCCGCTGTCCGAGCCAGTAAAGTTGTATCAATACCAACAGCAACGAATAGAGCGCCGAGTTTCAGGTAATGCTCGGCAACATTGGGTGCTGACATCAAAATGCCCGGCGCTTTACCCGCTGCTTTGATTTGGGCGATTGCCTGCTCAATTGCGGCTTTCACTTCAGGATGTTGCGGATTATTGGTAAAGCCCATGTCGGAACTTAGATCCGCCGGACCGATAAAAACACCATCCACACCGTCTACTTTGAGGATCTCCGGCAGGTTACGGAGTGCTTCACGGGTTTCTACCTGAACCAGAACGCAGATTTCATCATTGGCGCGATGCAAATAATCAGGAATTCTGTTCCAGTGGGAAGCTCTTGCCAGAGCGCTGCCCACACCACGGATACCCGCCGGTGGATAACGGGTTGCGCGAACCGCTTCGTAAGCCTGCTCGGCGTTTTGTATCATGGGGATTAATAACGTTTGGGCACCGATATCCAGTAGTTGTTTAATGATGACCAGATCATTCCAGGGCGGGCGCACAATGGGATGACTTGGATAAGGGGCGATGGCTTGCAATTGGCTTAAAATCGTCTGAACATCGTTCGGTGCATGTTCGCCATCAATAAGTAGCCAGTCGAAACCGGCTCCGGCCACTAATTCAGCACTATAGGGGTTACAAAGCCCCAACCATAGACCGATTTGTGGCTGGCCTGCTTTTAATGCTTGTTTAAATTTATTGGTTAACCGATCCATATTTTTCCTCCTTAAACAAAACGGCAACTGATAGCACCGATGGGGCCATAATCCACATGGAAGGTATCCCCTTTATTGGCTGGAACCGGGCGGGTAAAAGAGCCGCTGAGAATGATTTGTCCTGCTTCAAGCTGAACACCATGTGGGGCCAGTTTGTTTGCCAACCATGCGACACCGTTAGCCGGATGATTAAGTACCGCAGCCGCGACACCGGATTCTTCAATCACGCCATTGCGATAGAGCAGGGCGCTGATCCAGCGCAGATCAAACTCGTCGGGTTTAATTGGGCGGCCGCCCATAATGACGCCGCCGTTGGCGGCATTGTCAGAAATCGTATCGAACACTTTGCGTGGACGCTTGGTTTCCGGATCGATGTTATGGCAACGGGCGTCGATCAATTCCAACGCTGGAATGATGTAATCGGTTGCGTTGTAAACATCAAACAGTGTGCAGTTCGGGCCACATAAAGGTTTTGCCAGAATGAATGCCAGCTCGACCTCAATACGGGGCACAATAAAGCGATCACATGGAATATCACTGCCATCAGGGAAAAACATATCGTCCAGCAGAGCGCCATAATCTGGCTCACTGATTTGTGAGCTGGCTTGCATGGCTTTTGAGGTCAGGCCAATTTTATGGCCTTTGAGTACCCGACCTTCGGCAATTTTCAACTCCACCCAGTGACGCTGAATAGCATAAGCATCATCGATGGTGATTTCAGGGTAATCCAATGAGATCTGGCGTATTTGTTCACGGCTTTTTTCTGCCTGATGCAGACGATGTGCAACCTGTGATACGACTTCTTTCTGTAACATGCGGTTAAACTCCTGTGTCCTCTATGCCGCCAAAGCAGAGGTATTTCACTTCCAGATAATCTTCGATACCGTAACGAGAACCTTCACGTCCCAGGCCCGATTGTTTAATACCGCCAAATGGGGCGGCTTCATTAGAGATCAAACCTTCATTGATCCCGACCATGCCGCTCTCCAGTGCTTCTGCCACACGGTAGATCCGGCCGATATCGCGGGAATAAAAATAAGCCGCCAGCCCAAATTCAGTCTCATTTGCCAGATGGATGGCTTCTGCTTCATCACGGAATTTGAACAGGGGAGCAATAGGGCCGAACGTTTCTTCTTGGGAGATAAGCATGGATTTATTGACATCAGCCAATACGGTAGGTTCGAAGAACAGACCGCCAAGAGCGTGTGGTTTACCTCCGGCTAATATGCGCGCGCCACGAGAAACGGCATCGTTGATATGTTCCTCGACTTTATCGACGGCGGCTTGATTGATCAGTGGGCCTTGTTGTGATTTGGCATCGTTGGCCGGGCCAACCTGCAACCGATTAACGGCTTGTGCCAGACGTTCGGCGAAGGTGTCATAAATGGTTTCCTGCACCAAAATTCGATTAGCGCAAACACAGGTTTGACCGCTGTTGCGGAATTTAGCTATCAACGCTCCTTGTACCGCGGCATCAATATCAGCATCATCAAAAACGATAAATGGCGCATTGCCGCCCAATTCCAGTGATAGCTTTTTCACGGTGTCGGCACTTTGTGCCATCAAGAGCTTACCGACACGGGTTGAACCAGTAAAAGAGAGTTTGCGAACAATCGGGCTTTGGGTCATAACCCCGCCGATGGTTTTCGCATCGACGCCAGTCACCACATTGAATACCCCTGCGGGAATGCCGGCTTGTTCCGCTAGCGCGGCCAGAGCCAGAGCGGAAAGTGGGGTTTCCGAGGCGGGTTTTAGGATCACCGTGCAGCCCGCTGCCAGAGCAGGGCCAACCTTGCGGGTGATCATGGCGTTGGGGAAGTTCCACGGTGTAATGGCCGCCACAACGCCAATAGGTTGTTTGATCGTGGCAATCCGGCGACCGGGTAATGGGCTTGGAATGGTTTCACCGTAGGTACGTTTACCTTCTTCCGCGAACCATTCGATGAAACTGGCACCATAAGCGATCTCGCCCATGGCTTCTGTCTGTGGCTTCCCTTGCTCCCGGCTCAACAATTCAGCCAGTGCCTGTTGATTTGCCAGCATTAACTGAAACCAATGTTGCAGGATCTGGCTGCGTTGTTTGGCTGTCATGGCTCTCCAGGCGGGCAGGGCTTGCTGAGCGGCTGCAATTGCGCGTTCTGTTTCGGCCGCCCCCATATTACTGACGTGGGCAATAACTTCGCCATTTGCCGGGTTAGTCACCTTAAAAGTTGCTTGGTTGTCGGCATCAACCCACTGCCCGTTGATATAAGCTTGTTGACGCAGTAATTCGGTATTTACATTATTTGTCATGATTTTTTTCTCCTGAAGACACTTGTGTGAGAGGTTTTCGTTGGTAGAAAGTGGCTAGCTGTTGGCATAACCAACACAATCCAGCACAAACCGTCATTACAAGAGCCATAGCAAAAGGGGTTTCATCTTGGAGTAAAGAGACGGCAACACTGGCGAGTGCTGCCATGGCGAATTGTGCGGAAATAGCGAGTGCGCTGGCGCTGCCGGCAAGTTGACCGCGATGTTGAAGTAATAAAGAGAGGCTGTTAGTACCAATGGCATTAACCAGCGAGATAAACAGTACGACCAAAATGACGATCACCGCCAGACTTTGCTGATAAAAAATAACCAGTAAGATGCCAAACAGTAATTGAGTACTGGTTTGGATAAATAACAGACGAGAAAGATCGTAGACTTTTAGTAAACGGACATTGAGCAGCACTATTGCCATCATGCCGAGTGCATTACAGGCGAACAGTAACCCATAATAATTCGCCGGAACCTGAAAATAGTTGATATAGACGAAAGGGGAACCACTGATAAATGCGAACATAGCGGCACAAGTGAATGCCAATGTGCCGATAGTTGCCATAGCTTCACCGTCAGTCAGTAACTTGCCGTAATTTTTAAAAGCGGTGATAAGTTTTCCATTGTTACTCTGAGCGGGCAGCGTTTCTGGCAAGAAAAATAGTAATAATATTCCACAGATACAACCGAACAGGCCCAATAGCGCAAATATGGCTTGCCAATTGAAATAGGTTAACAGTAAGCCACCAAGTAATGGGGCGATAAGTGGCGCTATCATGGTCACTAAAGTCATGAGTGATAGCACGCGTGGTAATTCCTGTGGACCATAGATATCACGGGCGATAGCTCTGCCCATGACTACAGCGGCACCGCTGCCAAATGCCTGTAATGCGCGTAGTAAAATCAGCTGTTCAACTTGTGTCACCAAGGTACACAACGCACTGGCAACGACGAATAATGCGATACCGCTGAGCAGCAGTTTTCTGCGCCCTAAATGGTCGCTCAGTGGGCCGTATAACAGCATACCGATACAGAAACCGGCGAAAAATGCGCCCAAGGTATGTTGCATCTGCCCTTGTGTTGCCTGTAATTGCCTTGCCATTTCCGGCAAGGCTGGCAGGTACATATCAATCGACAGAGGCCCGAAGGCCACTAGCGCACCTAATAAAGGGATTAACCAGCGAGGAGGATGCGGATGAAAGGGCTTCGGCATCACTACTCCTTACGAAACAAGGCGTGGACGTTGTTTTGTTTGTAGTTCAATACCGGGTCTAATTCTTCCATCGCAAAAGAGAGGGCAAGGTAACGTTGGGCCATCAGCGAGGCAAAATGTTGTTTGATCAAAGGGAACAGTATCTCACCAACCTGTTGACGGCTTTCGAGGCTGCGTCCTGCGCCGATTTTCAGTGTCATATGGACGAATGCGTAATCATGTTGACCGTCAGCCATTTGCCAGGTATCCAGCCAGATGGCACGGCTGCGTATGCCGCCTAATGGGAAAATGCCGGTATCTGCCAGCGCCTGATTCACTTTGGCGAACAACTCTGGCAGATTGGCTTGTTCACGGATGTTTTCCGTACATTCAGCATAAAAATGTGGCATAGGTTGCTCCAAATCAGTCGATAGCGGGTTTATTGGTGATGTAATCAGGCAGAGGGAATACAGCGTTGACTTGCCCGGTACCGGAACTGGCAAACAGTTCAGTCAGAAATTCCACTTTACCGTCATATTTATCCCAACCGAGTAAGCCTAATAACATCACCGTGTCGTGCATATTGCCTTCGCCATAACAATAATCTGCATATTCCGGCAGCATCTTGCAGAACTCTTTGAATTTGCCCTCTTTCCAAAGTTGAACCACCCGATGATCCATCTGTTCATCAAATTCTCGGGTGTAGCTATTCATGCCCTTTTCAGCGCGTTGATCATCAATAAAGCGGTGAGAAAGGGAACCGCTGGCGAGTACCGCCACAGTGCCATCATATTTCTCAATCGCTGTCAGAATCGCTTCCCCAAGACGACGACTATCTTCAAAAGCATGAACGGTGCAGAATGCGGAGACCGAGACAACTTTAAAATGTCGGTCACTGTTCATGTAACGCATTGGAACCAGCGTGCCATACTCCAGTTTCAGGCTTGGGATTTCATGCGCTTGAGCGCGTACGCCGACATTGCGTGCTTCTTCTGCGATCATTTGTCCCAATTCAGGATTGCCGTCATATTCATAGCTCATATCCCGGATGAAGTGGGGTAATTCATTACTGGTGTAAATGCCGGAGAAATGGTCGGCGCAATTGATGTGATAGGCACTATTCACCAACCAGTGCGTATCAAACACAATAATGGTATCGACACCCATTTCGCGACAACGGCGACTGATCTCTTTGTGACCATCAATCGCTCCCTGACGGCAACCATGATGCTTCCCCGGTAGTTCAGACAGATACATGGATGGCACATGTGTAATTTTGGCTGCTAACGCTAACTTACCCATAAAATCCTCATTTGATATCAGGACGGCGAGCTGTAATTCGCCGTGGTTAACGCTGATGAAACGGTTAGATTCCCCAACGCGGGATGTGATGATCCCCCATAGAGATACAGACGTTTTTCATCTCGGCAAATACTTCAAAACTGTATTCACCGCCTTCACGGCCGGTGCCGGAGGCTTTCACGCCGCCGAATGGTTGACGCAGGTCACGGACGTTCTGGGTGTTGACGAATACCATGCCGGCTTCGATATTACGGGCCAGACGCAATACCTTGCTGACATCCTGCGTCCAGATGTAAGAGGCCAGACCGTACTCCACGTCATTTGCCAGGCGCAGACCTTCCGCTTCATCTTTGAATGGCAGCAGACAAGCGACAGGGCCGAAGATCTCCTCCTGAGCAACTCGCATACGGTTATCAACATCCGCCAGCACCGTTGGGCGTAGGAAATGGCCCTCTTTCAGGTGTGTCGGCAAATCGATGGGCTTGTCCGGGCCACCAGCCAGCAGTGTTGCACCTTCCTCTATTCCCAGACGGATGTAACCGGAGACTTTCTCCCAATGCGGCTTGCTGATAAGTGCGCCGATCTGAGTGTTTGGATCTTGTGGATCACCTACTCGTAAACGATTAGCGCGTTCAGCAAAACGCTTAATAAACTTAGGGTAGATACTTTGCTGAATAAAAATACGTGAACCTGCGGTACAACGTTCACCGTTGATAGAGAAAATGGTAAACAGGGCGGCATCCAGTGCCCGTTCAATATCCGCATCTTCGAAGATCAGAACCGGAGATTTACCCCCGAGCTCCATTGAATATTTTTTCAGGCCGGCATTTTTCATAATCTGACGGCCGGTTGCTGTGCCGCCGGTAAACGAAACTGCCCGTACATCGTGATGTTTCACCAGCGCGTCACCAGCGGTAGCGCCATATCCCTGAACCACATTCAGCACACCGGCAGGGATACCCGCTTCCAGTGCCAATTCTCCTAAACGGTTTGCGGTTAATGGGGAGAGCTCTGACATTTTCAGCACTGCGGTGTTACCTAGTGCTAAACAGGGGGCAACTTTCCAGGTGGCGGTCATAAATGGCACGTTCCACGGAGAAATCAGCGCACAAACACCGACGGGTTGCACCAATGTATAGTTGAGCATCTTGTCATCAACGGGATAGGTACGGCCGTTCATTTGCTGACAAATCTCAGCAAAGAAGTTGAAATTGTGAGAAGCGCGAGGGATCAGGACATTTTGTGTCTGATGAATGGGCAGACCGGTATCTTTGGTCTCCATTGCGGCGATTTCAGGCACATTCTCATCAATCAGTTCACCCAAACGGCGCATCAGGCGTGCACGCTCTTTCATCGGCAGATCCGCCCATTTGGGAAAGGCTGCCTTCGCGGCGGCAACGGCTTGATCAACCTCTTCTTGATCGCCGGAAGCGACTTCTGCCAGCACTTCGCCGGTAGCCGGGTTTGTGGTTTCAAAATAGGTTTTACTGCTGACGTTTTTGCCGTTGATCCAATGGTTAATCATGGTCATTACAGACTCTCCTCATACTCTTGCTGGCTGACAATACGGTTGACCAGACGCCCTACACCTTCAACTTCAACAATAACTTCATCTCCCGGCACCACATCGGATAATCCTTTTGGCGTGCCGGTGGCGATCATGTCTCCCGGTTGCAGCGTCATAAAGTCGCTTAGATAAGCGATCAAGAATGGAATATTGAAGATCAAATCAGCGGTTGTGCCGCGTTGACGCAATTCACCATTAACCCAGGTGCTTAATGTCAGATTATGCGGATCGGGTACATCTTCTTTATCGACGAACCACGGACCGATGGGGGTCAGTGTATCGCGGCTTTTTACCCGGAGATTAGGGCGATAGTAGTTTTCCAGATAGTCACGGATTGCGTAATCGTTACAGACGGTGTACCCGGCAACGTAATCCATCGCGTGTTCTTTAGCGACTTTGTAGGCGGTTTTGCCGATGACAACAACCAGCTCGGCTTCATAATGCATATATTCCACATTATCAGGGCGAACGGAAACCTGACGATGACCGGTTAGCGTATTGGCGGCCTTGATAAAAACCAGTGGTTCTTTGGGGGGCTTAAATTCCAGCTCAGTGGCGTGATCTGCATAATTCAAACCGAGGGCAAACAGGGTACCGTTTGCGGGTGGCAGCCATTGAACGGATTCGCCGGTGATTTTACTGCCATCAGGCAGGCAGACATTTTCCTGTTCATCGACGGTAACAAGCAAATCGCGGCCTTGATAGTGAACTCTTGCGTGTTTCATGCTTTTTCTCCCACTTGCACAACCTGATTTTCCAGTGATGGGAAACCCGCTGCCCGAATAACAACTTTGTCGCCCGGTTTGATAGCCACGCGTTGGTGTGGCGTTCCAAGCAGGATCACATCCCCTTCTTTAAGGGTTGCGAAATCACTCAATGCTGCAACTAATTCCGTGGCTGAACGCACCAGATCGGCTGTTGACCAGCGATCAACTTCCTGACCATTGATTTCGGTAACGATATCTAACGCATCAATGGATTTAGGATGGATCATTTGGCCTATGGGGCAAAAACCATCACGACACTTAGCTTTAATTGCCGGACGATAAAAAGCGGTTTCAGGCAGGCTGACTTCATTAGCTAATGCATAACCTGCGATATATTCCGCTGCGTTTTCGATAACAACTTTGCGGGCGGTTTTACCTATTATTAATGCCAGCGTCGCACCGCTTTGAACCTCTTCACCTACCGGATGGGGAATCGCTTCACCGGAGGTGATAACGGTATTGCGTGGTTTAATGAACCATACTGGTGTCTTAGGCAGCGTGTTATAAGGTGTTTGCTGAAATGAGCCATGCCAGAAATCTACCTGGCTCTGGTGGTTGAGGGCTACGGCGAAGACAGTGCCTTTCATTAACGATTCCTCATAAACTTAAACGGGCGGTTTTAAGATGCATTTATTAATATATTAATAAGCTACAGGGCGCGTTGTTGCAATATGTTAATGTGTTTGTTAATTTTAATTGTGATCTCAGTAACAATATCTCCACTAAATTTGTTTTTTATCATTATTAATCAATATATTAATCTTTTTATGGATAAAATGCTTACTTCTGTATTAACCTTTTATTAACCTAATTTTAAGAGTTTATTTTTATTTACTTATTAATATTTTTATGATTTTTTCTTTGTGGTTGACTGAGGGACGTGCTAGTCTTTTTTATTGTGGTTATAGAGTGAGATATACCCTATGGATTTCAAGATGCATCGTGACGGCAAGGGCGCGAATCCCCGGGAGCATAGATAATGATGTGACCGGGGTGAGTGAGTGCAGCCAACAAAGAGGCAACTTGAAAGATGACGGGTATAGTACTTTCAACAAAGAGTAATCAGTGAGCCTTCATTACCCATGCATGAATCTCTGACAATTGCATTACTTCAAGCGCGAGAAACCGCGATGGGTTTTTTCCGCCCAATCCTTAAGAGTCATAATTTGACTGAACAGCAGTGGCGTATTATTCGTGTACTGTCTGGTAATCGGTCAATTGATTTTTATGATTTGTCTTGCCAGACCTGTATTCTTCGTCCAAGTTTGACTGGGATATTGACTCGCATGGAGCGTGATGGCTTGATCTTTCGTCTTAAACCGATGAATGACCAGCGCAAACTTTATGTTTCTTTAACACCGGATGGTCAGAAACTTTATGAAAAGGCGAAAGAGCAGGTAGAACAAGGATATCAGGCGATTGAAAAAGCCTTTTCGCCGGAAAAGCTGGTTCAGCTTTCAGCGTTGTTGGAGGAGTTAATTGCTGTTGGTAAGAACTCACTGATGAATACGGAAAGGGATATTAAGTAAATAGAATCTTTATTGAAAATGATGGTAATGAACAATAGTGAAATTGCTGAGCAGAATCAGCAATTATCAGTTTTATCTATTGAATAATTAGCGTTAATATTTCCTGTGGATAGATAATAAATTGCCCACGGAATATTGTGCCAGACGGATAATGAGGAGTGAGTGTTTCCTGCAACGCTAATGTTATTTCATTATTTTCAAGTGATAGGTCAATAATCTCCGCCGCCTCAAAGCCAAAGAACCGTTTTACTTGTGGATATAGCGCTTTATATAAGCTCTCTTTTATAGAAAAGGCAAGGGTAAACGCTTGTTCAAGTGGTAAATGACAATGTTTCAGAAGTTGAATTTCCCTGTCATTCACAATCATTTTTGTGATTTCATCTATATTTTGACGATCAACGATAGCTTCTACATCGACACCAATTAATCGGTTATGAATTTGCGGTGCCGCTAGTACAATTGCACAATGAGATGAATGAGAAACAGAACCGCAAATATTCTGTGGCCAGATTGGGGCGCGATCATTACCAGAGATCAAATTAAATGCTGGTTGCCCTAATTGCGCTAAAAGTTGTCTGGCGCAATAACGTGCCGCCAGATATTCAGCCCGCCGCTTCTTGACGGCTTTAGCTAATGTAGCAGGGAAGGGGAGATTTAATTGATTGAACAATTCATCGTGATAATGTGAAAGTTCAAAGCGAGCTTGCCAGAAATGCACTTGGGGGTGTTTAACAACCGTTCCATACTCGATTTGAGTGATAAATCCGTTGTCATATTCTGGCAGCGGCGCTTGATTGGTGTGTATAACTGTCTGTTCCATGTTAATTATCCTGATAATAAAATATCCTACAGTCTATACCCGTCATCTTTCAAGTTGCCCTCTTTGTTGGCTGCACTCACTCACCCCGGTCACATAGTTATCTATGCTCCCGGGGATTCGCTCCCTTGCCGCCGCAATGCATCTTGAAATCCATAAGGTATATACTTAATATCACTCATATTGAACGGTAAAATGTGCTATTGCGTTAGCTTTTCCGCCTGTTATTCTATCATCGGTTTGGTAATAGCGGGCAATGAAAGGTAAATTATAACGAGCATTCCTGTCAGAATGACCGACGACAAATGGTTTTCCAATAGGAACGGGTGTTCCCATATATAAGATTTGCACACCAACCCCTTTTGCTGTATTCGCTGCATTAGCTCTGTTTAATTGAATAATACTCTCTGGGGCGCCACTGATTGTTCTTGCTGAAAATGTAATGGTAGGTTCGATTTTTTCTGTACATTCAATGCCGATATTAAAATCAGCATGGCCGGCAGTGGTTCCTTTTCCTTTAAACGAAGAACTATAAACATCATGAAATCTAACGGTTTGATCGCCAGATAACGCCATGCAGCCTTGAGCAGTAACATGATATCTTGTTTTGTTTCTTATTGTTATTAGACGGATGCCGTTCGATGTTTGTAATAGGGAAATTATTCCAGCATGTAATGATCTTCCCGATTTAATTGCGCCTTCTTTATAGAGATAAACATCAATATCACCGATATCTTTCCAGGTGATTTTTTTCTTTTCTGGTGGGTAATAGATATAACTTCTGCCATCCGTTGTGGGATATTTCATATTATTTAGGTTCCCAGTAGGAGCAACAAAATATAAATAGAGATTCTCTATGCCTGTTGTTAACTTTCCGGTCCCGTGCTCCGTATTACCTGCCATGCCAGGATAAACACTTTCACCAAAAACCAAATATCCGTTGTCATCACATGAAAAAAGAGGATCATTTATGTTGAGCCCCATACTGCTAGCTAACTGTTCAGCACTGAATCTGGCGACATGAATACTTTTAGTGTTTGATGTATTTAAGTTTAATTTAAGTGAACTTAAGTCAAAATATACAGTGCCGTTACCCGTTGTGGATTCTGAAATACAAGCAGCATGTATTTTATTGATATTAAACAGTAAAACAGCAGAAATTAATAACCGTAAATAAGATTTCATATCTATGCCTGTTGAGATTTATTCTTAATTACTAATAACGCGATTTATTAATAATACAACGAAGCGAGAGTAGCGCCATTATTTTTCCGATATAATTTATTAGTGAAATTAATATGGACGCTTTATTTAGTGTCTAAATCAGGTTTTAATTCTGCTGTATTATTAACATCACTGAGGAAAATTTCTCTTTTTTCTCATGTTATCGTGATGTTAATAATTTAAGTCAAATTAGATGGTTTGTAAAGCTATTTGTATTCAAATGTGAAATGTATTGTTGCGTTAGCTTTTCCGCCGGTTACTTTATCATCTATTTGGTAATAGTGGGCAGTAAGCGGTAAATAATAAAGATCTTTTTCACCTCCCCATTCAGTTATAGTAAGAGATGTATCCATATCAACAGGGTTATTGTTATGTAACAATTGAACACCAATACCTCTGGCGGTTTTTCCCTCGCTGTATTGGTGTAGTTTAACAATGCTATTTAGGCTTGGACTCACTACTTCTCCTGTGAACTTAATCGTGGGGATATTTTTATCTTTACATTGAATGAGAATATGGAAGTTATTACGGCCAGCAGTAGAGCCTTTCCCTTTAAATGAAGAGGTATTAATCCTTCCAAGTTTTATTTCTTTATAGGGTGTGGATGTCATACAGCTTTGACTGCCAATTATATTGTCTTTGTTATATTTGATATTTATTAATTTTTTACCATCACTTGTTGATAAAGAAGATATCAACCCTCTTCTTAGTATGGAGCCTGATTTGATATCACTCGTTTGAATAAGATTAATTGTTATTTTACCGATATCTCTTAACGTTATTTTTCTATTGATGCCATCATGAGAGCTACCCTTCCCATCTCCATCATAAGATATAGAAAAATATAAATTATCTACACTGGTTTTTATCCTACCACTCTCTTTAGAGAATCCTATTCTACCTGATGTTGTTGCGAAAGATATATCTTCATTATTATCACAGCTAGCAATGGGTGAATCGGCTTTAATTCCTATTTTGTTAGCCAGCTCCATAGGACCGTATTCAGCGATGGTAATAGATCTTCGGATATTATAGTCTGCATTGATAATTTCATTTATCTCAACATTTAAATCAATCGCTTTAAAATCTCTGTGTAATTTACATGAGGCAATTGATTTTGTAATGTTGAGTAGTATTAGTAATAATATTGTTAATGTAATTAATTTATTTTTCATGCTTTCCCTGAATAAATACTACTTTAATCACCGACAACGCAATGAAGTCAGAATAATACCATTAATTTTTTGATATAATTTACTATCGAATTGAATATGACAGCTTTGTTTATCGCCTAAATCGGCTGTTAATTTTGCTGTGTCACTCACACCACTTAGGAAAACTTCGCCCTTTTCATTCACCATACCATTGACACCATTTGGGCCCGTGATTACTGTGCCGAATGGAAGTTTCTTACCGTTATGTTGTAAAGTTAAAAATACTCGATGACCAACACGAATAGAATAATCCGCCAATACCAATGCCCCCTTGGTTGGAATGACCTTAGTGGTTGGATTATCAATATCTACGTCATCACCGAATGTATTGGTATCAAGGGATAACATATTTTCCCGATATTGCGATATATAAGGCACAACGGTATATCCCCGCCAATCTGTACTGATAGAGGTATTATTTAGTACCTTGGCATTGGTTGCCCCGGGGGCGCGAATTAAGGCACTGGCGCCGCTTTCGCTAATATTTTGCGCTAGGGTAACGCCATAGGGATGGGCAATAATTGCTCCTTCCAATCCATAATTAACCCGCTGATTTTTTCTATGATCAGTGGTATAGCCTACATTAATTGAACCATATGAACCTCGGTAATATAGGCTGGCGGCATTACCTGATTGTTTTTCTTTCTCTGATTTTTCGTAGCTGTAATCCTGAGAAATCATATAATTCAGATTTTGTTGTTCCAGTAAAGAGCCGGATAATGTCATTGAATGCTGGCTGCTACCGTTGGTGTTATAAGCGGTATCATAATCTACCGATGCGCTGTGATTATCTGATGGCAGCCATTTATCCAGAGGAATACTGATATTGAATGAAAAAACTTGATCGTTATTAATGTTTGAGAGATTACGGTGGTAATTATAGCTCAATGACAAAGAGATATCATGAATATTAGTATTATAGGACATAGAATATGACTGATTCTTACGGGTTTTATCTTGCCAGTAATCTTGTTGCCAGGCCGATAATGAAAGGCTGCCATATTGCCCTAAGCTTTGACCCATCGTTATTTGCATCCGGTTTTTAGGCGCGCTATTTCTGTTATTATCCGTAAATTGGTGGTTATTATTGGTATAGTTATTATTGGCATCGCTAAAGCTGTAATAACCATTGGTATTGTAGCGATAACCCGCCAATGTCACTGTTGTATTGGTTTCAGTAAAACCTTTACTGTAGCGTATCTGATAAGATTGCCCGCTTTTCTTTTCTCCATTTGGGAAATGAGTTGCTGCATTGGTGACATCGATTGATACCGCGCCAATTTTCCCTAAATTATGTCCTAAACCTAATGCATGACTTTGATAGTCAGAAGAAACAATAACCCCACCATAAATGGTGGTGCTATCCCATAACCCGTAAATCGCTTCTGTCTGAATAAATCTTTTTTTACTAGCCTGTTTGCCACCGCTGAATTTACCGATATTAGCAAAATATTTTATTTGGCCGGCACGGATCATCAATGGTGAGGCAGCAAAGGGCTGAGTAAATTTTCTGACATTGCCATTTTCTTCATAAATGGATATTTCCAGATCACCATTCAGGTTACTGGGGTAAATATCGGTAATTTCAAAAGCGCCCGGTGGCACAAAAGTCTGATAAATAATATTATCTTTCTGGTGCACTTCTACTCTTGCGTGAGTCATCGCAATACCGCGGACAACAGGCGCAAACCCTTGCTGGCTATCGGGCAACATTTGGCTATCAGACATCAATTTAATGCCATTAAAAGTGAAACTATCGAATACCATGCTATCGGTGGATGTTTCACCCAATACCAGCCGAGATCTCAATGGACGAATATCCCGTTCAGCATAGGCTTTAAGCGATTTCCATTCAGATGTTGTACCTGTATGGTTGTAGTAACTATTATGGCGAATTCGCCACGGACCTAAATTAAAGCCACTACGTAAATTCAGATATTGATTCTGTTCACTTTGATTTTTATTCCAGGATTGCATTCCTGTCAGATGATAATTGGTGAAAAACATAGGCAAACCATCATCCCATTGATCAGGAGAGATATCTCCCCTGATTTGCGATTGCATGGCCGCTTGTGGAAAATTCAACATCAATGTCAAAGCACTTAAATCCAGTTCTGCTGACGCCTGTTTAATATATTTCTCCGGTTGAGAAATGATCTCTTGTTCAGCAAGGGATGCTAATTCTGGGAAACTTGCTGTTTTTACCCCGATTTCTTTCAATAAACTGATAGATAATTCAGGGCAAAGTTTATTTCCACACTCAATAAAGGATAGGCTTTTAATGCCGATATCCTGTTTATTGACGATAACATTAACTTTATAGACGCCTGGAATGTGGGAGTCCGTTTTTGCCAAACTCTCCAGATTAATATTTTCTTTGTCTTCGTCTGATAATTGTAATGCATTGATATCGAAATACAGCTCTGCATATGCTGGCAACGATAAACAACAAATCATTAAAGCAAAACTGATTATTTTTTTCACAATACACTCATCAGACAATATTATCAGAAATTAAACCGGCGCTCTTCTGTTGTGCCACCGTAATCGTTGATAGCAGTCAGAGTCACGCTTTTTATGCCATTTTGGGTTGAAAATACCTTATGACTAAAAGGGGGAATAAATCCGGGTCTAGGTATTAATGTTCCGTCAATTTTCATCTCATTAAGATTAACGTAATAAGCTGTGGGGTTAGTTAATTGAACACCACTGGCATTACGTGAGGCTTCCAAACGATTAATGGCATCATTAGCATCGTTATCAGATAACCCTGATGGGCGATAAATCAATTTGATAATATTTTTTATCGTGATGATCATCTTACTATTGTCATTTTTTTCAACTGCCGGAATCGCATTGACATTGAGTAAAAATATCGATTCCCGATCCGCAGGCAAATGATTGCCGATATATGAAACACGGATCTGGTGTTCGCTCTCTTTCGACATCTTAAACAATGGCGGAGTAATAACGAACGGTACTTTATTTTGACTGTTATCGATATTATCTACCCACGACTGGACAAGATAAGGTCTTTCCGTATCCGAGTTGGTGATAGAAATTGTGGCTTCTTTTTGTGAGCCATTATAGATCAGGCGAGTTCCGCCTAAAGTAATCCCTGCTTGTACTTGTCCCATAAAAAAGACAAGTAAAAAGGGAGTAATAAAGCGAAGCATTTTTACTCCTTTAGTTATATACCTGTCATCCTTCAAGTTGCCTCTTTGTTGGCTGCACTCACTCACCCCGGTCACATAGTTATCTATGCTCCCGGGGATTCGCTCCCTTGCCGCCGCGATGCATCTTGAAATCCATAAGGTATAAATAATATTTTGTTAAGTTAGCTTTAATAAAGTATTTATCTGATTTTATGGGTATATAAGTGTGAAGTTTACGTCTGAATTAATAGTACCATGACCTACTGTAGCATGGGTTGATTGTAATTTTGCTATAAGAGGGATGCTGGTACTTCCTCCTGTGATTTTATAACCAGATATTTTTGTGTTAGCATTTATTTTATCCCCATTAGCTTTAGTCAGTAAAACACCGGCACCAGAAACTTTTGTGGAATATAGATTAGGATCATGGGTGTCTTTTGTACCAGAAAATTCAATATCAATATTTGAATCTTTTGGGCAACTAGTTAGTTCTATAGAAAAATCTTTAGTAATTGCTACAGTTCCTGGTACATTTCCAAAAGCGATTTTTGATATTTTACCAAAGTTAACTTCTTGATCTTTTCCTCCACTAATAGTACAGCCGTTCTCAAGAATAGTACCTCGGAATTTAATTGTTCCATCATAAGAGAACGCACTGAAACTACTGAAAATTGCTAATACCGTCACTAAAGAAGCCAAAATAAAATTCTTTTTCATTTAAAAATACCTTACCTTAATAAATATGTGTTTTAGTCCTGTCTATACAATAAAAATATACACCCAACCATTATTATAGTTTAATGGTTGATGATATCATTAAAGTCATTTTTATCATGGTAATATAATGCAATTGCATATTTAACCATTTCTTACATATACCCGTCATCTTTCAAGTTGCCTCTTTGTTGGCTGCACTCGCTCACCCCGGTCACATAGTTTGCTATGCTCCCGGGGATTCACTCCCTTGCCGTCGCGATGCATCTTGAAATCCATAGGGTATATATCTTTAGTTTACCCTAACTTAGTCATTGTTTCTCTCCATGTTATAGTCTGCTCATTTATACCTGTCATCCTTCAAGTTGTCTCTTTGTTGGCTGCACTCACTCACCCCGGTCACATAGTTATCTATGCTCCCGGGGATTCGCTCCCTTGCCGCCGCGATGCATCTTGAAATCCATAAGGTATATATTCATATTATTGATAATAATGTCTGATATTAATTTCTTTCCAGAGAAGAATTATTTTATTCTCTAAAATATCATCTATCGTTATAAATCTATTCGTGTTGTTAATAATAATTCTTATTTTTATTAAGATGTCTAAAACCCTACGACACGATAAGCCCCGTGTTAATAGCAAAATTCTTTTAATGTATTGCTAATAACGTAGTGAAAAGTGCTTATAGGCAAGGTGTATAGTACATATGGATAAATTCATCTTCACTATTTTTATTGAAATGGAAATTCAATAGCGATATTAATAAAAGTAGTCTATAGCTACTCAACGCAACACACTAGTATCTTACTCAAAGAAAGTGAATATTCTGATTGGGTAAACCGTAATATGTAATGCCATCGCATTAATGATATTAATACGATCGGATAAACTGCCATCTTAACCACAGTTAAGATAACGAAAATTTCTTCTTATTTTTCTTAGAACCTTAAGTTGATTTCCAATTCAGAATTTCGTCTTTGCTTTAGTTTTATTCTCACTCGATGGAAAATAGTATTAACTAAAATATGATCTTTTTCAACAATTTAAACAAAAAAATAGTATTTTTTTTGCAATTAATTAAAATTTCTTTCTATTTCATTGTGTTATAAAATTAAATTAATCGATTGATTGAGTTAATTTAATCAAGAAATAATAATGATGTTTATTTAATGTCTTATTTTTCATCATGATATAAATTAGACAAATTGATTCATTTTTGTCTTATTATTAATTCGGATATTCTATTGCTATCGATGTGGCTGTATATTTCATCGTCAAAATCATTAATCACAGTTTTAGTCATGGAAGAAATTAATTGAGCTGGAACTGCGGCGTTAACAGATGTCATCTATGTGGTGTATACATATACATTTAGCGTTTCTGTTTGGTGGAGTGACATCGAAACAGTTAACAAGTTACTGCGCATTCGCATGAGTAAGTGTAAATAACTTTACCCACAGCTTGTCATTTTTTGTTTAACGCGGCGGCTAAATGGCATATTCCACCATCACCAACAATGATCAGATCTGTACTGTTGAGAAGTGATAAAAAAGAGTGTAATGATTGGCATTCTACTATTTGAGTTTGGTCTCTTATCATTGCAGATAATTTCTCAGCATTTGATCTGTCATGTCGAAGAGTGGAGATAATAAATCTCACATTTGGAAAATAATTTCTAAACGTTTTTGGGTCCCTAAAAGCCATGAAAATAGGTTATTCAGTTTCATGGGGGTGGGTTTTGCTGAAATGGCGATCTCAAAATGTAATTTACGCCATTTCAATGCGGTTCCCAGAGTCGTAATATATTTATTTCCTCTGGGAATAATATGTGTTGTAACTTCAGGGCAAAGATAATCAGCTAATGCCTTATTGTTAGATTCGATAAATAGATGGATCTCTGCTATAGGAAATTTATATTGTAAATATTTGATTAATGGTTGAGTGCAAATTAAATCACCAAGGCCATTACGGTGTAAAATTGCAATTTTCATTTGTTGTTAACTAACATATGGGCAAATAGTGCTAATAATATTGTAACTTTCGATACCATGAAGTGGTCATGGTAACTTTTGTATCCGTAAATTGCATATCGTAATTAATACGTAACTCCCTGAAATCGCTTACATCGAGCTTATCATAATTGGGGAACAAGCTTAGCTACTGTTGGAGGGTAATGTTCTGTTGCCCTGGTAAAAGCATGATATGAGGCACGTGTTCTACCTAACATGCAACAGTTTCAGGTGGGGATATAAAAAGGTCATTCCGTCTCATCTGTTATCTGAATGCTGTGTGCTGTACCAAGATTTGCAAAACATAAACATTAATGTCACTAAGCAACGAATTGATAAAGGGTTTCAAGATCTGATGTTATAGAATATCATCAAAATCAGATCTGAAATTGACCAATTTAGCCGTAACTTATTTAACCAATTTAAACGTGGATCTATCATGACAAATAGAAATGTTATCTGGTTAGTAAGGCCTGTAGGCTATCAGGCCATTTTGAAACGTTGCCCTAGCTGTGAAGTAAAAAAGGAGTTTTATCCAGCCGGCACTTTTAGGGTTAATGCGCAAAAAAAAGTTTTAGATGTGTGGAACATCTATAAATGTGAAAAATGTGATTACACTTGGAATATTGATATTTTTTCCAGGATTCATGTCAACAAATTGGAAAGCAATTTGTATGAACGGTTTTTGCACAATGATCAAGATGAAATACGGCGATATGCTTTTGATTATCGCGTATTGGCAAAAAATAGAGCCGAACTCGGCGCTGCTCCTGACTTTATCATAGAAGGTAAAGAGCTTCAGGATATCACCCAAATTCCAGCTGCAGAGATCACAATTCAGCTTGAATATCCCATTCCTATCAGATTGATCTCAATCTTGACCAAAAAGCTTTCATTGTCACGTAGTCGAGTGGCTAGGCTCGTTAATCAAGGCACTATTCAGGGGGTAACTGAAACGGAATTAAATAAAAAGTTAAAGCGAGATATCACTCTTAGTATTAACGTTAACAATTTATTGCAAGAATATGATAGTTATTGCGTCTAAATGACGCCAGATTTTCTGGAGATGACATATACCCTATGGATTTCAAGATGCATCGCGACGGCAAGGGAGCGAATCCCCGGGAGCATAGATAACGATGTGACCGGGGTGAGTGAGTGCAGCCAACAAAGAGGCAACTTGAAAGATGACGGGTATATACCCTATGAATTTCAAGATGCATCGCGACGGCAAGGGAGCGAATCCCCGGGAGCATAGATAACTATGAGACCGGGGTGAGTGAGTGCAGCCAACAAAGAGGCAACTTGAAAGATGACGGGTATAGTAGTAAGAATGGATGAATGAAATGAATATGATAAAGAAATGGTGGGTGCTCACTGCTGTTTCAGTCGCGTTATCGCTGGTTGCTATCGATATGACAGTGTTATATACCGCGTTACCGAGTCTGACCCACAGTTTGGGGGCGAATACAACGGAAAAGTTATGGATAGTGAATATCTATCCTCTTGTCGTCTCTGGGCTGTTGCTAGGCGCGGGTACCTTGGGAGATCGTATCGGGCATAAACGGTTGTTTGTTTATGGTCTCATCATCTTTGGCTTCTCATCCTTGATAGCGGCCTACTCTTATTCGCCAGAAATGTTGGTTGTTTTTCGGGCGTTATTAGGGGTTGGCGCGGCAATAATGATGCCTGCCACATTGTCGATTATCGCTTTGACATTCGAAGATGAAGATGAGAAATCATTTGCCATTGGGATTTGGACAGCGGTTGCCTCTGGCGGCGCGGCAATAGGTCCCCTGATTGGCGGCTTATTGCTTGAATATTTTTGGTGGGGATCAGTGTTTCTGATCAACGTTCCTCTGGTGATTGTGACATTAATTCTGTCGTGGTTGTTTGTCCCAACGGCGAGAACAGATTCGTCTCATCCGTGGGATCTTATTGGCTCATTGCAGATCATGGTTGTCTTGATAAGTTTCGCCTATGCCATCAAGGAGTTTGCCAAACAAGATCCCTCCTATATCGGGATATTGGTCACTTTCACCTTGACGATAGGTTTTCTGGCGCTGTTTATTCGACGGCAGAAACGTAGTGTGCATCCATTGATTGATTTTAACCTTTTTAAAAGCCCAGCCTTCTCATCCGCGGTTATCTCTGGGCTGGTGGCTTCCGCCTGTTTGATGGGCATTAATCTGGTGTTAAGCCAGCGTTTGCAATTGGTATTGTCATTAACACCTTTGCAAGCCGGGCTCTATTTTCTGCCTTTTTCATTGGGTGCGATTGTCGCAAGTCCTGTGAGTGGTTGGGTTCTTCCTCGTTTAGGCAGTGAACGATTCCTCATTACCTCTTTGCTGGTGTATGCCTTTGCCATACTGGCTCTCATGGCGAGTTTCTCAATGCCTCTACCTGTGCAGGTAGTTTGCTTTTTTGTGCTGGGGACATGTATTGGGGCAACAATGACTGCGGCATCCAGTACTATCATGCAGGCTGTACCGCCAAATCGGGCAGGTATGGCGGCGTCCGTTGAAGAGGTTTCCTATGAATTGGGCGGTGGGTTGGGCATTGCTATCATGGGTAGTATTATGTCAGTCATCTATAGCTATTTTATTGAAATTCCAGTAAATTCTCCCATCTACGATGCGGCTAAAGATGGTATTGATGGCGCGTTGACCGCGGCTAAAGGAATGGCACCGGATGCGGGGCAGGCTTTGGTCAGTCTTGCTAAGTCAGCGTTCGACGATGCTGTTTTTTCTGTGATGGGCGCTGCGTCCCTGCTTCTCCTGATAATAGCGGTGTTGGTATGGTTCAATTTTCGTCGCTCCTCACTGAGTGATACATCTCATGCTGCGATTCATCGTCAGTGAAATCGGTGAGCAGGATTGTACCAGTCGTTTCTTAATAGGAAGCTAATGGTTGAATAAGGGAACCGCTTTTTTGCTGGTTCCCTTCCTCATTTAGCTTCATGGGCGCTTGGGTTTTGCTTTGATATTCAACCCGGTGATTTTTTTTATTCATTCCATATATGGATAGCGATTAATTAGCTATTTTATGTGATATTTATCGCATTTTTTTATGTTCATATGATAAATATCGTGATCTTATGGTCATAAAATTTAGAGAGCGAAATTCTCTGTTATTTATTTCCATTCCACTCTACTCAGCTAGACGTGGTTTATTGTTCTCTCTAACGCCACGTATTAAGTGATCGGTATTTTACGCTGTCATTTTTTTACTGCGGAACAGGCCGGCGCTATTTAAAAGAGCCGCATGTCATAACGCGTTTAATGGCTTCTTGTGTTATCCCCGTTTCAAAATTAGGGTTCAATTATGTAAGGTTTCAAATATGGACGGATTAGTTTTCACCTGCCGAATTGGCGAACTGCCCCAAACCCCCTTTCAGGTATCGCAATTTACTTTGCAGGAAGAGCTGTCACAGCTTTATCGCCTGACGTTAAAAGTGGTGAGCTCACGTGATGATATTCCCCTGAATGAACAACTGGCGAACCGATAGCCTGCCGGGCAAACAGTACTTCTTTGCTCAGGGTGCGATGGCTTCTGATGTTGAAGGTGCGGAGACGGGCACAACCGTATGGCATTTAATACGAGAAACGGAAAATATAACGGAATAAATAATGCGCAGTGTCGTGGAAAGTAAAAAAATTATTCTTAAAGGTGATACCACAACAACCGGAGGCGAGGTTTTAACTTGTTCAATATATACCCTATGGATTTCAAGATGAATCGCGGCGGCAAGGGAGCGAATCCCCGGGAGCATAGATAACTATGTGACCGGGGTGAGTGAGTGCAGCCAACAAAGAGGCAACTTGAAAGATGACGGGTATATAAGGAATACCTGTCGCTCTGGAGGAGCACCCTGCTAAAGGAAATGAATTTCCAATATCGCCATGCCGAAAGTATCACGTTGATTTTAGATAACATTGATTTTAGATAACTATGGCATTCATAAAGGCCGGAAAGTGAAGATATGGTTAAAGCAAAACGTTAATCAGATTACTTATTTAATAGTAATAATATATTAATTATTTTGGTTCAGCTCAAATATTTGGATTGATTCGTGGAGGTTTCTTTTTTTATTGCTACTTTTAAAATTGTCACTGTGTTTTTAGTCTCTGAGTAAATGACGCTAATTATCATTCCATGCGGGGTAGCCGGGCTATCAATTCCCGTTTTTTTACTCTGCATGTTCGCTTTCTCTGGTAGTCAAAAGTAAACGCTGTGTTATCCGACTAGTTTGCATGCAGAAGAGTGTGGAGTCTGCACAACGTTTTAATCGTAGGGCTTGCAATGGAAAGGTGAAGATTATGCGTGTTCAGTTAGGGCAATTATATGATTTGCGATATTCACTGAGCGTTGATCAGTTGTGTGTCGGTGAAGTATTAATGCCCTTGGAGCGATTGGCACCGGCACATCTTAAGGTAGCGATTGAATATCTGTTGCATAAGTATTCTGTTCTGAGAGCACGGTTTGTCGGTAGCGGGATGAATATGAAGATGGATTTCGTACCGCCTGGCAGTGAATTATTGCATCAGGTTTTTGAAGTTAGAGAGCAAACCGATAGTCAATGTGATCGCCGATGCTTAATATCAAACTACATTGCTGAGGTTAGGGCTGCCATGAATTTGGCAAATCCGCCGTTATTGCGTTACTGCCTGTTTGATGGCAATTGTGCCCGTGATCAAAGATTGGTATTGATATTCAATCATCTAGTCTGTGACGGTATTTCCAGCAGGATCTTATGGCGAGATCTTTCAAAGGCATACAGAATGTCAGTGAATGGTCAGCCCCTTGCGCTTGAGAATGCCACAAATTATGAGCAATTTTGTGCTGAATTGTATGAACAACATCGGCAAATCGTAAAAGCTGTTATCCCTAATGATGAACAACAAGTTGAACAACCTACCCTAAATATTCTCGGCGGGCGGCGTGTTGAGTCACTACCCATTAGCAGATTGTCTGAGGCCGTCACAGAAATCAGGCAACTTGATGGTGAAGCCTTAAACAGGATACGCCTTTTGGCTAAGCAACATCGTGTCAGTATTGCAGATTTGCTATTGGGTAGTTGGTTAAAGGCGCTGGCGGCTGTTTTTGGGAAGGGCAGCCTGAATATGCTGTTGTGGGTCAGTCCTCATTTTGTGGGGTATTGGGAAACCTCGGTGGCTAATCTTGTCGGGTCAGTATCATTTCCAATCACAATTAAGTTTAATATTGATCCAGATCCATCGTTGGATAGCACCCTCCAGCACACGGTACAAGAATTCAATAATGCGATGGAAAAAGCGGCGGATTATGCTGCGACTTACTTTGTGCCTAATTCCATCTTTGGATGGCCTGAGCTTCCTGCAATTTCTTTCAATTTCGTTGGTGATCAACGACGGTCTCCCAATGTTATTGGCTATGAACTGTCACCTGAAAAAATACGTATTGGGAAACCCGATGAAGATGCGCAAGAGATACCATTGAGCATGGATATAGAGATCTATGCCGATACGATGGAAGTCACTATTTCTTCCAGACCAGATTGCCATCTACAAATTTTACCGCCTCGTTTAATGGATTTTTGGTTGGAAATGATTGGAGAATCTGGAGTTGAATAGATATTTTCATTTATTTATCAATGGTATACCTGACATTCTTCATCTTTTATGGTTGCATGAGTAGAGCACAGCCTTTCTCTGGATCATGATCGTTGTTGATTGGTTGAAAAGTTGAAACGCTATTTCTGACGAGCCGTTGATTGATGGAGTAACACCAAGCACAAATTTTGCCCTCTCCGTAACGAGGCTGGCTTAGCCAGAGGGTGGGGATACTGTTTAAGTATTTATGGAGCTTGACACGTTATGTATAAAGATTGCCCACAGATTGGTGATGAAGAATTACTGTCCATGCAGCAAAGAGCTTTATGGTTCATTGACAATTATACCCCTGGCGATTCCAAATATAATATTTCCATGGCATTCCGTATTCACGGATCGTTTCAAATCGATGCTTTTCGTTATGCGGTTAACCAGCTCGTTTCCAAGAATGCTACCTTGAGAAGCACTTTCGTTAATGTGAATGGCGAACCAAAGTTGGTCATTAATGAACACTTGTTGCCGGTATTGGAGGTTTTCGATGCAACGAACTTGAGCCAGAAGGCGCTTGAAGATGCAGTTCAGAACTTTCATTCCATCCCTTTTCAATTAGAAAAAGTGTCGTGTCTGCGTTTCGGTATCTACGTTGTCAGTGCGGAAGAATACGTTTTACATATGTGTGTTCACCATATTGTGTCGGATTTTACTTCACTGGGGCTGATGTTGGATCAGCTTGAACACTATTATTTGGCTGGACTTGGCGAAGATGACGATTCCTGGTTACCGCCCGCTGAGGATTTTAAGGATTATGCTGCCAAAGAACGAGAATATTACCAAAGTGAAGCGGCGAAGGAATCGAAAGCTTACTGGAGTGAATGTTTAAAGCAGCCGCCAGCCGTGTTGCAATGGGATAGTTTTTGGCGCAAAGGCGCTAATGACAAGTCATCTGTCTTGTTTAGTATTGGTGAAGAGACAACCAAAAAAATCAAACGGCTTGCTTCAAAAATAGGTGGATCGGTCTTTACGGTCATGTTGGCCGCATGGAGCGCTTACATCGCCAGAGAGACAAAAACTGCTGATATCGTTATGGGGGTGCCGGTGTCGATGCGTCACTCGGTTCATCAGCACATTATCGGCTGTTTGTTTAATGTATTACCCATACGTTTATCCGTCGATCAGACATTTCACCATTTTCTATTGGCAGCGAAAGAGCGATTGTTATCGGCCCTTGATAATCGAAATTTTTGTCTCAGCCAAATGGTCGAACATCTGGCCGTGGAACGAAATGATGGTCGTAACCCATTGTTTCAGGCAATGGTGAATATGCTAGGGCATGTAGAGCAGTCGCGTTGGTTGGCGCTGGAGATGGCTGGCGATTCTGTTCAGGTATCATGGGCGGGACGGACTATTTCCCCATTCAGGGTTTGTCAGCAGGAAGGCCAGATTGATATTGAGCTGTTATTTGTGGATGCCGGTTCCCAATTAAGATGTGAGCTTAAAGGGGACAAACATTTTTTCTCACATTCAGGTCTTCAGATATTTGCGGAGCGCTTTGAGCTGGTGGTTGAAGCGCTTGTCGCAGCGCCTGATGAGGAGATTAATACTTTGTTGGCACCAAAATCAGAGGATTACAATCTGCCATTTGGTCCGATTAATTCTGATGCTCTCCCGGAAGTGTCAAATCAAACCATTATTTCGCTTTTTGATCAATGGGTGACGCAACAAGCGGCGTCAACAGCGATTCGTTATGGTGTTGATACATTAACTTATTTGGATTTGCAGCATTGGTCGCAGGAGGTCGCTGTTCAGCTTATACAAAATGGGGTTGTGCCTGGCGATCGCGTAGGGGTTGCATTGTTACCTTCACCGGAAGCGGTGGTGGCCATGCTTGGTATTATGCGTGCGGGCGCGGGGTACGTACCGTTAGATCTCAGGTTGCCACAGAAACGTCTGGCGCAGATTGTCGAGCAATCAGAGATGAAGCTTATTGTTGTTAACACTGATGTTGACCTAGATGATTGGTGTACTGCTAAGCTGATGACGATTACGGCTACTGAATCACCTCTTACGGTAAGGCGTACTGAGCACGGTACATTTAATCATTGTACATTTAATTATTGTACACCTGCTTCGATTGCATACAGTGTTTTCACTTCGGGTTCCACTGGGACTCCTAAAGGTATTGATGTTGAGCACGGCAATGTTGTTTCCTGTTTGAATGCAATGAGCGAATATTTGGCCCACGCGCCTGGCGAAGTGTGGACTTGGTTCCATGCAGCCAGCTTTGATTTATCTGTGTGGGAGCTTTGGGGGGCCCTTTGCTCTGGTGGCGCTTTAGTGGTTGTGCCTGATGATCTGCGGAACCAGCCAGACAAATTTCTGGATCTTGTCGCAGCAGAGCAGGTAACGATTGTCAGCCAGACGCCCTCCGGTTTGAAAAATCTATTATCTGAGTTTCGGCATCGGCCAAGGGCTTATGCGATAAAGCATTGGGTAATTTGTGGTGAAGCATTGCTCAGTGCCACGGTTCGGCCTTATTTGAGTGCGCAGTGGACATTTTGGAATATGTATGGTCCTGCAGAGACAACCATTTTCGCCACTGTGGAGAAGGTAACGGAAGAACTGACTGACTACAATGTGATTCCCATTGGCAAACCGTTAAGCTTCGCAACGGTCTATCTTTTAAATCCTTCAAGGCAAACACCCCTGATGGGTGAGGTTGGCGAAATTTACATTGGTGGTCGTGGCGTTGCTCGTGGTTATGTCGGTCTTGAACAGTTGACTACTCAGTGTTTCATTGCCGATCCCTATATTCATCATGGACGTATGTATAAAACCGGTGATTTAGCCTATTGGGATGGGGAACGAATTCATTTTTGTGGCCGCGTGGATGACCAAGTAAAAGTCTCTGGTTATCGAATTGAGATTGCTGAGATTGAGGATTGCCTCAATCGTCATCATGCTATTGCGGACGCCGCAGTCATCGTTGAATCTCACGAAGGGCTCAATCGCTTAGTCGCAATATTCGTCCCTGTCAGTAAGGATAACCTTCCCGAAGAGTCCGCTATTCGTGATCATCTCAAAGCTTATCTCCCCATCTACATGTTGCCCGGCAGGATGATGCTGGCTGATGAATTGCCGCGTAATGCTCACAACAAAATTGATAGAAGAGCATTAAATGGCTTGATTGAAGCGGGGCAATTGACAGATATCAGTTCGTTGAGACCCGCGCCTGTATTACCTGTTGATTCAGTTTTTGCCGAAATTTCGAGAATTTGGTGTGAAGTGTTGGGAAGATCAACCGTCGGGCTGGATGACGCATTTTTTAATATTGGCGGTAATTCATTGGCACTGATGCAAATCTATGCACAGCTCGTGCAATTACCGGGATGTGGTGCCTTGGCTCCTTCAGATTTATTCCGTTTTCCAACTATCCGGAAGTTGGCTAATTATCTTTTAAGCCCTCTGCAACCGATGGTGTTGGTAGAAGTTGCGGATAAATCCTCTCAAACGCGACGTCAAAAAACGTTGAATGCAAGAAAAGCATTGAAGGAGAGACAAATTCATTCACTGAAAGGGGAACAAGATGTCTGAGAATGCGATTGCCATCATTGGCGTAACTTGTCGGTTACCTGTGGCGAATAACTTGGATGCGCTATGGAATAATCTTGTTGCTGGCCGAATACTTGCCAAAAGATATAGCCAGGAAGAGCTTATCCGTTGTGGTGTAGCTCAGCATATATTCACTGCAAAAAATTATGTTCCTGTCGATTCGCGTTTGCCGGATATTGATCTGTTCGACCCGGATTTCTTTTCAATCAGCCAGAGAGAAGCCGAATTGCTTGATCCTCAGCATCGAATGCTGCTTGAGTGCGCATGGGAACTGGCCGAAGTGACCGGCTATGGCAATCCTTTCCGACGTCCTCGTATCGGTGTTTTTACCGGGAGTTCGATGAATACCTATTTGCCCAATGTCATTAAATCTGAGTGTGATCTGGTTTCATTAATGGGAACAGAGCTCATGCTGACTAATGATAAGGATTATCTGCCAGCGCGAATTTCATACAAACTCGGTTTTGACGGGCCGAGTGTAGCTGTTTTGACCGGCTGTTCGACATCACTAACGGCGGTGCATATGGCGATACAAAGCCTCTTGCTTGGCGAGTGCGAGATTGCTTTCGCCGGTGGTGTTGCCGGGCATGTCCATTCTCGACCGGGTTATTTTCACCAGCAGGATATGATCTTCTCTGAGGATGGCTATTGTAGACCGTTCGATGAGAAGGCATCGGGGACTTTCTTTGGTGATGGGGCGGGGTTGGTGGCGCTACGGCCATTGGATGAAGCCATTAGCAACGGGGATACCATCCATGCGGTGATCCTCGGTTCAGCGGCGAATAATGATGGTTCAGCACGGGCTGGCTTTGCTGCGCCGGGGGTGGATGGGCAACGAAAACTCATTTTGGATGCTCAGGCGCTCGCTGATGTTGGGCCGGATGAATTAGGGATGATCGAGGCACATGGTACCGCAACGCCACTTGGGGATTCGGTGGAATATGCCGCGCTTTGTCAGGCTTTCCGCCAGAATACGGATCGTGAGAGATTTTGTGCGTTGGGATCGATTAAAGCTAACGTGGGTCATTTAGCGGCGGCGGCGGGGTTTGCTGGATTAGCCAAGACGATAATGGCATTAAAGACCGGCATGATTGCCCCACATCCGACTTTCAGCAAGGCCAGCTCTGTTATGAATCTTGAGCAAAGCCCTTTCATTATCAATACCACGCCCATCAACTGGCCGGTGAAAGGACCACGACGGGCAGGCGTGAGCTCTTTTGGTGCCGGTGGCAGCAATGTTCACATGATTTTGGAGCAAGCGCCGGTACGAAGGTCAGGTAAAAATAGAGTTAGCTGGCGAGCTATTCCATTAGGGGGGCGCAGTGCTAATGCCTTGAACACATTGAGTACTCATTTGGCAAGAACGCTGGAAGTTAAACCCGATACGCATATTGATGAAGTGGCTTTTACTTATGCGGAAGGTCGTGCAGCCCAGCCATACAGAGCTTGTTTATATGCTAAAGATGTGAAGATGTTGATTGACGGTATCAGAAATACAGATTTCACCGTCACGGCACAAGTCTCTGAACCACAACGTCTGGTGATTGCACTTGGTCCTGCTATTCGATCCGCTTTATCAGTGCGGATACCTGGTTATTGGCAAGAAGTGGATAGGTTGCTTGCTGCATTGCCGACAGATGTTTCCCATAACATCGGTAAAATCGATATCACTGAAATGACAATAAATGATGGCGATAAGGGAAAAATTGCCGATCTTGTGGCGATAATCGCGGCGATCAATTGTTGGCGGAAGATGATTTCGACGCCAATATTCATCATATCCGATAGTCGTTACGACCTTGCTGTTGCCTGCTCGCTGGGTATGCTGACATTGCCTGAAATCGTTGATAAGTTGCTAGGAAATGTGACACCACATTTCGCTGAGCGTGGTAATTTCGCTGAGCGTGGTATAGCTTTGCCCGGAAGTTTTTGGTCTAAACACCACGGCATGATTGATGGCAATAATGTGAAAGCTATCTTGATTGATGGTGCGCTGCCGAGCTTACAGCAGCAGAATGAAGTCATATCAGCAAATGATGTGATATTAGATTTGGACCATTCGCCTGATAGTTTCTCTGAAATCGTTGTAAATCCTGAAAATATTATTCGTTTGGATACTCTCCATGAAGAGCGCGACTCGGCTTTAGTCAAACTGGTCGGCAAGCTTTGGCAACGTGGTTTGGTGATAGATTGGTCGATATTGCGAGATGGGGAAGTTGTTCAACGTATTCCACTACCGGTTCAACCGTTGCAACGTCGGCGCTGCTGGTACACGGATTCAACATTAACAGAGTACAAACCAGAACCTGGCACTAGTCAACCTGTGGCAAGTTCTGAGGCTTCCGACGAGTCAGTCGGCGTTTATGTTGAACGTTGGAAACGAACGCAGCGCTTGTCGCCGATATCATCATCGGTGGCTAAGCGTAACTGGCTGATTTTCTACGATAACAGCGATAAAAAGATGTGTCCGATCGCGGATGTGCTGCGTAATCTGGGGCAAAACGTGTTTGAAGTGCATGAAAATCGTGTCACTTCTCTCGATGAAGCTGATTTCGATGAAACTGCTTTTGATGAAATTGCTTTTGATGAAACAGAGTACATCGTCAACGTTGACGATCCCGTCAGTGTTCAGAGTTTGATGCTAAGGTTGAAGGCACAACAAGCGCCTACGCCCGATCATATCCTCTTCATTTTGGGTGATATCCCGTCAGTGGATGAAGTGCCAGTAGGGGAAGATCGGTTCCCATTTACGCTGTTTAATAGGGTAAAAGCGTTTTCTCAAGTGGGAAATAAAGCCATTTCATTAACATTGATCGGACCCGGTTTTATCGACGTGATGGGCAGCGAACCACGGAGTATTGAACGGGCTACGGCGCTGGCCTCCATTTCGGCGATCAACCAGGAATTGCCTGGCATGATAGTGAAAGTTATCGACATACCGGTCAAAGAACTTAACTCTCTTAAGGATGCCCAGTATATCGTGGCTGAACTTTTTACTGCTCATGATCAGAATGCGGTTGCTATGCGTCAAGGTTGGCGTTGGAAACGCTATTTTGACGTTCAGAGCCCAGTTGTTAGCGAAAATCTTTCATCTAACATGATCTGTTTAGTGACTGGAGGATTAGGAACGGTTGGTTTTGGCATTGCACAATATCTGGTCACCAAGTTTAACGCGAAACTTATCCTGCTTGGTCAGACATCCAGAGATTTTACCCAGTCTGATACGTTGCGGAGCCAACGCATAGCGCAATTGCGCAATATGGGGGCGGACTTTGCAGTGATTACTGCCGATGTGACAGATAAAGCCCGTGTGCTGGCAGAACTTTCCCGTGTGGAATCTCGGCTGGGGGCCGCTAATTGTTTTGTCCATGCTGCCGGGCTTTCTGGTCAGGCAACAATCCAGTGGCTGCGAAATTCGACTCATCATGATTGGGAAAAGTTGATGCAGCCGAAGTTAAAAGGGGCGGCTGTTTTGCATGAAATATTTGCCGATCGTCCTCTGAGGTTTGGTTGTTTTACCTCATCTCTGTCGGTTTTCGCGGGTGGTTTGGGGCTTGCACCTTACGCTGCGGCAAACGAAGCTTGTGCTGCATTTGCTTCAACCCACCATTTGGATAAACCCTATTTCTCCATTGATTGGGATGGATGGGAGGGTTGGGATGAGTCAAATAGCTTCAAATATAGCGTCAATCGTGCTCGCCCTTTACGCCATGCTGATGTTGTTAATGCATTGGATATTATTTTCTCGGCATGCCATGCAGAGCCGCGTTTTGCTGTCTCCACCGTACCTTTGAATGAGCGGTTGCATAATATTGTGGAGAATTCATTGCAAACGGATACGGCGCAAACTGCAATGGTATCTCCCTCGGCATCGAATAAATCCATTATCGATGATATGACAGCTATTTGGCGTGGTGTACTGCGCTGCGCGGTTGATCATGAATCGAACTTTTTCGATTTAGGGGGAGATTCACTGGTTGGGGCTGAGTTGGTGCGACAAGTTAATGCTCATTTTAATGTTGCGGTATCTATGGTTGATCTTTTCGAATCGAGCACCGTGGCGTCTCTTACGATGCAAGTAGAGAAAAAGCGCAATCAAGGCGGTGTGCTATAGCGCGGATCGGCAAGACCAACGTGTTCGGGAAAGGGAATTAGCATGAAATCAAAAATACAAATGCATTATTCAACAGATATTGCGATTACCAGCATAGCTGGACGTTTTCCTAATGCGGATTCGAGTCAAGATCTTTGGGATGCGATCTTAGGGAAACGGGAGCTGATTTCGAGTTATACCAATGAAGAACTTCATAATCGGGGCGTTGATGCAGGTGAAGGCGGATTGCATTACGTTCCGCGTGGTGCGTACCTGCAAGATCCAGAGGCGTTTGATTACAGCTATTTTCAAATGATGCCGAGAGAAGTTTCTAAAATGGACCCTCAGCAACGGATTTGTCTGGAGGTTTGCCATGAGGCACTGGAACTTAGCGGTTATTCCAACGGGGCGGACGCAGGGCTCTGTTCAGTTTTTATCGGTTCTCGTCGGAGTACCTGGCAAGCCGATGTACCGACACTGAACCACTCTTCTGCTGACGCCATGCTGCTATTTGGTGGAAGTTCTGTAGATGCTTTGGCAACGCGTGTGGCGTATAAGCTCAACTGTTTAGGGCCTGCTGTCAGCGTAGGCACTTTTTGCTCAGGTTCACTAGTGGCTGTGCATATGGCTTGCAACAGTTTATTGCTAGGTGAAAGTGACATGGCGCTGGCAGGCGGTGTTTGTGTCAGGTATCCCGCTCATGTTGGTTATGTTTACCATGCGGGAGGGATATTGTCTCCGACAGGACGAGTTTGCGCGTTCGATGAGAAAGCTGACGGTACGATTTTCTCTGATGCCACCGCGTTCGTGGTATTACGCCGTCTGGAGGATGCTTTGCTTAATGGTGAGCCGATTTTAGCGGTTATCAAAGGGTCGGCAATTAACAACGATGGGTCTGTCAAGGCGGGTTATAGTGCTCCGGGGGTTTCAGGTCAGGAGCAGGTGATCCGTCGTGCGCTTGCGGCGGCTGATGTCCGAGCTGATCAGATTGGTTTGATTGAAGCGCATGGTACTGGCACACCTGTTGGTGATGGGATTGAATTACGGGCGCTAGGACGGGTATTTGCCGGCGTATCGGCCAGATCGTGTGCTTTAGGTTCGATTAAATCCAATCTTGGTCATGCTGATTGTGCTTCGGGTATCGCTGGGCTGATAAAAGCCATCTATGCTGTCAATTCAGGCATTATTCCTCCGTCAATGAATTGTGAATCTCCTTGTGCTGAGTTGAGGGAGCCTGAATCGCCGTTTTATGTGCCTACTGAATCTAGAGATTGGGATAACGATAAGGCGGCGAGAATTGCTGGTGTTAGCTCGTTCGGGATCGGTGGTACAAATGTTCATGTTGTCGTTGCCGAACCACCGGAGAGAAAGCCTGACACACCTTCCCTGGCGGCGGCACATCTGATCCCGCTGAGTGCACGTACTGAAACAGCATTAGCGCAAAAAATTTTGGATTTAGTGAAATATCTTGAACAGTATCCAGAAACGAATATCGCTGATGTGGCATTTACCTTACAACGTGGCCGACGACATTTATCCATACGCAAGGTGATTGTCGCACGTGATATCCGTGAACTGATATCGGGCCTGCTAAATAAAGCCCTAGTGGTGACCCCTCAATTGAGTGAACTGCAAGAGATGTTTATTTCGCCTGCCTCTGTTTGGCAGGCCGGGGGAAGTATCAATTGGGATATTTTTTACCAGAGCGAATATCGTAAACGGCTCCCGCTGCCAACTTATCCATTTGAAAGAACGGCAATCTGAGCTGTAAAACCGGTAGAGATCGTCTTCATTTTGAGGAAAGTGAGGTTGATATGAGTAATATTGAAATTATTCAGAGAGAAATAATCGCTATTTTTGCAGAAACATTTGGTTTACCGAAAGAAGAGATAAAACTAGAAATACCGTTGGTTGAATTGGGGGCGGAATCACTCTTGTTATTCGAAGCATTGGAGCCCATCCATAAACGATTTGGTATAAAACTTTCAGTGCGGCAATTTTTCGCAGAATTACAAACGGTTCGTCAACTCAGTGAATATATCTTGATGGCGGATAAAAGCAATGTTATGGCGGATAAAAACAATGTTATGGAAGATAACCATTCGGTCACTCAACCCGCCTTGGCTGATCAAGAAAAAAGGTCTGAACAATCCGATACGCCAAATATTCCACCGGTTAAGAAAGAACGCTTTTTCCAATGGATGTCAAGAAGTGCGCCATCGATTGAATCTGAGGAGAGAAAAAAGTATCTGGCTTCATTCATATCTAAATATAACGAGCGAACGATTAAATCAAAAATTCATTCGGTAGCGGTACGTAAAAATATTGCAGATAGCCGTTCTGGAATTGGCTTTAAACCCTCCATAAAAGAGCTACTTTACCCGATTGTCTGTACCAAGTTTGCCGGCCCTGTTGTCAAGGATATTGATGGTAATGATTACATTGATATGACGATGGGATTCGGTGCGCATTTGTTTGGTCATAGCCCACCTTTTGTAGTTAAAGCGCTCACTCAGCAAATAGACAACAGTTTTGGTTTGGGAACTCGGCATGAGATAGGTTTAGAAGTGGCTGAACTTATCAAAGAGATTACTGGCATGGATCGCGTTGCTTTCGTCAATAGTGGAACGGAAGCAGTGATGAATGCGGTTCGGGCAGCACGAGCGCTCACTCGTCGTAATCATATTGTGCTCTTTTCTAGCAGTTACCACGGACATTGGGATGCCGTACTGGCTAGAGCTGGTGAATATGATGAAGTTAATGCGACAAAACCCATTTCGGTGGGTATACCTGAAAATATGGTTGCTGATGTTTCGGTGTTTGGGTTTGGCTCCAATGAGGCCATTGAGTTTCTCGAAACCAATAGAACCGATATCGCCGCGGTGCTGGTAGAACCTATACCCACGCGTGACCCAGGATTGAGTAATCCAGATTATTTGCGACGTTTGCGTCAAGTGACCAGGGAGTTAGATATTCTGCTGATATTTGACGAAATCGTGACAGGTTTCAGATCTCATCCAGCGGGTGTCCAGGGGTTATTCGGCATTGAGGCCGATATTGTGACCTATGGCAAAACGATAGGTGGTGGAATGCCTCTGGGCGTCATTACGGGTAGGAAGAATATGCTTGATTCGATTGACGGTGGAAACTGGAATTTCAACGATGATAGTTTCCCCGCGGCGGAGCCGACATTCTTTGGTGGGACCTATTTTCAACATCCGCTTTGCATGACCGCTGCGAAAGCCACTTTGCAGGAGATCAAGAGGCGAGGGGAAACTTTTACCAAGGCACTGACTCAGCGTACTGAATCGTTTGTTTCACGTTTGAACCAACTGTTCTTAAGCCGTCGGGTTCCTATCGAGGCAAGATCGTTTTCCTCGTTTTTTAGATTAATGCATCGCGACAACATGGATTTGCTTTACTACAACCTGTTGATGAGAGGGGTTTATATCTGGGAATGGCGTTGCTGGTTTATATCCGATGCACATGATGATACTCATCTGGAAAAAGTTTATTTGGCATTTGTAGATAGCTTAGATGAACTTGAGGAAAACAACCTGCTTCCTCGATATAGCTAGAGCAAACTGGCCTGTTGTGAGTAATAACTTATTGAATTATTAAGCATCCTATCTTCTGGCTGTGCTGAGTTCGATGCTCTGAAACGACGGCTCATAGTCTGTTGAGTAATGAAAATTAAGGGGAACGTTATGCCGTTGGCAAATAAAAGTGTTTTCATTGGTGGGCCGATTCAATTTGCAATTTGTGATAACGGTTTTCATGAGGAGTTGAGAACGACTATCCAACTGGCGATTAAGACGGTGAAGGCACTGAATGGTAATGTATTTTCGGCGCATTTGACTGAGAAATTTGGCATTGATACACCCAGTTATACGCCAGATATGGTATCGAAACGGGATTTCCAATGGATGCGGCAGTGTGATTTTTTCATGCCCATTCTTCCGGTTCATCAAGGTGATGAATTACTGCGTACTGACGGTACACATATTGAACTTGGTTGGGCCTCTGCTCTGAAACGGCCCGTCTTATTAATCACTCAACTACCGATTGTGAATGGTGGTAGTCATTTGTTAAAGGGATTAGAGCATATTTGCAATTTGTCGAAATTGGATATTCACGATTTTCGTCAAAATCCGGGACAGATTGGCGAGATTTTCAGGAATCTTGCAGTTGAATAGCTATTGATCACCTTTTTGAGGATATACCGCCTTTCTATTGACTTTTTATTGAATTGAAAGGCGGGTTAATAGCGAGTTTGCTTGAATGGGTAATTTGTGGAGTTACGATGGAAAATCGAGTTATTGAATCAACCTATGATGTTTTAGGAATGAAGATAAAAAACCCAATTATTGTTGGGTCGGGTTTGCTTTCTGATCAAGCTAAAAATATTCGCCAGTTTATCGCTCACGGCGCAGGGGCAGTCGTGACAAAAACGATTTACCCGCGCTCAGAAAAATTGCATACAGAAAAGACCTATTTATTCAGTACAGGGATGCTGAACAATACGACGTATTCGAAGAAAACCGTTGAATATTGGTTAACGCTTCTCCGTGAATTTAAGGAAGAACAACTTCCGGTGATAGTTTCTATCCATGCTGAATCACCTGAGGCGTTAGGTTCATTGGCTGTTCGTATCTCGGAAGTGACCGATGCCCCTTTGGAGTTAGGCATTTCATGCTTGCATGCGGACGACTTCACGGAAGATACACCAGAACGAGTATTTAACTACACCAAAGCGGTGAAAGAGCGAACGGACACCCCTTTTGCGGTCAAACTCTCGCTTGGCGATAATTTGTATGGGCGTGTTCAAGCTGCGGTGGAAGGGGGGGCTGATGCGATAACGTTGAGCGATACCATTTCAGGCATTGCATTCGACACAGCGAATGGCGAAGCGCTGCTTAATGGGGTTTGCGGATACTCTGGGCCAGGGATCAAACCAATGGTGCTTGCCGCTATTTATAACCTGCGTAAGCGAGGGGTGACGATTCCAATACTTGGGTCGGGAGGCGTACAGGATGGTAATGATGTTCATGAATACCTACTGGCAGGGGCGAATACGGTGCAGGTTTACACCGCGCTTCATCGGCATATGTATAAAACATTGCAGCGCATTGTTCATGAATATACGCAAGTCATGACGTCAGAAAAAGTATGAGGAAAATGGATAACATCATGAATAATAATAAAATTAGAGAATTTGCGGAACTGACCAGTGAGCAGGTCTTAGCCGCGGTTGAAGGTAAGACATTGATATGGCCGATTGGCGGGATTGAGCAGCATGGGCCTCATCTGCCGTTGAATGTGGATTCAGTGATCCCAGAAGCCTTTGCCCGCGTGCTGGCGGAGGATATTAATGGATTCACCTTGCCGGTACAGCCAGTGTCTGCCAGATCATTGCCACAAAGTGGGGGTGGACTTGAATTTCCTGGCACGATTTACCTGGATGGATCAACATTTACCGCTTATATCAGCCGAACAATTAAGAGCTTGTGCTCATTACCCTTTAAACAACTGGTGATCATTAATGGTCATTTTGAGAATGAAGGTTTTATTTTCGAAGCGGTAGACGCATTACGGGCGGAGGGACATTTTAACGATCGTTCCGTTATCGTATTTAGCTGGTGGAGTTTGGTGTCTGATGACTGGACGCGTGAACATTTAGTTGATTTTCCCGGTTGGCATGCTGAGCATGCAGGGTTAACAGAAACGAGTTTAATGTTGCATTTACGCCCGGATTTAGTGAGAGCTGAGCGACCTGATCACGATAAACCTCCACGTGCTGGGATCTATCAAGTGCCGATTAAAAAAGAATTTTCAACGAGAGGCGTCCTTTCTAAAACATCTGGTTCGAGTGCGGAGATTGGCGAACTCATTTTCGAGCATGTCAGGCAGCAAATATTGGAACTGGTTACTGCGGATTAATCAGTCGTAATATCGCTGTGTCTTTTTGATTTTGTTTTGGTTGCTGGGGAAAAATTTATTGCTTTCTATTATCAGGGGGCGCCTTAAAACCTTGTCTTTCAGGGGAAGGCTATAAGGCGCAGTTTTCTGTTTAAAACTGTATGCCCGTGTTGCTATGCCCACTTCTTTTACAAGCTGGCTTATATTTCTGGCTTTGGCAATATCTCCCAATGCAGATAATATCAGGGCTGGATTATCCTCTTTCATCACTTCTTCTAAATACAGTTGGATATCTTCTTCTGTTTAAAGGGAAATCTTGCTATAAGACTGGATATGTTTTATCAGTATGTGATAAAGCAGGTGTTAAGAAAAGCTGTTTTTATCTATCAGTGTGGTTTTAAAATCGGGAAAGAGATGGTAATCGTATTATGAAAAAACAGGTAAAAATTTTAATCATCAAAGGTAAAAAGAAGTCGTTAAAGTTCTTTTGCAGCGGATAAAAAATTCGATGCTATATTAGCATTGAAAGAGAAAACCTTAGGAAAAGCGGGTTTTAAGTTTATTTTACATGGCTGTAAAAAGTTTACGGAAAATCAGAGATAATCGTTAAATAAAGCCGATTAATCTTTAAGTTAACCAGATTAATAACATTGAAAATGATTAAAGAAATATACTTTAATTTTAATGTTATTAACACACCATTTACTCTCTCTGTTTTTTAAGTGTAGAAAAAGGAATATAGATTATTAAAGTGAAAATGCAAAAAACTAAGTATCAGTTTAATGGAAAGTATCAGTTTAATGAAAATGGCATCGTTAAATACGAGGTGGAAAATAGAATTATTTACCCGTTCTAGGCTTGGTTTATCATCTTTTTAACATGGCTCAGCTTATCTTTTTACTTGCATTTTCCCTCTTTGACAATTGTCAGATGCTTTTTACCGGTGATTAGTTAGCTAAGGATTGAAAAAAATAGGTACTTCATTAATGTCAGATTTTTTAAAAATACAGAGTGGCTAAAAACAGCCGACTTTCTGTCATATTTAATACATTTATCGGCGATATTATCCGCCGATTATTTTACATTTACCTAATCTGATACAACTATTTAAAAGTGATTATGCGGAAATATTAAAGCTTTTATATAACTAACAGGAGGATATTCAAATGTTTTTTCGTTGTTATTTTACGAAGCTAGCTATAAAAATGACGTAATAAAAAACAGGTAAAAAGGTTAATTTAGTCGGATTTAAAATCTGAAAAATGAATTGATTATCCGAAAAAACAGAAAGGGGTATCTTTATATCATCAGGCCATTTACTGGCTGATTTATCAATAAAATAAAGAGTGGAGCTTATTAAAACCACTCAAGATTGCCGGTAAAACAGAATTAGTATTAATGCGCGTTGGTAAATAATGGATAAAAAAGAATAAATAATAAACCAGATAAGTGATTATTATGATCGGTAAAGATAGAGAGCGGATATGATTAAACTTAACAGAAAGCAGGCGTCGGAAGTGGTAAAAATACCATTTAAAATTTTATACCGATTAAAATCCGATGTTAAAATAATGCGTTTTAATAACGGTTTAAATCCTGCCCATCATAAAACCATCAGTGAAAAAAACTTGACTCTGTTAATGATCATATAATCAGGGAAAATAAATAACAATATGAATAGATTAATCAGGCAAGCTGTTTTCTTAAAGGGACTGGCTTTAATAACGTTTTCAATCTGGAAATAAATTTTATTCATAAAATAATTAAATAATTCATTATGGCAAATAGGTATAAAAACTCCCAAGAAAATGATTTAAATTATAGTCTCTCCAGGCTCGGTTTATCATCTTTTTAACATGGCTCAGCTTATCTTTTTACTTGCATTTTCCCTCTTTGACAATTGTCAGATGCTTTTTACCGGTGATTAGTTAGCTAAGGATTGAAAAAATAGGTACTTCATTAATGTCAGATTTTTTAAAAATACAGAGTGGCTAAAAACAGCCGACTTTCTGTCATATTTAATACATTTATCGGCGATACTATCCGCCGATTATTTTACGTTTACCTAATCTAATACAACTATTTAAAAGTGATCATGCGGAGATATTAAAGCTTTTATATAACTAACAGGAGGATATTCAAATGTTTTTTCGTTGTTATTTTACGAAGCTAGCTATAAAAATGACGTAATAAAAAACAGGTAAAAAGGTTAATTTAGTCGGATTTAAAATCTGAAAAATGAATTGATTATCCGAAAAAACAGAAAGGGGTATCTTTATATCATCAGGCCATTTACTGGCTGATTTATCAATAAAATAAAGAGTGGAGCTTATTAAAACCACTCAAGATTGCCGGTAAAACAGAATTAGTATTAATGCGCGTTGGGAAATAATGGATAAAAAAGAATAAATAATAAACCAGATAAGTGATTACTATGATCGGTAAAGATAGAGAGCGGATATGATTAAACTTAACAGAAATCAGGCGTCGGAAGTGGTAAAAATACCATTTAAAATTTTATACCGATTAAAATCCGATGTTAAAATAATGCGTTTTAATAACGGTTTAAATCCTGCCCATCATAAAACCATCAGTGAAAAAAACTTGACTCTGTTAATGATCATATAATCAGGGAAAATAAATAACAATATGAATAGATTAATCAGGCAAGCTGTTTTCTTAAAGGGACTGGATTTAATAACGTTTTCAATCTGGAAATAAATTTTATTCATAAAGTAATTAAATAATTCATTATGGCAAATAGGTATAAAAACCCCCAAGAAAATGATTTAAGGGAATACGAGTATGTTTACTTCCGGATTAACGATGTTGCCCTTGTATCATAGTAATTATGGTGGTTAGTTGCAATCGTAAAACATAAAACCCCAAGAATGACATCTATCAGGTTACGAGAGGTTCAATCTGATCTTGGTTTAATGTCCGAGGCCGCGATCATTAGTGTGAGCTTTTTGGGGAAAATGACAGAAAAACAATGGATGGAAGAGGCTTAATCATGAACGAAGAGCAAATGCACAGTAATTATAATATACCCGTCATCTTTCAAGTTGCCTCTTTGTTGGCTGCACTCACTCACCCCGGTCACATAGTTATCTATGCTCCCGGGGATTCGCTCCCTTGCCGCCGCGATGCATCTTGAAATCCATAAGGTATAACCATATAGCACCAGTGTTATCCACTGCTGAACGTTATCAGTGCAGATGAATGAAATCATCTGTCGGCTTGGCTTTCGTGGCTCTGATTATGAATTTAAGAACCGTATGGAGTCTTGGCTGGAAACGTGGCCGCTTTAACCCGGTGATAAAGGCGTTTTACAACCGTCTGCTGGCGGCGGGTAAAGCCAAAAAAGTGGCTCTGGTTGCCTGTATGCGCAAACTTCTGACCATCCTGAATGCCCTGTTCAGAAAGAACGAAGAATGGGATGAGTCATACCATCAGATGGCTTCATAAATTGTCGTTCAAGACAGTTGCTCGCCCAGCGCGGGCGAGGGTTTACGGCGGATTTTGCTAAAAGACACCGGGATAAGCGCCCCCGTCGATAAGAATATTTTGTCCTGTTATATAACCGGCATGGGAACTGCATAAAAATGCACAATAGGCTCCAAATTCTTCTGGAATTCCAAATCTTCCTGCGGGAATTTTCTGGCTACGTTGCATTGCCATATTTTCCGGTGAATCACCACATCTTAATGCTTTTTGTTTAAATGTTTGTCTCAGGCGCTGAGTCTCGAATGCTCCGGGTAATAGATTGTTTATAGTGACATTATTTCTCATCAATAAATGAGATTTTGCCAAACCACTAACGAAAGTTATTAGCCCTCCTCGTGCTGCATTTGATAATCCCAACTCATTTTGAGGTGCTTTAACTGTGCCAGAAGTAATATTGATGATGCGCCCAAAACTACGGTCAGCCATTTTATTGATCACTGCTTGGATCAGGGTTATTGGTGTAAGCATATTGGTGTTAATTGCCTGATACCATATACCTGTCATCCTTCAAGTTGCCTCTTTGTTGGCTGCACTCACTCACCCCGGTCACATAGTTATCTATGCTCCCGGGGATTCGCTCCCTTGCCGCCGCGATGCATCTTGAAATCCATAAGGTATATATCATGACTCCATTCAGAAAAATGACCTGTTGGCGGCCCCCCTGCATTTGTGATAAGGATATCCACCATAGGTGAAGCTGTTAATACTGCCTTTTGTGTTTCCGGTTGAGTTATATCACCCGATATCCATCTTATCGACACGGCTGAATTTATCTCTTGCAACTGTAGCGCTGCCATTTCCAATTGTTCAGTTCGTCGTGCGTTAATAACAACATTTACACCTTCTGCAACTAATGCCGCCGCGCAAGCAAAGCCCAGACCTTCGCTGGCTGCACATATAACAGCCCAACGCCCCGTTATTTTAAGATCCATATTCTCTCCATATATGAATAGTTCTACAAAACGTCAGTTTTCTGTTTCAGACACCCAATACTGGGTACAAGCTATTAAAATGAAACAAATCAGAGCAAGAGCAAAAAGTCCCCACATCAAACCAGTCGCAGTCGTTGTATGACCACTGGAGAAAAACCATAATACAATAGCGGCTCCGGCCATTTTGAGTGCCCCCTGCAAAGCGCTACCCGTTCCTGATAATTCAGGATGACCATGTAAACTTATCCCGAGCAATAAAGGGGAAGATAGCCCACATCCCAACCCTATCGCAAAACTATAAATAATGATGAAGTCAATTGATAATATCTGAGTGAAGTGAATAAAAATGAGCGCTATTACCGTAAATGACAGTAATAATGGCAACGATATTTTAAGAATGTATTCAGGTGTAACGTGTGATAATCCTTTTTTTGTTAACAATGAACCTATTACAATTCCAGCAGAATAGATTATAAACAGATATCCGTTCTGTGATGACGATAACCCAAATTGGGTCTGGAATACGAAAGGACTAGCAGTAAAATAACCAATGGTAATGGCAAATAAGACAGCAGAGACAACACTGTATATAACAAAATTAACATCTGATAATAAAATTCGAAAACCAGCCAATCTACCATTGCGACTTGATCTCATCGGAGATGTTTCCGGCAGTGTCATTTTGACAAAAATCGCACCTAACAACATCATGATGGCTAGCGCGATAAAATTAAATTTCCACGGCAGATACTCTGTGATATATCCCCCAATAATGGGGGCAAAAGCAGGAGAAACTTGTGATGCCATAGAAAAAATTGCCAGTGATTTTGATAGTTCCGTCTTATCCCTAAAAGTATCGCTGAGTATTGCTCTACTAATAACTGGGCATCCACCTGCACCAATTCCCGTCAGGAGTCTGAATAATGAGAGTGTGTGAAATGATTCTGCGGTAGAAGTTAGATAGTTACCAACAGCAGAAAATAATAAGGAAAATATGATTACAGGAATACGCCCGTATTTATCAGAAAGTGGGCCATAAAAAATCTGAGATACTGCAAAACCAAGGAGATAATAAACAACCAAGCTTTGTGCCTGATTGTCTGTTATTGAGAGCGCTATTTTTATAATGGGAAGTGCTGGATTATAGAGGTCTATAGAAAACAATCCGAGCACTAAGATAACGCACGAGTTGATGATAATGAGTTTTGATTTCATGCCATTGCTCCTTTCATACAAGAGGGAGTATTTTTATGCGTCCGTTGTATTCCTTATTTGGCGTAGCGTGTTGGTTATCCGATAGCATCAATAACATTATTATTAGGTATAATCTTCCCACCAGTGCCATATATAATTAATCGACTAGGCTCTTCAATAATTTTGGCTCCAATACTACGGCATGCCTCCTTCATTGTGGTTGTTTCTGAACAACGCAAATCATTATTTATAATTGATTTTCCATCAGACAAACTGGCAGCTAAAATCGCTCGTTGGGTTTCTGGTTTAGATGACGGTATATAGGCAGAATGAAGTACATAGTTAGATGGACTAACTTCTAGGTATTTTACTAAAGACATAGGTTCTCCTTTTATATTTTACTAATACAATAAGTAAATAACTCTTTGATTTAATGATTTCCCGATTCACATTTATGTGAAATTCAATAACAAACATGTTTATAGATTTCTACCAGTTTATTTTTTTATAGCATCATTGCATTTCTCACTTATTTCTCATTATGTAAATTTTAATAATTCTATACCTTATGGATTTCAAGATGCATTGCGGCGGCAAGGGAGCGAATCCCCGGGAGCATAGATAACTATGTGACCGGGGTGAGTGAGTGCAGCCAACAAAGAGGCAACTTGAAGGATGACAGGTATATTTCATAACTATTAAATCATTCTTATATGGTATTTTGTAAAATATATTTTTTCCAATTTCTTTTATTTATCTGGTGATAACTATCTTTTATCAGTAAGTAAATTATTTAATTTAATATATGAAAAATATTAAACTTTACAAAATATAGTTAACTAACATATATATAGATTTAATTTTAATTAAAATTTATTTTCATATAAACCGCTAAAAACAAGAGTAATGTAAATATATTTTTATTATCACAATTGAATACTATCTTTGTATCCAGTATAAAAGTCCTCGAAAATCACAAGTCAGGACTATTCATCGTTCCAAAAATATTATTTCACATGCTCTTCCAGCACTTTTGTTGCTGTAAACCATGTCATGGAGAGAGTGGTCTTCATACTCATTCAGCCCGATATTTTTCGCATTCACGGCAACGTAATTGGCTATCAGAGTGTACAGAGAGAGTCCTCGGCCTTTACCCAGATATTTTCTGGAGTGTAGTGGTCTAACAAAACCTGCGGACTTCTCCCTCCTGAATGCTAATTATGAGTAAAACGCGTTTTTAATATCAGGGGAAGAGGGATAACAAACAGCTCGAAGAATTGTCATTTCGTTGGGCGTTCTTGCTTCTTGATGTATGTTGGCGAGAGCAAGTCACGCAGTACATTCAAAACCAGCAAGGGTAATGCCTTGTCGAAATTTCCTTCCCGCCTTTATGCTGGCGGGAGTATCCTTTTAAGGAAAAAATAACGGCATTCAGTTCACTTTGGGAATACTTTTTATTGTTTTCCGCTATTGTTTACCATAACGAAACTCAGGTGAGAGTTTACTTATCCCAAGCCCATTAATTTTTTTCACTTTAATTTGCACGGGTATCCGTTCTTTCATGGCTTCGATGTGGCTGATGACTCCAATGGTTTTACCGGAAGCATTTAAATGATCCAGTGCATCAAGAGCAATATCAAGGGTTTCTGGATCAAGTGTGCCAAAACCTTCATCCAAGAACAGTGAGTCAATACTGGTTTTATTGCTGACTAAATCAGATAGCGCTAAAGCCAAGGCGAGGCTGACCAGAAAACTTTCGCCACCGGAAAGCGTTTTGGTATCACGAATAGCATCGGCTTGCCAGGTATCAATCACTTGTAGTTCAAGACCATCACTGTTTTTACGTTGCAAATCGTAGCGTCCGTGCAATTTTTTCAGCCGTTGATTGGCGAGATGAACCAAATGATCCAGTGTTAATCCTTGAGCAAAGCGACGGAATTTAGCACCATCAGCCGAACCAATCAGATTATTAAGATAACTCCAGTCATCATAATTTTGTTGGCAATGGCTGATCTCTTCCAATAAGGATTTTTGCTGTTGACGGCGTATTGCATCATTACCAAGCAGGTTTTTCAGCTCTCCTTGTTGTAAGGTGTTTCTTTTTAGCTCATCAGTAATGTTGTCCAACTGTTCGGTCAGTTGTGATTTTGTATATTGATTAAGTAACTCAGGGCGATTTTTCCGATGTTGTTGCAGAGTTTCTGCTGCTTTCTGGCATAGGGCGTTGGCTTGTATCTGCTGTTGTTCAAGCTGTTCTTTGAGTTGTTGTAATTCCTTACGTTGTTCTTGCGATAACAGCGCTGATTCAACGGCATGCTGATCGGCAAATGGGCTCTTTGCCAATGCAGCATTGAAGTTTTGTTCTGCCTGCTGTTTTTGTTGCTCAGACTGGTTGTAGTTTTTTTCTGTCTCATTAATGGCACCGGTCAGTTGGCTAATATTGGATTGTGCCTGTTGCAGATGTGATTGTGCCTGTTTGTACGCTTCTTCCAGTTGTTGAGATTGTTGTTGTAATGCCTGAGTGATGTCCGTAACAGATTGCTTACCAAATAGTTGTTGGCGCTGTTGTTGTGCTTCTGCGAGTTGCTGTTTCTGTTGCCGTGCTGTTTGATTAAGCCCATTTAAACGGCATACATATTCTTCTTTCTGTTTATGCAATGATTCAATCTGATTTTGAATGACCGCTTCTTCTTTTTGGATCTGTTGCCAGTTTTCATGACAGTTTTGATATATCTGCCACTCCTCTCTACGTTGTTGCAGCCAGTTTTCAGTATCATTCAGCATTGGCAGGGATAAATTATATTGCTGTAATTCTGACGTCATTTTTTCGATGACATCAGTTAGTTTACGCTGCTGTTGTTGTATCTCTGGTTGCAATTCAGATAAGTGTTTTTTCAGTACATTGTGTTGATGTTTACTCAGTTCAATATTTCGTTCAATTTCTTTAACGTATTCTTGATGAGCGGTCAGTGTTTTTTCTGTTTTCTGGTACGTTTTTTCTGCCAGTTCAAATTCGGTTAATTGAGTTTGGCAAAGCCGATGAGTAGATTGGTTTTGTTGCACAAATAGTTCAAGAGCGGGTTTATCTGAAAGAGAAATTTCGGTCTGTAATATTGCGCAAGTTTCCTGCCATTGTTGCGTTAATATATTCAATCGTGGTTCAGCATCAGCAATTTCTTGCAAAATATGGTCGTATTGTTGCTGTTGGAACTCTTTTTTATTAACCAATGATATTTTGGTGGCTTGTAGCGCTTCAAATTGCTGGCGTAAATCTTTTAACCGTTGTTCTGATTTTGGCAGTTCAATGTTTTGATAAGCTTGAATTGCAGGATGATGTTCAGCACCGCATAGTGGGCAAGGAGAACCTTCCTTGAGTTGTGCCCGCTCTTTTTCCAGACTGACAATCTTTTGTTCTAACTGAATACGTTGAGTAAGATCGGCTAAATGTTGCTGTTTGTCTGAGAGTTGTTTATCGATGGATTCAATTTGAATAGGAAGTTCTTTTAATAATTTTTCCGGTTGTTGTAAGCGAATATGATGGCTGGCAATAGCGGCTTGTAATTGCAAGATTTGCGGCGACAGGATCTCCAGTTTATGTTGCAGCGGTAGCTGTTCCTGATATTGAGTTAATTGTTTTTTTAATTTCTCCGGCGAATATTGTTTTTGCAGAGTAAAAAATTGTTGCTTGGCCTGCTCAAATGCCAGTTCCAGCGGTTGGTTATGTTCAATTTGTTGTTTTAAGTTTTCCCCTTGTTTGTTCAGGTTATTGTTAAGTTGCGTGATTTCGGCAGAGAGCTTGCCAACTTTTTGCGTTTGGTGATCAATTTGTTGCTGCTGCTCTTGCCACCAAGAGAATTGGTGTTGCCAAAAAGCCAGTTTTTCGCCGAAATATTGATGATAAGGTTGTTGCTCGAAATAGTTTTCCAGTTGTTTTCTTTGATTGGTGAATGATAGGGCGCGCTGATTTGCTGTGTCATATTGTTGACAACGGTTTTCAAGCGCAGTTTTCTGCTCGTTGATTTGTTGCTGAGTAAGATTGAGCTCTTTAATCTGTACCGCAATTTGATGATCTAATGGAATCACCTGTTCTGTTATCAGCTTTTCTTGTTGTTGCCGGTGTTGTTGATACTCTGCTCTGGCAGAATCTGCATGAGTCACCTTTTGCTGTATCGGCGTGAGCGTCTGTTGCTGTTGCTGAAGTTGCTGATGCATCTCTTCCAACTGTTTGCTGGTTCTCTGATGTTCATATTGTGTTCGGTTTTTATCATCCAGCAATGGGCGCAGTGTTTCTGCGGGTTCACTGCTAGCCAGTTTTTGCAGTTGCGGCTCTGCATGAGTAAGCGCTTTTTCCGCCTGTTGTAAGGAAGCGTTATTTTCAGTAACAAGTTGCTCAAGTTCTTCCCCACGTGTCAGCCATTGTGCCAAATGTTGCACTGTTTTTATCTGCTGATTGAGTTGTGATTCCGCATGGGTGAGTTGTTGCTGTTGTTCCAGATGTTGTTGATACTGCTCTGCCGTTAGCAAATCAATGGCGGACGCTTTGACTTGCAGAATATTCAGCTCTGACTGTGCTTGTTTATGTTGTTGGTAAATTTGTTGAGATAAAATTCCATAAATTTCAGTGCCGGTTAACTCTTCCAATAAATCAGCCCGTTCGTTTGGCTGAGCATTGAGGAAAGCAGCGAAATCTCCTTGGGATAGCAATATGGATTTGGTGAAACGGCCGTAATCTAATCCAGTAATTTCAATGATTTTTTCTTTCTTGTCCTGGATTTTATCGGCCAGAATTTTACCACTGTTGCTAAGGGCGAGTTCCACTTTAGGGGCTTGCAGATTGCCATTGGGTTGATTACGCGCTCGTCGTTGGCTCCAGAAAGCACGATAAGCGACACCTTTCACTTCAAACTCCACTTCAGCCAATGATTCCGCAGTGTGTCGGGTCATCAGCTCATTTTGTGAGGTAGAAATCGTCAAGCGTGGGGTTTCGTGATAAAGCGCAAGGCAGATCGCATCCAATAAGGTGGTTTTGCCCGCGCCGGTAGGGCCGGTTATGGCGAACAAACCACTGCTGGCAAACGGCTCTGCTGTGAAATCAATTTTCCATTCACCTTGTAATGAATTGATGTTTTTTAGCCGTAGACTCAAAATCTTCATGCCTGCTCCTCCTTGTTTTTAGCCTGATAGATATCGTTCAGTGTTTGTTCGAAAAGGGTGGTCAGACGTTTTTTATGTTCTTCATCTTCGAGTGCTGATTGTGCAAGCCGTCGGGCAAAAACTTCGTTAACGCTAAGTTCTGTCAAAGTTTCTCTGTTTTCTTGTGCTAGCCTATTTTGTTGCTGTGTTTTACTACGTCGTAGCAGAATGACTTCGACGGGAAGCTCTGCAACCATTGATCGAATCCTTTTCTGGATATCATGGAGGTAATCTTGGGTTGCGACTTCAATATCCAGCCAGACGGGTTGTTCTCCTTGATAGTCATTAAAAGTTTGCAACTGTTGTTCAATGTGTTGCAGGTTACCCTTGATTAGTTGCATGGGCTGATATTGCGGAATGGGTAAAAGCTTGATGGATTCCAGTTTGTCTTGAGTAAATTCCACCAAACAAACACTTTTCTCTTGCCCGACTTCATCGAAACTAAGAGGAATAGGGGAGCCGCTGTAGCGAATATGTTCAGATTTAGCCACTATTTGTGGCCGGTGAATATGCCCAAGCGCAATATAGTCTACCGGCGGGAAAGCTTGCGCCGGGAAGGCATCCAATGTACCAATATAAATATCCCGCACTGAATTTGTAACAGTGGCACCAACGGTCGTCAGATGCCCGGTAGCAATGATAGGTAAGGGCAAATTCAATTCATCACGTAATTCACATGCTCGCTGATAGAGTCGATGATAGTGTTCTGCAATAGCTTCTTGTAATACGAGTTGTTTTTGTTCTCCTGACTGACCAGCCTGGCTGATCATAATATCTCTTGGCCGCAGAAAAGGGACTGCACAAAGAATTGCACCGGTATTGCCTTGTTTGGCGGTGAGTACTTTTATCTGTTTTTGTTGATCTTTTTCTGCGTGAGCAATAACGGTGGTATTTAGGCAGGAAAGGAGTTCTTTTGATTCATTTAATGTTGCTACTGAATCATGGTTACCACCAAGGCTAATTAACTGACAGCCGGTCGGTTGTAGTTCAACGACAAAGCGATTATATAGTTCACGGGCATAGCTAGGCGGTGAGCCCGTGTCAAATACATCTCCGGCAACAATTAATGCATCGACCTGATAATGTTCAATCTGTTTAATCAGCCAGCGCAGAAAATGTTGATGTTCAGCAGCCCGGCTTTTTGTAAAAAAATATTGGCCAAGATGCCAGTCCGAAGTGTGAATAATACGCATATTTTCGCCGTCGTTGGTTAAAGTGAAGCATGATTATAATCGCTATATTCTGGATGTCGCTTTTAAATCTGATTTCGTGAATATATCTTCGAGCGGCTTCGCATTCATTATGAAATATGACAATTGTTAAATTAATTATTGCGAAATCGATTGCAGATAGAGGATAACCAAGGCAGGATTTCATAAATTTGTCATAAAACTGACGCATAATGCTTTTTCAAACTAAGTAGCGTTTATACCCTATGGATTTCAAGATGCATCGCGACGGCAAGGGAACGAATCCCCGGGAGCATAGATAACTATGTGACCGGGGTGAGTGAGTGCAGCCAACAAAGAGGCGGCTTGAAAGATGACGGGTATATCTCAATATATTAACGGGATTAATCATGGCAAGACGTATTCTGGTAGTTGAAGATGAAGCTCCGATTCGTGAGATGGTCTGTTTTGTTCTGGAAAAAAACGGGTATCAGCCGGTGGAAGCAGAGGATTATGATTCTGCGTTGGCATGTTTATCTGAACCATATCCTGATTTAGTGTTATTGGATTGGATGCTCCCCGGTGGTTCTGGTTTGCAGATAATTAAGCAGATGAAACGGAATAATAATATTCGCGATATTCCGGTGATGATGTTGACTGCCCGTGGTGAAGAGGAAGATCGGGTGCGTGGCCTCGAAGTTGGGGCAGATGACTATATCACTAAGCCTTTCTCTCCTAAAGAGCTGGTTGCCAGAGTTAAAGCGGTATTACGGCGTATTTCACCGATGGTCATGGAAGATATCATCGAAATGGATGGTTTGGTTTTGGATTCAACGTCCCATCGGGTGACCAGCCAGGATAAAGCACTGGATATGGGGCCGACGGAATTTAAATTACTGCACTTTTTTATGACTCACCCCGAGCGAGTCTATAGCCGTGAACAGTTGCTTAATTATGTTTGGGGAGCAAATGTTTATGTTGAAGATAGAACTGTTGATGTTCATATTCGCCGTTTACGTAAAGTATTAGAGATTGGCGGCCATGATAAAATGGTGCAGACCGTTCGTGGTACGGGCTATCGTTTTTCTACCCGTTACTAAGTCCACGCACCGGAGAATCTAATGTGTTAGAACGTTTATCTTGGAAAAAACTGGTTTCAGAACTGTTTCTCTTTTGTTTGCCTGCGGTAATTCTGTCGATATTTATTGGTCATTTGTCCTGGTGTTTATTTGTTTCGGTATTTTTGGTGCTGATATGGCATGGTTATAACTTGCTGAAACTTTCGAATTGGCTATGGTTGGATCGCAGTATGTTGCCACCGTCGGGGAGAGGAGGGTGGGAGCCAATTTTCTATGGTATTCACCAGATGCAGCAACGGAATCGAAAGCGGCGTCGTGAGCTGGCGCTGTTGATCAAACGGTTTCGTAGCGGGGCGGAATCATTACCCGATGCTATTGTGATGATGACAACGGAAGGTAATATTTTCTGGTGTAATCGTTTAGCACAACATTTACTCGGTTTTCGCTGGCCTGAAGACAACGGACAGCATATTTTTAATTTACTTCGCTACCCTGATTTTAGCCGATATATCCTTTCCAGGGATTTTTCGCGCCCTTTATCCATTGAATTAAATAATGGGTTCGCTGTTGAGTTCCGGGTGATGCCTTATTCTGAGGGGCAATTCTTAATGGTTGCCAGAGATGTGACTCAGAAGCGAACACTGGAAAATGCCCGTCGTGACTTTTTTGCCAATGTTAGTCATGAAATGCGTACCCCTCTAACCGTCTTGCAGGGTTATTTGGAAGTGATGCAGGATCAGGCAGAGGATAGTTCGCTAAATAAGAAAGCGCTGAATACGATGCAGGAGCAAACCCGGAGGCTGGACGGTTTGGTGAAACAATTGTTGCAACTGTCTAAAATTGAAGTCGCTCCCCAAATTGATATGAATGAAGTCGTTGATGTGCCTTTGATGCTTAAAGTATTGCGTCAGGAAGCCACTGCGCTAGGTAGTGAATGTTATAAGATTAATTTTGATATTGGTGAAGGCCTAAAAGTGTTCGGTAATGAAGAGCTGCTTCGCAGTGCAATGTCGAATTTGGTTTATAACGCGGTTAACCATACTCCTAAAGGGACTCAAATTGATGTCAGTTGGAAAAAGAATTCCCATGGTGCTGAATTTACAGTGAAAGATAATGGGCAAGGTATCAGCGCTGAACATCTACCTCGTTTGACCGAACGTTTTTATCGAGTAGATAAAGCGCGTTCCAGACAAACTGGAGGAAGTGGTCTCGGTCTTGCGATTGTTAAACATGCCTTACATCATCACCATTCTCATCTTAAAGTTTCCAGCGAAATAGGCAAAGGAACGATCTTTAGTTTTACTTTACCGGCAGGATTGATTGTACCTGTCAAAATAACCAGCAGAAGAGATAGGAATAGTTTGATTAACAGTAATAATTAATCTTCGTAATTGATTATTATTTTTTCAGGTTAAAAAAAACGCAAATCATATAGTGTTTATTCAATGATAGCTAACAGCAATCACTAGTTTTGAAAAAGAGTGCGGCATATACTTCTGCATTCTGGTTTATCTATTGCCTTCTGGCGCTATAAAAGTTTTACTTGTGGGCAGTTGTTGGCGATTCTATCTATCATGACCACTATAATCTGTCTTCAACAGATACCTGGTGAATATTATTTTGATAATAAATCGTTAAATTAGGGTTCAATATTGTCAATATGGGCTTAACTATTGATGATATTTATATTATTCAGGCCATTAAATATGGTAACAAAACATTAATAATCATTATGACACATCGTTTATCATCTAAGGATATTTGGGCATTAGGGTTTATGACTTTTGCTCTGTTTGTCGGGGCGGGAAATATTATTTTTCCCCCTATGGTGGGGTTACAATCAGGTGAATATGTTTGGCTAGCAGCATTAGGCTTTCTAGCGACGGCGGTTGGTTTACCCGTCATTACAATCATCGCATTGGCAAAAGTTGGCGGTGGTATTGAAGAGCTGAGTTCACCTATTGGTAGAGTTGCTGGTTTGCTGCTTGCGACAGTTTGTTATTTGGCTGTTGGTCCTTTATTCGCTATCCCACGGACCGCAACTGTCTCTTTTGAAGTAGGCATTGCCCCGCTTACCAGTAACGGTGAGTTACCCCTGTTTATCTACAGTCTTATTTATTTTGTGTTGGTAATTGCTGTTTCCCTTTACCCAGGCCGTTTGCTTGATACTGTCGGGCATGTGTTAGCGCCTATCAAGATGTTGGCGCTAGGTATACTTGGTGTTGCTGCTTTACTTTGGCCTGCCGGTGATTCAATTCCAGCGATTGATATTTATCAGCAAATCCCATTCTCCAGTGGTTTCGTCAATGGTTACCTGACAATGGATACGCTGGGTGCGATGGTTTTTGGGATTGTCATCGTTAACGCAGCGCGTTCAAGAGGCGTTGCCGCATCTTCATTATTGACCCGTTATGCGATGTGGGCAGGTTTTATTGCCGGCTTTGGTCTGATACTGGTTTATCTATCGCTGTTTAAATTAGGCGCTGGTAGTGGATCGTTAGTGCCTCATGCAGAAAATGGCGCGGTCATTTTGCATGCCTATGTTCATCATACTTTTGGTGGTGTCGGCAGTATTTTCCTGGCTGTGTTGATTTTTGTCGCCTGTATGGTGACTGCGGTTGGATTAACTTGTGCATGTGCTGAGTTTTTTAGCCGTTATCTGCCCCTGTCTTATCGTTCACTGGTTTTGATCCTTGGAGGATTCTCCATGTTGACTTCTAACCTTGGTTTGAGTCATTTGATTAAGATTTCCATACCGGTACTGACAGCTATTTATCCACCTTGTATCGTTCTGATTGTGTTGAGTTTTACGCTGTGCTGGTGGCACAATTTTACCCGTATTTTAGCTCCGGTAATGTTAATTAGTCTGATGTTTGGTATTTTGGATGCGATTAAGTCATCCGAAGCACTGGTTTATTTGTTGCCAAATTGGGCAACACGTTTACCACTGGCGGATCAAGGGTTGGCTTGGTTAGCACCATCCCTGTTGGTTTTAGTTGTGGCTGGTATTTATGACCGCGTTTTAGGGCGCTCTGGTACCCGCGAGACTCAAATGCATCAGTGATGATGTTTGTTTCTCTGACTGTTTGCCATCGTCAGATGTTCAGGGAAAGTATGGGATGGGGTTCCTGAAAAAAGGATATCCCATCCCGATATTGCCTACACGGATTAGCTATTTTTTTAGTTGTTGGTCATTAGTAACCAATGGCCGCACCGGCCGGGCGTCGGACATCATTGGCGCCATAAAAATGGTTTTCACGCACTTGACCAGATACGGCTGCATCATTGCCGGAAGAATTAGCAGCAGCGTCAGCGGTTTTAGGTAAACCAACCATAATCACTTCAGCAGCGCCCCATGGTATCTGCTCCACCATTTTATATCCCATTTTTTCTAGCAAATTCAACGAGTCTTTAGAAATACCACGTTGTTCATAATAAACTTCATCGGGTAACCATTGGTGATGAATACGGGGGCTATTGACCGCTTCTTGAGGAGACATACCGTGATCAATAATGTTTAAGGCGGTTTGCAGGGTAATAGAGATAATACGGGAGCCGCCGGGTGAGCCCAGAACAAGGAATGTCTTATTGTCTTTTGTGACAAGTGTCGGGCTCATTGAGGATAATGGGCGCTTACCGGGGGCAATAGAGTTAGTCGCACCTTGGACGAGACCATAAAGATTCTTTTCACCAATTTTAGTGGTGAAATCATCCATCTCATCATTGAGGAAGAAACCTGTTCCGGGGGCGATGACGACAGCACCAAAAAGTCCATTGATAGTATAGGTAGTTGAAACTGCATTACCTTCTTTGTCGACAATGGAGTAGTGTGTGGTTTCTGGTTTCTCATGGGGTCCAATACCCGGCTGAACATTCTCCGATAATGTTGCTTTACCTGGCTCTATTTTTTTACGTAAAGATTCAGCATAGTGTTTACTCAGTAAGCGATCGATGGGATTTTTAATAAATTCTGGATCACCAAGGTAAGTATTTCTGTCCATGTAGGCATGGCGCATGGCTTCTGTCAATGTGTGAATATAATTAGCCGAGTTGAATCCCATTTCTTTAAGGTTATAACCTTCCAAAATATTCAGAATTTCACACATGGTTACTCCGCCTGAACTCGGTGGCGGGGAAGAGATAAATTTATAACTGCGATAGTGACAGGTGACGGGGGTTGTTTCTGAAATTTTATAATTGGCAAAATCGGCTTCGGTAATAATGCCGCCGGATTTTTTAGCGGCTTCGGCGACCAGTTTAGGAATATTTCCGTGATAAAAAGCTTCTTGCCCTTTTTTAGCAATTAACTCTAACGTATTTGCCAGATCGGTTTGTATTAATCTATCTCCTGGTTGATAAGGCGAGCCATCTTTGCGTAGGAAGATACGAGCTGCTTCTGGATCTTTGCGGAAACGCTTGATTGTGGTGTCCAGAATATCGGTATCTGCACGGGTCAGTATAAAGCCTTCTCGTGCCAGCTTAATTGCAGGTGCCATGACTTGTTCACGGCTCAATTTGCCATATTTTTTTAGGGTACTGTCTAACCCCATCACGGTTCCGGGCACACCGGCCGCGCGGTAGCCATATAAACTGGCTCCTTTAATAACATTACCTTCTTTATCCAGATACATATCGGCACTTGCTGCACTTGGCGCGGTTTCGCGGAAGTTAATAAAAATATCGGTACCATCGGCTAAATGAATTGTCATAAAGCCACCACCACCGATATTGCCACAACATGGATTGACAACGGCTTGGGCATAGCCAACAGCAACCGCTGCATCAACCGCATTTCCACCTATTTTGAGGATATTCACACCAACTTGTGAAGCAAGATGTTGGGCTGAAACGACCATACCATTTTTGGCTTCAACAGCCGGTTCCGAAGCGGCATAAAGGTGGGACGAGACGAGCAGGGATATTATTGCCAGCGGTGTTTTCCATGTTTTCAACATTTTGTAAGCTCCTGTCTTTTGGCGGGGTTATTTTTGTTGGTGTAATGACTTGTTTTATTTACACGGATTTTAATGTTAAACAATTGTAAATTTAATTGTAAGTGGTGATAGTTATCGGGAATAGGGGGTTTTTGTGCGCAAGGTGGCAAAACGAGGAATTTCAGTGAAAAAAACCAGCCGGAATAATCGGCTGGCCTAATTATGGGTAATATCTAAGGTTATAGTTTAGCAGCGTTTTGAGACAGGTATTTAGCTACGCCATCTGGAGAAGCACTCATGCCTTCTTTACCTTTTTCCCACTGTGCAGGGCAGACATCGCCGTGCTCTTCATGGAATTGCAGTGCGTCAACCATACGCAGCATTTCGTCAATGTTACGGCCCAGAGGCAGATCGTTAACGACTTGATGACGAACTACGCCATTTTTGTCGATCAGGAAAGAGCCGCGCAGAGCGACACCCGCTTCTGGGTGCTCAATGCCGTAGGATTTTTGAATCTCGCGTTTAGTATCAGCAACCATTGCATATTTAACTTCGCCAATACCACCTTGATCGACAGGAGTTTTACGCCATGCGTTGTGGACGAATTCAGAATCAAAAGAAACACCTATAACTTCAACACCGCGCTTTTTGAACTCTTCGTAGCGGTGGTCAAATGCGATCAGCTCAGAAGGGCATACGAAAGTAAAGTCCATTGGCCAGAAAAAGATAACGGCAGGTTTACCGTTCAGGTGTTTTTTCAGGTTGAAATTCCCAACTATTTCGCCGTTGCCGAGGACCGCTGCTGCAGTAAAGTCAGGGGCTTGACGAGTTACCAGAACCATGAGTTACTCCTGTAGTTTTACGAGGTTTATGTAAAAATTGGATATAGAATAAAGAATTAGCGTACACCAATAAAGGATAAAATACTAATCTTTGCAATAGATTTTACCTATTAATACTTTATTTTTATTTTCTTTACCTTAATAAGATAGAGGATTTTTGCAAGGGTTTGGTCGAATTCAAGCTAAGAGACTATTTCATTCTTACCTGCGTGTACCGGTTTCTGTGTCCATCCGTGTTCATCATTATTCTCCAGCATAGATTGGCAATAGTGGTTATTGGGATAAAAACTTACCGAAATAAATTAACTAATCATGTTACTTAAATATTTATAAAATTTACGTTATTAACTGTTTTGATAAAAAAATTTACATTTATTTAAACTGTCAACTTTGATATTTATTGAGAATAAATATAAATTTGTATTAACTTTCTAACGTAAAAAACAGAGGCAGAAATGAGAAATCCTAAAGACACCAATAGGAAAAGACTTTTACAAATAAAACATGATGTAAATGAGTTGACGCGAGAAAATCCACATTTTTCCCTTCTGATTTCTCCTGTTTCATGCAATATCTGGTCCATACCTATCCCTCCAAACAGCTTTTTGAAGTGCTGTTAAATCATTTGCGCAAGTTCACCGCCTGAACAATGAACTTATTCAGGATTGTAACCAGTGAAAATATTCTCAGCCTTTGGTTGTATGAACTTTTTTGAATAATTGAGAGAGGCTCAAATTCCGTTGATTCTGGCCGAATTGGATCGCCTGGGTCCTCCTGATGAAGATCTTTCCGAATGAAAGCTAGCGTTAAAAAATAATTTCCTACTATTCATCTTATGCCAGCCAAATGGCTGGCATGCTGGGAAAAAGGAATTCTGACTATACCACCGGATATCAAGGATGAAAAAATCATTAAACATGCGAAAGTGCCGTATTGCCTGAATGATTTCTTTCTATCCGCATTTACGATTTATTCACAAGCATAGTTGTAATAATAGCGCTTATTGAGGCGAACAGTAAAAATCCTTATTTTCCGCTTTTTCCATCATATAAGGATAAAATTGCCAGAATAGTGCTTCAAAGTCAGCGTAATGTTGTTCTATATCCTGAAATGATCCAGATAAAGCCGATAATCTGGGATGTCTTCGGGCCATGCCTTTTAATACATCTGCGATAAATGCAAGATCTGCATAACGGATCAGCCAGTTTTGCGGCCATAAAAACTCATTCAGTTCCTGAAATTTTTCGGGAGTGTAATAAAGATGAGGTTCAATCTGGTTGCGAGCATGGTGAATAAATGCCGGTAATGAGTAGGTGGGAACCAGTTTATCCCAATTCAAGGAGAGGAAGTGATCCCAGATAATATCTAAAGTGATCGGCGCAACCCGTCGATATGGAGCGCTGAATAAGTGACGGGCTTGAATAACCAATGGATGGGTATCTGTTAGTACATCAACACGCCGATGCATACGAATACCTGCAACCACATCAGCGCTGTATTGTCCCTCTGGATTACCGCGCACAAAATCTGCCATCAGATTTCCTAGTAGGGAGCTGTCAGCCAGAGTAGCTAAATGAAGGTGAGCGAGAAAATTCATTTGGTGATTATAATATAAATCCGCGAAGTTATGTGCTTATTTGTTGCACCCTTAGGGCCGCGGCACTAGACTAGTCCGCCTGTTTTTCTGAATGATTAAATATAATGCGTGTCTCCGATTTTACTTTTGAACTTCCTGATGAAATGATTGCTCATTACCCTCAACCGCAACGCAGTGGCTGCCGTTTGCTCTCGCTTGATGGTGAAACGGGGAAATTAACGCATGGTATTTTTACGGATGTTCTCGATAAGCTGAATGCCGGAGATTTGCTGGTTTTCAATAATACCCGCGTCATACCTGCGCGTATTTTCGGCCGAAAAGTCACGGGCGGTAAGTTGGAAGTGCTGGTTGAAAGGGTGCTGGATGATAAGCGGGTACTTGCACATGTGCGTGCTTCCAAAGCGCCAAAAGTGGGGACTGAATTGTTATTGGGTGACAATGAAAGTCTTAAAGCAACCATGTTGGCCCGCCATGATACCTTGTTCGAAATACGTTTTGATGATGAACGTGATGTGTTGTCCATTTTGGATGACATAGGTCATATGCCTTTGCCGCCTTATATTAATCGTCCTGATGAAGAGGCAGACCGTGAGTTGTACCAAACTGTATACAGCGAACGGCCCGGGGCGGTAGCTGCACCAACGGCCGGTCTTCATTTTGATGAGCCATTATTGGAAGCGCTGCGTAAAAAGGGCGTGGAAATGGTTTTCGTGACATTGCATGTTGGTGCGGGTACTTTCCAGCCTGTGCGGGTGGAGACCATTGAAGACCATATTATGCATGCTGAGTATGCAGAAGTGCCACAGGATGTGGTTGATGCTGTGCTGGCATGTAAGGCGCGAGGTAATAAAGTTGTTGCCGTTGGCACAACGTCAGTTCGATCGCTGGAAAGTGCCGCGAAAGCCTGTCAGGATGGGTTAATTGCGCCATTTTTTAATGACACGCAAATTTTTATCTATCCGGGTTTTGAATATCAGGTTGTGGACGCGTTGATTACTAATTTCCATTTACCGGAATCGACACTTATTATGCTGGTTTCTGCGTTCGCGGGTTATAAAAATACGATGAATGCTTATAAAGAGGCTGTTGCAGAAAAATACCGTTTCTTTAGTTATGGTGATGCTATGTTTATTCGTCGTAATCCCTTCGCTTGCAAGGAAAAGATTTCTTAATGTAATAATTATGGCATTGACTGGAATATATTGTTGAATTTGTTGAAAATAGGGTTATGTGAATATCTCAGCTCAACGGTAAATTTCAACTTTGTCTGGTTTTAAACAACAGCATCGGACTGTTTATCTGATGCCTGGAGGTTAAGTGAAATTTGAATTACAAACTACCGACGGTCAAGCCCGTCGTGGTCGTCTGATTTTTGAGCGTGGCGTGGTGGAAACGCCAGCATTTATGCCAGTTGGGACTTATGGCACAGTAAAAGGAATGACACCGGAAGAAGTGAAAGAAACCGGTGCGCAGATCCTGCTTGGCAATACTTTCCATCTGTGGCTACGCCCAGGGCAGGAAATCATGAAACTTCATGGTGATTTGCATGGATTTATGCAGTGGCATGGTCCAATCTTGACGGATTCAGGTGGTTTTCAGGTATTCAGCCTTGGCGCAATGCGTAAAATCAAAGAGGAAGGGGTACATTTCCGTAATCCAATTAATGGTACGCCGGTTTTCCTCAGCCCAGAAAAATCGATGGAAATCCAGTATGACTTGGGTTCTGATATTGTCATGATTTTTGATGAATGTACGCCATATCCTGCTGATTGGGATTATGCGAAACGTTCGATGGAGATGTCCTTACGTTGGGCTGCGCGTAGTCGCAAGCGTTTTGATGAGCTACAGAATAAAAACGCTTTGTTTGGTATTATTCAGGGAAGCATTTATGAAGATTTACGTGACATCTCAGTAAAAGGTCTGGTAGAGATTGGTTTTGATGGATACGCTGTAGGTGGTCTGGCGGTAGGGGAGCCTAAAGAGGATATGCACCGCATTCTTGAACATGTCTGTCCGCAAATCCCGCAAGACAAACCGCGCTATCTGATGGGGGTAGGAAAACCAGAGGATTTGGTGGAGGGGGTTCGTCGCGGCATTGATATGTTCGATTGTGTGATGCCAACCCGTAATGCCCGTAATGGTCATCTTTTTGTGACCGATGGTGTGATTAAAATCCGTAATGCCAAACATAAAGAGGATACTTCGCCACTGGATGAGCAGTGTGACTGTTATACTTGCCGAAATTATAGTCGGGCATATTTGCATCATCTTGACCGTTGTAACGAAATTCTCGGTGCAAGGCTGAATACTATCCATAATTTGCGGTATTATCAGCGCCTGATGGCTAAGATCCGTCAAGCCATCGAGGAAGGTAATCTTGAACAGTTTGTTGAAGATTTTTATCAACGGATTGGTAAACCCGTTCCGGCATTAAGTATTTGACTTAAGTAGTGATTGACTGGTTTCAGTGTGTATAGCATATTGCGGCTGGTTTTTGATTACTATTGAATTTGATAACAATGAGGGAAGTTTAATGAGTATTATTTCTGAAGCAGCAGCATCTGCTGGCGCACCGGCTCAGGGAAGCCCATATTCTTTGATCATCATGCTGGTTGTTTTCGGCTTGATCTTCTATTTCATGATCCTGCGTCCACAACAGAAACGTACTAAAGAACACAGAAAGCTGATGGATTCTATTTCCAAAGGTGATGAGGTGATGACCAATGGTGGTTTGATTGGTCGTGTCACTAAAGTTTCTGACACGGGTTATATCGTTGTAGCACTGAATGACACTACTGAAGTAACCATTAAACGTGATTTCGTCGCTGCCGTTTTACCGAAAGGTACAATGAAGGCTCTGTAATTTCTGATTTTCCCGAAGGGAACTGCCGTGCTAAACCGTTATCCTTTGTGGAAGTATCTGATGCTGATCGCTGCGATCCTCATCGGTTTGCTTTATGCACTTCCCAACCTTTATGGTGAGGATCCGGCTGTACAAATCACTGGCGCGCGAGGCATTGCCGCCAGTGAGCAAACGCTGGGCCAAGTCCATAATGTTTTAGAAAAAAATCAAATCGCGAGTAAATCTATTGCGCTGGAAAATGGTGCGATTCTTGCTCGTTTCAATAATTCCGATATTCAGCTTCGTGCCCGTGAAGTATTGATGTCCACATTAGGCGATCAGTACGTGGTGGCATTGAACCTGGCACCAGCAACACCAACTTGGTTAAGTAAGGTTGGTGCCGAACCAATGAAACTAGGCCTTGATCTGCGAGGTGGGGTGCACTTCCTGATGGAAGTGGATATGGAAACCGCATTAGGCAAACTGCAAGAGCAGAATATTGATGGCCTGCGCACTGATTTGCGAGAAAAAGGCATTCCTTATTCCACTGCCCGTAAAATTGATAATTACGGTGTAGAAATCCGCTTCCGTGATGAAAAAGCGCGGTCTGAGGCGGAAAACTATCTTACTGGCCGCCACCGTGATTTAGTTTTCAGTATTGGAAGCAATAATACTCTGAAAGCGGTGATGAGTGATGAACGTCAGCGCGAAGCCCGATCTTATGCGGTGCAGCAGAACATTACCATTCTACGTAATCGTGTTAATCAACTGGGTGTGGCTGAACCATTGGTTCAGCGTCAGGGCGCTGACCGTATCGTGGTTGAATTACCGGGTATTCAGGATACTGCTCGTGCAAAAGAGATTCTTGGTGCGACAGCGACGTTGGAATTCCGTCTGGTCAATACCGGTATTGACTCTACCGCAGCTACATCAGGCCGTGTGCCAGGTGATTCTGAGGTGAAGAGCACCCGTGATGGTAATCCGGTTGTGTTATATAAGCGTGTTATTCTGACCGGTGATCATATTACAGATTCAACCCCTGGTACCGATGAATACGGTAGTCCAGAGGTGAGTATTTCACTGGACAGTGCTGGTGGCTCCGCGATGTCTAATTTCACCAAGGACAATGTTGGTAAGCCAATGGCGACATTGTTTGTGGAATATAAAGACAGCGGTAAGAAAGATGCTAATGGTCGGGCGGTGTTAGTTAAACATGAAGAAGTGATTAACATTGCTAATATTCAGACTCGTCTGGGGAACAATTTCCGTATCACGGGCCTTTCCAACGCAACCGAAGCGCGTCAGTTATCCTTATTGTTGCGTGCGGGTGCTCTGATTGCGCCGATTCAGATTGTAGAAGAGCGTACCATTGGGCCAACCCTTGGTCTGCAAAACATTGAACAAGGCTTAGAAGCTTGTCTGTGGGGCTTAATTGCATCAATTCTGTTTATGGTGATTTACTATCGCAAATTCGGTGTGATTGCCAGCAGTGCGTTGTTGGCTAACCTGGTGCTGATTGTTGGTATCATGTCTCTGTTACCAGGGGCGACGTTAACCATGCCGGGGATCGCGGGTATTGTGCTAACGCTGGCTGTGGCGGTTGATGCGAACGTGCTGATCAACGAACGTATTAAAGAAGAGTTGAGTAATGGCCGGACAGTACAACAAGCGATACATGAAGGTTATAAAGGGGCTTTCTCCAGTATTATTGATGCTAATTTGACCACGTTGATTACCGCGGTCATTCTTTATGCTGTTGGTACCGGGTCAATTAAAGGCTTTGCGATAACAACGTCAATTGGTGTCGCGACTTCTATGTTCACCGCTATTGTAGGTACTAGAGGGATCGTCAACCTGCTATACGGCGGTAAGCGTATTAAGAAGCTGTCAATTTAAGGAGCACGTTGTGGCACAGGATTATACTGTTGAACAATTGAACTACGGTCGCAGAGTCTATGACTTTATGCGCTGGGACAACGTTGCTTTCGGAATTTCGTTGCTACTGTTGGTAGCTTCTGTTTTTGTGATGGCAACCCGCGGGTTTAACTGGGGACTCGATTTTACCGGTGGTACGGTAATCGAAATCAAACTCAGTCAATCTGCTGATTTGGATAAGATGCGTGATAACCTGGCAAAAGCGGGTTTTGAAGATCCTCTGTTGCAAAATTTCGGTAGTAGCCGTGATGTAATGGTGCGTATGCCACCAGTTACGGGTGCGGCTAATGAGGAGCTGGGTAAAAAGGTTATTAAAGTCATTAATGACACCATTGATAAAGATGCGAGTGTCAATCGTATTGAAATTGTTGGGCCGAGTGTCGGGGCTGAGCTCGCCCAAGATGGTGCAATGGCGTTGCTGGCGGCGCTTATCTGTATCTTGATTTATGTTGGATTCCGTTTTGAATGGCGTTTAGCATTGGGTGCGGTTCTTGCGCTTGCCCATGATGTCATCATCACGCTAGGGGTTCTGTCATTGTTCCATATCGAGATTGATCTGACCATTGTGGCATCGCTGATGTCGGTTATCGGTTACTCATTGAATGACAGTATCGTGGTTTCTGACCGTATCCGTGAGAATTTCCGTAAGATCCGTCGTGGTACGTCGTATGAAATTATGAACGTCTCTCTGACGCAAACATTGAGCCGTACAATCATGACATCGGCAACAACTTTACTGGTGGTGCTGATGTTGTATATTTTCGGTGGTGCAATGTTGAAGGGTTTCTCACTAGCGATGTTAATTGGTGTTTCTATCGGTACGGTATCTTCTATCTATGTTGCTTCCGCTTTAGCGTTGAAACTGGGTATGAAGCGTGAACACATGATCCAACAAAAGGTTGAGAAGGAAGGGGCTGATCAGCCATCTTTATTGCCTTAATTATTCTGCCTTGATGCTGTTCAAACACCCTGTGAGTATCCGGCTGACAGGGTGTTTTTTATTCAGATTAAGGATAAACTGTAAATTTAGTTCGGATTAACCATCAGGAAACGATATGCATTGCCCATTTTGTGCTGCTGTTGATACCAAAGTGATTGACTCTCGTTTGGTCGGGGATGGCTCGCAGGTGCGCCGGCGGCGCCAGTGTCTTGAGTGTCATGAACGATTCACCACTTTTGAAATGGCTGAGCTGGTTATGCCTAGAGTAATAAAAAGTGACGATATCCGAGAGCCGTTCGATGAAGAAAAATTGCGCCGTGGTATGCAAAAAGCACTGGAAAAGCGCCCGGTCAGTTCTGATGATGTAGAAATGGCGATTAGCTATATTAAATCTCAGTTACGTGCTACCGGTGAGCGGGAAGTTCCATCCAAAATGATTGGTAATCTGGTCATGGATGAATTGAAGAAGTTGGATAAAGTCGCCTATATCCGTTTTGCTTCTGTCTATCGCAGCTTTGAAGATATTCGTGAATTTGGCGAAGAGATTGCTAAATTACAAGGTTGAGCCAGTGAATAACGATAAAAAATATATGGCGCGCGCTTTGGAATTGGCGCGTCAAGGGCGCTTTACCACGCCACCTAATCCTAACGTTGGTTGTGTAATTGTGCGTGATGGACAAATTGTTGGGGAAGGTTTTCATTTACGTTCTGGTGAGCCACATGCGGAGGTTCACGCTTTACGGATAGCCGGAGATAAAGCTAAAGGCGCAACTGTTTATGTCACGCTTGAGCCATGCAGCCATCACGGTAAAACACCGCCTTGTGCCGATGCGTTGATTGCGGCTGGCGTTAGCCGTGTGGTTGCGGCGATGCAGGATCCCAATCCACAGGTAGCAGGAAGGGGGCTTTATAAGTTGCAACAGGCTGGTATTGCAGTAGAACATGGACTGATGATGGAAGAAGCTGAATCTCTCAACCGGGGGTTTTTGAAGCGGATGCGTACCGGGTTTCCATATATTCAGTTGAAGATGGCTTCTTCTCTTGATGGCCGAACGGCATTAGCTTCTGGCGAAAGTAAATGGATTACATCACCTCAAGCTCGCGATGATGTACAAAAATTCCGTGCTCAATGTAGCGCGATTCTGAGTTCCAGTAGCACGGTTTTAGCTGATGATCCTCACTTGACAGTTCGTTGGCGTGAATTGGACGCGGAAACCCAGGCGGTTTATCCCGAGGAAAATCTTTGTCAACCGGTACGTGTTATTGTTGACAGTCAGAATCGTGTTGGCCCTCAGCATCAGGTCATACAGCAGCCCGGTTATTGTTGGCTGGCTCGCACTAAAGCAGATGAATATGACTTATCTGAAAATGTAGAACAGATACTGTTACCTGCTCATGGTATTGGGGTAGATTTGGTGTCATTGATGATGCAGTTGGGTAAGCGCCAGATCAACACAGTCTGGACTGAGTGTGGGGCATTGCTGGCGGGGGCATTGCTAACTTTAGGGTTGGTGGATGAATTGGTTCTTTATGTTGCGCCAAAAGTGCTAGGTGATACGGCTTGTGGTTTGTTCACTATTCCTGAACTCAAAAATCTGGCAGAGGCGCCGGAATTTGACATTTTTGATGTACAGCAGGTGGGGCCTGATCTTCGTCTGCGTCTGCGGCCTGTATACTGACTGAATATGTGAGTGTGGGTTGGTTTGCCTGTTTTTATGCTCTGTTGCTAAATCGGCAGGCGCAGCTAACGAAAGAATATGATAGAATCCGCCCCCCTGCGGATATGAACAGATGGAAGGAAGGCTATGAACGTAATCAAAGGTGGTGTTGCAGCTCCACAAGCTCGTGTGGCGATTGCCATTGCACGTTTTAACAACTTCATTAATGACAGTCTGTTAGGCGGAGCGGTGGATGCGCTTGAGCGTATCGGTCAGGTTGCCTCAGAGAATATCACTGTTGTCTGGGTTCCTGGTGCTTACGAGTTGCCGTTGGCAGTGAAGACATTGGTCGAAACTCAAAAATATGACGCTGTTGTCGCGCTAGGTACAGTTATCCGTGGTGGTACCGCTCATTTTGAATACGTTGCTGGTGAATGCAGTTCTGGTCTGTCTAGTGTAGCGATGACTAGTGAAATTCCAGTAGCGTTTGGTGTTCTGACCACAGAAAGCATTGAACAGGCGATTGAGCGCGCTGGAACCAAAGCGGGTAATAAAGGTGCGGAAGCTGCATTAACCGCACTGGAAATGGTCAATGTAATTAATGCCATTAAAGGCTGATTTTAGTTTTAATTAAGGGGAATCTTGTGAAACCTGCTGCTCGTCGTCGTGCTCGTGAGTGCGCTGTTCAGGCTATATATTCATGGCAATTATCTGGCAATAGCATTGCTGATGTTGAATTACAGTTTCTGTCGGAGCAGGACGTCACTGGTGTTGACGTAACCTATTTTCGTGAATTGCTGTCAGGAGTAGCTGTAAATGCGGCTAAGCTGGATGCTTTGATGGCCCCTTATCTTTCCCGTCAGCTCGAAGAGTTAGGTCAGGTAGAAAAAGCCATTTTGCGTGTTGCTATGTTTGAACTAAGTTATCGTGATGATGTCCCTTATAAAGTGGCTATTAACGAAGCTATCGAATTGGCAAAAGTCTTCGGTGCCGAAGATAGCCATAAGTTCGTAAACGGGGTACTGGATAAATCTGGCCCGGCAGTACGCAGAAAAAGATAAGCTACTGCTTGTCGGGTTTTTCCCACCGTAGACGATGATTTGTAAGGCCGGGATACCGGCCTTATGTTCATGATCATCAGTAACTTTTTGGGATTCTATTATGGCATGTGGCGAATTTGACCTCATTGCGCGTTATTTTGATCGTCGGGAGATTAGCCGGCGTGATGTAAATCTAGGTATTGGTGATGATTGTGCACTGATGACACTAGCCGATAAACAACAATTGGCGGTTAGTACGGATACCTTGGTTTCAGGCGTACATTTTTTACCTGATATTTCCCCTGAAGATTTAGCTTACAAATCTCTTGCTGTGAATCTGAGTGATCTGGCCGCGGTCGGCGCTGATCCTGCTTGGCTTTCATTGGCGTTAACATTACCGGAAGTGGATGAACGCTGGCTGGGTGGTTTCAGTGACAGTCTGTTTGAGCAGTTGCGTTATTATGGCATGCAGCTTATTGGTGGTGACACTACCCGCGGTCCGATGAGTCTGACGTTGACGATTCATGGTTTGGTTCCCGTAGGCAGGGCGTTACGGCGTACTAGCGCAAAAAATGGTGATTGGATTTATGTGAGTGGATCGTTGGGTGATAGTGCGGCGGGTTTGGCTCTGTTACAAAACCGTCTACAAATTTCTGATCCGGTATCCCGCAACTGGTTGGTTCAGCGTCATCTCAGGCCGCAGCCTCGTATTTTACAAGGGCAAGCACTACGTGGCTTGGCAACATCAGCTATCGATTTGTCTGATGGTTTGATTTCCGATTTAGGTCACATTCTGAAAGCCAGCCGATGTGGAGCCAGAATAAATCTGGATGCGCTTCCTTACTCTGATGCAATGAAACAGTACGTTGAACCGCAACAAGCTTTGATGTGGGCTTTGAGTGGTGGGGAGGACTATGAGTTGTGTTTTACCGTCCCGGAGAGGAATCGTGGTGCGTTGGAAATTGCGTTAGCGCATACTGGTGCTGGTTTTAGCTGTGTTGGACAGATTATGGCGGAATCGGAGGGAGTTCGTTATTACAGCAATAATAAAGAGATTAAATTAGATCTAAAAGGGTTCGATCACTTTATTACCGAGGAAGCACATGGATAAGGCAAAGCGTCGTTTACGGATGAGTAATCCCTGGCATCTATTAGCGACAGGTTTTGGTAGTGGGCTGTCGCCGGTTGTGCCGGGAACAATGGGATCGGCGGCGGCTATTCCATTCTGGTTATTACTGATCCAGTTTCCGGAATGGATTTGCTGGTTGGTTATTATTGTCGGGATGTTTTTCGGCATAATGATTTGTCAGCGTACTTCTGATGATATGAAAGTTCATGACCACGGTAGTATTGTCTGGGATGAATTTATCGGTATGTGGATCACATTGATGGCAATTCCTGTGGTTAACTGGCAGTGGGTTTTGGCCGGTTTTATGGTGTTTCGTATTCTCGATATGTGGAAACCGTGGCCAATTCGCTGGTTTGATCGCTATGTTCATGGCGGATTAGGCATCATGTTGGATGATATTATCGCTGCTGTATTTTCTTTCGTGATTGTTTGGTTATTGGCGTTTTATCAGATTTTGACTTTTTGAGGTGTGGTGTATTGATTACCCCTTAAAGGGTGACTCATTTTTTGCTTTATACTTCAGCATTTTCTTCTCTGGGCTAAGATTGTAATATCAAAATTAGGACTACGATAGTACTACAAAAATCAGCATGTACGAGGTATTAAATGGGTACTGAAACTTATGTTCGTACACGTATAGACCCAGCAATTAAGCAAGAGGCAACCGATGTTTTAGCTGCTATTGGGATTAAAATGTCTGACTTTCTACGCATTGCTGTAACGATGGTGGCCAAAGAAAAGGCGCTACCTTTCGAGATCAAGAAAATCCCTAACAGAGTTACTGTTGAGGCTATGAATGAGGCGAGAAGCTCAATGAATGCACGTTTTAACGATGCGGATGATTTAATTCATGACATTGAAAAAGACTGCGGCAAGTAAGCGCGCTAGCTTTCCGCGTCGCTCAGACTATACAAAACAGTTCGGTAAAGATTGGCAACGATTGAGCCGTTCTGGGCGCTATGACAGTTCGAGTGAGAAAGGAATTTAATAGGCTATTATTTCATTGATAACGAATTTCTATTTATTATAGAAAATAAAGTTCACAAAGATATTAATTATAACATACCAATCTTTCATAATTAGTATGAAGATTATATCTGTTTTCATCAGTAAATAAGCTATATGGTTAATTAATCATATTGTTATATATGATAGTAAGGATAATAGGATAAATACCCTATTATCCTTATATACCCGTCATCTTTCAAGTTGCCTCTTTGTTGGCTGCACTCACTCACCCCGGTCACATAGTTATCTATGCTCCCGGGGATTCGCTCCCTTGCCGCCGCGATGCATCTTGAAATCCATAGGGTATATACTCAGGAAAATAGCCTTTTATTGATGCTATTTTGAATACCTGCGGCATCAAGCCCTAAATCCGCTCTGATTTCTTCTTGACTACCTTGTGGCACAAATTGGTCAGGCAAGCCAATATTCAGAATTTGCACCAGGCGACCTTCCTGCATTAGTAGTTCATTAACGCCACTTCCGGCACCGCCCATAATGGCATTTTCTTCCAGCGTGACTAATAAATCATGGTTATCTGCCATTTCTAATATCAATTCTTTATCCAATGGTTTGACAAAACGCATATCAACAACAGTCGCATCCAGTGATTCTGCTGCTGTTATTGCATCAGGTAACAGAGTACCAAAGTTCAGGATCGCTACCTTCTTACCCTGACGGCGAATAATACCTTTACCAATTGGCAATTGTTCAAAGGGTTGGGGTTCTGCCCCCGTTCCGGTTCCTCGTGGATAGCGCACGGCTACAGGACCTTGCTGATAATGATAGCCAGTATGCAGCATCTGTCGGCATTCGTTCTCATCACTTGGCACCATAATTACCATGTTGGGGATGCAACGAAGGAATGAAAGATCAAAGGCGCCTTGGTGTGTCTGACCATCAGCACCTACGATACCGCCGCGATCTATTGCAAATAGAACAGGTAGATTCTGAATGGCGACATCATGGATAACCTGGTCATAAGCACGTTGGAGGAATGTCGAATAGATTGCAACAATTGGCCTGTAACCACCAATTGCCAAACCTGCGGCAAAAGTCACGGCATGTTGTTCTGCAATGGCGACATCGAAGTATTGATCAGGATATTCGCGGGAAAAACGCACCATACCAGAGCCTTCACGCATGGCAGGTGTGATCGCCATCAGTTTTTTGTCGTTAGCGGCCTCTTCGCATAACCAGTCTCCAAAGATTTTGGAGAAAGTAGGGCGGTTGTCTGAGCTTTTAGGTAATGCGCCAGTGGTCGGATCAAATTTAGGTACCGCATGCCAACTAATAGGATCTTTTTCAGCGGGGGCATAGCCACGACCCTTTTTGGTCATGATGTGCAGAAGCTGTGGTCCTTTCAACTCACGCATATTTTTCAGCGTTTGGGTCAATGTCAGTACATCATGTCCGTCGATGGGGCCAATGTAATTAAAGCCCAATTCTTCAAACAGAGTGCCAGGAACAACCATGCCTTTGATATGTTCTTCAGTTTTTTTCAGTAGTTCTTTAATCGGTGGTAGATTGGAAAAGACTTTTTTCCCGCTTTCCCGCAACGTGGTGTAGAGTTTACCGGATAGAAGTTGGGCTAGATGGTTGTTTAACGCTCCGACGTTCTCTGAGATGGACATTTCGTTGTCATTAAGAATGACTAACATATCTGGGTCGATATCCCCGGCATGGTTCATCGCTTCGAAAGCCATCCCCGCTGTTATCGCACCATCACCGATAACACAAACTGTACGGCGGCCTTTGCCTTCGCGTTGAGCAGCAATTGCCATACCTAATCCGGCGCTGATAGAGGTTGATGAGTGACCAACACATAAGGTGTCGTATTCACTTTCATCTCGCCAAGGGAAAGGATGAAGCCCATTTTTTTGACGAATCGTATCAATACGATTTCGGCGTCCTGTCAGGATTTTATGAGGATAAGCCTGATGGCCGACGTCCCATACCAATTTATCGAAAGGTGTTTTATAGACATAATGCAACGCCACAGTCAGCTCAACGGTGCCAAGACCGGAGGCAAAATGACCACTGGAGCGACTGACACTGTTTAGCAGGAATTGCCGCAGTTCATCACATAACTTCGGCAGGCTCTCTTTTGGTAACATACGAAGTTCTTCAGGATTTTCCGCTAATGCCAATGTGGGGTATTTGGCTATATCAATGCTCATTTGATGCTCGTTAAGAAGTGTTTATTAATAGCGCTGCCAGTGGGTAAATTTACCGGCAGACCTTAGTTGTTACGTTCAATGATAAAGCTGGCAAGTGCGCGCAGCATTGCTGTGTTATAAGATTTATCTTCCAGTTTATTCAAAGCTTGTAATGCTTCTTGATACAGTTCGTATGCTTTTTTCTGTGCTTGTTCTAACCCCAATAACGCGGGGTAAGTGCTTTTTTCTAACTGTTGGTCACTGCCTTGGCGTTTTCCTATCATTTCGGTATCGCCGATGACATCAAGAATATCGTCTTGAACTTGGAATGCGAGGCCAATGGCCTGAGCATACTGATCTAATTCAGGTAAGGCATCATGCCCGCGTTGGCCTGCGCCATATGCGCCCATTCTGACGGCGCAACGAATAAGTGCGCCCGTTTTATGGCGATGAATGTGTTCCAGCATATGGAGATCAATGTGTTTACCTTCCGCAGCTAAATCCAACGCTTGACCGCCGCACATACCAGCGATACCGCTGGCGGTTGCCAGTTCGGCAAGCATTTCAAGGCGATTTGCCGTTGTTACATCCGGCATTTCTCTTTTAGATAGGATTTCAAACGCCAGCGCCTGTAATGCATCTCCTGCCAGAATCGCGTGAGCTTCACCAAATTTTATGTGGCAGGTTGGTTGTCCACGGCGTAAATCATCGTTATCCATCGCCGGTAAATCGTCATGAATTAATGAAAAGGCGTGGATACATTCAACGGCTGCTGCTGGAGCATCCAGATTATTTGCAGATAATCCAAACAGTTCACCGACGGCATAAACTAAAAATGGGCGCAGACGTTTACCACCGAGTAAAGTGCCATGTTGCATTGCGTGAACTAGTGGATTGTCTGCAAATGCCAGTGAAGATAGTGTGCTTATCAGAACGTTATTGACTCGTTGTTGACAGATTTTAAGCTGTTCTTTAAATTGGGTTGAATTTTGTTCAGACATAGGCTTATTCAGTATCCGGGGAGAAATGACTCAGTGGAGATTGGACATCATCGTTAAGCAGAATCTGCACTCGCTGTTCTGCTTGTTGCAAAGTTTGTTGCCCTCGACGGGCTAATTGAATACCACGCTCAAACTCGCTTAGGGCTTCTTCCAGTGCCAGTTCACCTGATTCCAGCCGGGCGACAATCTGTTCCAGCTCTTTTAATGAGCTTTCAAATGTCATTGCCGGTGCAGTTTCTGGCGTACTGTTTGTACTTTCTGATATTGCATTTTTCTTTGGCATAATTTTTTACTATTTATACAGAGTTCGCCTGAGAGTTGCAGACTATCCTATTACGCTGGTGCAAACAAATCCTTAACTGATTTTGTGTTTTTTCCGCGCTGTACCACGAGATAGTGTTATACTTCGCGGCCTGATTTGACAACCAAAACATACCATTAATTTTATTTATCAAAATGCCTAACCGCTACTATAACTCACTATGAAGTTTATTATTAAATTATTCCCTGAAATCACGATCAAGAGCCAAACTGTTCGTTTGCGCTTTATTAAAATTCTCGCTAGTAATATTCGCAATGTGCTTAAAACATTAGGAGATAATATTGCAGTGGTTCGCCATTGGGATAATATCGAAGTTCGTACTAAAGATGAAAACCTTGGCGCTCAAATTTGTGATGCGCTGACACGTATCCCCGGTATTCACCATATTCTGCAAGTAGAGGAGCGTGAGTTTCGTGACATGCATCATATCTTTGAACAAGCTTATGAGGCTTATGGCGAATCGCTCCACAATAAGACATTTTGTGTTCGGGTTAAACGTCGCGGTAAACATCAATTTACTTCCAATGAAGTAGAACGTTATGTCGGTGGTGGTTTAAACCAGCATATTGAATCTGCAAAAGTAAAACTCAATCATCCTGATGTGACTGTTAATCTGGAAATTGATCAAGATGTGCTGATTCTGGTAAAAGCCCGTTATGAAGGAATTGGTGGTTTTCCTATCGGAACGCAGGAAGATGTATTATCTCTAATTTCTGGAGGCTTTGATTCTGGTGTTTCCAGCTATATGCTAATGCGCCGTGGCTGTCGTGTTCACTATTGTTTCTTCAATCTTGGCGGTTCTGCTCATGAAATTGGTGTGAAACAGGTTGCTCATTATCTTTGGAATCGTTTTGGCAGTTCCCATAAAGTCCGTTTCGTTGCTGTGGATTTTGAACCTGTTGTCGCTGAAATTTTGGAAAAAGTTGATGATGGTCAAATGGGGGTGGTGCTTAAACGGATGATGGTAAGAGCGGCATCTAAAGTTGCAGAGCGTTATGGCGTGCAGGCGATTGTTACCGGTGAGGCTTTGGGACAGGTTTCCAGCCAGACACTCACTAATTTGCGTTTGATTGATAATGCATCGGATACGTTGATTCTGCGGCCACTGATTTCTCATGATAAAGAGCACATTATCAGGTTGGCACGTGAAATAGGCACTGAGGATTTTGCCCGTACAATGCCTGAATTCTGTGGTGTTATTTCAAAAAGCCCGACAGTAAAAGCTGTTAAAGCTAAAATTGAAGCGGAAGAGGCGAATTTCGATTTTAATATTTTGGAAAAAGTTGTCAGTGAAGCTCAGAATATTGATATTCGCCAGATAGCAGAACAAAGCAATCAGCAAGTGGTTGAAATTGAAACGGTGACAGCGTTCGCTCCGACGGATGTGTTATTGGATATTCGTTCGCCTGATGAACAAGATGATCGGCCATTGCAGTTAAATGGTGTGGAAATCAAATCATTGCCATTTTATAAGTTGAGCAGCCAGTTTGGTGATTTGCCAAAGGATAAGACTTATTTGCTCTATTGTGAACGTGGGGTAATGAGTCGTTTGCAGGCACTCTATTTATCTGAGCAGGGTTTTGATAACGTGAAAGTTTATCGGCCTTAATTGTTTTAATTATGCATTTCGGGGTTCCTATTATGTGAACCCCGAATCGTATAAAGTAAGGTGTTTTTGTCTATTTTTTTCAATCCTGATAAGAATATACACCTAGTGGCAATATGAGTTGAGCCGCCACCTCTGCTGCTGTTGCTCGTCCTTTTAATAATTCAATGAGTTTTAATGCGAAATCGAAAGCTGTCGCTGGCCCTTGGCTGGTCAATAGATTGACACGATCATCAAAACAGACTCGGCAATCAATCCATTTATCGGATGAAATTTTGTCTTGCAAACCGGGGTAGCCGGTCATTTTGCCAGTAGGGAATAAATTATGGTGTTCAAGTACGATAGCAGGCACGGCACAAATTGCAGCGATAATTTTTCCTTGATAATGTGCCTTGCGGATTTTTTCGATAACGAGTGGATTATCACGGAAACACTCGGCACCCTGCATGCCGCCGGGTAAGATGATGGCATCGAAAGATTCATCAATAACTTTTTCCAGAGGGACATCAGCAACCAGTTTCACACCTCTGGAGCAAGTTAAAATCAATTCTCCATCGCTGGCGGTGCTGGCGATCGTAACACTGATGCCAGCGCGTACCAGTAAATCAATGGTTGCAACGGCTTCTATTTCTTCACTACCGTGAGTTAGGCAGATGAGTGCTGAAGGGTTCATAATCATCTTTCCTTATGTTTTACTAGGTTATAGATACGGGTATTTTCAGGGGTAGAAAGACCATGTGTACGGGCCCGGCGTAATAAATAACCGGTGATATAGTCAATTTCAGTGCGACGTTTTGCGCGGACATCCTGCAACATGGATGAGTAGTTTTTTGCTGTAAGCTTAATCACATCGTAGACATAGGCAATCAGGTTGTCGATAGTGGTATGGATGTTTTCTCGTTGCATAACCTGAATAATTTCTTCGCACAAAATATTCAATTGTTCCGGGTAGCGAAGCAAATCGCCATTTTGGCATTCATAAAGCGCAGTCAGCGGGTTTACGACACAGTTAGCGGCAAGTTTCAGCCAACTAATAGAGAGAATTTCATTATGCCATGCAACATCTGGCAAAGATTGGTGTAATACATTAGCCAGAGAGCTAAGCCCAGTTGCATTTGACGTTGCTGAGCCAATATGGGTTAGCCCGGAAGCGGTATGATAAACCCGTTGGTCATCCTGATATGCGCCATGCGTTGTGACACCAAGAAGTATTGGATTAGGCGCTGATAATAGTTCTTCTTGGGTACCCATGCCATTGTGTAGTAATAAGATTGGACAATTAGGTGAAAGTTTGGGGAGTAAATTATTCACTGCATCAGCGACTTGCCATGCTTTCAGACAGACAATCAGTAATTCGCTGTTGGCAAGATGGTCGTTGTTATTAGTTGGGATTGGTTGGTTGAAGACTTGCCCATTCATTTCGTCAATATGAACAGATAAATAAGACCGAGAACTTTTTAGCCAACCCTGCACTTGATGTTTTTGTTGTGATAATGCTGCTAGCCACAGTTTTCCTATAGCGCCACAGCCAAGAACGGTTATCTTCATATACACCTCTTGAAAGACGCTGCCATAATATTGGATGGAAATAATAAGATCCCGCTAATCCGAGTATAGCGCTTTTGCTGACAATGGAAAGCGGTTATCATGCCAACTTATTGATTATCAGGAGGTCATGGATAATGCCATCTTTCGATATTGTTTCAGAAATTGATATGCATGAAGTTCGCAACGCGGTAGAAAATGCGCAGCGCGAGCTTGCTAGCCGTTGGGATTTCCGTAATGTCAGCGCCAATTTCGAGTTAAATGAAAAAAATGAATCTATCAAGATTGCCAGTGAGTCAGATTTTCAGGTAAATCAGTTGGTTGATATCATGCGTGAAAAGTTGGCTAAACGTGGTATCGATGGTGCTGCATTGAATATCCCTGATGATATGTTGCACAGTGGTAAAACTTACAGCGTTGAAGCGACTCTGAAGCAGGGGATTGATACCCCTACGGCGAAAAAGATCGTGAAGCTGATTAAGGATAGTAAGCTGAAAGTACAGGCACAGATTCAGGGGGAGCAAGTGCGAGTGACAGGTAAAGCTCGTGATGATTTGCAAAGTGTTATGGCATTAGTTCGTGGCGCAGAGCTGGGACAGCCATTCCAGTTTACTAATTTCCGGGATTGATTTTCCGCCTAATGGATTGATATATCTAGCCTAATGTGGAGAGGGGTATTCTGACTAGGAATACCCCTCTCCCAATCTCCCTTAATATCGAATCGGAGTGAGTAGGGGTTATCTGGTTTGATATTTAATCTATCGTGTTATTATTAGCTATCAATTGCTCAAGTTGTGCTCTGCTTGTCAGCTTAGTATCTACTTTTATGTAAGCACTATGCTCCTCCGGAACAATAACGACATCGCAAACGCCTGGCTGAACAAGAATTTTTTGTTCCAGCAATGCTTTATTGACTATATTTTCTGGTAGAGAAATTCTGATGCTGCTGACATAAGGAGGTTGTTTCATTGTTATGCTAATAATGAGCCAAATGATTGTCAGAACGATACCTGCCGCAAATACCAGCGGTGCTCCTTTTAATTCATATAACCAACCACCGAGACCACCCCCTAAAGCGACACCTAAAAATTGGCTGGTGGAGTAGATACCCATTGCTGTACCTTTATAACCCGCTGGTGCTTCTTTACTGATAAGTGATGGCAGGATAGCTTCCATTACATTGAAAGCAATAAAGAAAATTTGTATGCCGATAAAAATCACCCATAAGTGATGTCCCGCCGCCCACAATACAATTTCAGCAATCAGCAGCATCGTGATACACAGTGAAAACACTTGTTTCATGCGGCGCTTTTTTTCTGCGTAAATAATGAAAGGTAAAACAGATAAGAATGAAACTAGCATAGTGATCAGATAAACCTTCCAGTGTTGTTGGGTAGGGAGCCCCGCTTGTTGCATCACCAAAGGAAGGGCGACAAAACTTGCCATTAACAAAGTGTGCAAACTGAGAATGCCAAAGTTAAGTTTTAGCAACTGGCTATCAGCCAGAACCTTACTGAAACTGCGACGAACAATGCCTGATTCACGGTTAATAATATGTTTATCGGTGGAAGGAACAGCAAATAATGTTATCAGAATGCCACTACCGGCCAGAATGGTAATTCCCCAAAATAGGCCATTTAATCCAATGGCATTCGTAAGGATTGGGCCAAGTACAATGGCGATGGCGAAAGTTATTCCGAAGCTAATGCCAATAAAAGCCATCGCTTTAGTTCGATTTTGTTCACGGGTTAAATCAGAAAGTAGCGCCATAATTGCAGCAGATATCGCTCCAGCGCCTTGTAACGCTCGCCCAATTATTATGCCCCAGATGGAGTCACTGAGAGCAGCAATAATACTGCCAAGGACGAATAGCAATAACCCGCCAACAATTAAGGGCTTACGGCCAATTTTGTCAGAAAACAGGCCAACAGGGATCTGGAAAATTGCCTGGGTTAGACCATAAATGCCAATGGCGATGCCAATAAGTGTTTCGGTGGCATCTTTTAGATGAAGTCCATAGGTTGTTAATACAGGAAGAACCATGAACATGCCTAGCATTCGCAGAGAAAAAACTGAACCTAGGCCCCATGTCGCCCGAAGCTCAAGTGGCGTCATTTTATTATCGTTCATGATTACCTCGAAATATTTTGATGCGTCATTGTAGATAGGTTTTCAATAAGGGGTAAATAGTTAATTGAATTAATAATATTGAAGTATTAAGGAGAGGGGATAATAGGCTGGAAGGAAACTGATGGCAGTGGGGGTACCGCTGCCATCAGGGAAAATTACCGGACGTAAGTTAGGAAGGCTTCTGAGGGCACATGTGGGTCAATAGACATCATGACACTCAGGGAAGTGATTGCCACAATGGAAAATATAAATAATTTACGAGCCCAAATGCGGTCATTATCAGTTTTGTAACCGGATAACGCCATTCCTAGCCACCAGACGCTCACTGCTGCTGCAACAACCAGATATTTGTAACCAGCGTAACCGCTGATGGCTAACATAAGGGTTGCAATCATAAATGCCAGGATATAAAGGATAATGTGGTTTTTCGCCACAGATATGCCTTTAATGACGGGCAGTACAGGAATATTGGCTGCCTGGTAATCTTTGAAACGAAAAATAGCAATGGCGTAGGAGTGCGGCATTTGCCACAGGCTGAAAATCAGTAACAGGATCAACGCGCCCGTATCAAACTGACCAGTTACTGCACAATAACCGATAACCGGAGGTGCAGCACCGGACAAACTGCCGATCAACGTGCCATAAACAGATTTCCTTTTCATATAGAGGCTGTAAACCCCTACATAGATGACAAAACCGATAATCGCTAATTGCATTGCTAAAGCATTGGCTGCTGCATAGAGCAGCACTATGCCAACAATACCCAGTATTGATGCATAAATCAGGCTGATTTTCGGATCAATAAGCCCTTTTACAAGGACGCGGTTTTTTGTTCTTTCCATGATCCGATCGATGTCACGGTCAATGTAGTTGTTAAATACACAACCAGAAGCCACGACTAATGAAACGCCGAGCAGAGTCGAGATGAACAAAGGGTAATCAATCACCCCTTTCGAGGCGAGTAGAAAACCACCGATCACAGAAATTAAATTGCCGAAAATAATTCCTGGTTTAGTTACTTGCAGGTATTGCTTAATCATATATGCAGCTCTTTAATCAACCATCATATTAATGTTGAGGTTGTACATAATCCATAGTGAGCCAACAACAACAATACCGATAATCAAGATAGTGAACAGCAATGCGACTAAGTTCCAGCGCTCTTCTGACGAAGTGTTCATGTGCAGGAAGTAAATAAAATGAACAATAATCTGCACCACGGCCAGAGCGACTACTGTTGTCAGGATGGCCGTATGGGAGGCGGAACCATCCATTACCATCCAGAACGGAATCACTGTCAGGATGACCGAAAGAACAAAGCCGATCAGATAAGACTTCAGGCTACCGTGGCTAGCTCCAGTATGAGCGGTATTGGAATGACTCATTACATAGCTCCTAACAGATAAACAACGGTAAATACACAGATCCATACCACATCCAGGAAGTGCCAGAACAAGCTCAGGCAGTTCAGACGGGTTTTATTTACATCAGTTAAACCGCGGCGGGTTACTTGGATTATCATGATGATAATCCAGACCAGACCACAGGTAACGTGGATACCGTGAGTAGCAACCAGTGCGAAGAATCCGGACAAGAATGCACTGCGGTCAGGGCCGTGGCCGTCAACAATCAGGTGATGGAATTCGTACAATTCCATCGCCACGAAGCCAAGGCCGAACAGGAAAGTCATACCGAGCCAGGCGTTAACCTGGCCGACTTTTCCTTTGTTCATGCCTAACATGGCAAAGCCATAAGTGATACTACTGAATAACAGTAGGAAAGTTTCGACCAATACGAAAGAGAGGTCGAAAATCTCTTTACCAGATTTGCCGCCTGCGGTTCCGTTAACGAGTACTGCATAAGTCGCAAATAGACATGCGAACAAAATACAGTCACTCATCAAGTAGACCCAGAAACCGAATACTTTAGTGGCTCCCGCATCGTGGTGCCCGTGATGCTCGTGGGCATGATTGTGGTTAGTCATAGTTTCAGTTGACATGGTTCAGACCTGCCTTGCTAATTTGTTCATGGTGTTGATTCTCAATTTGCTCAACTTCAGCAACGGGTACGTAGTAATCAACATCTTCATCAAAGCTTTTTGCAATCCAAGTGATAATCATGCCCGCAAAGCTTGCGATAGCTAGCCACCAGATATGCCAAATCATGGCGAAACCAAACAGCAAGCTGAAGCCAGCAATAATTACACCCGCACCGGCATTTTTAGGCATATGAATTTCTTCATACTTAGCAGGACGTTTATAAGCTGTGCCTTTTTCTTTCATATCCCACCATGCATCACGCGTTTGCACATGTGGAACGTCAGCAAAGTTATAAAACGGTGGTGGAGAAGATGTTGCCCACTCCAGAGTACGCCCGCCCCAAGGGTCGCCAGTCAGGTCACGGTTTTGGTCACGGTCACGGATACTAACGTAGAATTGAATGACCTGACACAGGATACCAACGGCAATCAGTGCAACACCAATCGCGGAGACGACCAGTAGAGTATGGAATTCAGGGTTGATATCTTGGCTAATACGACGAGTCATCCCCATAAAGCCGAGCGCGTAAACTGGCATAAAGGCGATAAAGAAGCCGATAATCCAGAACCAGAATGCGCGGATACCCCATTTTTCGTTCAGTGTGAAACCGAAAGCTTTCGGGAACCAGTAAGCAGTACCGGCAAAACAACCGAAGACAACACCACCGATAATAACGTTATGGAAGTGTGCGATCAGGAACAAGCTGTTATGCAGAACGAAGTTTGCGCCTGGAACTGCCAGCAGAACGCCAGTCATACCACCGATAGAGAAGGTGACGATGAAGCCAACGGTCCACAGCATCGGTGTTTTATACTCAATACGGCCTCGATACATGGTGAACAGCCAGTTGAAGATCTTAACGCCTGTCGGAATCGAGATAATCATGGTGGCTATGCCGAAGAAGGCGTTAACGTTCGCACCCGAGCCCATCGTAAAGAAGTGGTGCAGCCATACAATGAACGACAGTACGGTAATGGCAATGGTTGCCCATACCAGAGATGTATAGCCGAACAGTCGTTTTTTCGAGAACGTCGCAGTCACTTCAGAGAAAACACCAAAGACCGGCAACACCAGAATGTAAACTTCAGGGTGACCCCAAGCCCATATCAGGTTGATGTACATCATCATGTTGCCACCCATATCATTGGTGAAGAAATGGGTGCCCATGTAGCGGTCAAAAGTTAGCAGGGCAATGGTAACTGTCAGAATCGGGAATGCGGCGATGATCAATACGTTAGTACAGAGTGCTGCCCAAGAGAATACAGGCATTTTCATCATGGACATGCCAGGAGCACGCATACGCAGGATCGTCGCAAAGAAGTTAACGCCTGTCAGCAAGGTACCAATGCCGGATATCTGAAGACTCCATATCCAATAATCGACCCCAACGCCTGGACTATATTCTATACCTGAGAGCGGAGGATAAGCTAACCAGCCGGTCTGAGCGAATTCACCTACACCCAGAGAGATGTTAATCAGTGCAACGCCGACGACGAAAAACCAGAAGCTCAGTGAGTTCAGGAATGGGAATGCCACGTCACGAGCGCCGATCTGTAGTGGAACCACGACGTTCATCAGACCGACAACAAAAGGTGTCGCCATGAAGAAAATCATGATGACGCCGTGGGCGGTAAAGATCTGGTCATAGTGATGCGGTGGCAGGAAACCTGCTTCACTCGCAGAGGCGACAGCCTGCTGACCACGCATCATGATGGCATCGGCAAAGCCACGGAGCATCATGACCAGCGCCACGATAATGTACATAATACCGATTTTTTTGTGGTCAACGCTGGTTAACCACTCGCTCCATAGCCATTTCCATTTACGGAAATAGGTCAGGGCTCCGACAATTGCGAGCCCTGCTAAGAGAATCCCTGCAAGAGTAACCATGACAATGGGCTCATGCAGTGGGATTGCATCAAGTGTTAATTTTCCCAACATTACTTTATTCCTCAACTCCGGCATGAGCAGTTTCGCTCATATTCATGTTATGACCTGTCGTTGCACCGTGGCCGCCATGCATATTCATGTTGCCCATAAATTTGGCAATAATGTCTTGATACAGGTTAGGTTTAACGCTTGAGAAGTATTCAACCGGATGATTCTGGCTTTGTTTGGCTAACGCATCAAATGCTTGCATGGTATCCAAGGTTTTGGGAGAGGCTTTCACTTTTTGAACCCATTGTTCAAAACCTTCCCGATCTGCGGTAGCGGTAGCAGTAAATTTCATGCCAGAGAAGCCGTGACCACTATAGCTACTGGACAAACCTTTATAAACGCCAGGTTCATCGGCAATTAAGTGAAGTTTAGTCTGCATACCAGCCATTGCATAGATTTGACCACCTAACTGCGGGATGAAGAATGAGTTCATCACGGAATCAGAGGTGATTTTGAAGTTAATAGGCACTCCGGTAGGAAAAGCAATTTCGTTAACTGTAGCAATACCTTGCTCCGGGTAAACGAATAGCCATTTCCAATCAAGAGAGATGACTTCAATAGTTACGGGTTTTTCATCGCTAACCAGTGGCTTATATGGGTCAAGCTCGTGGGTTGTTTTCCAGGTAATGGTTGCTAAAATAATAATGATAATGATAGGAACGGTCCATACTACCAGCTCAATTTTATTTGAGTGTGCCCAGTTAGGGCGATAGGTAGCACTTCTGTTGGCTTCGCGGTAACGCAGGGCAAAAGTGAATGCCATGATGATTACCGGAATAACGATGATCAGCATCAGGCCAATAGCCGTGAGTATCAGCGTTTTTTGTTCAGCGCCGATGGCGCCTTTAGGGTTCATCAATACCATATCGCAGCCACTCAGCACAAGAGTAGCCGCTAGTATTGACAATATCCCAATACTTTTATTGTATTTCATAAGTCTCATCTAACGACTCCAAATAACAAAAGCTCTATTGTCGTTTCATCAGTGCGGGCATTCTACGGTAAGGCTACTGGAGTGTAAACATTTGTAATAGTTAGTTGAGGGGTTGTTACCCTTTATGTCGATGGGATCACATGCAAATGGAGGATTAATCAGAAGTTAGCTTGAAAAGGTTATTTAATTGTAACGAAATAGGGCGGAAATACGAATTTATACTAAAGTTATTTTATATTTTTTAGAGAAGAGGAAAAAAATATAAAAATTTGCTTTAAAAATTTCCACCGCGGCCATTTTATTTAAGAATTAAATTAATTGTGAGCCACTTTTGGTAGCTCACAATTAAAATCAATAATTAGAAATTATATTTGATAGTGTAAACAATCCCATCCTGCCAGAAGTCTTCACCCAGTTTATGATCGGCATATCGATATTGAATGCCGGTTGTGAAGGATTGGTGAGGTGTCCACCATAATGCTATTGCACCATTGGTACCGTTCCGTCCACCGTTGCCGTAGCGTTCATTCCGATTAAGTTCTATTTCATTCCAGTTAGTTATGCTGAATTTTTCTTCCCAGAGTTGAAAGTCGTAACCCGCAACCCAACCAACGACATAGCCGTTATTACCGGAGTAGAAAGTTTGGTCAACATAGTGCAGCGCAACAAACGGTTTGAACCAGACACCGGCGAAATCAGTGTTGTAGCCAATACCATAGAGGGTGTTTACCTCATGGAAGTTCCCGCCATGTGCTGTACCTGGGAGGGAGTAAGTACCATAAACATGACCATAGAGATTGAAACCCGTATCAGCCAGATAAAAACGACCGGTTGTTTTAAAAGTGTATCTTTGGTTATCCCCTGGTTCAGCATGCTGCTTGTTGAAAGCATTTTCCAGATCAAAGAACCCGTATAATTCACCCCAGTTAAATCCGGCTCCGCCTTCCAGTTCCAGGTAGGCAAAGTCGTCTTTATGAGAGGTTTGCCCTGACTTGTGTGTGGTATGGCTAGTCCAGTCGAGGTAGTTCATGCTGATATTAGCAAAGCCCCCTTGATATTCAGCATAAGCTGGAACTGAGACGGTGGTGAATAAAGCAGTAGCCAGAATGGTTGTTCTCATAAATTTCTCTAACGCATCCATGAAAAGAGGTTTTGGGTTTTAAAGCTATATTAAATAACCCTTAAAATGGTAGTCTAATTCTACGCGGATATGAATATCGAACAATCAAATAATCACTCGAAAATAGCACTTTTGGGCAAATGACTATTTGAAGTGTGATCGCTATCACTTAAGTATTTAAAAAGAGGGTAGAGATATCAAAGGCTGACAGTCGTCAACCTTTAATAAAGTCACTTAATATTTTCGCCTTTTAAGCCAATTTGTTCCTTCTTAATGCGAGATAATCTAGAAAGCTGCCGAGAATGATGCCTGTGATACCAATCTGTGCTCCCCATAATAGTAATGTTTCGGCCAGATAAGGTGCATGAGTCCAGTTAAGAGCATTGGTGGTGATGGTAAGTAACCAGAACGTGAGCAAGATGCTTGCAAATGATAGTAAGCCAAGAGCTAGACGATAGAAATTTCTAAACTCAGTACGTGGCATAAAATCGTTAGCTCGCTGGGTATAAGCCAGAGTCTGGCGGCAGATAAATAACAGTAATAAGCCTGGAACAGAGGCCGCTATAGAGAATAGATAGAAGTTTGTCCAGCCATGTAATTCAACGAACCAACCCGCGATTGGGCCGACATAGACGCGTCCAACAGCAGATAAGGCAGATAATAAAGCGAACTGTGTTGCAGAGAATGATTTATGACATAACGCCATAAGTAAGGCAACAAATGCAGCGGTTCCCATTCCGCCACAGATATTTTCCAGAAAAATGGCGCTGCCCATAGTGTAGATATTTTTGTCAGTAATGGATAACAGCCAGTATCCAATATTGGAAATCGCTTGAAGAATGCCAAAGATCATGAGAGAGCGGAATAAACTCCATCGTTGCATCAGATAACCACCATATAATGCACCAACGATAGTTGCTGTTAATCCCAGAGTTTTGTTGATCATTCCAACTTCACTAGCATCAAAGCCAATACCACGGATAAGAAATGGGGTACTTAGGCTGGCAGCAAAGGCATCCCCCATTTTATACATGACAATTAACAGCAGTATCAGCCACGCATTATTGCGATTAAAAAAATCGGTTAATGGTTCTATTGCAGCTTGCTGGAGTGTTTTTGGTGGTAGAGCGTCAATCTCAGGCTCTCTAGCTTTTAACGTCGCATAGACGCCAATCAGCATCAGTCCGGCCATCAACCAGTAGGTGTGTTGCCAGCCAATATAGCGGTCTGCGATCCATAATGCTAACCCGCCTGAAACTAACATGGCTAATCGATAACCAAGTACCGAAATGGCAGCACCTACACCCCGCTCTTCGCTACTCAATAAATCGGCTTTATAAGCATCAAAGACGATATCCTGTGATGCAGAACAGAAAGCGACGGTTACCGCTAGTGTGGCTAGCCACCATAAATGCTGAGATGGCTGGAGAAAGCCCATTGCTGCGATACTGGCTATAAGTAATAACTGTGTAACAAGTAGCCAACCACGGCGACGTCCAAGAAAAGGGGGGATAAAGCGGTCCATAAAAGGGGACCAAAGAAATTTGAAAACATATGCTTGGCCGACAAGTGAAAAGAAGCCAATTGTTTTAAGATCAATGTTTTCAACGGTCATCCATGCTTGCAGGGTGCTGGCAGTCAGTGCGAGCGGTAAACCAGAAACAAAGCCGAGTAAAAGCAGGATTCGTGAGTTATGTTGGGTAAAAACGGTGAGATAACGATAAGACATGAGCCTCCCAAGGCCCTGCCCTTGGCGGGCAGAGTAAATAATTAATCCTTTAATTAGCGAGCATTTTGTTTGATGAAATTGCTGACGGAAGGATCTTGAGCCATATCTGCTATGACTTCTGATAATACAGTATTGACTGCATCAGCAATTTTTTCATTAGTTGCGCCTAAAGGACCTTGTACATTATAGCTAGTGCGATAATTCTTAACTTGTTTACTGCCATTTTGCGCTGTACTAATGATGGAAATATCGGCTTTTGTTGAAATATTATGGCGCAGGCTACCTTCTTTAACGTCTGCATATAAATTGTTCACAATAATTTGTAGATTGGCATTGGCTGGAGAGCCAATCATATAACCACGAGCGGTCATCTGTTTTTCCAGGATTTCCTGGAGTAGAAAGCGCAGATCACGGGATGGTTTCAGTATTTCCAGCTTTGCATTGCGGTTAACTTGAGCAAGTGTCTGAGACTGACGATTGTCGGCACCGCTGATACTGATGGTAATCGCACCCATCGTTGGGTCTGCTGTTGGCAATGTAATTTTAGGTTCGATGGTCAGGGTATTGCTGGGAGCTGCACAGCCTGCAAGAAGAAAAAGTGCAATGAGTGGGAATAAGATTCTTTTCAACATGTTAATTTTCTCATCAGTGATAAGGATATCCAGTAATACTTATCAATAGCATAAATTACGTCAATAATAGCACTGCCTTTTGATCATGGCATATCTCTGATGGGGTAAACGCATATAAAAACCTTATGATGTGGGATTCGATTAAAAGATATTTTAATGCGTTGATGCTATAACTTATGGAGAATAGACTAAAATTATTAGTATGGTTGGCAGTACGACTACTGTGTGGTTAAGGGGAATGATATGGTGTATCAGGATATAGAAGAGAAATTACAGGTTGCATTTAATCCCTCATATCTTGAGGTCATTGATGAAAGTTATCGTCACAATGTACCCATAGGTTCTGAAAGCCATTTTAAAGTCGTAATCATCAGCAATAAATTTGCTGGTGAACGTATGCTAAACCGCCATCGTTCTGTTTACAGCGTATTATCGGCAGAATTGTCCGCAGGTGTTCATGCTTTGGCGTTGCATACCTATACAGAAAAAGAGTGGAATGAATTACAGGATACTGTTTTAGCGTCACCGGCATGTCGTGGGGGTAATATTGTTGCCTGAAATCTGCTGATTGATGCTTAATTTGGGGCGTTTTCTTACACAACTGAATAAATCCAGTGAACGGTCTTCGGGCCGTTTTTACGTTTTATACCGAATGAACTTCAAGATGCTTGAGTCGTCAGACATAAAAACATTTAAATTCAACAACATAATCGTTTTTCAAACATGCACTTTGAAGTATCTTGAGTATATACCCGTCATCTTTCAAGTTGCCTCTTTGTTGGCCGCACTCACTCACCCCGGTCACATCGTTACCTATGCTCCCGGGGATTCGCTCCCTTGCCGTCGCGATCCATCTTGAAATCCATAGGGTATATATATGATACATTTTGGATGCAAATTTAGCCGTTGAATAATCGTTATCCTGTGAAGTTGATGAATAGTTCGGGCTTTTTTCAGCAATTCTCGACTCACACCCTCTGCATCGCTATAATGTCGCGTCTAATTTTTAGAATGGTTTCGGGACGCTTCTGACATCAGGGATTCTCGGTTTTTAAATGCGACCGCCCCGGTTTGTAGAGAGTGTTGCGATTGGTACATAAAATATGTGCTGGTTGTATGGTCTCTGGAGTTGACCGAGCACTATGATTTTTTTGAGGTAAAAAGATGCAAGTTTCTGTTGAAACCACTCAAGGCCTTGGGCGTCGTGTGACAATCACCGTTCCTGCTGCCGATGTTGAGAAAGCAGTTAGTAGTGAGTTGGTCAATGTAGCAAAAAAAGTTCGTATCGATGGTTTCCGTAAAGGCAAAGTGCCTATGAACGTTGTTAAACAACGTTACGGTGCTTCTGTCATTCAGGACGTTCTGAGTGATCTGATGCAACGTAACTTTATTAATGCAATCATCGAACAAAAAATTAATCCAGCAGGTGCGCCAAGTTATGCACCAGAACAATTCAAAAATGGTGAAGATTTCATTTACTCTGTAGAGTTTGAAGTTTATCCAGAAATTGAATTGAAAGATCTGGAATCTATTGAAGTTGAAAAGCCCGTTGTTGAAGTAAAAGACGAAGATGTTGATGCAATGCTGGAAACATTGCGTAAGCAGCAGGCTAATTGGAAAGAAACTGAAGAAGCTGTTGGTGCGGAAGATCGTGTGACTGTTGACTTCAATGGCTCTATCGATGGTGAAGAGTTTGAAGGCGGTAAGGCTTCTGATTTTGTTCTGGCTATGGGGCAGGGTCGTATGATCCCAGGTTTTGAAGAGGGTATCATTAGCCATAAAGCTGGGGAAGAATTTACCATTGATGTGAATTTCCCAGAAGATTATCACGCTGAAAATCTGAAAGGTAAAGCTGCTAAGTTTGCAATCACGTTGAAAAAAGTGGAACAGCGTGAGCTGCCAGAGTTTAATGAAGAATTCGTCAAACGTTTCGGTATTGCTGATGGCACTGTTGATGGTCTGCGTGCGGAAGTACGTAGAAATATGGAACGTGAACTGAAAAATGCAGTTCGTAACCGTATTAAATCTCAGGTTATCGAGGGATTAGTTAAAGTTAACGAAATCGAAGTTCCCGCTGCTGCTGTTGATAGCGAAATTGATGTTCTGTGCCGTCAATCTGCTCAGCGTTTCGGTGGCAATGAAAAACAAGCTTTGGAACTGCCTCGTGAACTGTTTGAAGAACAGGCTAAGCGTCGCGTTGTTGTTGGTTTGTTATTAGGCGAAGTTATCAGTAGTAATGAATTGAAAGCTGATGAAGAACGTGTTAAAGCATTAATTGAGGAAATGGCTTCTGCCTATGAAGCTCCTCAAGAAGTGATCGAATTCTATGGTAAAAACCAAGAATTGATGAATAATGTTCGTAATGTTGCTTTAGAAGAACAAGCTGTTGAAGTTCTTCTGGGTAAAGCAAAAGTTTCTGAAAAAGAAACAACTTTCAATGAGTTAATGAATCAGAATCAAATGGCATAAGCTTTAGTTTTGTCATGAGATAATGAATTTATCATCTCAGTGAAATGAACCCGCAGATTAACCTGCGGGTTTTTTTATAAATAAGAGGCAAGATTTTTCTTGAAAAAAGTGGGTTTACCCTCAGATCCTTTTTAATATTATGTATATGATTGCAAAATTTTTCAGGGGGGATTCCCCCTTGATTGGCTAACTTTGAATCATGGTCATCATCGCTTATCTCAAGTAGAATTGGTTATGAATGGCACCAACATGAATTCTATTAGGAGACGAAAATGTCATATAGCGACAAGCGGGATCAATATGCGCCTCACATGGCTTTGGTGCCGATGGTAGTTGAACAGACTGCTCGTGGAGAACGTTCATACGATATCTATTCTCGCTTATTAAAAGAGCGTATTATTTTCCTGACCGGTCAGGTTGAAGATCACATGGCAAATCTGGTTGCAGCTCAGATGTTGTTTCTTGAAGCAGAGAATCCGGAAAAAGATATTTTCTTATATATCAATTCACCAGGTGGTGTGATTACTGCGGGAATGTCCATCTATGATACGATGCAGTTTATTAAACCGGATGTCAGTACTATTTGTATGGGGCAGGCATGTTCAATGGGAGCATTTTTGTTGACTGCTGGGGCAAAGGGAAAACGTATCTGTTTGCCAAATTCCCGGGTTATGATTCATCAGCCATTAGGCGGTTTCCAGGGGCAGGCTACGGATATTGAAATTCACGCTCAGGAAATACTGAAAGTGAAATCGCGTATGAATGAGTTGATGGCAAAACATACGGGAAGACCTATTGAAGAGATCGCGAAAGATACAGAACGTGATCGTTTCTTGTCAGCAGACGAAGCCGTAGAATATGGATTGGTTGATAAGATTTTCACCCATCGCGATTAATTTATTATTCCCAGAAGCTATAATATACCCTATGGATTTCAAGATGTATCGAGACGGCAAGAGAGCGAATCCCCGGGAGCATAGGTAACTATGTGACCGGGGTGAGTGAGTGCGGCCAACAAAGAGGCAACTTGAAAGATAACGGGTATATAAACATTCGGCTTACCACTTGGTAAGGCTATGACGTTCGGGGTAATAGCAGAAGTTTCCTGCTTTGCCAGACGAATCTGGGTGAGCAGTTGATAAAGTGAGGTTGTGACTGATGACAGATAAGCGCAAAGACGGTTCAGGAAAGCTGCTGTATTGCTCTTTCTGCGGGAAAAGCCAACATGAAGTGCGAAAATTGATTGCTGGCCCGTCAGTGTATATCTGCGATGAATGTGTGGATTTATGTAACGACATCATTCGCGAAGAAATTAAAGAGCTTGTACCACATCGTGAGCGTAATGCATTACCAACGCCTCATGAAATTCGTCAGCATTTGGATGATTATGTAATTGGTCAGGAAACGGCGAAAAAAGTGTTGGCGGTTGCTGTTTATAACCATTACAAGCGGTTACGTAATGGCGATACCAGTAACGGTATTGAATTAGGTAAAAGTAATATCCTGCTGATTGGGCCGACAGGGAGTGGTAAAACACTATTGGCTGAAACATTGGCCCGTTATCTTGATGTTCCTTTTACTATGGCAGATGCGACTACGCTGACTGAAGCGGGATATGTGGGAGAAGACGTAGAAAACATTATTCAGAAATTACTGCAAAAATGTGACTACGATGTGCAAAAAGCTCAGCGCGGTATTGTTTACATTGATGAAATTGACAAGATTTCACGTAAATCTGATAACCCGTCAATTACTCGGGATGTTTCAGGTGAGGGCGTACAGCAAGCGCTGCTGAAACTGATTGAAGGTACAATTGCGGCGGTTCCTCCTCAGGGGGGGCGTAAACATCCACAACAGGAGTTTTTGCAGGTAGATACCTCTAAGATCTTGTTTATTTGTGGCGGTGCGTTTGCAGGTCTGGATAAAGTGATTGGTCAGCGTCTAAATACCAGTACAGGTATTGGGTTTGGTGCGAAAGTCAAAGGTGAGTCGGAAAAAGCGACTGAAGGCGAATTGCTTGCACAGGCTGAGCCAGAAGATCTCATCAAATTTGGTCTTATCCCTGAATTTATTGGGCGGTTACCTGTTGTTGCCACGCTCAGTGAATTGAGTGAGGATGCGTTGATTCAGATTTTGAAAGAGCCTAAGAATGCGTTGACCAAGCAGTATCAAGCACTGTTTAACCTTGAAGGTGTTGATCTGGAATTCAGAAGTGAAGCCCTGACAGCTATTGCTAAGAAAGCAATGGTTCGTAAGACTGGTGCCCGCGGCCTGCGTTCTATCGTTGAAGGCGCATTGTTGGACACTATGTATGATCTGCCATCAATGGAAAACGTTGGGAAAGTTGTTGTAGATGAATCGGTTGTCAATGGTCAATCTGCGCCTTTACTGATTTACAGCAAACCGGATGCCCAGGTTTCTGGTGAATAATTGAGTCTAGGATAGGGAATTCACTAAACGAGATATTCTTGAATAAAATGAGGGGACTACCCTCATTTTATTTTTATTAAAGTATCATACTATTGAATGTCAAATTCCTGTCCCCATATATTTTATATTCTATGGAGTGAAACTCGTGAGAACCGCGTTTCACGAGATTCCCTAAAAACTGGCGAAAGCTAAACGAAGAGAGAGCTCTATGAATCTTGAGCGTTCCGAACGCATAGAAATCCCTGTATTGCCTCTGCGCGATGTGGTGGTTTACCCGCATATGGTGATCCCATTGTTTGTAGGGCGTGAGAAGTCTATTCACTGCCTAGAAGTAGCAATGGATCATGACAAACAAATCATGTTGGTTGCGCAAAAAGAAGCTTCAACTGATGAGCCAGGGGTTAATGACCTTTTCTCCGTTGGTACAGTAGCTTCTATTTTACAAATGTTAAAATTGCCTGACGGCACCGTAAAAGTGCTTGTTGAAGGGTTGAAACGTGCCCGCATTACAACTCTGACTGACAATGGCGAACATTTTTCTGCTCATGCTGAGTATCTTGACTCACCGATCGTTGATGAACGTGAGCAGGAAGTTATGATCAGGACAGCTATTAATCAGTTTGAAGGCTACATTAAGCTAAATAAGAAAATCCCGCCAGAGGTTTTGACTTCGCTACACAGTGTTGAAGATGCAGCTAAATTAGCTGATACAATTGCTGCGCATATGCCATTGAAGCTCAGTGATAAACAGACTGTTTTGGAAATGTCTGATGTCGTTGAGCGTCTTGAATATCTGATGGCAATGATGGAATCAGAAATTGATTTGTTACAGGTAGAAAAGCGCATCCGTAACCGCGTGAAAAAACAAATGGAAAAAAGCCAGCGCGAGTACTACCTGAATGAGCAGATGAAAGCGATTCAAAAAGAACTGGGTGAAATGGATGATGCGCCTGATGAGTATGAAACCCTGAAGCGCAAAATTGAAGCGGCAAAAATGCCCAAAGAAGCTCGTGAAAAAGCCGAAGCTGAATTGCAAAAACTGAAAATGATGTCTCCTATGTCGGCGGAAGCGACGGTTGTCCGTAGCTACATCGATTGGATGGTGCAGGTTCCGTGGGTTGCTCGCAGTAAAGTTAAAAAAGATTTGGTTAAAGCTCAGGAAACTCTGGATACCGACCATTATGGTTTAGAGCGTGTGAAAGAGCGTATCCTTGAGTATCTAGCAGTACAAAGCCGAATTAGCAAAATTAAAGGACCGATTTTATGTCTGGTTGGTCCTCCTGGGGTGGGTAAAACCTCTTTAGGTCAGTCTATTGCACGAGCGACCGGGCGGAAATATGTGCGTATGGCATTGGGTGGGGTCCGTGATGAAGCGGAAATTCGTGGTCATCGCCGTACCTATATTGGCTCTATGCCGGGCAAATTGATTCAAAAAATGTCCAAAGTTGGAGTGAAAAATCCCCTATTCCTACTGGACGAGATTGATAAGATGTCGTCCGATATGCGTGGTGATCCAGCTTCTGCCTTATTGGAAGTTTTGGACCCAGAACAGAACGTGGCATTTAACGACCATTATCTGGAAGTCGATTACGATCTGTCAGATGTCATGTTTGTTGCAACATCCAATTCTATGAATATTCCAGCACCATTGTTGGATCGCATGGAGATTATTCGTCTTTCCGGTTATACCGAAGATGAAAAGTTAAATATTGCCAAGCGTCATTTGCTGCCTAAGCAGATTGAACGTAATGCTCTGAAAAGAAATGAATTAATTATTGATGACAGTGCTATTATTGGCATTATCCGTTATTATACTCGTGAAGCCGGAGTGCGTAGTTTAGAGAGAGAAATTTCTAAGCTGTGCCGTAAGACGGTGAAGACATTGTTAATGGATAAAAATTTAAAACATATTGAAATCAATGCAGATAACTTGAAAGATTATTTGGGTGTTCAACGTGTGGATTATGGCCGTGCAGATACAGAAAACCGTATTGGTCAGGTCACAGGGCTTGCATGGACTGAGGTTGGTGGTGATTTACTGACCATTGAAACCGCGTGTGTTCCAGGGAAAGGTAAACTAACCTATACCGGCTCACTCGGTGAGGTTATGCAGGAATCCATTCAGGCAGCATTAACAGTTGTTCGTGCTCGTGCTGATAAGTTGGGTATCAACTCTGATTTCTATGAGAAACGGGATATTCATGTCCATGTTCCGGAAGGTGCGACGCCAAAAGATGGCCCAAGTGCGGGTATCGCCATGTGTACAGCATTAGTCTCCTGTCTGACCGGTAATCCAGTTCGGGCGGATGTTGCTATGACGGGTGAAATCACGTTGCGTGGTTTAGTTCTGCCAATCGGTGGCTTGAAAGAGAAACTATTAGCTGCCCATCGAGGTGGAATTAAAACAGTCTTAATTCCGGAAGAGAATAAACGTGATCTGGAAGAAATTCCCCAGAACATTGTTGCAGATCTACAGATCCATCCAGTTAAACGTATTGAAGATGTTTTGTCTATTACATTGCAGAACCCTGCGTTTGGCGCAGAATTAGTGTCAGTCAAGTAATACAAAAATAGTGAACTTTTTCAATAAGTATGAATGAAATATACCCTATGGATTTCAAGATGGATCGCGACGGCAAGGGAGCGAATCCCCGGGAGCATAGGTAACTATGTGACCGGGGTGAGTGAGTGCAGCCAACAAAGAGGCAACTTGAAAGATAACGGGTATATAGGCTGGTAAGTGAATTCAGGCTTACCAGCTTTTTTATATTATTAACTTGGATAAACTGCTTAATAAATATTTTGTTGTCTTATGATTTCTTGCCAATATCGGAAAGGATTGATATAACGGCACTGCTATCGGGTTATCCGTTGGGATTCTGATGCGGTAGTAAAAACTATATGGGGATGATAAGAGTGAATAAATCACAACTGATCGACAAAATTGCTGCTGACTCTAATATTTCTAAAGTAGCTGCGGGGCGTGTAGTAGATGCATTCATTTCTTCTGTAACGGGTGCATTGAAGGATGGTGATGATGTTGCTCTGGTGGGGTTCGGTACTTTTGCTGTTCGTGAACGTTCTGCACGTACAGGCCGTAACCCTCAAACAGGAAAAGAGCTCAAAATTGCTGCGGCTAAAGTACCTGCTTTCCGTCCAGGTAAAGGTTTGAAAGAAGCTGTTAATGGGTGACGAACCAAATATTTTTTATCAGTCCGTGTTATATTGGCAAACATAGACTGACGAGATAGGTTTGGTAAGTTAAAATAGAAGCGCATCAATTGATTGGTGCGCTTTTTTTCTCTTAGCGCTTGAATTAGCGTAATATGGTATTTTCAATTTCACCAAAGCGGAGTTTTGCCTCTTTATGATGGACAACCTACGCACGGCGGCAAACAGTCCTGTGCTTAAAATCGTGCTGGCTCTCATTATCCTGTCTTTTGTTTTGACGGGGGTTGGGGGCTACCTGACAAGTGGAGCTGGTAGTTATGCTGCCGAAGTGAATGGTCAGACTATCAGTCGTGTTGAATTGGAGAGGGTGTTTCAGCAAGAGAGAGACACCTTGAAAGATCAATTGGGAGATAAATTCTCTGTGTTGGCAAGTGACGAACAAAGCATGAAGCAGATTCGTAATCAGGCTTTGGAGCGTCTAATTAATAATGTATTAATTGAACAATATTCCCGTGAATTAGGTTTATCTGCCAGTGATGAGCAAGTTAAGGATTTTATCCGAAATACTTCTTACTTTCAGATAAATGGTAAATTTGATAACAACAAATATCTGGAGTTGCTCAACCGTTCCAATATGAGTCCGGATCTTTTTGCTGAACAAACACGTCAGAATTTAGTTAATCAACAATTAATTATGGCTTTTTCTGGTAGTGAAATAGCCTTGCCGAGTGAAGTGAAACTCAATGCTGAATTGTTTTTGCAACAGAGAACCGCCCGTTTGGCTACACTGGAGCTGAAGAAAATTCAGGCGCAGCAGGAAGTAACAGATAAAGATTTGCAAGATTACTATAATCTGAATAAGAGCAGCTTTATTGCTCCTGAGGAAGTGAAAGTCAGCTATATCAAAATGGATGCTGTAGATGAAATGAATAAGGTTTCGGCTACGTCTGCTGACATTGATGCTTACTATGAGCACAACTTAAAACGCTATACACAACCAGAGCAGAAAAAGTACAGTTTAATTCAGCTTGCAACTGAAGCTGAGGCTAAAACAGTAGTTGATGAGTTAAATAAAGGTGCTGATTTTGGTAAATTGGCGGCTGAAAAGTCCACCGATAAATTTTCAGCGAAAAATCACGGTGATATCGGCTGGATGGAAGAAGATGCTCTTCCTGAAGAGTTGAGACAAGCTAATTTAAAAGAGAAAGGCCAAATTTCTTCTTTGGTTAAGGTTCTTAATGGCTTCGCTATTTTCCATTTGGATGAGATTAAACCTCAAATAATTAAACCCTTATCTGAAGTTCGCTCTGAAATTGAAAAAACGGTTAAGCAGGAAAAAGCAGTAGATGCTTTCTATGCTCTGCAACAGAAAGTCAGTGATGCTGCTACCAGCGATAATGAATCTTTAGCTGCTGCTGAGGAAATTTCAGGTATTAAGGTTGTGACGACTAATTGGTTTGATCGTAATCATGTGCCGGCAGAGATTAACTTTAGTTCTGTTATTCATGCCATTTTTGAAGGCAATCTTGTTGATGGGCAGGGGCCAACAGGAACTAACTCTGATGTTATCTCCGTTGAAGGTGATCGTGCATTTGTTCTGCGTGTAGACAATTATAAACCAGAAACAGTACAACCCTTCGAAAAAGTTAAAGAACAGGTTACTGAACTGGTTAAACGTCAGAAAGCTGAAAAACAACTTCAAGTCGAAAGCGATAAGTTACTGGCCGCCTTAAAGGAAGGTAAAGGTGAGCAAGCCTTGAAAAATGCAGGTATTCAGTTTGGTGAATCCCAGGTTATTCAGCGTACATCTCAAGATAATATGTTAGTTAATGCAGTGTTCGCGTTACCACAGCCAAAAGAAGGTCAGGCAGAATATGGTTTGACGAAAAATAGTTTGGATGACGTTGTGCTGATTCAACTGGATAAAGTGACTCCAGGTGTTGTATCGGAGGAACAAATTAAAAGCATGACGGGTGTTTACCAGAGTGAAATGGGTAACGCTATGCTGGAATCTTTGCTGATAAGTCTGCGTGAAAAAGCCAAAATTAAGTTAGGTCATATCGAATAAAAATTTGCGGAGAGTATCGCAAATATCTTTGTAATTATCTTGTCAATAAAGGCCGCTTTCGCGGCCTTTCGCATATCTGATCTTCGTCCATTGTGCTCAAATTTATCTGTGGCAATCTTTTTCTCGCTAATAAAACATGGAGGAATTCATATATGAAAAAATCGGGAATTTTATCTGTTCTGGTTGCTGGCTTGCTTTATGCGTGTGGCGGACAATTTGCGATTGCCGCCGAACAAGTAAAAGACAAAGTAGCTAAAACAGTCAGTACTACCAGCCATTCTTCATCAGAAAAGCAGCTACAGCAGCAGGAAGCTTTGAAAGTAGAGGAAAAAGGAAAGGTGAATATTAATACTGCAAGTGCGGAAGAGTTAGCAAAAGCACTGAATGGTATTGGAGTAAAAAAAGCACAGGGGATTGTTGAATATCGGGAAAAACATGGTGCATTTACTACGGTGGAACAATTACAAGAGGTTCAGGGAATAGGGCCAGTTTTCGTTGAACGAAACAGAAATAAGTTAAGCTACTAGTATATCTCTCCCTCATCCTTATTCATGATTTATTTTGTGAATGAGGATGTTGTGATCAAGGTTGCAAATAAATCACTTTAATTAGTATGAATTTTTTGTTTTGCTATTGTGAAATCAACTTGATCAGACGAGTGACATTAACATTAAGGCAATATTATGAGTTCAGTTATAAAAGTTCATGGTTATCATATAGATTTATTTCAACATGTGAACAATGCTCGCTACTTGGAATTTCTAGAAAGTGCTCGATGGGAGTGGCTGCATAAACACTCTGTAGTGGAATGGATACAGAAAAACAATGTTGGGTTTGCAGTGGTTAATATTAATATTAATTATCGCAGTTCAGCGGTTCTTGGTGATGAATTAGAGGTGGATTGCCGGTTGACGGAGCTGAGAAACAGAAGTGGCGTATTTTCTCAAGAAATTATACGCAAGAGGAATAATCAACTCATTGCAGATGCTAAAACTACGTTTGTCTGGATTGATAGGAAAACACAAAGAGCTTTGTCTATTGAAGGTGAATTACGTGAAATAATGGGAGTTTTGGTGAAAACAGGACAATGAGAGGAAAAAGCTCTCATTGCCATTTGGATTAAACTAAATGTGTTTTTGCTTTCATTTCAGTCATAATTTTCTCAGGCGCATTGAGATATTGTTCTAATCCGTTAGCTCTGAGATGACAAGCTGCACATGTACCACACCCATTACCTTGAATACCGTTGTAGCAAGTCAATGTCTGACTACGAACAAAGTCTAAATGCTGGTAGTAGTCGGACAATGCCCAAGTTTCAGCTTTGTTGAGCCACATCAATGGCGTCTCAAAGCGGATATTACGGGCAATGCCAAGGCTTACTGCTTTATTCAGTGCCTTGACAAATTCATCACGGCAATCAGGGTAGCCGGAAAAATCAGTTTCGCATACGCCGGTAATGACTGCTTCGGCTTCAACTTGGTAAGCATATATAGCAGCCAGCGTCAGGAATAAGATATTACGGCCAGGGACAAATGTACTGGGTATGGCGCTTTTTTCACTTTCATTGTAATCGGGAACAGGAATATTATTACGAGTCAGACTGCTGAGAGCCAATTCGTTAAGTAATGTGACATCCAGTACTTTATGTGCGACAGCACCAAGAGAATGACTGATATTACGTGCAACATCAATTTCGGCACGATGGCGTTGACCATAATCAAAAGTGACACAATGTACTTCATCATATTGATTAATTGCCTGAATCAGGCAGGTAGTGGAATCTTGCCCCCCACTGAATACAACAACAGCTTGTCTCATTGTAACATCCTCATTGGAATAAAATGGTTATGTTACTTATAACTACAGAAATTGGGTAGTTGTTTGAGATAAGGTGAGATATCGCCGATGTTATTTTTTACCCAATCTGGATTGTAATAAGTATCGAGATAACGTTCACCACTGTCGCACAGTAAAGTTACTATTGCACCTTGTTCTCCACGCTCATGCATTTGGTTAGCAAGCAGAAGCGCTCCCCAGACATTAGTCCCCGTAGATGCGCCAACTTTTCTGCCTAGTAATTTTTCCAACCAGTAAATTGTTGCAATGCTGGCGCAATCGGGTATTTGGATCATGTCATCAATGACTGAGGGAATAAAAGAAGGCTCTGCTCTAGGGCGGCCAATACCCTCAATCTTGCTGCTATAATTGCCACGAATATCACAGCAATTTTGACGGTAATAGTCATAAAATATAGAGTTTTCTGGATCGACAACAATTAGTTTAGTGTTATGCCCTTGGTAACGGATATAGCGTCCTAAAGTTGCAGAAGTTCCCCCAGTACCAGCGCTCATAACAATATAATCTGGTTCAGGAAATGGTTCCATTTGCATCTGGCGAAAAATACTTTCAGCAATATTGTTGTTACCTCGCCAGTCTGTTGCTCGTTCGGCGTAGGTAAATTGATCCATATAATGACCATTTAGTTCTTTCGCTAGTCGTTCTGACTCGTCATATATTTGTGCTGAATGGTTAACAAAATGGCATTTACCCCCATAAAATTCAATTTCCTGAATTTTACGTTTCGCAGTGTATGAGGGCATAACAGCAATAAAAGGTAGCCCAAGCAGGCGGGCAAAATAGGCTTCGGATACAGCAGAGCTACCCGATGAGGATTCAATAACCGGGGTACCTTCCTTTATCCAACCATTACTAAGTGCGTAAAGGAATAAAGAACGAGCAAGCCTATGTTTCAGACTGCCGGTTGGATGGGTGCTTTCATCTTTTAGATATAAATGGATACCTGGAAAAACTGGCAAATTAAGGCGGATAAGATGAGTGTCAGAGCTGCGTTGATGGTCTGCTTGAATCTCTCTGATTGCCTTGGTGGTCCAACTGTGTGACATTAATTATTAACTCTATAATTTAAAAATAATTGGCAGCGGGTAGATTAACTTGATACTGGGAGAAATAGATTGTTATTTTTCTTAATATGTGGTTTCTTTATGGAAAATTTTTCTATAAGAGGTAGCTATGTTGGATAAAACAGACCGCAAGTTGCTTAAGTTACTACAGAAAGATTGTAGCCTGTCTCTGAATGTATTGGCGGAAGCTGTTAATCTTACCTCTACTCCTTGTTGGAAACGACTAAAACGACTTGAAGATGAAGGCTATATCGTTGGTAAAGTTGCTTTGCTTGATAGCGAAAAATTAGGATTAGGGCTGACAGTGATTGTTATGATCAGAACTCAGCAGCATAGCAGTGGTTGGTATGAGCAATTTGTTGCATTTATAAAGCAAATGCCAGAAGTCTTGGCTTTTTATCGTATGGCTGGTGAGTGTGATTATCTGATGCATGTTGAAGTTGTAGATATGAAAAGTTATGATCTTTTTTACAAGCGTATGGTGAACGGTATCCCGGGGTTGATTGATGTTACATCCAACTTTGCAATGGAAAAAATCAAGTATACTACGGTATTGCCAATACCAGATTAGTCCACTATTATTCAGAGAATTAATTCAATTATTTTGAGTTTGATTCGATGTTCTTATTATTTATTTAAATTTATATTTAAGTTTATATTTAAATATAAATTTATATTTCGGGATATACACGTGTGATATTATTTTCTCAATTAAGTTGGTACTTTCGTAGTGAATGGCGTCGCTACCTTGGAGCAGTAAGCCTGCTTATTATCATTTCTATTCTGCTACTAGTTCCTCCATATTTGGTGGGCGTCATTGTTGATGGTGTTAGTGCTGGATCTATGTCATCTTACCAATTGATGATATGGATTGGTGTTATGTCGGTCGTAGCGTTGTTTGTCTATATTCTACGATATATATGGCGATTATGGTTGTTTGGGGCGTCATATCAATTAGCGGTTAAATTACGGAATAATTTTTACCGACAATTCAGCTGCCAAAACCCGGAATTTTATCTGCGTCACCGTACGGGCGATTTGATGGCTCGTGCCACCAATGATGTGGAACGGGTGGTGTTTGCCGCGGGAGAAGGCGTGTTAACGTTGGTTGATTCGCTAGTTATGGGCTGCGCTGTGTTGATTGTAATGAGTGTGCAAATTAGTTGGCAGTTAACGTTATTGGCTATGTTACCTATGCCTATTATGGCAATTATTATTAAACGATATGGTGATCAACTACATCATCTTTTTAAATCGGCACAAGGTGCATTTTCTGCTCTGAATAATCAAGCTCAGGAGAGTTTAACTAGTATTCGCATGATCAAGGCATTTGGTCTTGAAGATCTACAAGCAAATCAGTTTGAGCAAGTTGCAGTAGAGGCTAGCCGTAAGAATATGTATGTTGCCAGAGTAGATGCCCGATTTGATCCGACAATTGTTATTGCAATCGGTATATCAGATTTGTTGGCTGTCGGGGGCGGTAGTTGGATGGTGTTGAATGGGGGATTAACACTGGGTGAACTTACTAGCTTCGTAATGTACCTTGGTTTGATGATTTGGCCAATGTTGGCGCTAGCATGGATGTTTAATATTGTTGAACGGGGAGGTGCTGCATATAGCCGTATCCGTAGTTTATTACAAGAACCTCCTGTCATTAAAAATGGTCTCCGCCATTTATCACCTGAGCGCAGTATCCTGAATGTGGATATTAAATCTTTTAATTATCCTCAAAGTAATAAAAGTGTTCTGAATCAAATTAATTTCAGGTTATCTCCTGGGCAGTTACTGGGAATCTGTGGTCTAACAGGTTCAGGTAAGAGTACCCTGCTTGCTCTGATGCAGAGACAGTTTGATGTAACTGTGGGAGAAATTCTTTTCCAGTCGATAAAAATTGCAGATATCCAGTTGGATGAATGGAGGGCTCGTTTTGCTGTTGTCAATCAAACACCTTTTCTGTTTTCAGATACTGTTGCCAGTAATATTGCTTTGGGACATCCGGATGCTACACAGGAGCAAATTGAAGAAGTTACTCGCCTGGCTTGTGTTCATGAAGATATTCTTCGTTTACCAGAAGGGTATCAAACGGAGGTAGGGGAACGTGGTGTGATGCTTTCTGGTGGGCAGAAGCAGCGTATCTCTATTGCGAGAGCATTACTCTTAGATACAGAGATTTTGATTTTGGATGATGCCTTATCTGCGGTTGATGGGCAAACTGAATACAGTATTTTGCAAAACCTAAGACAATGGAGACAACAACGCACTGTTATTATTAGTGCCCATCGTCTATCTGCATTAACTGATGCTGATAATATTCTGGTGATGCAGCAAGGTTCGATTATACAGCAGGGACAACATCAGCAACTGGTGGAGCAACCAGGATGGTATCGTGATATGTATCATTATCAGCAAATTGAAGCAGCACTGGATAGTGAGGATGGAATCGTATGAAGGAGATAGAGATGACTAAGGTTCGTCAATTGTGGCCGTCTCTGAAACGTTTGCTGATTTATGGGAAAGATTATCGTAAGCTGTTGGTGCTGGCGGTACTTATGTTGTGGGTGGCTGCAATTGCGGAGGTAAGTGGTCCAGTTCTAATTTGTTATTTTATCGATAATATGGTTGCAACAGGTAATATGCCCATTGGATTGGTTATTGGCTTGGCTGTATCCTTTATTGCTCTGCAACTTATCACCGCTGTATTACACTATTTCCAGGCTTTATTGTTCAACCAAATATCAGTTGATGTTGTTCGGCGACTTCGTACTGATGCAATGAATGCGGCATTGCGTCAGCCTTTGAGTGCTTTTGATAATCAACCAGTAGGGCAATTAATTTCTCGTGTAACGAATGATACAGAGGTTATTCTAGATCTTTATATCAATGTGATCCCTACGGTATTCCGTGGTATAGCATTGATTAGCGCTATGTTGATTGCCATGTTTGTACTGGAATGGCGTATGGCATTGATTGCAATTCTTATTTTTCCTATCGTATTAATTGTTATGGCGATATATCAGTATCTAAGTACACCAATTATCCGACAGGTACGTAGTTATTTAGCTGACGTTAATGATAATTTTAACGAGATTATCAATGGAATGAGTGTTATCCAACAATTCCGGCAGCAGGCCCGTTTTGGTGAGCGAATGCTGGCAACTAATCTTGCTCATTATCAAGCAAGAATGCAGGTACTACGGTTAGACGGGCTTTTATTACGACCATTACTGAATTTTGTGTCAGCTATGGTACTGTGTGGCCTTATCATGCTATTTGGTTTTAATGGAATCGGCGTAATTAGTGTTGGGGTGTTGTATGCCTTTATCGATTACTTGGCACGGTTGAATGAACCACTCATTGAGTTGACCTCCCAGCAATCTATCTTGCAGCAGGCTGTGGTTGCTGGTGAGAGAATATTTGAATTAATGGATAGTCCTCAACAAGGCTATGGCATGGATAATCAGCCATTGTCCATCGGTCGAATTGATATAGAAAATGTTAGCTTTTCTTATCGGGATGACAAAGTAGTTTTACAAGACATCAATTTACAGGTTCCGGCTCATGGTTTTGTTGCTTTGGTTGGTCATACCGGTAGCGGTAAAAGTACGCTGGCAAATTTGCTGATGGGGTATTATCCGTGGCAGAAAGGGGAAATTTATCTTGATGGCCGGCCTGTATCATCTCTGTCTCATTCGGTATTACGCAATGGTGTGGCAATAGTCCAGCAGGACCCGGTTGCTCTTGTGGGCTCTTTCTTTGACAATATTACGCTTGGTCGGAATATTTCAGAAGAGAAGGTTTGGCAAGTACTGGAAACTGTTCAATTAGCTGGGTTAGTACGTACATTGCCTGATGGACTTCATACTATCTTGGGAGAGCAGGGTAATACGTTGTCAGCCGGTCAAAAACAATTGCTTGCTATGGCGAGAGTGTTAGTGCAAACGCCACAAATTTTGATCCTTGATGAAGCGACTGCAAATATTGATTCTGGTACGGAACAGGCGGTACAACAGGCTTTGAGATTGATTCGTCAACAAACAACATTGATCGTGATTGCTCATCGTTTGTCTACCATTGTGGAGGCTGATACTATTTTGGTGCTGCATCGTGGTGCAGTTGTTGAACAGGGATGCCATCAACAATTATTTGTGAGTCGTGGACGTTACTATCAGATGTATCAGTTGCAACAAGTAGGTGAGACATTAAATGAATGTGGCACAATCGCTGAGAAAGAGGTGCTAATTTAATCAAGCTTGCACTGATTCGGTGCACTCACGGGAGAGTATATTCGCTGCTCTCCTCCCTTCTTAATTCTCCATAATTTTTACTCTCTTTATTATTTGATTTTTATATGTTTTTAATTTCTGGCACGCCCCTTGCTATTTCCTTATTGAAAACATAATAGCCGGATGGAAGGGGGATGTATGAAGCTCATTACGACAATTATAAAACCATTCAAATTGGAGGATATTCGGGAAGTTCTCTCTGGTCTTGGTGTTCAGGGGTTGACCATAACAGAGGTAAAAGGATTTGGGCGTCAGAAAGGACATGCGGAGCTTTATCGTGGAGCGGAATATAGTGTCAATTTTTTACCTAAAATAAAGATAGATATTGCTGTAGCAGATGAATTGGTTGAGGAGGTAATTCATGCTATTCAGCAATCAGCTTTCACTGGAAAAGTTGGCGACGGTAAAATCTTTGTCATCGAATTGCAACAGGCTATTCGTATTAGAACAGGAGAAACTAACGATGCGGCACTGTAACTCACTGATAGAGAAGATAGATATGAAAAGAAAATTCTCTGTGGCTGCCGGTATTGTAGCCAGTTGCTTACCATCATTATCTCAGGCAGCGGAAGGTGTTGTTGATAAAGCTGATAATGCTTTTATGATGATTTGTACAGTCCTTGTTCTGTTTATGACGATTCCAGGAATTGCTCTGTTTTATGGTGGATTGCTACGGAATAAAAATGTTTTATCTTTAATGGCTCAGGTCATGGTGAGCTTCGCTTTAGTATGTGTATTATGGGTGATTTACGGTTACAGCTTGGCTTTTGAGCCAGGGAATGGTTTTTTCGGTGGTGTTAGTCAAGTGATGCTAAAAAATTTGGCATTCACTGACTTAAGTGGCAATTTTTATCAGCTAATTCATGTGGCATTTCAGGGCTCTTTCGCTTGTATCACAGTTGCTTTGATTATTGGTGCGTTAGGGGAGCGTATTCGCTTTCCGGCTTTGTTAGTTTTTAGTGTGCTGTGGTTGACATTTTCTTACCTGCCTATGGCGCATATGGTTTGGGGTGGGGGTGTGCTTTCACAAGATGGAGCATTGGATTTTGCTGGTGGTACGGTTGTTCATATTAATGCTGCTGTAGCTGGATTGGTTGGTGCTTACTTACTGGGAAAACGTACTGGCTTTGGGAAAGAAGCATTTAAACCACATAACTTGCCGATGGTCTTCACTGGTACTGCTGTGCTCTATATTGGTTGGTTTGGTTTTAATGCTGGTTCTGCTAGTGCTGCTAATGAGATAGCTGCTCTGGCATTTTTAAATACCATTGTGGCGACTGCCGCCGCTATCCTGTCATGGGTTTTTGCAGAATGGTTTTTCCGTAATAAACCGTCTCTTTTAGGGGCATGTTCAGGCTGTATTGCTGGGCTGGTTGGTATTACACCTGCGGCGGGAATGGTTGGTGTTGGTGGTGCATTAATCATTGGTCTGATCGCGGGTTTTACCGGACTTTGGGGGGTGGTGGCCTTAAAACGGTGGTTACGTGTTGACGATGTGTGTGATGTATTCGGCATACACGGCGTATGTGGGATCGTAGGTTGTCTCCTAACAGGGGTTTTTACGGCTAAATCTTTGGGAGGGACCGGCTATGCAGAGGGTATAACCATGTTGGAACAAGTTGGTATTCAGGCTTTTAGTATACTGGTTTGTGTGATTTGGTCAGTCGTTGTTGCCTTTATTGCTTTTAAAATAGCAGATCTGTTGGTAGGGCTGAGGGTTACGGTTGAAATTGAAAGGGAAGGGTTGGATATTAATTCTCACGGAGAGAGTGCTTATAATTAAGTTGTAATATAAAAGGGCAGCAATAAGGCCATAAAATGTAATGTTGGTTTCTTAGTTTGCTGCCTTATTCATTTATCTATTGCGTTTCCTAATCAGACCTTCCTGTACAGTGGAAGCAACAAGTATCCCTTCACGATTATAAATCTGTCCCCGAACAAAACCACGGGCACCGGAAGCTGACGGACTATCTACAGCATATAGCAGCCAGTCGTCTAGTCTAAACGGGCGGTGGAACCACATAGAATGGTCAATTGTTGCTATCTGAATATTTTTCTCAAGGAACCCGACACCATGTGGCTGTAATGCTGTTGGCAGAAAGTTAAAATCGGAGGCATAGCCAAGTAGATATTGATGAATAAAAGGATTATCAGGCATATTGCCGTTACTGCGGAACCAAACATAGCGTATAGGCTCTTCTGGTGGACAATTGAATGGACTGTGATATTTTACGGGTCTCATTTCTAACGGGCAGGGAAAAAGAAGAGTATTCTGCATCTTTTGTGGCAGTAGATGCGACATTTTTTTCACGATTTCATCCTGAGGGATAAGTTCTTCTGGATAGGGTACATCCGGCATTATATTTTGGTGTTCAAAACTTTCTTCGTGACTTTGAAATGAGGCAGTCATATAAAAGATAGGCTTACCATTCTGAATTGCACTAACTCGCCGGGCACTAAAACTTCCTCCATCACGCAAAATCTCAACATCATAGACGATAGGTTTGTGACTGTCACCGGGGCGTAAGAAATAGCTATGGAAAGAGTTGCCCATTCGGTCATCGACAACGGTTTGTTTGGCAGCATACAGTGCCTGACCAATCACTTGTCCTCCGAAAACCTGAGGAAAACCGAGATCTTCGCTTTGCCCTCGGTAAATACCTTCCTCAATTTTTTCCAATTTCATCAAATTTATCAGATTCTGTAATGACTTGCTCATAATATGCCTTTGTTTTCTATTAGGTTATCGAGAGTACAAGGGATGATTATTGTCTCATTAATAGATGATTAATAAATAACTAAATTGTAAATGTTTTAAGTCCTAACAGCAGTGCAATAAAGAATGTGAGATTTATTGGCGTCTTATGTTCAAATTTTTAATCTATAATTCAAATGATTTAGATTTAATGATTTGATACTTCAATTTATTTTAATATTTATATATACCCTATGGATTTCAAGATGCATCGCGGCGGCAAGGGAGCGAATCCCCGGGAGCATAGATAACTATGTGACCGGGGTGAGTGAGTGCAGCCAACAAAGAGGTAACTTGAAAGATGACGGGTATAGATTAGTTAATAATGGAGGAATGTGTATGAAATTATGGCAGTTCCCCGCTGGCGTATTACTAGCGGTTGCTTTGGTTGGGTGTAATGCCAAAGGTGCTGAGGTAGTAGATGCTCAGGTGGGAAAGATTGAAAATCCAATGAAACGGTCTTTTGTTGAAGGTAATATTAATATACTACAGCGTATAGCATTGCCAGCAGATGCTGTTCTGACAGTAGCGTTGTCTGATGTATCTTTGGCTGATGCACCTTCAGTTACTCTGTCTCAGAAGGTAGAGCGTTTAGGTGGGAAACAATCACCTTTCCATTTTGTTTTGCCTTATCAGCCAAACAAAATTAAGCCGAATGCACGCATTGTTGTCAGAGCTTCTGTTTCGCTGCATAGCCGCTTGATGTTTGTTACAGATACCGCATATGAAGTGATTAATAATGGGAAGACTAAAGATGTCGAAATTACGTTGAAAGCCGTTAGATAATACATTTCCTTATTGTATTGATTTGCAATGCGCAATAAATCAGCGTTCGGGTCTGCCTGTCTTGCTATTTAAGTAGGTATGAATGATAATGGCACCGCTTTAGAGTTAAAGCAACACGTCACAATGGGGGCTCTGTTGGTTCTCCCGCAACGCTAACTTGTTAACTTGGTCAGGTCCGGAAGGAAGCAGCCATAGCAGGGGATGTGTGTGCCGGGATGCCGCTGGCAGAGCCCTCGCCAATTTCATTGGTAACCTAATAAGCCGATAGCACTTTACCGGCTCGGATCACTTTCTATCTGATAAAGACTATTTTAGCGAACATATTTCCATACTGAAGGTGGAATTCTATCATACAGTTTATTCATGGTCAGCTCAGCCAGGCGGTGATCCGCAGCAGAGTAGAATAGTTCAAGTTCATCTCCTGAAAGTTCATATTTGTTCTTTTCAATCACACGTTCCAGTGTATCAATCGTGGTGCATTTTCTTAAACGCATCAGATAATCAGTTTTAGTCATAATCGCCTTTCTTATTTAACATATATAAAAAATTATTGAGGGAAATATTCAATCAAATTTTGCTCAAGGAGCAATTTAAATCCTGTAACAGGACGCTGGTTAAGCGTTCATTAGTTTTTTTACCATTCCATAAGTTTAGAAACGCTAATCTTAATTTGTTTCCAAACAAAGTATAAGTATATGTATTATCAATACATTTATCAATTCAAGTGAGAAGACTGAAATCATCAGAATATTTTATTTTAAAGTACCAAACGAAAGTTGATATGTATTCAATCTATTTGTTTAGCTTTAAAATCTCCTGAAATGTAGAAGCTATTTCCACAACCAGTCTCATCTCTGTGTACTCTGCACTAGAAGTGCTTCTTGCCTTAGATTTTCACATAAGCATTCTAATTCATCAATATTATGTCATCTTGAGTGAATATTCATCCATGCCATGTTGATCTTGCTGTATATGCCATTACTTAATTTTTCGAGTTAAACACTAAGCATATACACGTATTATAAATTTTTTTCGAGAGATTATTATTATGTATCTATAATCGTTCTTTGGGATTATTTATCTTTTTTACAGATGGCTCTGATTTGCTTCTAGTAAATCAGAATCAGCTCTTAACAAAATTCATACCTTAACTCAATAAACTATAAATAGCGGCTAGTATGTGTGAGTTAATATGTAGGTTTATATAAAACAGTATTTCCCTCAGATACCAGTAACGGCAGATTATAGCCTGATGGCTACAATAATCAATGAATATAACATCATTATTACATAAGTCACTATGTGCTGGTATTGTTTTTTGTCATTTAGTGTAAAAAAAGATAAAGTAATTTTTGTCCGACAACTTTCATATTAATTTTATTAAAGTTACTAATGCTTGGATTTTTAAAGCTATTTTATACTCATAAGTGGTGATTATAATTAAATTTAAACGAAATTACTTAAATATTAAGCGGATAGATTAATGATCAGAATCTTGTCAGATGTAAGCAACGATTATATTTAAGAAGGCCGATTTGACGGCCTTCTGGTTATTGTTGGTAGCATTTAATGAGATTCTGATGCGAGTTCAATCTCCTCCGCTTTCTTACTGAAACGTCGTCTTATAACCACAAAGAATACCGGCACGAAAAAGATGGCTAGCGAGGTTGCTGCAATCATTCCGCCTAATACCCCAGTACCCACTGCGTTTTGAGAGCCGGATCCCGCACCATTACTCAGTACTAGGGGGATAACACCTAACATAAATGCTAGTGATGTCATTAGGATTGGGCGAAGACGCATTCTTACCGCATCTAGCGTAGCTTCTATCAACCCCTTGCCCTCTTTTTCCATCAAGTCCTTGGCGAATTCAACGATGAGTATCGCGTTCTTAGCCGACAAACCGATAGTGGTCAACAAGCCAACTTTAAAGTAAACATCGTTATCTAAACCGCGGAATGTTGTTGCTAACAAGGCTCCAACGATACCTAATGGTACTACTAGCATAACTGAGAATGGAATTGACCAGCTTTCATACAGTGCAGCTAGACAGAGGAATACTACTATCAATGATAACGCATATAGAGCTGGGGCTTGATTACCAGACAGGCGTTCCTGATAGGACATACCTGTCCAGTCGAAACCGATTCCATTTGGTAACTGCGATGCTAATTCTTCCATCAAAGCCATTGCATCACCGGTACTTTTACCAGGGGCTGCTTCACCCAATATTTCCATTGATGGTAAACCGTTATAACGCTCCAGACGTGGTGAACCGTAGGTCCAGGGTTCTTTGGACGTATCTGTAAAGGCAGAGAATGGAACCATTTCACCCTGTTTATTACGGACATACAGCTTGTAAATATCACTTGGTAGCATACGATAAGGAGCTTCCGACTGAACGTAAACTTTTTTGACTCGACCGCGATCGATAAAGTCGTTTACGTAATTACTGCCAAACATCGTGCTGAGTGTAGAGTTGATATCCACGATGGAAACACCGAGAGCTTCAGCTTTTTCCTGATCGATTCTGATCCGATATTGAGGGGTATCTTCCTGACCATTAGGACGAACACCTACTAGCATATCTGGATGCTGTTGTATCATGCCAAGTAATTGGTTACGGGCTTCTGTCAGTTTGTCATGGCCAAGGTTTGCTTTATCAATTAATTCAAAATCAAAGCCAGTTGCTGAACCTAATTCTACAATTGCCGGGATGTTAAACGCAAAAACCATACCTTCTTTGATTTTCTGGAAGTGAGCACTAGCCCTGGCAACAATAGCAGGTACTTTGTTTTCAGCACCTGGACGTTCACCCCAGTCTTTCAGGCTTATAAATCCCAACCCAGTGTTTTGACCTTGCCCACTAAAACCAAAGCCACTGACGGTAAATACAGAAACCACACGATCTTTTTCTTCTGTATTGAAGTAATCGCTTATTTTATCTAGAACTTTTTCTGTTTGTTCCTGTGTCGCCCCCGCAGGTAATTGAACCATTGTCAGCAATACTCCCTGATCTTCTTCGGGAAGAAAAGAGGATGGTAAACGTGTGAACATGATGGCCATACCCGCCACCAGGAATACATAAATTACCAGATAACGGCCTGTATTGCGTAGAATACGACCAATGCTGTCAGTATAGTGGTGGGTACTTTTGTCAAATATGCGGTTGAACCAGCCAAAGACGCCGGTCTGCTTACCGTGGCTACCTTTGGCAATGGGTTTCAACATGGTGGCACATAGAGCTGGTGTCAGGATTAGTGCTACCAGCACAGACAATACCATTGCAGATACGATAGTGATCGAGAATTGACGATAAATTGCACCGGTTGAACCACCGAAGAAGGCCATTGGGATAAATACAGCAGACAGCACCATTGCAATACCAACTAGGGCGCTTTGGATTTGTCCCATTGATTTCTTGGTTGCTTCTTTCGGCGATAGACCTTCTTCCTGCATAACACGTTCAACGTTTTCTACAACAACAATGGCATCATCTACCAATAAGCCAATGGCGAGAACCATAGCAAACATGGTTAATGTATTTATTGAATAGCCAAATGTAGCGAGTATTGCAAATGTTCCTAAGAGTACGACTGGAACCGCAATGGTTGGAATGAGTGTTGCACGGAAATTTTGGAGAAATAGATACATTACCACGAACACCAGCATGATGGCTTCAACCAGTGTTTTTACCACTTCGTTTATAGAGATTTTAACGAATGGTGTGGTGTCATATGGATAGACGATTTTCAGCCCGTGAGGGAAGAAAGGTTCCATATTTTTTAGCGCTTCTTTTACTGCTTTGGATGTATCCAAAGCGTTAGCGCCTGTCGCTAGTTTGACACCGATACCCGCAGCAGGTTTTCCATTATAGCGGGCAATGATGTTGTAGCTTTCTGCACCTAGTTCCACCTTTGCTACATCTTTCAGACGGACCTGAGAACCGTCAGTATTGACACGCAGAAGAATATTGCTGAACTCTTCCGGTGAGGTTAGACGTGTTTGAGCAATGATCGACGCATTCAAGCGTTGACCTGGAACCGGAGGGGTTCCCCCTAATTGACCGGCGGCTATTTGGTTATTTTGTGCTTTGATGGCATTTATTATATCCAGAGTCGTCATTTTGTAGTTAATGAGCTTGTCAGGATTTAACCAGATACGCATAGCATACTGGTTACCAAAAAGCATTGTATCACCCACACCAGTGACACGGCTCAGAGGGTCTTTGACGGTTGCACCAACATAGTCAGAGATATCGTCTTGTGACATAGAGCCATCTTCAGAGATGAATCCGGCAACCATCAAGAAAGAGGCCGTGGACTTATCTACACGTATACCTTGCTGTTGCACTTCTTGTGGTAACAGAGGCATAGCGAGTTGTAGCTTGTTTTGTACTTGTACCTGTGCAATATCGGGATCAGTACCGGCCTCAAAGGTTAGTGTAATATTCATGTTTCCAGCAGAATCACTGTTGGAAGACATATAAACTAGGTTATCGATACCATTCATGTTCTGTTCGATAACCTGTGTCACTGTGTTTTGCACAGTAGTGGCATCTGCGCCGGGATAAGTTGCAGAGATAGAAATCGCCGGTGGTGCAATAGTAGGGTATTGCGCTACGGGTAATTTCATAATTGCCAGCAGGCCAGCCAGCATGGTGATAATCGCGATTACCCATGCAAAGATTGGCCGATCTATAAAAAATTTAGGCATGAATCACTGACTCCTATGACTCCTAAATTAAGACTTTTTCGCAGGTTCAGCTTGGTTCGCAGCAGATTTTGCATTTAAGTCCACTTCTTCTGCTTTAACCGGGATGCCGGGTTTAATTTTTTGCAAACCAGTAACGATGACCCGATCACCTGCTTTTAGACCGGAAGCTACTAGCCATTTATCACCAATAGCTTGGTTGGCAGTGATAATGCGCGGTTCGACTTTTTCGTCTGCACCAACCACCATGACAGTAGCTTCACCACGAGGTGTACGGGTAACTCCTTGCTGAGGAACCAGTATTGAATCCTGGCGAATACCTTCTTCCAGTTTTGCACGAACAAACATACCTGGAAGCAGCTCTTCATTCGGGTTAGGGAATATTGCACGGATAGTGATAGAGCCTGTTGTTTCATCTACAGTAATATCAGAGAATTCCAAGTAACCTGTTTCACTGTAGTTTTTACCATTTTCCATGATCAGGTGAACTTTAGCCTTATTGTCCCCTTTCTGCACAATACCTTTGGCGATTTCATTTTTAAGACGCAGATAATCATCACTTGACTGAGTGACATCCACATAAATCGGATCCAGTTGTTGAACAGTTGTCAGTGCTGTTGGTTGACCAACAGAAACTAGAGCACCTTCAGTTATAGTAGATTTGCCGGAACGACCACTAATCGGTGCTGTAACTTTGGTATATGCCAAATTGATACGGGTGGTCTCTACGGCCGCTTTTGCTGCCTGTACTATAGCATTCGCTTGTGCATAGTCGGCGCTGGCTTTATCAAATTCCTGTTGACTAACATAGTTTGTACCTAACAGTGATTTATATCGGTTCACTGTCAAGCGTTCGATCTCTGCATTAGCCTGAGCTTTTGCCAAATCAGCTTTAGCTTTGTCATAGTCAGCTTGGTAAGTTGCTGGATCTATCTGATATAAAGAAGTGCCTGCTTTTACATCGCTACCTTCTTTATAATTTCGTTTCAGAATTATACCACTTACTTGTGGACGAACTTCTGCAATGCGGAAGGCTGATGTTCGGCCTGGAAGTTCCGTCGTGACCATCAGAGGTTCAGTTTTCAGCGTCACGATACCGACTTCAGGAGCCTGTTGGTTCCCAGCAACTTGCTGAGAGTCTTTGTCGTTACATCCTGAAAGAGCTAAGCTGCCTGAGAGTACCAGTACTGTAGCCAGAGGCAAGACTCCCCTGTTTATTCGCATAAGTAAACCTCAATATTTTTAGATGTTGACCCTTCAATCCGTAAAACCATTACTCCATTAACAACAGCATGCTATAATACAAACATACGTGAATGTATGTAAATCCATTTTAGGTTAAAATTAGAGTGTATGGCACGAAAAACTAAACAACAGGCTGAGGAGACCCGGCAACAGATTATAGACGCAGCTATAAAAGAGTTTTCTGAGCGCGGTGTCTCGGCTACTTCACTGACAGATATTGCCACAACAGCTGGAGTAACCCGAGGGGCAATTTACTGGCACTTTAAAAATAAAGTAGACCTGTTTTCCGAAGCTTGTAAAATAACAGATTCTAAGATTGACGAATTAGAGAAAGAGTATCAAGCAAAATATCCTAATAATCCACTCCTGATTTTAAGAACTTTAATCATCCATATCCTGACGTCGGTCACTGATGATCCGAAAAACCGGCTATTAATGGAGATTTTTTTCCACAAATGTGAGTTTGTTGGTGAAATGTCTGCCTTGGTGGAAGTCCGTCAGGAGCTGTGTGTTGCAGATTATGTTCGTATTGAAGCATCTCTTTCCGGCTGTATTGCGTCAGGTCAGCTTCCTTATAATCTTCATCTACGGCGAGCGGCTATCATGTTAAGAGGATTGATAACGGGCTTATTGGAAAATTGGCTATTTGCACCAGATAGTTTTGATATTCAGAAGGAAGCCGAGTCGTTAGTGGATAGTTTTATCGATATGCTTAAATATAGTGAGCATATGAAAGTCACTGAAAAATGAAGAACTAGAATATAGAGGAAAATTAAGGTGAATTCTATTTTGGTAATTGCTAACAATGTGGCTAATGGCAAAAAGTCATTATCTTATGCTCTTTGTTTATCTGCTGTTATATAAGAGATTAGACTGAGAAACTAAGCTGAAATTATTTCTAATATCAGATACTGTTGCCGGTTTTGTTAAGGAAGAGACTGAAGACAGGCTGTAGCCTAAGGTAAATGCTGAAGATTTTGACTGTGTAAAATGTACTGATTCTTTTCGGAAAGAGAACGGATAACCATCTATGTTGGAAATACGAAATGTGACGCATGCCTATGGCGAGCGAGTAATATTGAAAGAATTAAATTTGCAGCTTAAGGAAAAACGCATTGCCATCATAGGTAGTAATGGTTGCGGCAAAAGTACATTCGCACGCCTTCTTAATGGATTGTTGGTACCGAAAAGTGGTGATGTTTTGGTGGATGGTCTGAATACCAGAACGGAAGGTAAAGCGATCCGACGTAAGGTTGGTTTCGTATTTCAGAATCCTGACAATCAGATCGTTTTTCCAGTCGTTGAGGAAGATTTAGCCTTTGGCATGAAAAATCTCGGGTTTACCAAGGATAAGATTCGACAAAGAACGCAGGAGGCCCTTTCACGCTATGATTTACTTCAATTTAGGGAGCATCCTGCCCATCTTTTAAGTGGTGGTCAGAAACAACTCCTTGCGATTTCCGGTGTTCTTGTGATGGAGCCCGATTACATTATTTTCGATGAGCCTACAACCTTGCTGGATTTACGAAACAAGCGCCGTGTTGCCGAAGCAATCGATAACTTATCTCAAACTGTGATTGTAGTTTCTCATGACCTTGATTTTCTAGTGGGATTTGATCGTGTTCTGGTTTTTGATGAGGGTCGTGTCGTTGTTGATGACATCCCCTCTATTGCTATCCCTGAATACGTAAGGATGATGTTATGAGCCTGTCTGGATATAATCCTGGTTCATCATTTGTGCATCGAGTTAGTCCTGGGCTTAAAATTATTTCTTTGCTCATTCTGGGAACATTGCTTTTCGTTATTCCACGTATCGATCTTTCTGCTGCGGCATTGGCGGGAATCGTACTTTTATACTTGTTAGCCAAAATCTCATTAAAAACTGCTTGGATGCAATTACGGCCGGCGTTATGGATCTTCGCGCTTATTTTCATAGTCCAATTGTTTTTACACCACTGGACCACAGGTGTACTTGTAATAGTTCGTCTTACCTCTCTTTTATTGCTGGCCTCGCTGGTCACTCTCACTACTCGCTCTTCTGATATGATCGACGCATTGGAAAAGGGTCTTGGGTGGTTGTACTATCTTGGCATCAATCCTGGAAAAGTGAGTTTGGCTCTATCGCTTGCTTTGCGGTTTATCCCTGTTCTGGCGTCAATTACAGAAGAAGTACGGGAGGCGCAGAAAGCAAGGGGCCTTGATAAGAGTGTCATTGCAATTGCAGTTCCTGTTATTGTGCGGATGCTCAAAATGGCAGACGATATTTCCGCCGCTATTGAAGCTAGGTCCTATGATCCAGAATTTGACAGAAATAAATCAAGCAGCAAGTAAAACAGAGGTTGTGGCTTTATCGAAAAGAAAGGGGGATTAAATGTCTACCAAAGATATTGTTTATATAGCACTATTTGCCTCTTTAACCGTAGCACTGGGTTTATTTCCGCCACTGACACTTCCCGTTGTGGGCGTTCCGATAACAGCGCAGTCAATGGGAGCAATGCTTGCTGGTGCCATTATTGGTGCGAAACGGGGTGGATTAGCATTGTTGCTCTTTTGTGTGTTTGTTTCCGTTGGATTACCGGTAATGTCTGGAGGGCGGGGAGGATTGAGTGTATTTCTCAGTCCAAGTGGTGGCTTTATTTTGGCATGGCCGATTGCCGCTTTTGTTATCGGCTATTTGTATGAGAAAAATCTTGCAAAACTGAATATCTTTAAAGAAGCTGTATTTCTTGTCTTTGGTGGAATTATGGTTGTTTATGTAATCGGTATCCCGTGGATTGCTGTATTTGCTAATATCAGCACCTGGCAAGCAGCCGTAGGTTCAATTGGGTTCATACCGGGAGATATTATTAAAATCGTACTGGTTATTTTGATTGCGAAAACGGTTCGTCGGGCTTACCCCACTCTTGAACCGCGTTCTTAAGTGTCAGTTTTTGTCGTGGGTTGATGTTTGTTTGTAATTACCCAATAGTTACCGCTAAGTGTCATCATTGTGCCAATTATGGCCCAAATGGTTGGACGATAGCCTTCTGTAACGCTGGAGATCGTTAAGGCTACGAGTGGAACGAGAAGCATGGTATAAGCTCCTCGTTCAGCCCCCAAGCGACCAACAACGGCAAAGTAAGTTGTATACCCAATTACCGAAGGAAACAGGATCAAATAGAATAGAGATGTTACATAGGCTGGTGATAGATCAAAATCAAACGTTTGCTTGGTCAAAAAGGCGTAGCTGAGCAAGAATATGGTGCCATATCCCATAGAAATCCCGGTCATTGGCAGAACAGTGACACCTTTTCTCTGTAACTGAACTGCGGAAATGTTAGCAAATGAGAATGTCAGGGTTGCTGCGATTGCGTAACCGAATCCTGTCCAATTCCATTCATTATTTAAAAATTCTGGACTAAAGACTAAAATTATCCCAGTTAGCCCAACTACAGCGCCTACCAGCACTGACCATGAAATCGATTGCCGTAGGAAGAGAATTGTATTTATGGAGTTGAATAATATGACTGAAGAGTAGGTAAGGGCGATTAGACCGGTAGTGATCAAGGCCGTAGCCTTGTAAATCAGCAAGAATGTGACAGCGAATCCTAATGCTCCAAGTGCGGCAAAAGAGAGGTGCTCGCGCCAGGTGTGTGTAAGTCTTTCCCGTGAAATCACAGCAATCAGAAGTAGCAGTACCGACGCACACCCAAAACGATAAATCAGGGATATTACAGGTGAAACATCAGTTAATTGCAGTTTTGCTGCATACCACGATGTTCCCCCAGTGATGATCGTCACGACATATAGAACAGCAGTGGAGCAAGAAGAGGAACTCTTCATATTCAGGTCCCAAGTGTTTCGCTGAGATGTATTACGACCATAAAATCAACTTCTTCTCATTTAATACACCGATGAAGGAGCCTGTTGCAATGCGATTGCCACTTGCAGGCAGGACAATATGAGGGTTAGTTGTGTTGAAAATGACGACTGAACTAACTTGAGGTCGAAAAGTGAAAGATTCGCAATTAACCAATAGAGCACTATCATACGGTTTGTATGTTTTATCAATGGTAGTATTCTTGAATGGTTGGTTATAGATCACGGTTTCTCCTCCCTGAGAGGGAGATAAAATATAGAGGTTCCAAGCAAGCTGAGTCGATATATCTCCGACGACTAAATTTCCTTTCGCAAAAGTGGGTGCGTAATCTACATGTAGATCTGAGCCACCGGAGATAATTCGAACGATACCGGTAAAATAGGGACCGAACCCCGGTTCTTCTGCGACAGAAATGCTGAAATTTGTATCATGATTGATGTATCGCATGAACCGATCAACGGGATCAAAAGCTTGATTGATAATTTGGATGCGATCTTGCTCAGCTACGCTAACTTGAGCAAAATATTGCTCTTTTGGTTGATCACGATAATGAGCGAGTGTATTTCCCAAATAAAACCCCGGCCTTCCAAATTCATAGGGTTTTGCCTTCATGCTCAGTATTGCAGACGAAAGTTGTTCTGTTTCTTTTGTCGTTGCAAAATCATCTATCATCGCTGCTGGAATCTTGTTATCTATGATTGCCTGCAAGCTTTCTGATGATAATTTGACAAGTTCGTTTGATACCCACCGTGACGACATAATAGTCGATTCCTAGCCGATTTTCTTTATATTAGAAAAATTGATCTATTGATGGTCAGTATCAATCATATAGCATTGATTGTATAAAAATGCAACACTTGATCACATTCAGGAGCGTAACTCATGACAATATCCCTGAGAGGTCACCACCTCTTGTGTATTCTTACCTATGCGGGCAACGGATACTCCCCTAGTTTTGTTGAAAACTACAATAGGATTATTCCTCGAATTCGGGACGAAGATATCTTGATTGTGGCAGGACCGGATGACATATGTATTCCCTTGCTTGGAGAAGATGAACCTCATTGTTTTGGCGAGAGTGTTATTATCCGGGATAGTCGAGCTTTGGAAGCTGTTGGTTCTCTTATGGGCCGACCAATTGAGATAGGTCATACGCTGAGGCTTGATGAAACCTATTTAAAACAGGCGCGATGGGCTTTCAATCGTGGGATCATAAGATCTGCTTGTATAGGCTGTGAATGGGAACCGCTTTGCACTCGAATTGCTGCGGATGATTATTCTTCAACGTTTCTTAAACGAAATAGTGGAAAGAGCGAGTGACGATATAAAGCCGTTTGAAATTTAGCAAAGGCTGATATTGATATGAATGTATGATCACATACTTAAGACAAACGTGAATCTTTTATAGTATCGATCAAGATATCTATTAAGGTGTTTGAAGTAAATCGTTCAATATTCCTTCGTCGACTGTGATTGCTTCGCTAATTTTGCTTGATAGTCGTGTTTGACTATTTCCAGTGCGGCGAGTGCGATTTCAGGAGCGATTTCATTGCATTCAAGTAAATAGATCAGATCAACAGCAAGTTGAACTTCGGGTGGTGCGTGTTCGACGGACATAAAGCATTCCTCATCTGAATCGTTAATCCATGTTCTCTTTGTATTCGATTGATTTTTCAATTCGCGTCAGAGATTGACGGCAACGTGCTAGTCTTCCGGCTAATGCCGCGATTTCTTTCTGTATTTTTTGTTGATGATTAAGTGTAGTTTGTTGATTCAATTTTAGCTCTCTATCATTGATCATTGCGAGCAGGCGGCGTTCATAATCCTGATGTTCAGCCAGTTTGTGATACAGGTCAGTAGTTTGTTGTTTATGTTCAAATCGGCTCTCTTTTTTTCTCAATGACTGGGTAGACAATTCACGCCTTAATGCTTCTATTTGGGCAACTAAGCGTTCAGTCAGAAATGCGACCTGTTCGGTTCGGTGATCCTGCACACACTCTTTGAGTTGTTCCATGTTGTGCCTGACTTCTTGTAGATAACCACGGAGTTTATCGCTGTGTCGGTTAAATAAAGCCTGATCAAACCGGGCAGTAGAGAATGGTGTGTCTGCTAATGGTGCTATCTCTTCCGCCAGTATATCGACCTGTTTTTCGAGTAAATTTAATAACGGCTGCGTATTCATTTATACCTTAAAATGGTTATGCCTTGCGAAGCAGAATTAATCTGGGACGACAAAAAGTAGGCTGGTGCGTGTTCATTAGTTGCTTTTTTCTATCAGTTTGAATAGATTTTAGCACCTTCGTGTTCTACTCATTGGCACCGATTATGACCGCAAATGCGCAGCAACTGCAATTTATTAAAGACAGTATTGAAACTATTCCTGATTATCCAAAACCAGGGGTTCTTTTTCGTGATATTACCACTTTATTGGATAACCCTCTTGCCTACCAGGCAACAATTGATCTTCTGGTGGAGCGATATCAGGACAAAGGCATCACAAAAATAGTTGGCACTGAAGCTCGCGGTTTTCTGTTTGGAGCCCCGGTTGCGTTACGACTTGGTGTTGGTTTTATTCCTGTTCGTAAAGCGGGCAAACTACCTCGGGAAACATTGAGTGAAACGTACAATCTGGAGTATGGCACTGATACGTTGGAAATGCATAAGGATAGCGTAAAAGAAAATGATAAGGTGCTGGTTATTGATGATTTGCTGGCAACGGGTGGTACGGTTGAAGCCACTGTTCGTTTAATCCGTCGTTTAGGTGGTGAGGTTTCTGAAGCGGCATTTATTATTGGTTTGCTTGGCTTAGGTGGTGTTGAGCGCCTGCAAAGACAAGGTGTAAGTAGTTTTACTCTACTTGAATTCCCAGATCATTAATCTGCTTATTTTTGTATTACTAACATATCGGCCTCGCTGTCTGTAGTGAGGCTGTGTTAGCATGATACCCAACTGTATTCGATTTTTCCGGTATCAATGAGCTATCAGGTACTTGCCCGTAAGTGGCGCCCACAAATATTTTCTGATGTAATTGGTCAGGAATATGTCCTGACTGCGTTAGCTAATGGTCTTGCCCATGGCCGGCTTCATCACGCCTATTTATTTTCTGGCACTAGAGGTGTTGGGAAAACAACGATCGCCCGTTTGTTTGCTAAGGGGCTAAATTGTGAAACAGGTATTACTGATAAGCCTTGCGGTAAATGTGTTAATTGCCTTGAAATTGAACAAGGGCGATTTGTCGATTTAATTGAAATTGATGCGGCTTCCCGTACTAAAGTTGAAGATACGCGCGAATTACTAGATAACGTGCAATATGCTCCGGCTCGTGGGCGTTTTAAAGTCTACCTGATTGATGAAGTCCACATGCTTTCCCGCCACAGTTTCAATGCATTATTGAAAACGTTGGAAGAGCCGCCTGAGCATGTGAAGTTTTTACTGGCAACGACTGATCCGCAAAAATTGCCAGTGACTATTCTTTCCCGTTGCTTGCAATTCCATCTCAAATCGCTGGATATTGGTCAAATAAGCGCTCAGCTTGAGCGTATTCTTAAAGCTGAACATATAGAGAGTGATAACCGCGCTCGTCAGCTATTGGCTCGTGCTGCTGATGGCAGCATGCGTGATGCATTGAGTCTGACAGATCAGGCTATTGCTATCGGACAAGGCTTGGTGACGACTGAAATAGTCAGCTTGATGCTAGGAACTTTAGATGATGAACAGCCGTTATCAATTATTGAAGCATTGATTCGAGCTGACGGTCAGCAGGTTATGGCATTGGTGGAACAAGTCGCTTCACGGGGGGCTGATTGGGAGGATTTGTTAGTAGAAATTCTTGCATTGCTGCATCGTATTGCAATGCTCCAGCTGTTACCTTCTCAGCCAGAAATCGCTTCTTCATCAATTGAAGGCCGTTTGCGGATATTGGCAAAAGCTGTTTCACCGGAAGATTTGCAACTTTATTATCAAACTTTGCTGATTGGTCGTAGGGACTTACCGTATGCACCGGAGCGCAGGATGGGTGTTGAAATGACGCTGTTCAGAGCCTTGGCATTTCATCCGAAAACAGTTATTGAAGAGGTTGCGGCACCGGTAGTACATCCTGCGGTTATACCATCAGTTACAGCACAGCCGAAACATAGTGATCAGGGAGATGTGCCACCTGCTAATTATATTAATGAACCGGCACAATTGGATAGAACTGCTCAGTCGGAACCCCAGATACCTCAGGCGCTTGCATCAAGCCCAACAGCGCAGTTGCTGAAAGCAAGGAATGTGTTATCCCGACAGCAAGAGCAAGCGTCGACAAAAAAGCCTGAATCAGCTACGCCTGTTAAGATGAAGTCAGCAACTTCAGCATTGGAACGGTTTGCCGCAGTGTCAGGACAGCGACCTCAGTCATCAATAGATAAAAAACAGGAAAACAAGTCTGAGAAAAAAGAAGCTTACCGTTGGCGTGCCAAGAATATTGAGGAGAAAACAGAAACTCATGTGGCCACACCAAAGGCTTTAAGAACAGCTTTGGAACATGAGAAAACACCAGAACTGGCAGAGAAATTAACGGAAGAATCTAAACAGAGAGATGCATGGGCCGCAGAAGTTGGTAAACTTAAAATTCCTAAACTGGTGCAGCAATTGGCATTAAATGCATTCAAAGAACAGGTTAGTGAAAATAATATCCGTTTACATTTGCGTTCGAGCCAGCGTCACCTTAATTCCGCTTTCACACAAAAGTCATTAGCGGAGGCTTTAAGCGAGTTGTACGGCGTAACAGTTGAATTCAGTATTATTGAAGATGATAATCCTGCGGAGAAAACTCCGCTGGAGTGGCGACAAGCCATTTATGAAGAGAAATTGGCACAAGCTCGCCAATCAATTATTGCGGATAAAACTATTCAAACATTGCGGCAGGTATTTGATGCTGAATTGGATGAAGACAGTATCCGACCGGTTTAACCATGCTGCAATCTGTACCTTGTTGTACGATGTAGCCATAGCGAAGAGAGAAATCTATGTTTGGTAAAGGTGGTTTGGGCAATTTGATGAAACAGGCCCAGCAAATGCAGGACAAAATGCAGAAAATGCAAGAAGAGATCGCCAATCTAGAAGTGACGGGGGAATCGGGAGCAGGTCTGGTTAAAGTGACTATCAATGGGGCTCATAATTGCCGTCGTGTTGAGATCGATCCAAGCCTGATGGAAGATGACAAAGAGATGTTGGAAGACCTGATTGCTGCCGCATTCAATGACGCAGCCCGTCGTATTGAAGAAACTCAGAAAGAGAAAATGGCAGGCATTTCCAGTGGGATGCAATTGCCACCAGGCTTTAAGATGCCATTCTGATGCAAACCAGTCCTCTCCTTGAATCCTTGATGGAAGCATTACGCTGTTTGCCAGGGGTTGGCCCTAAATCTGCACAGCGGATGGCTTTTCATCTGCTACAGCGTGATCGCAGTGGTGGAATGCGTTTGGCTCAGGCATTGACCAGAGCAATGTCAGAAATTGGACACTGCAAATATTGCCGGACTTTTACCGAACAGGAACAGTGCACAATTTGTGCTAATCCACGCCGTCAACAAAATGGTCAAATCTGTGTGGTTGAAAGTCCAGCGGATATTCATGCTATTGAACAAACTGGGCAGTTTGCCGGGAGTTACTTTGTATTGATGGGGCATTTATCCCCATTAGATGGCATTGGTCCAATGGATATTGGTTTAGATTGTTTTGAGGATCGTCTCTCTACTGAGGAGATTTCAGAGGTGATTCTGGCGACTAATCCAACAGTGGAGGGAGAGGCCACTGCCAATTATATCGCAGAGATATGCTTTCAGTATGGTGTAACAGCAAGCCGTATTGCTCATGGTGTGCCGGTGGGTGGTGAACTTGAGATGGTAGATGGTACAACATTGTCCCATTCACTTGCTGGGCGGCAGAAGATTACTTATTAATCTTCTGTTAATGCCTTACGGTTTTGTCGAGTTGTGACCGAATAGTGTTGTAGTCTGGTTAGAGCAAGTCGTAAAGGTTTTGAGGCGCTACATTTTATGTGGCGCATGCCTTTTAATCCATTTTGCTATGATCAAAAGTTACTTCATAATTCTTTTGGATAATCAAACTTGAAATTCAACTTATTTATCCCCATCTGCATATTATCGTCTGATTTTGTCTGTCTGAACTGGATTTAGATTGAGGTAATAAATGAGTATGAAAGGTCAGGAAACCCGTGGATTTCAGTCTGAAGTAAAACAACTTCTGCAATTAATGATCCATTCACTCTATTCCAATAAAGAGATTTTCCTTCGTGAACTAATCTCAAACGCTTCCGATGCTGCTGACAAATTACGTTTCCGCGCATTATCTGTTCCAAAACTTTATGAAAATGATGGTGAACTACGCGTTCGTCTTTCTTTTGATAAAGAAAAGAGAAGCATTACGATTAGTGATAATGGCATTGGTATGACTCGTGATGAAGTTATCGATAATCTTGGAACAATCGCTAAATCAGGAACAAAAGCTTTTCTGGAATCTATTGGTTCAGATCAGGCTAAAGACAGCCAATTAATTGGTCAGTTTGGTGTTGGGTTTTACTCTGCATTTATTGTGTCTGATAAAGTCACTGTACGTACTCGTGCCGCCGGCGCTTCAATTGATCAGGGCGTATTCTGGGAATCTGCTGGTGAAGGCGATTACACGATTGCCGATATTGAAAAAGAAACCCGTGGTACAGAGATCACCCTTCATTTACGTGAAGGAGAAGATGAATTCCTGAATGACTGGCGTTTGCGTTCTGTTATCAGTAAATACTCTGACCATATTGCCTTGCCGGTTGAAATTGAAACCAAAAATAAGAGCGAAGAAGAGGGTGAAGAGGATACAGTAACTTGGGAGAAGATTAATAAAGCTCAAGCTTTATGGACTCGTGGTAAATCTGAAATTACAGATGAAGAGTATAAAGAGTTCTACAAACATATTTCTCATGATTTTACTGATCCGCTGATCTGGAGCCATAATCGCGTAGAAGGTAAACAGGAATATACTAGCATGCTCTATATTCCATCTCAGGCTCCGTGGGATATGTGGAACCGTGAGCATAAGCACGGGCTGAAATTGTATGTCCAGCGTGTGTTTATTATGGATGATGCGGAACAGTTTATGCCGAACTATTTACGCTTTGTCCGTGGTTTGATTGACTCCAACGACTTGCCACTGAACGTTTCCCGTGAAATTTTACAAGATAATTCTATTACCCGTAATTTACGTAATGCATTGACCAAACGTGCATTACAGATGCTGGATAAACTGGCGAAAGATGATGCAGAAAAGTACCAGCAATTCTGGCAACAGTTTGGTCTGGTAATGAAAGAAGGCCCGGCGGAGGATAGTACCAACAAAGAAGCTATCGCTAAATTGCTACGTTTTGCTTCTACTCATAATGACAGCTCGGCACAAACAGTTTCTCTGGAAGAGTATGTTAGTAGGATGACGGAAGGTCAGGATAAGATTTACTACATCACCGCAGACAGTTATGCTGCGGCGAAAAACAGTCCTCATCTGGAGTTGTTCCGTAAGAAAGGTATTGAAGTTCTGTTACTGTCAGATCGCATTGATGAATGGATGATGGGATACCTCACTGATTTTGATGGTAAAAAATTCCAGTCAGTCAGTAAAGCCGATGAATCCTTGGATAAACTGGCAGATGAAAACAAAGCCGAACAGGAAGAAATTGAAAAGCAGCTGGAGCCGTTTGTTGAGCGTGTAAAAACATTGCTTGGTGATCGAGTAAAAGAGGTTAAATTGACTCACCGTCTGACTGATACTCCAGCAATTGTCACAACAAATGTGGATGAAATGAGCACGCAGATGGCGAAATTGTTTGCTGCGGCTGGTCAACAGGTGCCGGACGTTAAGTACAATTTTGAGCTGAATCCTGATCATCAGTTGGTAAAACTGGCTGCTGATATCAGTGATGAAGTTCAATTCGCGGATTGGATTGAACTGTTGCTTGATCAGGCATTGTTTGCTGAGCGTGGCACGTTGGAAGACCCAAATCAGTTTATTCGCCGTATGAATCAGCTATTGTTGTCTGAGAAAGCTTGATTTAATCATTTTTTTGTGACGATTGGAAACCACGCCTCCGATAATGAGATGGGGCGTGGTTTATTTTTACAGAAAAATATCACGAAATCGTTTACCTGTTTCCTTGAGCGAACCCCATGCTAAATGGTATGGTGGCTCGTTTTCTCAAAATATAAAAACTAACTAGCAAGGGGATTTACGCAATGCGTATCATTCTGCTGGGCGCTCCGGGCGCCGGTAAAGGGACTCAGGCGCAATTTATCGTGGAGAAATATGGGATCCCTCAAATTTCTACTGGCGATATGTTGCGTACTGCGGTTAAGGCTGGCTCAGAATTGGGTTTAAAAGCAAAAGCGCTGATGGATCATGGTAAGCTGGTTACTGATGAACTGGTTATTGCTTTGGTCAAAGAGCGCATCAAACAAGATGACTGCCGCAATGGTTTCTTGCTGGATGGGTTCCCCCGTACTATCCCCCAGGCTGATGCAATGAAAGAAGCGGGTATTAATGTTGATTATGTCTTGGAATTCGATGTTCCCGATGAACTCATTATTGAACGTATCATTGGGCGCCGTATACATGCGCCATCTGGCCGTGTTTATCACATTAAATTTAATCCGCCAGCAGTGGAAAACAAGGATAATGTTACGGGTGAAGAGCTGACTGTTCGTAAAGACGATCACGAAGATATCGTGCGTAAACGTTTAGTTGAATACCATCAACAGACAGCACCTTTAGTGTCCTACTATCAAAAAGAAGCAGAGGCAGATTATACCAAATATTTTAGAATTGATGGTACTCGTAAGGTATCTGAGATTAGTGAAGAATTATCTAAAATTTTGGATTAATCAACCTGAATGATTCTTAGAGGGCGACTAATAAGTCGCCTTATCCTATATTATTTAGTTACTGTATCAGGTAAATTAGTCGATTTTTCCTCATTGTTTTCGTAGATAAACATGATTTTCATCTGTATTTTATTATGCTAGGGTTTTCACTAGCGAAACAATGAAGGATCGACATAATGAACAACGGTAAATTTGGTGTTTTATTAGTTAATCTCGGCACTCCTGATAAACCGACAACTGCGGCTATAAGACGTTATTTAGCTGAGTTTCTTAGCGATAAAAGAGTCATAGATTTATCTCGATTTATCTGGAAGCCAATATTATATGGTTTTGTTTTGCCTTTCCGCTCCTCACGTGTAGCAAAGTTATACCAGAAAATTTGGACTGATGAAGGTTCTCCTCTATTAGTACATGGCCGTCGGCAACAGAAATTACTGGCAGAAAGACTTGCTGACATCCCTGTTGAACTGGGAATGAATTACGGTTCTCCATCTCTTGAACAAGCGATTGACAACTTACTTAAGCAGAATGTTGAGCAGCTGATTGTTTTACCACTTTATCCCCAATATTCTGGTTCCTCATCTGCGGCTGTATTTGATGGTGTTAGTCTGGTATTGCAAAAATACCGCACTATTCCTGGGATTCACTTTATTCGTAGTTATGCTGATCATCCGGCTTATATTTCTGCACTGAAAGAAACTATTGAGCAGAGTTTCGATAAGCATGGTCAACCAGACAGATTATTGCTTTCCTATCATGGCATTCCGCAGCGTTTTGTTGATACGGGCGATATTTATGCTGAGCAGTGTAAGTTAACAACACGATTGCTAAAGCAAGCAATTAATTATCCGGCAGAGCAGGTAATGATGGCTTATCAATCACGTTTTGGTCGTGAGCAATGGTTGACACCATACGTAGATCAAACGATGCAAACTCTACCTAATCAGGGAATAAAACATATTCAGGTACTTTGCCCTGGTTTTTCGTCTGATTGTCTGGAAACGCTGGAAGAGATAAAACAGCTAAATAAAGAGATGTTTCTTAATGCAGGTGGGAAAAAATTTGAATATATTCCGGCGCTTAACGACAACGCTAGTCATATTTTACTACTTGAAGAGTTGATCAACGGGTTTGTCAGAAACAGGAATGAATAGTGATAGGATTAATCTATCATTAGGGTTCATTGGCTTTTTAAGGTATATTGCTACACAGATGCCAGCCTGGTGGAACTGCCATACTTGTTTCAGAGTAAATGGGAATTAACCTATAGGCTCAGTGGGATGATGTTTTGTATATCAATTAGTAACAGCATATTTGGATTTGGATATAAATAATGAGTAATAAACCGATTAAAGACACTAATTTCAGTGAAGAATATTTTAATTATTACAATTCAAAACAAGATGATGAAATTGATTTGTTTGAGTTATTCTCTGTTTTATTTCAATCAAAGTTATTGATTATCACTATTACTATCCTTTTTGCTGTTATTGGCTTTGTAGCAGCATCTTTGATGCCACAAAAGTGGAGCAGTTCGGCTTCTATTGTTAAACCTCAACTTGAAGAGATACAACCACTTAGAGATCTCCTGACTAAGTTAGAGGTTTTAAGTTTACAACCATCAGTAACTTCATCGTCACTGTATAATAATTTTTTAAATAATTTTAATTCACGGGTTTTGCGTGAAGAATATCTGGTTAATACAGAATATTTTAAAAATCTGGTGGCTGAATCAGGTGATCATTCACCATTTGCAAAAAGAAAACTTATTGAAAAGATTGTGAATGATAATATTTCATCTTCTTCAAAAGCGGAAAAAGATGATGAAAATGGTGAAACTAAATTGACTTTCAGTGCCGGAACCGCAGAAGATGCATATAATCTGTTAAATGGCTATATTGACTATGCGTCGTCTGTTGTCCATGAACAGGTGAAGAGTGAATTAAGTGATATAGTAAAACAAAAGCTTAATTACTCTGAAGGTTTATATAACGTTGATTTAAACCGTGTGAATAATATACAGGAAGCTAATATTGAGCGATTGAAACATGCATTATCTATCGCTAATTCGGCAGGAATTAAAAAGCCTATTTCCAGTGAAGGAGCAATGATCAAAGACGATCCAGATTATTCCATTGCTTTGGGGGCTGATGCATTACAACGTAAGTTGCAAATTACAGAGGAGATAAAAGATCCCACCTTGATTGATGCTGACTTACGTAACCGTTTGTTCTATATAGAAGAGCTGAAAGCACTTAAAGTAGATAAAGTTAACTTCCAACCATTTAGATATATGCAGGCTCCTTATGAGCCGACAGCGAAAGATTCACCGAAGCGTCTACTTATCTTAATAGGCAGTGCTTTTCTTGGGCTGATCTTGGCTGTGGTGTCTGTTCTAATTCGTCATATGGTACGTAGTCGTCAGCAAGCGGCTTAAGTTTTCCTTGGCAGTAAATGTCGTAGTGACATTTGCTGCCTGTCAGTTTTTATTGTGCTAATATGCTGCACCTTTTGGCGTTATAGCATCAATCAAAAATGAAATTCCCTGGTAAACGTAAATCAAAACACTATTTTCCCGTCAGTCTGCGTGATCCTTTACTCCAGCCAATTAAAGAGATGATGGATGGTGAGAATAACCGAGCTTATATCGTTGGTATCGATCAGACATTAGTGGATATTGAGGCGAAAGTAGATGAAGATTTTATCCAGCGCTATAACCTCAGCCAAGGGCATTCATTAGTTATTGAAGATGATGTAGCTGAAACCCTGTATAAAGAACTTACTGATAATAATCTTATTAGCCACGAATTTGCTGGTGGCACTATTGGTAATACTTTACATAATTACTCAGTTCTTGCCGATGATCGTTCCGTCTTATTGGGTACTATGTGTAGTAATATTCAGATTGGCAGTTATGCTTACCGCTACTTATGTAACACGTCTAGCCGTACTGATCTGAACTATTTACAGGGAGTGAACGGGGCAATTGGTCGCTGTTTTACGTTAGTAACGGAAAATGGTGAGCGGACTTTTGCCATCAGTCCTGGGCAAATGAATCAACTTAAACCGGAAAGTATTCCTGAGAAGATTATTGCTGAAGCTTCTGCTTTGGTATTAACTGCTTACTTGATTCGTTGTAAACCGGGAGAACCAATGCCAGAAGCAACCATGAAAGCTATCGAATATGCGAAAAAGCATAGTGTACCTGTGGTTCTGACGCTAGGGACGAAATATGTTATTGCTGATGATCCACAATGGTGGCGTGATTTTCTGGTTGAGAATATTTCTGTTCTGGCAATGAATGAAGATGAAGCTTATGAGCTTACTGGTTTCAGTGATCCACTATTGGCTTCGGATATGGCACTAGATTGGGTCGATTTAGTTTTGTGTACCGCAGGTCCGGCTGGATTATATATGGCAGGTTATACGGAAAAAGATTATATGCGTCAGACAACCCATCCATTGTTACCGGGTGCTATTGCTGAATTTAACCGTTATGAGTTCAGCCGTGCTATGCGTAAATCTGATTGCCAAATCCCGATGAAAGTTTATTCCCATATTGAACCTTATATGGGGGGGCCAGAAAAAATCATGAATACCAATGGGGCAGGTGATGGTGCTTTATCTGCTTTGCTGCATGATATAACGGCTAACAATCACCACAGAATGAATGTGCCTAATTCCAGTAAACATATCCGTACTTATCTAACATATTCATCACTTGCTCAAGTGTGTAAATATGCCAACAGAGTTAGCTATCAGGTATTGAGTCAGCATTCCCCACGATTAAGCCGTGGTTTACCCGAAAAAGAAGATAGTTTGGAAGAATCTTACTGGGAACGATAATTTTAAAATTTCGGCACCGTATAAATTAATGAGGTGCCGAAATTTAGCTATAAAATCATTTATTAAGATTGTAAATGGTAGTTAGAGTTTATTTTATTAACAGCAATGATTTTTCGTCGAATTTATAAAAGGCAAAGTATTTTATTCTTATTTATATATCTGTTTAAATAAATTCAAATAACATTTAAAAATGTCCTAGAATAGAATATTTATATCACCCAGATAGCAATAATATGCAAATAAAATTTTCTATTTGTTTTTTATATTTAACTTATATTGTTGTTTTTTATATAAAAATTTCGTGTGACGGCGCATTTCTAATATAGCTAGATACGGCTAAAATCACCAATCCGGTTCATGCTGATTTGATTATGTACCTAATTTTTCTGTTTATTGTAATAGGGATTAGCTAAAGGAAGAATTTGGACTAAAATCACAATTTTTAAAAATCTTGGAACTGATTTATCAATTGTTGATTTTACTAATTATAATCAAGATGATTAGCTAGAGAATACTCCTTTATTAGTAATATACTGAAATGATACTAGCTGTGTATTGAAATGATATTCTTTATATATTGAAATGATATCGGCCATATATAGAAATGATATTAGTTATATATGGATTGGAGCTGCTATATTTTAGGAGTATTCCCGAGGTTAATACGGAATTTCATATTTTTTGTATAGTATTGAAATGTAAATTAGTGTTTTATGATGCTAATTTAGATAGCGAAACTTTGGCGATGATTGATAACTCAGAAGGATCATTTAGTGAAATAGTTTTTGTTTTCTGTAATTATTTTATTTTGTTGCCTATATTAGGAAAGGTTTCTTGTATATTTTATTACTGAATTGGAGTTATTGAGATTACTAACATTGAGAGAAAAGACGAACCTAATAGCTATTAAGTGAAAGTAATGGTATTTAATGACCGTAACTTATTATTGTTAATTTAAAGAGATGGGGGGCGTGATGAAATTTTTTACTGAAAATTTCCTATTATATTTCAAATAATTAATTATTATGTATAACAGCCACTGAGGATACTATGAATAGTTACTACGATTATATAAGAATTGCCAGTATGGTGAGTATGGTCTTAATTATGCCGGGACCAACAAATACTCTTTTGGTATCATCTGGATATTCACATGGTTTTATTAGTACACTCAGGCTGATATTAGCTGAGGCATTGGGTTATATAACAGCAATTAGTTTGTGGGGGTTATTTTTATCTACAGTCTCTCATGCTTTCATATGGTCACTGGTCGTCTTAAAGATGTGTGCTTCGACATACATTGCTTATCTAGCTTTTAAAGTTTGGCATTTCTCATTAGACAAGAATGTAGCAAAAATCCATTTTATCACGGTATTATTTGCCACATTGCTGAATCCTAAGGCTTTTGTGTTTGCTACATATATATTTCCTCTTACTGCATTTACTTTGTGGTCAGAATACATTCCATGCATGACGGTTTTTGTTTGTGCGTTATTACCCGTTTCCCTGATTTGGGTGGGGGTTGGGAAAATGCTATATGTAGGAAAGTTGGGAAAAGGAATTTTAAAACCCGATTTGTTTTATCGTCTTGCTTCTTTAGTGTTATGTGTTTTCTCTGTTTCAATGTTTTACACGTCAATGAAAGGTGTTTTATATCTTTGATATAATCGGATGTTTGATATTGCGCCCTCCCGACTGATTGGCTTTTTCATTAATAGTCTCATTAAGCTAATAGTGGTTGAAGGTAGCTTGGATTGTATAGAGTTTCCTTGTTGTAACTAGGTAAATACCATGATCATGTTAAGTAATGCATGGTATTTACCCTCCCTATTAATAAAAAAATATTTACCTCAATGGGTTGCTGAATCTTGTTTTGAATGGGCTAAGGATTAATTGATAATTCGACTGATTTTTGTTGTATAGAATTGAGTAAAGCAATACTTCAACTGAAAGTTTTGTTCCCTCTGAACCGTTCTTATCACTGATACTTAAGTGATAAGAACGGCTCATGATCCCTACTCGGTAAGGAATAGGGAATGATTCCATCAGCAGTCGCTTTCCTCAAAGTAATGGCGAAAAAGGCGATGCTGGAGGTGGTTCAATCGGATAGCTTTGCTCACTGTTGGCGAATACAGTTGCCATTGTTTTAGCAATTTCATGCTCACCAATAATGACGTGGCTAGCTCCACGCTCTGTGATATAGGTAACTTCATCGTCATAGTCGGCTCGGACGATAATATTAATATCCGGGCGTGCTTCTCTTGCACAGGCGACAATCTCACCCGCTTCATAGCCATTAGGAATAGTTAGTAGGAGGGAGCAGGCACAATCCAAGCGCGCCAGTGACATAATATCTTTGCTGGCAGCGTTGCCCATGACCGCACTAATACCTTGTTCACCGAGTTCCTCAAATTTAGCTCTGGTGTTTTCAATAACAACCAGAGGGATCTCTTTTTCCTGCAAGCGTTGGCATAGCAAGCTGCCGACACGTCCGTAGCCGACAACGATAGTGTGGCCGCAGATATCGACAGGAATTTGCGTCTCTTCTTCCAACGTTTCTTCCAGTAACTGTTCCTCAATAGTTTCTGTTTTTTCTAGATAGCGATCCAACAGACTAAATAGAACTGGGTTTAGCATGATAGAAACAATCGCGCCAGCCAGAACAAGGTTACGGGCATTTCCATCAAGCAGGCCGAGTGCAACCCCAAGACCGGCTAGAATAAAGGCAAATTCACCGATTTGCGCCAGACTGACTGAAATCGTTAACGCGGTGCGGCGTGAGTGGCCGAACATCTTTACAAGTAACATTGCAGCGGCGGACTTACCAATAATAATGATTGCCAACGTTGCCAATATCGATAGGGGCTGTTGAATGAGGACCATTGGGTCGAACAGCATGCCAACAGAAACGAAGAATAATACGGCGAAAGCATCTCTGAGTGGCAGCGTATCTTGGGCTGCACGGTGGCTTAGTTCTGATTCGTTTAATACCATCCCGGCGAAGAACGCCCCCAGTGCGAATGAAGCATCAAACAGAGCAACGGCACCGTAAGCGATACCCAAGGCGATAACCAGTACAGCAAGGGTAAATAGTTCCCTGGAGCCGGTACTAGCGGTTTTTGCCAGTACCCAAGGGATTAGACGGCGGCCAACAACAATCATCAGCAAGATAAAAGCGATAACTTTGCCGACTGTCATGGCGAGCTCCATAATTAACTGCCCGATATTGGCTTCCTTATTACCAAGAATACCGGCAGCCGCGGGCAGTAATACCAGAGTCAGCACCATCGCTAGATCTTCGACAATCAGCCAGCCAATAGCTATTTGACCTCGTTGGCTATCGATCAGTTGGCGCTCTTCTAGCGCTCGTAATAGAACAACGGTACTGGCGGTTGATAGACAGAGACCAAAGACGATACCGCTAAATAATTCCCAACCCAGTATTGCTGATAGCCCTACTCCGAGTAGGGTCGCGACCAATATTTGTGCAATAGCACCAGGGATAGCAATAGATTTTACTGCTAACAGATCTTTGAGTGAAAAATGCAGTCCGACACCAAACATCAATAAGATGACACCAATTTCTGCCAGTTCGGGGGCCAGTGATGCATCAGCGACAAAACCAGGAGTGAAAGGACCAGCGAGTACTCCCGCAGTAAGGTAACCAACCAGCGGTGAGATTTTCAGGCGTTGTGCCAGCATACCAAGCAGATAAGCGATAAAGAATCCGCCAACGATAGTGGTGATAAGTGGTGTCGAGTGCTCCATTAAGACTCCTTCTTGCTGAGGCTAGTAAATAGCATAGTGAAGAGGTAGGTGTAACTGTATTTTATAGATAATTCGAGGTAAATTCGCTAAAAAAATGAATAAAACATCAAAAAATATGGATTGAAAGGATTAAATTACCCGTAACAGGTATTTGTGTTGCTCTATTTGAATATTTATGAGGTAAATAAGCACTATTCCCACATAAAAATTAACTTTTATGTGGGATTGTATGGTGATTTTCCTAGTTCTTATCTTCTATATTAGGTAATAAAGCGGTAAATATGCCAAGTAACGGCAGAAAAGCACAAATCTGATAAACTAGTTCAATACTTGTTCTGTCCGCAATATCACCAAGTACCGCTGCGCCAATACCTCCCATACCAAAAGCCAGCCCGAAAAACAGGCCGGATACCATCCCGGTTTTACCTGGAATAAGTTCCTGAGCGTATACCAGGATTGCAGAGAACGCAGATGCCAGAATCACACCAATAATCACTGATAGAATACTTGTCCAGTACAGAGAAGCGTAAGGCAGAACTAATGTAAAAGGTGCAACTCCAAGGATAGATATCCAGATAACATACTTTCTGCCGATCCTGTCACCAAGCGGTCCACCAATAATGGTTCCTGCCGCAACTGCGAATAAAAAAATAAACAGATGAAACTGGGCGCTTTGCACGGAAATGCCAAATTTGTGTATTAAGTAAAAAGTATAATAGCTACTGATACTGGTGAGATAAAAATATTTGGAAAAGATTAAGATTAGCAAAATAACCAAGGAACCTATCACGGTTTTTCTTGATAAAACTTTAATGGCAGGGCCAATTTTGGCTTGATTTTTCTTGATATAATTCTGAGCGTTATACCATTTACTGATCTGTAGCAGCACGATGATACCCAGTAATGCCGCCAAAGAGAACCAGCCAACGTTGCCTCTGCCATGGGGAGCAATAAACAGAGCGGCTAGCAAAGGCCCAAGGGAGCTGCCAAAATTACCGCCGACTTGAAAAAGAGATTGAGCTAGTCCGTGGCGACCACCGGATGCCATACGTGCTACGCGCGACGATTCCGGGTGGAATACCGAAGAGCCTGTTCCAATTAATGCAGATGCTAATAGAATTAACGGGAAATTGTTGGCATAGGCCAGCAATAATAGACCGGATAAGGTGAAACTCATCCCAACAGGTAATGAATAGGGCTGTGGATGTTTATCAGTATAGAGACCTATCAGTGGTTGTAATAAAGAGGCGGTAATCTGATAAGTCAGGGTGATCATACCGATTTGCACAAAACTCAGGTTGAATTCTAATTGTAGTAAAGGATAAATTGCCAGAATCAGCGATTGGATCATATCGTTCAATAAGTGTGAAACACTGATTGCCCCAAGAATAGTAAAAACGGTATTCCTGGTTTTTTTGGGGTGAGATGGAACTATGGTGGTATTGCTTTGTTCGCTCATATTCGCAGCCAACCTGTCTTAATCAATAGTCAGTATATTGGTTATTTGTTGAATTTTAATACATATTAGGTAGAGAGTTGATTTTTTACTATCTTGGATATAGTTTTATACCCTATGGATTTCAAGATGGATCGCGACGGCAAGGGAGTGAATCCCCGGGAGCATAGATAACGATGTGACCGGGGTGAGCGAGTGCAGCCAACAAAGAGGCAACTTGAAAGATGACGGGTATATAGTATTCTCGCAAAGACGAAACAAAACATGTGTTAATAACTGCATAACATAACCTGTCTCAAGAAATGATCAATTTATCCCGCCTTGTTAGCTTTAAAAGCTGTTTTTGCATGGCAATTCACTAAAAAAAACATGGAGATATACCATGAAATTCTCGTTCAAGACCTCAGCTTGTGCTTTGGTTGTATCTATAGCACTACTTCCAGCAATCGCAAATGCATGGGAGAAGGATAAAACCTATAACATTACCATTTTGCACACCAATGACCATCATGGTCATTTTTGGCATAACGATTATGGTGAGTATGGTTTAGCCGCTCAAAAAACGGTAGTTGATGAAATCCGTCAGGAGGTCGTGAAAAAAGGTGGTAGTGTGTTACTACTTTCTGGCGGGGATATTAATACCGGTGTACCAGAATCTGATCTGCAAAATGCCGAACCTGATTTTAAAGGCATGAACTTGGTGGGCTATGATGCAATGGCGTTGGGTAACCATGAGTTTGATAATCCTCTGTCAATACTGCGTCAACAGGAAAAATGGGCAACTTTTCCATTTCTGGCCGCCAATATTTACCAAACAAGCACCGGCAAACGTTTGTTCAAACCTTATACTATTTTCGATAAACAGGGTGTGAAAATTGCGGTTATTGGCCTGACGACTGATGATACGGCGAAAATCGGTAACCCAGCTAATTTTCCTGATGTTGAATTTCGTGTTCCTGCGACAGAAGCCAAAATGGTTGTTGAAGAACTAAAGAGAGATGAAAAGCCAGATGTGATTATTGCAGCAACCCATATGGGGCACTATGACAACGGTAATCATGGTTCTAATGCGCCGGGTGATGTTGAAATGGCTCGCAGCTTGCCTGCGGGCTATCTGGATATGATTGTCGGTGGTCACTCACAAGATCCGGTCTGTATGTCTGCGGAAAATAAAAATTATAAGCAGATCGATTATGTGCCAGGAACCCCATGTTCGCCGGATCGTCAGAACGGTACCTGGATTGTTCAGGCTCATGAGTGGGGTAAATATGTTGGTCGTGCTGACTTCCAGTTCCGTAATGGTGAATTAAAGCTGACTCACTATCAGTTGATCCCTATTAACCTCAAAAAGAAAGTGCAGAAGGAAGATGGTTCTACTGAACGTGCTTACTACACTCATGAAATTGCACAAAACCCGGATATGTTAAAGTTGCTGATGCCTTATCAAGATAAAGGTGATAAACAACTTGGTGTAAAAGTGGGTTCTATTGAGGGTAAATTGGAAGGGGATCGTAGCAAAGTTCGTTTTGTTCAGACTAATATGGCCCATGTTGCGCTTTCTGCCATGATGGAACGCGCGGGTGCTGATTTTGCGATTATGAGTGGTGGTGGTATTCGCGATTCGATTGAATCAGGTGATATCACTTATAAAGATGTGTTGAAAGTGCATCCATTTGCTAACACATTGGTTTACGTTGATATGAAAGGCGATGAAGTCAAACAATATCTGGCGGCGATTGCTAATATGAAAGTTGACTCTGGTGCTTATGCACAGTTTGTGAATGTCAGCCTGATTGCTGATGGTAAAGGTGTTAAAGAGGTAAAAATCGGTGGAAAGCCACTAGAGCCGAATAAAACTTACCGCATGGCAATGCTGGACTTTAATGCTATTGGTGGTGATGGCTATCCACGTGTTGATAATTATCCAACCTATGTCAACACCGGTTTTGTTGATGCAGAAGTTTTGAAAGACTATATCGAGAAGCATTCACCACTGAAAGCGGCTGATTATGAGCCAAAGGGTGAAATTATTTATCAATAATCCCTGACAGAATGATAAATCGAAAGGGCGGCAATTTTGGCCGCCCTTTTTGGGTAATAATTTAAGCTTTTGCAATATCAGCGAAATTACCTCTCAATAATCTACAGAGATCAGACGACGCCAATTCAATATCTAACCCTCGTTTACCACCCGAGACAAATATAGTTGGGAACTGTTGCGCTTGGTTATCAATAACTGTTGGCAAGTATTTTTTCTGTCCTAGCGGACTGATCCCGCCGACGAGATACCCTGTCACTTTCTGGGCGATTTGGGGATCAGCCATTTCTGCTTTTTTGACTTTAAAAACTTTGGCGACCTTTTTTAAATCCAGTTCACCTGAAACGGGGGTGACGGCTACCACCAAATTTTTAGCCTCACCATTAAGTGCAACCAGCAAAGTTTTAAATACCTGCCTAGCATTGAGTCTTAATTTCCTCACTGCTTCATCACCAAAGTTATGCTCATTTGTATCGTGTTCATAGGTATGAAGAGTAAAGCTAACGTTCTGTTTTTCTAATAGAATGATCGCAGGTGTCATAATTTCATTACATAGAATAATTTTGTAATTAAGGATAACGGATGAAATAGAAGGATGGAATTGATATTCTAACTATGGCTCTGTTGCTTGTGTACAAACAGGTAATATCCCGAACAATAAGAATAACGAGAGTGACAGGTTATTCCTCTTTGATTGGCCAATATTACTGTATTATTGGCCTTTTTTTAATCCTGTTCTTCTGCCAGCATCTGAGGCAAATTCCCTTCACCGTACAGATGCAAAGCACCAACAGCGACAAGATATCGACCGGTAGGTAATTTCCGTAAACGCTTATTCCATCGTTTATTACGTTCAGTCATCAATAGTTGGTATATCTCTTTACTGAAAGTTGTTGGTAAAACATGTTTTTGCTGTTCAGGTTGATAGTCCATCCACCAACTGATCATTGTTTGTAAAGCGCGGGCATTTGCGTGCCAATGGGTTAATGTATCTTCCAGTAGTGGCAGGCCGTTATTGGGAATTTGATTAAGTAAATTAATTTGTGATTCAGTACCTTCTAGTTCAATAACCGTTTTCCCTTGCGCTTTGGCTGCATTCAGTAGCTGATAATCGATACCGTAATGGGGATGCAATCCAAGGTTTTGTGCTTGTCCTGCTTGTAAAATTAAAGCGATTTGCCATGAGGGTAATAAATTGAGGAATTCTTCCTGCTGTTGGATTTCATTGCAGCAGTCTTGAAAATTCTGGTACATCTCAGAAGATAAACGTTGTTCGATGCGGTGATATGATTGAAATTCATCATGAAATGGGGAGTCTGCCTGAATAATATCTGCTTCCACGATTAATGTATCGGATAGATTAAGTTGTTCTATCAATATTTCCGACAGTGGGAACATATTTTTCGTACCCATATGAATACTGCCCACCAGATGCAAATGTCTATCACCTGCCAGTGTAATATCGTGAGCGGGATAGGGATAACGATGGAGAGCATTGATTCCTAATATATTGGTAAGGTGTTTAATCAGTCGTCCCATTTTAGCTCCGGTTTAGCATTTATTCTTTAAACTAGCTATTTTTCTAGGTTAATATTACAACTGTATCTCTATCCATTTCCATTGAATGTTCTTTTACTACTATTCAGTATACAAGGAGATTTTACTTGACCGCTGTATTTACCTTTCTAGTTTTTTAAAAATGATCTATACTCAAAACACTTCAAGGTGCATGTTTGAAAAACAACTATATTGTTGAATTTAAATGTTTTTATATCTTGTTGTTCAAGCATCTTGAAGTTCATTAGGTATAGAATTAATGACCATTTTCAGGTGTTAAAAACTGCATCTTGAAGTTTCTTGGGTATATACCCGTCATCTTTCAAGTTGCCTCTTTGTTGGCTGCACTCGCTCACCCTTGTCACAGAGTTATCTATGTTCCCGGGGATTCGCTCCCTTGCCGCCGCAATGTATCTTGAAATCCATAGGGTTGGGTGTTGATACTGGTAGTCAATTGGCCTTTGAGTTGCGTAATGGTGAAGTTGTTGTGACTCATGTAATTAGTTGAACATGAAGACCCGTTAATTGGGCATTCCTTGACTTGCTGTCTGAGGATATTCAGGTCGGGTACCGTGTGTGTGGTTTACTAGTACATCGGAAAAAAGATGGCACTATTTGCCGCTGAAAAAGGAGATGTCCATCACATCACTACATCCCCCGCTTTTTATAGTAAAAAATAATTTGACAGTTGGCTAGATTCTGAATTAAAAATGCTCATCGTTGTCTCCACGAAATTTCACATACAAAGAGAGTATGACTCATGGCAGGAGGCATTGATGAACATAGATAGTATTGGCATTATGATGCAGAGGGATGATATCGGTTTCTCAGCCTCGCACTTCACTATTTTTTCGGAGTTTGAACGGGAAACGTTGCATGGGCATAATTTCAATGTTGGTGTAGAAGTATATTCCGAATATGAAGAAAACGGTATGATTTTCGATTATTGCATAATCAAAAAAAACTCCATGAGCTTTGTAGTTATCTCGATGACAAATTATTACTTCCTGGTGAATCACCATTTTTAGTTATAAAAAGAAACAAAGCTAATGTAGAGTGTTTTTTTCATAATGATTTTTTCTCATTTCCTGAAAGGGATGTACGTATTCTTCCGTTAAAAAACATTACACTCGAATCATTAAGTTCTTGGTTCATAAAAGAACTAACGGTTTGTGACTCTATGCCAATGAATCTTATAAGCGAAATTGTGGTGTATGTTGGATCAAGCAAAGGACAGAAGGTTAGTAGAAGAGCGATAATAAAATGAACACAGTATTTGTTACAGGTGGGAGCACAGGGATTGGTCTTAGTATTTGCACCATGTACTTACAAATGGGTTGGCGCGTAGTCTCACTTTCTCGGACTCCTCCGCCACTTGACGACTGCATTCACATCGAAACTGATTTTGCACAATGCAGCATCAAGGAGGATAGAATTCGAGAAATCCTTAATGAATGCAAGGATAAAATATGTTTGGTTCATAATGCTGCACAGCATGTTTCAGATACTGCACTTAAGGCAGATATTGATTACTTGAGTGATTTATTTAATATCTCTATAAAGGGAGCGGCAAAACTAAATAGTATTTTTTCTAATTTCCTTAATGAGGGTTCGTCAATAATTTATATAGGTTCAACGCTTTCCGAGTTAGGTGTTCCTGGAAACTTCTCATATATAACGATAAAACATGCTGTTGTCGGTATGATGAGAGCGACCCAACAAGACATGAGTGAACGCAAAGTCCATACTTGTTGTATTTGCCCGGGAGTTACCGCAACCCGAATGGCCACGGAGAGTGAAAAGTTCACTGATGATTTTTTTTCTAAGCGAGTTTCATTGGGTAGATATGTTGAACCGGAGGAAATCGCAACACTAACATATTTTTGTTCTGAAAATCCAACACTCAACGGAAGTGTAATTCACGCTAACCTTGGGCAAATTAACAGCTAATGGGCCGCAACAATAATCAAAGGATTAAAAAACAATCACAAAGTAGTTAACACCTTAAGTCTATAGTAATCGACACACTGTTTTGATGTGTTGCATAAAATTATGAAATTAAAATTCACTTTAGGGGCTGGGGCTGTTGACGTTTATTGTTCATCATTTGTTCAATACTCATCGGCAGCCATATAATGACAAATGCCAGTGCCAGTCGTGCTGGCGTAATTTCAGATTATTGACATTTTTATCTGGTGCTTTGCTTTAATTAAGTAATTAAGTTCCGTTTACCCGACGGAGATGGCCGCCATGTTAAGAATACCCCCTCCCCAGACTTTCCCGCCAGAAACGCTCTCGCTTGACGAGCTGGTGCCCAAAAATCATTTGGTCCATCAAGTCGATGCCGCCATTGATTTTGAATTCATCCGCGAATGAGTCGCGCCTTTGTATTGCCACAATAATGGTCGGCCTGCCATTTATCCGGTCATGTTGATTAAAATGATGTTGCTCGGCTACTTGTTTGGCATCCCCAGCGAATGCCGCTTGGCTCAGGAAATCTAGGTCAATGTGGCTTACCTCTGGTTCCTCTGCCTCGGCTTAATAGAGAAAGTGCCTGATGCTTCGACCCTGAGCCAAAACCGCCGTCGTCGTTTCAATCACAGCGAGGTCTTCCAGCAGATTTTTGATAATATTGTTGAACAGGCCATCGCCAGAGGGTGGGTGGGGGGACGAGTACTCTATACTGATAGCACCCACCTGAAAGCCAGTGCTAATCCGCATAAATCAAAGAACGAGCTGCGTTCTGTGCCTCCCAGTGCCTATCTTGAGGAATTGGAAAAGGCCGTCAATGGAGACCGGGCCGCATCAGGAAAAAAAGCCTAAAGCCAGCCATGAAGGAGCGGCAGAGAAAGACGAAAGTGAGTACCACTGATCCGGACAGTGGATTTATGCACCGGACCAACAAACCCCGGGGGTTCTTTTATCTTGACCACTGTAGTGTGGATGGGAAAGTCGGCATCATCACCGATACCTACGCCACTCCTGGCAATGTCCACGACAGCCAGCCTTTTATTGGGTGCCTGGTGCGTCAGCTCAGGCGATTCTCCCTGTCTCCCCTCGCGGTTGGGCTGGATGCGGGCTATTTTACGGCCCTGGTTTGTGACTTAACGGAACAGTCAGGTGTCATGCCGATAATCGGTTACCGCCGTCCGAATAAGGGGCCGAACGTCTTCCAGAAGAAACATTTTACCTATGACAAGCAGGAGGACTGCTATGTGTGTCCTCAGGGCGAAAAGTTGATTTATCAAACGACCAGTCGGGAGGGATACCGGCATTATCAGGCTGCGGCGACTATCTGCCAGTATTGCCCGAAACGCGCGTCCTGTACGCAGGCCAAAGGAGGTAAAAAGATAACCCGTCATGTCTGGGAGGAGAGTAAGGAGCAGGTCAGGGAAAACCGGTTAACGGAGTGGGGTCAAAAGACCTACAAGCGGCGAAAGGAGACGATAGAGCGCAGTTTTGCGGATGCGAAGCAGCATCATGGGCACCGTTCAATGATGGGGATCCTGCTTTATGGGATCATGAAAGGATACTGCTCGCTTAGAGCACTTGAACACATGGTGCGTTTAGATTTAAGGTGTATTTTTGTCAGTTATGGCGTGACACCTGATCACGACAGTCTTGGGAGTTTCATTTATCAGCAATCACAAAGTCTGATGCAGGTGAATGTGTGACCAAATTTTCTGCATGTACAATGTCATGCGTTTGACCACCTGACAGCTCAAAATGTACGGGCAAGTCGTAACTGTCTAAGGTTAAATGAATTTTTGTAGAACGTCCGCCTCGGCTCTTACCGGTAGCTTCCTCTTCCAGTGAAGCTGTGCCTGAGCTATGTTGATAAGCGCGGACAATACTGCCATCAATAAATGACCATTTTTCATCCGTGTTTTTAGATAAAAAATTGAATAATAAATCAAAAATACCTTTCTTTGACCATTCGTTAAAGCGCTTAAAGATGGTATTCCATTTTCCAAATTCATCCAGTAAGTCACGCTAGGGGCACTCGGCTCGCATGCGGTAAAGGACCTCTTCGAAAGTCAGGTAGTGTTTTTTTGTGGTAAATATATCCACTTTGTTGCATCAATACAGCTAGCTTATTCCATTAGGGGCTTTGATAACATTGTCCTTGGCATGGTGGAAAACAATGATACCAGATCACTATGCTGTTCAAATTCCCCTCATAAAACGTTAACAGCTCCTAAAAGTAATAATATCTTATTGCTTTGACTCATTTATAATGAATCAGAGCGTTGAGTTAGATAGCATTAGACATGGGAGACGTTAGGTTCATAAACTATTCCCAAGCAGCAAACGTTAGTTCTCGAATTGACAAAGGTACAAATCTGTAGTAATTACATTACATGCTTTTACTTTTTCCATTTTATAGGATCGTTTGTGATGTAATGTCCCGCACATAAGCCCGTTACTTGTCATTTTTCCCACTGCCAGAAAAGTGTGATACATGGCTGTGCTTTGCGACGCAGTTGGAAACTAGATATTTTTTCAGCTTATTACGGACATTAAAATGATTCTAGCACTCTTCAAAGCCTTGGCTGGTAAACCGTGGTTATTACTTCTTGGCCTCTCCTTTGTTGTTTCTTCCATCGGGAATGGCATTACCTATATTGTCGTTTTTAGCGAATTAGTCAGGTTATCAGCTCCCACTACCTCGCTCGCTTTGGCTTATGTACTTTCCACTGTACCAGGACTTATCGGGAGCAAAGTAGGTGAGCATTATTGCCGAACCGGCAACCCTTTTTCTATTCTGATCGTAGGTGAATGCCTTGGCATGGCAGGACTCGCGGCTCCGTTTCTTGCCGTGGTAAGTGGCTCGATCCCTCTGTTTCTCATCGCCCAGACCGTATCCGCTTTTACTATTGGCATGACATTTCCGGCCATGAGTAAGATCTTTAAAACTGGACTGACTGAAAAAGAGTTGCCGATCGCCACAACGCTCGAAACCATTATTTTTGCGTGTAACGTCATCTTCGGTGTGGGGCTGGGACTCCTACTGCTCGGCCATGTCACTGTTATACATCTGCTGGTCATCGATCTGGCGAGTTTTGCTCTGTCATTAATGATATTAGGGTGGTCAAGAGCGCGTTTTACTAGAACTTTTCATTACATTACCCAAGCCGATGCATCCATTGAGTGGCGGGTTCTCACAAGCACTCAGCGGCGGGGAATATTACTTTTGCCACTACTGGCATTTGCAGGAGCGCCAGCTATGGCGTTGCTGCCAAGCTTAGTACCGCTTTCACTTACCGGTCATGAGGCACAGACCACGGCGTTGGCACTGCTTTTTTCGCGTAGTCTAGGGCAGCTTGTCGGGCCTTTATTGCTTAATCCTGAACGTTTTGAAAAGAATAGTAATAGCAATGCTTTGTTGATAGGCTGCCTGTTCGCCTTCATCACTTGCTACGGGTTAGTACCTTTCTCTTCCTCAACTTATCTGGCACTACTATTAGTGTTTATCGCCCATGTATTCTCAAACGTCGTATTTTCGCTGGCGGTATATACGGTGCTGAAGAAGTTCGATGAAAATCATGTCCCGGCGGCAATGGCGAAAAGTTATCGGTTACAAATGTTGATCACTGCCGTGGTATCTATAGGTGCAGGGTATTGTTCACAATATATTGGAGTTGTGTACGCACTTTATGCCTTCAGCGGCACAGGTTTTATGCTGATTGTGATGTTATTGATCGCGGGAAAACGAATGACTCACAAATCAGTGACGGCGGGAACGGAATAGAGGTAATCGTTGAGGGGCACACCGCCAGCGAAGCGGTGTGTCAAAACAGCTTAAAATAACTCAATACCTTGGATATCTTCTTTGGATACCTCTATGTTAGAGCCTTTTCCGGCAAGATAATGAAGGCAGCCCAGCGCACGAAAACGCGCTGGCGCATGCGGACCACGGCTTAATAGTCTGTGCATGATTTCTTCCGAGGCGTATTCACGCCAGAGCAACAACACGCTATTCTGAAATTGCTCTTGTAACGCCAACGTTTCCCCCCCAGCCAGCCTGCAAAGCGTCCGCCAAGCAATATCGCAGCCGGATAAATCCGCCAAACATTCCCCGCGAGTGAGCACCCCATCAATAAAGTGTCCCGGCAGAACTTCTATCTTGCTGAAAAAATTAGCGATTCGCGCGGCTGTTTGATTGAATATTTGCTCATCTTCTTGCGTCCACAGCATATTCAGATTGCCATGCTCGTCAAAGTAGCAGCCTTCGTCATCAAGGGCGTGACTGATTTCATGCGCAATAATGATACCAATACCGCCGTAATTCTCATTCGCACTCTGCTGAGGCCACAGCAAAGGAGGTTGTAACACTGCGGCAGGGAGAATAATTTCATTTTTTCGGTGGTTATAACAGGCGTTGACTTCGTGCCCGTACATGTCCCATAAATGCGAGTTAAATGAGCCATTTAAGCAATCTGTGAGATGTTTAAATTTTGCTTCTTTGATAGCCAATACTATATCAAATAGATTGTCCAGTTCAGTGAAACAGCCATAAGAAGTTAGAGGCGGTGGAGTACCAATTTTAATTCTGATTGCGGCTATCTTGCGTAGTGCACGCGCTTTAAAAATATCTGACATCCATGTGGACTGTTGGATACTAAGCGAAAATGTCACCATGATTTCCCGAACCATTTTCTGAACCAGATCTAGCGTTTGTGGCGCGGTGTAACGCTCGGTGTATAACTGAGAAAGATAATCATCAAACAACGAAATCAGATGTGCATATGGAGCGCTGATTTCGGATGGGCGCTTACGCTCTGCCCCGGTGATGTTTTGTAGAAAATGGGCAATGCCTTCGGTGTCCAGTTTGGAAAAGAAGTCCCGATATTTGAGGCAAAAGCGAACTTTAAAGTAGGCTTCCAGCACTTCAACAGGCTTTGTTACTAGAACCGCTCCGACGGCCTGTGCATAGGGAAGGGATTCAAGCACTAGCTTTTCAGGTTCAGGCGCTTTAAGACCTGAGCATAAAGATACCAGGTCAAAGTGAGTTAGTGACTTAAAAACCGTTGGCAATACAGTATTACAGGTCAGACGCGGGTTGCGTTTTTCTTCTACGGAAAACTGATGGCTAACGAGTTCTCGCTCTAGCTGAAAAATTTCACGCGCCATAAGCAAAGGCTGAGGATCATCCAGTACAGACAATATCTGCTCAACCACTCTAAACCACGAATGACGTACTTCAGTATAGAATGGCTCGTTTGAAGTGTAATACTCCTCGCCCGGCATCATGAAATCTGCACTTTCTAGCCGTAAGCAGGTAACGCGTGTGTTCTCCTCCCAAGGGACGACTCTTACTCGAAATAAAGCCTCGACACCGTAAGCCGTCCAGCGCCCCAAAATAAAAGGGATTGTCCTCTCACGACTATTTCCTAGCGTGAGATTATCCATATGAGTTTTAAAGAATGAAACCGCATCAATGCGCCAAGTATCAATGTCCTGAAATTTTTCATAGCATTTTCTAATGAGCACTTCATTTTCATTAACCGGCTGCCTTACAATATCATCAAGCATTTCTCTAAGCTGTATGTGCACGACATCTCTTAATTCCGTAAATGTACTTCGATAGCTCACTCCCTCCATCGCTTTTGCTTCACTTAGCCAAAAATAGTTATAATTACAATAGATATCATTTCCTTTATAAAGCATTTTTAGCACCTGGCAATTTATGTTACATTAACAATGCATGATTACACGAATAAAACAAGAGAAACCATAATTTATATTCATGGCGATTAATATACCCGCTTAACTTGAAGATGCAGGATTCAAAACTTGGAAGTTGTTATTAATATGGCACGACAGGTTCCCGGCAAGCTCCGGTGATATTTCAGTAAAAAAGTGATGTATGGTCTGCCTGAACAAGGCTGCCGAGGCGAAGTAATGATTATTTCTGACCTGTTCATTCATCACCTTCCAGAGCCTTTCTATCTGGTTCAGATTCGGGCTGTATGGAGGTAAGTAATGAAGGTCAATATTCATCACATAAACCCAGTCTTTTACCAGATCACTCCAATGGTAATCGGCTCCATCAAAGATAATATGAACCGTCTGACTGACTGGATAGGTTTCACGAATGGCAATGGAGAACTCTGCAATGTGATAACTGTTGATACAGTCATATTCGCGTACTGCTGCCCGTTGTTTTCATAGCGGTTTTCTGGCCTTTGCGCATCCAGCTATAAGCGAGTTTTGTCCCCTGTGTGGGATGGACGCCATCAATGAATAAGATGGGCTCATTATCTCCGGCTTCCTGTTTCAGTTTCCCGTAAGTTTCTATGAAGCCCAGTGCTGTTCCATGTTGGACTTGTGCGGAACGCCGGTCGGTTTTTTGTAGCTGAATCCATTGTAGTGCAGCCATTTATTCATGCAGGGAACGGTGTAACCGATATTCAGCCATTCTTTAACAAGACGGATAACCGCCTGTGTGGTGGGCAGAAGCTCCGACGTCAGATAAGCGATAAGTTCCTGAGCCTGTGTTTCGTTGAGATAACTCTGAGAACCGCCATTTTCAGGCTTCAGTTTGCGATGATTAAGGTAATCGCTGATATGACAATTAACCGTCGTTTCATGAAGACGTAGAGCCTGAGTGATCGTGACTGAACTCCGCCTTTAACGGCCAGCAGAACCGTTTTGATACGATCACACTCCCTCTTATCACGGCAGGTGTGATGGAGGTGTTCGAGTTCGGCTTTCTGTTCATTGGTAATGAATATTTTCATGACTGATACCATGATCCTTATTTTGGGGAAAATCAAGCATCTTCAATGATTACCGGTATATAAATAACTTATATGGACACCGACTCAATTCAAGTGGGTGAGTAAATTTTTCTGACAACGTAGTCGCAAACATATATTCGGCTTCAATGAGCCCTGATGAAAATCCGCACTCTCTGCCCTCATTATTTCAACAGTCTCGATAGACTGAGTTATTTACCAGGTTCACAGAGAGTCGGTTCTACCTGTCAGTACATCAATTTATGGACTTCTATATCATTTACATCATGGGTAGCTCATCGTGGTTCATAACTCGATTGTTGGCTGACCAGAGCCCAGGCTATTCGGGCATTTTTATTTGCCAGGGCAACTGCCGCTTTATTGAGTCCGCTGCGGGCTATCACGCCTTTTAACCAGCGTTGTAATCCATTACATTGTTCGTCAGGGATTTTTTGCACCCGATAAACAACTGAACGGGCACCATGAATCAGTATTCCTCGTAAATAGCCATCCCCGCGTTTCGTGATACCCAATAACCTGACTTTGCCACCACTGCTGTGTTCTCTTGGAACTAGCCCCAGATAACTGGCAAAATGGCGGCCATTTTTGAAATCCGTACTCTCTCCCAGCGCTATCATTAAAGCGGATGCCCCCAGTGGACCAATACCCGGTAGCGTCAGTAGACGGCGAATATCTTCTTCTCGTGCATTCAAAGGGTTGAGGCGTTTATCCAGTATTTTCAGACGCTGCTGCTGTTCTTTGAGTTCAAGCAAGAGTTCCTGAAATAATTCACGGCTCAGCGGGGTCAGGTCATTTTCCGCGTTTTCCAGATGCTCAGGCAAACATTGCTCAACCTTGTGAACGCTTTCGGGTATGGCAATGCCATATTCTAAGCCTAATCCCCGTATTTGATTAATCAGCGCCGTTCTGTTTTTCATTAGCCGCTGACGAACACGATGCAAACACTGAATATCCTGTTGTTTCTGTGTTTTTTCCGGCACATAACGAATCCCTGGACGACTGTCTGCTTCCACAATAGCCACGGCATCATTTTTATCATTCTTGCTGCCCATTCTGAATGGGGCGACATATTGGGGGCTGATTTGCTTCACCTCATGACCAAAGCGTTTAAATTGTCGGCTCCAGTAATTTGCGCTGCCACAAGCCTCCATCACTATTTTGGAAGGGGGTTGTTGAGCAATGAATGTCATCAGTTTATCGCGCGTTACCACGGTATTTTTAATCATTTTTCCGAGCGGAGATGCAATATGTAATTGAAACACTCGCTTTGCCAGATCAATGCCGATAACTTGTTCCATTGGACGCCTCTTCATATTTTTGCTGATGTATTCAGCATGGCTCACTGAAGCCGTTTTAGGGAGGTGTCCATTTCATTATTTCAAAATAGTAGATCACTTGGAGGGAACTCAGTCCGATTTTTGCGATCTGATCAATTGCAAAAAATCCCCAAGTCACTAAACGGACTGAGTTATGCCTATCATAGCACTGATACCTCGCAATGAACGACGCCAGATGAAAAAAATTATCCAGCGCATCCGAGATAAAAACTATGCTCGCAGACTCATGGCCATATTGATGCTACATCGAGGCGGGTCTGTCTTACAGGTCGCCCCCTTGTGCAGGGCGTTCTTCCGTCAATCGCTGGATAAATTGGTTTACTTTACATGGTCTGGAAGGTTTGAAAAGCTTGCCTGCGGGCAGACCCGCTGTCTGGAATTTAATCCTATTTTATCCTTTGATATCTTTTTTATTGCAATATTCTCCCCAACAATTGGGTTGCTTGCGTTCTCGTTGGAGTCTTGAATTTTTTGTAATTAAAATCAATGAACTATTAAATATAAAATTATCCATCAGCATCTTCTATCGTTACTTACATAAAACAGGTATCGTTTGGCGAAGGGCAGAGCCGACGCTTAAATTACTCGATCCCGAATACCCTGAAAAAATGGCGAAAATTACCGAGGCGTTGTCAATGTGCTCGGAAAAACATCCCGTTTTTTATGAAGACGAAGTCGATATCAAGCTAAATCCCAAAATCGATTCTGACTGGTATTTAAAAGGATAGTAGAAACGTATCGTGACACTAGGCAAAAACCAAAAACATTACCTTGCAGGTTGCCTGAATATTCAAACAGGGAAAATCACTTATGTTAGAGGATTAAATAAGGGTTCTCGATTATTTATCAATGTATTGAAAGAACTTGATCGCCAATATTGTCATGCTGAAACCCTCACATTAATTTTGGATAATTATAGTATTCACAAAAGCCGGATGCTTAGTGATTGGCTGACCCGTCATCCTAAATTTAACCTATTGTTTTTAGCTGTTGATTCCTCCTGGCTGAATAAAATTGAGCGCCTGTGGCAATCCCTGCATGAAACGGTGACACAAAATCATTGTTGCCAGTATATGTGGCAGTTGCTCGAAAAAGTGAAAATATTTTTGAATTCATTCTCCTACAGGACTAATAGAGAATAAAAAGAGAGGGTGTATCATAATTATGAAAAGTTATTTATCTACTACAACTAATTGATAAATAAATATAAGTAGACGCGAAAAAGATCATATTCTCAAATCTTTGAAATGGACTTGACAACCTACTTCTGATTAGATAACTATTGAAATGTTAAATAAATTAACTGGAATATTCTCAATACAATTATAAAACGAAAAAGGGTACGCTATGCTCATCGTTGGTATATCAGCACTTAACCATGATTCTGCCTGTTGCATTGTTGAAAATGGAAAAATTATTGCTGCCGTTGAAGAAGAGCGTTTCTCCAGATTAAAACACGACCCTCGCTTTCCCTATTATTCGCTTGAGTTTTGCTTACGCCAAGCAGGTAAAACTTATGCAGATGTTGACTGCGTCAGCTTTTATGAAAACGAAAAATTGAAGCGTGCACGCCAGCTTTGGAGCGCATTACATGCGCCAGAAATATTACCCCGGCTTAATCTCAACGGCGAAAGTGCTGTTGGTCACATTCGTTCAATTTTTGGCGAAGATAAAATTATCAAAAGCTATCCTCATCACATGAGCCATGCCGCCGCAGCCAGATATCTTTCGAGGTTTGACCGCTGTGCGATATTAATTAATGACGGTGTGGGTGAATGGGAAACTACATCTTGGTGGGACGCCAGTGAAAGCAAGTTACAGCGGTTAGGAATGACTAATTTCCCTCATTCAATTGGTCTTTTTTACGCCACGATAACGGGGTTTTTAGGATTTAGCGTCAATAATGACGAATACAAAGTAATGGGGCTTGCGTCATTCGGTAAACCCACCTTTGTTGAACAACTCCGGCAGATCATCACGATTGATGAAACAGGAGACATAAAGCTCGATCTCACCTGCTTCGACTTCTATGCTGGCGTGAAAATGTACTCGGACAAGCTTTCATTATTATTGGGTATGCCTGAACGTTTGCCCGAGAGTGTGCTTACTCAGACTCATTATGATCTGGCAAGCAGTGCGCAGCAGATTCTAGAAGAAATTGTGCTCAAGCAAATAGCTCATTTGCGCCTCCTTTCTCCTGCTAATAATTTGTGTCTAGCTGGTGGTGTCGCCCTCAACTGCGTGGCCAACGCGGCAATCAGACGCAGTGGTATTTATCAGAATGTTTTTGTACCGCCCGCTGCGGGTGACTCGGGAGGGGCAATCGGTGCCGCATTCCTTGCAGCACAGGAGCTTAGTGATCTGCAAGGATTGAAACTCACGTCTAAAGGTATCGACAGCTGCTTCTGGGGTCCAAGGGTCACAGATAGCGAAATTGGCTCTACGTTAACGGGACTGGGGATAAGGTATCAAAAATTACCTAGTGCTGAATGTAATCAGCAGATCGCCGCCGATCTGGTGGAAGGAAAAATCCTTGGTTTTTTCCGGGGAGCATCGGAATTTGGATCGCGAGCGTTGGGAGCCAGAAGTATTATTGCCGATCCCCGGAATCCGCATACCCAGGATCGCGTTAATCTCGTGATCAAACAAAGAGAAAAATTCAGGCCTTTTGCCCCCGTAGTGCTTAATGAATATAAACACGACTATTTCGATTGTGATTTTGATTCCCCTTTTATGACTGAGGTTTGTCCGGTTAAAAGTGGCGCTTCACTACCAGCTATTACTCACGTTGATGGTACAGCTCGTATTCAAACCGTCAGTATTCAAGAAACAGATCATCCTTTTGTAAGTATTCTCACCGCATTTCATAAACTGACAGGTTGCCCTGTTTTACTCAATACGTCGTTTAATTTACGCGGTGAACCTATCGTGAACACTATCGAAGAAGCGCTGAGCACTTTTATTCACTCGGAGATGGATGCCTTGGTGCTTGAAGACTATCTGATTTACCGCCGTGATATCCCTGCTCCGCTTTATGGGATTGAAAAGCCTAAATTATCGGAAAGTGATGATGAAGCACGCACCACTGTCTATACATTCTTTTGAGAGCGTTAAAGATGACTATTCAAATAAATAATAAAGCGATCTGTAATGCGCTAGCTGAACAGATGATGTCAGCAAATTCCCAGTTAAAAAAACTGGAAAATATCTATTATCAAGCGATCAGTCGTCGCGAAGTTTCATTGCCCTTTGATTTTTGTAAGGGCAAAGTAATGAAACCACTCAACAAAATACCTCAGCAAATTGGCATATGGACTCCGGTATTTGAAAATGGTCAGCTGAAGTATTATCAGCGTAATAAAGAGCTTGCCATGCGCTTCGGAGGAAATAATGCTTCGTGGTCAGAAACCGAAACACTACATCGCGTCCGACCACACACAAAAACCATTGTTTATCTTGGCGAATCAGTTGCTCGGGGCTTTGTTTACGATCCTGTAGTTACTCCAGCCGGCCTGCTTCAGGAAAAACTAAAACCAGCGGGAGATTATGAAATTATCGATCTCGCCTGCACCGGTATCAATGCCTCAGCTTTGTTGCAAACAGCTCAGGAAGCACTGGAATTACATCCGGATATGTTGGTTATCCATGCTGGAAATAACTGGTGGAATGCATGGTGGGGTAACCCTTCCGAACTGGTAACACAGTCCTTGATTGGCCTCAATGTGCAGGAAATTCAGGCTGTCATTACTGAGCAACTCTCTGTCTATATTAGATTTCTGCTGGAATCACTTATTAATCTTTGTCGTTTAACCGAAGTTAAATTATTTTTTGTTTTACCTGAATTCAACTATTCCGGTTGGCAAAATGAGTTTGCTATTCCCGGATGGCTGAATGACAAGTCCATCACTCATTGGCTAGAGCATGCTCACTCCGCCAATGAATATCTTCAGAAAAGCGATTTTGTGCGAGCTCGTGCCAGTTGCATTGTAGCCTTGGAACTGGATAACGAAACCAGCCCCTTAACGCTCGAATTGATGGCGAAAGCAGAGAGCGGCCTAGGAAATGAGTTAGCGGCCAAGGAGTATTACGTCAAGTCAAAAGACGCGGTGATCTGGCAATTTACAACGCATACGCCGCGCTGCCCTAGCTTTATAGAAGCTTTGATTCGGGAAGTGGTAGGCCACAGCACTGAAGCGACTTTAATTGATTTACCGGCGCTGTTTTATCAAAAAACAGGGACAGTAATACCGGACAAAACATTGTTCGTCGATTATGTTCATCATAGTCTGAAAGGAATGGACTGGGTTAGCGATGCGCTGGCCTCAGCCATTACTGATAGCAACGTGTCAGTCAACCTGGCTGATTTATATGAAGATAGCTGCGCGGGAAGCCATTTGCTCGTAGCATTGCACAACGCGAATTACAGCCAGCCTGACGATTCAGTTATGTACTGGCTCGATAAAGTGTTATCCACCAGTGGTGCTAATTCAGCGCTCAAAGCCGACATACATTTTCTAACTCAGCAATACTCGTCTGAGCAAAAAATAGAAAAGAAGACATATCGTTCTGACAATGCGGCAATTAGCAAATTTATTCGGGCTTTCAGTACCAGTACCCATTCGGGGGTGCAGCTGCGTAATTTACTGAATCGCCATGATACAAAGTGGCAGAACGCAACTGAAACTTCGAGTCATTATCCTGACGGTCATAATTTGGTCATAAATACCAGAAACCAACATATTTATCGTCATTACCCCGCCCGGCATGCCGTTTTCTCTTCACTGGTTTATGAAAATAAGCTCGTGATGAATGAAGTGAATCCTGAGTCCAGGTTTTATATTAGCTCGCTCGTTGCGGGAGAATATAAAGTTACTGTATGCGCAAGATCAACATCATCCGATAATAAACAAGGATTTTCAATCCGCATTAATGGCGACTACACGCTGTGTAATCTGAGCACAAAATGGGAAAACTTCACTTTCACTGTTAATGTTAAAGAAAACCTAGATATAACTATTTGCTGGCCGAGAGTTTCTGGTAGCCAGGATTATCACCAACAACTATTTATTCGGAATATGATAGTTGGCGATCGCAGCCTGCCATTAATGCGAATAACTGGCATCATCGGTCAAATTATCATTATTCAAAATTGAAAGTACTCAGTACTTTCTCGGGGCAATATCGTTCGATATTGTTAATTTATGGAAATAAGGTAAATATGAATGAAAGCTGAAAACCTACAATGTGGATCACGTATGTTCGCGCCTTTTTCTGAGGACGTACAAAAATTGATTAATGAGTTTGATAATAGTCAACCTATAGAATGCGGCCCGCGCATGTTCGCTCCATTCTCTGAGGATGTTGTACAACTAATTAGTGAATTTGATAACGCCCAACCAATGGAGTGTGGCCCGCGCATGTTTGCTCCATTCTCTGAGGATGTTGCACAACTGATTAGTGAGTTTGATAATGTCCAACCAATGGAGTGTGGCCCGCGTATGTTCGCGCCTTTTTCTGAGGATGTTGAGAAACTGATTGCTCAGTTCGATGCATCGCAAACTCGCTAATAATAACCCTAGGATTAGCTGAATATTCAGCTGATCCTTTCTTTAAAAGGTTAGCTAATGAAAAGAATACGTGTGGTTGGAACGGGTATCAAAGGGATAAAACATCTCACACTGGATGCTATTGACAATTTTTTTGCCAGCAAAAAAACACTATTATTTTTCCCTCAAAAAGAACTGGTCGCATATTTTAAAGAGCATAACCTTCATTCCGAAGATATTACCAACCTGTATGTCAATGGTAATCAGGATATGTCAAATTATACTGTTATAGTGACCCGTATATTTGACGAGGTTGCAGTATACGATGATATTGCATTCTGTTTACCCGGACATCCAAGATTTGGCGTTACGTTAATTAAGTTATTAAAAGAGAGAGCACATTCTGTAGATACAGAGCTGACCATTTCACTTGGGCTATCCTCTTTTGATACCATGCTAGATGATACTGAATTGGATCCTCTTGAACACGGTACTTCAATCGTTGATGCAAATCTATTGATCCTGCTTGATTACAACATTGAGCCAAGCCTTAATTATTTTCTATACCATATCTGTTCGGTGGGCACTACGCGTACTTTTATTAAAGATCCTACCCAGCAAAACGCTATTCATTATCTCAAAGCCAAACTTTTAAAACACTATCCAAAAGAGCATATTGTGAGAATGGTTAGCTCGGCTGAGTATGGTCGCGACCAAGCCATTATTAAAGAAGTTACCATGGAGAATCTCGAAACTTTACTACCAGATATTACGTTTTCTTCAACGCTTTTTATTCCGTATATCAAACCTGAGGCGAAGCGACTGAATCGTGATTTTTTAGCCTATTTACAAGCTTCAATAATGGCATAAAAGGTTCTACTATGTATTTATACGGGCTCGTTACAAAAGACTTACTTGCGACATGCTATAGCCGCCGCAGCCCTTCGCTGCCTAGTGATAGTTTTCCACCTTATCTCTGTAAAAGGCTGACTGAGGATGGGAAAGTTCCCGCTAATCTCAAAGATGTCTGGTGTGGGACGGCATCTGAATCGCTTCCTGTATATACCCTAGAATGGAAAGAGAAAAGCATTCGTTTTTATGATTCAAGCCATTCAGCCATCCTTGCCAGCTATGTACCTATTAACCCTTTACATATAGTCGAAATTGACCGTCGTCGGCTTGATCTTATCCAAGAAAGCATTTTGCAAATGGCACCTTATTTTACGGGACAGCTGGATATCATTTTTGACTTTACGTCTACCATAGTCTGGTTAAATGCACGTGAATGTGGTTTCAGCGGGGCGGCCTTCCATGAGCTACCCCATTGCACTTTTCTGAGTGATGCTTTTTTTGTTGCTGTTACGCCGTCAATCATTCTGGCACCTGAACACCGTCATTATATTATTTTCGAGAATCTTTATCATGAGGCATTACATCATCAGCTGTCTGCCTCTGTGATGCTGGAAACGGGAGGATATTACCCGAACGGCGTTTATTACGATGAACGTTTTTATGTAGGCTCCAGAGATAAAGAGTGGTCAATTCCTAATATTTTTCAGGCTGCCTATGTCTACCTTAACGTTTTGCAAACGCGCATACATTACTTGCGGGCAGTAGAGTCAAAATGTGTTGAAATTGATTCAGTACGCAATAGTATTGAGCAAGCCATTATTTACATTCAGGAAATGACGGGCATTCTGATGCAAGATAAAAAATTACAGGCAGAAATTCAAAATTATATTATCCAGATGAATGCCAACTTCAAAACAATGACTGTGGAGTATAGCCAGATATGATTACTGTTAAACAATTGGTTGAAATAAATAAAAATTCAAACAATCAGAAAAACATTCTCCACGAGAATTTATTTGACTCAGTACTGTACACCGAAAACAGCGTGTTTAGAAATATCCGTAACAAAACTATTGAGCTGGGTTATCGATTCAACTGCAAACCTGATGCTCTTTGGCTGCAATATAGATCATTCTCATTAATGAGTCTTACCGATATCTTAGCCCAAAAAAGCGTTCCCTTTTGCGATAACGTTTCCTTTCTGGAAAAAACGGTTGAGAGAGGGCTAAATTTTAACGTTGATCTCGCTTTTTTGACTACGGGGATGACCAGAAACCCGCTTTTTCATGAGTCTTGCCATTGCGTGGCAGACAACGTGTTATTCAGGAATACTCTGGGAGTATCCACTGAGGAACAAGCTATCCGCTATCTTTTTGCTGAAGCCTACTGTTTCTGCCTTTTTCAGTTTTGCGGCCTTGAAGCAAAAAGTAAAGAAAGCCTGATTGGCTGTATCATCAATGATATTGCTATTTTGACACCTGAACTGAACGCATTTCGTCAGGCTCTACAGCGTTTTGGTCAGCATAATACGATGATGATTTATATGATTTCCCATATGCTGTGTATGTCGCAAGTTGTCATGCGCGATGTGAATCATCAGTTGCTGTCCCAGTATACTGATATGGCCTATACCTCTGAAAATGAGGAATTGATCAATAAACTTATCTCGATGGGATATTCCATTCTTCCCTCGTTTTCAACCACCGTGCAGGCTATCTTTTACACTTTTGTTGACCTGCCGCGCCCCACACCTGAAGTGACCTTATCTTTATTCACTGATAATAAATTTAATCATTATTTCCAGGAGCAATCATTTGTTCTGGCCGATTTAGCTTTGAAGGGGTAAATCATGACTGAAAGATACGTTCCGGATATGTCAGTAATTCATCATTCGCACATGCTGAAAGACAAAATCAGACTGGAAAAATATCAGAAGGCTATCTCGGAAACCGTTTCACCTGAAGATAGTGTGGTTGATATAGGTTGTGGTTGTGGAATCCTTTCTTTATTAAGCTCCAGAAAAACCCACAACCAGGTACATGGGATAGAGTACTTTGATTATCCATTTGCCTTAGCCTCTGCTTTTTGCCAGGAGCAGGATAATATTACCTTGCATAAAAACTCCTCATTCCAGACAACCCTGGCTGAGAATATTAAAGTCATTGTCACAGAAACCATCGGTCAGATTGGGCCGGAAGAGCATATGATTGAGGCCGTTTGGGACTTTTGCCGTCGTCATCCATCAGTAGAAAAAATTGTCCCATCAACGCTCAGCGTTTTTGTCCAGCCGCTATACAGCCCGTGGTTTGAGGCTTTCAGGAAAGAAAAAAAATCATCTTATGACGAACTGTCTCATTATGACATGAATAGTACCAAAGCCGGAAGTATTATCGATGAGCACCTTGGAAAGCTCATTTTTCAAAGCGATCTCAGTTTCCAGCAGATAGTTGCCACCGGTTCTTCCGAGTCATTGGTTAAGTATGAATTAGGCATTACTGCCTCTTCCTCTTTTAGCCAGCTAGTGCATTTGCCTGAAGGTGGGTTACATGATGCCAATGCCCTGCATCTTTATTTCGCCAGCGAACTGAGCCCCGGAAATATTCTGGACACACACTACGCTTCTCCCCTCACGCACTGGGAACATAGTTTTGTATTAATCCCTCCCGGTAAGAGAACAGCACTTATAGACTATCGTGCTGGCGATCGCTTCCTTTCATGCCAATGGAAATAGGTAAGAGCATGTTTACTCCTTTTAATGAAGCAGTATTTGAGCGGATTGAAGTACGCCACAGCCCGTTCCGTCACCTATTCTCTGAGAATATTCTTAACCATGAATTTCTTTTGAGGTTACAAGCTGTAATCGCCGCAATCAGCGATGAGCATTTCGGTAAACATGCCTCAGGTTATCGTTTTGCACACTATCCCGATGAGGACTTTATCCGTTTCGTCTACTCCCAGCCTTTTCTTCAGGTCATAGGAAGACTTTTTGGGCGTCCGGTTCGTCCAAGTAAACAATTTTTCCTGCCGCAGGTTTACATATTTCCTGAAAATTATCGTGGTCTGCCACCGCACACCGATGCGTCGGACAAACGAGATTTAGCAATGATATTTTATATTGCTCAGGGATGGGATGAAAGGTGTGGCGGAGAGTTGCGCGTACTGAATAGTGATAAATCGCCCTATCAGGTTTTTTCACCGGTTTATAACTCCATGAGTTGTATGGAATTATTTGAAAAATCATGGCACGAAGTTTTACCTGTCAAATCTAGTTGGATAAGAAAAACCCTGATTATTGATTTTGATTATCTGTAAAAACATGGGGATGATTTATCCCCATGTGATTTAATGAACCATTAGTTGCTCAATGTCCCCTAAACGGCAACGAACAGAGCAGAGTATGGAGGATTTTTGTCCGGGTGATGTCGTGAGTTTTCAGAACCGTGAACGTGAAATTGTGACTGACGTGTCTTGGTGCGTCTGAACAAAAAATTAGTCACGATTCATACTGAAAACGGCAGCTGCTGGAATGTTACTCCGCAATTGCTGACGCAGGTAACACGACCACGAGCTCTTGAGGAAGTAGAAAATAGACTGGAAAAACACAGTCAGTAAAGCGTAGACAGCAAATCAAGAGAGCTACCAAAACCCAAATGGGGCGATTGTTGAGATTGATATTCGTAAATACTTCAACATGGTACTGCACAAGGTATTAATGAGATTGCTACGCAAGAAGGTCTCAGATAAAAAGTTTCTGAGATTAGTGGAAACCCTGATCCTCTTTCATCTGTCACATTACCGTGATTTTAAACATTTTTATTTGGAAATATCACCACAATGATTTTCTCACCTTGCTCAGTTATACCTGTTTTATGTTTTATTAGTGTCGCATTTTCCGTTTTGGCGCCACTGTGCAGTTATCTGACTCAATTAAAAGGGAAACCGACTGGCATTGCTTTTATTGATTCCACAAGTTTGCGCATTTGTCATAACATCCGCATTCCCCGTCATCAGGTTTTTGAGGGGATCGCAAAACGAGGAAAAATCTCGATGGGATGATGTGATGGACGTCCCCTTTTTCAGTGGTAAACAGTGCCATCTTTTTTTCCGATGCACTGAATTTCAGGAGAACCGCTCATGGTGGAGCAACGCACCGCGCTTGCCAATCAACTCTGGGCGTCCTCGCTGAGCAGGGCGTGATTATTCCCGTTGGCATTCAGTCACTTCAACACCATTTACCTGATGTTTTGGAAGATGAAAACAATGCCTTGTCTTCTGTCCTGCGACGTTTACTTTATACCTCGTGGGAAGATTTACGTGCCCTGAACCTGCGTATCCATGATATGGATAAAGCAATTGCTGCACTGTCTCGCCAGCAATCGGGTTATGACCATCTGCTCATTATTTCCGGTGTCGGTCCCCTTATTACGGCTGCTTTCGTGAGTGACGTCAGCGCATCTCAATTTGTCAATGGCCGACAACTGTCTGCCTAGTGTGGTTTAGTCCCCTTCGGCAACACAGTTCGGGCGGGAAAAATCGTCTCTCTTCCCTGAGCAAACAGGGTAATCGTCATCTCCGAACGTTAATTATTCATGGTGCCCGCGCCATGATGCGCGGCGTACAAAAACGGGATGACCCTTTAGGCGAGTGGCTAAGAGCCCTGATTACCCGATGTGGGGCCATGAAAGCCGTGGTTGCTTTAGCCAACAAGCTGACCCGAATTATCTGGCGTGTTCTGACGGATAAGGTTGATTATAATATGAAGAAGGCTTTTGCTATCAATTAATTGAATTGAGTGAATCGAAATAGACGCTTTAACCGAGTTTGCAAACACTGATGAAAAAACGGCTATCGGCCCTGCGATAACCTGAGTAAAACCGAGGTAGTTACATACCGATGACGGATGATAAGGAAACAAGGGGAGGATGACATCATGGCGCAAGCAAATAAGCCCTTTATGACTCCGGATATATGGTCGCAAACCGTATCAATTTAGTGCTTGCATAATCGGGGCGTCCATATATGGTTTTACGGTTTCAAGTTACACTTGATGGTTAACCGTCTGGGTGAAATTCTGGCGCTGAAAGTGACTGCGGGTAATGTGGATGATCGGGAACCGGTTCGCGAATTAACAAAAGAATTAACGGGTTCTCTCTATGGAGATAAAGGTTATCTCAGCCAGGAACTGGCAGACGATTTAGCCAAAACGGGTGTCACTTTCATCACAAAGAAACGCCGTAACATGAAAGCGCGTATGCTGGCAGAGTGGGATAAGAACATGTTATCAAGGCATTTTATCATCGAAACGATTAATGGGCAATTAAAAACCCTTTCTCAAATAGAGCATGTGCGCCACCGAAGTATAACAGGATTTTTGTTGACCGTTTTAGGTGGTGTGATTGCTTACTGCCTTAAATTAAAAAAACCATCGCTGAAAGTTTTCTACTCAGAAGACGATTTTCCAGTGATGGCTTAAGCAGAATTCTGGCTAAGTACGAAGTCATTAACTCCTGTGGATGTCTACAGGAGTCATTGTATCGCCGATACTTGCCAACATTTACCTGCACCATGTTATAGATGAGTGGTTTGAGTTCATCAAACACGCCCACATTCGTGGTCGGGCAGAATTGGTGAGATTTACTGATGACTGTGTGCCACGAAGGCGCGCACTAGGGACGGTAAGTCCCCAGAGCAGCCATGTTGCATAAGAGATGAGGGTAGGCCCCTCGGTGTCGGCGTACAGGTGCAGGTACCAAACGAAAGCGTATATTCCGCTCCTGAGGCATGGGGATGAATGTTAATGTGACTCGCATCAATCATCAGCCATTCGAAATCTGGTTCAGAGATAAGTTCTTCAAGCAGTCCTTCCCATACGTCTTTGTCATGCCACCGACAAAAACAGCGATGCATATTTTTCCAATTGCCATAATCGGGGGAGGGGGGATAAATCCCGCCAAGGTGAGCCTGTCCGTAAAATCCAGAATACGCATTGATAAATGCGACACGTCCCTAGGCTCCCTTACATTCGGCTCAAGTAAACTCCAAACACGGTCAGAGATATCGTGACGACGGTGTCGGGTGTGCTCATGGTTAAGTAATCCATTCGTGTAATAGGGGTATTATTACATAACCATCTAATGATTCATAATTTAGGCTTAAACCTCAATAAGCGGTTAGCATTACTCACCACCGTAATTGAAGAGAGCGCCATTGCCGCACCTGCGACTACCGGATCTAACAGGGTTCCGGTAAAGGGATAGAGCACACCAGCGGCAATTGGAATCCCTAATGTGTTGTAGATAAATGCCCCCAATAGGTTCTGTTTCATATTGCGCAGCGTTCCTTTGGACAGTTCAACCGCATCAGCCACACCATGCAGACTATGACGCATCAGTGTTATCGCCGCGGTTTCAATGGCGATATCGCTGCCACCTCCCATTGCAATCCCCACATCAGCTTGCGCTAGGGCAGGGGCATCGTTAATACCATCCCCCACCATAGCAACCTTGCGACCGGCTGCTTGCAATTTCTGAATCGCCTCAGCTTTGCCATCAGGCAATACCCCCGCAATCACTTGATCAATACCCGCTTCTTTTGCAATCGCATTAGCAGTCGTCGGATTATCACCGGTCAGCATTACTAAACGGTAGCCTTGGTGATGTAATCGCTGCAATGCAGTAATGGTATCTTCACGCAGTGGATCGCGAATTGATAACACAGCCGCCGCTTGACCTCCTGCGGCCAGAATAACCGGTGTGATGCCTTGTTCTGCCCGTTGAGCAATCAGCGATTTTAATTCTTGCGTATCAACTTGATTTTGTTCTAGCCAGGCTTGATTACCTAGCAACAAGATTGTGCCATTCACTTCACCACTGATACCGAGTCCAGCCAGAGTACGGAATTGTTCAACTTGCGGTAATTCCAGCCCTTCGGCTTTAGCAAGAATGGCTTTGGCTAATGGATGGCTAGAACCTTGTTCCAGCGCGCCAGCCCAACACAATACCTCTTGTTCACTGTACCCATTAAAAGTATGAATATCAGTCACTTGAGGCATGCCTTCCGTCAGCGTACCGGTTTTATCGAAAACAAGGGTATCCAAGGCGATCGCTTGTTGCAGCGCATCCGCATCTCGCACTAGCACTCCAAATTCTGCCGCCCGGCCGACACCAGAGATAATTGACATCGGGGTCGCCAGCCCAAGGGCACAGGGGCAGGCAATAATCAACACCGTGGTAATAATGACCAATGAATACATAATCTGTGGCGCTGGACCCACGAAATACCAAATAGCACCGGCAATCAGGGCAATGGCGACCACAACGGGAACAAACACGGAGGAAATTTTATCTGCTAACTGACCAATTTCTGGCTTACTGCTTTGTGCCTGACGGACCAGTTTAATAATTCGTGCTAATGTTGTCTGACTGCCAACCGCGGCGGCAGTAAACAGTACTGTACCGTCTTGCACCGTCGTACCGGCATGAATGTTATCGCCTTTGGTTTTTTGCTGTGGAATCGGCTCACCGGTGAGCATTGCCTCATCTATCCAAACCTCACCTTGAATGATTTCACCATCAACGGGAACACGATCACCGGTTGTCAGACGTAACGTCATGCCGGGTTTGACGTCAGCCAATCGCATCTCTTTTTCGCCATCTCCTGTCACCACACGGGCAGTCGGTGGTGTCAGATCCAGCAGACGCTCCAGTGCTTTTGAAGAACGCTGACGGGCACGTTGTTCCAGAGCATGCCCCAGGTTTATCAGACCGATAATCATCGCGCTGGCTTCATAATAGAGATGACGGGCTTGTGGTGGAAAACTATCTGGCCATAGGTTGACACTGATGGAGTAAAGCCAGGCTGCGCCAGTTCCCAATGCCACTAAGGTGTCCATTGTCGCACTGCCGTTTTTCAGGCTTTGCCACGCATTGCGATAGAAGTGACCACCGGCAAAAATCATCACGGCAAGCGTGATAACGCCGATAGTCAGCCAGATATGATGGTTTTCAGGTGTGAGCATCATATTATCGCCCATCATGCCCCATACCATCACGGGAATACCGACGACTAAGGCTAATGCTGACTGCCAACGAAAACGGCGCATATTAGCGTCAGAAACTTGTTGCTGTCGTTCACGCCGCTCAGCTTCATCCTGAATCAGTTCCGCGCCATACCCGGCTTTTTCTACTGCTTTAATCAGTGCTTCTGGTGAGGCACTACCGGTAATTAAAGCGCTGCGTTCAGCAAGATTCACTCTGGCATTTTCCACGCCATCAACGCTTTGTAATGCTTTCTGAACTTTATTCACACAGCTAGCGCAAGTCATGCCATCCAACAGCAACTGGATGCTCTCATCGCTATCACTCACAACGGATATGTCAGTTTTTTCGACCGGAAGGGAGGAGGTTGCCGCTGCCAAAGGTTCCGGTCTGTTTGAAGCAGGTAATGTCAGCGGCTCAGATTTTGGGGAGTTTTGACCAGAAGCGAGTTTTGCTTGATAACCTGCCTGCTCAACAGCGGCAATCAGGGTAGCGACATCGGTTTTACCGTAAACTTTAGCTGTTTCAATATTCACCTCTGCGGCGATAACGCCATCTACGGCTTCCAACGCTTTACGAGTCGTACCGGCACAATGCATGCAACTCAGGCCAGAGAGAGCCAGTTCAACATCGGGTTGACTGGCGATTATCGCATCGTAACCGGCTGCTTGAATTGTTTCGATTAATGATTCAGCAGAGGCTTTACCGATGATTTTGGCATAATCGATCGTAATATCCGCTTGTTCCACATCTGCATGATTTGCCAGTGCCTTTTTCACACTGTTAACACAGTGCATACAGGAGAGTCCCTGCAAGGTTAAAATGGTTGTGTGTGACATAAAAAAACTCCTAACACATAGTGATGTAATTATTCTCCACACCTGTGTGATAATTGATGATATCTACACAGTTCAAGTGAATTTCTGACTTATTGCGAAGGTTAAACCTTCCCTCAAGGGTAAGGTCAAGGGGAAAAAATGAACATTAGTGAGATTGCCCAAAAAACCGGTCTTACCAGCAAAGCGATCCGGTTTTATGAAGAAAAAGATCTGATTACACCGCCGGAAAGGGGGGATAACGGCTACCGTTATTATCAGCAGAAACATATTGATGAACTCACGCTGTTGCGTCAGGCAAAACAGGTAGGTTTTACGCTTGATGAATGCCGTGAATTTTTAGTGTTATTCCGCAATCCCAATCGACACAGTGCTGATGTAAAAGCAGCAACATTGCATAAAGTGGCTGAAATAGAAAAGGCGATTGAAGAGTTGCGGAAAATAAGAAGTAAATTGTTATCTTTGGCGGAAGAGTGCCCTGGAGATGACGGGGCTGCATGCCCCATCATAGATCATTTATCGGGTTGTTGCTCTCATCACTGAGAACTGACCGGTTTTACTTTCAGGGTAATGCCATCAACAGCGATCACTTCTACTTCGGTATGGGCTGGTAGTTCACTATCACAGTGAACTCGCCAGCTTCCATCCGCCAGTTTGACCCGGCTGTAACCATTTTCAGTATCTGTAGTCAGTTTGGCTCGGATACCGATGAGCTGGTGGTCTTTCTGGTTCAGGGTATCGCCGCCTTTTGATGGGCGGCGACGTAACCAATAGCGCCATAGCATTGCAGAAAGCAGCGTCAGAGTGGCAAACAAAATGCCTTGCCATTCCCAATCTATTCCTGGTAACAGCCAGGTGACAAACGCAACAACGATAGCGGCTATACCCGTCCATAACAGATAGCCGCCAGTTCCCAGAAGCTCTGCAATTAACAGTAAGCCGCCAAAAGAGAACCAGAGCCAAGGGGTTTGCGCCGCAATCTGTGCAATCATGGTTATTTACCTTTTTTGCTTTCGCCAATCAGTTCAGTAATACCGCCAATCGCACCCATTAGATTGCTCGCTTCCAGAGGCATCATAATGACTTTGCTGTTACTGGAAGCGCCAATACTGGTCAGTGCATCCGTATATTTCTGGGCAACAAAGTAGTTAATTGCCTGCATATTACCGTCAGAAATCGCATCGGACACCATTTTAGTTGCGCGAGCTTCCGCTTCGGCGGCACGTTCACGTGCTTCTGCCTGGAGAAATGCCGATTGACGTTCCCCTTCTGCTTTTAGAATTTGAGACTGTTTTTCTCCTTCTGCTTTCAAAATAGCCGCTTGACGGATACCTTCTGCTTCCAGAATATCAGCACGTTTTGTACGTTCTGCTTTCATCTGGGCGTTCATGGCAGAGATCAACTCTTTTGGTGGACGCACATCACGGATTTCAATACGGGTAATTTTCACTCCCCACGGGTTAGTGGCTTCATCAACAATATGTAATAGACGACTGTTGATAGAATCACGCTGCGACAGCATTTCATCCAATTCCATTGAACCCAAAACGGTACGGAAGTTGGTCATCGTCAGATTGATAATGGATAGTTCAAGGTTGCTGACTTCATAAGCAGCCCGAACAGGATCGACAACCTGAATAAAGCAGACTGCATCAATAGTAACATTGGCGTTATCGCGGGAAATCACTTCCTGTGAAGGAATATCCAACACTTGTTCCATCATGTTAATTTTACGGCCAATGCGATCGATAAAAGGGACGATAATATGCAAACCTGGTAATAAAGTTCGGGTATAACGGCCGAAACGTTCTACCGTCCATTGATAGCCTTGTGGCACTGTTTTTACGCAAGTAAAGACGATAACCACCGCAATAAATATCAGAATGGGTACGGCACCAAAAGCGAATAAATCCATAGCAATTCCTTACAATTAAATAAATCAGTAAAGCAGCGAGTAAACCTGGCGACGGTATTTCGAAGCTAAGGTATTACCGGTCCCCATTGCAGACATAATATCCATCATTGTTTTCCGTACCGCACCGTTGGCAGCAGAAAGGTCCTTTTTCAGGAAGCTGAGTAATAATTCCAGAGCTTCTTCATTACGGTTGACTTCGTGCAGTTTCAGCGCGAGCTTAACAGCCAGCTCTGCATTTTCCGGTTGAATGGCGAATTCTTGCTGCAATTGTTGGATCTCTGGTGTATCCGCCGCTTGCTTTTGTAACTCAATTTGAGCCAGTAAACTGTGATAATGAGTGTCTTGATCCTGTAATGGAATAAGACTCAGAATTTCCTGGGCTTCTTCTATATTATTGAGCATAATTTGCACTTTGGTCAACATAAGTGCAATTGCACTGTTTTTGGGCGCTAATTGCCAGGCTTCTTTCAATAACGGTAGTGCTTCCTGATGTTTTCCTTCGGCGATAAGTTCCTCTGCCTGAGCGACTTTCAACTCTTCCGGCTTGGGTAATACGCGGGCAAGCATCTCTCTAATAACTGTTTCAGGTTGTGGCCCTTGAAAACCATCTACCGGTTGGCCTTGTTGCATAATATAAACCGTAGGAATGGCGCGTAAGCCAAACTGTGCCGCGACCATTTGCTCTTTATCGCAATCCACTTTTGCCAATATGAATTGATTTGCATATTCTGCTGCCAGTTTATCCAATATTATGCCTAATTCTTGACAATGAGAACTACGTTCAGACCAAAAATAAAATAAAACAGGTACAGTCATAGACTGTTCAACGGTTTGATGTAGATTGCTTTCGTTAACATTAATTCCAGTAGAAGTTGGTAACATATAATTAGTCTCTTAAATTTGGTTGTCGCAGGGTATGATTAAATAGATTAAGGTTATTTTCTTAACTTTCAAGTTGTACCACTCTGCTTACTCAGTATTTTATCCATTACTCTTCCTGGTAAAATCCGGCGCATAATAGTAACTGCGTGGGTTATCCAAGTTACTGGATAACGTAATTTGGGGTTTGGACTTTCCAGAGCATGAATCAGTTTGCGCACAACGGCTTCGGGGGTTAGGGTAAAATGGCGGGCGATCCTGGGGTTTCTGACAGGTTTATCGCTTTGCGTTTGATTCACGTTTTCTGCGAAACGTGTTTTTATCGGGCCAGGGACAATCAGACAAGCTTTAATTCCTGTTCCGGATAATTCCATTCTTAATGCGTCTGACCATGCTTCCAAGGCATATTTACTGGCGGAGTAAGCACCGCGGCCTGGGGTTGAAATCAATCCCATCACTGAACTGGTTTGGATAATACGGCCTTCACCATGAAGTTGCATTGCTGGAAGTAATAAGCAGGTAAGTTGATGAGTACCAAATAGATTAGTAGAGAATTGCTGTTCCAGTTGTTCACGACTGATTGTATTTAATGGGCCATAAATACCAAAGCCGCCGTTATTAAACAGCCCGTAAAGACGGCCATTGGTGAGCCTGATGACCTCGGCGGCGGCGCGCTCCACACTCATTTTGTCATCAAGATCCAATTGGATAGGTTCCAGTCCTAACTCGCGCATATGTTGTAAATCTGCGGGTTTCCGGCAGGCTGCTAATACTCTATAGCCCCGCTGATGTAGTGTTTTGGCCGCCACCAGACCAATTCCACTGGAACAGCCGGTGATAAGAACGGACTTTTGCATAACTTTACCTGCTTATAGACATCAATTTGTTGAAACTAATAGTTTACTACTTAAGAATAATTAAGATGTGCTGATAGTGTGTCAGACATCCAATCGGCGATAAAGGGTTGGGCTGCCAGATTAGGATGTAATCCATCTTGTTGCACCCACTCCGGTTTAATAGCGACTTGTTCCATATAAAACGGAAGCAGGGGGATTTGATTGTGTTCTGCCAGTTTGGGGTAAATCTTGGCAAAAGATTCGGTATAACGGCGCCCATAGTTTGGCGGCAGACGGATCTGCATCAATAGAGGCTGAATATTGGCTTGTTTCACTAACGTAATGATCTGTTGCAGATCTTGCTCTGTTTGTTGTGGGGGAAAACCGCGTAGTCCATCGTTGGCGCCCAGTTCTATCAGGACCCAACGGGGTTTATGTTGTTTAAGTAATTCAGGCAGCCGCTCAAGACCTTGAGCGGCGGTATTACCGCTGATACTGCCATTGATGACCGTGATTTTATTACCGGATTTCCGCCACTTTTTTTCCATCAAAGCAGGCCATGACTGCTCAATAGGCAGATGGTAACCGGCGCTAAGGCTATCACCGAGAATCAGAAGGGTATCAGTCGCGGTCGCTCTGGCGCTAAATAGCATCACTAATAAAAGGAAAAGTAAATGGTAACGGGGAGTATTCTTGAAGTTCAGCATCTTAGTAAGCACGTTGGTCAGGGAGAAAATAAGATCACTATATTGCAGGGAGTCGAGTTGGTTGTCGAGTCGGCACAGACTATCGCTTTAGTGGGGGAATCGGGTTCGGGTAAATCCACATTGCTTGGCATTATTGCCGGGTTGGATGATGGCAGTGACGGTGAGGTTCGGCTGCTAGGGCATAATTTAAGCCAGATGAATGAGGAGCAGCGGGCGCAACTGCGAGCTGAAAATGTCGGTTTTGTCTTTCAATCATTTATGTTAATTCCGACGTTAAACGCATTGGAAAATGTCCAGCTTCCTGCTTTATTGCGTGGTGAATCTGAACAGAATAGCAGGAAACAAGCGGTTGAATTGCTCGAACAATTGGGATTGGGAAAACGTTTGAAACATATGCCGGCACAACTTTCTGGTGGTGAGCAACAGAGGGTGGCATTGGCGCGGGCATTCAGCAGCCAACCTAAAATTCTGTTTGCTGATGAGCCGACAGGTAATTTGGATCGGCAAACCGGTGATCGGATTGCTGATTTACTGTTTTCTCTCAATCGTGATTACGCCACGACATTAATTCTGGTGACTCATGACAGCCAGCTTGCGGCTCGTTGTCAACGTTGTTTGCGGTTAGTTGATGGCAAATTGAGGGAAGAAAGATGATTTGGCGTTGGTTTTGGCGCGAATGGCGCACCCCTTCTTTATTGATTGTCTGGTTATCGCTTACGTTGGCGGTGGCTTGTGTGCTGGCGCTGGGAAGGATCAGTGATCGGATTGATCAAAGTGTTCATTATCAGAGTCGGGATTTTCTGGCGGGTGATTTAGTCCTGCGTGCGGCTTATCCCGTAGATGACGGATGGTTACAGCAGGCGAAAAGTCTGGGATTAAAGTTGAGTCGCCAGCTCTCTTTCACCACAATGACTTATGCCGGGGATATTCCTCAACTTGCTAATGTAAAAGCCGCGGACCATGACTATCCATTATATGGTGAGCTGGAAACCCATCCACCGGGTTTGAAAGCGGAAAAAGGAACAGCACTGGTTGCGCCTCGTTTGCTTGAACTGTTGAAAATCAAAATTGGCGATAATCTGGATGTCGGTGATACCACGCTTAAAGTGAGTGGAGAATTAATTCAGGAACCGGACAGTGGTTTCAATCCCTTTCAGATTGCACCAAGGATTTTGATCAATCTTGATGATGCGCAATCTACCGGGGCGATTCAGCCGGGTAGCCGTCTGACTTATCGTTATATGTTTTCGGGTGATAAAGAAGCGGTTTATCAGTATCAGCAGCTCATTGATCCCCAACTTAAAGCTGATCAGCGCTGGTATACCTTGAAACAAGATAGTGGAGCGCTCGCAAAATCTATTGAAAGGGCACAGCAATTCTTGTTGTTATCGGCTTTGCTAACGTTATTACTCGCTGTCGCCGCGGTAGCGGTATCAATGACCCACTATTGCCGTAGCCGCCATGATTTAATTGCAGTACTAAAAACACTGGGTGCCGGGCGTTGGGCGTTGCGTAAATGGGTGATTGGTCAATGGCTAGCGATATTAATTGCGGCAGCGTTAGTGGGGACGCTTCTGGGATTGATGTTTGAATATCTGCTCGTACAGATTTTGGCGCCCATGTTACCGAAGATGTTGCCGCAAGCCGGATTCTGGCCGTGGATATGGGCGTTAGGCGCGTTATCTGTTATCGCCTTACTGGTGGGAATACGTCCGTACAAGCAGTTAATGGCAACCCAACCATCACGGGTGCTGCGTGATGATATTATCGCGCCTATCTGGCCGTTGCGTTATTACTTGCCGTTGGCGGTATTGGTGGTCATTAGTGGGCTGAGTCTGTTAGTTGGCACCAAGCCCATGTTATGGGCGTTACTTGCAGGCATGATGATGGTTGCGCTATTACTAGCCGTGTTTGGTTGGGGAGGATTGTGGTTATTACGTCATTTGAAACTCCGCCAACTCAGTTTTCGTCTGGCGGTTAATCGACTACTGCGGCAGCCGTTTCAAACAGTAGCTCAATTGGCGGCTTTCTCTTTATCATTTATGTTATTTGCTTTGTTGCTGGTGGTCCGAGGAGACTTGCTTGACCGTTGGCAGCACCAATTGCCATCGGACAGTCCAAACTATTTTCTGATTAATATGACTGGACAGCAAATTCCACAAGTAGAACATTTGCTGGCTCAGTATCAGGTTAAACCTACGGCATTCTATCCAGTGGTATTGGCTCGCTTGACGGAAATTAATGGTCGGTCAGCCATCGCGTGGGCAGAGGCCAAAGAATCGGATAGCAACACGGTGCAGCGGGAATTGAACCTGACATGGAAAGAGGAGTTACCCCCGTTTAATACCTTGGTTGCAGGTTACTGGCCGCCAAAGGCGGATGAGGTCTCCATTGAGCAGGGTCTTGCTGAGCGTTTGGCAATCAAAATCGGCGATAAGCTAACATTTAGTGGTGATACGCAGCAATTCAGTGCCATAGTTAGCAGTATTCGACTGGTGGATTGGGAAAGTTTGCGGCCAAATTTCTTGTTTATTTTCCCGAAACAAGCATTAGAGAATCAGCAGCAAACCTGGTTGACCAGTTTCCATTATGAGGGAGAGGGTCGCCTTCTGACGGATCTTAATCGTCAGTTTCCAACCTTGAGCCTACTTGATACCGGCGTGATGATTAAGCAAATTCAGGGTATTTTGCAGCAGGTCAGTAAGGCATTGGAGGTCATGGTTGGGTTGGTCATGGTTTGTGGCGCATTATTGCTATTGGCACAGGTTCAGGTAGGGATGCATCAACGGCAACTTGAACTAGTGGTTTACCGCACCTTGGGAGCCAGTAAACAGTTACTGCGTCGTACGCTGTGGAGTGAATTTGCTTTGCTTGGATTAATGGCGGGTTTTACTGCGGCACTTGGCGCTGAAGTTGCGCTTTGGTTATTGCAGACCAAGGTATTTGATTTTCCGTGGCAACCAGAATGGCAGATGTGGCTGTTATTACCAATAATCAGCAGCTTGTTACTTTCATTGTGTGGGAGTTGGTTAGGGCTCCGGTTGTTACGGGGTACGGGATTATACCGGCGGGTTCAGGGATAGAAGGGCGATATTTGCAGACATTCAGGGAATGGGTAATCGCTCGTCGAGATGTGATGAACCCATTCCCTGGCTTATTGTCCTATTATCGTTGTTTAGATAAATTCGACTCTAAGTTGTGGCAATATTTTCTCGCCGAAAGTGGTCAACCCCTTAACATAATCAGGGAAGATCAACATAACCCCGTCCAGTTCGCATTCACGGAGTAAATCTGACAATTGTTTACAACATGTTTCCGGGTTGCCGATAGCTGTGTGGGTCATAAAAGCATTTTGGGATCTTTCAACCATCGCATTGCTTTTTCCGCCAATATCGACGCCAAAACTGTGCATCATGTTTTTAACTGCGTCTATATCCAGGCCATCACGATAGAATTCAGCCAGCGTTTCAGCTTCTTCATCTGTTTCAGCGCAAATAATCGTACACATACAAAAGGTTTTGGTAGTTGTACCGTATTCGGCTGCAAGACGTTTAGCCATCAGACTAATTTGTCGCGTTTCTTCTTCATCTTTACCACCAATGAAACACACATCGGTGTTACGCACACTAAAACGTAGCCCACATTCTGATTGACCGGCACAGACCAAATAAGGGCGCGGAACGGAAACAGGTTTAGGTTCAGAAACACAATTCTTGAAATTAAAGTAATCCCCCTGATGATTAACCTGCTTCTCACTCCAAAGCCGTTTGATCAATTGGGTCCACTCTTCGGTCATTGCGTAACGTTGATCGTGATCTAAATTGTTATCCCATTCCCCCATTTGTTCAAATTCGTCTTTGAAGGAGCCAGAGACAATATTCAGCCCGGCGCGTCCATGACTAATTTGATCCAGTGTCGCAATCATTTTGGCTGCCACGGCGGGATTATGCAGCCCGGCATGCATGGTTGCGATAAGCCGGGCATGATGAGTCACTTCGGCAATACCTGCCATCATGGTAACGGATTCCAGAGAACAGCCCCAATGTTCCGTTTCACCACCAAAGCCATGCCATTTGCTCATTGACATAATGAAATCCAAACCAATTTGATCAGCCAGAATAGCCGCTTCACGGTTTTGCTGATAAGAAGCATCGAGTGGTGGTGTATTTTTGGAAATAATCCATCCACCTTTCGCTATGGGTAGAAATACACCGAATTCTTTCTTTGCCATGATTAATTCCTTGTTTGTCTGTGGTAAGGAATATCTTATATACCCTATGGATTTCAAGATGCATCGCGACGGCAAGGGAGAGAATCCCCGGGAGCATAGGTAACGATGTGACCGGGGTGAGCGAGTGCAGCCAACAAAGAGGCAACTTGAAAGATGACGGGTATAGGTTCATTTTATTGTTAAATTCAGTTAAGTAATGTGTTGTCATCAGAACATTTCTTCACGATTTGTGAAGGTGGTTGCATCATGAATGTGACAATCAAAATAGTTAGTACCGGTATGGCGATAATGAGAAATGCCGGTGTAAAACTACCTGAATAATCCTTAATTGCGCCCACCAGAAAAGGGGCGATACAGGCGATAGTGGAGATCAGATTCATCACCGAGAACAGTTCCAGATAAGGCGTGCGCCCAAAATAATTGAACAGCAATATACTGGATGCCAGAAAAGTCATGCCATAACCGATGCCAATACACAACGTGAACAAGATTAAAAATGTCCATGAGGTGGTGGCACTGAGTGCGATAAGACCACAGATAATTATCGACAGACTGCCGATAAGCATTTTTTTGGGATCGAACCATTCACCAACCGCGCCTCCTGCAAATCGTGAGAATGCGTTGATAAAAGCCAAAATACTGAGTGAGGAAGCAGCAACAGATTCGCTGAATCCGTTTTCAGTAATATGGGCGACCGCAAAACTATTAACGGTTATCCCACACAGTAAAAAAGCAGTATAAGCGGCTGCAATGGCATAAAATTGCCAGGTGTGCAGTGCTTGCCGGACATTCCATATTTCCTTGGTGCGATAGATATTGGAGGGGAGCTGGTCTTGTTGATTTTTGCTAATTCTTTCAGCGTGGGCGTTTTCCTTTTTACCTTCGCGCATAAATAAAATGGTTAATAAGCTGATCAAGGTGAGTGATATCCCGGAAATTGCCCAGTGCATACGCCAGTTTTCCCAAAATACTGTTGCCAGGAAATAGATCCACGGACCGACCACGCCCCCTAATCCCCCGATAGTGAAATAGATACCAAAAGCCAACGACTGCTTTTTAAAAAGTCGGCTAATGACATAAGTACCGGGAACCGTTGCCATAAGACTAAAGCCGATCCCTAGTAGGGTGGTACCGGTAAAATAGGCCGCGATACTGTGGGTGTTATAGAGGATATAAAAACTGGTGATAAAGGTAAGCGTACCGATAATTAAGGTAGCGCGGACGCCTGTACGACGAATAAACATCGCTGGAAGGTAACTGGACAGCCCACATGACAAGCCCAGTAAAGTGAACCCCAAACCGGCATCCGTCCAACTCCAGTGTAATTCCTTGATCATGCTAGGTAATACAACGCCTAGCGAAGTAAATGTGGTTGCGGTGACCAGAAAGTAAATCAAACCCAAAAGTATCAGTAGGAGCCACTGATAAGTACGTCCGAACTGGTCATGTTGAGTGGGCATCTTGACTCCATCAGGATAAAGGCCATCAGAAAATTTCTGATATTTTATTCCGATATCAGAAAAAACTATATCGAATAAAGACCCCATAACTAAATTGATCCGTTCGATAATAAGGGGTATCTCTTATTTTGTATTTATTTTTTATTGGGTTCAGGACAATGCCAGTCCATAAATGACCGGGTTGATGACCAAGGAGCTTTCCCAAATCGTAATGTAATTCTGGTTTGAAATCGATAGTTTCAGATTGCCCATGTAAACCTAAGGTATAGTCAAAAGTCCCGACAACCCGGAAATCCCCTAAGCTATTATTGAAGGGAATGCCGTAATCGATATGAATTCGCTGATCATTCCAGCTTCCTTTGGCATTATTCTCAAAATAAAAAATTGTACGTAGCCAGCTAATCCAGCTAGCTTGCCAGTCAATACTGATACCGGGGAAATAGTCGTAATCTATCCCCTTGGTTTTGGCAATCCATTGAGCGAACAGAATATCTTTTACCGGCCCAAAAGAGATGTCATTACCAGTGACTTTACTCAAGCTCACTCTGGGGACAAATTTATAATAGTAGGTGCTTTTATCACCTTGGTAATCACCTTGCAGTGAATTTTGCCAAATACTATAGACGTACATATCGCCAACACTGTAGTCGCCGAAAGCCTCTAAAATCGGTGAAATGGTTTTTTGGGGATCGACTCGATTTTCAAATTGTATATAAAGGCTGGTATCAATCGATTGAAAATTAACAAAATGACTGGCCTGAGCTTGATTGATTGCCGGTAGCAATAATAGTATTGCAGGTAATCCGCTTTTCTTTAATCTGGTGTTGATCCAATACCAAGCTGTTGTTTGATAAATAGCGTAAGAAGATGGAAACGAGGACCATAAGGCGGAAAAAAACTGTAGGCGGTTTTTAGTATCGTGGGCTTTCCAGGTAAATAACACGAGGGTTTCCCTTTTCGTATGTTGTCAGACTAATTAATGGTAATAGCATTGATCTAATGGAGAGGTTTTGTCAAAGGGATATTTGGTTTTGTTGATGAATGTTGAATAGTATAGAAAAATAAGATTATTCTAACCTTAGTCATTTTTCAGTGTTAGTAATGTATTGATTATTTAATTAGCGATAGGTTGTTTATTCAACTTGGTGTTGAGAATTGGGAAAAATATTGTTAATTAATGGTTTTGTGAAAATATTTGTGTAATTATATTTTAGTTAACTTAAATCTATAATTTATTTACCTTAATTAATCTGAGTTTTTAATGAGAAATAGCCATGAGAAATAAAAATAATAAATTGGGTCTGTTTTTGTATCATCAAAATAATTTGTGAATTTAAATAATTATTTCTTTGATTTTAAAACATAAATTAAAGTATTTTTCATGGAATAAAAACATAATAGATGTTTAAAATGATAACTGGTTTGATTTGTGTTTAATAAAAAAGAGATTGTAAATGAAATGTTGTAAATTATAGTTCTTTGGCTGGTGGTTTTATTATGATATGCTTTTAATTAAATGATAAATATTCAAGGTAAAGTGTTTCCATAAGTTAGAAAAATAATTTTCGACTCTATTTTTACTCATGTTTGATAATTATCAATTTAATAGTAAAAAATCATCCATTCCACAAAAAGCTTGATATAATTAAAAACAATAGGGTAAAGTAGTTTATTGGCTTTTAAATGTGTTATTAAAATTTTGATTTAAATCAAGTATATAAAAGATATTTTGTAAATATGGGGTAGGAAAATATGGTTAATAGAGCTAATGAGTTTTTATTAGACATATTCGTATAAACCATAAATTCTCTTAATGTAACAAGGGTGTTTCTACTTAAATATGAATAAAAGAGGGTGATTATGTATACTGGAATTGTGCAAGGCAAAGAAAGCGTATTATCTCTTGATAAAAAAGACGGGTTTAGTACATTAACCGTCAGTAATAATAACCATTTCTTTGATGATGTTTCTGTGGGGGCCAGTGTTGCGATTAATGGTACTTGCCTGACTGTCACCCAATTTGAGAACGATATCGTCTGGTTTGATATATCAGATTTTACGGCTGATGTGACCACATTAAAGTTTTTAAATGTGGGGGATGAAGTTAATATTGAAAGATCACATCAAATGAATAAAGAAAATGGCGGTCATAGTCTATATGGGCATATTGAAGGTGTGGCAGAAGTCGTTAATTTTATTAAAACTGGTGAAACTTATCGATTGGTTATTAATATTCCTGGCGATAATATCAGATATTTTTTCCATAAAGGTTTTATTGGGTTACATGGTTGTAGCTTGACAATAAATGGTATAAATGAAGAAAACAAAACCATAGAATTGAATTTAATTCCAGAAACGTTAAGGGCTACCAATCTTAGTAATATTAAAGTTGGTGAATTACTTAATTATGAAATAGATCAAACAACGAGAACGATTGTGGACACAATATCCAGATCGATGAGTGCTAATAGATCAATATGATAATTGAAGTTTGAAGTAATATAAATAAGCTGGAATGTGGGGCGGTAAATTATTTACTTCCGCTTCCACAATTAATCCCAGGCCATTAAATGACAAACGTTTGATTATTTTGATGGACGTTTGTCATCTATTATTTTGTCCCAAAATTCATCTATGGTACCTACACTTGTACCGCCACCACTTTCCAGCTCATGGATCGCTGCCTGCGTTGTGGCATTAGGAACATGGTGTTCTTTTGTTGCTCTAGTTAATACCAGACGGACAAAGCTAGACATATTCAAATTATTATCCCGGGCGGCTTGTGCCATCGCATTTTTCAGTTTTCCAGAAACACGAACTTTTAATATAGCCGTATTCATATGTACCTCTTTGTCTCTTAATTTGTATCCTTACTGTGGGACTATTGTGGATACAAATCAAGATAACAAGATCGATAAATAAACAACGTTAGTGTTAGGCGTTAGTTAAATTAATTTTTCCTGTGCCCATTCAAGGCCACTCTGATATTCAGGGGGCAGCATGGGAACAAGTTTCTGCAATGTATCTTTTAATTCATTTTTATCAAAGTGAGAAAGATTAAGATGACCCACTTTACGTGCAGGACGGACTTCTTTCTCATACCAATGTAAATGTACCAAGGGCAAACTGAGCCATTGTGTATTGATATCTGTACCAATCAAATTGATCATAACTGACGGTGCAGTGACTTCTGGTCGAGGCATGGGCAAATCCAGAATAGCGCGAAGATGTAATTCAAATTGGCTGATAGATGCGCCGTTCTGAGTCCAGTGACCGCTGTTGTGAACGCGTGGTGCGAGTTCGTTGATCAGTAAATTGTCACCGACAATAAAACATTCCATCGCCATCACGCCGATATATTTCAGCTCGTGCATAATAGCTGACAACATACTCTCGGCCTGTTGTTGTAAATGATAATGCTGTAAATGGTCATTTTCCTGAGGAGAGACAATACTGGCACGGAGAATGCCATCTTGATGCAAATTGTGCGTTAAGGGATAGAACACACAATCGCCATTTTTATTGCGGGCACCTACCAGTGAAACTTCGCCGGAGAAAGGAATGGCTTGTTCAGCAATACATTCACCATAAATATCGGCGGGTAATGCTGTTTCATCGCCGGGACGAATACGCCATTGCCCGCGGCCATCATAACCACCCATGCGGCGCTTAACGATAACGAAATTACCGAGTTCAGAGAATAATTGCGGCCATTGGTTGGCCTCGGAGAGTAATTGCCACGGAGCCGTTGCCAGACCAAGGCTATCCATTAACTGTTTTTGCGGCAGACGGTCGGCCAGACGGGGAAAGATATCTCGATTAGCGAAAGCCTTATGGCGGGCAAGTTCTTGGGTAAGCGCTGTTTCCGGCCAGCGCTCAATTTCAGCGGTAATAACGCTATTCTGATAAGGAACCGCTTCGGGTTCCGCATCGAGGCCAACAGGATAAACCGTGATACCTAAAGGCTCACCAGCTTGACGTAACATGCGGCCGAGCTGACCATTGCCTAATATACAAACTGGCTTCATGCTTCCTCCCGTGGATCGGGATTATCGAGTACATCCTGAGTTTGTGTTTCACGCCAATGGCTAAGGCGTTTCAGTAAATTTTTATCATGACGCGCCAGAATCTGTGCGGCCAGTAGGGCTGCGTTTGCCGCGCCGGCTTTTCCAATCGCAAGCGTGCCGACAGGAATCCCTTTTGGCATCTGTACGATAGAGTAGAGGCTATCTACTCCATTCAGTGCAGCGCTTTGTACGGGTACGCCGAGAACCGGTACCAGCGTTTTGGCCGCCAGCATGCCGGGTAAATGAGCAGCGCCACCGGCGCCAGCGATAATGACATCAAAACCATTTTGTTCAGCTTGCTCGGCAAAACTGAATAGTTTATCGGGTGTACGATGAGCAGAAACAATTTCAACATGAAAAGGTACATTAAGAGAAGTGAGAATATCAGCCGCGTGCTGCATAGTCGTCCAATCGCTTTTAGAACCCATAACAATGGCGATTTTGGCATTGTGTTGAGTTATTCCTGCTAAATCAGGCTGGGCAATCATAAATCAAATGCTCCTGTGTTTTAACGTCCACCAGAATGAAAATAACGCTTTAAGGCCGCGGATCATATCATGCTCACAAGCTAAGGAAAACGATTGCGTTACTTTATACTTTTGTTGTGACACCTGTATATCGGGTGTTCTCGGTTAATCAGAATGGGAAAGAGATAAGATCGATTGATTTATCCGTTATTTTGAACATCGATCCCTGATGATGCCATGCGCCAAGTACACCACGGTGAACGGTTTTATCATGCAGAGGAACTTCATGTACAAAAGGGCGGTGGGTGTGTCCGTGAATCATCCAGTCAGCTTGATACCGCTCAAAAGTGTCAATAACAGCTTGCTGGTTTACATCCATAATGGCTTCGGATTTTCTGCTGTTGACCGATTGGCTGTTTGCTCGCATTTTTACGGCAATTTTTTGACGGATAGACAGAGGTAGCAGTAGAAATAGACGTTGGACCCACGGGGTATGAACCCGCTTACGATATCGTTGATAACCTTCGTCATCAGTACACAAGGTATCGCCGTGCAGAATAAGCACTCGTTTACCGTACAGTTCCAGTACTTTTTCCTGTGGGAGCAAGATAATGCCACTCTCTTTAGCAAAGCGCGAACCGAGTAGAAAGTCACGGTTGCCGTGAATAAAGTAACAGGTAACACCTTGTTGTTGCACAGTTTTTAATGCGCTAGCGATTTCACGGTGGAGAGGGTTGTTGTTGTTATCATCGCCGATCCAGTAATCGAACAGATCGCCGAGAATATAGAGGCTATCTGCCTGAATGGCGTCCTCACGCAAGAAACGCAGAAAACCGGCAGTGATTGCCGGTTCATGTTCGCTGAGATGTAAATCCGCAATAAAAAGTGTGCACATATTCAGTGAGTTATTCGCTGATAGTCACTTTTTCGATGATAACATCTTCGAGTGGTACATCTTGGTGCATACCGCTGCGACCGGTAGAAACGCTTTTGATTTTATCAACAACATCCATACCTTCGACCACTTCGGCAAAGACGCAGTAACCCCAGCCATCAGGGCGCTCAGATCGGAAGTTCAGGAAATCATTATCAACCACGTTAATGAAGAATTGTGCAGTTGCTGAGTGTGGATCGTTAGTACGGGCCATTGCCAAAGTACCACGGTTATTTTTCAGACCGTTATTGGCTTCGTTTTTGATAGCTGCATCAGTCGGCTTTTGTTTCATACCAGGTTCAAATCCACCACCCTGAATCATGAAACCGTTAATAACACGGTGGAAAATAGTATTATCGTAGAAGCTATTGCGGCAGTAGTTCAAGAAATTCTCAACAGTTACAGGAGCTTTATCAGCGAAAGTATTAATTACAATATCGCCAAAATTGGTATGGAAAGTCACCATAATTGAAATCCTAATAATAGTTTTGATTAACCCGGTTAGGGCATTTGGACCAGGCGGCTTTTATATCACATCTACCATAATGAGTCAGTACCTATTAGTTTCAGTAGACTATATTGATCGCTAACCTTGCAAAGCGCTTAATATCAGGTTTCAATATCCTATTGGATTATGCCATATCGAGCATTTATTGATGAGATAAGGACATAAATCCAGGATTATCAATTCGTTATTTTTAACACACGTACAGTGAATTTACGGAAAATCTCGATGCTAAAAATTTTCAATACCCTCAGCCGTCAGAAAGAAGAATTTAAACCAATTCATCCAGGGAAAGTAGGGATGTACGTGTGTGGTATCACGATTTATGACCTGTGCCATATTGGTCATGGCAGAACCTTTGTTTCTTTTGATGTGGTTGCTCGTTATCTGCGCTATCTGGGATACGATTTAACTTATGTCCGCAATGTGACCGATGTTGATGACAAAATCATCAAACGGGCGGCGGAAAACAGTGAAAGTTGTGATGATCTGACTGGCCGTATGTTGGCAGAAATGTATAAAGATTTTGATGCGCTGAATATCTTACGCCCTGATCTGGAGCCTCGTGCGACCCGGCATATCCAGGAGATTATTGCGCTGACTGAATCGTTGATAAAACGTGATCATGCTTATGTCGCAGATAATGGCGATGTTATGTTTTCTGTCGAGAGTGATCAGGATTACGGATTGCTTTCCCGCCAAGATCTCAGCCAGTTACAAGCAGGGGCGCGAGTGGAAGTGGCTGATGTTAAGCGTAACCCGATGGATTTCGTATTGTGGAAAATGTCCAAGCCTGGGGAACCAAGTTGGGAATCGCCGTGGGGAGCGGGCCGTCCGGGTTGGCATATTGAATGTTCTGCCATGAACAGTAAACAGCTAGGTAATCATTTTGATATTCATGGTGGTGGCGCTGATCTGATGTTTCCGCATCATGAAAACGAAATTGCGCAATCTACTTGTGCCCATGATGGTCCGTATGTGAATTACTGGATGCATTCAGGGATGGTGATGGTAGATAAAGAGAAGATGTCCAAATCGCTGAACAACTTCTTTACTATCCGTGACGTATTGGAATATTACGATGCAGAGACAGTGCGTTATTTCTTGTTGTCAGGCCATTACCGCAGTCAACTTAACTATACAGAAGATAACTTAAAGCAAGCTCGTACCGCACTTGAACGATTTTATACAGCTCTGCGAGGTACAGATGCTTCTGTACAGCCGGCCGGTGGCGAAGTATTTGAGGCGCGTTTCATTGACGCAATGAATGATGATTTCAATACGCCAGAGGCTTATTCGGTACTGTTTGATATAGTACGTGAAATCAACCGTTTAAAATCAGAAGATATGGATGCAGCGAATGGCTTAGCGGCTGAATTACGCAAGCTGGCGGGTATTTTAGGTTTGTTGCAACAACAGCCAGAACAATTCCTGCACCGTGGTATTCAGGCTGATGATGAAGAGATTGCGAAAATTGAAGCACTGATTAAGCAGCGTAATGATGCCCGTAAAAATAAAGATTGGCCGCTGGCAGATTCTGCTCGTAATCAGTTAAATGAGATGGGCATTGAACTGGAAGATGGGCCGCAAGGGACAAGCTGGCGTCGTAAGTAAGCCTGATAGAGTACAATTGCTTTGATAATTAAGGCTCCCTTTTAGGGAGCCTGATCCTGATTACATTATTATGATTTCTCAGGTAGTTGTACACGAATATTAATTACTCTTCCGTCTGGAATATCGCATGGCTCAGCATCATGGTAATAAACGATTTCTCCTGTGGCAGTTACGCTTTTGACACGCTTATTTTGAGCAAATTCAGGAGCGTCTTTATTTTGACGATGGTAACATTCGATGGTTATATCGCCGCTGGTTGTGTCTACCGATTCACGCACCCAAATAAGATTTAACCCGTTGCTGTCTGCCGGGATGATAGTTCCACCGTGAATTCCCCATGCGCCATCTTTGGCAAAACCGTTGCAGCCGCTGATACGATATTTCCCTGTATCTATACGCTTAACCGTCACTCCCTCAGCTTCGCTGGTTAACTCGTAAGCTCCGTCTGGATGAATATCTACAACTGGGCTGGATGCTCTGAGAATGCCGTTAGTGTCGAAGTGTGTATTTTTGTCTGTCCGAAGTTGGCTAACTTTTGTATTTCCTCCCCCATCATTTCCATGGATAAAGCTAATATCTGCATGGTCATAATGCGCGACAAATCCCGCCCATGTGTCATACATTCTTGTTACATAGCCGCATGACCACGGATATCCAATGCCACCATGATTCTCTCCAAATCTAAGTGCATGACCGCCCAGCGGCAGTGATTTTATCCATGCGGTAAAATCACTTATATTCGCTGGATTAATATGTTTTGCTTGGATAAATTCAGATCCCTCGGATTTTGCATATGCCCCAACATCCGCTGCCGTTGGTTTATTTTTTGTTGTATAAATATCAGTCCAATCTTCCTCAAAACCATAATTATCACGGGCAGAGCGATAAGCAATTCCCCGGTTTTTGTACAGCACTTTCAACTGAAAAGCGGGGCAGCTTCCAATGCCATTATTGAAATGAGCAATATGCGAAGAATCTATTCCAGGATTCAGCAAATCATATAACCCTGTGTTTGCGTTCCAAGGGACCTGATTATTAACAGTGTATCTTTCTGTTAATCCGAGCTTAAATGCCCCCACATCCGCTGCCGTTGGTTTATTTTTTGTTGTATAAATATCAGTCCAATCTTCCTCAAAGCCAAAATTATCACGGGCAGAGCGATAAGCAATTCCCCGGTTTTTGTACAGCACTTTCAATTGAAAAGCTGGGCAGCTTCCAACGCCATTATTGAAATGAGCGACATGCGAAGAATCTATTCCAGGATTCAGTAAATCATATAATCCTGTGTTTGCATTCCAGGGGACTTGATTACTAACAGTGTTGTTTCCTGTTAATCCAAGCTTAAATGCCCCCACATCTCCAGCGTTCAGACTGATATCCCCGGTTAACGCTTTTCCATTAATTTTTCTACTATTCGGTACCGCATTTTTAGCTAAATTGCCGGTTTCTGCTAAGCCGAGATTTTTCACAAACGCGTTTTTATCAAGAATGTCTGCGCCATTTTGGTTTTTTGCTAATCTGTTGTTAGCATTATCATTTACATCAGAAACAAGTTTCTGAGTGACGGCAAGTGAATTGCTGTTGCCTGTTTTATCTGTGAGTTGAACAATTCCTTTCTGAGTTAGTGAAGCACTTGGAACTTCTGTCGCAATCTTTTTTTCTAAGGCTTTATTTAACTGAGTAGTGAGTTTGACTATATCCCCATCGTCCAGAACATCATTGCCATATTGTGTCGCGATAAAATTAGCTATTGTAGACGATATTGTTGAAGATTGACGCAATACCTTGTTGAGTAAATGAGTGGTAATATTCTCTGGTGGAAATCCAGTCTTTAAAGCCGAGCTTGTTTCATACCCTTCCTGGCTTACTACGTTAGCATTATTACTAATAGAAAAAGCTTTAAAATCATTCTTGGGACTCATATACTTTCCTCAAATTAAATAATATTATTTTATAATTAACATATTGAATTATTGTAAAAATGATTCCTACCAACTCATGCCGATCATAGTCTAGTAAGGAATGAGAATAATGGAATATTCTTATATCTTATGAGGTTAACTATTTTTGTGTAATTGGCGGAAATAAAAAATTAAACATTTTATAGCTGGAAATATATCAAAGCTATTTGTATTTAATGTGTGAAATTTATACTTATATTTCCTCCTGCGGTGGCTGTCAGACGTACGGTATATTTTTTTATTTTTAGCGATTGACAAAATTGTTCAAAATAGATTGAGTTCTATTAAGTAGTCTACTATTTGACGTGGTTATTTAGTAATAGAAAATATATTGAGTTTGTTATGAATAATATGTTTTCTATATCATGAAACTCTGTTTTATGCCTATTTCTATAACTTCATATTACCAAGAATTAGAGTTACAGTGATAATTGAAAAAACTATAAAAATTATGTGATTACATGAATGCGTCTATATTAAATGGGCTGACGTGACTACAATTATATGTTAACTGTTTCGTTAAATAAGAATGCTAAGATTCTTCTTATAAAAATGCCTATACAAATTTATGAGAATTCAATGAGTATTTATTATAATTATTCTATGCTTTATCTAGAATAAAGAGACAGTTCTTGAAGGATTATTACTTCATTTTATTAATATTTGAGTGGCTATTTGTTTTAATTACAGTAATTCCAATATCTTCAAATTTCTTGATGTGATTATTGATAATGATGATGAGTTGGCGGGAAGAATATGAGTAATGATAATAATTAGCAGATTTCAGCAGCCATTGCCTCACATCTGAACCGTCTAGGTTGGTGGGACGGTAGGATAGTACTGATAAAACCAGTTAATGATTCTGCTAATTATGCTCATTTCTCCTATATCGGTACAGGCATGACTTTGAGGTCATGTGCGATGCTAAATTCTGCTTCAGTTTTTTCTCGTAGAGTCTCTAATGTGACATTTGGCGCATGTTCTTTCAGGATTAACTGACCCTGTTCAAAGCAGAAGACACCTAATTCAGTGACAATCATGCTGACTTTATTGATGGCGGTAAGTGGCAGAGTACACTGCTTGAGGATTTTTGCTGAACCGTCTTTGGTGCAATGTTTCATTGCAATGATGACTTTACGTGCACCGGTGACAAGATCCATTGCCCCTCCCATACCAAGGACCATTTTCCCCGGTATCATCCAACTGGCTAGGTTGGCATGCTGGTCAACTTGCAGCCCCCCCAGAATACAGGCATTGACGTGACCGCCTCGAATAAGGGCAAAAGAGAGGGCACTGTCAAATATGGCAGCGCCGGGCAAGATGCCACAGGGGTTTCCGCCAGCATTGACCAGATTGGGATCTATTTCTGTAATAGGTCCAAGGCCCAGTATGCCGTTTTCTGATTGGAGAGTAATATGAATGTGATCAGGCAGATAGTTCGGGACTTGCGTGGGAATACCGATGCCAAGATTAACAACATCGCCGTCTTGTAGTTCGAGAGCAGCACGGTGGGCAATAACTTGTTGAGCATTCATTATTAATTTTCTCCTGGATAAACGATGTAGTCGATCAATGCGCCAGGTGTTATCACGCAGTCTGGTGCGATTTCACCGACTTCAACCAGTTCACTCGGCTCGGCAAGTGTAATATCTGCCGCTAGGGCGATTACTGGGTTAAAATTTCGGGCACTGAGTTGGTAGGTGAGGTTGCCATGATGATCGGCAAGATGAGCTTGAATCAACGCGAGATCGGCACGTAGCGGGAGTTCCAATAAATAGTCTGTTCCATTGAGGGTGATTTTTTGTTTTCCCTCTTCTACAACAGTACCTACCCCGGTTGGGGTTAGGAATCCGCCCAGACCGGCTCCGCCGCAGCGAATACGTTCGATCAACGTTCCCAAAGGAACCAGTTCCACTTCTATTTCTCCAGCAAGCATTTTGCGTCCGGTTTCCGGATTAGTGCCAATATGTGAGGTAATGACTTTTTTCACTCTGTTATTAACCACAAGGGGGCCTATGCCGGCGTCGATACGGCCAGTATCGTTAGCAATGATGGTCAGATCTTTGATACCGGAGTTCAGTAATGTGGTGATTAAGCGGGGAGGTGTGCCTATGCCCATGAAACCGCCAACCATAATGGTCATACCGTCATAAAAATGTGCCATAACTTGTTGTATACTAATGAGTTTATTTTTCATATTAATTCCCTATATATGATATATGGATATAAGCGCTTATCTTTAAGTTTAGCAATAGGTATGCCAACCACAGGATTTAAATAAGAATATTTTATAATTAACTGAAATTTAATTAATTCTACTTATCGGGTTGAGGAAAGTGTGTTCAGGTTTATACGAACAATAAATAAGCGGCGTGCAAAATCTTGCACAGGTGTGCACGTTTTGTTTCGCCATTTCTTGAATGACAAACAGGTGATTACCCGATAATGAGAATCTCGTTAGTAATGAATGTCGGATGAGGCACGGTGTCGTTAATTGACTTCTTGCTTCATCAATTAGCCTCCGAGAAACCTCGTCGCTCAGGGTGAGGAGGAAAGGCGGTGATTGGGAGTATAGAAAGCGTTGCCGAATGGGGGAAAATGGGTAAGTGTGAGGGGTTTCTAATGGGTTTGATTCACTTTAGCCTTATAGGTGTAGGGATGATCTGGTTAATACCGAGAGATACGGCATTGTATATTAAGGCCGCACCTTTAATCTATTTTTTAAGATAATCGTAAATTAGGATTTCTGAGAGAGATAGTGATAGTGCCAATCGGATTACCGTTGCAGGTATCTTTTCCATAACTAAAATCAAAACATTTCATCTGGTCCCCGGTTTCTACCACCGTTCCATTAATTAGCGATGAAATTTTTACGGAGCATTGTATTTTTATAATTCAGTTAGTTATGGCTATGATAAAGCCATGCAATATGGATAAAGTCGAAATTTAGGATAAAGGAGAACACCAATAGAAAAAAATAAATGAAATTAAAATTTGCTAATGACCAATCAATGTGATTTAATAGCGTCACTGGTTTGGAAGTACAGACCTATTTATGAAAAGAAAGTTAAAGCAGTTCACCATTTAGCGTTATCCCCGATACCACTTCATTGCGAATTCCTTATAATTAGTATCCATAAGTAAAACTGAAAAACAGACCTCATAACGCCTTATGGCAACTTAATAAAATTAAAGGAAAATTCTATGTCTAATGCAATGACTGGCTCAGTAAAATGGTTTAACAACGATAAAGGTTTTGGCTTTATTTCCCCAAAAGATGGGAGTAAAGATGTTTTTGTCCATTATTCTGCAATTCAGAGTAATAATTTCAAAACACTGGAAGAAGGTCAGGAAGTTTCATTCTCTGTTGAGAGTGGTGCTAAAGGCCCATCCGCAGCAAATGTTATCGTATTATCTTGATTTAATTTGACTGCTTAAATCTATTAGCGACTTTACGATAGCGATGAAGGTGATATCCTGAGTAGTTAAAGTTGTTAATCAGTAAAAAACCGCTTAATTGCGGTTTTTTTGCATGGCGGTAACAGTATTTTGTTTAACTCTTTGTTTGATTATTTCGCCTTGGCAGTTTAAAGAGGAGCAAATATTGAAGCTCCCATTGAACTTATATCCCGGAAGTGGTTTGTATTTAGCGATCAAACCCGCATCAAGGAAGGCGGCAGATTTTTAGGCTGTTGGGTTGTGTTAGGTGTCAGGCGTTGCTCAATATCATCAATAAAGCGTTCTAACCAAGCTTGTAGTTCAGTTACGTCTACTTCGACCAAGGGGCGTTGTGACCACAAAATGGCTTGTCCATCCAAATCACCTTGGACATGAGCCGGCCAATGTTGCCCAAAAAGATTGTTGGCATGACTGACTTCGGGCCCTAATTCGCAGAACAACTGTAGCCAGTTGTCATGATAACAGACAATCAATACCTGAAAACGTCCATCGACTTCTAAAGTGTAGATACCATCGTCGGTAGGGGGCTCGGGCACTCCGAGTTTAGAGAACAGCGCTTCTATAAGCTGGTGATAATCGTGTGTCATCGTGTTTTAGGCTCGAAGTTGGAAACGTAGAAATTTTGTCCCAGCCCGATTTCCTTGTTGTACATGGATTTGGACCAGAAATCTTGAGAGAACCAGTTGGAGAATGAGGTTTTATCCGGGAAGTTGAACTCGCCGAAGTTAGGATCGAAGAAGGTAACACCCTTCTGGTCATCGACATAGGCGGCTACAGTGTGTCCAGCCATCTGCCCTTCAAAGCTGATCTTCTTGTAGCCTGATCCCTTATCACCTGTATCCAGGATAGCGTTTAATAGATCTTTTGTGCCTTTGCTGCCAGTTTCGCCGTTTGTATCAAGCTGGCTTCGTGGTTGGACGCCGTTCTCACTAAGCCAGGATTCCGTTATTTGACTTTGTTCGGCATAGGGGTCCATGCCATCCATCTGTAACTGTTTGATGGAAACCAGAGAGTCGATATGGAATTGACCTTTCTGGCCGCCTACGTAGAGCTGATCGAAGACACTTTCCCCTTTGGCATGAGCGCTTATCCAATGAGCTGATATGGATTCACAAACCCCGCCGGAGGTGTCACTATGTTTCATGATTTGATCCAGAAAGGTCCCCTTGGTCTGGGCGAACTTGAAGGTGATTTCGCCGCCGTGCTTACTTGCAGAATTTCGAACACTCCCTAACGTGGTGCTTACCGCAAAGTGGACAATTCGGTCCTTTATCATGCTGAACGAGAAGCGGCTCTCTTGATTCTTCTTGCCATCGGTGGTCAGTGGCGATCGAGCATGGAGTGGCCCGGTAGATTGCGTTGAATCGCCGCTGAGAGGCGCTCTAACAACCCTGGTCTGGGTGAAGAGACTTTCAGGGATTTGCCTGATAGTTCACCCTGTGGCTGATTAACGGCTGTGGTATCGAGCTGTTGGGTAGGAAATATTCTTTGGTGATTAATACCTGAAATGGGAGACAATGGTCACTCCTTAAGTGGTTTTTTTTGAGATATACGCTTGGATATTAGGTAGAGTGAATCATAATGTTTTGTCGAAATAGAGAATATTAATAACGGCAGAAGAAATTTTCACTTTCCGTCGAAAACCGGTTATCTCTTTGAGGCGTGATGGCATCGTCAACTTTGCCATTGGTTATTGATGGCTGACATCAGTGCTTCTAATTGGCTATCCAAACTGGCATCAATGATCCCGACTTCTGTTTCTAAAATACAGCCCCCTTGATCGAGACGCTCATCAGCAGTGATCTCTAAGTAGCCGATTTCAGGGAAATCTTTGTGTACCCGTGATATTTGTTCGCGAACTGTGGCGGCCTGTTCAGGATTAACGCGCAGGATAACCTGTTTCTGGTTACTGACTAATGACAGGGCCTCACGAACTATCTGTAAGGTGAGGGAAACTTGGTCATAATTCTTTAGGATTTTACGTACAGCCTGCAATACTACATTGCTCATCTGTTGTTCCACCTGCCGGTAATATTGTTGGCATTGCAACTGGGTTTGATGAATCAGGTTAGCTTGTTCTGCGCGGGCAGCATCAATGCCTGCTTGCCAACCTAACTCTTTTTGTTGCTCATACACTGCCTGCGCGTCATGTTCAATTTCTTGTGCCTGAAGCCGGGCAGCCTCAAGCAGAGATTTGGCACTGAGGCAGGTCTGATAGTCCGCTTTACGCAGTATCTGGAGTTCAGGAGACAGTTGAAGATGCTCTGTCGTTATTTTAATAAATGGTAACATTCTGTGTTCACTTGCTTAGCCAATTTGAGACACAATGCTTGTGCCAACGGTCGTTCTGCCTGGCTGATAGGCCAGGCCGCGAGGTTTTCATAAACGGGAAGCCGTAGGCTCAGGCGCTTAGCGAAATCAATAGGAGGAGGCTCCATCGCCGTTAGCCAGAACTGTAAGGCACTGGTACGAAAATAGTTTGCATTAATTTCTGGTGGTAATGAGCGCTGCCAGCCAGTCGGCCAGTTGCCGATAATGATGTCGAGATAATTTAAGCAGAAGCGATGTCCCTCTTTTCCTAGTGAGTCATGTAAGTGGCGAAGTTCTGTCGCCATCAGACAATGGCGAATAGCTTGCCCATGAAGTAAAGCTCCTAGCCAGGTAAGAAGTTGTTCTAAGCACGATTGCTCTAACAGGGCGATATTTCCCAATCCAGTTGGTAATTCATAATCCACATGTAGATCAAATTGGGTCAGCAGTAGCCCATTTAGCCTGGGAGAGTTTCGCCACTCAGGTAGGGAAGATAAGACTGCAAGCCATTCCGATAATAGATGGTCAGAATGAATATAGCTGGCAGGGCAAAACCGAAATTGATAAGGCGTTAATGCGGTTACCATTTATTGCATCCTGCTTCGGTGCCACAGGAATTGCGCCAGATTACTGACAAATAATAAGGCTAACAATAGTACCAACACTCCAAGCAGACGTCCCTGTGACTCTTCAGTCACTTGGATAGAGAACAGCGTGGAGTAGCGTGGTGCCAGCGGTACCTGACGCACGCCCGCTGCGGGCACTAATACGACACTGATCCGATCATAACTCAACCCTTCAATGCTGTTATTAACCAGTTGCTTGATCTGAGGAATGTAAGTGTCGAGTTGCACATCCGCTGCGTGCTTGATAAACACCGAGGAAGAGGCTGGCGATAGTTTTTTACCTAGTCTGTCTTGCTCCTCGGGTAAAACAACATGTACCCGTGCTACCAGTACACCATCGATCTCAGAAAGTGTTCGAGCAATCTCCTGTGCTTTGGCGAAATTAAGCCGTGCTCGCTCCTCTATTGGTGAAGAGATAAGGCCGTCTTTAGGGAAGACATCTTGTAACGAGGAAAAGCTTTCCCGTGGATATCCTTTACGCTTGAGTACCTCAACAGCTTGGGCGATATCAGACTCTTCGACTAACAGCTTGATATTGCCATCTTTGTCTGGCTGCTTATCAGAGGAAATGCCCGCTTCCCTGAGCAAGGCTAACATTTCGTTGCCTTCTTTTTGGCTAACTCCGGTGTAGAGTTCGATTTTACAGCCAGTTAGCATCAGGACAGCGAGCATGACGCAGATTATATAGTGTTTCTTCACAGCTCCTCACTGGGCTTTCATTAGGGTTTCAATGTTTTGATTGAGTCGTCCTACCGTTTTGGCAATCAGCTCTTCTTGCAGGGTGATCCGCATTAGAGACCACTGCATTTGCATCAGGCTGTTAGGATCACTGCCAGGGACTGCTAGCTGTGCTTCCAGCTCCTGTTTCGCCTGAGTGAATTGTTGTCTGAGCTGACCCAGTTCATTGATCAGATTGCTTTCAATCCCCTGATCTTGATTGGACATAGCAAGTTCAAAATGCGCAACATTTTCGGCACTGGCCTGAGATGTGTTGAGTTCATCCAGGCTGGTTATCAGTGTCTCACTTATCTGTGGTAGATCCATTATTCCTCCAAATTTGAGGTAGGTTGAGTTTATTTAGGTTGTCTATCCCTGTTTCACTGTGTTGTGGCTGATCCATTATTCTTCCAAATCAGGTTTGTGTGAGTTTCGTATCAGGTTATCCACCATACCGTTACGGGGGATCAGTGTTTTCAACTCTTGCCGGATAAGGTCACTCAGGTACTCATTGCCCGGAATAGTCTCAATCTTGCCAAGTACCTTGAGGAAAACCGTCTCCTGTTGTCGACCCGTAGGGGCGAATTCACGAACAATCGCTCTCAGTTCTGGCATATCCAGTGGCGGATTGACGGGCAATGTCAGGCCGCCAAACTGTGACCATAGCCGCTCTTGTACCGGAGCGATCAGCTTGTCTTCTAACTGAGCACGTTGGGCGGGCTGTTTATCAGATGTTGAAGCTTGATACCACTGCCATGTCACTTGGCGCTGTGTTGCTGGATCAAAATCGCCTAAAACGTTTTCCAGCGATTCGCCCTGTAGCCAGCGTTGTTGGCGCTCTTTCAGCATTTGCTGATCCGGCGTGGTTTCCAGTGTTTGCTCAAAGCTGAGTTGGTGCCTGGAGCTGACCGAAGGCTGTACCGTTGGTTGCGGCACGGTGTTATGGGATGGCCCTTCAATCCTATTCATGAGCCAGTTGTTCCCGCATGCCATCAACGAAGGAGAGCAATTGTGGATCGTCACTGCCAGCCATTCGCGTCAGTCTTTGTTCTAGGGCTGATGCCAGTCCCAGACGCCATTCACACAACGCTAACCAAGGTTCCAAACTAGGCCAGGGAAGGTCCCGGCCAAAATCCAGAGCCTGTTGATATTTGCCTTGGTTCGTCAAAGAAGAGAGCCGAATCAGGTTTGCGGCTTCTTGCCCTTCCTCGTCTGACATCAGCCAGTCGGCAATAATATTGGCTTCGTCATGGCAGTGATGGCCGCTTCCAACCAGAGCAATATCTGCCAGTAGTCCTTTGAGTGAACGTGTCATGATTAGATCTTCTGTAATATTCCCTGCATCAGGTCTTTCATGGACCGGGTGACAGTAGAGTTAATGTTGTAGATGACCGACCATTTGTTAATCTTGTGTTGTAAATCAGCTAGCAGAGCTGGGTTGTCGGGACCCTTGCTGAGTTCGGTGATTGCATCATTGACGTCTGTGTTGGCTTGGTTAGCTTGTGTCTTTAACTGATCAGCAACCTTGTCGAGGGTATTAACTGTTGTTGCGGAAGTGAAAATTTGGGCCATGATGGTCTCCTTCTGTTGTGTTAAGTATTGTGATTGCGGCTTGGATGGCATCAGCCTCCAGTTGCCATTGTTGGTATTCTTGTACGGAACCGCCACGTCTCAGGTGTTGCTTGATATCGTTCAGCGCCTGAGAAAGGCGATGTTGCATTTCGTTGACATAAGTGGGATCAGCACCAAACAGTCGTGCTTCCAGGGATGTCATCATGAAGCTGGGCTCCTGTTAAGTTTGACGATAAATTGTTGCTTACCCTTGGTAATAACAATCGCATCTTGACGGATGTCCTCGATGATTAAACCGTTTTCTGTGGTTGCTCCAACCGGGTAACGCAGGTTGTTTTTGAGTACCACATAGGGCACACGTCCGAGAGAAACGGCCCGGACGTCGAAATTGAGCTCATCATTGCGGGTGAGCTGCTTATTATTCAGTAATACCAGTGCCGGCTGGTTGCCGAACTCTTGCTTAAATACCTGTTGTAAGCGGTAGAAGTTATGCGTTTGGTGTTCATCCAGTTGACCTATGAACTCGATACGATCATTTTTATCCTTGTAGGTCAGCGTGTCAGGTAAATCATGTTTAGCTAATAACATATCCAGTCGCTTGAGGTGGTTACCGGTGAACCGCGTCTGGTTTTCTATACCAAGCAAACCCGGAACATCACGTTTGAGTAGTGACTCGATATCGTTCCATTGCTGGCTGGTATCAGTGACTTCGCCTATAAGGCGGATCCAACCGGGTTGTTTACCATCGCTACTTTGGATCTGGGCATAGCCTAATTTTTGTAAAATGAAATCTACCCCCTGACGTAACTCTTCCATAGTACGTAACTCCAGCCGATAACTGAGAGAGTGGGTATCGAGATACTGTTGCAGGGCCAGCCGTTGGTGGTTGAGAGCCACATAACCTTTGAGCAACGGCGGCCCGTGATTGGGCATCATTTGTACTCTCACCTGGCGATAGGCTGAATCACTACTGAGAAAACGGCGTAGTTCTTGCTCGGCCATACCGTTGGACATGTTGCTTCTTTGCCATCCTTCATGTCCAAGCAGCGCCAGGAAACCAAGTGCCAGTACCAGACAAAGTATCAACATTCCACCAGCTACCCGACTATGATTTTGTCTGGCAGGACGCTGTGGTGTGACCGCGGGTTCAGCCAGTTGGTTTGGGAATATATGTTGTTGGTCACAAAAAGCCCACAATAACGGGCCAGCCTCCTGACGGGCCAGCGCTTGCAATGTCGCACCCGGTGACAGCGGTTCGCCATTCTGACTTGGTGCGACTTCCCCGGCCCATTCCAACAGGCGAATTGAGTCTGGTTCGACTTCTAAGATCAGGTGCACAGGAGCAACATCTTCATCCACCAGAACGATATCTGCCTGTAGGGGGTCTGAGCCGATGGCTAAACGCCCCTCAGCTAAATTGACCTCAATACTTTTATTCAGTCCGCGGTAAAAGCGAATTTTCCAACTCATCTATTCGCCTTATTTTGTACACGAACACACCAGGTTTCTTTCAGTGAACATTGCTGTTCAATGACTCGCCATCCGTAAGTGTTACCCATTCGGCATGAGTCTAAAAACGAGCTTTTACCCGCTTGCCGTAGCGTTTCTTGTATTTGACGAGCCGAGGATAATGGTTGGCACTGTGCACTCCCTAGAACTTTACCCAACGATAAGCTCTGATTAGAGATATCCTGTGTTGCCAGTAATCCAGGGCGTAGATCTTGTCCGTTACCAAGAGCCAGATAATGGGCTATCCCACTATCAATCAGACGTGGCTCAATAATGAATAGCCGTACTGATCGCCGAACTTGCTCACTGGTATTGCGAAACAAGACACCCAGGTAGGGGATATCGCCTAAAAATGGCACCTTGCGTGTTATTTGACTCATTTCGTCGCGGTAGATGCCACCAATCAGCAGACTTTGCCCATGTCCAACTCTGGCAACGGTATCGACAACGGTTCGGCTGATAGTCGGGATGCCATCCTGTCCTGAGCTATTAGGTTTCTGGTTACCATCCTCAATATGCAGGTCTAAACTGATTTCAGGAGAATCTCCTACTTGGATGACTCTGGGGATCATGCGTAGCATAGTGCCATAGGTAAGGCTTTTAAGCTCGGCAACCCGTTCGCCATTAACTTTCACGTAGTAGGTTTCATTGTTGTCAATGACTGCTTGTGTATTCTCCTGCGTTAAAAGCGTTGGGCGGGAAATCACCTGAGCGCTTCCTTTACTCTCTAGCAAGGTTATTTTGGCGAGCAGGTAATCCAGGCCACGGCGATCGACCAGGCTCCCTAATGCGGCTGAACCGAGGTTTTCACCTTTTTCTTTGCTCTCTCTTTTTTCCCTGGCAGAAGTTGTGATATCAATGATATGGCGAGGCCCGGTGTTGATTCCGACTTGCCAGTCAACTCCCAGTTCTGAAAGGTTGTTTGCGTCGATGTCGACGATGGAAAGGGCAACTTCAATCCGGGCGGAGGGTTTATCCAGTGCGTTGATCAAATGGGCGTACATGGACATCCTTTCCGGGTTATCCCGTACAATGATGGCATTTAGGGAGGGTTCTGCTTGTACGACCGCACGGCTTGAGTAGCTTTCTCCCATAGAAGAAGATGCTTCACCAGTAACAGCGGTCACATTGGTATCACTGAGCAGGCGGGAGAGAATGGTGGCTATGCCCGGCGCCTCAATACTGGTATCACGATACTGGATCTTGCGATCGACCACTGAGGCGTATTTGAGCGGGAAAATTTCCACTGTCAAGGCACCCGTTTTTTCGCTACGCAGCAATGACTGCTGTTCCAGTGCGGATGTAGTCTGATCAACCAGTTCAAGATAACGAGGAGGGCCTGATACGTAAACCAGTTGGTTGCCTGGATCAGGACGCCAGCCAAAGCGTGGCTCCCAAATACCGGAACGTTTTAGGGCTTGCTGTAACTCCGTTGCGTTGGTTCGTTCAAGTTTAAGCAAGCGCGATTGTATTTCACTGTTTTTGAATACATAAAGCACACTCCCGTCGTAGTACCAGACCAGATTATAGAGAGAGGATAAATGTTGCAGGAATTCCTGAGGAGTGTCCTGCTCAAAATGGCCGTTAACTTGATCGGTCACCTTGTCGCTGACAACCACTGATGCTTCATAGTTGGCGCCGAAATTAACCAGTACATCCCGCAAGCTTTCTCCTTTTGCCAGATAGTTATAAGGCGCAGGAAACCAATCCAGATCTTGGCTATAAGCAGAAGGGAGCATCACACCGCTGATACTCAACGACAACAGTAGGGAACGGCATAGCCTTTGGAATGGTTTCATGGTTGCCATATTGCCTGTTTCCATTGAGGGGCGGATTGGGTTTCCGACAATAAAGCCATGATTTGTTCCAGTAGATCGATGTGCAGAGTTAGCATCTGTTCCAGTATTTGAATATCCAAACTATCAAGGTCAAGGCGTGCTTCCAGAATAAGATTCTCTGATTCATCTAAGGTCAGTGCGTGGGGAGCATGGCGTCCCCAGCACGTAACTTGTTGCAATAGTGTTTTCAGTAATTCAGCGCCTGACGGATCTTTTGGGTTATGGCGCCAGCTCAGCGGGCTGGATAACACAAGTTCAGTTCCCTGTTGGCGAAAAAACAGGTTGTAGTTATCAATGTGCAAATGGTAATGCCCTTGTCTATCGGAAACAAAAGGCTTCTGGCCTAAGTGACTGGCCAAATGATTGAGTAGAATTTGCATGTTTCCTCTAAATAATTAGGTCGTCGATTGCCAGTAAAAATTGTCCTGTGGCAGGCACAGAAAATGGGCACAAAGCCATTTTTTCAAGTGAGTAGCTTCCTCGGTGTCATGCTCTAAAGTAGTCAACCACGCCCAACAGGATGACAGTGCTTCGGGAACCGGCATAAAAGCGGTTAGGTCGCCGCCAGTCTGGAGCGCATCTAGCCCAGTAAACCAGTTGGGCCATGCTTCGCGAGCCTGGGTTTCCGTTGTCAACAGCCGTTTTTCTAATAGTTGCTTGCGTTGATTAAGCGCTGCTTGCAAAGATGTAACCTCTTTATGATATTGTTCCCGGCATTGAGACGAGACGCTTTCGGCTTGCTGCCAAAAATGCGCTTTAGCACGCAGTTGCCGTTCTTGGATCTGTAACTGATCAAATTCAGTGAACCAGAAGTCTATCTCTGGCTCCAACAAACGGAGCCACCAGTCAAATAGCGGCTGTAATACCCAGTGCTGTAAAAGATGTCTGTCAGCTAGGTTTATGCGGTCACCCAGCACCTTATTCCAGTCACATTCCGGTTCCGCCGCCGCTCTAATGAGCTGTTGTAGGTCATCACGCCGCAAAGCTTGCCCGCAATTTAACCGTCTACGAAACCAGACGGACTTGATCAAGCTTTCCAGCAGATGTCTGGGTAGCAAACGTTGTAATAAAATAAACTGTTGGCTATTGATAATGTCTCTATTCTGATACTGAATAGCCGATGATTTTCCGAGTAATTGATCCCGGCGTGGAATTCCCGACTGCGTGACAGAGATCTTGCGGCCGAGAAACATGCTGGTTCGAGTCTGATTATGGTCTTGCTGGCTCATGCTATGCTCATCTTGCTGCTAGTCACTCTTGTCGATTAAATTAGGGATGGCCTTATTTTATCTGTCAGGCCAACGGTTAACTTGTAAAAAACGTCAGATTATTTTAGCCAATCGTTACTCTTTGCCATACCTGGCTCGACTGGGCGTGCAATTAAAGCGTCTCCGATAGCTTTGAGTGAAGTAGGATTGGCTGGAAAATCCTGCTTCCATCGAGATATTAACAATACTCATCTCGCTATTGAGTAGTAGTTGATGTGCATAAAGAATACGGCGTTCACTGATCCAAGCGCGTGGTGATATTCCGTATACCGAACGGAATAGCTCCTTGAAGGTGGTTAATCCCATACCAAATTCTTTAGCGAATTCACTGAGTTTCCACTCCTTAAGGTAGTGATTTTCCATAAAACTCTGTAAACGTTCCACTTGGCGATTGCTCAATTGTCGTAATACTGACATGAGCAAAGTACCTTGTTCTCCAAATGCTAATAACAATAGCAGTTCTTCTGTTCTGAGTTGACCCAGCGCTGTAGGATAATCATGAGCCAATAGATCGACCAGCCCATTTATACTTTGAGATAACAAAGGGGATGAGGTAAATGCAATTAATTCGGGTGTTGACATGTTGTGCCGCTCGACTTCACTGAGCAGAGTACCAAAGCGTTGCAGAAACCCGTGGAGGAAAGTCGTACTCAGAGGCAACCAGAGTAGTTTGCAAGTATCGCTACGCGTTTTTGCTGCATAACTGCCACGACGAACAAAAAGCAGCTCATTGTGGGAGATATCGTAGGTATTGGTGCTGTCCTGCCATGTCATTTCACCTTCGAGCAGGATATATATCCCTTCTTGGGGGTGCTCTATAACGTTAAAGGCAGGCATGCTACGCTGGAGTAGTGAGATATCCATTCCCTTCCCTGATGTTGTGATGCCGTTCATTCTATTGTCCTGGATCTGTTGGTGTTATGTTTTAAAAATACAAATTACATTATTATTAGTAGATATTTTCTTTGGTTTCGCTGCCTGGAATAGACAGTGAAAAATAATTTTACGTATTTAACCTGATGGTTAACTATAGCATCTTTTAATTAAAATGATTTTTGCTAGTGGGCCTATAATGTTCTTTGGTCCGGATACTGTATTATTCTCACGTTTTATAAACGTTTTATAAACGAAGAGTGAAAAGGGTCAGTTTTTTGCACGATAACGATTGCCTATAAATTTTGCACCCTTAGTTATAAAGTTATACCCTATGGATTTCAAGATGCATCGCGACGGCAAGGGAGTGAATCCTTGGGAGCATAGATAACTATGTGACCTGGGTGAGCGAGTGCAGCCAACAAAGAGGCAACTTGAAAGATGACGGGTATATAAACCGAGTCTTTTGTCTTGACTGATATTGATAGTTATCTCCTTTTATTCAGGAAATCTATTAGTGATTCATAATACGTTAGTAATTGTAATGAATGATAGCTAGAGTAATATTAACGAATTAGCAGGTGTGGAAATCAGCGCAAAGTGAAATCCAAATAGCTACGTGTAATATAAATCACTTAATAATAAATTCAATCTGGTTTCAGCTATTTGATCCATCGATAAAAATAGAAAATCCACCCAATTGAATTGGATTGTTTATTATAATATTGTTTAAGCAATGTTAGGTTATTAGCAGTAATTTTTATTTATATTAAATTTGTTGTTATTATGTGATTAAAGCGTAACGCTTAAGAAACAAATATATACCCTTCATTCCGCACCTAATTCAGGAATAAACCGCTTTATATTGTACGCCTAATAAACTCAAAAGCTCATGGTGGTAAGATTGCATTCCTGTCACCATTTTATGTTCTTGAAATTCAAAGGTGCTGATCCCTTCAAAGGCCAGAAACACCCAACGCGCGGTGGGGGATTGTGTCGGTTTGTTCTTCATATCGGGGAAAAACGGCACACTTTGTTTCAATTCATGGCGAATTTTAT